>CAYOJW010000002.1:0-738826 GCA_964404445.1 uncultured Roseivirgaceae bacterium | reverse complement strand
TGGTGTGAGAGGCGCACCTCGTCAGTTACAACTGGCGAGGCCGTCTACTCGATTATATGCGGTTTTTCTTTTCACTCGTCTGTCTGCGTGTTATTTTCTTGTCTGTTTTTATATTTTTCTCTGGCTTTAATTTTCCAAGGTGCGTCAATTTCCCAGTCGCCTGCCATAATGCAACCATAAGGCATAATTTCGTCAAGCACTTCGCCAAGTCCAAATTCTTGCATTTGTCGTTTTACCATTTCAGCATTTTTGTATGCACTTGGCAATTCAGAAATGTCAATATGATTTGAGAAAAATCTAACGTCCAAACCTTGTGTTTCTTCGTGAAATATTTGTTCAATGGTCTTGTGAGCGTTATTTTTCTTGTGTCGCCCACGACTAATATTCCGTCCTGCTCCGTGTGGAGCAAAACCTAAATTATTAGCTGTCGTGTTGCCTTTAACAATTAAAACAGGTTCGCTCATATTCAACGGAATTAGCCGTAATCCGTCTTTGCTGTCAGGAACAAATTTGTCGTCCAATGGCGTTGCACCTTTAGCGTGATAGAACAAATCATTTTCTTTAAACACAAAATTGTGTTCGTTCCAAAATCTGTCGAACGGGTCAATGTTTAGCTTTTGAGTTGTTGCGTTATGAATAGTTGTATGGTTCAACTTTGTCCATTCTCTAACTAATTGCAATGCTTCCCAGTAAGTTTTCCCTTCATCTGTGTCGTAAGGTATCCAAGCGTTTTTTTCAGCTGTCTTTGGCGAGATTTCTTTTCTGAAATACTCGGCAATTTTCATTCCTTGTGTGTAAAGGTTTGCTCCAAAACCACGGCTTCCGTGATGTGTTACCATCATCGTTTCGCCTGTCTTTTTGGAAATGCCTACAAATAGAAAATGATTTCCATCTCCCTGTGTAGCCAAATGAGTTTTTGCAAAACTTAAACTTCGTTCAGAGTTTAGAAATTTATTTTGTAAAATTTTTTCTTCAAAGTCCTTTGGTAAAATTGAAAACTCTTCTCGTCCGCCACCGCCAAAATGTGTAACGGAATGAGCCATATCTAAAACTGTTTTTGGCGACAACATTCCGAAATTCGTCATCATTACGGAACAGCAAATGTCGGCACTGTGCATAGACGGATGAATTGCGTTTTTCGCAATTACAACTCCGCCAACAGGAATTTGTCCTTCTCCTGTTGGACAAGCGTCTGGCATTACAGCACCACCAATTAAGGTTGGTGTTTTCATTAGTCCTTGCATTGTGTCAAGAACCATTTTTACGTTGTCAGCTTCTTCTTCGTTTTCTGCTCTTATGTTTTTATAAAAGTCAACAGGTTCGGAATGTGGGTCAATATATTTAGGGCGAACAGACTCAATATATTCTTTCAAGCTGTCGCCACTAAGCTGATTTTGGTTAGCATAGTCAATAACATCTTTGAACCACTTGCTTGGTTTAAACCCTAAATCTATTATGTCTTTTCCTGTTATCATTTTGTCATTTGTTGTCAGTTTCGTTGTCAATGGTGCGGTCTGCTAAAATCGCATATAACTCCCAAATATACGTAACTCAGCCATCCCTACAATCTTGATTTTCAAGTGAATAATATAGAGATGCCCAAAATGTGCAATAGCTGAAATACTCAAAATGCGCAATTGGTTTAAATACTATCCAATGAACTTTTAATTTTTTTTCAAGCCCTTTTTCCTACTTCAGTATAAAGCAAAGTAGTTTTAATGGTTTGCAATCTTAACCATCGAAATCACTGACAGGTGCTGTTTTATAAGCTGTGAAAATCTGTGTGATTTGTGGCTGACAGAAGAATTACGAAAAAAACTTGATTTAACTCCGAAATTTTGTTGCAAACGCCTTACGGGTTAACTTTGGCCATACCATGTGTGATGTTTGCATGAAGAGATTGAGTTTATTCTGAGCCTGATCGAAGTATTTAAAATAAAAGTCCGGTTCGTTGTTTGAGCTGAACGTAAGAACCAAAATTGATGAAGAAGTATAGAAACACTATTTTTTATATAACCACTATCGGGGGTTTTTCAGCGTTGATGTACTGGGTTGTTCTGTTGGGGGTAAAATTAGAACAACAAGAACTTATCAAAACGATTGCCTCCGATAAAAATAACTGGGCAGCATTTATTGACGCTCTCGTACAGAACCTTGAACATCCGCTTGCAGTATTATTAGCGCAAATTGTTACCATTATTTTTGCTGCCCGCGTATTTGGCTGGATATTTAAAAAAATAGGACAACCGACAGTTATTGGCGAAATGATTGCCGGTATTGTGCTGGGGCCATCGTTGCTGGGTATGTATTTCCCTGAGTTTTCGGCTGTACTTTTTCCGCAGGCATCGTTAGGCAACTTACAGTTTCTGAGCCAGATCGGGCTGATCTTGTTTATGTTTATTGTGGGCATGGAGTTAGACCTGAAAGTGCTGCGCAACAAAGCGCAAGATGCCATCGTCATCAGCCATGCCAGTATCATTATCCCTTTTGCATTAGGGCTAACATTGGCCTATTTCATTTACCAGACTTTTGTGCCCGAAGGAATACAATTTTTATCGTTTGGTTTGTTTATCGGTATTGCCATGAGCATTACGGCATTTCCGGTATTGGCGCGTATCGTGCAGGAGCGCGGCATTCACAAAACTAAATTAGGCACCATTGTTATTACCTGTGCCGCTGCCGATGACATTACTGCGTGGTGCATTTTGGCGGCAGTAATCGCTATTGTTAAAGCGGGTTCGATGGTGAGCTCGCTATACACCATTTTACTTTCGGTTGCGTATGTGTTTATGATGATTAAAGTGGTGCGCCCGTTCTTAAAGCGCGTGGGCGATTTACACACATCAAAAGAAAGTTTGAGCAAACCTGTTGTAGCCATTTTCTTCCTAACACTAATTATATCAGCGTATGCTACCGAAGTAATTGGCATTCATGCATTGTTTGGTGCGTTCATGGCCGGAGCCATCATGCCCGAGAACGCTAAGTTCAGAAATTCGTTCATCGAAAAAATTGAAGATGTAGCATTAGTGTTGTTGCTGCCGTTGTTCTTTGTGTTTACCGGACTGCGTACCCAGATCGGATTGCTCAACGATATTTATCTTTGGAAGATTACCGGGCTGATCATCTTAGTGGCCGTAGCCGGAAAATTTTTGGGCAGCGCCCTGGCAGCAAAATTTGTAGGACAAAACTGGAAAGACAGCTTGTCGATCGGGGCTTTGATGAACACACGCGGCCTGATGGAATTGGTCGTGCTGAATATTGGTTACGACCTGGGTGTGCTTTCGCCCGAAATATTTGCCATGATGGTGATTATGGCATTGGTTACCACATTTATGACAGGCCCCGCACTCGATTTTATCAACTGGGCTTTTAAATCGAAATCAAATGAAGTACCGTTAGAAGTTTCTGCGACCGGAAAATACAAAGTGTTGTTCTCGTTTGCGAAACCCGAATCGGGGCGGTCGTTGTTGAAACTCGCTCATGGGCTAACCCAAAAGATTCACAACAATGCAGTAATCACGGCTATGCACGTAACACCCGCCAATGAGTGGCATCATTTTGATATTGACGAATACGAAAGAGAAAGTTTTCTGCCCGTAGTGGAAGAATCATCGAACCTGAACCAGAAAATCACAACGTTGTTTAAGGCATCGGGCGATATTGAAAATGAAATAGCCGATGTAGCCAACCAGGGCGATTACGATTTATTGTTAGTAGGTGTGGGGCAATCGATTTTTGAAGGCAGCTTGCTTGGGAAAATCCTTGGGTTTACAACCCGCATCGTAAACCCCGAAAAGCTGATCGGTACGGTTACGGGTAAAGACCGATTGTTCGACAGCTCACCCTTTGACGACCGTACGCGGCTGATCCTGAACAAGGCAGAAGTACCTGTCGGGATATTGATTGATAAAGGATTAGAAAAAACCGGGCTTGTATTCATCCCCGTGTTCGATGCCAACGACAGTTATCTGATCGACTATGCGCAAAAGCTTATTCATAATGCCGGGGCGCAGGTTACGATTCTCGATATAACAGGGTTTGTAAAATCAAATGCCGATATGAATGAGAAAATCCGTGCGATGGAGCAAACGGCACCTAACCACATTGCGCTGTACAACCAAAGCATAATCGATAAGGAATTTTTGAATCAACAGGATTTAATGCTTGTAAGCCTCGAAAGCTGGAAAAAACTGATCGACTCTAAAAATGTTTGGCTAACCGATATTCCTTCGGTATTGGTGTTAACGAAGTAAACTATGCGTTTTCAAGTTATCGCTACAATTCTAACTTTTTACCAAACCCTCCAACAGCCGCCACATTAAAAAAACCAATGGCCTTGGGGCCGCCAGCCGTGATCGTGCGGATGTTAGACGAAACGTTGGCCAACGGAACGGCAAATAATTCACCGAAACCACCCGGCCGATTGGTTTGCACCATCACTTCGTTCAGGAAGTTAAACGATTCATGGGTGATCGAATGAACTTCCACATATACCGAGTCGCCCACAACGTAAGGCGAAAGGGGAAACCCTTCATCATCCACATCGTTCGGGTTTACACTGCGGATGGGCGATAAAAACGTAATACCATCAAAGTTACCGCCTTCGTTGAAAGCCGCATCGTACGCAATGTTTATTTCGCTCGGCTTGTTTAGCAATACACCGTTTTTATACGTG
The DNA here is from genome assembly GCA_964404445.1 of uncultured Roseivirgaceae bacterium. Taxonomy (GTDB): domain Bacteria; phylum Bacteroidota; class Bacteroidia; order Cytophagales; family Cyclobacteriaceae; genus UBA2336. The sequence goes on along the minus strand of CAYOJW010000002.1, from coordinate 734,151 downwards.
CGAATCCAATAGGTGTCGCCTTTGCCAACAGAATCGGTTGCCCAAAATTCTGCGAAGTAAGTATTGTCCGGGTAAAACGGCCCGGTGTCTAACTTAAACGTAATGCTGTCGATGGTTACGGTACGATTGATACGCGATGTTGCTTCGTAGGTTATACCATCGGCAACAATGGTAAGTGTATAGGCTCGGCCAATCACATCAAAGGCTCCAACGGCATCATCGTACGGCCAGCGATACGTTCCCGGCTCACCGGCATCTTCCGTAAACGAAATGCTTCCGCCATCATACACAAGCGTTACCGAGGCATCGCTCACACCTTCGGGCAATGCAGGGGTTAAATAAGGTTGTGTTGTGGTGAGTTTAATCACCTGGTCTTCTTCTTTGTTGTTGAGCCACGCATCCACTACTAATACCGGATCGGCTTTGCGCAAAGTCGGGTCAATAATTTCTTCGCACGAAAACAAAACTAATCCCGTCCCGATCCCGATAGCTATCGGGATCGAGGCCGGAATAAAAAACAGAATTGATTGTATGAAACGTTTCATGCTTATCAGAATTTAAAGTTGTACGAAACAGACGGAATCACGGTACCAATGATGGATAACTGCGTAGCCTCGTTGCCGACAGGCTGGCCGGGCACAATACGTTCGTCACGTTGTGAAAAATAAATCGAGAATGGATTTTTGCGTGCGTATAAATTATAGACTGAAAACACCCAGTAATCGGTATTCTTGCGTTTGTTGCCGTTACGTTTGCTATACTGCCTGCCTTCAAGCCTGAACGATAAATCCATACGGTGATAAAACGGCAGCCTTACATTGTTACGCGAACCATCGGCATTGTACGGAATAGAAATGCCTTGTACAATGTAATACGAAGTAGGGAAGGTGGTGGGCGTTCCGGATGTTAGTACAAAATTTCCCGAAGCCGACCAGCGTTTCGATAAATCGTAAAAACCGGTGATTTTTAAATTGTGGGTTTGATCGTACCGTGCGGCATACCATTCGCCATTGTTAATGCCGTTAACTTTTAACTCGGTGCGGCCTAAGGTGTAACTGATCCAGCCGTTAAACCTGCCCGTTTTCTTTTGCAGGTAAAATTCAATTCCATACGCACGGCCTTGTCCGCTTAACAGTTCGCCTTCGAGGTATTCGTTGATCAATAAGCTTGCACCATCAATGTAATCGATCTGGTTTTCGGTTAAGCGCAGGTATGCTTCGGCAGAAAACTCCCAGGTTTTATTAACCGATTGAAAATAGCCGAGCGTTACCTGATCGCCAATTTCAGGTTTGATGTTGTTGGAACTGGGTGTCCACACATCCAACGGGTTCGAGGCCGTTGTGTTGGATATTAAATGAAGGTATTGCACCATGCGGTTGTAACTTGCCTTAACCGAACTTCGCTCCGACAAGGATGTTTTCACGGACAGGCGCGGCTCAAGGTTGTTATATTGAGCGATGGTTTTACCACTGTTGTATTCGATTGTTTCGCGTAACGGCTTGCGTTTTCCGGTAGTGGTGTCGCCATAAATGTAAGCCGTACCGGAGCCGAAATACCGGAAATCCGAATAACGCAGGCCATATTCTACCGACCAGCTATCGTTAAACTTCACACTGTTGCTGATGTACAATGAAGTTTCGAGGTTGTATTTTTTAGCGAGGCGCAAATCGGTCACCTCCCCGTTTGAAACGCCTAACGCATTGGCAGGCTCGAACGTGTAGTAAATGGCTTCGGCACCAAAACTCAGTTCGTTATCGCTGTTGATAAAGTAGCTGAACTCAGGTTTGATAATATAATTCGAGATAGACGATGTCCACCGGAATTTATCACGGTCGGTATCGCCAAACTGAAGCCTGTAATTGTAGTTGCTGAAGATGCCCGATACATTGGCAAAAAGTTTCTCGCTGAACAAGTGATTCCATCGTAAGGTTGTGGTGGCATTTCCCCAGCTAAAGCCCTGGTCTTTGTCGAATAAAAAATTATCGCGCCCAAAATATCCCGAAAGGTAAACGTGGTTTTTATCGTTGATCCTATAATTGCCTTTGGTGGTGAGGTCGTAGAAGTTCAATGCACCGCCATCGCGAAGTATTTCAACAAAAGGCCGTGCGAGGATGTCGATGTACGAACGCCTACCCGAAACAATAAACGAACCTTTGTCTTTTACAATCGGGCCTTCTAACGATAGCCGGCTAAAAATTGTACCGATGCCTCCGGTGGCTTCGTATTTTTTATTGTTACCATCCTTCATGCGCACATCTAAAATAGAAGCGAGCCTGCCGCCATACCGTGCCGGGATAGCCCCTTTGTAAAGTTTCGCATCTTTAACGGCATCGGGATTAAACGTTGAAAAAAATCCCAGCATGTGCGATGCGTTGTACACCGGGGCTTCGTCCTGTAAAATCAAATTTTGCCCAACGCTTCCGCCACGCACATTAAACCCCGAAGCGCCTTCGCCCACGGTGCTTACTCCGGGCAATGCCTGTAAACTTTTAATCACATCTACTTCGCCCAAAAAGGCCGGTATTTTTTGAATGGTGGTGATGTCGAGCCGGGCAACACTCATTTCAATGTTTTGCACACGTGCGTTTTCGCTGCCTTCTGCGCTCACCACAACTTCATCTAACGCTTGCGGGTCGGCAGAAAGCTCTACATCTAATTGAATGTTTTGCGACAAGGTGATTTGTTGTATTTTTTTCCGGTACCCGATATAGCTAAACTCTACGGTATAGGTTCCGGCCGGCAGGGTGATGGAATAAAAACCATAAGCATTGGTAGAAGCACCGCTTTTGGTTTCAACCACATAAACGGTAGCGCCAATCAGCTTTTCACCGTCTGACAGATCTTTTAAATAACCGCTGAGGGTGTTTTTGGACTGCCCCGAAGCGGATGCAATAGTAAACAGGGCTACTAAAAAAAGTATGCCGGAATATAATCTGATCATATAAAACGTTATACGGGGGCAAAGCTAATACGGATATGTCGCTTAACTATTTTAAGTGTTACGAAAAACCTTTTATATAAAAACTTTCGTTTTGCGTAAGTCCGTGTGCGGGTACGTGTATATTTGTGGTTCCGTTTTGGCTGGTCGGGGTCGGGATCGATCCGCGCAGCGATAACGGAACACTCACGCTCTTAACTGTAAATCGTTGCAAACCTTGTTCATTTTTTTTGTAGCGGCTGTTGCCCTCCAGGTTATTTACATCCTTGTTTTTTGGATTGTACTTTCAAAAAAAGACAAAAGCCTGCCGGCCGACCCGCGACCTGTTTCGGTTATTGTTTGCGCACACGATGAAGAGCCGCATTTGCGTGAGCTGATCCCGGTGCTGTTAAACCAGGATCACCCGGCTTATGAAGTAATTGTGGTGAACGATCGTTCCAACGATGGCACGTACGATCTGTTGCTGGAAGAAACCAAGAAAAATAACAGGCTGCGCATGGTGCACATCGATCGTGCCCCGGCTCACGTAAACGGAAAAAAATATGCCCTTACGCTGGGCATTAAAGCTGCACAATACGATTGGGTGTTGCTAACCGATGCCGACTGCCGACCGGTAAACGATCAATGGATAAAAACCATGAGCACAAAGTTTGCGGATGATAAATCGTTTGTGCTGGGCTATTCATCGTATCAAAAGAAAAGCGGGTTTTTGAATCTGCTCATCCGGTTCGAAACCTTGTTTACGGCCATGCAGTATATCGGCTATGCGTTGGCCGGTAATCCGTACATGGGCGTTGGCCGTAACCTCGCGTATCGGAAATCGGTATTTTTAGAACATAAAGGGTTTAACAATTACTTAGGCGTTACCGGTGGCGATGATGATCTGTTTGTAAACCAGCACGTGACTAAACAAAATGTAACCACTGCGTTGGGTACCGATGCCCTGATCGTGTCGTTCCCGAAAGAAACCTGGGGCGAATTTTATCGTCAAAAAATCAGGCATTTGTCGGTAGGGAAGCACTACAAGGCCATGCACCAGATTTTGTTAGCCTTGTTTTTTGCCACTCATAGTATAACATGGTGTGCAGGCTTAACCCTGTTGTTTTTTCAGGCTACGATTGGTTGGGCTGCCATTGCATTGATTTTTAGGACGTTACTGCTGTCGCTGGCAATTCGGCAGGCTTCGGGGCGGTTCGGCCAGAAATTTGAGTGGTGGGCTGTACCCGTTTTAGATTTTGTTTTCGTGATTTATTATCTTTCAACGGCTCCGGTGGCCTTGATAACGAAAAAAATACGATGGAAGAACTGAACAGGCAATTTTCAGATAAAGCCCTTGAGGACTTTGACCTGATCGATCAGGCCGTTCAGCACAACGATGAAAAAGCGTTTGCCAAACTCATGCAGCGTTATAAACGCCCGGTCTATCACATGATTTTGAAAATGGTGCGCAATGTGGATGATGCCGAAGACCTGACCATCGAATCGTTTGCCAAAGCTTTTCGCAGCCTGCACCGGTTTAAAAAAGACTTTACGTTCAGTACGTGGCTGTTCCGCATTGCCACGAACAATACCATCGACCACATCCGTAAAAAGAAACTGAATACCCTGAGTATCGATAACCGTTTTACAGATGATAATGGCGATGGCATTGCCATTGAGGTAGAAGATGAGAACCTGAACCCGCAGGAAGAAACCATTAAAGAGCAAAAAGCCGAACTGATACAGGTGTTCGTAGATAAGCTCCCGCCCAAGTATCAGAAGTTAGTGCGCCTCCGGTACTTTCAGGAACTCTCGTACGAAGAAATTGCCGTTGAACTTGATGCCCCGTTGGGCACGGTTAAAGCGCAACTCCACCGTGCCCGTGAACTGATGTTCGAGATGGTGAAGAACAAGCGTGACCATATTTGATTTTAGATTTTAAATTTTCGATTGAAAGATTTACATATTATATCCCGGTATTTTCCTGATTTAACGGAAGATCAAAAATCAAAATTTTCAAAACTCTTCGCGCTTTATTCAGAGTGGAACGAAAAAATCAATGTGATTTCCCGGAAGGACATTGATAATCTATACACTAACCACGTACTGCATTCGCTGGGTATTGCAAAAGTAATGGCCTTCAAGCCGGGCGCTTCGGTGCTCGATGTGGGTACAGGCGGAGGTTTTCCGGGTATTCCGCTGGCCATCCTTTTCCCCGAAACAAATTTTCATTTGGTAGATTCGATCGGGAAAAAGATTACCGTTGTAAAGGCTGTTGCCGAAGGTGCAGGGTTAAAAAATGTAACAGGCGAGCACATCCGTGCCGAACAAATCAAAAACAAATACGATTTTATTGTGAGCCGTGCCGTAACGCGCATGAAAGAGTTTTATGGCTGGGTAAACCAAAAAACAAAAAGCAAATCGGTACATGCGCTCGATAACGGTATTTTGTACCTGAAAGGCGGTGACCTTACAGAAGAGTTGAGCGAATTAAAACGTCCGTATAGTTTGTACAACCTTACCGATTATTTCCCGGAAGAGTTTTTCGAAACAAAGAAAGTGGTGTACGTGCCGTTGTGAGAAATGCAGCAACGTTTTCAGGCTTGGCGTTCGGGCGGGTTTCAGCGCACAAAGTTTCAATTTATTACTAAAGTTTAATAGAAGCACAAGGCTCCAAGGTTGCACGTCAGCCCTCCTGATACAGAACGAAACTTTGTTTGCTGTAGTTTAATTTGTCTGCAATGTTGGCGCAATTTATGGTCATCATTTTTCCTTTTGTCTGTGTAAGTTTATTTGAGAAAAAATCGTTTCGTATTCATCAAAGCGGTGTTCGCGAACAGGTTTTACATAGGGTTCAGTAGAGAAATACAGTAATAAGCAAGGGGAAATGCCTTTATAGTTCTCAACATATTCGTAGCGAACAAGTTCTCCACTTTTTATTCTCTGCTTAATTTTATTATGATATGGATACACTTTTTATTATTGTCTTTAAGTTTTATGTTCTCTCTGCAATGAATAGTTCGCAAAATATTGCAGTTACACAAAGTAAGAGGTCACCGCAAAAACCAACAGTCAAAAATAACCTTGTTGTTAGAGAAAAAATTTGTTTATGGTCGGAAAGTTTGAAACGTGTTATTCCTCCAATTCCACTTTATTCTCTTAAATCAAGTAACAAATTTATCTACGAGGGGAATCTATCTATATAAGCAATTCTCTTTTTTTATCAATCACACAACTCTTCTTGCTGTGCTCGAAAATTGCGCCCAATTCGTTTATATATGTACAAAACTACACAAATACCCCTATTTTAACTGGCTTGGTGTGATAGTTTATTAATTTAAAAACTAAATATTTACATCAGACCCCACGATTGCAAATAGTAACTATTGGCAATAGACGAACTTATCTAATCTTATTAATTTTTCCGTTGTCCAAAATACGGTATCTCTCGTTAGTCACTGTCAGTTTACCAGAATTTTCGATTCTATTTCCATTTTGATCAACATCAAAAGTCGATGTACTGTCAATAAGGTGAATGATGAAGTCCTTGTTAATGGTTGCAATTTCACTCGTTCCTGTACTTGGGTCATTTCCACCTGAGTCGCCCAATAGAAACAACGTGTCGATTGGATGTCCACTTTTGTCAATTGTTATTAAAGTCGGTGAACCAGTTTCGTCTGTCGAAATGAAAATTATTCCTTTGTAATTTGAACTCTCGATCAATCTCGCATAGGGATGTTTCAAAAGCTCCCAACCTTCACCTACTCCGTATTTGCTTAAATGTTTTCTATGCATCTCGTCCCATGTGTCAGGTGTCAACGTAATAGGAACAGTTAAAAAATCTAAAGTATCGTAAACGCTTGAAAACGTTGTTATTTTTGTTTGCTGTTCCAAATTGTCGGCTGAGTCCGTTTTTGATTTCTCTGAACAGCTTGTTATAAGTAAAATAGTTAGCACCGGTATCAATCGTTGAATCATTACCTTAAGAGTCATTGTGCGCTTGCTGCCTAATCGTTTATACATATAACAAAACTACATAAATATCTTGATGTGTTTGATTGGTGTGATTAGCTATTTTACCATGTAAGTTATGAAGAGCCAACAGCATCATCCCATATTCTGTTTATAAATACCCAGCATGGTATCAAACACCTGTTGTTTTAACGTTTGTGTATCATTGGTTGATAATCCCGTAACCGGAATGGGCGCACCGGCAATTATTTTAATGCGGCCGGGTTTTATGGTTAATGTGCCGGGGGGCATTAGCGGCCCAGCCCCGGTAACCACTAACGGCACAATGGGTAATTGCGTGTCGATGGCGATGCGAAAGGCACCGTCTTTAAACGGTTGTAAAATTTCTTTCGTCCGGTTTTGCGTACCTTCGGCAAATACTAAGATGGAAATGCCTCCAGCTAAAATATCGCGCAGTTTTTCAATGCTTCGTTTGCGGCTTTGTGCGTTCGACCGGTCAACCACTACGGTAGCGGCTTTTACAATGATACCGAAGATGGGGATTTTCAACAGCTCTTTTTTAGCGATGGGTCTGAACTCGCCCGGAATAATCAGCCTTATACCCGGAATGTCTAAAAACGAAGTGTGGTTGCTCACGTAAATGCACGATGTATTTTTAGTGAGGTGTTCGGTGCCTGAAAACTCGTACCGGATAAACGTGAGCATACTGAACACCCACGACCAGAGCCTTAAAAACTCATAGCCAATCCACGAGAATTTTCGTCCTAACAAAAAAGGAATAAGAATGCCGGGCAAAAAAATGATCATAAACACCGTAAAAACGATCAGTACCCAGGCCGTGTATAGTTTAATTAGAATTTTCACTTATACAGAAACTAAAAAACAAAGGTTAAATTTTTATTACCACCGCTGTCCGCATTGACTTAAAGCGGTATTTGCGTTACTTTAGATGCGCAATTTAACCCAATCTGTTTATGAAAAAATTAACCTATTTGCTTTTTGTGCTTGCCTTATTTGCTGCTCCGCAATTCACACAGGCGCAGGACGACAAACAGCCGCAACGCCCCACAAATATTGGTGTTTCTGATTTCGATACGTTTAAAAACAGCTCGTTTGATATTTTTGATGAATCATCAACCCTGAAAACAGATGCAGCACGGGTAGATGCTTCGGTGAAAACGTATGCCGCTACGCCATCAAGCGCCACGCTGGAAACACTGAAAGACGATTACAAAGCCTTGCGAGGCATTACAAAAGCAAGCAAAGAACTAACCACCAGAATTGGCAACCTCGATACCGAAAGTAAAGACCTGCTCAACAGCGTAAAAAATGTTTCGCCCCGTACCCGCGCGCCCATCGCAACCAAAAACACCAACGCCTCTATTAAAGGGTTAAATGCCGCCAAAGAAAACCTTGCGCAGGTATCAGCCATTGTAACCACCAACACCAAAGTAGTGGCCGGTGAGCTGAAGAAGCGCGGTGTGGAAATTGAAGAAGATTAAGAGATTATCCTTAGTTTTGTAGAGGAGAGGTTGGGTTGTTAAATCCAACCTTTCTTTTTTACAGACCCTTTGTTGTATGAAAAAGATATTCTTTGTTGCGTTCATTGTTGTATGCACGCTCGGCCAGCTTAACGCCCAGATATTAGGCCAACTCGAAAAACTTGCACGGAAAGAAGGCGCTAAAAAAGCAACGCAGTCTAATGCCGCCATGGACTCGATCGATTTTCAGTTTGCCATTTCCGTAAACGATAATGCCGGATTTTTTGATGTGAAACAGAGTGGTGAGAATAGAAATAAGGTGACACATTTTTTGCTGTCCTCCGAAGCCGATAAAACCCCGCTGGATGTAGCCCGTGAAAAAATACGCATGGGTATAGATTACTATGATTTCAGGTTGAGGAATTATCGGATGGCTGAATTGTATTTCGATAGCGCCAAAACATACCTTGAACAAAAAGATTTAACAAATCAGGTGCTTTATCTCCGTGCGTTATCAAATCTTGGTCTGGTAAACTTAACGCAGGGAAAACTGGGAAGTGCCAAAAACCATATTGAACGTTCATTGACCATGAGTGATCAATCACTTGGAAAGAACAGCGCGGCCTATATTGTTAACCTGAATAACCGCGCAAAGCTGTATCAGGCACAGGGGCAATACACCGAAGCCGAACGTGATTTTCAGGAGGCAATCGTGCGAAGTGAAAAATATTTTGGCAAAGGTATGCAGCACGCCATCATATTAAACAACACGGCTATGTTGTTGCAGGCGGTTGGCCGGTACGAAGAAGCATCCGGTTTAATGAAACAGGCATTAACCGCCAAAGAAGATGCCCAATGGAAAGCAACCCAATCGTTCGATAACCGAAAGTTTCAGGCAAACCTTGCTTACATATACCAGGTATCCGGGAAGTATGCCGAAGCCGAGAAAATTTTCCTCGACATGAAAACGGTTTTTGAAAACCGGAAACAAACAGCCAATGCCGAATACGCAGGGCTATTAAATCAGTTAGGTGTGCTGTACATCCAAATGGGCAAAACCGATCAGGTTGAATCGCTGTTGCGGAAAGCTCGCGGTGTTTATAAATATAATTACACCGAAAACAATATATCGTACGCAAAGGTTACAAGCGACATCGGTAACTTTCTGCGCCTCACAGGCCGCTACGATGAAGCCGAAAAAGAATTTAACAAAGCACTGACAACGCGCGAAGCCCTGCTGGGCACGAAGCACCCCGATTACGTGCGCACACAGGAAGACCTCGCCATCTTGTATTGGAAAACCAATAAATACGAACAAGCTTATATGGCGTATCGCGAAGTAATGGATAAAACCATCGACTTCATTAACCTGTACTTTCCGCCCATGAGCGAAGCCGAAAAAACAAGTTATTGGGACATTACCGCTCCGCGCTTCCAACGCTTTTACAATTTTGCAGTAGAAGCAAGTGCTACCATGCCGTACGTGGCGCAGGATTTTTTCGATTACCAGATGGCCACCAAAGCATTGTTGCTGAACTCGACCAATAAGGTTAAAGAATCGATCCTCAACAGCAGGAATACAACACTCATTAACGATTACCTCGATTGGTTAGACCAGAAAGAACAACTCGCACGGTTATATTCCTTTTCGCGCGAAGAGTTAAAAGATCAAAAGATTAACCTGGCCGAATTAGAACGTAAAGCCAATGCTACAGAGAAATCACTTTCCGAACGATCAGCCGAATTCTCGTCCGGGTACTCCACGCAAAAAACCAGCTACAAACAAATTCTGCGATTGCTCAACGAAACCGAAGCCATCGTGGACATTGTACGGGTACGCGGTTTTGCACAAGACTTTACCACCGATGCTAAGTATGTGGCATTGATTCTGAAGAAAGGTTTGGAAATGCCTAAGTTGGTTGTGTTGGATAATGGTGCCCAATTAGAAACCCGTTTTGCAAAATTTTATCGCAACGCCATTCAACAACGCATACCCGATGATAACTCGTACCCACAATACTGGGCGAAGATCGATGCCGAAACGGCCGGTAAAAAAACAATCTATGTTTCACCAGACGGAGTGTATAATCAACTGAACGTAAACACACTGAAACGCCCTGACGAAACGTTTGTGATCAACGCCTCCGACCTTATCATTATCGGTAATTCAAAAGATTTGGTAGCGTTAAAAGCTAAGAAATCGGATGTCCCCAAAAAGAATGCATTCCTGTTGGGTTTCCCCGATTATCAGACGCCCGATATAGCGGCACTGCCCGGCACTAAAACGGAAATCGATGGTGTTTCAAAAGTATTAAAAACCGCAGGCTATCAGGTAAACTCGGTGATGCAGGCCGAGGCCACCGAGAAAAATATAAAAGCACTGCGCAGCCCGAGTTTGTTGCACATTGCCACGCACGGATATTTCTTACAGGATGCCGGTGAAAGCTCAGGTTCTGTTTTTGGTGTAGATGCAGAGAATGCTTCGCGCAATCCGCTGTTGCGTTCAGGATTAATTTTGGCCGGAGTGGGCAAGGCGATTGGCGCAGGCCATAATGCCGACATGACCAGCAACGACAACGGAGTGCTAACGGCTTACGAAGCCATGAACTTAAATTTGGAGGGCACTAACTTGGTTATTTTAAGCGCGTGCGAAACCGGCCTGGGCGATATTAAAGCCGGTGAAGGTGTGTATGGCTTGCAGCGTGCGTTTCAGGTAGCCGGTGCCGAAGCCCTGATTATGAGCTTATGGAAAGTTGACGATGCGGCCACGCAACAACTGATGACTAATTTTTACAACAACTGGATTAAATCTGGCAACAAACAGAAAGCGTTTAAACTGGCACAGCTTCAGTTAATGACAACGTACAAAGACCCGTACTATTGGGGTGCATTTGTGATGATGGGGATGTAGGGTTAGATGTTAGACTTTAGACTTTAGATTAAGGTCAGAGTGGGAACGTTGCGGTTTCAGTACCGCAAAAGCGGGTGGGTGTTTTGTTTTTTTTCTGAGAAAGTTTTTGAATCAGAGTTGTTGATGCTAACGGGTCGCGTATTGGCGATGGGCGGGATTTTTAGCGCTAATGCTGATACGAAGAATGAACACTCTGCGTCATAAAGTCCATTGTTCCCCGAAATCCATATCCGCCAAATCAACCCAATAATTTTTGAACTCCGTGCGGAAATACCACTATACCAGGTGCTAAACGTGTAATTAATGCCGATATACTGTTCTTATCTGTTAAAAGCATTTTGTTCATTTTAAATTATTTTTTACTGCTAATAATTTACGATAATTTCCAAATTTCGATTCTGGTTTTTGGGTCAATCGTTCTTCCAATTTTTTCTTCGGATTGAGTTAAAATAATTTCTCCGGTATAACTGATGCGTGCTTCCAAAAGATGTCCACCCGTTAGCATTACATTTCCATTTTTATCTAAATACGAAAAACTGGCGTGACTGTGCAAAAAGGGTTCGTTGTTTTGGTCGGTTGTTATATTTCCCGTTAAAGAAATCATTTCCAACATACCCGAAATACGGTGTTCGGTAAAGTCATTTTTTTCAGGAATATAAGTTCCAAGAATAGCATAATCACAAGCTCCGATACCTTGAAAATAACCCGCTTGAATGGTTTCTTTTCTGCAAATCTCTTTAATACCTTCGGTCAAACTCTCGTCTTTATCCAAACGGATATAAAACGTATTATTTTCTTTCCTGTATTCCATAATGCTCTGCTTAAAAATTTGTTGCAATAGCTTTTGGCTACTGCAACAAATTATCATTCAACAATTCATCAGATTTTGCTTTTAGCTTCAGTAGCGGTTACGGTTTTACCCAATGCACCAAACTCGTGCAAATCACCAAAAACTTCAATTCTGATAGATTGGTTCAAACCGCCTACTCGTACAGGTTCAAAACCGTTGTCTTTAATGAGTTGCTCTACATCTGAATTTATGTTGGTATTGTCTGTGGCATAAAACAGTGTTGCTTTTTCAGGTGTTTGAAATGCCGCACTTTCTAACGAAGCTGCTCCCAATGTTCCCAATGCTTTAGCCATTGTTGCACCGCTTGGAAGCAAAGAGGCATTAATCAATCCGGCACTTTCTTTTTCTCCAATGATTTTTTTGAAACCACCATTGTCATCGGGCGCAATTGGATTAGAGGGGTCAATGATGATTTTACCATTCAATTCATTGGCATATTGCTTCATGAATTCACCGATGGTATTAAACCAAACCGATAAAATCACGATGTCTGCTTGTCGAATAGCATCTGCTGTTTCTGTTGCAGTGGCAAGGATTCCTAATTCACCTGCATAAGCTTGTGCATCTTCCAGATTTCGGGTAGCAACAATTACAGGACGATTACCTTTTACTAAATTTTTGGCAACTACTTTACCAATGTTTCCCAAGCCAATTACGGCTACTTTTTTTGTTGTGTTCATTTCTATTTCTTTTTTAGAATTAATAAATAATTTGATAGTGCAAAGGTGCAACGAGATAAGACTTTGCACCAATGAACTAAGTCAAGAAATAGTATTGATGTAGTTTAAGATTTTTTAGTCTGATTGTTTCTAATGCGACTTACAAATTCCGGGGTAATACCTAAATAGGCTGCAATTTGTGTCTGTGGTAATCGGTTGACTAAGTTGGGATAGGTTTTTAGAAATGACAAATACCGTTCTTCTGCCGATATACTGATGTTTTGCAATAAACGGTTTTGCAAAGCAATATTGCTGTTCTCAATCAATACTCTGAATATACGGTTAAATTTTGGTGCCTTATCGAAAAGCCCTGTAAGGTTTTTAAAGTTGATTTGTAATACCATTGTGTCTTCTAAGGCATCAATATTGAGTAAGGAGTCCTCTTTGTGATAAAAACTCGCCATATCGGTAATCCACCAATTTTCGTGAGCAAACTGAAGAATGTGTGGGTCTCCTTTGCCGTCAATTGTGTACATACGAAGGCAACCACGAACCACAAAATTGAAATGCGTACAAACATCTCCTTCCTGCAAAACATATTGTCGTTTGCGGTAAAGTCGAGGTTGAAAACTCTCAATAACCAACTCTTTTTCTTCCTTATTAAGTGGAATTACTTTTTTGAAGTAATCCAATAAAGGTTCGATTTGAGTTTCTATGATATTGTCTTTATTCATCAATTCTTATGAGTCTTTTTAGTTGGGCTTGTCGGCTGCATTGCTCATAACGTTTAGCTATTTGCAGTGGCGGGTCTTCGAAGCGCTTCACTGTCCCACGACACCAAACGTAATTTGAAAAACTAAACTACAAATTTGCACCGAACCCCGTCATTGATTATGCATTTTGTTGGCGGCTGGGCATCACAGTCCTCTTTTATTTTTTAAAGTTGTCACAAACTCCTTAACAATTTTCAGATTGTCATCGGTCAAACTTGTTAAGTCCACTTTCTTTAATTTGTTGTCAATGGTAGTCAGTTGGATTTCAAATAGTTTTATTTCTATTGCTTTTATGTCAGTCCAATTATTAATGTCGAGTTTGCTAAAAAGTCCGCCTTTACTTTTTTCTATTCGCTCTTCATTAATTCTTAAGTAGGGAAAGTTGTCAGCGAATATTCTCTTTTTTCCAAGTCCGTAAAGTATTGCTTCAATAAAGCCGGGTAAAAAGACTATCCACGCGAAATAATAATGTCTTAGTCCTAAGTCCGGTAATGCAAAAGTCAAGGTAACGTAAACAAGTCCGAGAGATCCTAATACTAAGTAAAGAGTCCTAAACTTTCCTTCCTCTTGTCCTGAAAGATTAATGTCGATGTTCATTTTCTCCATTGTCTAAATAACTTTGTTTGATAACTCGTCCCGTACCTTGCCGCCAACGTTTTGGCGCTTGCCGCAGTGGCGGATTTATAGCACAAAAGTTCAAACGGAGAACGAATGTTGAACCTTGCACAAATGCCCAATCGAAGCCGTTCAGCCCCGCTTTTGGCAATACCTTGTTGGTGGCTGGTTTACTTCTCGTCCTCCTTAATTGTAATATGCTCAACATTTCTCACTCTATTTTTTTCTAAGTCGTCAGGATTTACAAAGTAATATTTCACCTCAATGTCAGAGTTAGCCAATTTGCGAATTGTCTTTGCCAATTGTAGTCCTAACTCATTATGCTGTCGTAAAACAGATATGTCTGGCGGGTTTAAAATTTTCATACCGTCCTGATATTTATATTCGCCCCATTTGTCAGGATTAGTTGCTACCCAATTGATAAAAGTGTCAATGAAACTTTTGTCAGCATTAGGAATACTTTCAGGCTTCAGGTAGCCTTTCAGAGTATGAATACCTGTCGGATTATATCCTGCAAATACAGTGAGAAATTTTTCAGGTTTGTCGGCAAAGATTTCAGAAATTGATTTTGCTCCGTAATCTTTTAATAGCTGAACGATTTTTTGCATTGGCTCTGCACCGCCTCTGTTTTCCGTTTTTTCAAAAAATTGGTCAAACTCTGCCCAATCTAAAAGTGATTCAGCAGTATCGCTTGATACACAGTTTGGATTTGCACCAGCTTTTAGTAATAGTTCAACTACTTCTGGCTCTTGAGTTAGTGCTGCATTAAACAAACAGTTAAAACCTTCTTCTGCGTAATCAAGGTCTGCTCCTAAGTCAATAAGCAGTTGAATAAATTTTATGTCCAGTCCATCTTGGATGTTTGAGATAGCGTCAATTAAAACGCTGTCACCTTTACAGTCAACTGCATTTATATTGGCACCTTTAGCTATCAAGTTACGTATTCTTTGCTCATCAGGTTTGTCTTTTACAAACTCCGCAAAGAGTGAATCATCAAGGTCGTTGTCTGTCCATCCAAAACTCATTTATCTCTTTCTTTTGATGTAATAAAGTCGTATCCACTGTGTCGTCAAAACTTGCCGCCAACTCCCAAATATACGCAACTCAGCCATCCCTACAATCTTGATTTTCAGGTGAATAAGTATAGATACTCAAAATGCGCAACGCCAGAGATACCCAAAAGGCGCAGTTGGTTAAAGGCTATCTAATGGACTTTTAATTTTTTTAAATCCTTTTTTCCTACCCCGCTATAAAGCAAAGTGGTTTTGATGTTATGTGATTTTAACCATTGAGTTTACGGAGGTTTACGGAGCAGGTCTTGCTCTCTGTGAGAAGCCGCGAATGTTTCTCAGTGCCCTCCGTGGTGAAAAAGAGAAAACGCAAAGTCAAAAAAAAACTTAGCGTTCTCAGCGCCTCTGCGGTTAAAAATAATATTCAGTTAAGATTTACATATTCCCAATAATTATTGGAATCAGTTTTTTACCAGAATCCCCAACTCTTTCAACTGTTCATCTGAAATGGTTGACGGACTGTCGATCATTACATCGCGGCCTGAGTTGTTTTTAGGAAACGCGATGAAATCGCGAATGGAATCAGCCCCGCCAAAAATGGAGCACAAACGATCGAAACCAAAAGCAATACCACCGTGCGGAGGCGCACCGTATTCAAAGGCTTCCAACAGAAAGCCAAATTGTTTCTTTGCCTCTTCGGGCGTAAAGCCCAAGTGATTAAACATCATCGATTGTGTGGCGCGGTCGTGAATACGAATAGAACCACCACCTACTTCGGTTCCGTTAATCACCATGTCGTACGCATTGGCACGCACATCGCCCGGATGGGTATCAAGTAATTTAATATCGTCCGGCTTGGGCGATGTAAACGGATGGTGCATGGCGTGGTAGCGTTTGGTTTCTTCGTCCCACTCCAAAAGTGGGAAGTCAATCACCCACAAGGCCGCAAATTTATTTTTATCGCGGAAGCCGAGTTTTTCGCCCATTAGCAAGCGGAGTTCATTCAGTTGTTTGCGTACAGCATTTTTTTCGCCCGAGAGGATTAGCAATAAATCGCCCGGTTGCGCATTGAATTTTTCAGCCCATGCTTTCAGATCATCGGCAGTATAAAATTTATCAACCGATGATTTGAACGTTCCGTCAGCTTTACATTGCACATACACCAAACCCTTTGCACCAACCTGCGGACGCTTAACGTATTCGGTAAGTTCATCAATTTGCTTACGGGTATATTCCGCACAACCTTTTGCACAAATACCAACCACTAATTCAGCACTGTCAAACACCTGGAAGTTTTTTCCTCCTGTCAGGTTTTTAATTTCGACAAACTGCATATCGAAACGGGTATCGGGTTTATCCGATCCGTACAGGCGCATGGCTTCATCGTACGCCATACGGGGTACCGATGGGAGGTCGATGTTTTTAACTGTTTTGAAAAGGTGACGCACCAATCCTTCAAACGTATTGAGAATATCTTCTTGTGTAATGAACGACATCTCGCAGTCGATTTGCGTAAACTCCGGCTGGCGGTCGGCACGCAAATCTTCATCGCGGAAACATTTTACAATCTGGTAATACCGGTCGAAGCCCGACACCATCAACAACTGTTTAAATGTTTGTGGCGATTGCGGCAAGGCATAAAATTCACCCTGATTGATGCGTGAAGGAACAACAAAATCGCGTGCGCCTTCGGGTGTTGATTTAATGAGTACCGGTGTTTCTACTTCAATGAAGTTTTGTGAATCTAAAAACGCACGGGTTTGCTGCGCTACTTTATGACGTAACTGTAAACTTTCACGTACCGGATTTCTTCTCAAATCTAAGTAGCGGTATTTCATGCGCAGTTCATCCCCGCCATCGGTATTGTCTTCGATGGTGAAAGGCGGAGTTTTAGCCGTATTCAAAACGGTTAGTTCCGTAACCTTGACTTCAATATCGCCCGTAGGCAGTTTATCGTTTTTCGAGAGCCGTTCGGTAACAACGCCCTTTGCCTGGATCACATATTCACGGCCTACCGATTTGGCGTTTGCCATCAGTTCGGCCGGAGTGCTACCTTCTTCAAAAAATAATTGTGTGATGCCGTAACGGTCGCGCAAATCGATCCACAAAATACTGCCCTTGTCGCGCTGGCGTTGCACCCATCCGGTTAACGTAACGGTTTGTCCGGCATGGGTTAAACGCAATTCACCGCAGGTATGAGTTCTTAACATGACTTTTCGTTAATTTTAAGCCTGTTTTAGTAACAGACGGGTGCGAATTTAACAATACTTTACGGCCTGCCGTAAGGCTCTATAAATTAAAAATATATGCAGAAGGTACTTTTTTTGGTTATGCTCATAACGGTGTTCCCGACCGATAACGAACCTAAGTTGGTCAAGACAAAACTAACAGCCGATATAACCGCGCTGATCCCGAAAAATTTTATACCGATGGGTGACCTGGATTTTTCGCAACGCTATCCATCGGTGCGTAAACCGCTTGCCGCTTATACCAACCCGAACCGCGATGCCGATTTTAGCGTGAACATTTCGGCTACGCGCTGGCCCGACAGCGACCTGGAAGTTGCCCGGCAATTCTTCCGCTCCAGCGTAATCAATATGTTCGATAACGTAGATATGCTGAATGAAGGCACACACGAAGTAAGCGGGCGCAGGTTTATTTTCTTTGAGTTTGAGTCGCGCATGAGGGGAGAGCGCTCATCGCTTGAATTGCGCGAGCCGGTGCTGAACTATACATACATTCAGTATTTGATTGAGCCTTCGCGCACATTGGTGTTTTCGTTTAACTGCCCCAGACGCAACCGTGCCGACTGGCAGGAAACGGCTGAAAAAATGATGAAGAGTATCAAGATCAAATAACCCGATACTCTTCACAATCAATTTTAGTTGCCGATAAGCTTCAACAGACTTTCGTTGCTCAGCGAATAGTCAACCAACCGGTTGGCATAAACCTGGTTGAGCCATTGTTTGCCGGGGTTACCCGCAACATCGTAATTCACTTTTGGTTTTTGAAAGTGAATGTAATCGATGGTTAACTGAAAATCGGGTTTACCGAAATGATCGTACGATTCGTTGTTGAACTTAAACGGATCGCCCCACAAAATATTTGACGGAACAGCCATGCTGTTGGTGTAACCATTAACACCAACCTGCAAAACCTGTGGCCAGTCAACCAGATAAAAACGGTCGTGTACGATCCATTGTTTATCCTGATCGTATTTGTAAAGCATGATAAATGCGTTGCCCACACGCACAATGCGTAACACAATCCATCCGGCTTTGGCATCGCGCAATTTTAAATTTGATTTGCTGTTGATGGTGTACTTGGTTTCGATGACTTGCTTGCCCGGTTCTTCGGCAACACCGGTTGTCATAAACATCCAGTTTTCTTCTTTGGGTTTCCATTGATCTTTGGTGTCGGGTTTGGGCACGCGCACCATCAAACCGCCCAACGACCACAACGTTTCAGCAATATCGCGCTGAAGCCCGCTGGCTTTGATGCGCGCACGTACATCAAAGTCGCCTTTTATTTCCCGGAATAAAAACGGTGCATTTTTATCGGCAAACCATCCTGACGTGCCCATATCGAGGATAAGTTTGCCATCTTTCAATTCTTTCTTTCGCACTTTATCAGGCCAGCCTTCTTTGGTGTGAAGCCAGGTCCAATCGGATAAATATTTTTCTGAATTGAACTCTTCGTTCAGTTCAGGCGTGCTTGCAAGTTGTGCTGAAGCTTGAATTACGGTAAATAATACCGCAAGTTGGAGTAGGAAAAAGTATCTTTGCATATAAAAATTTATTTCCCTTAAACTGATCCGATCACAGAAGGTTTCAGGGCATACGTTTTTTAACTTTCATTAACGTTAACCGATGGAATTGTTTACCGATGAATACTTCATGCGTGAGGCATTGAAGGAAGCGCAAAAAGCTTTTGAAACAGGAGAGGTGCCTGTGGGCGCGGTGGTAGTTTGCAAAAACAGAATTATTGCGCGGGCGCATAACCAAACCGAAAAGCTTACCGATGCTACGGCACATGCCGAGATGTTGGCAACGACAGCGGCCGCTAACTATCTCGGCTCGAAATACCTGAATGAATGTACGCTGTATGTTACCCTTGAGCCGTGCGTGATGTGTGCGGGTGCGTTGCACTGGGTACAATTACAAAAATTGGTGTATGGTGCAGCCGATGTACAGCGCGGGTATTCATTAGTTTCGAGTCCGTTGTTGCATACACGTACCGAAGTGGTAAAAGGCGTGAAGGGCGATGAAGCCAAAGCGCTGATCAACCAGTTTTTTAAAGGCATACGCGACCGCGATCAGTAATACGGCCTGTTTCACAATTTATTCCCGGCAGGTATATAAAAAGTGAATTTTCTACTTCGTTTTACCGTTGTATATTTGGCATGGTTGTATGGTAAAACCATCAAGCCAATCATCAATATTGTTTAACTAAAAAATAAAATTTTATGGCCTTTACACTTCCTGCGCTCCCTTACGCGACCAACGCTTTAGAACCACATATCGATGCCAAAACGATGGAAATCCATCACGGCAAACATCACAACGCTTATGTTACCAACCTGAATGCCGCTATTGCCGGTAAACCGGAAGAGAGCCTGAGCATTGAAGAAATCTGTACGAATATCTCGAAATATCCTGCGGCTGTTCGCAACAACGGAGGTGGGCATTACAACCATAGCTTGTTCTGGACGATTCTCGCCCCGAATGCCGGGGGCGCTCCAACCGGTGCACTGGCCGATGCCATTAACGCTGCCTTTGGAAGTTTCGATGAATTTAAAACCAAGTTTGCCGCAGCGGCTGCCGGCCGTTTCGGGTCGGGTTGGGCATGGCTTATTAAAGATGCCAGCGGTAAACTTCAGGTTACATCAACACCTAATCAGGATAATCCGTTAATGGATGTTGCCGAAGTAAAAGGCACGCCCATTTTAGGATTGGACGTTTGGGAACACGCTTATTACCTGAACTACCAAAACCGCAGACCGGACTATGTTACTGCGTTCTGGAACGTGGTTAACTGGGATGAAGTAGCGAAGCGTTTTGCAGCGAAATAAGGTCTCAAAAATGATAATACGAAATAGCATCCACGTTGAGTGGATGTTATTTTTTTAAGCAAACTACATTTATATCAACAAAATTGTCAAAAAGTTTTATGCGCCTTCATAAGGTAAAAATGTTTATTCTGTTTGTTCTAATCACCATAGTCTTTTCCTGTGATGAAGACGATGATGGACAGATAAAATTTGAAGGGATAGTGCTTACGGATGCACAGGGTACACCTATGGGAACGTATGGATCTCGTGATTTAGACGATTGGGGAGCTGATAAGCGTTTACCCGAAAAAGTCATGAAACTACTTGACTTTGATCCGGGAACGGATTTATCGGATACTGATTATTCTATAGTTCAAATTTCGCCTGCATACCCTAATCCGTGCTCGTACGCTACAACAATTAAAATCGATTTGCTGGGTGGAGGGCCAACTAAAGTGAATTTAATACTTGTTCATGAAGATCTACGTGTGAGATTTCGGCATTCATATATTGGATACGGCTCTGAACATACATTCGACCTGTCGAATGAAAACATTTTCCCCAATAATTCCATCATGCGGCTATACTATGGGTTTTCAAAAGAGGGTGATAAGTTTTTTTATGTTGGTCATGGGGATATTTTAGTGTGCCACACAGGTGATTGTATATGATATTAAACTAAGTGAGATAACAACACGTGGGTACACACTTAACTATGTTGTAACAAAACTGATGTTCCGTTTCAGTCCTTCATAACCGTACGCTTCATCGCAGGTTTTTAGATACTTTCTGAAACGGGGTTACAAGTGTAATACGGTTTTCAGACACAATAACACTACGCTTTCAGGGCATCTATAAAAGCAGCAAACCGCAATATTTTTTCACTGTTTGTTTTATTGAAAAGCAGATGTTCAAAATCCCGCTGTTTTATTTTCAGGTCTATGGTTTTAAGGCGGTTTTGCGTAGCTGTTTTTAATTCGTGGAGTGTGCTGATGTTGCAGGCTTTTGTAAGAAAATCATAATCAGGCTTTGCCTGTGCCAATAAAAACATAAGGTCATAAAAATCACGGCCTTTAGAGCGTGCAAGCATGGCGGCTATTTTCATGCTGCACAAGGTGCTGTCGGACGGTACGGGGAAAGGGAAGAAAAAACCACATCCGCTTATGTTGGCTACTACCGGCTCATATACTACTCCCTGATCCTGACTTTCTACTTTTATCAGGAAGCGTTCTTCTTTATGGCCGCTTAACCCCATATCAAACAACAATTCCGGAAAGTGAATATTCCGCCTGAAGGCAGTGAGTTTGGGGTTGGCCTTGTTCTTTGTTTCAACACGCCAGCCTGAGCGTTCTAAAAACAGAATGATCGCGTCTGTCATTTCTGTAAACTCCGTTTCGGAAAAATTCTTACAGTCGAAATCTATATCTTCCGAAAAGCGATCGATCCCTTTTACCAGCCGAAGATTAGTGCCACCAATAAAAATTATTTTTTGTGTGTAAGGTGTAGATGACAGGTAATCCAGTATGAGTAACTGCAAATATTCTTTGACCATGTATTTGTAAAACACAGCGTTATCGCTTACTTGTTCGGGAAAATAATTCCTTATCTGTTCTATTTGTATCATAGTCCGTAGGTTTTAAAAAGGAGTTTCACTCTTTGATCGAGCGCTTTACTTTGAAATGTTGCAGCGTGTGTTTCCAATAAATCCTTTTTTAAATCATGGTGCAGATAATCTTCATCTAACCGTAGTGCTTCTAATTCTTGCGCGTTATTGTAATAGGGGTGAAGGTACAGCAGGTCAAGCAATGCTTTTTCGGGGGTAGCAAACTGAATAACACGTTTGTCTGCCATCGGTTTTAGTTCATAGCCGAACATCAGGCTCTCTTTCACGTTTCGATATGAATATTCGCCAAAATCATTTTTAAACGAAGCGGTTTTAATTGAAGTTACGCTGGTAATCTGTACCACTGCCTCCGGTATTAAACCATAAAACGCCAGTGCTGTATGCAGGCTTATATAAGAGGGGCGGTACATCCGGTTGGCAAAGTATAGTGCATAATCACTTTTGCCTTTGTATTCCGCAAAAGCGAAATACCCCTGCCTGAGCCTTAACAGGTAGCCTTTCTTTACCCAACGGGTAAGGTTATTCCTGTCGAAGCCCGGTTTCCATGCATATACCTGATGTATGCTAAAGCAGGCGAGGGCAAACATTTTGTCCTTAAACTCCAGAAAGCTCATTTTGTTTCTATTTTGCAGTAAATATAGTGCATTATAGAAACAAATTATATTAATTCGGGTTTTTAGATGAAGCACGCTTATTACCTGAACTACCAAAACCGCAGACCGGATTACATTACCGCTTTCTGGAACGTAGTGAACTGGGATGAGGTAGCGAAGCGTTTTGCAGTGAAGTAAGTTTTGTAAAACAGCATAAAGCAAAAGCCCCGGTGTATTGTTCACCGGGGCTTTTGTGTTTTAAAGATGCCCGCCCGCCTGACGCAAAACCCGAAGGCTACTTATCAACAATTTGCCCTTTGAGTAGTTGTGCAACAGCTACCGATGTTAGCGGTAGTTTTTTATTTGTTCTCCGATATAATTCATTGCTTTGTTGTATGTTTCTATTCCGTGTCCAACGTTTTCAAATATTTCTACTTCTTTTAATTTCTCTATATGTTTTTTTGCGTTGTCAATTGATTTTTGGTAAGGGAACAGTAAATCTTTATCGCCTTCAAGCAGAAAAGTATCAACCTTAACTTCGGCTAATTGCTTGTCCATATAATATGGTTTCTGTGTCTTGTCGTTATATCTGCTGATAGCGAAGACTTCATAGTCAATAATTAGTTTTTCGGCTTCTGTCGATAATTGGTGATTGGGTTTTGAGAAAACAGCTTTATTTAAAAATTTAAGAACATTTGCTTCGGTAGGTTTTATAATAGGCAAAAGATTGTAATAAAGATTGCTTATTTTTAATGAAAATGGTTGTAAACAACCTGGATTTAAAAGAAAAGCTGCTTTAACTTTATCGGGGTTAGTAATTCCCAATTTCATACAGATTAAACCACCAAAGGAAGCACCTGCTATAAAAGCCTTATTGATTTCTAATTTTTCAAGGACTTCATTTGCCCAATGTCCGTAATCTAACGATTTAATATCGGGAGTGTCGCCATTGCTGAAATTCGGAAGTCCGTTTGTTTCGACTAAAAAAATCCTGAGCTTAATACCTAAATTATCCAACCCTTTGTCAAAGTCCCAAAAAAGTGATGAAGTTCTTGCACCCGGAAAAATCACTAATGTGTCCAAGTTGTCTTTGGTGTTTATCCCCCAAACGTGTGTTTTCCCTAATGCAGTTTTTATTTCAATTCTTTCATATTGTCTGTTGTTAGATTGTTCTAATCTTTTTACCCAATTTTCAAGGTGTTGAAAATCGTTTGTTTCGTTTTTAAATGATGATTTATTTTTTATTTCCATTTTAAAATTTGTGTTAGTGTTTGATTTACTTACGGTACAATAGCCCCAAAGTAAACATCGTTAAATGTGCAACAAAATGAGTAACAAAAGCACTTTCAAGCCCTTTTTTCCAATAAGCGTAACCGCAAATTAAGCCACCGATACTGTTTCCAAGAATGATATATGTGTATGTAGTTAAATCAGGCTCGCTGACAACTTGAAACACATACGGCAAATATCCCAAAGCAAATAGTAAGTCTAACGGACTTTGGGGTTATAGTGCTATTACTTTCTTTCTTCGATCAGCTTCAATACAGCCATGTACTCATCGCGCAGGCGGGCGGCTTCTATAAACTCAAGGTCTTTGGCCGCTTTTTCCATGGCTTTTTTAGTACGGTCGGCCATTTTTTGAAGTTCGTCTTTACCGAGGTAGGCCACAACGGGATCGGCCGCGAGGGTTATTTCTTCGCTTTCTACATAGTAATTTTTCGTGGACTTTTTCGCATCGGCAACTTTAGTTTGTCCCAAGATCGATTCTTTCGATCGCACAATGGTTTTAGGTGTAATGCCGTGCGCTTTATTATAGTCGATCTGGATTTTTCGCCTGCGGTTGGTTTCATCGATGGCTAATCGCATCGATTCGGTTACCGAGTCGGCATACATAATCACCCGCCCGTTTTCGTTGCGTGCCGCACGGCCAATAGTTTGCACCAACGAACGCTGGTTGCGTAAAAAACCCTCCTTGTCGGCATCGAGAATTGCTACTAAAGAAACTTCGGGCAAATCTAACCCTTCGCGCAACAGGTTAACGCCTACCAGCACATCAAAAATACCAAGGCGCAGTTCGCGTAAAATTTCTACGCGGTCGAGTGTAGTTACTTCCGAGTGGATGTAGCGGCATTTTACCCCGGCACGTTCCATATACTTGGTAAGCTCTTCGGCCATGCGCTTGGTAAGGGTAGTAACCAATACACGCTCTTTCTTTTTTACACGTTCGTCAATTTCTTCTAACAGGTCGTCAATCTGGTTTTTACTGGGGCGTACGTCAATTTCGGGATCGAGCAAGCCGGTAGGGCGGATCAACTGTTCTACAACCACACCCTCTGACTTGCGTAATTCATATTCGGCCGGTGTTGCGCTTACATACACGGCCTGGTTAACGAGCGATTCAAACTCGTTGAATGTAAGCGGGCGGTTGTCTAATGCCGAAGGCAACCGAAAACCATAATCAACCAAGTTTACTTTGCGTGAGCGGTCGCCTCCCCACATGGCACGTATTTGCGGAATGGTTACATGGCTCTCATCAACCATCAATAAAAAATCATCGGGGAAATAGTCGATCAAACAGAATGGTCGTGCACCCGCCTGCCTGCGATCGAAGTAACGCGAGTAATTTTCAATGCCGGAGCAATAACCAAGCTCGCGCATCATCTCTAAATCAAACTCGGTGCGTTCTTTTAGCCGTTTGGCTTCCAGAAATTTTCGTTCCGATTCAAACATCTTCACTTGTTGCACCATGTCGTCTTGTATTTCGCGGATGGCCTGGTGCATCGAATCTTTTCCGGTTACGAAAAGATTGGCCGGAAAAATAGTGATGGCAGATTCGTCTGATATTTTTTTTCCGCTTACGGGATCAATGCGCTGCATGGATTCGATCTCATCGCCCCAAAAGTAAATGCGGATGGCATAATCGGCATACGCCAGAAAAATATCGACTGTATCGCCCTTCACGCGGAACGTACCGCGTTTAAATTCAGCTTCGGTGCGGTTGTATAAAATATCGACCAGGCCGAACAGCAATTTGTTACGGGCAATGGTTTCGCCTGTTTTAAGTTTAATTACATTTTTACCGAACTCATCGGGGTTACCAATACCATAGATACACGAAACGGAAGCCACTACCAGCA
Organism: uncultured Roseivirgaceae bacterium; assembly: GCA_964404445.1. Taxonomy (GTDB): domain Bacteria; phylum Bacteroidota; class Bacteroidia; order Cytophagales; family Cyclobacteriaceae; genus UBA2336. Next base: position 708,559 of record CAYOJW010000002.1, on the reverse strand, counting down.
CATCTCTGCGCCCGGTTAACAGGGCAGAGGTTGCGCTCAGGCGCAGCTTTTCAATTTCTTCATTAATAGAAAGATCTTTTTCGATATACAGGTTCGATGAAGGGATGAATGCCTCGGGTTGATAATAATCGTAGTACGAAATGAAATACTCAACGGCATTGTCGGGAAAGAAATTTTTAAACTCACCGTAAAGCTGGGCGGCTAAGGTTTTGTTATGGCTGAGGATGAGCGTAGGCCGTTGCGTTTGTGCGATTACATTGGCCATGGTAAACGTTTTGCCCGATCCGGTTACACCCAATAATGCCTGGTGCAATTCGCCATTCTCAACGCCTTCTACTAATTGTTTGATGGCTTTGGGCTGATCGCCCGTAGGCACATACTCGCTGGTGAGCTTAAAATCCATGGCAAAAGTTAACAGTTATTCATTAAGGATAATGGGTCGAAAACAAAAAAGGTTCGCAGGTTGACACAAATCGTCAATTCACGAACCTTTCACTATTAACGGATAACTACAAGATCAAAAATAGGCTCGTCATTCCGAACGGAGTGAGGAATCTTCAAAAATTAAGGGTTCTGTTTCGTTAGAAGATCCCTCGTTCCTCGGGATGACGGGATATTATTATTTCTGAAATGACTTCTAAAAACTAATTATTCCAGATCTGCCACGATTTTTCGGCCTGTACGTGCAGCATTTCCAAACCGTTTTTAATGGTGGCACCGCGTATCTCTGCCTTTTGCAGGAATTGTGTACGCGCAGGATTATAAATTAAATCGTACACGTAATGATCTTTGGTGATGAATTCGTTATCGAGCGGAGGCATGGCGCTTTCGTTGGGGTGCATACCCAGCGGGGTGGTGTTAATGATGAGGTGCGAGCTGGCGATTTCTTTTCCGTTCGCGTTGATTTCTTCGTATGTGTAATCACCGTTTTTCTTATCGCGTGATACAACCTTAAACGCGATGTTCATTTTACTCAGGGCTTGCTGTACTGCTTTGCTTGATCCGCCTGAGCCGAGAATAATCGCTTTAAATTCTCTGTCTTTCGGTAGCCACTTTTCAATGGTTTCATAAAACGCATCGCTGTCGGTGTTGTAGCCTTTCAGTACGCCATCCTGTACTTTTACTACGTTTACGGCACCGATTTTTTTTGCGGCCGGATCGATCTCGTTCAAAAACTGTATCACCTGCTCTTTGTACGGCAGGGTTACGTTCAGTCCGCTTAATGCTTTGTTATCTTTTAACAAGGTTTGGATGTCCTGGATTTTTGCCAGCGGAAACAGTTCGTAATGGTAATCGCGCAGGCCCTCGCGAAAAAACTTTTCGTCAAAGTACGATTTAGAAAATGAATGACTAACCGTTGAGCCAATCAGGCCAAAAATTTTTTCCATGTCAGTGTTTTAATTTTAATTGTGTCGCTATGCGCTCTGTAACTATTACTATACACATTCCTAATGCCATCATCAGGATTGCCTGAAAGAGGTAGGGGTCTTTTCCGGTTTCTGATAAAAAGTGCCAAGGTACTATACTTTTACCAAATACTGCAACCTGTTCGCCTTTGTGGTTGGTGGCGTACTCAACTACCTGCCGCCACGGCCATACTTTATTTAGCGAACTCATGGTTAACCCCGCCAAAATGGCAATGGTAACGTGTTGATACTGATCGAGTATGCGTGTAATTAACCGCGCCAGCCCCAGCAACCCGACAATACTACCCAGAATAAATACCAGTATAACGGGCACATTTAATTCAATAAACGCAGAGGTCATAAACGGATATTTACCGATAAGCACTAAAATAAACGCGCCCGAAAGGCCGGGTATTAAAATAGAGCAAATGGCTAATGCGCCACACATAAAAACCATCCAGTACGTGTCGGGGGTTTGAACGGGCGACAACAATGTAATGCCATACCCGATAAGCGCACCGAGCACGAAGGCCACAGCCGGGCGGATGCCCCAGGTTTTGATTTCTTTTAACACTAATGCTACCGATGCGAAAATTACCCCGAAAAAAAACGATGTGATGTAGATGGGATAATGAACGATCAGCGAGAAGACTAAACTTGTGATAACGAGTAAACTGGTAATGATACCTGCTGAAACGGTGAGTAAAAAATTACCATTTATTTTTTTCCAGGCTTCGGCAAACCGGAATGTACGCAACAGGATAAAGGCATCTTTGTCGATCGCGTTGAGTGAATGTAAAAACTCAACATAGATACCGGTAATAAAAGCAATCGTGCCGCCCGACACACCCGGTACGGAGTCGGCAATGCCCATGCATAGCCCTTTTAGATAGAGCAAAATATAATCCTGTAATCTTCTCAATTACTCAGCGTAAAACGGAGGGGTAGTGTTACCCTTTCTTTCGATACCGAGGAAATGTAAAAAGGTATCACCGCGTAATCCCAAACGGATGGTTTCTAACGGAATAACTTCGTTCGGTGCAATGTTTCCGAGGTTCACGTTGGCGCCCAGCAATTTTATGAACCACACCTGCTGTGCTTTCTGGGGAGCTTCCCAGATAATTTTTTCAAATGGGATCTTTGTCAGGATTTCCTGTACCAGTCCCGAACGCACTTCGCCCGTTCCGCGAAACAAACCCACGTTGCCGCCTTCGCGTGCCTCGCCAATTACTTTCCATGAGCCTGCGTCTAATTCTTTCTGCATGAGGTCAATCCACATATAAGGTGGAATGATTTTGTCGGCATCTTTTGAACCCACTTCCGACAGTACCGTTACCTGTTGCGATAGTTTGGAAATGTACTCGCATTTTTTGTCGTGGTCGAGGTCAATCGATCCGTCTGATACTTCTGCAAACGGCATATCGTATTTGTCTAATATCCTGCGGTAATCATCGAACTGATCGCGGATAACAAAAGCTTCAAACAAGGTTCCGCCAAAGTAAGCGGGTATGCCTGCATCTTTAAAAACTTTTAGTTTGTCTTTCAGGTTAGGGGTAACGTGCGAGGTGGCCCAGCCTAACTTCACAATATCAACGTGGTTGCCGGCTATGCTCACAAAATCTTCGGCTTCACGTATGCTCAGGCCTTTATCCATAGCCATGGTAAAGCCGTAATCCCTGGGCTTGCTGGTGCGCTCAGGTAAGTTTTTTAGTTCGTAATTCATTTAGCTGTTATCTTGTCTAAACTGTTCGATGATCTTGTACAATGCTTTCTGGGTTTCCACTTTCGGAAAGAATTCGAATAGTGTTGTATGACCATCAAAATCCAAAATTAAGGCATTTTCCAAATAATTAAAGGCTTCTTTGTAATTGCCTGCTTCAATGAGGTATATGGTCATGCGGTAGAGTATTTCCGCATCATCGGGGCTGTCGTGCAAGGCTTGCGCTAAAACGTCTAATGCTTTGGCGTGGTCGCCCTGTTCGTAATAAATGAACGACCAGTTAAGCCATATTTCTTTGTCTTTCGGATCGAGTTTGCCTGCTTCTTCGTAGGCATCGATGCTGGAAATGATGTTGCCCACTTTAAACTCGGCATGGGCAATGGCTTTCCAGTATTCGGCATTTTCGACATGCAGCTTTAAGGCTTTGTTGTAGAAGTGCAACGCCTGGTACCACTTTTCTAATTTTTCTAAACAGGCACCGGCACCAAACCAGGCTTCGTCATACAGGTTGTCGAGCTTGGCGGCTTTTTGAAAATATTTCAAGCCCAGATCGTATTGTTCGAGGTTTTCGTACGCAGCGCCAATAGAACAATACACTTCGGCACTGGGGCCTTCGAGGTCTATTGTTTTTTTAAATGAATCGAGCGCTTTGGCGTACTCGCCCAGGTTCATGTACGTGTTGCCAATGTTGAAGTATGCCGAAGCAAACGTATCGTCAATGGTAATGGCGAAGTCGTAGGCTTTCAGGGCTTCGTCATACTGGCCAAGCTTGTTATACACAATGCCGAGGTTATACCAGGCCGAAGCCGAGTATGGGTCTTCATCAATAAATTTTTTGTAGTACGATACACTGCTCTCTAACTGCCCGCTTACATCGAGGCAATAGGCGAGTTCGTACAAGGCGCCTTCGTGGTTGATGTTAAATTCGATGGCATTCTTATACGCTTCGATGGCTAACGTGTATTGCTCGGAGTGTTGGTACGCCAAACCGATATTATAATAGACTTCATCTTTATCATCGGTAAAGTCAAGTGCGCGTTCGTAGCTTTCGATGGCTTCTTTGTGTTTTCCCTGCAAGGCAAAGATCGATCCACGGGTAAGCATTACCTCGGCATCGTTGGGCTGTAAGTTACCGGCCTGATCCAGCAAGTCGAGCGCTTCATCGTACTCACCCAATTGCGAAAGCACCTGGGCTTTCATGGTAATGAATTGGGTAGAAAACGGATATTGATTAGCGGCTATGTTTACGGCCTGTAATGCCTTGTTGTACTTTGCCCGCAGCATATAGAAATCAAAGATTTCTTCGTAATGCTCGATCTCAAAAAAGTCGGTTTTCTTTTTCCGCAGGTGGTCTTCAAATCGTTTGATCAGGTCGTTCCCTTCATCTTCGCGTTTCCGGAAATCTTTCGCCATGGGCAAATTGGTTTTTCTAAGGTACCTAAAAATAGGTCGCAAATGTAAACCGATCAATGATTTTTTATTCCATAAAGTTCGGCATACCGCTTGCAACACCAGGCTGCTGTTGCCTCAAACGATTGAAAATCAAACGATAAGGCCTTTTTTATTTTCTGCGCATTGTAGAAAAAATGTGTTCCGGACAGGCGGGCGGTTTCGCGGGTTATAATGGGTTCGGTTCCGGTAATGCGTGTCCGCAGGCTTTCTAAAACGGCCAAAGGCTTTAAAAATGGTTTGCCTACCGGTATGGTAGGACCTTTTTTACCAAAGTTACCGGCTAAGGTGTCGAAAAAAACTTTGAAATCGACCGAGCCGGCATTGGCAATAAACCGTTCGTTTTCGATGGGGGCATTAAAGAGTTTCCAAGCGATTTGCGCGACATCGCGAACATCGACATAATTCAAGGCACCGTGCATATAAAACGGTTTTTCCTGCCATGCATATTTAAAGAGTTGTGAGCTGCTTTTGTCCCAGTTGCTAAAGCCGAGAATCACCGAGGGGTTGATGACAACCGTACTCAAGCCTTCTTCCTGTCCGCGAAATACTTCTAACTCGGCTTTATATTTCGATTGGGCGTAATAGCTGTTCAGGGGGCTGTCCAACCATTTGTTGGTTTCATCAACTTCCTGTTGATCTTTTTGCCGCCCCAATGCGGCTACCGAACTGATGTGAACCAACCGTTTAACGTTAGCGGCCAATGCAGCATTTACCACGTTGGCCGTACCGATGGTATTGGTGTTAAAAACGTGTTTGGCATTGCGCGGGTTGAACGAAACCATACCGGCTGTATGAATAATGCCGGTTACGCCTTCTAATGCCTCACCCAACGATACGCTGTCGGTGATGTCGGCTTCGCGCCAATGAATATGTTCCTGAATATCGTTTAGGTGATCGGTGTTGCTGTTTTTTCGTTTCAGGGCAACAACAGGTTGCTTATGCTCGTGCAGTAAGCGGATGAGGTAACTTCCTAACAGCCCGTTGGCTCCGGTAATGGCAATCATGGTAATGAATAAAGAATACTAAAGCGTATTGTTAAGCAAGGGCAAAGATATTGCTTTTTGGAAGTATTTGTTTTTCCGGGCAATCTCTACCTGTTGTATGTGGGCATAGTTGTGGCAATCGCTGCCGATGAGGTGAACGTATTTGTTGTCGATTAATTTTTTAGCGGTGTCCTTTGCGGCTTTTGAATAATAACCCGTGAGCGATAAAATGTTGAGTTGGAACAATACGCCACGATCCAACAGGTCTTCTGCCTTGCTAAAGTTCGACTGTACGTACAGGTAACGTTCGGGGTGTGCCAGTACGGGCTTATATCCTTTGGTAGTTGCCAGAAAAATAAACTCTTTCAGGTTTAAAGGTTCGGTCATGAAGTTGGTTTCAAACAACAGGTAATGGTTGCCGAACGTGAGCAACGGATCATCGGCCTGAAGCCTGCGCAGTAATTCTTCGTCTAAATAATATTCGGCTGCGGCTTCAAGCGTAACGTTAATGCCTTTTTGTCCGAGCGTGGTGTTTACCTCGTTAAGTTTGGTAAGAATGTCGTTATTGGTGTTGCGGTAAAAATCGCTCATCACGTGTGGCGTGGTAATGAGTTTACGATAGCCCATTTCCTGAAACTTCAGAATGATGGCTTCGCTTTCTTCATAAGTATTCACACCATCGTCTAAGCCGGGCAACAGGTGCGAGTGAATGTCCACAACGGGAACATCAACCGGGAGGTCAACCGTTTTTTGTTTTCGGAACCAGTTAAGCACGTTTAAAAAATGATGTTAGCCTTGAGCGTTTCGTAGCGCTTTCTTCCTGATAATAGCCCGATCCGTAATAACCTTCATGCAACGGAGGTTGTGCATTGAGCACGGTAATCACGTTGGTGAACTTGTTGATTTTAAGCATGCGCTGAAGATTTTTCAGGAAATCTTTCTTGGAATAATCGGCCCTGAAAACATAAATGGAAATATCGGCATGTTTTATAGCCATTAAACCATCGGTTACTAACCCGACAGGCGGGGTGTCAAGCACAATAAAATCGTAATGCTGGCGCAACTCTTCCAGCATACCGCTAAACTCGCCATTCATTAAGAGTTCGGAAGGGTTGGGCGGTTGCGGGCCGGAAGGGATCACATCTAAATTTTCGATCGGGGTTTTTACAATACATTCCTGCCAGGTGTTTTTACGGATCAGGATGGTGCTCATGCCCTTTAACGCAGTATCATCGCTTGCGAATGGCGATGCTTTAGGTTTGCGCATATCCACATCTAACAAAACAACTTTTTTGCGGGATAACGCCATAATACCCCCGAGGTTGAGTGCGATGAACGATTTGCCTTCGCCCGAAACAGTGGAGGTAATAGCAATGATTTTTTTTGTAGTACCGGCATTAAAGAAATCGAGGTTGGTGCGCAACGTACGGATGCCCTCGCTCACGATCGATTTGGGGAACTCTAAAATGTACAGCGAGGCTTTTGATTGCTTGCGCATTTTCGGCACAACGCCCAGCATGGGTACTTCGGTGAGTCGTTCAACATCTTCGGCATTGGTAATTTTATTGTTGGCGAGGTAAAGAATACCAATTAAAAAAATGTTGAGGATCAATCCGGCAATTAACCCGATACTGTAAACGATTAGTTTTTTAGGTGCAATGGGTGTGGCAGGTAATGTTGCGGCCGATAAGATTTTGAAATCGGGCGTGCTGCCGGCCTGTGCTATCTCAAACTCAGATTTGTTTTGCATCAGGGTGAGGTAAAACTCTTCGTATAATTTGTAGAAGCGCTGGTTTTTATTGAACTGGGTGTTTTTGTCGGGCATATTGGCGAAGGCTTCTTCCAGGCTGGCTTTGCTTGCGTTGAGTTGTTGTAATTTTTTCAACGAAGCATTTTTCATGGCCGTCAGTTCTTTAAACAATGCATCGGTAATGGTTTGTACTTCTTTCTCTTTTCGTTTGTAGGTAAAGGTATTTTCGTTGTACGAAAGCTTTACACGATCCATGTCGATCAACAGGGGCTGAAGTTGTTCAAAGTGTTGCTGTACGGTTGCCGGTAGTTCTTTTAACTGTACCCCGCTTAAATAAAAATCGCCTACGGCAACGTTATCAATGAGTTGGTTTACTTCGGTGATCCTGCGTGCTAATTCAAAGCGTTGCGAATCAACCTGATTAATTTGCACGATGGTTCTTTTGAGGTCTGCGCTTAAATCGCTGGTTTTATTGTTCAGGGTAAAACTCTCGAAATAATCTTCGTAGTTGCCCATTTTGTTTTCGATTTGCGCCATTTCATTGTTTAGCCAGGCGATTTTTTGTTTGGTCGCTAAGTTTTTCTGGTAGTTGCTGAATTGTAAATAAAGCGAGTCGATGTTATTAACAAGGTCGTGTGCCTTTCGCGGATTTTTGTCAACAAAAGAAACCCGGATGGTTTTGGCGTTGAAGTTAATGGGTTCAACGGTGAGGTTGCGGGTTAAATAATCCAGCAATACTTCGCGGCTGTTATAAACAAACGAATAGTTAACGTTGGGTTGCAGTTCGGCCTGGGGTTTCAGGGTAATCACCAGCGTTGCGCCATCCATTGTTAACGGTTCGTTGAATTTGCCGTGAATGACTGTTTTGTTTTCGCCCGTGTGCAATGTGTATTGCTGCGCATTTTTTTGTTCGATGTAAAATGGAACATTGTGCAGGCGCGGGCTTAAAGCAATAAATTTTACGGTAAAGGGCGATGAATTATAAAACTCTTCGGTAAGGATGCTGCCAATGTTGAGATACGTTACGTGCAAGTCGAGCGAATCGATTACCGTGTTTAAAAACAATTTCGATTGAATGGTTTCGATTTCACCGGAAATAAGGTTCAGGTTTTTATCGGTGCCGGTCATTTCACGGATGCCCAGTTCTGAAGCGTCTTCTTTGATGTCGAGTTTCAGTTCAGACTCAGACTCATACACCGCCTGAGTATAACGAACATACAAAATTGAAATGGCGTTGGTTACGATCAGGATTAAGATAATCCAGGGCAGGTTATTAATGGCCGTTGTTTTGAGCTTGCCAAAGTCAATCGTTTCTACCGGATTATTTCTTAAATCTTCCAAAGGTTACTTTATTTTGTTCCCAGAATAACAACCAGCAGCGTGGTTACGCTTAACCCTAAACTCAGTATAGGGCCATAATCGCGCACGGCTTCACTCAATGGCCTGCGGATTGGCTCAACATATACGATGTCTCCATGTTGCATGATCATGTTTGACTTCTGATAGCCTTCCAGTGTAGTGAGGTCGGCCACAAAAAAATCGTTATTGCGCAGCACACGGATGTTATTTGCTTTTGCATTGTTGTCGATGGATTTCGATAGCGCAAGGATTTCTGCAAGTGTTACGTTTTCGTTAGTAAGCGGCACTACCAGGCCTCCTGAATTGCCTAATACTACAACACGCTTGTTGGTGTACTGTAAAACAACAAAAGGGTCGGTGTAAAAATTTTCGTACTCTTTTTGCAGAATGGCTTCGGCCTGACGAATGGTAAGACCTTTAACGTTGAGTTCGCCAACCTGAGGGAATTTCACCACGCCATGAACATCTACTAAGTAATCGGGGTTGGGGCGCAAGTTCATGCCCTGAACCGACATCCCTTTGATTAACTCCAGGTCGGGGTCGATAATGCGTTCGCCCTCGTTGGTATATACCGCCAGTTTTAAATAGTCATTAACTTGTATTACATAATTGCGCTCTGTTGCTTCGGCCTGTTTTTGGATTTCGCCCTGTTGCGGCACTTTAAACATAATGTTTTGCCGGTACGATCCGCAAGACGAAAATATGCTACCGGCCAGCAACATGATAAATAAGTAAGAATAACCTTTCAAACTGTGTAAAATTAGACCTGTGAAATTAAGGATTTTCTCAACAATTCGTTGAATGTAGGCAGTTGCCGGTCTTTGTCCGATACGATGGGCGCCTCAAAAGGCCATTCAATGTTTAGCGTGGCATCGTTCCACACAATGCCGCTTTCCGATTCGCGGTTATAGACGTTCGAGCTTTTGTATATGAACAGTGAGTCTTCGATAGCAGCAAAACCGTGCGCAAAACCTTCGGGTACCATCAGCAGGTTATGGCGCACATCGTCTAATATGCAACTATAACTTTTACCAAATGTTTTGGAGTTCGGGCGCAGGTCAACCACTACATCCAATACCCTGCCCTGCAATACCGATACAAGTTTGGCTTGTTGCCAGGGCGCTTGCTGAAAGTGCAAACCCCGGATAACGCCTTTATGCGAATGCGACAGGTTTACCTGCGGAAAGAGATAGGTGATACCGTTTGCCCTGAAGGCGGTATCTTTATAAAATTCCAGAAACCAGCCACGGTTGTCGTGGTAAACATCCGGGATAATCTCTGTTAATCCTTCAAATTCGGTTGTGATTATTTGCATGGATTGTCCTTACGCTGCGGTTATGGTAGTAAGGGTGTGAAGATACTTATCAATCACGACTGATTCGTCAAATTCCGCCTCCATTTTTTTACGGCCGTTTTGTCCCATGGTTTTAAGGGTTTCGTTATCGCTGTTGGCCATCTGGCGCATTTTCAACGCCAGGTCGTCAGCGTCTTTCAGGTTGCACAACAGCCCGTTATATTCGTGCTGCACTACCTGGTTGCACCCGGGCACATTCGTGGCTACAATAGGCTTGCATGAACTCGCGGCCTCCAGTAACGTGCGCGGGGTACCTTCGCGGTACGAGGGCAGCACAACGCAATCGGCCAATTCAATAAAATGCTGAACGTCCTGCGTGGTTCCTAAATATTCGATGATACCGGAATTGATCCACTCCTGGATAACTTCGCGTTTAATGCCTCTTTTATGTTCCGTGTCGATAGCACCCAATACCTGAAAACGTGCATCAACCCCTTCGGCCTTGAGTTTTTTTACCGCGTTAATGTATTCCAGAACGCCCTTATCGGTAATTAACCGTGATATGAGCAAAAACGTAAATTTTTGGTTCCGCTGAAAAGCCAGGGGTTTGAATTTTTGCAGATCGATACCTGAACCGGGCAATAAATCGACCGACTTTGAGGGTACTAACTTGCGGTCGAGAAAGAGTTTTAGATCGTCAGGGTTTTGGAAAAACACCTTTTTGGGGAATTTGAAGCTGATCCGGTACAAAAACATGGCCACGGACGACAATAAGTCGTCTTTCAGAAATACAGTGCCCAAACCGCAAACATTATTCACTACCGGAATGCCCAGCAACGAAGCCGCCAGCGAACCATACACATTAGGTTTGATGGTGTAATGCAAAATAACATCGGGCTTTATGTTGCGGTAAATGCCAAACAGTTCAAAAATCAAGGCCATGTCCTTAATAGGATTAGCCCCCCGGCTGTCCATTTTAACAGCATGGTGTATGCAATTGGCCTCTTCTAAATAATGGGTATAATCATCAACGGGTGCAATCGTATGAATTTCGTGCCCTTGTGCCTGCAGGGAGCGTACAAGGTTCATTCTGAAATTGTAAATATTCCAGGAGGTATTGAGAACAATGGCGACTTTCATGAACGATTAACTAAAGCCAGCTACCTTGCCCGAAGGCAAATCAGCGTTTTTTTTGATGTAATATTAGATGTGCAAATGTAGAAAAAAGTAACTGCCTGTTAAGCCGATAACCGTTTATATCCATTAAAATTGCGCCCTTAATCATTCAATGAAGCAATCCGAAACCGCCATATTAGTAGCCGTAGGCACCAGCCGCGATACCGAACAAACCAACGAGCATTTGGACGAATTGGCCTTTTTGGCCGAAACAATGGGCATCCAAACCATAAAAAAAATGGTACAGCATCTGCAAACGCCCGATTCGCGCACCTTTATTGGCAAGGGTAAATTGGCCGAGCTGAAAGAGTATGTACGGGCGCGCCAGGTAAAGCGTGTAATTTTTGACGATGATTTGACACCCTCGCAACTCCGAAACCTCGAACGCGAACTGAACCCCAAAGGCGAAGAAGCGAGTGTTAAGGTGTATGATCGCAGTTTACTCATTCTTGACATTTTTCTGTACCGTGCGCAAACCGCCCAGGCCCGCACGCAGGTTGAACTGGCCCGAAACCAGTATTTGTTGCCCCGGCTTACCCGGTTATGGACACACTTAGAGCGACAGCGTGGCGGAACCGGAACCCGTGGCGGTGCCGGTGAACGCGAAATAGAAACCGACAGGCGTAACATCCGTAACCAGATCACTATCCTCAAAGACAAACTTGAGAAGATAGAGAAACAAAAAGCCACGCAGCGTAAATCGCGGGGCAATGTAGTGCGCGTGGCGTTGGTAGGCTATACCAACGTAGGCAAATCAACCCTGATGAACTTGCTGTCCGGCTCGGGGGTGCTGGCAGAAAACAAGTTGTTTGCCACTGTCGATTCTACCGTGCGCAAAGTGGTGCTGGGAGGCATACCGTTTTTATTGTCCGATACCGTAGGGTTTATCCGCAAACTGCCACACCATTTAATCGAGTCGTTTAAGTCCACGTTAGACGAGGTGCGCGAAGCCGATATTCTTATTCACGTGGTAGATGCCGCCCATCCGTTTCACGATAACCAGATACAAGTGGTAAGCAATACATTGGCCGAGTTAGGCGCGGGCAACATTCCAACCCTGTTGGTGTTGAACAAAGTAGATGCGTTAAAGGCACGGCATACCGAAGAAGAACCGGTAAACTTAGAGGCTATGAAAGGCTATTACCGCCAGAGCGGCTATGAACATATCGTATTTGTATCGGCCGTAACCGGAGAAAACATCAGCGAACTAAAGGCCGTGATGTTAGAACAGGTTAAAAAACGCCATCTGCAGATATACCCCAATTACCTGAACACCGCTTACGATTATTCGCAGGATTATACGGCAGAGGCAGGCGGGGACGAATAGTTTTTTTATTTTTGCGCTTCCCAAACCGGCTTAAAGCCGATTTTTTGGTCTCGTAGTTCAACGGATAGAATAGAAGTTTCCTAAACTTTTGATCCCAGTTCGATTCTGGGCGAGACTACTACTTTAAAAAATACCTTTCTAAAGTGTTTAACCTCCAGTTTTTGATGAAAGTCCTGTCGTCTGTTACCGGCCTGTTTGTACTATGCGTTATTTTCAATTCGTGTTCTCAATTATTGCCCCCTTCGTTAGAAACCACATGGCATGTTGTAAAATTAGAACCAGCATTTACCGATGAAGAAAGCGAAACCATCTATAATGATGCTTTTATATCTTTTTATAGCAATGGCTTGGCTTCTTTTATGAATAAGGGTAAAGCAAATGGTGCTGGCGGGAAACCCGTTTATCGGGTTGGAACCTGGAATAACGATAGGGACTTGCTGGAGTTAAACCTTAACCAGACGAGTATTCAGGTAACCTTTAGGATTTTGGAGTCAACCGATAAATGGTTAGTCATAGAAATCACCCAAGGCCCGAAAGAAACCATTGGTACAATCCTGAAATGCCAGCCTTCGGGTTTGTATAGGAGTAATTCTTTCGACTTACTTCATCCTGCAAATAATGCCTGGCGTTTACGCCCCGGTAAAACAGAAACACCTAAGCAAATCAAGGCGCGGGTGTTGTCGCATGTTGATTTTTTAATAGCCTACTTTGCCATGGTAGAAGAAAAATCTCAAGGGTATTTCGAAACGGCAGTGCTTCAAACCCCTTTTCAGTTTTATTCCAATGGAATGGCCTTGCCAGAGTATTTTTATGACGATCAGATATGGTTGGCCAACTTTTATGATGAAGCCGAAGCCCGGCAAGGGGCAAAAATATTAACCCAGGCATTGGCCAGCATAGAAAAGTATCCGGCCGATTCAAAAACCTATACGAAAGGGTACTACAACACACTGCTTTTAGTAAAGGAGTTTATCGAAAAATAGCCCAGGGTTGGGTTCGCGCCTAATTTTAATTTTAGTGATAAACTGTAACTTTAGCGGTCGCGACAGGCCAATATTTTTGGTGTGTTTAGGCACAATTAATAAAACATGATTCATCGTAAAACAATCTGCAAGTTGATGCCCGTTGTGGGCATTGCGTTGTTGCTATGTTGTGTCGCACCCCGGCAGGCAACAGGGCAAATTGTTTCGTTTAATCAGATCACACAAACGCACGGCCTGCGAAACGGAAACGTAAGAACGATAGTGAAAGATCACCAGGGATTTGTGTGGATTGGCACCGAAGATGGCCTGCACCGGTACGATGGCTACTCCATGAAAATTTACCGGAAAGATGAGCACGACACCACCAGCATTAGTAGCAACTTTATTTTGTGCCTTTACGAAGACTCTGAAAAAAATTTATGGATAGGTACACTCGATGGTAGCCTCTGTCTCTACAACCGGGCTAAAGACAACTTCATACGTTTTAAATACCAGATAGCCCAGCACGACTCCCGCATTGATGACGGCATTCTTGCCATATATGAAAACCACCGTAAACAATTGTTCATAGGCTCAGGGCAGTTGTTGCAGGCTTCCCTTACCGACAGCGCGCATTTAATTCGCTTTAAACCGGTGGGTCTGCCCACCTACACCGTTAGCCATACAGGGATGAGGGTGACGAGTATTTCGCATTACTCCGACAGCCTTTTACTGATCAGTATCAACAACCTGGGGTTGTACCTGTATAATTCTCAAACTAACCGGTTTACGATGCACCCGATAAGCCGTGTCGAAAAAAATATTCAAAGTGTTTACCTCGATGAGAAAAGAAAACTGGTATGGTCGGGTACCTGGGAGGGCGGGCTATTAGTGTGCGATTATTCCGGGGCACGGTATAACCGCATTCTGAAAGGGAACGACCAGCACAGTTTGCGAAGCAATTACGTTCCCGCCTTAACGGCCGATGCGCAGGGCAATGTATGGGCAGCCACCGACCACGGCCTGAGCATGATTACGCATTGGTGCGATCCGCTTACTGACCCGTTTATTGAAACCTACCTGCCCGACCCGCAGAACCACTCGGGCATTCAGGGTAGCATAATCAAAGCTGTTTACACCGATCCGAACGATAACCTTTGGGTAGGTGCATACTACAACGGCATAAGCCTGTATGATAAGCACTCAACCCGTTTCGGTACCATTATGCTTCCGGGCGAAAAACATGCGACATTTTCCAATTTTCAAAGTGTTACCGGGCTGGTAGAGGATCAGTCGGATAACCTGTGGGTAGGTACCGATGGCTACGGGCTTTATGTATCGAACAACTCTATTGGCAAGGACACGCCCGGGTTTAATCGCATTACTTCGTGCGTAGGAATTGAAAAGATAAAGTGCATAAAGCCCGATGGAAATGGAAACCTGTGGATAGGTACATGGGGAAAAGGGGTTTTTATATTCAACATGCAGTCTGGGCGATGCCAGAATTTTGAAAACCTGAATACCGGGGTGGATATTGGCCGCGAGATACTGTCGCTCGAAACAGACCTTTCAGGCAATGTTTGGATAGGAACGTTCGATAGAGGGTTTTTCAAGTACAATGCAAAAGACGGTACGGCTGTTCACATCGAGAACGAAAAACGGCAGCGCAATTTCATTGATCGGGTAAACATAATCAGGCACGACCGGGGCAACACACTCTGGGTTGGAAAAGAAAGCGGAGGTCTTAACCGCAGTTTAGCCGGTAGCAATCAGTACAACGTTGTTGAATCGGGTCACCTCACCGCATCCACTACTGTATCATCGCTGTATATCGATAAAGAAGGTACGCTATGGGTTGGCTGCCCCAGCAAGGGGCTTGTACGCTACGATATTGAAAACGATACCACGCTGTTGTTTACCGAACAGGACGGGCTTGGAAACAGCATGATTTGCGGGATAGAAGAAGATGCCAATAACCGCTTGTGGATAAGCACCGATGCCGGTATAAGTGTTTTTAATAAAACAACACAGAAGTTTGTGAACTTCGGGCTGGCCAACGGGCTTCTTTCAAGTCAGTTCAACAAAGGGAGTATTCTGGCCATGCATAATGGCTATTTTGTTTTCGGAAGCATTAAAGGTATAAACTACATCAGCCCCGACCTGTTTCTTACGCAGCAATACGATCACCCAATCGTATTCACAAAACTGCTCGTCAACAATGAAGATCAACGCCCAAATGAGCCCGGGTCGGTTTTAACAGAAAACATCATTGTTACCGGTGAGGTACAGCTTAACCATAGCCAGAACTCATTCTCGGTTGAAGTGGCATCGCTCAATTTCGATTTTACCCTGCGCCCCGAATATTACTATAAACTGGAAGGTTTTAACGAAACATGGCAATATGCAGGCCAGCAACGGCAAATACAATACACCAACCTGAAGCCCGGCACCTACCAGTTAAAAGTGAGTACATCTGAAACCCCCGATGTGCCGGGAGCCTCTATTGCAACACTTACGCTGGTAATACATCCGGCATGGTGGCAAACGGGCATGTTTCATACCGGTGTCGGGCTACTCGGTGTATTGATCATGGTGGGCATACACCGTGTGCGTATCCGCTACCTCGTCAGAATTAAAGAAAACCTTGAGGAGCAGGTAAACCAGCGCACGTTGAAACTGAATCAGGCCAACGACACCCTGCAATTAAAATTAGAAGAAATTAACGCCATGCATGGGATGATCGTTGAAAAAAACAATGAAATACAGGCTCAAAATGAAGAGCTAATATCCCAGAACGAACATATTGGTATGCAGCATGAAAGGCTGGTCGAGGCGCAATACGAACTCCGCGAAATTAACCTGCGACTGGAACAAACCGTAGATGAACGCACGCAAACGCTTCAGCAAACCATTAACCACCTCAACAAGATTGTATTTGAATTAGACCGGTTTGTATATAGTGCCTCGCATGATCTGAGCGCGCCATTGAAATCCATACTCGGCCTCGTGCAGATTATCAATATGGAACAGGATCCGCAAAAAGTGCAGGGTTATGTGATGCTCATTAAAGAATCGGTGCTTAAACTGGAAGCGGTCATTAAAAGCATGGTACACTATGCCCGAAACGCCCATACCCCGCTATCCACACAGCAATTTCAGTTGTCAACGCTTTTGGACGATGTGTTTCATCAACTTGCTTTTGTGCCCGGGGCAACCCGAATCGTTTTTGAAAATAGAATACCGGAAAACCTGCTGGTGTTGAATGACCCCGCCCGTGTTAAAATCATTTTTAATAACCTGATCGAAAACGCCATCAAGTACCTCGATAAGCAAAAGCCGGAAAACGTATTGAAATTAGAGGCGCATAAAAAAGGCAGCAAAACGATTGTTACCGTTACCGACAATGGCATTGGTATCCGCGATGAGTTTCTGGACAAGGTGTTCAATATGTATTACAGGGCTACCGAGGCCTCAAAAGGCTCAGGGTTGGGTTTGTTTATCGTTAAAGAAACAGCCGGTAAAATCGGGGGAAGTGTTACCGTTTACTCAACCTTTGGTGAAGGTACAACATTTGAAGTTGTGATACCTGAAATAAAACAACACGAAACATAAACCGCAGCTATGTCAGCGGCCAACAATTAAAACATACTATGGGGTAACCTGCCGATACGAACACCCCGTCAGGTTAAGATGTTATGGATTAACGAACACTTTAAGCAAAACACTTTTACGTTTTATCATGCTAATGAGTGATTAAATGATCTAAGCCATTGATGTTATGATAATTCACGCTTCATAATTTGGATAAACAGATTCTATACACGTACATTTATAGTATAGATGGCCGATTGAACCGGAAGTATAGCTTCAAGTCATGCGGGCATCTGTAATAAAATGCTTACGAGTTTAACAAAGCCTCAAACAACCACTACCTATGAGCTTTCAAACCAGTAAGGGCAATGCTCCTGCCCAAAAGAATGGTGAATCAAACCATTCAAATGTGATTACCGCTGTTGTTCCCACCGAAATTGCCGAAGTACGCACCGACATCCTGGCTAATAACCGTTCGTTGTTTTCGCGTAAAAGCTTTGTTTCCGGTGAGATCATCTCTGAGTTTGGCTGGCGTGCCATGTATTCAACGCCCAGCTACCTAACGGTTCAGTTAAGTGATACCGAACACGTAGAACTCTTCCCCGAATACTTAGAGTGCATCAACCATGGCTGTGACCCCAACTGTTTTTTCGACACCACCAGTCTGCGGTTAATCGCGCTGAAAGCCATCGAGGATGGTGAAGAACTCCGTTTCTTCTACCCTTCGGCCGAGTGGGACATGGATCAGTCGTTTCAGTGTAATTGCGGAAGCAAAAACTGCGTTGGCGAAATTAAAGGAGCTAAATACCTTACCGATGTGCAGGTAAGAAGGTATAGGTTTACCGATTTCATCCAGCAAAAACTGGCTTCAAGAAGCTGATATGAATACCATCGGGGTCGATTTAAGCCTGAAACCTCCTCCTGATCAGGATTTTAGCCGTAAAGGTTTTCTGAATAACAAAGACCAGTATCTGGTATGGGTGCTTGCGCCCTTTCTGAAAACCGAAGACCCGAATCTTCAATATTATTACGACTATACCCAAAGCATAGCCGAATACACAAAAGTTTTCAGCGAAATTGCCTGCGAGTGGAAATGGGTGAACGTTACCATGCCCGACATCGAAAAAACCATTCGCGAAATAGCCCAATTTGAAACCGAAAAAACGCCCATCGTCATTAACCTGTGCGATGGCGATGAGTCGAATGCCGTACCGGGCATTTCAGTGATAGCCGCGTTAGAAAAACACAATCTTATTTATACCGGCTCCAACGATTTCTTTTACGACATCACCACGTCAAAAATCCCGATGAAGGAAGCTTTTGACAAGCATGGTGTGCCAACTCCCGCGTGGAGGGTTATCGGTACAAACGAAACAAACGTTGTGTCGATGTTTGAGCAAATCGGCTCAACCCTGATGGTGAAGCCTGCTATATCGGCCGGCAGTATGGGCTTAACGGTAAAAAATGTGGTTACTACCGAAGCTGAGTTCACGGCTATTATCGAAGAAATGCGCAAGGGCTATCGTGGCTGGAAACTTGACGCGGGCGGAATTTTCGTAGAAGCGTTTATCAATGGCCGCGAATTTACCACGCTTGTTGTGGGTTCTTCCACCCATCCGGAAAGCCTTCATTGTTATACACCTGTCGAACGGGTGTTTCATGCCTCCTTGCCGGAGAAAGAACAGTTCCTTTCATTCGACCGTTTGTGGGAAACTTACGATAACGAAAAACCTATGCCCGAACAGGGGCATTTGTATAATTATCATCAAGCCGATGATGCCCTGATTTCCGCATTGAAAGAAATCAGTATGAAAGCCTTTGCAGCCGTGGGCGGCATGGGCTACGGCCGCCTCGACATCCGTATGGATAAGCAAACCGGTAAGCTGTACGTGTTGGAGATCAACGCCCAGTGCGGTTTAAGCGAAGACGAAGACTATACTTCGATCGGTGCTATTTTACGGTTCGATCAAAAATCATTCACCCAACTCATACTTGAAATTCTCGATGATGCCATCAGGCGTCATCCGGTAAATTAATCAACCAACCAAGCGTTAACAGATGAAAGTTTGCGTGCTACAACCCGATTACTCGACCACTAATGTTGATTACAAAAACTATGATCCGCAGCGTAACCTGTCAAGTTTGCTTCCGCAGCACGAGGTCGATCATGTTTTATTGAACAAACTCACCACATACAAACAGTTGAAAGAACTGAGCACCAAGGGCTACGATATTTTCGTAAACCTGTGCGAAGGATATTTGGAGTGGGAAGTTCCGTCAATCGATGTGATTAACACGCTTGATTTATTGAACCTGCCCTATACCGGCCCGAATGCTGTATTGTACGATCCGCCAAAGCCATTGATGAAGTATGTGGCCTATACCGCAGGCGTGAAAACCCCGGCTTCGGTAGAGGTTACATCATTAAGCGATGTTAACGAGGTAATGAAACGCCTTAACTTCCCGATGTTTATCAAACCGGCCAAAGCGGGCGATAGTCTGGGGGTAGATGAAAAATCGCTGGTGAACAATGAGGAAGAGCTGAAAGCAAAGATCAGCGCTATTCTGGCCGAATACCCTGAAATTCTGGTAGAGCAATACATTGCCGGTCGTGAGTTTACGGTATTGGTAAGCGCCAATGCCGAAGGCAAGGGTTGTACTACATACAAGCCGGTTGAATATCTTTTTCCGAAAGGGCGGGCTTTTAAAACGTATGCGCTGAAAACATCGGAGCTGCACCCCGATTGTAACGTGCCCTGTAAAGATGCAAAAGCCGAAAAGGCATTGCGTAAAGCAACCGAACAAATTTTTACCGCGTTTGGCGGTGTTGGGTATGCCCGTCTTGATTTCCGCATGGATGATAACAATGATATTTATTTCCTGGAAATCAACTTTACGTGTTCGGCTTTTTATGAAGATGAGTACCAGGGCTCGGCCGACTTTATTCTGAATTTTGATCCCGCAGGCAAAAGCGGTTTTTTACAGAACATCATCAACGAAGGCATTGCCCGCCATCGTGCGAAACAGAAAAAATACAGACTGAAAGGTAGCGCCCTTTCGGGTTATGGAATTTTTGCAAGCCAGTCGATTAAAAAAGGAGAAATCATTTTTGGAGGCGAGGGCATGGCGCAGCGCATTATTTCCAAAAAATTTGTGGATGCACACTGGAATGATCGGCAGAAAACCGACTTCAAACATTATGCTTATCCTATCAGCAAAGAGGTTTACATTTTGTGGGATGAGAACCCGGTAAACTGGGCACCTCAAAACCATAGCTGCGATGCAAACACGGCATACATTGGGTTGAACGTAGTGGCCATCCGCAACATTGCCGAAGGCGAAGAGCTAACGTTAGACTATGCGTTATTTCTCGATCAGAACATCGAGCCGTTTGCCTGCACGTGCGGTAGTGCGAACTGTCGTGAGATGGTATTCGGTAGAAAAGAGAACTCCATTACAAAATCGAACGGCCGAAGAATCAAAATCCCGATTTATGCCGGCCCGGCTAAGGTAACGAAGGCGAAGTAGTATGTTTTTTTCGCGCAAAGGGCGCAAAGTTTTTTTTGATCAGCATTTTTCAAATTAAAGTATGATCACGGAAAATGAAATATCGCACAGAATTATCGGGTGTGCTATTGAGCTACACAAGACGTTAGGACCCGGTTTGTTAGAATCAGTTTATGAGACAGCTTTGGCTTTCGACTTGCACGAAGCCGGACTTGAAATAAAAACTCAGGTTCCTATGCCTTTGATTTATAAAGGTATAAAACAAGATGTGGGTTATCGGTTGGATATGCTCGTTGAAGGTAAGGTAATCGTAGAAATCAAATCCATAGAATTGCTGGCACCTGTTCATTTTGCTCAAACACTTACCTACTTGAAGTTGTCTGATAAAAAACTGGCATTATTGATCAACTTCAATACTAAAGTTGTAAAAGACGGAATTCACCGGTTAGTTAATGGTTTATAGATCATTGCGCTCTTTGCGCATTACCTTTGTGCTCTTTGCGTGAAATATTTAAACAAGCGTGCTTATATAGTGCGCGATAAACTCATCCAACCGTTTTCTGCGGTACTGCATAATAAACCGGGGGTGGGGCAGCGGTATCACTTCGTTAAAAAAGCGTTGCTTGTTGTTGAGCTGAAGCAAAAACTTATAGTTCTGCCCTTCACCCAGACAAAAAGCCGTTTTTCGGTTGATACCAAAATCAAGTTGTTGTTGAAGCGATTGAACGATAAAATCGTAAACAGCTTCCTGTAAATCTTTCTGATCGTAATAATTCAAGTTTTTACCGTCTTTCGTAAAGCCAAGCGGTGAAACAGCACTGAAGAAAAATTTTGAATAAAATTCATTGACACCGCCATACGCTTCGACCATGCGATAAATAAAATCAGATGACAACTCTGGTTTTTTATCGAGCGTATTGGCAATGCCGCAAGATTTTTCGAGCCGGATCGGATCGGTAAACGGTATGCCGGTAATACCCCCGCCAAACCTCCCCGGATTAATCCCGATAATAATAGTGCGTTCGGCAGTGTCGTTATAAAACCGGGTGTAAAATTTTTCACAAAGTTCAAAAGCATTTGCATCGTGGTACGGATTGAGCGTTTCCACACCTTTCGGGAGTGGGGCTTTTATCGCAAGCGATTTATAAAACGATAGTATGTGTTTTGAAAAACTCATGGTGCGGATGGCTTCGGGCAACGAAACATTTTTTATCGAACCGCAAGCCCAATCAATACCACGTTTACAATAATGTATGCGGCAATTACAATGCGCGATCCCCAGTAATTTACTTTTCCGCAAAGGGCATGTTTGCCTTTTTCGTGATAAACAAGCGATATGGCGGAGGTTAACAACGTAGCAAAGATGACTAAGAAAGTGGCGGCATGAAGCGAATCGACCAACGTAAACGAAGAAGACTCAGGCAGTAACGAGTCGATAATATACTTGTTACCGACTGCCGCGAACAACCCGCCAACGGGCAGTCCGAAACGCGGCTCTAATTCGGTAGGCTGCGGGGTAAAGCTCAACACCGAAATCATAAAGGCGATGTACATGCCGATGAAGATTTTCATAAACAATCCCCAGGCGTTACGTTCGATGTCAATCTCAATATTAAAAGAGGCGTATTCAGAGTGCAGCATATCAGACGAAGGGTCGCCAAATACCGTGGTATATTCTTTCGTTCCGCCTGTAACTTTAAAGTCGGTAATTGTCCAGCCGTCAATAGTCATTTCGCGGTCGTACGAGCTTCCGAGCGAGTCGGGCACAAACACCAAACTGTTGCGGTCGTAAATAGAGTTTTCAACATGAACAATCAGCCGTTGCTTATCGAACGGAAAATCTTTCACCTTCCAGTTTTGTTTCATCACGCTCTTCATCTTCAGCAGTTGCCAAATGTTGTTGCCGATGGTGTCGGATATAATTTCAGGTTCGGCAATGTCTTTGGCGTTGGGTATGTCGATTTGCTTAGGAAAATCGAACTTGTTATTGTTCTTGTACAATACCCACAACCAGAAACGCGAGGTATATTCGGTATTGTGGAAATCAATATCGTGCACACTGATAATGTATGCGCCCATAACTACCGTATCGGGCTGAGGTTCGGTATCGTTCTGCGCCTGCAATAAAGCGGGCAGCAGCACGAAAAAAGTGACTAAAAAACGGTTCATAGGTGAAGGAATTACCAAAAATATAGCTTTTTACAGACTATTTAAGGCACTGTTGCGCTATTACCTCGCAACTTTGGGCAGACTGTATTATTTTGCCCTTAAAATCTAAAATTTATGTACACCGGTTTACTCCATTCTCATTCGTATCTCCGTTATTTCGTGCTTATTCTGTTGGTGGTGGTGATTATTACCTCGCTGATCGGCTGGGTTGGCAAAAAAAACTACACCGCTACCGATAACAAGCTGAGCCTGGCATTGTTTATCACCACACATTTGCACCTTTTGCTTGGGCTGATTTTGTATTTTGTGAGTGTCAAAGTTCAGTTTAACAGCGGTACGATGAGCAACGCTACGGTACGCTATTGGACGGTCGAACACATCTTTATGATGCTAATCGCCATTGTGCTGATTACCGTTGCCCGTACTTCGGCAAAAAAAATGTCGAATTCAGGGGCTAAACATAAACGGCTTTTTATTTTTAACCTTATCGCGTTGTTGCTCATCGCAGTGGCATTGCTTTCAACGAACGGCCCCGGTCTGTTTTAATTGATATTTCGCAACATGAAAAAATACATATTCGTTGTTCTTGGCTTAATCATATCGTGTATTCTTAACGCTCAGGAGTTCGCACCCCGGTACGAATTAGTAAAGTTGGGCAAGCAGGTTAACACACATTACCACGAGGCAGCCCCTATTATTTCGCAGGATGGCCGGCAACTGTATTTTTTTGTACACAACCATCCCGAAAACACTTTCGGCAAAGAAGGCAGCGATGATATATGGATGTCAACCTTAGATGAAAAAGGAGAGTGGGGGCCTGCCAGGCATTTAACGGCACCCTTTAATATTCATCGCAGCAACCAGGTGTTTAGTGTATTGCCCGATGGTTCGTTGTTTATTAAAGGCGGTCGCACGAAAGACTCTAAAGGATTTTCGGTTGTTAATACAGGCGGTGCAATTACCGAGCTAAACGTACCCGGCTTTAAAGAAATGAATAAAGGAAAATTCTATGGAGCCAGTATGTCGTCTGATGGTAAACACATGATTATTTTCTTCGGAACAACACCACAAGGCCCGCGCAGTCAGTTGTACATTAGCAACCTCGAAGCAAACGGTTGGACAACCCCCAAAAAATTGAATATCTCGGTACGCGATGATGATTTCGGCCCGTTTATCTCGTTTGACGATAAAACATTGTACTTCGCCAGCGACCGCAACGTGCCCGGTAAAAGAGGTAAGGCCGATATTTACAAGTCCACACGTTTAGATGACACCTGGCAAAACTGGAGCACGCCCGAAAACATGGGGCCGCCCATTAATACCGCTGCCGATGAATTTTATTTCTGTATCGATAAAGCAGGCAATGTGTTTACCAGCCGAGCCAACAGTACGATGGATGGCGGCAACCTCGATATTTTTAAATTAGTTCCGCGCGACATTCGCATTACCGTTTCCGGAACAGTATATAATGAGAAAAATCAACAGCCCGTTCAGGCAAACATTGTGTTAACACCGGCAAATGTGCAGCCCGTTAATTTGAAATCGACAACAGCCGGTAAGTTTGAAACACGCATACCCGAAGTAACGGTTTACACCATTAACGCTACACAAGCAGGCTTTTTACCGAAAGATATTTCGCTAACCCTACCCGCCAATATGGGAAAAGATACAACTGTGGTTGTGGATATTTACCTGACACCCATCGCAAAAAAACTCATGTTGGCCGGTACGGTGTATGATAGCAAAACCAATACACCTATTACTGCAAAAGTAGCGACAACCTTAAAACACAATCGTAACGTAAACTTTACAATGGCGGCCGGTGGCGGAAAGTACGAACGCGAAATTAAAGATCTGGGCACGTACAGGTTTACGGCTTCGGCAGAAGGTTACCTGAACGCGACCGACAGCGTAGAGGTTGTGGACGAAGAAACCACGCCCATCATTAAAGATTTCTACCTGCAACCTATTGAAGTAGGGTTAACCGTTCGGTTGAAAAACATTTATTTCGATTTCGATAAAACCACGCTTAAAAAAGAATCGTTTACCGAATTGAATAAGGTGGTTGATTTTTTAAAGAGTAATCCAAGCGTAGAGATTGAAATATCAGGCCATACCGACAGCAAAGGGTCGGATGAGTATAACCTGAATTTATCACAAGGCCGTTCGCAGTCGGTGGTGGATTATATTGTAAGTCAGGGTATTGATGCATACCGGTTAACCGCGCACGGGTATGGCGAAAGCAAACCCATCGATACCAACGATACAGACGAAGGCCGTGCCAACAACCGAAGGGTAGAGTTTACGGTAGTGAAGAAGTAGGTGTTGTATTAAAGATTAAGAAATAAAAAGAGATTGTCTCAAAAGTGTAACGTCATGTCGAACGCAGTGAGACATCCCGTCAATCAGCGTTCAAAACCGGGACATCTCACTGCGTTCGATGTGACGTGGTTTATTATGTTGACTTTTGAGACAGTCTCTTTTTTGTTTGAGATTACTGAATCTGCCGCAGTGAAATAAAATCACGTATCTGTTCGATCACCTCCTCAACGGTATCTACTGCAACGATGGAGTACGTGCCCATCGTTTTAAAGAAATCGATGGTGAGTTTATTTTGTTTCAGGAAAATAACTTTTTTATGGGCGCGTATCGCTAATGCAACCTCGGCTGCGGTGCCCGAGGCCATGCCGCACACAACAATTACGTGGCTTGATAATACGTTTATATTGTTGCGGGCGCTTCCCATACCGGTAACAATCCTGATCTGCGCGTAAGGCGAAGCCGCTTGTGTGCTGTCGCCCGGTAAAACACCAATGGTAAGCCCGTTGTGGTGTGTAGCCCCGCGCATAGAGGCTTCCATGATGCCGAAACTGCGGCCACCGGTAAGCAACACCCAGCCCTGTTTGGCAATGGCCGCGCCCAAATCGTATGCGCAAACATTTTGTTCGGGTGTTGCGGTTTCGCCCGGCCCCATTAATCCAACAATAATTTTTGTGTTCATTCTGTATGCGTTGCGACTAAAGTATAAATGAAACGTGTGAAAACAAGTGTTAGGCAGGCGTAAGCGTGTTAAATATTTATGAAACTTAATATTTACCCGGTTGCCCTAAAATTTCTTCGACACGTTTTACATCAGCCTCAAAAATGTGCAGGCGAACCCCCGCCAGCAAAATACCCCCAACAGGGTACAGGTTAGCCGTGTTCTCTTCCGTTAAAAAACAGTGTATGTCGTGCGCGTCTAATTTGGTTTTGGCTATGTTCGCATCGATAGCGTTAGCATACCGGTGAAAGACGATGATCTTATCCTGTTCGTTCATAAGCTTGTTGTTTGATGGTTAATGTACGATTTCCTGTCCGAAACCAAAGCTAACGCGAAATTCTCGGGTATCTGAAAGACAGCCCCGCGTTCAAACCGGGGTAAATAATGCCATTTTTCTGGTATCGGAATTTCATTCCTGAAAAATTTTTCATCAGGTTGTAACAATCCGGTACGGGCAGCGTCTTGTTACCGGATTTTGATACATGAACATCGAAGCTTTTCAAGACCGTGTTTTACCTGCAAAAAACAAGCTTTTTCGCTTTGCCCTGCGCATGTTGGGCAATGACGATGACGCGAAAGATGTGGTGCAGGAAGTGATGATCAGGGTTTGGAACGGCCGCGCACAAATGCATACCATCGAAAACATGGAAGCATGGTGCATGCGCATAACGAAAAACCTTTCGCTCGACAGGCTGCGTGCCAATCAGCGAAAAGTTGCCGAGCCGCTCGAAACCAACTACCACATCCGGTTAACCGATAAAACACCCGATGTTAAAACCGAATTAGGCGAAAGTATGCAACATGTAAGTCAGCTCATTGCCGCACTGCCCGAAAAACAACGGCAGGTTATTCACCTTCGTGATGTAGAAGGGTACTCGTATAATGAGATTTGCGAAATCATGGAAATTGATTTGAACCAGGTAAAAGTAAACCTGTTCCGCGCGCGAAACTTTGTAAAAGAAAAATTAGTGAAGATGAATGCGTATGGACTCTAAACAATTAGAAGCCTTATTGCAGAAGTATTGGGATTGTGAAACTTCATTGGAAGAAGAAGAACGCCTGCGCCACTGGTTTGGTACACACGAAGTGCCCGACCGGTTTAAAGAAACCGCGCAATTGTTCAGCTATTTCGATGAACAAAAACAAAAAGCCATACCTGCACAAGTAGAAGGCGAGGTGTTAAAACGAATACAAACACCAAACGGAAAAGTGCGCCAGCTTTGGCAAACCGGTTTGCGCATAGCGGCCGGGATAGCGGTACTCGCAGCAGCCATATTTTTTGTGCGTTACGAACTGCGAAAAGACCATGAACTGGCGATGGAAGACACCTTTGAAACACCCGAGCAGGCGTTGGAAGAAACCAAAAAAGCGTTGCTCATTATCTCGAAGGGTTTTGGTAAGGCCGAACAGCAGGCTAAAAAAATTAATGTGCTGAACGAAGCACAAGACAAGCTAAAAACAAATACAACGAACGACTTATAATAGTAAAAATTATGAAAAAAATAGTAATGATGTTGGTTTTTGCTGCCGGTGTATCGGCAGCCATGGCACAAGGTGAGGCCGTAACAAAGTTTTTTGAAAAATATTCGGCCGATGAATCGTTTGGTACGCAGGCGACCATATCCGGAAAAATGTTCAACCTGTTTACGAACATGGAAGTTACCGAACCGGGCGATAAAGAAGTGCTTGATGCCATCGCTAAGCTGAAAGGCTTGCGCATATTGGGAAAGAGTAGCGGTACAAACACCCGTGCATTATACACCGAAGCGATGGGTGTTGTAACAAAAAGCAAGTATGACGAACTGATGGCCGTGCGCGATAAAGACAAAGACATGAAGTTTTACATTAAAGAAACCGCGCCTGGTAAAATCAACGAGTTTGTAATGCTGATTGGCAGTAACTCAGAGTTCATGATCATCAGCCTGTTTGGCGAAATAGACCTGAAGCAAATATCGCGTATCGGCCGCAAAATGAATATTGACGGGCTGGATAAGTTAGAGAAGATGGACAAAAAAGGAAACTAATCATAAACACGCACGTTATTATCCTCATGCCAACCCCGGCATGAGGATTTTATTTTATCCGGTTACTATGAAAAAACTTTTAATGTTCGCGCTGTTAGTGTTATCAACAACAGCCATTGCCCAAACAAAAACTACAAACGAGTTCGGAGAAAAATTTGCATCGCGCACGTTTTTCTTATACCACAATACCTTACGGATGATCAATCAGTCGGGCGATGCCGATATTGACGAACTGATTAAGGACATCGAAAAAATGAAAATCGTGTGGGTGAATAAAGCCGAGAAGCATTTTGGCACCAACGATTATAAAAACTTAGTGGCCGGGTATAAGGCCGAAAAATTTGAAGAGGTTATGACTACCCGGCACGAAGGTCTTCGGTTTAACGCTTATGTGAAAGAAAAAGATGGCGACACCAAAGGTATTGTGGTAACGGTAGATGATGCCGACAATGTATATGTGCTGGATATTGTGGGAAAGATAGCGCTCAATAAAATTACTAATTTGTTCACTACGCTCAACGAAAGCTCAGATGTAGGCGCCAAGATTAAAAACCTGATGAATAAAAAAGAATAAACCTGTAATTTGTTTCCGATCACCCCGACTTATCAACTGTAATTCAATCGCGTGGAAACAGTGCTATCCGTTACCGGACTAACTAAAAATTTTGGACGCATTTGCGCAGTCAATAACCTGGCGTTAGAAGTAAAAGCCGGGCAGGTGTTTGGTATGCTGGGGCCAAACGGCAGTGGTAAAACCACTACGCTGGGTATGTTAATGGGTGTGGTAAACCCAACGGCCGGAAATTTTACATGGTTTGGTGAAGAGCCCACGCACCATGTGCGAAAAAAAATTGGAGCGGTGCTTGAGCACCCTATCTTTTATCCTTACCTCACCGGTCAGCAAAACTTAGAGCTGAATGCAATGGTAAAACAGTGTCCGGCTGAAAACATTGCGCATGTGTTGGCATTGGTTGAGCTTACCGAACGTAAAGATCACAAATACAAAACCTATTCGCTGGGGATGAAACAACGGTTGGCCATTGCTTCGGCTTTGCTGAACGACCCTACCGTGCTTATCTTAGACGAGCCCACTAACGGCCTCGACCCTATGGGCATTGCCGAAATACGCGAGATCATTAAAAAGATTGCCGCCAACGGTAAAACCATTATACTGGCCAGTCATTTATTAGACGAGGTACAGAAAGTATGTACGCATTATGCCGTGCTCCAGCGGGGTAAACTTATTCACAGCGGCCCTGTATCGGAAGTTGGCAGCGGTGCCGAAACGGTAGAAGTGAATGCCGATGTTGCGAACCTGAACGAAGTATTGTTGGAGTTTTCGGGTACGGCTTCCATCAGCCGCGAAGATGGTTTGTACCAGGTTACGTTACGCGATGGTTACCACGGCAAAGACATCAGTGCGTTTTTGTTTGAACGCCACATTGTGGTTTCGCACTTAGTTACTAAAAAGAAAACGCTCGAAAAACAGTTTCTCGAAATTCTGGCGGGCAACCCTCAACCCTAAATACGCATGTTGCACTTGCTGAAAATAGAACTGAAAAAGATGACCAACTACCGCACGTTTTGGGTAGTGTGCGGATTGTATTTTATCACCATTGGTTTTTCTACGGCCAGTGGTATGGAGTTCTTAAAGTGGATTGCATCACTGATCGATGGCTTTGGTGAAAAACTGAATATTGAACGCATACCCTTGTATCATTTCCCGGATGTGTGGCTTAACTTAGTGTGGTGGAGCGGTTTCTTTAAAGTGTTACTGGGCATTATGGTGGTTATTTCTATCACGAATGAATATTCGTACCGCACATTGCGCCAAAACATTATTGACGGGTTAAGCCGGTGGGAATTTTTAGCCTCGAAAATTTTATTAAACCTGTTGCTGAGTTTACTAAGCGTAGTATTGATTTTCGTAATCGCAGGCATTACCGGGTTTATATACACACCCGATATAAACTGGAACTATGTTTTCACCGATCTGGAATTTTACCCGGCTTATTTCTTAGAAATATTTGCTTATCTCTCGTTTGCGCTATTGTTGGGTATTTTGGTAAAGCGTTCGGGATTAACCATCATTTTATTACTGTTGTCGTATATGCTCGAACAAATCATCAAAGTTAATGTCGATGATATAGTGCCCGGCCTGATTCCTTTCTTCCCGTTAGAGTCTATCTCAACGCTGGTGCCCGTGCCCTTTTACCGTTATGCGTTTATGGAAATCCAGGATTACGTTAAACTCAGTTCGGTATGCATTGTACTCGGCTGGACGTTAATCTTTAATGGACTGAGTTACTGGAAACTGAAACGAGCCGACATTTAGTTGGATGTATCGTGTGTTTGATTTTTTATTCGTGAACGGTTAAGGTTATTCACGATGGTAGCAAGCATAACAATAAGCAAAACGGTACTTAGTTCAGGGATTTCGAGATAGTACCGATGTTCAAACGCAATCACGATTAGAAGCGTAGCGCCAATAATGAATAGCGTATAAAGAATAAAGTAAATAACCAAGTTAAGCACGATCCATTTAGTGCGGATAATAGAAACCAGAAACGTTAATAAAAGGGCAAGGGTTATTATAAACACAACCCGCACAAACAAGGGAATTTCAGTAATAAAAGTCCCGTTGTTTATAGTAGAGATAATGTTTGCGGAAATTTGAATACCATACATATCAGGAGCAATACCCGTTTCATCATATTCGCCATAGACTTCATTCATGGGTGTTATGTATGTGTTTTTGAAATTGTGAATCAGGTCGGGGTAAAGAAATAATTCAGGCTCTACATATCCTATAAGAATAATCTTGTTGTGTAAGTGATCCATACGAATATGTTCTATCTCGTATAAATTTGCATACCCGAAAATAGTAGAACTTCCTACATAGTTAATGCGCTCCTGTTTATGGCCTCGTGCTTGTATGGATGCCCAGGCGTTTGTTAGTGCTATTTCAAAATAGTCTGGGGCATCGGTTTTAAAGTGTGTTACGGAGTTGTCTTCTTCAACGATCAGGCTTGATTTAATGGCTGCGTTCTTATTGCAATCCATCATAACAATTTTAGGATTCTCTTTATAATGAATCAGAATGCTATCGTAAGCAAAAGATAAGTCGCATAGGTTAATACCAATAACGGATGGATTGTGGGTTATTAATTCATCTACGTTTTTAATAAACTCTTTCGCTTGTATAGTTCCGCAGTTGAGTATCATTATGGTTGTGTCGTGTTCGGGTGTTACCCGAAAGGAGTTGAACAACTTGCTACTTATTTGTTGTGGGAGATCAATCGAATATAACCGGATAGGATACAGTCGATAAAGCCCGAATAAAACCAATACAAGAATGATTGTTATGATGTACTTTTTCATAGATACCAACATTAAGGTTTAGTTTGTTCTTCAAATTGCAAAAGAGCTTCGTACGGATCGCCCGTTAAGCCCAGTATGTGCGCAAAGGCAGGTTCGGTTTTATATCCTTTTCGTTTCAGGTCGATAATCTGTAACCGGAATGTTTCGTCCCGTTGTGTTAATAATGTGTGTTCAATGAGCATGTGCCGGTAAGCATATTGTTTTTGTACGGGTATGGGCTGGCCGAATACTTCAACCGGAAAATGATCGAAACGAAAGTTAGCCACAATGGTTGTAATGCCCCGGAACTGAACTGTTCTTAATTCAAAACCGGGCAACGCGCCAAAGGCTTCTGTAACAGTAGTTTTAAATAATTCAACATCGGTAAAGCAACAAATCACATCCAGATCGCTGGTGTCGATGTCTATGTTAATCGGAATGGTGCCCGTTAACACCGGGTTAAATGGTTTCAGTATATCGAATAACCGATGTTGTCGAAGTTCGCGGTAGGCGAGTTGCTGCCGGGGCGTACCCTGTTGCAGGTAATCGGTCGAATTAAAATCAGGCATTGGCTGGTAGTATTTCGTTTTACTTTGGTTGTGCCTCTTTGTTGCCTCCGTTCAAAACAGCAGTCAAAAATTTTGTCGTGATGAGTTTAAGAATAGTTTTCTCGTTTATGTTTTTGTCAATCCCAAAGACCATTCATTTCTGTAAGTATAATGGGTTTCCCATCCGTAACAACAATCGTGTGTTCGTGTTGTGCCATAAAGCCGCCTTTATTGCCGGCCATTGTCCAGCCGTCATTCAGGGTTTCGGCATACGTTGATGTTGTTGCTATAAATGTTTCGATGGCAACAACAGTGCTTTTCTTAAATCGTGCCAGGTTAAACCTGTCCCTGTAATTGGCTATTTCGCCAGGTTCTTCGTGAAGGCTTCTGCCTATTCCGTGTCCCGTAAGGTTCTTGATTACTTTGTAACCACGTTTCCTCGCTTCGGTTTCTATTAGATGACCTATGTCTGAAATGCGAACACCGCCTTTTATGGTATAAATTGCTTTATGCAAAATTTGTTTTGATGTGTCTATAAGTTTTTGGTGTTGGTGGATGTCTTTCCCAAGTACAAATGAACTGCCGTTATCTGACCAGAAGCCGTTAAGTTCGGCTGATACATCTATATTAATTAAGTCACCTTCTTTTAGGATTGTGTTGTTTGATGGAATGCCGTGGCAAAATTCATTGTTTACGCTAATGCAAGTCCAGCCGGGGAAATTGTAAGTTAAGTGTGGTGCAGATTGTGCCCCGAAATCCGACAGGATTTTTGCCCCGTAGTTGTCTAAATGTTTCGTTGTCATGCCGGGTTGAGCGTAGTTTCGCATTTCCTTTAATGTGCAGGCAACGGCTTCACTTGCCTTTTTCATCCCGGTTAGTTCTGTTTCTTTTGTTATTGACATATTCGTTTTTATCTGTTTGCCCATTTACTGGGATAATATACTGCATCGGAAGTCGAATCGCCAAAAAAACAGCTAAACTGTATAGTGTTGTAAGCCAGTCTATTTCCTGTTATTTTCGCCCCATAAAAAATACAACATAGATATGAATACGTTTGCGAAAATTCTTTTGGCTGTGCTGGTATGTGTGCTGATAGCCCCTGCGGTTACCGAAGCACAAATTGTAGCCCCCGATTCCACATCGAAATGGAAGAAAAAATTAGTGTTTAATCTGAATTTCAACCAGGCTGCATTTTCATCGAACTGGAAAGCCGGTGGGGTAAACTCAATCGGGCTGAACACAAATTTTAATTATAAAGCAAATTATAAAGACGAGAAACAATCGTGGGATAATGAGCTTGGCTTTACCTACGGCTTTGTGAAAAACGATGGCCAGGGTTTCCGTAAAACATTAGACCGTTTCTTTTTAGATACCAAGTATGGCCGTACGTTAAGCAAAAACTGGGATTTGTTTGGGTCGTTAAGCTTTGCCTCGCAGTTTTATAAAGGTTACAAATACGAAAACGATTTATTGGGTGTAGAACAGCAATTGCTGATTTCCGACATTCTGGCACCGGCCTTTGTTACGGTTGCATTGGGTTTTGAATATCATCCGGTTGATTATTTTAAAGTTCGTATTTCACCATTGGCGCCCCGCCTTACCATTGTTAACAATAACAACGGCCGATTTATGGATGCCTCCGGTGTACCCACGGCATCACCGTTTGGGGTAACAGTAGGTGAAGATTTACGTTATGAATGGTTTGCGTTTCAACTCACGGCCGACTTCGATAAAAACATTGCCGAGAACATTAACCTGAAATGGAAATATTTAATGTTTGCAAACTATGAAACATTCGAGGGCAAAACGATCGATCACCGTCTTGACCTGATGTTTACTGCAAAAGTAAACCGCTTTATTTCGGTTGGCTTGGGCGGTATTCTGTTATACGATTACGACCAGGACAGCGAAGTGCAGTTAAGCCAGGCGTTTAATGTGGGCTTTATTTATTCGTTCCAGAATTTTAAAGAGTAAGAGAACAAGCAAAAAAGAGGCTGTATCAAAAGTGTAGCGTCATGTCGAACGCAGTGATACATCCCGTCAATTAGCGCTCAAAATCTGGACATCTCACTGTGTTCGATGTGACGTGGTTTATTATGTTGACTTTTGAAACAGCCTCTTTTTTATACCTGATTACAACTATTTTTCGACCCGTTGAAAATGTAAATCCTGAAAATCGAAACTAAAGTCGATGTCGGGTGAGATGCCTTTCATGGTTAAACTTTGAGCCTTGCCGTTTTCATCTAAACCAAACATGGCAAAGGCATCGCAATTCATATCGCGGTATTCCCATGGAATGGCAAACGTATTGGCTTTATAAAAACGCATAGGCCCGTTTAGTTTGGGCGAACGGTACGACCTGAACCACAACTGGTTTTCTTTTACGAAAATTTCAACTTTGCCAAACCAGTTATCTTCATAAACGCCTGTATAATCCTGTACGTTGATCTTCGTTTTTTTCGCAGCCTCTACCTGTTTCCATACGTTGCTGGTTACGGCATCGGCATTGCTTTTTCGGGCTTCCAGTCTTTTGTGATACAGTTCTACATAATCGATTTTGTCTAACCCCAGGTAGCTGTCCTGAATTGTATTGCATACTGCGCTGAACAATGCCCCGCCTCCGTTCTCGGTATTGGTGAGTACAACAATGCCTAATTTCATATCGGGGATCAAACTCACTTTCGACAGCATACCCGGCAGACCGCCCGTGTGCGAAACGTTCATGCTACCTTTCATGTCGATTAAAAACCAGCCTAAGCCATAGCCGGCAAAGTGCGAATTATAGCGCGGGTTAGGGCTTGCATCTATAACCGTATGGATTTTCCACATTTCGCGTTGCCGTGCTTCGGTGAATAACTGTTTGTCTGAATTATCCCCGTACTTGCCCTTGTTTAGCTGCATGATCATCCACTTCGACATATCGTGCACGTTCGACAGAATGCCGCCTGCCGCGCCATTCACCATTTCTTCAAACAACGCAAAAGTTTTCATGTTGCCGTTTTCGGTACCTTCGGTTGAGTGCGGCATGGCTACGTTTGTTTTCTCGTTGATATATTTTAGAGAAGGGTAGGAGTTGTTCATTTGCAACGGTTCCATAATTTTTGTGCGGATAAACTCTTCCCAACTCATGCCGCTTACTTTTGTGGTAATTTCGCCCGCTACAAAATAGAGGAGGTTGTCGTAATCGAACTGCGTGCGGAATGCCGATGTGGGTTTAAAATACTGAAAGCTTTTAACCACATCGTTTATCGTAAAGTCTGCACCATTCGGAAAAAACATTAAATCACCTGCGCCAAGACCCAGCCCGCTCCGGTGGCAAAGCAAATCTTCGATCAGGAAATTTTCGGTAACATAATCGTTGTACATTTTAAATTCGGGAATATACTTTTTCACGTTGTCTTTCCAGGATAGTTTTCCTTCGTCAATCAATATGGCTAAGGCGGCTGTTGCAAAAGCCTTGCTGTTAGAAGCGATCTGAAAATTGGTGTGTTCATTAACCGGTGCTTGGGTGCGGATGGATTTTATACCGTACCCTTTTTCATGAACGATTTTGCCATCTTTAACAATGGCTACGGCAACGCCTGCCACTTTAAATTTTTCCATGGATTGCGTTACGAGAGCATCAACCTCTTCGGAAGTTAACTGCGCATACGCATGATTGCCTGCGAAAAATAACAGTAACGCAATAATCAACAGGCTTGGTTTTAGGTTTTTCATGGTAGATTATTTTTTCTTGTTCAGTTTGTTCGTTGTTTTGCTAACTTTCTTTTCTTCGCCTCCTAACCTGCGGAGCGGGTAAGGGCAATGTCATCAATTTCACGCATGGAACCGCTACCCAATTCGACCATTTTGTTGAAGCCAACGAAATGATCGGAAACCGTTTCCCCTGCGGTTCATTGTAAAGCTAAGCATTTTGTAGGTATGCGAATAGAAATGCGCTTCTTAGTAAATCTTGTCATTGGGTTTGTGTTAGGTTTATTTTGCAACACAAAATGTACTGGCTAAGTACACTAAGGTGTTGGGTGAAGTGTCGTCTATTGTTAAGGCAAGGTTTATGCGTTTATCGGGGTCAATTACGGAGGCTTTTAAGTCGGTATCGGCATATTTCCATGCTTCGGTAAATTGTTTTTTTGCTTCTTCTGCTTCTTTTGTTTTGCTCTGCCCGGTTAAACTTTCAAATAACCCGTTCAGCGCAAACCCGTTTTTTGGCCAGTGTGATAAATCTTCACGGTAAATTTTTTCAGCTTGTACAAAATCGTTCGTTTCCAATAATACATTTCCAAGGATGTGGCGTACCGAAAAAAACCAGTCGGGCGGTTCGTTATAGTTAAGATTGTCTTCCATTTTTATTGCTTCGGTGAGTAGCCGGATTGCTTCCGTGTATTTTTTCTCGTTAACGTTTATCGCTGCTTCCAAAACTTTTGAAGCCAATACACAAACATCGGTTACCGGGTTAATGCCCCAAATCATTTTTTCGATAAGTGCGGGATTTTCGTTTAGCCTGTTTAATGTCTTCAATGCTTCTTTTGCCTGTTCGGTTTTGCCGGTGTTGGCGTACGCCATGCCTTTTGCGTAATGCCAGATGGCAGTCGGGTAAACCAAATCTTCGGTTGGTTTGGGGAGTGCCAATATTTTTTCCCATTGCCCGAATTTTATCAAAACGTGGTTGGGGATTGTCAGATAGTGTTGTACGGTTGCCTCATAAGCCGGTTCATGGAAATATTTTTTATCGACAAGGCTTGCTGTTTTGTAAGCGGCTTCGATGGCGCGCGAGCCTCTCCCTTCAAGCGCTGCCGTTGCGGCAAGAAAGTGATAGTTGTGCGGATAATACAGTTGTGGGTAATACCCTTGCGCCTGGCATTCGGCTATGTAAATGCTATCGGCTACTACGGCCTTCTCGTTCGATAGCGATCCTTCGTGGTAATCACCGGTGTTGATATAAATATGCGAGGGCATGTGCACCAAATGACCAGCCGAAGGCACTAAGGTTTTCAACCATTCGGCACTGGCCAATGCTTTTTCAACATCGGGGCTTGCTTCGGTTGCATGGATATAGAGATGGTGCGCCAACGGATTTTTTGGATCGATGGAAATTACCTTTTCAAGAAGTGAAACAATTTCGGATGTCCAGGGTTGTGGCGTTCCGCCTTTGCCGGTGTAAAAATCCCAGGGATGTAAATTCATAACCGATTCGGCATACAGTGTTGCGATAAAAGAATTGTCCGGAAACTGCGTATAGGCTTGTTTCATATAATCAACGAATGCTTCGTTGTTTGTATAAGTGGTATCCATCGGGAATTTTACCGCGATTGCATTGATAAGTGATTTTTCCCAACCGGATATATGCTTACTGTGATGAACAGCCTGAGCGACAGCGTTTCGTATCGCGTTAACAGTTCCGGTATTATCAACAGAATTGTAGTTTGGCCCCAGTACATAGGCAATTCCCCAATAGCCCATAGCAAAAGTTGAATCTAACCGCACGGCTTCCCTGAACGACCGTTCGGCCTCGGCATGATTAAATGCGTTTGCCATAATGACGCCCTGGTTAAAAAACAGTTGAGCATACGCTGACGTTGTGGTTACGGTAACGCCATAGTCGCCAATATTTTTTAAAACAGGCGCTTGAAAAACCGGTTGGTTTTCTTTACAGGCCGGTGCCAGCAACGCAGTTGTTAGTACCACGAAAAGGATATTGATTGTTTTCATATAGTGAAGTGAGTTTGCTCAATGGTAATTTGGTTTCTTGGTTTGTGGTTGCGCATATCTTTCAACACATCCATATTTACATCATCACCCTTCCCTTCGCACTACCAATAAATAATAATCTTTATCAACCGCTAAATACCCCTGATCGTAACAGAATTTATACAGTGCGCCTTCTTTGGTGGTATAGGTGCTGGTGAAGTAGGTAAAGTCGAACCCGTTGGCCAATAATTTTTCGCGGCTTACACGGGTTTTGCCGGTGGTGTTTAACTCGGTAAGAATGCGCCTGTTTTTGCGCAAGGCATTATTCACGTTGCGTACATAATTGGTGTCGTTGCCCCGCACGCGGTTGTTGTAAGCGATGCGGCAGGTGTCCGAACAAAATTTTTTATCAGCCCGGCCAATAATTTTTTCGCCACACTCTAAACAAACTTTTTCTTCGGTTTTTGCCATGTTTTGTGGGTTTTTAGGGCAGAATGCTATCCGTGTGTAAACGTTTACAAACGAATATAATCGATAATAACCGATTATCATACAACTGCGGTTTGGTCGGCCTCACACCTTTGTATCGTCAATCGGAACAAAACCGGTTGCGTAGTCAAAACACGAATGTTAAACCTTTAAAATTTAGTATTATGAAAAGCTTACGAAACAGTGTGCAGTTGATCGGCCGGTTAGGCAAAGACCCTGAAGTGAAAACCTTTGGCGAAAAAAAGAAAGCATCGTTCTCGATCGCTACGTCCGACTCGTACAAAAACGCGAAAGGCGAAAAAGTAGAAGATACCCAGTGGCATAACGTGGTGATCTGGGGCAAGCTGGCCGGTGTGGCCGAGAAGTATCTTAAAAAAGGGCAGGAGGTTGCCGTAGAAGGCAGGCTCGTACACCGCGATTACGAAACCGATAAAGGTGAGAAGCGGTACATCACCGAAATTAATGTGAACGACCTGGTAATGCTGGGTTCAAAACAGTAACATCGAATTTGGTGTTGTCACTGAGAAAGGGCTGTTCAGGTATTTTTCTGGACGGCCTTTTTTTTCGGGTTGTGGGTTTCGAGTTGCAGATTACGGGTTTCAAGTTTTAGTGTTTGAATATTTTGGCTCCTAATCCCTAAGTCCTGATACCTAACCCCTAAGTCCTAAAATCAATTACCTTTGCCCTAATGAATTTTTTGTATCCGGCATTTTTGTGGGCATTAACAGCGCTGACTGTTCCTGTAATCATTCATTTATTCAATTTCCGTAAGACCAAACGTATTTATTTTTCGAGCAACCGGTTTTTGCGCAACGTACAGGAAGCCACTACCGCCAAACGCAAACTAAAACATTACCTTATACTGGCTTCGCGCCTGTTGTTCTTAACATTTCTGGTGCTGGCGTTTGCGCAGCCTATCATTCCGGCAAGCGAACAGTTTTCTGCCAGTCGTAACATCGCCATTTACCTCGATAACTCCCTGAGCATGTCGGTGCCGGTAGCCGAAAAAACCAGTGCGCTGGACGCAGGCATCGGGTATGTGCGTAACGTAGTGGAAATTTTTCCTGCCGATACACGCTATTGTTTAATCACCAACGATTTTGCTCCGTTCTCAAACACGTTTAAAACAAAAACCGAAGTGCTCGATTTGCTTACGCAGATCAGGCTTTCGCCCGTAAGCCGAACGTTGCAGGAAATAAACGAACGCATCAAACAAACTCAGGGAGCGCAAACTTCGGGCGAGGTCTTTTGGGTATCTGATTTTCAACAGTCAACAATAGGGCAGCTTGTACCCGCTGTTTACGATACAAACCAGCGTTGGCATTTGGCTCCGTTAACATATCAAAGTACCGCAAACATTTTTATGGATTCGGTATGGCTCGAAAATCCGTTTGTGGTCGGGGGCGAAAAAAATGTGTTGCACGTTCGCTTGCGTAACGATGGCGATCAGCCTGTTGAACAACTGTTGGTTAAGTTGTCGGTAAACGGTATTCAAACCGGAACGGCTTCGGTAAACATGGCCGCCAAAGCCATGGCCGAAAGTGTGTTTGACCTGCCGGTAAGGCAAGTGGGTTTACCTGCGCGTACAGCGGCACAAGGTGTAAGCCGGGCAACCATCAGCTTTAACGATTACCCGGTAAGTTTCGATAACGATTTTTACCTGGCATTGAATTTTTCAGAGAAAATCCGCGTGCTCGAAATAAAAGAACAAACCGGTATTACACCGGTTGAGCGTGTGTTTGGCAACAAACAAGTATTTACGTTTCGTTCGTTTACTGCGGGTAACTTTAATTATAGTCTGTTACGCGAGGCCGACCTGGTGGTGGTAAACGGTATCAATAGATTCGATGCTTCGCTGTCGGCTTCGTTGCAAACCTTTACCGATGGCGGAGGAGCGTTGTTTGTTATTCCATCGGCAACGCCCGATGCGGTTTCGTATAAAAATCTGTTACGGTTGGCAACTCTTAACGTGATGAAGCCGGCACCGTTGGCCGATCTTGATCACCCCGATTTTAACAACCCGTTTTTCGATCACGTATTTGAAGAGCGTTCTTCCCGTTTAGAAATGCCGCAGGCTGCGCGGGTGCTTGACTGGGGCAGCGACCGGTCGGCCATTCTCAAATTTAAAAACGAACAACCGTATCTTTCTGTATTTAACCGTCAGGGGAAAGTGTATGTGCTGGGTTCGCCACTCGAAACCACTTTTACCACATTGCACAACTCGGCTTTGTTTGTCCCTTTGATGTACCGCATGGCGGCATCGGGCAAGAAAAGCGAAGTTAAACCCTATTACAGTTTAAACGAATCGTTTATTGCTTTACGGTTAGACAGCCTCGTGGGCGAACAACCCGTGAAGCTCGTGGGCAGTCAGGAAATTGTGCCCGCCCAACGTAAATTGGCCGACCAGGTGGTGATGGAATTGCCCCGTTTTACCATGAATGCCGGATTTTACAATGTAGTACATGAAAACGACACCGTGAGTACGCTGGCGTTTAACCTGAACAGGCACGAGTCACTACTCACGCAACTTTCGGGCAGTGCCGTGAAAGAGAGATTAGGCAATGCGCAGGGCATCAGTATTTTCGAGGCAAATTCAGAAGAGGCTTTCAGCAACGAAATAAAAGCAAGATATTTGGGGAAACCATTATGGAAGTATGCCGTAATACTGGCGCTTGCCTTTCTGCTGGTTGAAATTCTGCTGATCCGATTTTTAAAATGAAGATACTCATCCAATCCGCCAGAATCCTCGACAGTAATTCCCCTTTTTACAAAAAAGAAAAAAACGTTCTCATCCATAACGGCCGTATTGCCGATATAGGCGATAAAAATTTTCAGGCCGATAAAGTAATCAAAGCCGGGGGTATGTTGCTCTCTACGGGTTGGTTCGATTTGGGCACGTACGTGGGCGATCCGGGACTGGAGCATAAAGAAGACCTCGACTCGGTTCACCAGGCGGCTGCGGCCGGAGGGTTTACCGGCATCGCTACGCTGCCCAACACTTCGCCCAGCATTCAAACCAAAAACGATGTAAATTATCTCACTCGTGGAGACGCAAACCGGTTGGTGCAAATCTATCCGCTGGCATCGGTAACAAAAGGGAACAAAGGCGAAGAGCTTACCGAAATGATTGACCTGCACGAAGCAGGCGCGGCCGGTTTTAGCGATGGCCTGAAGCCGGTATGGCATACCGATATTTTTCTGAAAGCGTTGCAATACCTCCAAAAGTTTAATGGTGTGCTCATCGATCACCCGGAAGACATCTGGTTAAATATGTTCGGGCAAATGCACGAAGGCGTGAACAGCGCCATGCTTGGGTTAAAAGGTATGCCGCGCATTGCCGAAGAAGTGGCCATCAGCCGTAATATAAAACTGTTGGGTTATGCCGGTGGGCGGCTGCACCTTTCGCGTCTGTCAACGGCTAAGTCAGTATCGCTTGTGCGTGCGGCCAAAGGTAAAATGAATTTAACGTGCGACATTACCGCGTACCAACCGCTGCTTGACGACAGCCTGCTGCATGGCTTTGATACCAACTATAAAACCAATCCGCCCCTGCGCGAAAAGACCGACAACGATGCCTTGCTGAAAGGCTTAAACGATGGCACTATTGACGTGATCTGCTCGGGGCATACACCGCAGGATGATGAAAGCAAAAGCATTGAGTTTGATCATGCCGATGCAGGCATTATTAACTTACAGACTTTTGCGGCCAACATAGTGGCTTTATCGAAAGAAGTGAAGTGGGATGTGCTCATCGAAAAAATAACTACGGGACCGCGCCAGGTGTTAAACCTGTCGCTACCGGTTATTGACATTGGGGCTGAGGCTAACCTCACGCTACTCGACCCGGCACACGTATGGACGTTAGACGAAAAAACCAACCACTCGAAATCAAAAAACTCACCGTGGTTTGGTAAATCCATCACGGGTAAAGTGGCAGGTGTAGTGAACAACAACTATCATTGGTTTGATGAATAATCGTTACCTTTGGAACAGTAATTTTAGCAATCCGTTATGGCTATACATACATTTTCCGATATTATTGAGGAAGTAAAAAAATGGGACGATGATCAGTTGGTTGAGTTGGAGTCAATCATTAAACGCCAACTTATCCTGAAAAAACGCAGATCCATAAAACGGAATTATACTAAAAGCAAAGCCGAGTTGGCCTCCGGCAAGCTCACGTTTAGTAATGATGTAAATATTTTAAAGCAAGTGCTTTAACGTATATGGTTGAAGTTGCTTTTGCCGTCAGCTTTAAAAAAGCTTTTAAGAGAAGGGTGAAGGGTACAGCCATGGAAAAGAAATTCTTTCAGAAACTCGAAGTGTTTTTGAAAGATACACATCACCCTTCGTTAAAAACACATAAACTAAGCGGAGAATTGAAAGACTTGTGGAGTTTTAGCATTGAGTACGATTTGCGCATAGTATTTTATTTTGCCGGTAGTCGTAAGGTTGTGTTTGTCGATATTGGCAGTCATGATGAGGTTTATTAAGTATGAAAAAATCACCACTTATTGGTATTGCCGTTCGTAACGGGGCCATTGCTGCCGTATTGGCTCTGGTTGTGCTGATGATTATTTATTATTTCATCGGGCGGCATCCGTTGATGATTGCGCCCTTTCTGGATTTCAGGATTGTGCTGTTTGGTATCTTTATTTTCTTCACGTTAAAAGAGTTTCGCGAAAGCCATCAGGGCGGCATTTTGCATTTTTCGCAGGGCATGGCCGGTAGTTTTATTATGGTCATGGTGGTGTCCACGCTTGCCTCGCTGTTGCTGTTGGGGTTTATAGCTGCTGAGCCTGATTTTATTGCCAATTACATTGCTCAGACAACCGCGTACCTGAAAACTTTTTCGCCCGAAGATATTGAGCGCATCGGAAAAGATGCCTACCAGCGTAATTTAGAGAGCCTGCCCGCGACAAATGGAAAACAAATTGCCTCGTCATACTTTGTTCAAAGCTTGATTATTGGCTTCTTTGTAAGTATCATCATGTCAGTAATTTTAAGAAAACAACCTAAACCGTAAACACCATGGAAGAAAACACAAACAAACCGGCTCTTGTAAACAACGCAATTAAAAATGGAGTTATTCTGGGGGTAATATCAATTTTAATAACTCTGGTAATATATGTTGTTAACTATGCTGCTTTAGTACAGGTTAAAGTGGCGCTCTTATTATTTGCGATTTCAATTGGGTTCGCCATTTATGCAGGTATCAATTACCGTAAAGAGATAGGTGGATTTATTCCTTTTGGAAAAGCCTTTCAGCATGGTTTTATCATATTTGCTATTTCAGGTCTGATAAGTACGATTTTTACAATTCTACTGTACCATGTAATTGACCCTGAGCTGCCAAGTAAATTAGTTGAAGCATCGTTTACCAACACCGAAGAAATGTTAAGTGGTTTTGGAATGGACCCGGATCAAGTAGAGGCGGCAATGGAAAAAGCCCGTGAGAGTAATACAGGCGATCAATTTACGCCAGCTAAACAAGCTCTTGGATTTTTCATTGGTCTGATTTTCGCAGCTATCTTTGCACTCATTACAGGTGCAATCGTTAAGAAAAACGAACCTGTTACGTTCTAATGCCGAAATCGAAATACGACATCTCAATAGTTATACCGGCTAAAGACGAGGAAGAGTCCCTCCCCGAACTTTGCCAATGGATTGGCCGTGCGTTAACCCCGCACGGCTTTTCTTATGAAGTTATTTTTATTGACGATGGCAGCACTGACGATACCTGGG
The DNA here is from genome assembly GCA_964404445.1 of uncultured Roseivirgaceae bacterium. Classification (GTDB taxonomy): domain Bacteria; phylum Bacteroidota; class Bacteroidia; order Cytophagales; family Cyclobacteriaceae; genus UBA2336. The sequence continues at coordinate 664,969 of CAYOJW010000002.1, read as the reverse complement.
AAGTGATCGAAAAAATTTCGCGTGAAGATACCCACATCAAAGGCATCCGGTTTAACCGCAACTACGGTAAATCGGCCGCGTTGCAAACGGGTTTTCGGGCGGCAAAAGGCGAGGTGATCATCACGATGGATGCCGATTTGCAAGACAGCCCGGATGAAGTGCCCGAATTGTATAAGATGATCAAAACCGATGGGTATCACCTTGTATCGGGCTGGAAGAAAAAACGCAACGACCCGCTTTCAAAAACCATTCCATCGAAATTTTTTAATAAAGTAACGAGTTTAATCTCAGGCATTAAGTTGCACGATTTTAATTGCGGCCTCAAAGCTTACGATAAAAAGGTGGTGAAAAACATCACCGTATATGGCGAAATGCACCGGTACATTCCGGTTATTGCCAAATGGGCCGGGTTTAAAAAAATTGGTGAAAAAGTAGTTGAACATCGCGCCCGTAAATACGGTAGCACCAAGTTTGGCTGGGAACGTTTTATGAATGGTTTCCTCGATTTATTGTCGATTACGTTCGTAAGTAAATTCCGTCAAAAACCCATGCACTTTTTTGGATTGCTGGGCACCATTTCGTTTTTAGTGGGATTGATTTTTACAGCCAAAATTTTTTGGGATAAGTTCGACTCCTATTACATTTCAAAAATACCATTGAAACGCGACATTGCCGATCAGCCCATATTCTTCCTGGCATTGGTGGCGTTGATTATCGGTGTGCAGCTTTTTGTAACCGGCTTTTTGGCCGAGATGCTCGCCATGCAGTCGTTATCAAGCCGCGATTATCTTGTGATCAGCAAGGCAGGCATGGAAGAAACTGAAAAGGAGTTAATTAATAGTTGATGGCTGTTAGTTAATAGTTGTTAGGGGAACTAACAACGAACATCCGACAACCATCAACGAATAATAACAAACCGATGCATCCGAAATACTCTGTTATCGTTCCGGTTTATAATCGCCCTGAAGAAATTCAGGAGTTGCTGGAAAGTCTGACGCATCAAACGAATAAAAATTTTGAGGTTATCGTTGTGGAAGATGGCTCTGCACGCTCTTGTGCCGATGTGGTGGACTTGTTCCGCGACAAGCTATCGATCGAATATGTCGTACAAAAAAATGCGGGCCCTGGCCCAGCGCGCAATACCGGTTATGCATTGGCAAAAGGCGAATACTTTGTAGTGTTTGATTCCGACTGCATTATCCCGCCCGAATATTTTAACATTGTTGATCAAGCCATGGCGCAGTCGCCCTTCGATGCCTGGGGCGGCCCTGACCGGGCGCATAAAAACTTTACGGTATTGCAACGCGCTATGGCCTACACCATGGCTTCGGTAGTAACCACGGGCGGCATACGCGGAGCGAAACAACGGGTGGGAGCGTTTCAGCCCCGCAGCTTTAACATGGGCATATCGCGTAAAGTGTTTGAAAAAACCGGTGGCTTTATGCTGTCGCGCCTTGCAGAAGATATTGAGCTGAGCATTCGCATGAAGAACCTCGGCTTTACGGTTGTATTAGTACCCGATGCATTTGTGTATCACAAACGCAGAACAACACTGAAACAGTTTTATAACCAGGTGGCATCGTTTGGAAAAGGCCGTGTGCTGGTGGGGCGAAGGCATCCGGGCGAAGTGAAACTTACGCACTGGTTCCCTACCGTTTTTACTGCGGGCATGGTATTAACGGTGGTTAGCGCATTGTTCAGTTGGAAACCCGCCCTGGTTGGTACGGGGTTATATGTGTTGTATTTCGCGGCTGTTTTTGGTGATGCCCTTCGCATTAACCGGCAGTTAGCCGTTGCCTTGCTAAGCGTGCCTGCGGCCTTTGTTCAATTAACAGGGTATGGCATGGGTTTTTTGAAGCAGATGCTTTCAAGAGCGTAGTAGAAGTACATCCGAAACAGGTTTCATCGCCCAACTACGGGTCATAAAGCTTATGTTTTCAGTATTTTTTACCGAATTAGTTGAAAATCTTACAGATTTCAACCAAATTACTTTGCAATTACATTTTGTTAACATGAGTAAAGTAAGACTGTTGGCCGTTTTGGTGCTGTTGCTGGGGGCACATGTAGCCGTAGCGCAATCCCCGTTGAGCACCGGGTATTATGTTGTTGTAGCTGCCTATAACACAACACACGAAACCCTCGCGAAAAAATTTACCGACCAACTAACAGCCAAAGGGTACGAGGCACATTACGGGCGTAGCCAGTCAGGCAAACTTTATTTGGTGTATGTTCATTATAATACCGATCGTACCGAATCGCTTAGCGAAATGCGCAACACCCGTAAACAGGGCGATTTCCCGGATGCCTGGGTACGCATAGTGAACGGTCAGGTACAGGCGCATAAAGAAGAATCTGCAAACCCCGAACCCGGCACATCATCAATACCTGAAAAAGAAGAAACACCTGTTGTTTCCGTAACGCCTGATCAACCGGCAACTGAAAAAGAATCGGCCGTTGCCGAAGTTGTTGAGCCGGAACAACCGGCCTCAACTGTAGTTGAAGAAAAAGCCGTTAAACCTGCCTTAGCAGAGAAAAACACACAAGCATATTTCAATGTGGTATATTCTACTAAAAACACGCCTGTTGATGGCGATGTTCAGATCATTGATACCGAGCGTGCCCGTTTGATAGAGAAAGCCAAAGGCAACCGCATAGTGCAACTGCCCGATCCGAAAAGTAAATCGGGGCAACTCACCTTAACAGCCGATGTGTTCGGCTACCGCAAAGCACAACACGATATAAATTATCCGTTACCCCTGGCCGATACAACCCTTGATTTCGTTAGCGTGGGCGACAGCGCATTGGTTATTACGTTTGAATTGGTTCGTTACATGCGGGGCGATAGGCAAATCCTGTACAACGTATATTTTTACAACGATGCCGCCATTATGCTGCCCGAATCGAAATACGAGGCTAACCAATTGTTGGCGATGATGCAGGAAAACCCGAATTACAGAATTAAACTTCATGGCCACTCGAACGGAAACCAGCATGGAAAAATTTTATCGCTCGGCCCTGATAAAAATTTCTTTAGCATAGAAGGAACCGTTCAGGGGCAGGGTACAGGAAAAGAACTGTCCGGGCAACGGGCCGAAACAATAAAAGAATACCTTGTTACGAATGGTATCTCACCTGATCGTGTCGAAATAAAAGCCTGGGGTGGCCGTAAACCGATTTATGATAAGCATAGCGCTAACGCGAAGAAAAACGTACGGGTAGAGGTTGAGATTCTCGCACATTAAGATGTGTGTGAGTATCCGTTTCAACTCCTAAAAATAGGATCATTATATTTTTTTAACCAAGCACATCATCACTATTGTGATTTTGCCTGCAAACTATGCCTACTAACTTATTATTTCGTAAAGCATATTCCCGTCCCGATAACTATCGGGATCGGGAATACATAGCTTACGTGTTTTGATAGTACAAACAGAACAGCTATGTATCTATGTGGTTTATAGGACAAAAGTGGACACCCACAAAAATGTGGTAGCGTTATTACTTCAACTTGGTGAGGTACAGGTTAGCGGCAATTTTCTCTAACAAGGCATCGGGCACTATGCTTGAAACTTTTACCGTGAGGTAGTTTATCCATCCGGGTATGGCTTCTGGTTTTTTACTGAACATAGCCTTCAACCCTTTTCGGGCAACCGTTTCTGCCGGCATTTCAAATTTTTTAGCCGTTTCCTGCATGGCCTGCATACCCGCCTGTTCAATAAAGTTGGTGGCCATAGGCCCGGGACTCAGGCACGTTACCGATACGGGCGTGTTGCGCAGCTCGTAGCGTAAACCACGCGAGAACGATTTTACAAAAGCTTTGCTGGCCGCGTACAACGTCATGGTAGGTACTGCCTGATAGGCTGCCGTGCTGGCTACATTCATAATATAAGCAGCAGTGTGTGTTTTAAGCAGAGGAAGAATGGCGTGCGTGATGTTAACGAGCGAGGCCGTATTTACCTGGAGCATCTCTTGCTGTTGTTCGATGGACAGGCTGTCGAAGAAACCCCAGCAGGCATAACCGGCATTGTTAATCAGTACCGAAGGATTGTAGTGGTTTTGCAAACACCACTGATATACTAAACTTCCGGCTTGCGGTTGTGTAAGATCAAGCGGCAGTACGTGCGCCCTGATTGCATAGGCCGATGTTAATTTTTCGGCTTCGGCTGTTAACAGGTTTTCAGAGCGTGCCACCAGCAACACATCATACCCACGGCTGGCTAATGCCTGCGCAATGGCTTTACCCAACCCTTTGCTGGCACCGGTTACAATAGCGTGCTTCATTTACTTGGCTAATTTTTGGAAACGCTGGTAAAACTGCGTTTTGCTGTTTTCATTTTTAATCATGTACTCACCGCAAATAACCGGTACATACATAACCTGCCTGCGGCTGGGTTCGCCCACCAGCGATGATTGTTGTACACGATGCCACAAACGGCCATCGTGTATGGTCAGGTCACCGGCTTTGGTCATTAAACCCATTTCGTTTTTATCAACATTGTGATCTAAGAAGTAACGCTTGCGGAACAACAACTGTAAAATATTTTGTTTGTGTGTGCCTGGTAATATGCGCAGGCCACCGTTGTTTTCAACGGCATCGGTCAGGTGTACCCCTACGTTCAGCATGGGCATGATACGTTTTCCGTAAAAAACATCGCGCAGGCTGTCGGTATGCCATCCTAAACGTGAAAAATTACTACTGTCGATATTGATGTAGTGGTTAATCACCAGACCGTCTTTTTCGTTCTCGCCCATGCGCGGGTTTTTGGCATGAAATCCAAGCAACGGAAACAATGCGGTAAACCGGGGGTCTTGTATAAACTCATGTAACGGCTTGCTGTGCTGCGAACTGAACGCAAAGCGCTGTACGATTCTTCGGCCATCAATATCCCTTCCCCATTTAATGGGTACGCCATTTACTTTTTCAATATTCTGTTCAGCCCATTTGGTTTCGATGGCGCGCATTTCGTTTCTGAACAGGTTAACCGTTTCGGGGTTAATGAATCCACGGAAGTGCAAAAAACCATACTGTTCAAAAAAATCTATGTGTTCGGGTTTTAACGGGTCGGAAAACTCAAAAATGGGGTAATCGTTCAGTTTCATACTGGGTTTATGTTCTTAGAGTGCTATAACGTGAAAAGCCCGGTTCCGGTTGAAATTCCAGCCTTTAAATTTAAGCGAATGTTATCGAATTAAACACAGTGCGCCACCCGTGCATGACGGTTATGTTAAACGCCCCCTCCGCACGTGCGCTCTCCTCACACCTGCATAAACGAGTATGGCAAACACCGGTGCAGCAAATACATCGATGGTATAATGAATGTGCTGGAAGAGCAGCATGATGCCGATAAGCCCGGCACCGGTTAAGGTAACGGTGCGCAGTTTCTTGTAAGGGAGGCATAAGCCCAACAATACGAGGATGCTCGTGTGCCCCGAAAAGAAGAGGTCTTTTGTGATAGTTTCCTGATAAAAAAAGTATTCAACAAAGGGGTCGCGCAGGGGTAGCATATTCACGGGAGGATCGAGGGGCGTTAACAGCAGGGTGATAAACCTTAACAAGGTTAAACCCGTATAAGCCTGCAATGCCATTAAAAAATAGTAAGGTTTGGTGAGCAACGCCAAAATGCATAAGCCCACTAACAGGTATAAGAGCGTGAAGATGGGTACGGATAACGTAACAGGCGGAAGCCACGCCAGCAGCCAGTCGTTAAGCACTATGCCGTTGCGGTTTTCAATATATTGGAATATGCGCGGTGCAACCCAGCCGCAGGCCAGCAGGCTTGCAAGCGATAGTATTATTTCAATGCGAAAATTTTTACCTTGCAGAGCAAGGCGCCATGTGCGAAAGGACGATGATACAAGCGTACTCAAGGAGTTCATTTTTTTAAAAGTAAAGACTAAAATCCGAGTTAAGAAATATCCTGCATGAAGTCTGTATTGCTGATGGGCGTTATCGTGTTGATGGGTTTAGCCGATGGTACCGTTTACCGGGATATTGATTACCCGGTGCCACTGCATACCCGGCAGTTGCTTTTTTATATACAGAACAGCACCAACACCAATACCGTTATTTACGACATTAATGTTGTTAACGGAATTATTCAAAAAGATGAGCCTGTAAAAATTTACTGGCTCCGGTTTGCCGAGAACAGCAAACGCCAGCCGTTGAATTACCTCGAACGAACGTTTGCGTATGGTTTAAAATATGAATCCGTTAGCACGGATAAAGTAAAGGCTCATTTTGTGGCACGAAAAGAAAAACAAGTAGAGGTTCGTTTCGATGAACAGGGTGTGGTATCAGCTATGATGAACATAAACGGTAGCCCGTCAAAACTTACCAAACTGTTTGTGCAGGTGACCGAAGACGGCTGGTGGCCTAAGGTAGCCTATGTCGAATTTTTTGGTACCGATCTAAAAACCAATTTGCCGGTTTATGAAAAACTGGTTATCAATTAGTATATTACCCACGCATGGCAAAAGTTTTACGCAGTTTTTTCCTCATCATCAATTACAAAACACTCATCATTACCGTGTTGTCGGTAGTGTCCACGTATGTGTGTTATCATTTTAATTTCATTGCGAAGTTTCCCGATATGCTGGTGGGGGTGGCCATTGTATTTCCCGTGGTTTTCTCTATCGGGTCGGCCTACAACAGGCGTGAAGTGGCGCTTCAGCGGTTTTCTGATTTTAAAGGTCATGCCATTGCCATGTTTTACGCCACCCGCGACTGGCCGTTAGATAAGAATAACGACTTAGCTGCGCGTACACGCGAAACGGTAGGCGAGTTATTAGTGCTTATCCGCACCATGTTTGTTACCTCTAAACGTAAAGACTGGGAGCAAAACGAAAAAGATATATACGAGTTGTTCTCGCGCCTGTCGGCCATTAGTATGGAAATGCGCAACTATGGTTCGCAAAGCACCGAAATTTCGAGGGTGAGCCAGTACGTGAGTAAAATGATTATCGCGTTTGATAATTTAAAGATCATTCATTCCTACCGTACGCCTATTACCTTGCGGGCGTATAGTAAAGTGTTTATTTATGTTTTTCCGGTTATCTACGGGCCATACTTTGCCAGTACATTCCACGACTACTCGGCACATCTCGGGTATGTGATGCCTATTTTGTACAGCTTTATCTTAGTCAGCCTCGATAATATTCAGGATCATTTAGAGAACCCGTTCGATGATGTGGGGGAAGATGATATTCGCATTGAAGAGAAAGAGATTGTTTCGCTGATGCGTTAAGATACTGCCGAGAATCGGCTATTTTCTATCGTGTAAACTCTAAGATAAGGTCTTTCGCGATGAAGAATCGCAACGTGTTGTTTTTTACAGTGTAGGTTTCTGCATACGTGAGCGCGGCAATGTATTTGGTTTCCATGGCGCTGGTTTCTTCGCAATACATACGGGTGAGCACCGGTTCGTTAAACGTAATGGTGTTTTCTTTTTGTTTAAACGTTCCGGCATACTGGTTACAACCGGCATAACCATTTACCTTTTGTCCGGCAGGGTCTAATCTCAGCGTAATAGGCTGTTTTAATAACGACAGATCATCGTTGTACAGTTTGGCTAATTTCCATTCGCCACCCGGTAGCGTTATTTCTTTTGGTGCAGTGCAGCCTGTTGCAACACAAAACAGTAAGATGATGGAAGCTATACGCATGGCTATTGATTTAATACATCCTGGTACTCTTTTATTTTTTCAAATACCGATTTAGCAAAAGGACACAACGGAATAATTTTGTACTGGTGTTTGCGGGCGTGCGCTACCGCAGCCGCAACCATTTGTTTACCGGCATTTTTACCCCGCAACACATCGGCAACTTCGGTATGGTCAATAATCAGAACGTTGCTGCCGGTTTTGGTGAACGTCATAGAGGCTAAGCGTTTATCACCTTCCTCAATATAAAAGGCACCTTTCGATTCAGATTCTTCCAGCTTTACCTCCATACATATATGGTTTACTATTTCGCGTACGCCACGCTGCGCATTTCGCGTATTACCGTAACCTTAATCTGCCCCGGGTATTGCATATCGCGTTCAATCTTTTGCGATATTTCAAAACTCAACTGACCGGCACGATCGTCTGTAACGCTCTCGGCATCTACAATCACCCGTAATTCGCGACCTGCCTGTATGGCGTAACACTTTTCTACACCATCAAAGTTCATGGCTAATTGTTCGAGGTCGCGTAAACGCTTAATGTATTGTTCCATTACCTCGCGCCTTGCACCGGGGCGGGCACCGCTAATGGCATCGCACGCCTGGATAATGGGCGAAATGATGCTGGTCATTTCAATTTCATCGTGGTGAGCGCCAATGGCATTGCATACCACGGGGTGTTCTTTGTATTTCTGCGCAAGCTCCATGCCTACAATGGCGTGCGGTTTCTCTAACTCTTCGGGCCATACTTTGCCAATGTCGTGCAGCAAGCCGGCACGTTTTGCTTGTTTTACGTTTAACCCCAGTTCGCTGGCCATGATGGCGCATAAATTGGCAACTTCGCGTGAGTGCATTAACAGGTTTTGCCCGTACGATGAACGGTATTTCATACGGCCTACCATGCGAACCAACTCGGGGTGGAGGCCATGAATGCCCAAATCGATCACGGTGCGCTCACCGGTTTCGGTAATTTCGTCTTCAATGTTTTTGGTTGTTTTGGCAACAATTTCTTCGATACGTGCCGGGTGAATGCGGCCGTCTTGCACCAACCGGTGCAACGATAAGCGGGCGATTTCGCGCCTTACGGGATCGAAACCCGAAATGATGATCGCCTCGGGCGTATCGTCAACAATAATTTCTACACCGGTGGCGGCTTCTAATGCCCGGATGTTACGACCTTCACGCCCGATGATTTTTCCTTTGATGTCATCGCTTTCGATGTTGAATACCGACACGCAGTTTTCGATGGCGTGTTCAGTAGCCGTGCGCTGAATGGTTTCAATAACGATTTTCTTGGCTTCTTTGGTGGCGGTGAGCCTGGCTTGTTCGATGATGTCTTTGATAAACGAATTGGCCTTGGTCTGGGCTTCGTCTTTTAACGTGGCCATCAGTTGTTCGCGGGCTTCATCGGCAGTGAGCTTTGAAATGCTCTCTAATACCTGTACTTTTTGCTGGTTGAACTTGTCGAGTTCTTCTTTGCGTTTCTTAACGTTATCAAGCTGCAACGCCAGGTTTTGCTGCATATCAACGGTGTCGGCTTCCTTGCGTTTAAGGCTCTCTAACTCTTTGTTGATCTGTTGTTCGCGTTGTTTTATTTTTTGCTCGTTGCTGATGATCTGGTTTTTCTTGCGGTTTGCTTCTTCTTCAAACTCGCTTTTCATTTTCAGGATGTTTTCTTTGGCCTGAAAAATTTTGTCTTTCCTGATGTTTTCGGCAGTTATTTCGGCTTCTTTAACGATCAGGGCGGCTTTGTCTTCGGCAACGGCCTGGCGTTTGCGTGCTTTACGTTTGTACAGAAGATTGCCGATGAGCATACTCAGCAAAATGGTTCCAAACGTGCAACTGATGGCTATGATGATAAGTTGTTGCATAAAATAGGTATTAAGGGTTACGATAACCCGGAAGGCGCTGTTACCAACAGCCGGAAGCGAGGAGTGAAGAAGGAGGGGAGTTTTACAGGATAGATTGCGATACGAGTTGGTTGAGGTGGTTTACCTTTTCCAATACCGTGCGGTCAATTTCCTGGTGGCTGTTTTCGGTGGTCATTTTTTCCACTAAGCTGTCGAAGGCAACCATGGCCAGCAAATCCTGTTTATCGTCTATCCCAAACTGATCTTTGTAAGATTTTAATTTTTCATTGATAAGCCTGCCTGCCATACGCACTTTTTCCTCGTCTTCACGCTTAACCTTCATGGGGTATTCGCGGTCGGCTATCCTGATTTTTATTGAAAGTTCTTCCATTAAATTAATTTCAATCTTACAGTGAAGTCAGTTATCGGCTTAAATAAGCTATGCACTTATCAATTTCCCGAATGTAGTCGTCAACTTTCTTCTTCAATTCCGAAGCACTTCCGTCTTCCGGACTTATATTATCTACAATTTTAGATATTTTAATTTGATTTTTAAAATTAAACAGTTGCTCATCGCGGCTTTTCACGCCCGCTTTAAGTTCCTGGTTTTCAGTTTTTAAGGTTTTGATTTCTTCTTTCAGGCTTTTGTGTTCGTTGATGAGCACCAAAAGTTTGCGCTCAAGCCCGTTCAGGTTGGTTTTCAGAATGTCTTGCTCCATTGAAACAATATTTTGGGGTTGTTGCCGTGTTAACTTACTTTATTATTTAATCTCAACCGCACAATTTCTTTCTATTTGCGAATAACCGCGCCCAATGTTTGCTCGAAGGCGTTCATTAGCCGGGTCATCGTTTTATCTATTTCTTCGTCCGTCAGGGTTTTGGCTTCATCCAACAAGGTAAATCCTAATGCGTAAGCCTTTTTGCCTGCCGGTAAGTTGTTGCCCTCGTACACATCAAATGCGATAATGTCGCGGATCAGTTTTTTCTCAGTAGCCAGTACCGTTTTCCGGATTTCATCGAAACTTACCGTTTTATCAAGCACTAACGATAAATCGCGCCTTACTTCCGGAAACTTAGGCACTTCCTGAATTACTAACATAGGGTTTGCCGTAGCAAAAAGCAAGGATGTGTTTAACTCAGCATAAAATATTTCCTGCCTAATGCCTAAATCCTTTAATAACGCAGGTTTTACTTTGCCAACAAGGCCAATAATTTTGCTACCTGCCGACAGTTGCAGGGCATACTCAAACAGTTGGTCGTTTACCACTTGCTGTTTAACGTTGCTGATACCCGATTTTTGAACCACTTGCATTACCTGTTGCGCCAGATCGTAGTAGGTTACCGCCCCTGTTTTGTGCTGCCAGTTTTCGGGTTCGGCATTGCCGGTCAGGTACAACGCTAAGCGCTCTTCTTCGATGTATTTGCCCGATGTTTTGAAGTAGATTTTACCAAACTCGAACAGTTTCAGGTCTTTTTGCTTTCGGTTGATGTTGTGTGCGCAAACCTCCAAACCGGTAAACAACATGGTTTGCCGTAAAATACCCTGTTCTTCACTGAGTTTGTTCAGGATTTCTACCGGCTCGCCTGTAAAGGTGAGGTTATGTTTTTGCTGATAGGCCGCGTTGGTGAGTGAGTTTGTCCAGATTTCGTAAAAGCCGTTGCCTGCCAGCATTTGGCTGATGGTGTTTTTGAATTTGTTGATGTCTTTAGCCGGGAACTCGGCAATGAAATCAGCACTGGCAAATTCGCCCAGTTCAATGTTGTTTAAGCCGTAAATACGCAGAATCTCTTCGGCAATGTCGGCCTCCTGAAGTACATCTACCCGGTAAGGAGGAACGGAAACCGTAAATGCCTCGGCTTGTTTATCGGTGATGGTAATATCTAACGCTTCAAGGATTTCAATAATCCGCTCGCGCGGAATGGTTTTACCGATCAGCCGGTTAATGTTTTTATCGCGAACCAGAATGATTTTTGGTTCGGCTTTTACAGGATAGATGTCGGTGATGTCGGACGAAATTTTTGCTCCGGCAGTTTCCTGCATCAGCAATGCGGCACGTTTGAGTGCATATACGGTAGCCTCCGGATCGGTACCGCGCTCGAACCGGAATGAGGCATCGGTTTTTATGCCGTGGTGTAACGAGGTTTTACGAACGTAATCGGCCGAGAAATACGCGCTTTCTAAAAAAACGTTGGTTGTTTTTTCGGTAATGCCCGATTTTGCTCCCCCAAAAACACCAGCAATACACATAGCTTCGGTTTCGCTGCAAATCATCAGGTCGTTTGCGGTAAGCTCGCGCTCTTTGTTATCGAGGGTTGTAAACTTTGTGCCCGCAGGCAGTGTTTTTACAATTACCTTTTTTCCGGCAATCTGGTCGGCATCGAAGGCGTGCAACGGCTGACCGGTTTCGTGCAATACATAGTTGGTGATGTCAACAATATTATTGATAGACGCTACCCCGATGGCGGCCAACCGGTTTTTTAACCAGGCCGGAGATTCGCTCACCGTAACGTTGGTTAACGTAACGCCTGAGTATCGCTGACAGGCTTTGGGGTTTTCGACCGTTACGTTAATGGTTAATGCGTTATCGTCTTTTTTAAATTGATCGACCGAAGGCCGGTTTAGTGTACGGCCTGTTACGGCTTTAATATCGCGTGCAACGCCAATGTGCGAGGCGGCATCAATGCGGTTGGGCGTTAGGCCAATCTCAAACGTATAGTCGGATTCGATCTTGAAATATTCCGATGCCGGTGTTCCGTTTTTGGCCGTAGTATTCAACACCATAATTCCCGCGTGGCTTTCGCCTAAGCCAATTTCGTCTTCGGCACAAATCATCCCTTCGGATTGTTCGCCCCTGATTTTTGCCGATTTAATAGTAAACGGTTCGCCTTTGGCGGGATACACCGTAGTGCCAACAGTAGCCACAACTACTTTTTGACCTGCGGCTACGTTGGCTGCACCGCAAACAATGTTCAATGGTTTTTCGCCTCCAACATCTACCGTAGTCAACGAAAGCTTGTCGGCATTGGGATGCTTTTCGCACGTGAGCACTTCGCCAATCACCAATCCTTTTAAACCGCCTTTTACGGTTTCAAACGTATGGATGTGTTCAACTTCAAGTCCGGTAGCGGTTAACAGGTGCCCTAATTCTTCGGGCGATTCGGGTAAGTCGATATACGCTTTAAGCCAGTTGTACGAGATCGTCATAAAAAAACATTCCGGTTAACCCGGAATTTGATGTAAAGGGTCAAAAATAATGATTTTACCTTAGTTTTTGTAGTTCATTTCACCGGCCCGTATGGCTACGTTCAGTACGTTTTCGGGCGGAGGGAAGGGGCACGAAAAATTATCGTTGTATGCGCAGTAGGGGTTGTAAGCCTCGTTAAAATCTAACGTAACAGAGGTTGCTCCCGGTATTTTTTTTACATCGAGGTAACGGCCTGCACCGTATGTTTCGTTGGCGCTGGTTTTATCGGCAAAGGCAAGAAACAACGTGCCCCGGTACGGGCCCATGTCCATGATTTCGAGAATGAGCAATTTGTTTTTAACGCCATCCATTTCAAACTCGGCATACGCATATTCCAAATAGCTTTTTTGTTTACCATCGCTGGTCGGTAACGCTACCGGTTTTTTAGGTGAGATAGGTGTAAGCCTTGCGTTGATTCGATATTTTTCATCGATCGGAAAATAATGAAGTCCGCTAAACGGTATGCTGTCGTTAAAGGGCGAGTCGCTGCCTGATTGCAACGAATGGTTTTTTTCTTTACGCAGCGTTTCAATTTTTTGGATGTATGCTTCGCTGGTCTGGTTTCCGCTAACGGAATAATAGATGCCCGCCAGTACAACGGCAACCGCGAGTATAAGGATGATGTTTTTTGTTTTCATGTTGTAACGGATATTTCGCCACGAAGGCACAAAGAAATCATGATATAAAACTACATAAGCCCTTCATCGGCAAAACTGTAATAGGTTTTACCGGCCACAATCACGTGATCCAGCACTTGTATGTCAAGCAGTTTTCCGGATTCTTTCATTTTCCGGGTCAGGTCAATATCGGCCTGGCTGGGTTGGGCGTTGCCCGAAGGATGGTTGTGCGCTAACACAATGCCGCTGGCTAATTCTTCGAGGGCTATCTTAAAAATAATTTTCGGATCGGCTACCGTGCCGGAAACACCGCCCCGGCTGATCTGTTGTTTTTTGATTACCCGGTTGGCGCGGTTTAACAGCACCACCCAAAATACTTCGTGCGGGATGTCGAGGAGGTCGGCTTTGAGTAGTTCAAAAATTTCGGACGAGCTGTTGATTTTCGGACGCTCTTCCGGCAGGATGTCTTTGCGTCTGCGGCCAAGCTCTAATGCGCTGATGATGGTAATGGCTTTGGCCTGACCAATGCCTTTTATTTTGATCAGGTCTTTTACCGAAAGCCGGGCGAGTTCGTTCAGGTCGTTGTTAACAGATTGCAACAGGTTTTTGGCGAGGTCAACCGCGCTGAGTTTGGCAGTACCCGTGCCTAATAAAATGGCGATCAGTTCGGCTTCCGAAAGGGCGGCATTGCCTTTCAGCAACAGTTTTTCGCGGGGGCGGTCTTCGGCAGCCCAGCGTTTGATGTTCAGGAAATCAGCTTCTTCTTTCATCGGGCGGCATTGAATCGTATAAAAATAAAAAGACCCGGATGGTTTATCACCGTCCGGGTCACGAATACTTTTATGGATATGGCTTACTGAAGCTTGTTAACCGCTTTAGCCAATTTCGATTTCTGGTTAGCGGCCTTTTTCCAGTGGATCACGTTATTCTTAGCCAATTTGTCGATTTTAGCCGAAACAGACTTTAAAAGAGCCTCGGCATCGGTTTTACCGGTTGTAGCCTTCAGTTCTTTAACGGCTGTACGGGTAGTTTTGTGCTGGTAGCGGTTTCTTTCGCGTTTAGTAGCGCTTGAACGGATCTTCTTTTCTGCTGACTTATGGTTTGCCATGGTTTTTACTTAAAAAGGACTGCAAAGGTAAAAAAAGAATTCAAAATTCAGAATTTAGAATTCAGAATTTATACCCGTTCGTTTTTGTACTTTCAACAATGCTAAAACGCCTTTTTTATAGTGCATTGCTTGTTTTGGTTGGTTTTTTGGCTGGCGGCTGGGGCTTTTATGCCCACCAGCAAATTAACCGACTGGCGGTGTTTACGCTTCCGCCCGAAATGATCGGCTTTTACAAGAAAAACATTCGGTACATAACCGAAGCTGCCGTAAACCCCGACCGCAGACGGTATGCCGTGCCCGATGAAGCTGCCCGGCATTACATCGACATCGATCATTATGGCGACAGCGCATTATATACCATGCCCCGTTACTGGAATCAGGCTGTTGAACAATATTCGGAAGACACCCTCAAGGCTTATGGCATTGTACCGTGGCACATTCAGGTAATGTACTATCGTTTACGCGATGCCTTTATGCTCAAAGACCCTGAAAAAATTTTAAGCCTTTCGGCCGATTTGGGACACTACATTGCCGATGCACACGTGCCCCTTCATACAACCGAGAACTACAATGGCCAGCTAACCGGGCAGGATGGCATTCATGGTTTTTGGGAATCGCGCCTGCCCGAGCTGTTTGCCAAAAACTACGACTTCTTTACCGGCAAAGCTACCTATATTAAAAACACCCAGTTAGAAGCATGGAAGGCCGTTGAAACAGCGCACCTGCACCTCGACTCGGTGCTGATGTTAGAGAAACACCTGGGCGAAAAATTTGGCGAGAAAAAATTCTCGTTCGAAACCCGTGGCAAACAAACGGTTAAAGTGTATTCGGCAGAGTTTTCGGCCGCGTATCATAATGCCCTGACAGGCATGGTAGAAAAGCGTATGCGTGCGTCCATTAAAATGACAGGCGATTTCTGGTACACTGCGTGGGTAGATGCCGGCCAGCCCGATTTAAAAGCACTGATCGATTACAAGCCAACCGAAGAAGAATTAGCCGCACGAAAAAAAGCGTTGGAAGAATGGAAAGTACAGCAATTGAAAGTGCGGGAGCATGATGATTAGTTTCCAGTCACCGGCAACCGGTTACCGGTGACTGGAAACAGATTACTGAACCGGATAATAAACCTCGGTTACCCAGGCGGCAGTATCTTTTTCAATCATTGGGTCGGTTAAATAAAATTCCCACGGTTCACCTGTAATCAACAATTTTTTCATTTCGATGTAGCGGCCTATCTGCTCGTGTGTTTTGTCGGTGTGGGCGTAATCGCCACGGTGAATAGCCTTCACGGCTTTGCCTGCTGCGATTTGTTGTATGGTGTATTTTGCAGGGACTTTGGCGTTATCATCGACCGGGAAACCCGAGATCAGGTCCATCTCGTGCGTGGCGTCATCCCATCGGGTAACAATGCCTAAGGCGGGCCCGGTTATTTGCACCTTTGCTTTGTTCAGGTCGTTGGCAATTTGCGTAAACGATTTTGCCATAACCGCATTGAGAGCGTCCATGTCGTTTGTGTTGAGCGATGTGGAGGTAATGCCTACATAGCTCACGACAGGAGTGTTTACTTCGGTGATGTCAACGGTAAATTTTGGTTTGGCTTCAGCGCGTTCTTTAATCTTGTTTAAGCCGTAATCGAAAGCTTTTTCAATTTCGCCCTTCATGAATACACTGAACCAGCGGCCAATCGGGTTCATGCCGTTGTCGAACGAAAAATTCATACTGGCTTTGGTGCCTTCGCCTTCGGGCTCAACAGTATAAACGCCTTGTGCTTTTCCGCTGCCGGTGAAATCAATTTCGGAGTTTACACGCTCGTTGGGTATGCTTTCGAGGATTTTTACATTTCCTTTTCCGAGTTTGGGGCCATCCCACGAATAGGTAGCGCCTGCGCCCGATGTGATGTCGCCATACGTGATTTTGCTTTCCGGATCAAGCGTGTTCCAGTATTGCCACTCCTGCCACTTTTTCAAGTCGTTAAACTCTTCAAAAACGGCTTCGGCAGAAGCGTTGATAGAAATACTTCGGGATACCTCCATTTTGCCCGGAAGGAAGAAGCCGATCACAATCAAAACAACGATCACTACGGCCAGGCCGATAAAAATTTTCTTGATCATACGATAATTGGTTTTGGGTGATTAATTGGGTTTCGTGCTTTGTACAGCAAGATACGTAAAATAACCTGTTCAAACGATTGAAAATCCGTCAGGAAATTGTAAAATTTAGCAAACCAAACGAATGTCCCTATGAGTATTTTCAACGATCCGAAGCGAATTCCCGAAAATTACGGCATACGAATAGCCGTAGGCGTTATCGCGTTTTTCCTGTTAATGAAGGTTGCAGGCCTGTTTCATATTGTTGAGTTGCGTGTGCTTAACCTGTTTATCCTCGTGGCTGGTATTTACTTAGCCCTGAAAAAATTCAAGGCTACCCACGAAACACATCTAAATTATTTCAGGGCGCTGTCCGTAGGGGTTGCCACCGGGGCAATCGGTTCGGTTTTGTTTGCAGCTTTTTTCTTTGTGTATCTATCGTTTATCGATACTGGTTTTATGGTGTGGCTGCAACAGAATGAAGCTATGGGGCGTTTCCTCAACCCGTACATTGTATCGTTTATTATTGCGCTGGAAGGTGTGTTTTCGGCCTTGCTGGTAACTTTTGTGCTGATCAATTACATCCAAACCGACAGCCCTTCGGAATCCTGACCGGGAAATCAGATCAATACATCGTATCTTTCTTAACCTGTTACGCATAAACCGTAACAGGTTTTTTTATTTTTGACGATAATTCTTTTTTCAGTATGCGTTATCAACATCCTCAGGCTTCGTTGTTTATCAATAACCGCAAGCGCTTAGTACAACAGTTAAAGGCCGGTTCGGTAGCTGTTTTAAATGCCAACGACATCATGCCCACCAATGCCGATGGCACACTGCGCTTTCGCCAGAACAGCGATTTGTACTATTTAACCGGGGTAGATCAGGAAGAAACCATATTGGTATTGTTTCCCGATCATCCTGATAAGAAACTGCGCGAAGTGCTTTTCTTACGCGAAACAAGCGAGCTGATTGCTACATGGGAAGGGCATAAACTTACCCGTGAAGAAGCCCGAAAACTAACCGGCATTGAAACGGTATTGTGGACAACCGAGTTTGCACGTGTGTTCAATACCATGCTCACCATGGCCGCTGCCGAATGTATATACCTTAACACCAACGAACATTACCGTGCCGATGTACAGGTCGAAAGCCGCGACTCCCGGTTTATACAATGGTGCAAAGAAAAATATCCATTGCATAAGTATGAACGGCTGGCACCTGTTATGGCAAAACTGCGGGCTGTAAAATCGAAGGAAGAATTAGTGCAGATGCAAAAAGCCTGCGACATAACCGAAAAAGCGTTCAGGCGTATTTTGAAGTTCGTTAAGCCGGGCGTGATGGAATACGAAATCGAAGCGGAGTTTGCGCATGAATTTATTAAAAACGGTTCGCGTGGGTTTGCGTACGAACCCATCATTGCCAGCGGAAGTAATTCGTGTGTGTTGCATTACATCGAAAACAACCGGGCGTGTAAAACGGGCGATGTGCTGTTGCTGGATGTAGGCGCAGAATACGGTAACTACAATGCCGACATGACCCGCACCATTCCCGTAAGCGGACGTTTTACCAAACGACAAAAAGAAGTTTACAATGCGGTACTGCGCATTATGCGTGCGGCCATGAAGATGCTAAAACCCGGTGCCGTGTATTTTGAATACCACAAAGCGGTACAAAAAATTACAGAAGCAGAGTTGGTAAAACTTAAACTGATTGATAAGACCGATTTAAAAAATCAACATCCGGCTCAACCCCTGTTTATGAAATATTTCATGCACGGTACGGGGCATCATTTGGGGTTAGATGTGCATGATATTGGAAATATGTACAGTAAAATGCAGCCGGGCATGGTGTGGACGGTCGAACCGGGTATATACATCAAAGAAGAAGGCCTCGGTATTCGCCTCGAAAACAACGTAGTGATCGAAAAAAACGGGTTGAAAGATTTGATGAAAAACATCCCACTCGAAGCGGATGAGATTGAGGATTTAATGAACTCGAAATAGCATGAAGCAAATAGTTATTGCCTTTTTGGTGTTTATGTGCAGTTCTGTACAGGCTCAGCTTGTTGTTAAGGAGTTTTTCACGAAAGATGGAAAACCTACGGATGAGAGTAGTAGTTATTACTATCAGGTAGGTGAAAAAGTAATTTACGAATCCTATATTATGGGAATAGCCAAGAGAGATACACTTTACGCAGATACAGTTAAAACGTTTTATTCTGGATCTGATAAGCTACGCTCTAGGATTTTTTATGAGGAAGGAATGAAACATGGTTCTTTTACTTTCTTTTATGAAGGAGGAAGAACTAAAGAGATTGGAAGATTTTCTAAAGATAGAAAGCTTGGCTATGTAACGAGTTGGTATGAGAATGGAGTTGTTGAAAAAACTCTTAAATATTTTGTTGATGAAAGTAAGTTTGCAATGAAAGACTCCTTTCAGATTGTTAATTATCGTGATGCATCCGGGCAATTAATTGTTGAAAATGGGAAAGGTTATTGTAGTTGCAGGCTGAGTGGTGATGATTTGGTTGAAAGAGGTAAAGTTGTAAACGGGTATCGAGATTCTACATGGCAATTCTTTATCAATGATACTTTGAAGTATGAAGAGGAATTTGACATGAACCGGTTTGTGAAAGGGAAATCATATTATAACGGGACGGAAATAGCTTATACAAAACGGGAGGTACAGGCTGAAATGCCAGGTGGACTGCCTGCATTGATGGAGTTCTTGCGAAAGAATATTCGTTACCCGGTTGAAGCGAAAAGAATGGGGGTGCAGGGTAGGGTTTTTATTAAATTTATAGTAGATAAAAACGGAAATATTATTGATCCTGAAGTTACAAAAGGGGTGCATAAAAGTTTGGATCAAGAAGCCTTGCGTGTTGTGCGGCTTTTAAAAAAATGGACACCAGGAAAACTGCGAGGTGTACCAGTGAAATCGCAGTTTGTAATACCTATTAATTTTGCATTGGACAGATGAGTATTATTCACAACTCCGACCAGGCCCCCGAACCCGTTGGGGCATACCCTCATGCCCGCAAGGTAGGCAACCTGCTTTTTTTAAGCGGTGTGGGTCCGCGTAAGCGAGGCTCAAAAGAAATTCCCGGTGTTACGCTCGATGCCAACGGAAATATTGTTGCGTACGACATCGAACAACAATGTCATTCGGTTTTTCAAAATGTGCGCTATGTGTTGGAGGCCTCCGGCTCGAAGTGGGAAAACTTAGTGGATGTAACAGTGTTTCTCACCAACATGAAAAAGGATTTTCCGGTTTTTAATAAAATCTATGCCGAGTATTTCAGCGAAAACCAGCCGTGCCGCACCACTATTGAAATCAATGCGTTGCCAACGCCTATTGCCATTGAGTTGAAGTGTATCGCAACGGTGTAAAAATTGAATCAATGTTTAGTGTCTGACTGCGTTTCTCCGCTGGTTTCAAACTGTCCGAGGCCGTTGTTGTTTAATTGATTACGGCATTGATTTTTTCCCATAGTGCGTTGTCGAACCCCGAAACAGCAAAATTGGGATTGTCGGGGTTAGAGGCGTTTCCCATTCTTACAACCACCATATTCTTGCTGGGTATTACATAAATTCGTTGATCGTTTAATCCCATTGCTGCATACATATCTGCCGGTGCATTGGGTACTAATGTCCCGCTAAAAACAGTTTGCATCGTTGGCAGCATATAGGTTGTTTTTCCATTGAGCCACCACAAATAGCCGTAAGCCGGGTTTATATTTTGCGATGTGCTGGTGCTTTCGGTGAAATATGCTTCGTTGACTATTTGTTCACTTTTCCATTTGCCCTTGTTTAAGGCTAAAAGCCCAAACCGTGCCATGCTTCTGGTTGTGCTATGATAGATGGTGAAAACCGCCCCGAAATTCCAACGGCCATCCATACCGATTTTGTTTTTCAGTTTTTCATTGAAGTACGTTTCAAAATTCTTATTGCTGGCATCAGCAACTATACTTGTCAGTTTTTGAAAAACGTTGCCATACGCCCACCGTGTTCCGGCATCGGCAATGTATGTTAAGTTGTTTTTGATTACTGATTGTTTGGTGTCGTCAATGCCCGATGTCATGGTGAGCAAGTGCTTTACTGTAATCAGGTTTTCTTTCTCTATCGGCATGTTTGTCCATTCCGTTCCTAAATAGTCGGATGCTTTATCGGCCAGGTTCAACAAGCCTTCCTGCCGGGCGATACCCGTTGTGGTTGCCACCAGAGTTTTGCCTGCGCTGTTCCATTCCCATTCGGTTGAAGAAGTATGGCCGTTAAAATATTCTTCCATAACGATTCGTCCGTTTACGAGAATCATGAAAGATTTGGTATTTTTTTCGATCAAAAAATCTTTTAAAGAGGCAACTGCGCTTTGATTCCAGCCTAATGTCGAAATGGAAGTTGTTTCCCACGCTGAACCTGAGTTTGACGGAAAATACAGGGCAGGCTCCTGGCCGGGTTTGGGGTCGTTACGGTTATCACAACCCATGCATGAAAACAATATAAATACGAAGAGCAAAGTTGTGTTTTTCATATCTACATTGAGTTTAAATCCGGCCTTTCAGGCAACGGTTTTATACAGCAAAACTCTCGCCACAACCGCAGGTGCGCGAGGCGTTCGGGTTAATGAATTGAAAGCCCTTGCCGTTCAGTCCATCGCTAAAATCGAGCGTGGTGCCCAACAGATACAACAAGCTTTTTTTATCGACTAATATTTTTACGCCCTTGTCTTCAAATACCTGATCGGCTGCGTTGATCTTGTCATCAAAATCGAGATCGTACATTAAACCCGAACATCCACCACCCTTCACCGACACACGTACATTGTGCGTGGCGGGTGTGCGGCCTTCTGACAACAACAGTTCGCCAATTTTATCTTTTGCTTTATCGGTAACGTTAATCATATCCTTACGAAACAGGGTTTAATACAACACTAAAAACAGTAATGGTATTCATGTCGCGACCGTAATAGAGCTTTTGTAAAGCATCCATTACGTGAGCGGCTTTAAAATAAGACGTGTGCAGTTCTTTATCGCCTTTGGCTACCCACTGAATGGTGTAGCTGTTTTCTTTTTCTTTATAATTCTGCACGTACTTCAGCATTTTGCGTAGCGCATCGGGCTTGTCGGTGCCGGTTTCGGAGTGAAATAAAAATGCCTGGTTATGCCGTGGGTTTACGGTAATCAGGTCGAGCTTTACCTTGCCATCGATTTGCGAATACTCAAATACCAGGTCGGAGGTTTTAACGCCCAGATAATCTTTTATTTCCTGCTGAATGCGGGCGGCTTCTACGTGAATTTCGCTGGTGGTTTCGATCATGTTTGTTTTCTTTTAACAGAAACTTGCATTGTGCTGAAAAAGTTTCTCAATATTTCTGCAAATTTAGCAATTATGGAAAAACTTGAGCATATCGGTATTGCTGTTAAAGATCTGGCGAAAGCCAATGCATTGTTTGAAAAATTGCTGGGCAGGGCGCATTACAAAATCGAGGAGGTGAAATCGGAGGGGGTGAGCACTTCGTTTTTCGAGGTGGGCGGTGTTAAAATTGAGTTGCTCGAAGCCACCACGGCCGATTCGGCCATTGCCAAATTTATCGACAAACGCGGTGAGGGAATCCACCACCTGGCATTTGAAGTAAACGATATTGTACAGGCCATTGCGCACTATAAACAACAGGGTTTTGAACTGATTGGTGAAATGCCCAAGCGGGGTGCAGACAACAAATTGATTTGTTTTATGCACCCCCGGTCAACGGGTGGGGTTTTAATCGAGTTGTGCCAGGAAATAAGAAATTAAAACTTCTTTTTGGGCACTTCCTTTTGGCCATATTGAATGGCGTTATAATACCGTTGTTTTTGTTTACCCTGCCGTGTTTCGTAATACGACTTTTGGGTAGTGCAAGCCGAAAGCAAGATGATAGCCACTATAGAAAACTGAATCACTCTTCTCATACTCTTTACCTGTTTCCTTGTGCGTGAATACCGGCCGGTAACCGCAGGCCTGCGTAAATCGGGTTATAATCTTACTTTTGCGTGACGAACGAACAACAACAGCGTTAAAAAGACGGTTACCAAGCCATTGTGTATGAGCGAGAACAGATCAGAAATTAACAACCTGGGCGAATTTGGCCTGATCGACCGGATCGGCAGTAACATAACCCTGCATAACCCGGCCTCGGTAAAAGGCATTGGCGATGATGCCGCAGTGATTGATGCCGGTGAGGATTATGTACTGGTTTCCACCGATATGCTGGCCGAAAACATTCACTTCGATTTGGCGTATATGCCGCTGCAACACCTCGGGTACAAAGCGGTGTCGGTTAACGTGTCCGACATTGCTGCTATGAACGGCAAGGCCGAACAAATTGTGGTGAGTTTGGCATTGAGCAACCGGTTTTCGGTCGAGGCCGTTGATGCCCTTTACGAAGGTATCCGTTCGGCCTGCGAACATTATCAGGTTGATCTTGTTGGTGGCGACACCACTTCTTCGCGTTCGGGTCTGGTAATTTCCATAACGGTGATTGGCCGGGTTAAAAAAGAAAACGTGGTATATCGTTCGGGTGCGAAACCAAACGATATTATTTGTGTTACGGGCGATCTGGGTGCGGCTTTTATGGGCTTGCAAATTCTGGAGCGCGAGAAGGAAGTGTTTCAGACCGACCCGAATATGCAGCCTTCGCTGGAAAAATATGAATACTTGGTAAGCCGGCAACTCAAATCGCTGGCGCGCACCGATATTGTTTTTGAGTTGGAAGAGTTGGGCATAAAGCCAACATCAATGATTGATGTTTCGGATGGACTTGCTTCGGAACTGTTTCACCTCAGCAAAAATTCGGGTGTGGGCATTCGTATTTATGAAGATAAAATTCCGGTAGATGAAGCAACCTTTAACACGGCTGCGATGGAATTTAAGATCGATCCGATTACGGCAGCGTTAAATGGTGGCGAAGATTATGAATTGCTGTTCACCATCAGCCAAGACGATTTTGAGAAAGTGAAAAACCATGCCGACATCCACATGATCGGCTATGTGCACGATAAAAAAGATGAACGTATTATGATTACCAAACAGGGTAACGTGGTGCCGTTGCAGGCACAAGGGTGGAACCACTTTCAATCCTGAGCCAACGGCAGTTCTACCATAAACCGGCTGCCCTGACCTTCAACACTCGTGGCCGAAAGCCTGCCGTGGTTGACCTCGATAAAATTACGGCAGAGTATTAACCCGATGCCCGTTCCTTTTTCGTTATGCGTGCCTTTGGTGAGCGGCAGTTGTGCTTCGGTAAACAATTTTTTCAGATATGCTTCACTCATGCCAACGCCCTCATCGGCAACAGTAATGTACACGTACGTGTTTTTTACCTCGGCCGAAACCGTAACGGATTTTCCCTGCGGGGTGAATTTGAGGGCGTTTGAAACGAGGTTACGCACGATCACGTAAACCATGTTCTCATCGGCATACAGTTTTATGTTTTCGTTTACATGAATATTGAAATTGATTTTTTTACGATCGATCATCAACTGGTAAAGGTTGCTGATTTTATTCAACAGTTCGTTAAACAAAAACGATGACGGGGTGTAGGTAATGTTACCGGTTTGCGATAACGACCAAAACAGGGTATTATCGATCAGGTCTAACGAACTGGTTACCGAGTTGCGAATGCTGGCAGCGTGTTTTTTAATATCATCGTGTGTAAGCGTGTTGTCTTCAATCAGTATAGACAGAAATCCCTTGAGGGTTGTTAAGGGC
Organism: uncultured Roseivirgaceae bacterium; assembly: GCA_964404445.1. Lineage (GTDB taxonomy): Bacteria > Bacteroidota > Bacteroidia > Cytophagales > Cyclobacteriaceae > UBA2336. The sequence goes on along the minus strand of CAYOJW010000002.1, from coordinate 640,653 downwards.
GAACGTAAATCGTGCGAGAGAATAGAGAAGATCAGGTCTTTCTTTTGATTGAGGGTTTCCAGTTCTTCGCGCGATTTTTCGATTTCCTGGGTACGGATGCTGAGCAGCCGCTCTAACCGCTCCTTGTCTTTGCGCGAGTTGTTCAGGCTGGTTTGGATAATGGTAACAACCATCAGGCATACCGATACAACAACGAGTATTCTAAACCACCAGGTTTGCCAGAACGGCTCTAAAACAATAATGGTAAGTGCGGTTATTTTTTCCACACCCGTGCCCGAAACGGTTTTTAGCCGAAAGCTGTACGTGCCGGGTTTTAAATTCGAGTAATGTACCGAATTAATTTCGGCTTTAACCCAATCGGTATTATGCCCGGTAAGGGAGTAGTAGATTTCGTACCGTTTCGGACTGCGGTAGTTAGGTACAAAAAAACTGATGTCGATGTCGTTTTGGTAATGGGGTAACGAAAAGGTGAAGTCGCTGTTAAGGGCAAGCGGGCGGGTTATGTTTTGTTTTTTGTCAAATACCGATACGTTCAGGAAACGGGGGCTGTAATCTTCCTCTTTAATTTTAATATACTTAGGGTTGAAAATATTAAATCCATTAACGCCACCCATCACCATTTCGCCCGTAGAGAGTTTGGCGTACGACAAGCGGTTAAACTCGTCTTGCTGCAATCCTTCCGAAACCGTAAAATCTGTATAAAGGTCGGTTTGGGGGTTATACCGGGTAATGCCCGAGTTGGTACTCATCCACAAATTCCCCTCGTCATCGGGCAGGGTGCAGTAAATGGTATTGTTTGACGTATTGTTTTTCCGTACGATTTGCGTGAACACCGGGTTGTTGGTATCGGAGGCATCCAACGTCCATAAACCATCATTAAAAGTCCCTATCCAGAGTTTTCCCTGATACTCGGCTATTGATAAAATCATCAGGTAAGAACCCAACGCCCTTTCGGCCGATATAGGAAGCGGGTATTGTTTAAACGTGTCGGTTGCCGGGTTGTATAAAAACAGACCATCTCGTGCGCCTGCCCACAACCGGTTTTGGTTATCGGCATACAGCATGGTAACGTTATGCATCACGGGCATATCTCTGGCGGTATGCACTTTGAACTTATGTGTTTCGGTGCGGTATGCGTACAACATACCATCACTGATGTAGAACAATTGTTTGTCGTAAACAATTACCTGCCTTATCGGTTTTCCTTTTGTTTCGGCTTCAAGTGGTTTGTAGTAGCCGATGGCTTTTGTTTTCTGGTTTAACTGTAGTAACCCCTCGCTTGAGCCAAGCAATACAACATCGTTTGTGAACGGTGTAAAATATAGGGGCGATATTCGGGACTTTCCTCCAAGTTTGATTTCTATTTTCTCAACGCGCAGTTTCTTTTCATCAAAGATATGGATCACACCACCATCGGTGCCCACCCATAATTTTTTGTCAGCGTTTTCAAATATGCCGCGTACCATGTTATCGTTTAGCGAAGTAGGGGCAAATGGGTTGTTGTAAATATGTCTGAATTTTATTTTTGAGGGGTCGTACTTGTTCAGGTTACCGATTGCGCCAATCCAAATAATGCCGGTTTTGTCTTGTATAATAGCCGAGCAATTGTTGCCGCTCAGTGAACGTTCGTACACCGGGTTTCTAACAACGTGTATGTAATTGTCGGTGTCGGGACTGTACACAATAAGTCCTTCGGTTTTGGTCAGTATCCATACGTTGCCGTTGCTGTCGGCCATAATTTTGTTTATGCGGATATGGAACGGACGTGTGTCGGGCTTAAAATGTTGGATGATTTTTTTAGATAAGGTATCGTATATAAATACGCCTATGTTTTCGGTGCCGATATAAAGTTTACCAGTGTTGTCGCTTGCCAGCGCGGTTATGCGTGTTGTACGTGTAAAACCGGGGGAATCGAGGTAAACCGAATCAACAATTTTTTTATTGCGCATAACGTAAACGCTGCGCACACTGCCTATCAGCAAATCGTTGTTGCGGGCTATAATTACCGAGGTAAAAACTTTAGGGGGCAGTGTACCAAAATTTTTAAGAGAGTCGCCTTCGAGGGTGAATAAACCGTGCGAATAAGAACTTCCCCAAATAGTGCCATCGCTGGTTTGGGCCATGTGGCTGATAACGGGGTTCTTGTCTTTTGCAGGGATAACGGTTAACGCATTGGTGGTGTAGTCGTAAGCAATCATACCGTGCGAATGCGTACCGGCCAGCATACGGTTTGCGTGGGAGTCGTTAAGCATGGTGTAAACCTCTTGCCCGGTAATGCTGATGCTGTCGTTCACGTTCAGGTACTGTGTGAACTTATAGCCATCGTAGCGGTACAAACCATTGCCCGCAACCCAAATCAGCCCGTGATGGTCCTGGATAATATCCGATACCTGCGATGAACTGATCGTGCCCGGAATGTTAAGATGCTCAAACGGAATATCGGGATGCCGCGATTGCCCCCATACTGTTGAGAGAACGAAACTGAACAAGCATACGAGCGATAATCTCACGGGTTTAATCTTCAGGGTAAGGTATAAAAACAAAGTTGGTAAACTCTTTGTCGATTACAAACAGGCAACAAAATTCATCGGCATCTTTGTATGCTTTTATGAAATCGTCTTGTTTTTCGCGGTCAACAATACCGCGTTGTACAAACTCATCCATAAACGAGGCATAATAATTCCAATCGGTTTCGGCCTGGTTAGCGGCAATAATCAGTTGCCCGATGGGCTGGCCGGTTTTACAAATCGGGAAAACCGGGTATGCCGATATTTCGCGCTTGCGTATCTGGTAAGAGGCTTCGCGCAGGGTATCGGCCACTTTTACAAAGTCGCCTGAAATAGTGCCTAAATATTTACCGTTTAATTCGGGATCGTTGTTCATAAGAAAATGCAAAAATAAAACTTATCGGTGTTCCAGAAACTGCCGGCACGACTCTTTTAACTGCGGAAAAAATGTAAGGAACTCGGTGTTGAAATCATCGTAGTGGGCATTGAGTTCGGCAATGGCTTCATCCATTTTAGAAGGATAGCTTGTTCTTTGTGCCATACCGCTCAACGCCCGGTGAATGCCCTCGGTTTGGCTGTAATGCAACAGCCAGTTGCCACTGATCATATACGGCATCATGTGGTTAAGTTCGGCCGGCAGGATGGGCGCATGGACAGTAATGGTGTTGTAGCATTGCTGCACAAACTCCGGCAACGGCTGCCGATGAAATGTACCGAAGTTGTGCGCCAGAAAATGATCGTAGAACACATCTACAATCACACCCGAATAATGCCGGTATTTGGGGCGAAGCCTGTTTTTGCTTTGGCTAACTACCGCGTGGCTGTCGGTAAACTCATCGATATAGCGGTGCAATTCAATGCCGGTAACAATTTCGTGGTCGTATTGCTGCCGGTACGTTTTGCCTTTTACAAAATCGCCCATAAAATTACCCACCATAATCTTTTGGTTTTCGCCCGATAGGTAAAGGTGTGCCAGAAAATTCATGTACAGAAATATAATTGCCTTGCTAAAACTATTGACTATCTACACATATTTTCCCATCTTCCAAAAAATATAAACCGCATGGTAATCGATCAGTTAAAATTATTGATTAATCTGGCGCGGGTTGATGGTGAAGTGGCTGAACGTGAGCGCGCGTATATTGTAACAATCGGGCAGGCCAATGGTGTGCCGGTTCAGGAAATTACACCGTTGTTTGATCAGGAACACCCGGTGTTGGTGCCGCAGGCGCTTACAGCCGAAGAGCGGTTCAATTATATTTTCAGCCTGGTACAACTGATGAAAATAGACGACCGTTTGTACCACGATGAAGTAAAATACTGTGCGCACGTTGCGGCTAAACTCGGCTACAATGAAATGGCGGTATTTGAATTAATGCTGAATGTAAAAAGCAAGATGGAAGCCGGTGAAAAGCAAAACGTTCAGGAACTTGTTAAACAATATCTTAATCTAAATTCATGAAAAAACTTTTACTCTTCGTGCTTGTGTGCATGGCCACGGTTGCCATGGCACAACGCACCGTTATCCATTGCGGTAATTTAATTGATGGAAAAGCGAACGATGGTCAATCGAACATGACGCTTATCATTGAAGGCAATAAAATTGCAGCCGTTCAAAAAGGGTTTACTGCGCCTACGGCAAACGATAAACTTATCGACCTCAGTAAAAAAACAGTAATGCCGGGCTTAATAGATTTGCACGTACACCTCGAAGGTGAAACCAGTAAAGATCAGGCCATTCAACGCTTCACTTCTAACGAAGCTGATATTGCTTTTCGATCAACGGTGTTTGCAAAGAAAACTTTGTTGGCGGGGTTCACCACCGTGCGCGATTTAGGTGGTTCGGGTGTTAACACCTCGCTGCGCAATGCCATCAATCAAGGTTTGGTTGTTGGGCCACGTATTTTTTCTGCGGGTAAATCCATTGCTACTACGGGCGGCCATGCCGATCCTACCAATGGTTACCGTAAAGATTTAATGGGCAACCCTGGCCCGAAAGAAGGCGTGATCAATTCACCGGAAGATGCGCGCCAGGCGGTGCGCCAACGGTATAAAGACGGCTCGGATGTAATTAAGATCACTGCCACCGGTGGCGTGCTAAGCATTGCCAAAGATGGATCGGGGCCGCAGTTTACCGATGAAGAACTGAAAGCCATCATTGAAACCGCAAAAGATTACGGTATGCACACCGCAGCCCATGCACACGGCACCGAAGGCATGAAGCGTGCTGTGCTGGCAGGTATTACTACCATTGAACACGGTACGAAGATGACAACGGAAGTGATGGATTTGATGAAACAAAAAGGAACGTATTATGTGCCCACCATATCGGCCGGAAAATTTGTTGCTGAAAAAGCGAAAGAGCCGGGTTATTATCATCCGTTGGTTGTGCCCAAAGCGTTAGAGATCGGGCCGCAAATTCAAAACACTTTTCGCGAAGCGTACAAACGCGGTGTGAAGATTGCCTTTGGTACCGATGCGGGCGTATATCCGCATGGCGAAAACGGAAAAGAGTTTGGCTACATGGTAGAGGCCGGTATGCCTGCGATGGAAACCATTAAATCGGCAACCATTGTGGCGGCTGGTATTTTGGGTATGAGCGACAAGATCGGAACACTCGAAGCCGGCAAGTTGGCCGATATAGTGGCGGTAGATGAAAACCCGCTGAAAAACATTAACACAATGGAGAAGGTGAGTTTTGTGATGAAGGATGGAGTGGTGTATAAGGATGGAGTGGTGTATAAAGAATAGATCGGCCTTTTGTGTTGCTGAACTTGCGTATTATTTCTTCAGCACAAATTCTTCCATATTGTTTTTATGAATAACCTTGAATTTTGAATCCGGGTATGCTTCGCGCCAGGCTATAGGAGCATTTACTTTTTTGCCGGGTTCAGAGAATTTGAATTCGTAGGCAAATAGTTTCCCTTCACGTTCTTCCACCCAATCTATTTCCTGCCGATCGTGAGTGCGCCAGAAGTAATTGTTTGCATGGAAATTTTTATAGTGTTGCACTTTTAACCGTTCAGCGGCAAGGTAGTTTTCCCACAATGCCCCCACATCGTTTCGTTGGGTGATCGGTTGAAGATTGGATATGATGGCGTTGCGTATGCCATTGTCGTAAAAGTACCAACGTTTGGTCTTCACAATTTCTTTGCGCAGGTTTCGGCTAAAGCCCTGTACTTTAAACAGTATAAATACTTTGGCCAATAAATCGAGGTAACGCTCTACCGTGTTTTTGCTCATTTGTAGTTTTCGCCCTAACTCTTCCAATGATACTTCATGTCCTGTTTGCCACGCAATGAGTTTAAGCAAGTCGGCCAGTTTATCGGCATTTCTTAAATTTTCAAGCGCGAGTATGTCTTTATAGAGGTAAGCGCTTACTAAGTCGCGCAGGTAATCACGTTTTTGCCGTGCGGTTTTTAGTTGCAACAGTTCAGGATAGCAGCCGTAGATAAGTTTATCTTCGAGGTTACCGTGTCGAGTCAGGGTATCCTCCAACTGGGCGTATTCTAATTGTGATAGCGGGAAAAGCATAAAATCTTTTTTTCTGCCGGTTAGCGGCTCTCCCAATTTGTTTTTTAAATCAAACATCGATGAACCTGTAACTAATATCTTCATCCCTTTGATTTCGTCAACCATTAATTTCAGCACCATACCTACGTCAGGTATTTTTTGCGCTTCGTCAATTATTAATAGATCAATGCCCTCGGTAAGTGCCCGGTAATGTGCTACACTTCTGCGTGCGAGTTGTTCCTGTACTACAATATCTTCTCCATTCAGCAACAAGCATTTGTGGTTGTTCAGGCTTGTGGTAACCTGATTTATCAGGCGTGTTTTTCCAGTTCTGCGTGCGCCCAAAAGCACTACTACCTTTTGAGGTTCAAGGGCTTTCAGCAAGCCGGGAAGTATAATTCTGGGCAGTTCTTTCATGCTGTAAATGTATATAAATTCCGTCAGTTTGTTGACGGAAATTATATAAATTCCGTCAGTTTATTGACGGAAATTGGATGAGATTATAGACGGATACCGGTTATGCTTTACAGCCGAATCGCTATATTGGGCTTGAAACAGCAAGAAATTAACCCAATTGTCATGCTCAAATACTTTCCTTTAATTATTGCAATACTGGCATTTGCCTGCTCCACTCCCGAAAAAAAATCAGAGCCTGTTCCCGTTCTCACCGGTCTTGATGGCCGCACGTTCTTCACGCCCGATTTCAGTGAGGTAACAAAAGCCCGCCTTGATAGTAACCTGATGGTGGCGCAGAAAAATTTTGAAACAAATGCTACTGAAGGAAACTACATTTGGCTTGGTCGCAGGCAGGCATATTTGTACCAGTATTCAACAGCTATTAAAACGTTTAGCGATGGTATTGAAAAATTCCCTGATTCATACAAGTTGTTCCGCCATCGCGGGCATCGCTACATTACGGTGCGTGAGTTTGCCAAAGCAACAGCCGATTTTCAACAGGCGGCAGCCCTTATGCCGCGCCAGCCATTAGAAATTGAACCCGATGGTATTCCGAATAAACTGAACATACCCTTATCCACTACGCAGTTTAATGTGTGGTATCATTTAGGGCTTGCACATTATTTACAGGGCGATTTTGAGAGCGCCTCGAAAGCATACGAACAATGTATGCTGGTATCGAACAACGATGATCTTATCTGCGCCACGGCCGACTGGCTGTACATGACGTACCAAAAATTAGGTATGAAAGATGAAGCGCAAAAAGTTTTAAGCCGTATTTCACCCGACAGCATGAACATCATCGAGAACGACTCATATTATTTACGCTTGCAGATGTACAAGGGCTTGCTGCCAGCCGATGACCTGCTGAAAGTAAGTACCGAAAATACCGATATTGATCTTGCCTTAGCCACGCAGGGTTACGGTGTGGGCAACTGGTATTTAACACAAGGTGATACCGTTCGTGCAAAAGAAATTTTTACACAAGTAGTAAATGGGGAAAACTTTTCGGCTTTTGGGTTTATTGCTGCGGAGGCCGAGTTGAGGAGGCTGAAGTAACAGTGTGGTGTTAAAAATAATAAACGTCAGACCGACACACAATGGTCTAAACACATTGTTGGTAGCTGTACAGTCTGCCCTCACTTTTTGTTTAATGTCATTACTTCTCCAGAGTCGGGATCGCCAAATCCAAAAATTATCCCGTTCGGTTTTTCAGTCCCCATTAGTCCAGCGTACTTTAATTCGTCTGGTGCTGATTCAAGTATTAGTCCCCAATGTTTTTTGATATTTCCATTACCAAAGTCCACCGCTCCAATTTCCTGAATTGTCCACGTACCAGAAATAGAGATTTGCTTGTCAAACTTATATGTCAATACTCCGACTTCTTTGAAATAAGGTAGTTTTTCAATCTTATATGTCTTGTCTTCGTTAATTGTAATGGTCGCCCCACTTCTCTTTAATTTTTCTTTGTCTACCGAATGGTCAACTGTTTGAAAGTCGTACTCATACGTCCCTATTACGTCATTGTCAGTCGGTTCAACAACTGTGTATTTGTCGGCATATGGGTCATATTGACAACCAGTCATGATTGTCACAAGAGTCATAATTAAGATTAGATTTTTCATTCCTCTCTCTAAGTGATCCAATTTGTCCGAGGCTGCATTGCCATCAACACTCGAATATAGTTATTACATTTTTTAAATATACCAGTTTTTTAATTGAAAATTACCTTAGCGTCTCAACCTCAAACTATTCCCAATCACTGAAACCGAACTTAAACTCATGGCCAACGCGGCTAACATAGGGCTGAGGAGTAATCCGAAAAACGGAAACAACAACCCGGCTGCAATGGGTACACCAATAGCGTTGTAAACAAACGCAAAGAATAAATTCTGCCGGATGTTGCGCATAACATCGTGGCTCAGTTTTTTGGCTCGCAAAATCCCGGATAAGTCGCCCTTCACCAACGTAATGCCTGCGCTTTGTATGGCCGCATCGGTGCCGGTGCCCATCGCAATGCCTACGTTAGCCTGCGCTAATGCGGGTGAGTCGTTAATGCCATCGCCTGCCATCGCCACGATGTTGCCTTCTTGCTGGAGTTGCTTCACAACATCAAGTTTATCGTGTGGCAACTGATCGGCTTTAAAATCGTCAAGTCCTAATGTGCGGGCAATGCTTTGTGCCGTGTTGGCATTGTCGCCTGTGAGCATAATAAGTTTTAAACCTTGTTGTTGCAGTTGCTTCACCATGTCGATGGCGTTCGGTTTTATGGTATCGGCCACGCTAACATATCCGGCTAACAAACCATCAATCATTACATACACTACGGTTTCGCCCTGTTGTTGTTTTTGTTGGATGGTTTGAAGTGTAGTGGTATCGGGCGATACGTTCAAGCCCTGAATAAAACCGAGATTTCCTACGCTTACTTGTTTGGTATTGACTGAAGCGGTAATGCCTTTTCCGGTTACGGATTGAAACTGACTGGCCGGATATAACGAAACATTATTCTCTTTTGCGTAATGCACCAAGGCGTGTGCCAACGGGTGTTCGCTGTTTGCTTCCGCAGAAGCGGCATATACAAACACATCGTTTTCGGTGAAGGCAGTGTTTAGTGATGTAGCCGACTGAAACGCTGGTTTGCCTTCGGTTAACGTTCCGGTTTTGTCGATCAGCAACACGTTTACTTTTTCCAATTCTTCGAGCACGCGAGCTTCTTTTACCAACACGCCCAATTTGGCTCCGCGACCTGTGCCCACCATAATGGCCATAGGCGTTGCCAGCCCCAACGCACACGGGCACGCAATGATCAATACAGTTACGGCATTAGCAAACGCATACACCAATGCAGGTTCAGGCCCCCAAACTGCCCACGCAATAAATGATAAGCCCGATATAGCCACAACAACCGGAACGAAATAGGTTGAGATTTTATCGGCTAAGTTTTGGATTGGCGCTTTGGTACGACTTGCCTGGTTAACAAGTTCAATAATTTGTGCCAACAATGTATCGGCACCGATTTTTGTAGCGCGCATTTCAAAGCTTCCGGTAGTGTTTACAGTTCCGGCCGTTACGGCATCATCGGTTGTTTTGCTCACGGGCATTGGCTCACCGGTAATCATCGACTCATCAATGGCGCTTGAGCCTGTTGTAACTATTCCGTCAACCGGAATTTTTTCACCGGGTTTTATTCGCAGGATGTCGTTAACGTTAATTTGTTTGATGGGTACACGGTGTTCTTTTCCGTGGTGAAGCACCGTGGCTTCGGGCGGAACCAAGCTTAACAATTCACGAATTGCGCTATTGGTTTGATGGTGCGCGCGAAGTTCTAAAACTTGTCCTAATAAAATTAACGTGAGGATAACCGTTGCCGCTTCAAAATATAAATGCACTGTGCCGTGCATTTTAAACTGGTGCGGAAATATATCGGGGAACAACAACGCAACAACGCTAAACAAATAGGCCGAACCTGCACCCAAACTGATGAGTGTCCACATATTGGGCGACCATTGTACGATGGAACGGTAACCGCGTTTGAAAAAATCGAAACACGCGTAAAACAATACCGGTATCGATAACGCAAATTGTATCCATCCCCACGTTGTGGCGCTGGCGATATGGTTCAGGTGTAAGCCAACCATTTCGCCCATCGCAATTACAAAGATGGGCAGCGTAAACAATACAGCTATCCGGAATTTCTTTACGGTTGCTTTATAAGTAGTATCTTCTTCTTCGGGTTTGTTAAAACTGATGGTCTGTTCCTGCACCAAGGGCATTCCGCATACGGGGCAATCGCCCGGGGCATCGTATTTTTTATCGCCCTCGCAAAGCATAGGGCAATAGTATTTCCCGTTGCCGGATGTAGGAGTATGTTGCCTGCGTTTGATACTGGGCAATGGCGCAAGCGGTAATTCGCCATGTTCGATTAACTGATAGTGTGGGTGAGGGGCTAATGCTTTTTTAAGTTCACTTACCGCTATTTCGTTTTCACTGATAATGTGTACTTCTGATTCCTCCAGATTTACCGTGGCATTGTTAACTCCGTGAACCGATTGAATGGCTTTTTCCACAATCGACTTGCAGCCACTGCACGTCATGCCGGCTATTTTATAGGTGCGTTCCATACCTTATCCTTAATTAATCGGGGTTAAAGATACGAATACCGGCTTGTGCCGGTGTTACATAATTTTAGGAAAGAGTTATATGAGTATCAGCTTTTAACCACATAGGAACATAGCGTTTTGTTGGTACTATCAAGACGCGGAAGCTATCTATTCCCGATCCCGATAGTTATCGGGACGGGACTATGCTTTGCAGAAATAATAAATAGATAACCGTAGTTTGCAAGCAAAATCACAATAGCGATGATGTCTAATGTCGTCTAACAGTTGCAATGTTCCTATGTGGTTAAAAAAGTATGAAACTTGTATTTTTTTTGGAAGTTGAAAACACGATACTCATGGGGAGTTATATGCGGTCGAGGGGTTTACGACTGCGGTTGATGTTTTTCTTAAAAGCCGATGGCGTTAATCCGGTAACTTTTTTGAATTGTGCCGACAGGTGTTGTACACTACTGTAATGCAGTTGATAAGCGATTTCGTTTAGCGAGAGTTCATCGTACACGAGTAGTTCTTTCACGTACTCAATCTTTTGCAGGATGGCATAGTGTTCGATGGTAATGCCTTCGGCTTGCGAAAACAATGCACTTAGCGAAGCGTAATCTTTGTTCAGTGAATTGCTGACGAGCGAAGAAAGATTTTCTTTTTTCGAATGATTTTCGTTTCGAACAAAATCAATCACGGTGTTTTTGATTTTAGAAACGATACGTGCTTGTTTGTCTTCAATCCGCTCAAAGCCGAGTGCGCGTAAACCCTCATCAAATTTTTTAAGTTGCTGAGGGGTAGGGGTGTCCACAAGATCGACCTCGCCCAATTCAAGCGAACGATACGTTAACCGGTGTTTTTTTAGTTCGTTTTTTACCGCCAGTTTACAGCGGTTGCACACCATGTTTTTGATGTAGAGTTTTGTCATTTCCCTATCCAGCCGAGGTGAGTATTCTTAAAATCATCGGCATATTTAAGTCCGTAACCGAACACGCGATCCATCGAGCTGTGTGCAAATAACACCACTCCGGCCAGCATGAGTTCAGGTATTGCCAAAAAAGAACCGGCCACATAACACATTACGGCTAATGCTTTATGGTGAACGATGTTGTACAGGATTGCCCCAACTTTTGTATTGATGGCGTAACCGATCATGCTTACATCGGGTGCGAGCAACCATGCCCAAAACACCCAGCCAGCGTAGGGTAATAATGAATGGAGGTATAACGCAAGCCCAAACATGGCGACTTCTTCGAGGCGGAGTAGGTTTTTCATAGTGAGTTATTATTGAACAAGTCTACTGTTTTTTTGAAGTTATGTACAGATAATGCCTAAACCATATTTAACCACATAGTTACATAGTTACATAGTTACATTAACTACGTTATTAGAGGTTGATATTCGTGCAATATCTAAGTTTTGCCGGAGAAACGAACAGGCGGTCATAGTTTTGCAGGCAAAAATCACAATAGCGGAGGTGCTGTTACTGCATGATTCGTTAGGTAAAGATATATGACTTTCATTATTGATCAGGCAATAACTTGAAATACTCATTAACAAAAGTTCTTTGCCCTTCGTGGAAAATATTTGAACAGTTGAAATTGATCAGAATGCCCTTCGGACATTTCAATAGTTTCATGTAGGTAAGAAGTTGTGCTTCAAAAACAGGAGTGATTTCCTGCACTGACTTTAGTTCTACAACAATACACTGTTCCACAAATAAATCGCACCTGAAATCAATAGCTAATGGCTTTCCTTTGTACTCGACAGGAACTTTCATCTCTGTGAGAAAATTTATTTTCCTATGTAATAACTCCTCTTTCAGGCATTGCTGATAAACACTTTCGAGTAGCCCCCTGCCCATTGCTTTGTGAACATCAATTGCACTTCCAATTATCGCATACGTGAGGTCGTCAAGATATTTTTTAGTTGTCATAGACTATGTTACTATGTGGTTATAAAGGCGAACTCAACAAGAAAATTACGGATTGCCTAAATACTTCTTCCACCAAACCTGAAACACAATTAACCCCCAGATACGTGCGTGTACATCGGCCGGATTAGAAGAGAAAAGCTGTTTTTTTAATTTTTCGATTTCGGTATAGTTAAAAATACCTTGTTCTTCAATGAGTTTTTTCGAGAGCAAGTCATCAACAATCAACGACTTCATTTCGTTGCGGAACCATTTTAACAACGGTACTTCAAACCCCTTCTTCGGACGGTTATACAATTCGGCTGGCAATACATCGCGGAAAGTATCCTGTAAAACCCGCTTGCGTATGGTGTTGGTGATTTTGAAATCTTCCGGTAACGAGAAAATGAAGTTCACTACTTCAACATCCAAAAAAGGCGTGCGTACTTCTAACCCGTTGGCCATGCTCATTAAATCGACTTTGGTGAGCATATCGTTCGGTAACACTAATCCGGTATCGGTACGCAAAATTTCGTTCAGGCTGCCGGAGTTACCGATGTGTTTCAGTAATTCGGTCTTTAATAGATGATAGTGTTCATCCGAAATTTGTTCGGCAGCCTGTGCGGTTAATAGTTTTTTGCTTTGTGTTTCACCGGCAAAGGCAGCCCAACGCCAATAGCGTTCTTGCGGACTGAGTTTCATGCCATCGGCAAACCGTGCGAATTGGCGGGCTTTATTCGACACCGCGTTATTGCGCGATTGCGGAATCATATTCCAAAGCGGACTTAATGCGCTTACGGCTTTTTCTTTTATGCCCGGATGAAACGACCGGTAAAACGCAGCGTGTTTGTTGTAACCGGCTAACAGTTCATCGGCACCATCGCCCGAAAGGGCAACAGTCGCGTGCCTGCGTGTTTGCTTACTTAAAATATATACGTTAATGGCCGATGAATCGGCAAACGGTTCGTCAATGTAGTTTAAAATGTTGTGAACGTGTTCGTACAGATCATTATTGGTGAGCGAAAAAACAGTGTGTTCGGTTTTAAAATGATCGGCTACAAGTTTTGCGTAATGTGTTTCGTCAAAAAACTTTTCATCCTTAAACCCGATGGAAAATGTATGCAGATCGGGCTTGTGCTTGCTGGCGAGTGCTGTAATAACAGACGAATCAATTCCACCGCTCAGGAATGCCCCTAACGGAACATCCGAAATCAATCTTCGCTGTACAGAGGCGTCCAGAAGTTCTTTTAATTTTTCTTTAGCGTTGTCGTACGAAATAGTTTTGTTTTCTTCACTCGGAATGTCGTAATAATTGTTAATTGTTAATTGACAATTGACAATTGTTAAATAGTGTCCGGGAAGAAGTTTTTTTACATGCTTAAAAATTGTGTTCGGTGCGGGAATGTAATTCAGTTGTAAATACGTGTGCAGCGCAGTGTAGTCGATTGTTTTATCGATGCCGTACTGAATGATGGATTTCATTTCAGAAGCAAACAGAAACTTATCTTCATCGAAAACGTACAACAGCGGTTTTACACCGTATCGGTCGCGGGCTATAAAAAATGTTTGTTCTTCTTTATCGTATATGCAAAAGGCGAAGAAGCCGTTGAGTTTTTGCAGGCACTGTTCTTTCTCACGGATGTAGAGGTTTAACAAAACTTCGGTGTCGGACTGGGAATTAAATTGTACACCCTCGCGTTCAAGCCGGGCGCGAAGTTCACGATAGTTAAAAATCTCACCGTTAAACACAATGCAGTAGCGTTCGTTGCTATCCCACATGGGTTGGTGTGCAACGGACGAGGTATCAATAATGGACAGTCTGCGGTGACCTAACGCAACCCAATTATCGTTATAGATGTTCTGGTTGTCGGGGCCGCGCTGTTCAAGGCGTTGTGTTGCCGCAGCAACATTTACTTTGTTGAATTTTCCGACAAGGTTAAAAGCAAAAATGCCCGTGATACCACACATATATGATTTTTTTCAGGATCGTAAAGATAAAAATACCTTATAATTGCACACTACATGAAAAATACGAATCTTGTTTTTAAGTCGAACGAGCGCATTTTAACCTTAGGCGTTGAGTTAGAATTTCAGGTGATTGACAACCAATCGCTGTTGCTCACGCCCCGTGCACATGAAATTATCGAACGTGCCAACCACACACAAATTAAGCCCGAGTTCTTTCAAAGTTCGTTAGAGATCATTACAGGAGTTTGTTCGACCGTGTTTGACGCGCAAAAAGAACTGAAACAGTTATTGGGCATTGTGCGGGAAAAGGCTAATGAAATTGATTTAAAAATTTCTTCGACCGGAACCCACCCCGAAGCCGATTACCGCGACAGGTTGGTTACACCATCGCCACGTTATAACGAGTTGATGGATCGCAACCAGTGGATCATCCGTAGGATGGCTGTGTACGGTATGCACATTCATTTGGGTATGCGGTCGGGCGATACGTGTATCTGTTATCATAATTTCTTTCTGCATTTTGTACCGCACCTGTTAGCGCTTTCGGCAAGCTCACCGTTCTGGCATTCGATCAACACCGGGCTTGCGTGTGTGCGGCCAACCATGTACGAAGCCATGCCCACTGCGGGTATGCCCCATTTGGTAAATGATTGGAAAGGATTTGAAAAAATGTACAATACCCTTGCGCGTACCGGTTCGATCAAAAGCATACACGATTTATGGCTTGACCTGCGGCCAAGCCCTGAGTTTGGAACATTAGAACTGCGGATGTGCGATGAACCTGCAACACTTGCCGAAGCGATGGCCATTGCCGCATTCGTACAAATGCTGGCGTATTGGTATGAAGATCATCAGCACGAGTGGGAGCTAAAACATAAAACATTAAAGCGTTGGTTGTTCCGCGAAAATAAATGGCGCGCCATCCGCTACGGGTTAAAGGGCGAGATGATCATCACCACCAATAAAAAAACCATAACCGTAGAAGACGATATACGTTTTTGGTTAGACCGCCTCGCACCGTATGCGAAATCGCTGGGGTATGAATCTTATACGGCCACATTGCATAACATCCTCGAAAAAGGCAACAGCTCCGAACGACAGCTTGCGGTGTTTACCCAAACCAACGATCTGCACGAAGTGATCAAACACAATGTAAAAGAGTTTGAAAAAGGCGAGCCGATTTGGGTGTAATTAGTGTTTAGTCTGAATGTTTAACCGCAGAGACGCTAAGAACGCTAAGTTTTTTTGATTTTGTATGTTTTCTTTGCGCCCTTAGCGTCTCTGCGGTTAAGATTACGTGAAGTTCGTTCTTAAAAAATCTTACCCGGATTGAGAATGCCTTTCGGGTCGAAAACTTTTTTGATACCGCGCATCAGCTCCAGGTTTACTTCGCTCATAGCAATAGGCATATACGGCCGCTTGGCAATACCAATGCCGTGTTCGCCCGAGAGCGTTCCGCCCAACGAAACGGTGAGTTTAAAAATTTCGCCAATGCCTTCGGGTATTTTCGTTTCCCAGTCGGCTTCGCTG
Organism: uncultured Roseivirgaceae bacterium; assembly: GCA_964404445.1. GTDB lineage: Bacteria > Bacteroidota > Bacteroidia > Cytophagales > Cyclobacteriaceae > UBA2336. The sequence goes on along the minus strand of CAYOJW010000002.1, from coordinate 624,667 downwards.
ATTTGTTCCTTTAAAATATTTACGTGCAGATTACCATCGCCTAAGTGACCGAAGCAAACCGTGTTGAAACCATACTGTTTGCCGATGTCTTTAATGCCTTTGATAAGTTTCGGTAAGTTGGCACGCGGCACCACCACATCGTCAGACTTGGTTAACGTGTAAGCGTTCACGGCAGGCGAAATGTTTTTACGAATTTTCCACAACTCTTCTTTTTGTGCTGCCGTTTCGGCAAACAAAATTTCACCGGCCTGAAACTGTTCAACAACATTCATTACCCGTTCGGCATCGCGCATTAATACTTCTTCATCGTTGCCGTCAAGTTCACATAATAAATAAGCATCCATGTTTTCCGGAAAGGGCATGGTTACTTTAGCGGCATAAATTTTTTCAACGTAGTCGATGGTTTTGAGTGCAGCCTCGCGCTCAAAAAATTCCATACCCGAAGGTTGAATGCCAGCCGTAAAAATCGCGGCAATGGCACGACAGGCTTCTTCGTTGGTTACGAAAGGCATTAAGAGCAATACATTTTTTTGCGGATAGCCGCGCAGCTTAAAAATAATTTTTGTGATAATGCCCAGTGTGCCTTCGCTGCCGCACATCAGTTGTGTTAGGTTGTAACCCGTTGAGTTCTTTAAAACATTGGCACCTGTCCAGATGATCTCACCGGTTGGCAAAACAACCTGTAAGCTCAAAACATAATCGCGGGTAACGCCATACTTCACCGCCTTCGGGCCGCCACTGTTGTTGGAAACATTGCCGCCAATAAAGCATGAGCCGCTGCTGGCCGGATCGGGCGGGTAAAACAACCCTTTTTCTTTCACGGCATTTTGAAATACTTCGGTGATCACACCCGGCTCAACCGTGGCCTGAAGGTTCAGTTCATCAATATCGAGGATTTTATTGAACCGCTCCATTGATATAACAACACCTTTTTGTACGGGCAATGCGCCACCGGCCAACCCCGTGCCCGCACCGCGAGGCGTTACAGGAATGTTCAGATCGCTGCACCGTTTTAAAATGCGGCTGATTTCTTCCGGAGTACCCGGCTTTACGATTACATCGGGCAGGAAAGAATAGTTTTCGGTTTTGTCGTGCGAGTAATCGTAACGTTTTTCATCGTCAATTAAGATGTTGTCAGAGCCTACAATGGCCTCTAATTCGCTTACAATGCTGTTGGTAACTTCTGCAAATGCCATGAATGGTGTATATTTGAAATATTATTTTTTAAACTTTTTTGAGATGAAGCTATTTTTTAAACTCAAAATTAATCAAAAGCTTCCGCTATCAGGCATTTTACTGGTATCAGTTTTTTTGGTGTCGTGCGCCTCGCACAAAAAAATGACTGCACGCGATGAACGTGTGGAAAAAGTGGTTACCACCGCCCGAACGTTTGTGGGCACTCCGTATAAGTATGGCGGTACTACACGCTCGGGCATGGATTGCTCGGGGTTGCTGTTAAATTCGTTTAAAGCCATTGACATGACGCTGCCGCGCACCTCCGAAGCACAAAGCAAGGCGGGCAAGGAAGTAAAGATGGCCGATTTACGGCCGGGCGACCTCGTGTTTTTTGCTACGGGCAACAAGAAAAAGAAAATCACCCATGTTGGCCTCGTAACCGATGTGCGAAAAAAAGACAACGTAAAGTTTATTCATTCATCAACCTCACTTGGTGTTGTTGAAACCAACCTGTATGCCGATTATTATGTAAAACGTTTCCGTACAGCGCGCAGGGTTATTGAATAGTTAAAAATACCGAACAGTCGGACATTAAAAAGATAAATGAAACAATTAACTATAACTACGATTTTATTAGTAACTTCAATCATTGCTTTTGGCCAAAAGAATTGGGAGGCCAAGTTTAACGGATATGTTAAGACAAGAGACGATAGAACAATAAACGGGTATCTGAAATTTGAAGTTGGCTTTAAAGATAGAGGTACCAAAATAAAGTTATATAAAAACCCAAAAGATAGTCCCCAAATTTTTTATAGTCTGGAAGTTAAAGAATATGCACATAAAAAGGATACTTTTAAAATCTTTACAAACATTAAACCATCCGAAGATAAAAAGAGGATTTTAGATATAGTTGAAGCTAAACGAATTTGCAAAGGAGAATTAGAGTTATATGAAATTCCAGAGTATAGTTATTCCGCGATGATTATTCCAGGAATGGGTATTATGGCAACAGACTATGCTAATTTTATATATTTGGTTATTGATAAGGAAGAAAGTGTAATATGCATAAATAGAGAGACATTTAAAGAGAAGATAATTGAAATAATAAATGACCGACAAGATTTAGTCGATAAAGTAAATTCGGAAGAGTTGAAATTTAGACATATAGATAAAATTATTGAGGCATATAATAAATCAGGTAATTGATGCTCTACTTAGGACTGTTCGGGATTTGTAATTCCGAACCCGGATAATTAGGATTCGCAATCCGGATATACTAAAGGGAAATTGACCTGAAAAATATTGTCAGTAGAAGCTTTAATCTAAATGAACCTAAACTTTAATGAAAAAGCTACAAGGCAGAACCAATAAAGTTGAAATCTTAACCGATGCAAAGGTTTTTGATTTTTTGCCTTATCCAATTTTAATATCCGATTTGAACGAAAGAAATGAGCGGTATCATATCTTAGTCAACAAGAAATTCACAGAAGAACTTGGATATACCATCGAAGAAATACCAACATTTGAAGATTGGTTTTCAACCGTTTACCCCGACAGAGAATATGCTCAATCAATAAAAGATGAATGGACAAAATTAGTAAGTGATGCTGTAAACACAGGGCAGGATTTTGTGTCGAAGAAGACGCTACTTTTTACAAAAAACAGAGGGTATATATGGTATGAAGTAAAGGCTTCACTTTTTGGGCCTACACAATTTGTTGCATTCCTGAACATTGATGATGAAATCAGGCGCAAAGAAGAACTGTATCAGTTGTTTTCAGTCATAAGCCATGATGTAAAAAGCCCGTTGAATTCGTTGATAGGTTTGTTTTCGTTGCATGATAAATACCAGGTTCCGGCAGAGCGTATTGTAGAACATTTTCCGAAAATCAAAACCACGCTTAAACTTGTAAATAATTTAGCAACCAATTTGCTCGAATGGAGTAGCTCTCAGATTTCAGAAGGTGGATTTAAAAAAACACCCATTTCATTATTCGATTTAGTGGATGACACGATCATAGACGAAACGATCATATCGGAAGGAAAGAATAATAAAATAATCAGTTCGATCGATACAAACTATACGGTTATGTGCGACAAGAATATGATACATTCCGTTTTGAGAAACCTTATAGCCAATGCGAACAAGTTTACCGAAAACGGAGAGATTTCAATATCAGCGAAAGCAATAACCGGTAATATGATTGAAATCAGTGTGGCCGATACCGGTGTGGGCATGACACCGGAACAGCTTGGCCAACTTTTTATTCGCGGCCAACGGAACAGTTCAATGGGTACAAGCGGAGAGAAAGGTTCAGGGCTTGGATTATTGTTCAGTAAGAATTTTGTTGAAAAGCACGGAGGGCAAATGCACGTAACAAGTGAGTTTGGGAAAGGAACTAAATTTTACTTTACGTTGCCCAGACAAATTTGAGAAGACCGTACTGTTAGGAATTTCGTACTGTTCGGAATTTGTAATTCCGAACCAAGATGATTAGGGTTTACGTTGAATTACAAACCCAATTTTATCTGTCGTTCGACATTACAAATGTCGAACAGGAGAAGCAGTAAATGGTTCGATTGACATTAGAACTTAATACAAGAATACAAATGAGCACCACATTAAAGACTTTCTATTTATTAATAGCAGTGTCAACTCCTATTCATTGGATTTCTTTGATCACCATCAATAAATGGCGGATTTTCAAGCTAAGGCGATTCATTGATGACTTCAAAGACAGAGGCGTTTTGTCGAAATCTGACTACGACTTACTCTATGACCGATATCATGGATTCTTTAATTACTTGGAGTTTTTTCCCGACAGAGATGACTTTCCAGCATTATACGAGGATCAGGGTTTTAATAGATTTGTGACGAAGACGCGGAGTAGATTGAAGTACTTCTTGATAGGTGGTATTATCTGCATCATATTGATAGCGATTTTTGTTCCATCAGGTGGTGTTAGAATCGAATTTTGACATAATCACATACTGCTCCTGATTTATAATCCGTTAGATTGCAAATCTAATTTTATCTGTCGTTCCACATTATAAATCCCGGATAGGAATACTACCTTCGGAGCACCAATATCACATCATGGCAAACCGCAGAGATTTTTTACGATTAACTACGCTGGGCGCAGTTATGCTCCCGCTTCAACAAACCTTTGGTTTGGGTAAATTAATTGAAAACAAACCCATCATCGTTTCTACATGGCCTAATGTTGGGGCAAACACCGCTGCATGGAACGTGCTGAAAGCCGGAGGCCGTTCGTTAGATGCCGTTGAACAGGGCGGTCGCGTGGCCGAAGCTGATCCCGAAGATACATCGGTAGGCTACGGAGGGTTGCCCGACCGCGAAGGCAACGTTACGCTCGATGCCTGTATCATGGACGATCAGGGTAATTGCGGATCGGTAGCATTCGTGCAAGGGTTTAAGCACCCGGTTTCCATCGCACGCATGGTGATGGAAAAAACACCGCACGTGATGATCGTAGGTGCAGGTGCCGAAAAATTCGCGTTGGATAACGGCTTTAAAAAAGAAAACCTGTTAACCGATCATGCCGAAAAGATGTGGAAGGAGTGGTTGAAGAAATCGGAGTATAAGCCCGATCACAACATTTTTAAACTTGGCCACGATACCATCGGGCTGTTGGCGTTAGATGTAAACGGTAAACTGTCGGGCGCGTGTACCACCAGCGGCATGGCCTATAAAATGCACGGTCGCGTTGGCGACTCGCCCATTATTGGTGCGGGATTATATGTCGATGGAGAGATTGGTGCAGCCACCGCTACCGGGGTAGGCGAAGAGATGATCCGTATTGCCGGAAGCCATACCGTAGTTGAACTCATGCGGCACGGACGCACACCACAACAGGCGTGCGAAGAAGCCGTAAAGCGTGTAATAAAAAAACAGGGCGACAAAGCCAAAGAGTTGAACGTAGCGTTCTTAGCCTTATCGAAAGATGGCGAGATAGGAGCGTATTCAACAACCAATACATTTTTATACACCCTCACAACGCCCGATAAAAACCACGTAGTTGTTAAAGCATCAAGCTATTTCCCGTAACATGACTATTGAAATTGTTGTATATAACATAGTGTCGGCCATTCGTGCGCAAGAGGGTGGAGCCGACCGCATTGAATTGTGCGATAATCCGGGCGAGGGCGGCACAACACCATCGTTTGGGACGATCGAAGTTGTGCGGCAACAGGTAAGTATGGATTTGTATGTGATGATTCGTCCGCGTGGCGGTGATTTTTTGTATTCCACGTACGAGTATCACGCCATGAAACGTGACATCATGCAGTGCCAGAAACTGAGTGCCGATGGTGTTGTGTTTGGCATACTGAATGCCGATGGCACAATCGATAAAAAAAGATGTAAAGAATTAATTGATAAGGCACGGCCGTTAAAAGTTACCTGTCACCGTGCGTTTGATATGACCCGCGATCCCTTTGAAGCGCTGGAAGATTGTATTGAAGTTGGTTTCGACCGCATTCTTACCTCTGGCCATCAGGCCATCGCTCCGGATGGTGCTGCGCTTATTGCCGAACTTGTAAAGCGTGCCGATGGACGGATTGCCATCATGGCGGGTTCGGGTGTTAATTTCGAAAACGTAACAGACCTGGTGAAACAAGCAGGTGTTAACGAAATCCATTTTTCGGCTGTCGCTTACGCGGATAGTGAAATGCATTATCAAAATCCGCAGATCGCGGGCATGGGTTCAGCCGGAGGAACAGAGTACAAACTGCGTACGGCAGACCCGGAGGTGATCCGGAAAATCAGGAGTATTTTATAATTCCATAGCCACGGGTTTAAACCCGTGGCTATGGATAATTAATTTTTTGTTGCCTTAATCGGAGTAGTTCTGAACTGCCCGAAACTGGCATTGCCAACAAAGCTATTCTCCGTAATAATACCTTTTAGTGTAACCGGTACGGTGTTGCCTCCAAAACTCATCGTGTAAGTAGCGGTAAGCTCGTTGCCGTTAACCGTTACCGTTTCAAACGGTGTTGCTGTATTGGTACGGGCATTTGTAATGCTGCCGCTATATACATTGCCCTCTTTTTTGATTTCGAATGTGCCGGTGTTGGCGCCTTGAGGCGATTCGATGGTGTACGACCAGGTTCCGGCAGCATCTACGATAGCGTGTACATCAGCTACTAAGGCAGAATCGGGCAGGGCGTTTACATTGTTTGTGTTAAACGATCCGTTGTTTCCGCCACGCTGGCCGCCTTGTCCGCCCATGTTGTTTTGGTCGTCCATATCGTTTCCTCCACCACCGCCATCTTTCATGTCGTCATTGTTAATCGATTTTCTTTTGCGCTGGCGCTGTTGGTTATCGAAGCCCATTTTACCGATGCGGTAGGTGAATGTAACGCGCACGCTCATGTTGCGCATAGTGTTTACGCTGCGTTGTTCGATGGTTGGTGTGTTTGTTTCGCTTTTGATTTTCATGGACGTGGTAAAGAAGTTTTCAGCCGCAAGACCGATGCTTGCCTTCTTCTCATTAAACTCTTTGCGCAAGCCCATGCTGTACGTTCCGAAACCGCCTTGCGAGCCTTGCAGGTTTATACGATTGCCCCGGTAGAAACCGAAGAACTGTATAGCCCAGTCTTTCGGTAAAGAATAATTACCGAACATCCGTCCGCTCCAAACCCAACCGCTGTTACTGGCGGCTTCTTCGCCTTGTTTGTTGTTATTCAGGTCTGCATAATAAATATCGCCACCGCCATTCAGGGTAAATTTACCACCGATGTTCACACCTGTAAAAATGCTAATACCGTAGGCGTCTTCTTTTCCCATATTCCTGTAGGTTGTGAGGATGGTATCTGCCGCAAGCACTTCTCGGAAACTCTGGATAGAGCCCCTTGTGTTACGCATAAACCCGGAAAGATTAAGTGTAACATTTTTGATGTACGAACTGTACCCGATCTCGTAATTATTGGTGTACTCAGGATCGAGGTTAGGATTACCCTGTGTAGGATATAACGGGTTTGATGCCTGGCGGTTAGGGTTTAAGAATTGTATTGACGGCCGTTGAATCCTTCGGTTATATGCAAGTTTTACAGTATTGCCATTCTTTAATTTCTTAGAAAGGTTAAGACTGGGTACAAGTACACCGTACGATGGGATTTCGGGATTGTCTAACTCCGGGTTAGGTACACGTAAACTTGCATTTATAATAGTGTATTCGTAGCGTGTACCGGCCTTAACACTGATTGAATTTTTAGTAGTAAGCGTATAAGAAACGTACCCCGAAGTTACATTTTGGTCGTAGTTAAGTGCATTGCTATTGTTTTGACGTTGCGTGTCTTCAATATACGCCCCGCCCGGATACCCATAAAATGTATTGTAATCGCTGGATACCTTTCGTGCGATATTCTTTGCACCAATTTCCAGCATTTGATTATCCTTAATAGGGGTTTGATAATCTAATTGTGCGGTAATTTCCTGGTTAAAACTTGTGTTTACGTTTTTACCCAGGCTGTCAATGATGCTGGCCGTGTTGTAATAACTGTTATAAAAATTATTGTTACGGTTGTTACGGCTAAACTGGGTTGCAAAGCTCAGTTCACGTTGAGGTTTCTCGAAGGTTTTGGTATAATCTAAACTTACATCAATGTTGTTTGACTTGTCGGCAGTTTTTGAGTCCCAAACCTGCACAATATTTCCAATAGGAGTTTCTCTCGTAATCTGATCCTGATAGTTGTTACCATTTCTTACCCCAAACCGTACCGATGCTGCCAGGTAGTTGCGCTCATTAATATCGTAATCCCATCCTAATGTGTAACGGCCGTTCAAATCGTTTCTGCGGGTATCGGCAAACTGACCGGTAGAAAACCAAACATCATCGCTTGGATCACTCGTTCCTCCATCATCTATGAGTGTGCTGGTTTCATTCCTAAAACTCCCCTTTACGTTATAGCTTGTTCTTCCAAAGCCGCCTAATGAAAAGCCCATTTTGCCTTTGCGGTAATTTCCGTTTAGTCCTAAGTTGGAACTGCGCAAGCCAATGCCTCCGTTAATGTTTAGTGTAGCGCCCTGTAACGTATTCTTTTTAGTGATGATGTTGATAATACCTGCCGAACCTTCGGCATCGTACTTGGCGGAAGGCGAGGTGATCACCTCTACGCTTTTAATCTGATCGGCCGGGATTTGCTTTAAAGCATCGGCAATGCTGCTGGCCATTACCGTAGAGGGTTTATTGTTAATGAGCACGGTAATGTTCGAGTTGCCGCGCATGGATACGTTACCGTCCATATCTACCGATAACATGGGCACGCGCTTCAATACATCGCTGGCATCACCGCCACGGGTAGTGGCATCCTGTTCGGCATTATATACGGTGCGGTCAACTTTTTCTTCAATGAGTTCACGCTGGCCTTCTACCACTACTTCGTTTAATACTTTTGCACCAGTGCTCAGGCTTATTTTCCCCAGGTCGATGTCGGTTTTTTTATCACCGATCACGAGGTTTTCAATTACTTTGGTTTCGTAGCCGATAAATGTAACGGATAAGGTATAGGTTCCTTCGGCCACTTTGGTGAGGGCGAATTTCCCTTCCAGGTCACACATAGCGCCATCTACGGTTTTTGCGGCTTTTACATCGGTCAGCACAATGTTGGCAAATTCTACCGGCTGGTTGGTTTCGGCATCAATCACCTGCCCGGAAATTTTACCGTTCCCTTTAGGTGTTTGCGCCCATGCCGGGAAGGTTATTACAGCAAGAAGAAATAAAATGTGTGTTTTTTTCATTTTCAGGTTTTGTATCACTTTTATGCCAACCCCGAAATGCAGTTAATGGTTACACCTGTTAACGTTAATTAACCTTTCTTTCAGTGAGTTAAGCGCGCAAATGTAGGTGAATCGCCTCATTAGGGTATCAGGGGTTTTTGTTAAAAGCTATAAAACCTTTTGGAAGGTAATTTTGGCTTTTGTGAGGATATAAATGAAAAAAGTCCGCTTGAAACGGACTTTGTGTGGAGAATATCGGATTCGAACCGATCACCTCTTCACTGCCAGCGAAGCGCTCTAGCCAAATGAGCTAATCCCCCGAGCAGGCAAAGATATTTAAGAAATTCGATTCTCCATAGAAAGTGTGCGACAAACAAATTATTCTTCTTGTAAAAACGAATTTGCTTAGGGTTTTCCGGGTAGTTGTTTGTTATCGTGTCTGTAAATTTCAGCAATGCCAATTTTTATTAGGCCATTACTGCTAACATCGAAAGAATCGGTCTGCCCAAACCCTCGTTTCCTGTAAATTTTATCAGGGCTTGTGCTTCATTTCCGCTGAGTGCGTTGGTAAAGAGTTTCCAGGCTGTTTCCGGATGCAGCGTAACAACGGCATCAATGTTTGCAGGCTTGTTCTTGGTTAACTTCCATGACGATTTTTCATAAACCAAAAACCAATCGCCCCCTGCATCGGAAGTTACCGTAACCTGAACAGCCTGACCAACTTGTGCCTCAACCTTCCGGTAAGCGTGCGGAAGAGCCTGCATGAACGTATCGATAAGTGGATAATAAAACTCACGTTCCAGCAGCAATCCGGGTTTTTGAACTGCCTCACGAATTTGCTGTTGATGATGCCACTTCTCGGTATATTCACGTGCCATGTGAAACCAGTTTGGCGATTGTGTTTGCCCTGCCCAGGCTACCGAAAACAATGCGGGTGCAAACGGGTCGAGTGTTTTAATGCATTCGCAATACTCTTTTCCGGTTACGGCTAACAATTCAATTAATACGGCAGGGCTCATCCGCTTCGTGGCGGTTACCCAATCGGCATTTAGCTTGTTTAAAAAATTTATCAGGTCCTGGTAGCTTTCAATGTTACCGGGTGTTGTACCAAAAAAATGATCGCGCACCATCGAAAGCATACGGATATTCCCATCCAACAGGTGCGTGGCGACATCTTTTACCGTCCACAGCTTTGCTAAGGTTGGTTTGTTCCAGTCTTCGGCCCGTAACGACCTTAGCAACGTGATGAGGTGCTCATCCAGCTTGTCGAACAGGTGTACCGTGGGGATGGGAACGTGCATGGGTTTATTGATTCGGGTAGAGTAGATAGTTATACCTTAAAGGTAAACAAATTAAGAAACGATATGGGGAGCTAAGGCTAAAAAGTAAAAGCCACCAAAACATAATTGGCGGCTTTATAGTAACAGGTTTTGAGAAGTCGGGATGGCGGGATTCGAACCCACGGCCTCTTCGTCCCGAACGAAGCGCGCTACCGGGCTGCGCTACATCCCGAAGTTATTCTCTGGTCAGGAAATAAGCACTGTACTCTTTTTGGATATAGTTTTTATTTCTCAGGGACTTTAATAAAAGTTCAAATCTATTAGCTTCGAGTTTCGATTCAAATTCTCTTGCGAAAATTAATTCCCACGGGCCTTTATTTTTCGTTGATTTGTTTTGTCCGGTATTGTGTTCTTTAACGCGCCTTTTCAAATCATCAGTATGGCCGTAATACCACATCTGGTTTTTGGTTGACTCAATAATGTAGGTGTAGTAACTCATCTTATTTATAACCCACGGCCTTCCCGACCTGTCGGGACGCGCTACCGGGCTGCGCTACATCCCGAAAAAACTAAGACTCAAAACATGATGAATTATTATGAGAAAAGGACTGCGCGTTTTCTGCACAATCCTTTTCTTTCTGTTGGTCGAGGTGAGAAGATTCGAACTTCCGACCCCCACGTCCCTAACGTGGTGCGCTAACCGGGCTGCGCTACACCTCGAATTAATTTGGCTGCAAGTATAAACAATTTGAATATCCCCGTCAAAAAAGCGAAAAGCTTTGTCCCTACTTTTTCTTCTTATCCTGATTTAACGAGCGGAAAAACCTGGCCCAGTTAAAAACGTTGAACAACGGGTTGGTTACAGGCATGTATTGCCCGCCCTGGGCGGCCGACCACTGGCTTAGGGCATATTGCTGGTTGGCGCGCCCGTCCATCGGAGTGGTTTTCAACATCAGCATAAGCAAATCCTGGTTTATGTTTTTACGGTCAATGCTCTGGTCTTCCGTAGGGATGTTCAACGCCAGCACGGCTTCTTTAAATATCTCTTCGGTAGGGAAGGGTGTGATCACTACTTCGGTTAAGTAAGTAACATCTTGCTGTAATTGCACAACAATGGTCAGGTATTCGCTGGTGTGGTCGGGCACAATGTAATACTGGCGTTCGTAGCCTACATAACTCAACACTACGCTATCGCCTACAAGCACGGGCAGTGAAAAAAAACCCAGTGCGTTGGTGTTTGTTCCGCGTCCGGCTTTGGGTACATATACGTTTACCCCCGGCAACATACTTTTTAAGGTGTCGGAGTCTAACACCACACCCGATAGTTGGATCACCTTTCTTTGTTTTTGCTGGGCTAACGAAGCCTGACTAATGCCGCACACCATTACGATGCATAGAATCCAAAAAAAATGCGATTTCTTCACGTGAACCAACTTTTAATAATTTCGGGGCGTTCAAAAATAAGGATAACCCCGATAAGTGCCTAATTTCAATACCTTTGATGGTTCAAATACCGGTAAAGTTTATATATGCGGTTAAAAAACTTCAACCTTTTGTTAGGATCGCAAATCTTTAAAGCTTGCGCAGATGAATCGCGCCTGCGCATTTTAAACCTGATTTTTACCAACGGTGAAATGTGCATTACCGATCTCGAACAAATATTAGGCTTCACACAAGCGAAAACATCGCGGCATCTTATTTATTTAAAAAATGCCGGTATTTTAACATCACGCAGGTATAATCACTGGGTTTTTTACCAGGTAAAAGATGAAGTGTATGAAATTATTAAACAGATTTTTCAGTTCTTACAAAAAGATCAGCAGTTAGAAAAAGACCTCCAGCTTTACAGAACGCTGTACTCTAACCGCGAACTGGCCATCAATAAAATGCAGCAGGAGGGCTGGCGTAAACAGCTTTGAGCTTAAACGAATATGAACAAGACATTACGGAAAGACCGATATACCTGTATTTTCTTTGACCTTGACCACACGTTGTGGGACTACGAAACCAATTCGAAAGAAACCCTGGCGGAACTTTATACAGCACACGCTCTGGCGGAAAAAGGTGTGCCGAACGAAAACAGTTTCGTACAGGAGTTTAAACGTGTGAATACCGAACTCTGGGTATTGTACGATGCGGGTAAAATAGGCAGTGAGGTAATCCGTGCCGAACGCTTCAAACAGATTTTACAGACATTCGATGCCTACGAACCAGAACTTTGTGCCGAAATTTCGCATGAGTATCTGTACACCTGCCCGCAAAAGGCAAACCTGATGCCCGGTGCTATACAAACACTCGAATACCTGTCGGGAAAATACAAGCTGTCTATCATTACCAATGGCTTTGAAGAAATCCAACATACCAAATTGACAGCCGGAGGGTTGCACCGCTACTTCGATCACATCGTTACCTCGCAGGCTGCCGGACACAAAAAACCGTCAAAAGAAATTTTTGAATACACCCTGGCAAAGAATAGCGTTTCAAGTCCGCAGGCGTTGATGATTGGCGATAACTTAATTACCGATATTGGCGGTGCGCGGCAGGCTGCTATCGACAGTGTTTATTATAATGTTGAACAACAGCGGCATAATGCCGTAGTGCACGCAGAAATCCATCACCTGCACGAACTTTGTAAGCTTCTTTAATTAATTTTACAGTCCTCAAATAATCATTCAATATGTCAAACGCTTTTTATAAAGTTCCCTTCCCTAAAAACGAATCCGTATTATCGTATGCGCCCGGCTCAAAAGAGCGCCAGTTGTTAAAACAGGCGTTGGCCGAAGGCCGTAGCAAAGAAGTTGATGTACCGATGTACATTGGCGGTGAAGAAGTACGCACCGGAAAGAAAGCGCGGTTAAGTCCGCCACACGATCATAAACATACTTTAGGTTATTTTCACGAAGGCGACAAAAGCCATGTAGAGCAAGCCATCGCGGCAGCGTTGAAGGCCAAAGAGCAATGGGCGAATTTGAGTTGGGAATATCGCGCAAGCATATTTTTGAAAGCGGCCGAGTTGCTGGCAGGCCCGTACCGTTATAAGATGAATGCCGCTACCATGTTGGGGCAATCGAAAAATGCGTTTCAGGCTGAGATCGATTCGGCTTGTGAGCTGATCGACTTCCTGCGGTTTAACGTGCATTTCATGAGCGAGATTTACAGCGAACAACCTGAGTCGTCACCGGGCATTTGGAACAGAATTGAGTACCGTCCGTTAGAGGGATTTGTATTTGCGCTTACGCCTTTCAACTTCACGGCTATCGCAGGTAATTTGCCAACGTGTGTGGCCATGATGGGCAACACGGTAGTGTGGAAACCATCGAACACACAAATCTATGCCGCCAACGTAATCATGGAAGTGCTGAAAGAGGCCGGTCTTCCGGATGGTGTGATTAACTTAGTATATGTTAGCGGCCCTGTTGCAGGCGAAGTAATTTTCAATCATAAAGATTTTGCTGGCATTCACTTTACCGGCAGCACCGGTGTATTCCAGAATATGTGGAAAACCATTGGCGCAAACATTCATAAGTACAAAAGCTACCCGCGCATTGTGGGCGAAACCGGAGGAAAAGATTTTGTGATGGTGCACCCAAGCGCCAACGCCAAAGAAGTATCAACAGCACTGTCGCGCGGAGCGTTTGAATACCAGGGGCAAAAATGTTCGGCCGCCTCGCGTGCATACATTCCTTCAAACTTGTGGAACGATGTGAAGAAGTATTTGCTGGAAGACCTCAGCACATTTAAGATGGGGCCTACCGAAGATTTCGGCAACTTCATTAATGCGGTAATTGATGAAAAGGCTTTCGATTCCATTACCGGGTATATCGAGAAAGCGAGGTCGAATGCGAAAAACGAAATCATAGCCGGGGGCAAATACGATAAATCGACCGGTTATTTTATCGAACCTACCGTTATTGTCACAACCGATCCGGCATCCGTTACCATGTGCGAAGAAATTTTCGGGCCGGTATTAACCATTTATGTGTACGAACCGAAAGATTTTGAAAAGACATTGGAGTTAGTCGATAGCACATCACCGTATGCTTTAACAGGATCGATCATTGCCAAAGACCGGTATGCGATTGAGATAGCAACGAAGAAGCTGACACAATCGGCCGGTAATTTTTACATCAACGACAAACCAACCGGTGCTGTTGTAGGCCAGCAGCCTTTTGGCGGTGCGCGTGGATCGGGCACGAACGATAAGGCCGGAGCAAAAGTAAACCTGTTGCGCTGGACTTCCCTGCGCACCATTAAAGAGACATTTGTTCCGCCAACCGATTACCGCTATCCGTTTTTGGATAAGGAATAATAACAAACCCCCGGCAGAAATGTCGGGGGTTTGTTTTTGTGAGTATCGCTGTGCTTTCCCTGCTGAAACATCAGGTTTGAGATTAAGGAATAACCAGAAAGATTTCTCTTATCGTGTCGGTACGGTAACCTCTACTCCTGTAATTCGTTGAAAATCGCCATGGTTAAAAGTTGCAATGTTAAGTACACCGCTTACTAAAGCTATGGAAGCAATTTCGAAATCATGAACCTTAAGCCCTTTTGGCTGATGTTTTTCTATGAGTTCGGATAATTTTTGCTGACTTAATAATGTCGGGTACAGAACGGTGCAGTACAATGCAAACTCGGTTATATCATGGAGGGCTTCTTGCGGAGCCAACAGCGGGGTTTCGCCTTTGGTAACCACTGCATAATATTCAGATAAATTTTTGGAAGTAGTATAAAACTGATGGTTCCCTTTAAAAAGCCTGACAGACGCCTCGTGAAAAACGGAAGAAGTGTCTTTTAAATAAACAAGAACATTGGTATCAATCAACAGTTTACTCATACGCGGTAGTACGAATATCGGTATGATCCAACTTGCCCTTGAAATCCCTGTCTGTCCATTCTTTAGCTTCTTTTTTAGGAGGCAGCGCCAGGTTTTTTAACAATGTATAAACTGTTTCCAGTAAATTGTCTGGCAGTTTGTCCACTTCTTTTTTCAACTCTTCTTTGGTAACCATGCAGGTAAGTTAAGCAATTTTTTTGTCTTCGGGGTCTGCGTTAGCGACCTCCACGCTTCACAGGTACACATTTGCAATGCAGGGTCGCAGGTTTGTAGCGTAAAAATTTACGCTACAAACCTCAGGACTCCTCCGGAGTCCAACCCTTACTTATTTATACCAACTCACCTTTCTTGAAAAATACATTAGTGCACCTACAATCAGGAACAACCCAACGCTGCCAATAAGCAGTGAGAAATCCTGTTGCTGGATGATCACAAAAATGAAGGTGTAGAAAATTACCAGCAGTGTGGTGAACAATGCAACCAATCCCCGACTTTTCAGAAACGAAATCGAATATAAACTGATCAGTAACACCGTACACAACGAAGCAATGCCGTACGCCAGGTTGTAGCCGATTTGCTCAGAGATACTCAGCAGCAACGTGTAATAAATAATCAGCGCGGTACCGATAAGTATATATTGAAACGGGTGAATACGGACTTTGCGCGTAATTTCAACTAAGAATAACGCCATAAAGGTTAGTATAATAATCAGCACACCGTATTTGGCCGTGCGGATGCTTTTCTGGTACTGATCGACCGGTACAATAAGTTTTACGCCAAAATCTGAACCGCTTAATGTTTGATTGGCTTTGTTCCATTGCTGGGCAAACGGACGGTTATAGTGCAAAATTTTCCACAGGGCGGCAAACGTGCTGTCGGTTACTTCGCGTGTTTCGGGTAAAAACTCACCGTCAAAGCTTGGGTTGTTCCATTTTCCGGTTACCGAAACATCCGTTGTTTTTCCGGTAGGAATAAAATTTAAACGCTCGCTTCCTTTTAAACCTAACTGAACAGATGTTTTTCCCTGAAAATCATCGGCATTCAGCCAGTCTAACCGGGCAATAACACCGGTGTTCGATGGCTCCCTGTCGCTGTTATAATAACCTGCCGGGTGAAGTACGGGCGAAGCAAGCACCGATACATCTAAACTGTTGGATGGCTCAGTGGTTTTAACCGAACCGCCTACTGTAAACGCAAGGTTGTCGCTAATGCCGCGCAAATCGGCTAACGAAAGCATCATGTACGCGTCTTTCCACAAAATGTGTTCATCGGCAATGTTGAGTTTACCAAAATCAGGTTTTTTAAAATCGGCCTGGATGTTGAGTTTGGAAGAATACACCACGGCATCGAAAAGCCCGCGCTTGAGCGGCATAGGTTTAACCTCACCGGTAATGGATAACGCTTCGGGCAGGAAGAAATACTTTTCCTTACGTTCAATAATTTCGATCCCATCTTTACCGCGATCAATTTTTTCGTGCGTGAGGTAGGGGATTACCAAAACAGGCCCCGAGAGTGTCTGGCTGCCCGACCACTTAGAGGCGACTTCTTTCATCACACTTTCGGCACGTGCTTCACGTTCGGTAATCAGGCCTTCGATCCACGAAGCCGGAATAAGCAGGAGTAATACCAAAAACCCGATAGACATGAGTTTAATGGTAATGGATTCTTCAATCCACCGATTGAAGCGTTCAAAGAGATTTAGCGGTTGAAGTTGTTCTGGTTGCATAGTTTTTAATTGTTTAAAAGTGCTTTTAAATTCAAAGTTATTGATCAAAAAAATTATTTTCTCTGTTGTTTGATCAGGGCTTCCAGTGCATCGAGGTGTTTTTTAAACGTGTTGCGGCCGCGCTCAGTGGCCTTGTACTTCGTGTTGGGTTTTTTGTCGATAAACGATTTCGATACCGAAACATATTTTTCTTTTTCTAAAGCCTTGATGTGCGAAGCTAAGCTACCATCGGTCAGGCCCAACAATTCTTTCAACGAATTGAAATCGTACGAATCGTTAGCCGCCAGCACCGACATGATTTGCAGTCGTGCGCTATGCTCCAGCACCTTATTCAAATGTTCGAACGGGTTTTTCACTTGTCGTACCGGAAATGCATAACGGTTCCATAAATAATGTGCATCACGCCAAAGCCTAACGCCCAAAACATCAGTCCGTAACCCGGAAAAAATGCCGAGATCAACCCGATCAGAATTTCCGTAAACCCTAAGTATTGTATTTCTGAGTACAAATTGCGGCTGGCGAAAATCAGGGCAAGTCCGTAAAACACTAAGCAGGCCGGTGCGGCTATCCCGTAATAACCCCGTGCCAGCAAAATGAGTATAAACAGGCCACCGGTAATTAACGGAATCAATAAATCGAGCATCAGTTGCCGGCTGGTTTTGTTCCATACTGTAACGCCTAAACGTTTCGCTTTACGCAAACTCAACCAGTAACCCGTGCCGAAGGCCAGCAGCAGCACCATACCTGCGGTAAGCAACAGGTAGCCGATAACCTGTTGTTCGTTTACATAGTACATCCTGAAACCGTACGGAGGGTTGGGGTAATAAATCAGGAAATACACATATACAGCACCCAACAGGGCATAAATACCGGCTAATATGCCCGACAGG
The DNA here is from genome assembly GCA_964404445.1 of uncultured Roseivirgaceae bacterium. Classification (GTDB taxonomy): domain Bacteria; phylum Bacteroidota; class Bacteroidia; order Cytophagales; family Cyclobacteriaceae; genus UBA2336. The sequence continues at coordinate 607,020 of CAYOJW010000002.1, read as the reverse complement.
CCACTGAGGGAAATAAACTTAACCGAACGCTCCATCAGCGAACGGATGGAGGCGATGTCTTTTTCGTATTCCTGAATTTCTTTCATTTGAAAGTGCTTTGTATCACAAAGCTAATCAACGAAAAAGCCTGTGCAAGGTTACACCGGTAAATTTTTGTTTAGTTGAACAATGTCAGGCAGGCAAATAGCCTCGTGCTTCAGCGCGGGGCTGAGATTGCATTTTTTTGTGTGGATATAAACGAATTAGTTAATAAGTTCGTGCTTCACGCAAAGCATTTCCATGAAACAGAACCGCAGAAAATTTATAACAACGGCTGCCGCAGCAGCGATAAGCACCACGGCATTTGCATTGCCGGGCGATCGGCCGCAGGTAAAAACACAACTGGCACATCAGGTGTTTTTTTGGCTGAAAAACCCGGCATCTGCGACAGACCGTGATAAACTGATTGCCGGGTTACGCAACCTTAAAAAAATAGAAACGATTCGTGCATTGCACATTGGCGTTCCGGCATCAACCGAAAAGCGCGATGTGGTTGACTCCAGTTTTAGTGTTTCGGAACTGATGTTTTTTGATGACGAAGCCGGACAGAAAATTTACCAGGATCATGCTTTGCACCGGCAATTTATTGAGGGATGTTCCCATTTATGGGAAAAAGTAATTGTTTACGATTCTAAGATTGCAGAATAGCGATTTTTACTTAACAGCAGCTTCCGTTTATTTTACTATACTTGTATTCCTAAAATAATGTAATTCAACTATGATTATTAAAAAACAGTACCTCACGTTTGGGCTATTGCTTATGGTAGTATCGATAAGCTTTGGCCAAACTCCAAAGATCGCCTTTACCGAATACGATCTGCCCAACGGACTGCACGTAATTTTACACAAAGATAACACCACGCCCATTGTGGCGGTTTCGGTATTGTATCACGTTGGTTCTAAAAACGAAAACCCAACCCGCACCGGTTTTGCACATTTCTTTGAGCACTTATTGTTTGAAGGATCGGAAAACATCAAGCGGGGCGAGTTTGACAAATACATTACGAATGCCGGAGGGTCAAACAACGCCAATACATCAACCGATCGTACATTTTATTACGAGTTGTTTCCGTCTAACCAGTTAGAGCTTGGTTTATGGTTAGAGTCAGAGCGTATGCTTCACGCTAAAATCGAGCAGATAGGTGTAGATACACAACGCGAAGTGGTGAAAGAAGAAAAACGCCAGCGAATCGATAACCAGCCTTACGGCAGTATTCTTACCGAGGTGTTAAAACACGCTTATACCATACATCCGTACCGGTGGGCACCTATTGGTTCGTTAGAACACTTGAATGCTGCCTCTTTAGATGAGTTCATCCAGTTTTATAAAACCTTCTACGTTCCTGAAAACGCCACCCTGTCCATTGCCGGTGATATTGATATAGAACAAACAAAAACACTCGTAGCTAAATATTTTAAGGATATTCCCAAGGGAGGCAAAGCCATACCACGCCCTAACGTGGCAGAGCCACCCCAAAAAGCTGAGGTACGCGATGTGGTGTTTGATAACATACAGTTACCTGCAGCTATTCAGGCGTACCACATTCCGGCACAAGGCACACCCGATGCCTACGCGCTGGATATGCTCAGCACACTGTTAAGCGGTGGCCAAAGTTCACGTTTATACAAAGCATTGGTTGACGAGCAGAAAAAAGCCCTGCAGGCAGGGGCTATCCCTTTATCTATGGAAGATCCGGGGCTGTATATTATACTCGGCATAGCTAACATGGGCGTAGATGTGTCCGACCTTGAAGATGCCATGGATGCAGAAATCAAACGTGTACAAACCGAGTTGGTTTCTGAAACCGAATTTCAGAAAATCCGCAACCAGAAGGAAAGCCAGTTTGTACAGAAAAATGCCACCATGTTTGGCATTGCTGAGGAATTAGCCAACTACCATGTGTATTTTAAAGATGCCAACCTCATCAACACCGAGTTAGAACGTTACCTGAAAGTAACCCGCGAAGATTTACAGCGTGTGGCTAAAAAATATTTGGTGAAAGAAAACCGCGTGGTGTTGCATTACCTGCCCAAGTCGGCACAAAACAAGCCCGAAAACACCCAAATTAAAAAAGACAACTAAGCATTTACCATGAAGAAGATAGTATTTTTTATTTGCCTGTTAGTTGCCGTTGTGGCAGTACAGGCACAAGTTGATCGCAGCAAGGCACCGCAACCAGCACCCGCCCGTGCCATTAAAATTGGCGATTATCAAACCTTTACGTTGAAAAACGGATTACAGGTGTTTGTGGTAGAAAATCACAAACTGCCCCGCATTCAGTTTTCGCTTCAGTTAAAGCACGAAGCCGTTTATCAAGGCGAAAAAGAAGGCTACGTTAGTATGGCTGGTACGCTTATCGGTACAGGCACAACATCGCGTAGCAAGGCCAAACTCGATGAAGAAACTGATTTTATCGGGGCGAGCCTGAACACCAGCGCCAATGGCATTTTTGCGTCCAGCCTGTCGAAACACTCCGGCAAGCTGTTGGAGCTGATGACCGATGTATTGTACAATCCTTCCTTTACGTCCGAAGAGTTTGATAAACTCAAAACCAAAACCCTGTCGGGTATTCAGATGAGTAAAGACAACCCGAACGCTATTGCCGGTAATGTGCGCAGCGCCTTAGTGTATGGTAAACAACATCCTTACGGATTGTTTACTACCGAGAAAAGCGTAACAAACATTACCATGGACGATATTAAAGGGTATTACAACACCTATTTTAAACCCAACAATGCTTACCTGATTATTGTAGGCGATATTGATTTAAAAACCGCGAAGTCGTTAAGCGAAAAATATTTTTCGAAGTGGTCGAAAGGCGATGTAAAAAAAGAAACCTACACGCAGCCTAAAGAGCCGGCCAAAACGTATGTCGCATTCGTAGATCGTGCGGCTTCGGTGCAATCGGTTATTAACATCAGCTATGCCGTTGATTTAAAACCCACTTCGTCCGATGCCATCAAAGCGCGTGTGCTCAACCAGATTTTAGGCGGAGGGTTTTCATCGCGTCTCATGCAAAACCTGCGCGAGAAACGTGGTTATACCTATGACGCAAGTTCATTACTCAGTGCAAATGCGTTGGTAGGAAATTTCAATGCCTCGGCCAGCGTGCGTAACGAAGTAACCGACAGTGCAGTGTATGAATTTATGAGTGAACTGAAACGCATTGTAAATGAAACGGTAACTGAACAAGAGTTGGCAGCGGCCAAAGCCGAAATAGCCGGTTCATTTGGCCGCTCGCTCGAAAGCCCGGCTACCATTGCCAACTTTGCATTAAATACAGCGCGTTACAACCTGCCAAAAGATTATTACGCGAACTACCTGAAGGCCGTTGAGGCTGTTACCCTGGCCGATATTCAAGCCATTGCAAAAAAATACATCAAGCCCGAAAACGCCCACATTATTATTGTTGGCAAAGCAGCCGATGTGGCCGACAAGCTAAAAACCTTTGGTGAGGTGAAGTATTTCGATATTAACGGTGACCCGACATCGGCACCGGCAAAAGTAACCGCTTTACCGGCTGGCCTTAATGCCGAAAAGGTAATTGCCGATTACATCCAGGCAATCGGGGGCGAGAAAAAGGCGAAGGAACTGAAGTCGCTGAAATACACCATGAAAGGTACGGTTCAGGGAATGGAAGTAGCGCTGAACATGTCATGCAAAGAACCCAACAGGTTTTTACTCGAAACATCAGTGATGGGGAATGTTCAGTCCACACAAAAAAGCGATGGAAAAAACATTGTTGTTTTGGCGCAGGGGCAGAAAATCCCGGTTGACGGTGCCAATAAAGAGCAGGCATTGTTTGAGGGTGCCATCGTTCCCGAGTTGAACATTGCTGCGTTTAAGGTAAAAACTACGTTAACCGCTATCGAAAATGTAAACGGTCAGGAGGCGTATGTGGTAGAGTATGTATTGCCGGGCGGAAATAAAACACTGCATTACTTTGATAAAGCGAGCGGCCTGAAAGTGAAATCGACTAAGGAAGCAGACACCCCGCAGGGCAAGGTATCGATACCTACCGAATATGCCGATTACAAAGAAGCAGGTGGTGTTAAAATACCGCACACCATCACTCAGTCGATGGGGCCAATGAAAATCAAATTTGAAGTTTCGAGCATCGAAGCCAATGCGAAATTAGACGATGCCCTTTTTAAAATTGAGTAATTGATTTGTCAGCGAATTGAGAAAAAGCCGGTTTACAGCCGGCTTTTTGTTTTAAAAAACTTAAACAAGAAAATGTGCGCCAGGGGTTGCATATTTTCAGCATTCGGTCTAATATTGCACTCCTTTTTAAGGAATTCCTCCTTAGCTCAGCTGGTTAGAGCACCTGACTGTTAATCAGGGGGTCCTTGGTTCAAGCCCAAGAGGAGGAGCAAACAATAACCAAAAAGGCGCTTTCCAATAAGCGCCTTTTTCATTTCTGATAAATTTTCACACATGATCGCTGCCAATAACGTATCACTCCAGTTCGGGAAACGGGTTCTTTTCGATGAAGTAAACATCAAGTTCGTTAACGGAAACTGTTATGGGGTAATCGGTGCCAACGGTGCCGGAAAATCTACTTTTTTGAAAATACTGGCTGGTGATATTGACCCTACTCGTGGTAACGTGAGCATCGAGCCAGGCAAACGCATGGCCGTGCTGCGCCAGAACCACTACGAGTTTGATGAAGTGCCCGTGATCGATACCGTAATGATGGGTTACGGAAAGTTGTGGCAGATCATGAAAGAAAAAGATGCCATTTATGAGAAGCCCGATTTCTCAGAAGCCGATGGTATCCGCGCCAGCGAATTGGAAGCCGAGTTTGCCGAGATGAACGGTTGGAATGCCCAGTCGGATGCGGCCGCATTATTAAGCGGCCTGGGCATTGTTGAAGAAGATCACTACAAATTGGTAAAAGAACTGAGCGGCAGTCAGAAAGTTCGGGTATTGTTGGCGCAGGCCATTTACGGTAACCCGGATATTCTCATCCTCGATGAACCGACCAACGATTTGGATTTGAAAACCGTAGGCTGGCTGGAAGATTTTTTGTTAGAGTTTAAAAACACGGTAATCGTTGTATCGCACGACCGCCATTTTTTAGATACGGTATGTACCCACATTGTGGACATCGACTTCAGCGCCATCCGGTTGTTTACCGGTAACTATTCGTTCTGGTACCAGTCGAGCCAGTTGGCGTTGTCGCAGCGTTCGGCCGCCAACAAGAAAGCCGAAGAAAAAAAGAAAGAATTGCAGGAGTTTATCGCACGTTTCAGCGCGAATGCTTCCAAATCACGTCAGGCTACCAGCCGCAGAAAGTTGTTGGAGAAAATCGACCTGAACGAAATCCAGCCTTCATCGCGTAAGTATCCGGCTATTATTTTTCAACAGAAACGTACTGCGGGCGACCAAATTTTAAAAGTGGAGAACCTGTCGTGCGTACAAAACGGAGTTACGTTGTTTAAAGACCTTGAGCTTTTTGTAAACAAAGGCGATAAAATTGCCATCCTCAGCAAAGACAGCTTAGCGATAACATCGTTGTTTAAAATCCTTGCCGGTGAGTTAAAGCCAACAACCGGAACGTTTACTTTTGGTCAAACTATTACAACAGCGTATCTGCCCAGCAACAACGAGGCATACTTTAATACGAACGATAACTTAGTGGACTGGCTGCGTCAGTTTGCCGAAGAAGAGAACAAAGACGAAGTGTATGTGCGCGGCTTCCTCGGTAAAATGCTGTTCTCAGGCGAAGAGGTATTTAAAAAATCCAATGTATTGTCGGGCGGTGAAAAAGTTCGCTGCATGGTTTCGCGTATGATGTTAGCACAGGCAAACCTGTTGATGTTGGACGAGCCAACCAATCACCTCGATCTGGAGTCGATCACGGCCTTTAACAATGCACTGAAAGATTTTCCGGGTACGGTGCTGTTTACCTCGCACGACCACGAGTTTACGCAAACCGTGGCTAACCGCATTATCGAAATCACGCCTAACGGTTTCCTCGATAAGTTGATGACGTACGATGAGTACATCGAAAACGAAAAAGTGGCGCAACAGAAAGAAGCTCTGTATGCCTGATCGGGACAAATTGTCTTGAGGTAGTTGTAAAAACATCTATGTATCGGCCATAATGGCGTAAAAAATAACCGATTTTGGTATCGGCATACTTTTTCAGGATAGGCATGATGTATTTAAAAACAATCATGTTTAACCAAAAAAATAAAAAGTATGAGCCTGATACGTTATAATTCCGCATTGAATGATTACACACCAACATCATTCAGCAATTTGATTGACCGTTTCTTTAACGATACCGTAGCCCGCAGTGGCGGATCGGCCTATTCGTTTGTACCCCGTGTAGATGTTTTTGAAGAAACCGATGCCTTCGAAATCCACGTAGCGGTAGCGGGCATGAAAAAAGACGATTTTAAAATCGAGGTGAATGACAATTACCTGACCGTTAGTGGCGAGCGTAAATTCTCGAAAGAGAAAAAGGAGAACAATTTCCGTTCGATCGAAACGCAGCACGGTACATTTAGCCGTTCGTTTACCTTGCCCGAAAATGTTGATGCATCGAAAATCAATGCAAAATACAATGATGGCATCTTAGAAATCGTTATCCCTAAAGACGAGAAAAAAGCGTTGAAACAAACTATTAAAGTAAACTAAAACAGCATAGTGAAGTTGAATGTGGGGTTTTACCCCGTTTGGCGAAAAGCCGGGCGGGGTTTTTTTATGCACGTACAGGTAACCGGATAAAGCGTTACCTTTCGGTTTGAAGAGAGAGGCTGGATATGAAACGCACTGTTGTTCTTGTGGCTGTCATTTTTGTGGTAACGTGCATTGGGGGCATTGTAGGCTCTATGGTTACGGTTAAATTTCTGGGCGATGATCTTCCGGCCTATACGTCTATCGAAGGCCGTCAGCAATCGGTGCTGGCACGTTATGAAACCGATACGGCATATCAGGTACCCAAAGAATTAAACTTTCTGGCAGCTTCACAAAAAGTAGTTCCGAGTGTTGTATTTATTCAGGCTTCATATGGGGCAGGTTCTTTTAGTCTTAACCCGTTAGAGTTGTATTACCAGCCGCAAGAACGTTCTTCAGGTTCGGGCGTTATCATTTCCGATGACGGCTACATTGTTACCAACCACCATGTAATTGAAGAGGCAACCAATGTTGAGGTGATTATGAACAACAACCAGCGGTACTATGCAAAAATCGTGGGCACCGACCCCAGTACCGATCTGGCCTTGCTGAAAATCAAAGCTAAGAACTTACCCTTTGTGCCGTATGGAAACTCCGATGCCGTAAAAATTGGTGAATGGGTGCTGGCGGTAGGAAATCCGTTCAATCTAAATTCGACAGTAACGGCTGGTATCGTCAGCGCACGTGCGCGCAACATCCGTATTCTGCGCGAGAAAAATAACTTGCAAGTCGAGTCATTCATTCAAACCGATGCAGCCATCAATCCGGGTAATAGCGGAGGGGCATTGGTAAACCTGAAAGGCGAGTTGATTGGCGTAAACACCGCCATTGCAACCGCTACCGGAACTTATTCGGGTTACTCATTTGCTATACCGGTGAGCCTTGTAAAAAAAGTGATGGATGATTTAGTAGAGTTCGGTCAGATTCAGCGCGGGTTGCTGGGCGTACAGATTACCGATGTAAATGCCTCCATTGCCGATCAGCTTAAACTGGAAGTAAGCGAGGGCATTTTGGTAACACGTGTTAATAAGGGCAGCGCTGCCGAAGAGGTTGGCATAAAACCGGGCGATGTCATCACAAAAATCGATAACCGGGCGATGCGCTCCGTGTCGGAGTTGCAGGAGTGGGTAGCCCGTAACCGTCCCGGTAAAAAGATCAGCGTAACGTACCTGCGTAACAATACCACGCACGATGTGCAGGCGAAGTTAAAAGATAACGCTGGCCACGAAAGCACGGTGAAACGCGAAGTGTTGTTCGCGTTCAACGGTATGGAAGTAGAAGATATGTTGCTGAGCGAATTAGCCAAAATGAAACTTGAAAACGGCATCCGTGTAAAAAAAGTGGGCGATGGAAAATGGAAAGAAACCGGAATGAAAGAAGGTTTTATCATAACGCACCTCGACCGCGTGCCTGTTGATGATGTTGAAGATTTTAACCGTATGCTGGAATACAAACGCGGGGGTATTCTTATTGAAGGATACTATGTAGCCGATGAAAGAAAAGCGTATGGAGTGGAGTGGTAGTTTTGGGGCTTAGGTTTTAGGGCTTAGTGTCCACGTTAACCTCCTAATCCCTAACACCTAATCCCTAATAAAATTCTTCTAATTTTGCGGTACTTAATTAAGTTATGAAAAACTTCGGTATTAAAGAATCCCTCGCTGCACTGGGTATTAAAAAGACAAACCCGGGAGCTTCGACCGGAACCAAATGGTTTAAAACTTCCGGTAAGCTTATCGAGTCGTATTCACCGGCCGATGGCAGCTTGATTGGTTCGGTATATACTACCGATCAGAAAGTATTCGGTCAGGTTATTGAAAAATCGAAAGCAGCCTTTAAAGAATGGCGTACATGGCCTGCACCCAAACGGGGCGAAGTGGTGCGCCAGGTAGGTGAGGCTCTGCGCAAGTATAAAGAACCGTTGGGCAAACTTGTTTCGTACGAAATGGGCAAGTCGTACCAGGAAGGTTTGGGCGAAGTGCAGGAGATGATCGACATCTGCGATTTTGCTGTTGGCCTGTCGCGCCAGTTGCATGGTTTAACCATGCACTCCGAACGTCCCAATCACCGCATGTACGAGCAGTACCATCCGCTGGGTGTTGTTGGTGTTATCTCGGCCTTTAATTTCCCGGTAGCGGTATGGTCGTGGAACGCCATGTTAGCCTGGGTGTGTGGCGATACCTGCGTATGGAAGCCATCTGAAAAAACACCGTTGTGTAGCATTGCCTGTCAGAATATCATCAGTGAAGTTTTCAGAAAGAATAATGTACCGGAAGGCGTTTCGTGTATCGTGAATGGCGATGCGCAGATCGGGCAGTTGATGTCGAAACATGAAGACATCCCGTTAGTTTCGGCTACCGGATCTACCCGCATGGGTAAAGCCGTAGCCAAAACCGTAAGCGAACGGTTAGGTCGTGCATTGTTAGAGTTGGGCGGCAACAATGCCATTATCATAACCGAACACGCCAACTTAGAAATGGCTATTCGAGGGGCATTGTTTGGAGCCGTGGGAACAGCCGGACAGCGGTGTACCACTACACGCAGGCTTATTGTGCACGATAAGGTTTACAACGAAGTAAAAGAAAAATTAAAAAATGCGTACAGTCACCTGAACATCGGTAACCCGTTGGATGCAGCAAACCATGTGGGGCCGCTTATCGACAGGCAGGCCGTGAAAATGTACCGTGATGCCCTCAAACAAGTTGTGGAAGAAGGCGGGAAGTTTGTCGTGGAAGGCGGAGTGCTGAAAGGCAAAGGGTACGAATCAGGATGTTACGTTAAACCGGCCATTGCCGAAGTTAAAAACGATTATGCCATTGTGCAGCACGAAACTTTTGCACCCATTCTTTACCTGATCCGGTACAAAACCATCGAAGAAGCCATTGCTTTGCAAAACGGTGTTAAACAGGGGTTGTCATCAGCTATTATGACTACCAATATGATAGAGATGGAGCGTTTTCTGTCGGCCGAAGGCTCCGATTGTGGTATCGCCAATGTTAACATTGGTACATCGGGTGCCGAAATCGGTGGCGCATTTGGCGGTGAAAAAGAAACCGGGGGAGGGCGCGAATCAGGCTCGGATGCCTGGAAAACATATATGCGCAGGCAGACAAATACCATTAATTTTGGTTCTAATTTGCCTCTTGCTCAGGGAATTAAGTTCGATTTGTAAATCGGTTTTTGCAAGTCCGGGTTTTCATTTAATTTTAGAAAAAAGGAAAGAATTATGTCGGCCAAGAAGTACCACGCTGTAATGTTGATTGATGATAATGAGATCGATAATCTCATTAACCAGAAAATGATCGAGGCTGCATCAATCGCAGAAAACATCTATACACATACCGGTGCAAAAAGCGCCATCGAGTTTTTGCGCAACCTCGAAAAAGTTGAACTGGCCGATCAGGTATTACCCGACATTATTTTTCTTGACATCGATATGCCTCTGATGGATGGGTTCCAGTTTTTGGAAGAGTTTGAAAAACTAACCCCGGTGGCTAAAAAGAAATGCAAAATTGTGATGCTCACATCCTCGATCAACCCGCAGGATTTTAACCGCTCGAAAAAATACGATAACGTTATCCAGTATTTAAACAAGCCACTTTCGCACGAAAGCATTGTTAAACTTGAACTTTAGCTTAGCGATTCAAACTCGGTAAGTTTTGTAATAAGCGGCTCGTCTAATTTAATCAGCAGCGTGGGGGCGAAATAATTAACGGTTAAGCCCCGGAACTTGGGGATAATAGCCGAGATTTTCTTGTGTTTTTCTTGCTTGGATTCACTTACCGAAATCTTCAGTATTTTTATAAACAGGTGTATGTTGGCGCATTCGTCTTTGCCAAACAGGCGCACCTGACGTTGAATGCTGTTCGAGAGTTGGTTAAACAGTTCGTAGTCTTGCATCAACACGTATTGCAGTGCTAACAGCGATTTAAGTTCGAGCAGTATTGACGGGTACTTTTTCAGGCTTGCGCTTACATCATTCAGTAAATCGTTAATTATTTTGGCGGCTTCATCGTACTTGTTGGCATAGTAGCAGGCCAGGGCGCGATAGGTAACGTATATTACATGCCGGGGAATGTCCGTAGTGTCAGGTTCATAATCCTGTAACAGGGTTTCGACTTCGGCATATAATTCGGTATCAACGCCTAACCGCACGCTCCGCTCAATTTTTGTGATCAGGAAACGGGCTGGAAATGTATAGGTATTATAACTGGCCAGCAGGTTGGCGGTGGCATCGTTTACCTCTTCGTAGAATTTCTCTACCTGCCGATATACTTTGTAATGGTTGTAATATTCGAGTTTTAAAAATTCAAACACTAAGTTGATGTGGTAGTAGATCACATCTTGCGGAAAACTTTCGAAAATATTCTGCACCTTTTGGAAAATATCCTCGATCGGGTCGCCCTCAACGCCATTGGTTTCATCTTCTTCTACAAACAGGCGGTGAAAAACCGACATACAGCTCCGGTACACAAACAGCCTGTGCGATTCGTACAGGTTGGCCACGTTGTGCATTTCCTTCATCAGCAATACAAGCCCCAGTTTTTCGGTTTCATCACCGGTAAACAGGTAGCTGCCGTATTTTTTAAAGTAATCGGCTAAAAGGTCTTCGGCCTTATCGAGCGCCAGCATATAGGCAACGTGGCGGTTGTAAAGCTGCGAATACTGAAAATAATCGGGCGAGTTGATGTTAAGTTTTTTCAGCGATTTGTAAATAACGGTTAACTCGTTGGCTAAGTCGTAATCGATAAGTTCTTTCTCAAGTTTTTTAAGGGTAGCAATGGAAATAGTGCGTTTTTTTGTGAATAGCACTTCATTGATGCTGGCAACCTTGCGCAGCACGTCTGTGCGCGGGCTTTCCAATTGCTCCATCAGGTGCTCTTCGATTTTTAGATTCAGGCGCGAGCGCAGGGTGTAATATGCGTTGGCGTTTACCTCCAGTTCGGCCATGATTTTACTGTCCGACAACTGGCGTTCGCGTAACGCTTTAAGCAGATAAGCCGATTTATCGGCATTACTTTCAATAAGAGAATCGTGAATAGCCCTGAAATCTATATCAGAAAGCTGTTTGACGATGTTCTTAAGTTTGGCCATGCGGGGTAATTAAAAGGGTTGTAAATCCTGAAAATTTACAAAAATTATTTGCCTCTGCAATAGCCATAAACCTTTACGGCAAATCTTTTAACGTGGGGCAACGTGTACAACCCAGCGGTTCAGCACAAAGTTTGTAGTTTTACGGGCAAGCAGGTATGATATTTTTCAGTCGATTGGTTATGGTGTTGGTGGCGGTAGCCGGGTCGTACATGGTTAAGGCTCAGTTTGTTTCCGAACGGTCGGCTATGCACATTTTAGAAAAGGGCAAATGGCAAAAAACAAGCCGCCAGCTTGTTAAACTCATGCAAAAAGACAGCCTGCACGCAGGGGCAAGCTATGTGCAGGCACGGTATTTTTTTACGAGTGGCAACCCCGATTACCATATTGACTCCGCGTATGCGTACATACAACAGTCGATGGTACACTACGGGCATACAAGCGGGAAACTGCGCCAGCGGCTGGCGAAAATCCCAATCGACAGTGCGGCCATCGTTTACCTGCGGCAGCGTATCGACAGTGCAGCGTTTGCCCGGACACGCCAGGCGAATACCGAAGCCGCCTACATTGATTTTATTGGCCGGTTTAGTACCGCTGCGCAACAGGCCGAAGCCATTGTGTTGCGCAATGCCGTGGCATACACCGATGCCGTACAACAAAATACCTATCAGGCATTTTTACAATACATCGAAAAATATCCGCGATCGGAATATGCAGCCGAAGCCAAAGCCCGTTACGAACGGTTATTGTTTGAGTCAAAAACAGCCGATCAAAAACTGGCTACCTATGAAATTTTTCTGAAAGAATATCCGCAAACACCTTACCGGAAAGAAGTCGAGCAACAGATTTTCGAGAAAATGACCGCAGGCGGTGATGTACTATCGTTTGAACGATTTCTTAAAAAATACCCGGCCAGCGCTAAGGCCCGGCAGGCTAAAAATATATTGTACTACCTGCTAAAGGAAGATGCGCGTGCATCGTTAACACTCGTAATGTCCGACTCGCTGCGTAAGGTGCAGGCGCTTGAAAAATATTACCTCACACCATTTCTGAAAGACGACAAATTCGGTTTCCTGAATGAAACGGGTGAAGAAGTAATTAAACCAACCTTCACAACATTACCCGATGAATACCTCTGCGGAAATTTAACCGATGATGTGTTCATGGCCGATAACAGTATTGTGGCACGAAACGGATCGGTACTCTATAAAGGAAAAGTTGATGGGTTTGATATGTTAGGGTACGGCTTTGTGCTGGTATCAAACAATGATTGTGTTTATGTGTTGCATTCCTCTGGTTTTTCGGTGGGCTTTGCTGAATGTGCTCAAGATGCCCGGTTGCTGGCGAAGAACTATGTGCTGATTAAAAAAAATAACCGGTGGTCGGTTTGGTCGTTCGCAGGCCGTATGCTGACGGGGTACGACTGGGACAACATCCAGTTGATGGGTGATGTGGTGGCGTTTCAAAAAGCAGGCACTACACGCTTAGCCCGCCTGAATGATTTAGCTAAAACAGCCGATCAGCAGCAACTCGCATTATCGAAACCGTACGATGATGTAAAACTATGGGCGGGTAATTTAGTGTGGGTACGCAGCGGCAACGAACAAGCGGTGCTCACACAAGCCTTAACCGAATGGATTAAGCCTGCCCGGCACGAACTCACTCAAACATTTTTCGGGGCAATAGCACATAGTGCGGTCGGTTATACGGTGTATGACCAGACAGCGGGGGCATCGCCCACATTTTATAAAGTTAAAGTGCAACAACCCTGGGTGGTTGTGCAGCACGAAGGCTCGTGGAAAGTGTTTGATACGAAAACAAAAACGAGTAACGCAATGCTGTACGATAGCGTAGGTTTTGTGGGGCCGTTTTTATGGGGTCATCGGCACGACAGCGTATTTGTAAACGTATCGCCTGCGTTACAGTTATCCATTCCGGCACAAGCCAAGGTTCAGTTTTTGCCGGGTAAAGACTCGCTCTTTTTTTTATTGGTAGAGGAGGCCGACAAGAAAACAGTTTATAACGCAAAAGCGGGTAAGTTGTTTACCCTAACGGCCGATAAAATAGAGTATAACAACGAAGGTTATTTCACCATCACACAAAAACAAAAGAAAGGATTGCTTACCGCATCCGGAAAAATTATGCTGGCGTCCGATTTTGATGCCATCGGTGCTGTAACAGCAGGTTTGGTGGCTACGCTGAAAGATAAAAAATTCGGACTGGCCGACCTTGCCCGGAAAAAAATTATTAAACCGGAGTACGACAAAAACATCGTTCCGTACAACAAAACATTGGTCGTTGCCTCGAAAAATAACCTGTTCGGGCTAATGGGGTGGGACAGCAAACCGGTAATCAATTTCGAGTTTGAAGAAATCCAGTATTGGAACGATTCAACAGCATTGGTGAAAAAGAATTTTCAGTGGCAGCTCTATAATTTTATCGATCAGCGTGTGGTGATTGGGGGTATCAAAGGTTTTAAATGGGTAGAGAACACCCCGGCCGAAAAAATCATCATCGCACAATGCGAAAATAAATACGGTGTGATTAGCAGCGTGCGCGGTATGGTTGTGCCGGCAACGTTCAGCGATGTGGTCAATGTCGGGTCACCGCAGGTTCCGTTGTATTTCACTGAAAAACATGTAGAAGAGGCCTCCATCTTTGTGGTGATCTATTACGATAAAAACGGGGCGCAGCTTCGTAAGTATGTGTATGAGGCCGATGATTACGAAAAAATTTACTGTTCGGGTAAGTAATAGCCTTGTAAATAACCATCATTTGCCGTTAATCAAAAGGCAGGCCGGTGGTTTGGCAGATTTAGTATATTGCCCGTGTAAAGTCTGACACATGAAATGAGCATAAACAAAACCACATTGACAGGGATTAATGTGTATGCGAATTCCATGTGTCCATTATCAAAAAATAATTATTAACACATGAAAAAAATAGTAAGTCTGTTTTTTTTGTTTTTGGGTTCGCAGGTGCTCATGGCACAACAAGCCGTAAACGAAAAACCGAAAATTGTTGTGGGTATTATGGTTGACCAAATGCGCCAGGAATACCTGTATCGTTATTACGACAAATATGGTGAGGGAGGCTTTAAACGATTAATAGACAAGGGCTTTGTGGTAATGAACGGGCATTACAATTATGTGCCCACGTACACCGCCCCCGGCCACGCTTCGGTATATACAGGCACAACACCCGCCTATCACGGCATTGTTGGCAACGACTGGTATGATAAAACAATTGATAAAAGTGTTTATTGTGCCGGTGATGACCGCCAAAAAACTGTGGGAAGTACAACAGAGGACAAAGGTAAAATGTCGCCTCACAGATTACTGACTACCACTATAACAGACGAACTGAAATTAGCCACACAAAAAAAATCGAAGGTTATTGGCATTTCCGCGAAAGATCGCGGCTCTATTCTGCCGGCAGGGCACATGGCCGATGCAGCATACTGGTACGATGGAAAAACCGGCAGGCTTATTACCAGTACGTTTTATATGGATAAACTCCCCGACTGGGTTGAGAAATTTAACGCACGCCAGCTTGCCGATAAATATTTGTCGCAAACATGGAACACCCTGTTGCCTATTGCCCAATATGAAGAGAGCGGCAGCGATAACAGTCCCTATGAAGCAAAATTAGGCGAGCATAAGTCTGTATTTCCTTATGACTTAAAAGAACTACGAAAAACCAATGGCAATTTTGAATTGCTCACCAATACACCCTTCTCGAACGAACTTTTAACAGAGTTTGCCAAAACCGCCATTGATGCCGAAAAACTTGGTGCAGGCAAGTGGACGGATTTCTTGGCTGTATCGTATTCCGCTACCGATTATGTCGGGCATCGTGTTGGGCCTAATGCCGTTGAGTTACAGGATGTGTACATGCGCCTCGATAAAAACCTGGCCGACTTGTTTAAAAAACTTGATCAAACGGTGGGTGATGGAAATTACCTGGTGTTCCTGTCTGCCGATCATGCCGTTGCTGAAGTACCGCAATATTTGGTGGATAGTAAAACGCCTGCCGGTAATTTGCGTTCCAGCCACCTGGAAGCCGGGCTTAAAGAATTTTTGAATGGCTATTTCCCCGATAAGCAAATTATCAAAACCGTTTCTAACGACCAGATTTTCCTTAACCATGAAGCATTCAGCACCGATCCGCGCGCGGGTGGTGTTGATATACTGATTGCTACGGAGTTAATATCGAATTACCTGATGCAGCAGGATGGTATCGCCAATGTTTTTTCAAAAGGCTTGTTGCGTCAGGGCGATTTTAATGAGGGCGGAATTAAAGGTATGGCCATTCGCGGCCATCATCCCAAACGTAGTGGTGATATGACGGTAGTGTTGGAACCCGGCTGGTTTTACAGCAGCCGCATACAGGGCACTACGCACGGTTCGCCCTATACCTACGATACGCACGTGCCGATTGTATTTTATGGCAAGGGTGTAAAGGCGGGTTCATCGGTACGGTATCACACCATTACGGATATTGCCCCTACGCTTTCCATGTTGCTGAAAATAAAATTTCCCAGCGGTTGTACCGGCCAGCCGATAGCCGAACTGTTTGATTAGGTGTAGTACATCTAATTAAGATACTTTATGGCAGACTTTTATAGCATCAAAATGTAAATTCAGGCATGAACTATATCGTATGAAACACAGTGCATATTTTGTTTCCCTGTTGATTGCTTTATGTGGAACGATCACGGTACACGCCCAACATAAAAAAGCGAAAGAGCAGATCGAAAAATTGCAACGCCAGGCATCGCACGAGTTGGATTCCATCCGCACACAGTTGCAACGCGAATTATTTGCTGTACAACAAGCTGGTCAGCAGGCGCAAGCAACATTAAACAATGCAGCCAAACATGAAATGGAAGCCCTGCGGGTATCGGCCGAAGTCGAATTGGAAAAGAATAAATCAGATGTTAAAACTACTGAAGCCCTTAAACAGCAATACGAGCAAAAGATAGCACAGGTTGAAAAGCGACATGCGAAAGAAATTACCGCTGTCGTGGAAGCATACCGTCTTAAAATCATCACGATAGAGCAACGGGGGAAAGCCGAATTAGCCGAAACCGAAGCAAAATACAAATACGCTATCGAAGCAGTTACAACCAAAGAGTAGGTTTGTTGATCGTTATGCAACCGGCATTTTCGTTTTGATTTGAAATCCCTATCTTACCCGCCTTAGCTGACCTAAACTACATGAGCGAAACAAACTTTAAGCCCGTACTGGGTCTTCGCGATGCTACCATGATTGTGGCGGGTTCGATGATTGGTTCCGGAATTTTTATTGTAAGTGCCGATATTGTCCGTAATGTGGGCAGTGCCGGGTGGCTGATTGCCGTGTGGGCTATCACCGGTTTTATGACTATCACGGCAGCCGTAAGCTATGGCGAGCTAAGCGGGATGTACCCCAAGGCTGGTGGGCAATACGTGTATTTGAAAGAAGCGTACAATCCATTAATGGGTTTTTTATACGGATGGAGTTTCTTTGCAGTCATTCAAACCGCCACCATTGCAGCCGTAGGGGTGGCGTTTTCAAAATTTACCGCGTATCTCATTCCAGGTGTAAGCGAAGACCTGGTGCTGTTCAGCATCGGATCGTTTTCGGTTTCGCCTGCGCAGCTATTATCCATCGCTACCATTATTTTGTTAACGTACATCAACACCCGTGGCGTGCAGGGCGGTAAGGCCATTCAAACCAGCTTTACCATTACCAAATTAGTGAGCCTGTTCGGACTGATTGTTTTCGGGTTGATTATGATGAAGGGCGATGTATTTTCGGCCAACTGGGAAAATGCTTGGAGCCTGCAAAAGATGACCGGTGCCGGAACGTTTGAACAATACACGCTGATTGCTGCGCTTGGGGCGATTGCTGCGGCTATGGTAGGTTCAATTTTCAGCAGCGATGCCTGGAACAACGTTACGTTTATCGCGGGCGAAATTAAAAACCCGCAACGCAACATCGGGTTGAGCTTGTTCCTCGGCACACTCATCGTAAGCGTTATATACATCAGCACCAACATGATGTACACCGGTGTGTTGCCATTGAACGAAATTGCTTTTGCCGAGAAAGACCGTGTGGCTGTTGTGGCCTCGCACGTGATTTTCGGGAACATTGGTACGGTAATCATTGCCCTGATGATCATGATTTCAACCTTCGGGTGCAACAACGGTTTGATATTAGCAGGCGCCCGTGTGTATTATACTATGGCCAAAGACGGCCTCTTTTTTAAACAGGCCGGTGAACTGAATAAGTTTGCCGTGCCGCAGTTGGCGTTGTGGGTACAATGCGCATTAGCCTGCGCGTGGTGTTTAAGCGGCAAGTATGGCGATCTGTTAGATATGGTTTCGTTTGTGGTGGTGCTGTTTTATGTGCTAACCATTGTGGGCATTTTTATACTTCGCAAAAAACGCCCCGATGCACCCCGTCCGTACAAAGCATTTGGTTACCCGGTGTTGCCATTAGTGTATGTTGTAATGGGGTTAACCTTCTGCACCCTGTTGATTGTTTACAAACCGCAGTTCACCTGGCCGGGACTGATCATCACCCTGATCGGAATACCCATTTATTATTGGGTAATGCGGAATAAGAAATAGTTGCGTACAAAAACGACAATCAGTATAACTGAACATCGGTATAACGCAACAGCATTCAGTTGCGGAAACGTAGTGTTAAATTATACTTCGTTCACGTTTGAAAAAGGAAATTGAGTAAATTTGAGCATGGGATTAATTGAAACGTACAAGAACCAAATTCAAGAACTTTGTGAAAACCATAAAGTGAACACGCTGTATTCGTTTGGTTCGGTTAATACCGCAAAATTCACAGACAATAGTGATGTTGATTTGGTTGTAGATTTCAAAATAGAAGACCCAATCGAATACACGGACAATTACTTCGATTTAAAGTTTGAATTAGAGAAAATATTGAACAGGCAAATTGACTTGTTAGAAAATAAAGCGATCAAAAACCCATTCTTAAAAGAGCGTATCGATAAAACCAAGATTTTGGTGTATGGATAATGAAGTAAAGACCTGGTTAAAAGACATCGAACAGGCTATTCAGGAAATCAACTCATTCATTCCTGAAATAAAAAATTTTAAAGATTTCCAAAAAGACCTGAAAACAAAACGAGCGGTTGAAAGGAATATTGAAATTATTGGGGAGGCCATGACCAGAATCCTTAAAGCCGAACCGAACATCAAAATTTCAGACACAAGAAAAATTGTTGATACAAGGAATAGAATTATTCACGGTTACGATTCTGTTTCGGAGGATATTTTGTGGGGGATCATTATCAGAAACCTGCCGACATTGAACGAAGAAGTGAAAGAACTTTTAAAGTAGGGAATATATCATTGATTTATCTGCCCCGCTAAAACAGCAAGACCTTCTGAAAAGGAATGCGGCTCATAGCCAAGTTCCTTTTTTGCTTTATCGATGATGAAACCCGTTTTTAACGGTCTGCGGGCAGGTTGCTTAAAAACAGCGGAGTCGGTTGGCTGGATCAGGGAAGCATCGAGGTTAAAGAACTTTGCTGTTTGCAATGCGATGTCGTAAGGGGTTATAAAATCTTTACCCGAAATGTGGTATATGCCGGTTGCCTTTTTAATGGCGGCTAAGTAGCATCCCGTGGCGAGGTCTTCGGCTAAAGTAGGCGTACGCCATTGATCGTTTACAACCGATATTTTTTTACCCTCTTCCAGACTTTTCTTTACCCACAACACAATATTTGATCTGCTCATATCGGTGGAAACACCGTACACGAGCACG
This sequence comes from uncultured Roseivirgaceae bacterium, assembly GCA_964404445.1. GTDB lineage: Bacteria > Bacteroidota > Bacteroidia > Cytophagales > Cyclobacteriaceae > UBA2336. Next base: position 587,411 of record CAYOJW010000002.1, on the reverse strand, counting down.
GTGCGGAGTATGCACCATGATACATTGCTTTGCTGAATAATTTTTTCAGCGGCCAATTTACTCTCGCCATAATAGTTTACCGGATTGGGTTGAGCCGTTTCTGTAAGAGGGCCTTCGGTTCCGTCAAAAATAAAATCGGTGGAAACATGAACTAAGCGAATGTTGTATTGTGTACAGGCTTGCACAAGGTATTCAATGGCCGTAACGTTGTTCAGCCAACAGGCTTCGCGTTCGTTCTCACACTGATCGACATTTGTCATGGCGGCTGTGTGGATCACAACATCAGGCCGGGTTGTGCGCAGCACGGCATCAACCTGATTGGGATTGGTTATATCGAGTATATGAAACTCGCCACGGCTGATGGGCAATACCGAAGCCGACCGTGCAGTGGCAATAAGATGAACCCCTGTCTGTTGTTGTAACAGGTTTACTAATTTTTGCCCCAATAAACCGTTTGCCCCGGTGATGAAAATTTTCATTACTTACTGATTTCCGGGAAAACGTAACCGTATTCTTTTTCAATTTTCTTGCGCGACATCTGTTCAACGGTGATCGTCATGCGAACGTCTTCGGTGGGGCGGTTTTGCGTATCTTTTGGTAACGCGGTAATCTTGCCCACAACCTCAATGCCCTTAATTACTTTTCCGAACACGGTATAATCGCCATCAAGAAAAGGTGTACCTTCCACGGTGGTGTACAGTTCTTTTTGTTTATCGGTAAACGCAAAACGTGTGTAACCGGGTTTTGCTTTTTGAATAAGCGTATCGCTCTTTTCAAAAAATTCGTTGAGCCATGCGCCATCCTGTGCTTGTTGTTTTTCGTTGATGAGTTGCATAACGGATGCGTATTGCGGCATTAGTAAAATTTCGCGCAACAACGTGCTTTTGCGACTGTTGTTAATGTTTTGCTCAAGCTGGCTAAGTTCTTCGGGTGTGTATTTTTTGCCTTGCACAATGTAAAACTGGCTTCCGCTGGAGGCTTTTGTCGGGTTCATCTGGTCGCTTAACCGTGCAGCCGAAAGCGCTCCGCGTTCGTGAAACAGCTTCGGGTTGATTTCGGCATCGATGGTATAACCGGGTCCGCCATTGCCGAGGGGTTGCCCGGCAGTTGCCTTTTTAGAGTTGGGGTCGCCTCCCTGAATCATAAACTCGGGCATTACGCGGTGAAACAACAGGCTGTCGTAAAATTTTTCGTTGATCAGTTTAATGAAATTGGCCTTGTGTTTGGGTGTTTCGTCATATAAAATAGCGACCATCTCGCCATAAGGCGTTTTGATGGTAACAACACTTTCATCTTTTTTTTGTTGGGCGCAGGCCGTAAGCAGGTTGCCAAAAAGTAAAGCAAACAGAATGGTTTTGTTCATGGTATTTAAGCTAAATAACAAAGGTATAAAATTGGGAACGCCTTTGTGTGGGTATTTTATTATTTAGAGAGTATGCTTTTTAATTTCTTCACCCCCTTTACGGATTAATAGTTTTTGAAAGTTGTAGTGATAAATCCAGAAAAATCATTTTAGCGCTTCCGTTGCGTTCTAAATGATAGGCGGCATCGTTCATAAATCTGAACGATTTTTCAATTTTGTGAATGGTCATCACTTTACTGAAATCCTGAATGAATTTTAATTCTTCGCCCTGTACACGATGAAGCGTATCGGCTCCAGAAGTTTTGATGAGCGACTCGCGCATCATGTTCATGCTGTACTGTAAAATATTCCGCTGGCGGAGTTTATCCAATGTGTGAAATGTATCGGCCATGCCAACAAGGCTTCCATAACTTTTTTTGAAACAGGCGCGCATCCATTCGATGAATTGCGGGGCGTTGTCGTCTTCTTCGTTTTCGGCTAAACGGAACGCCTGATTTATCCGGCCTTCGGCCAACTGCGTTAAGGCAGCGGCACGTTTCGGTTCGATAGATTTTTTTTCAACGAGGTATTCCCTGATGTCGGTATCGGCTAATAAGGGCACGGTAATGATTTGTGTGCGCGACAGGATGGTAGCAAGTAACCTGTCGGCCGCGTTGGTAACCAATATGAAGTATGTATTCGGGGCAGGTTCTTCCAATATTTTAAGAATACCGTTGGCGGCTGAGGGGTGCATATACTCAGGCTGCCAGATGATCATAATTTTCGATTGACTCTCGAACGGTTTCAGTGAAAGCGTTTTAATGATTTCGCGGCTTTCTTCGCGCGAGATTAACGCCTGTTTGTCTTCACCGCCATACGCGGTAGTCCAGTCGTTTAAATCGCCAAACGGCTGTTCATGCAAAAATATACGCCACGATTTTAATATCTCGGCCTTAAAGCGTTCTTCGTCTTTATCGTTTTTAACATTGCTGAGCGGAAATACAAAGTGTGTATCGGGATGGATGTATTTTAAACTTTTACTGCACGCTGCACATTTGCCGCACGAATCGCTGGGTTGTTTATCCTGACAATGAATGTACGCGGCATATGCCAGCGCTAACGGAAGGTTTAACGCACCTTCAGCGCCTACAAACAACTGGGCGTGCGCAACATGACCGCTTGTTACCGAATCGATCAGCACTTGTTTTGTTTCGTCTAAACCGGGTATGTCGGAGAATTTCATTTTACAAGGAATTTTTCGAGTTCATCCAGTGCGGTATGAAGGGATGTGAGTTCCTCCAGTCTTTTCTCTTTAATGGAGTATTTAGCGAAATATTCCCGTTTGTGTTCTCTTCTTGTTTCATTCCGGGTTATGTACTTTATTAATATTTGATTATCGTTAATAAACGAGTGATTGAGTACATCAACTTCGGTAGTAACCTTTGTTAGATTTTCACCCCGCAAGCTTGATATATATAAATCGCTCTTATCTTCTGAGTCGAGCAAGCCATCTTTATTTGTGTCTTCGAAACCAATCAAATAGGTAATGTGTTGTTGAGTTGGATCAGGGGTTGTATCATCATAAGAATTATTTGAAGGCATAGGATAGCTAAAAGATTTTACAAAGCCTCTTTTGTTCAACAGCATTTGTGTAACGTTAAAATCTTTATTCAAAAAAATAACGTTGACAGTGTTTTGGTAGGAATTTATTTTTTTTGAATATTGAAAATTTGACAACTCATTCGCTACTTCTGTTTCTATTTCTGCTTTAGGCTTTTCATAGGTTTTTACCCTGATAGGAAGAAGATAGCCATCAGTTCCGTGAATTGATTTAGGTTCGTGATACTCCAATCCCTGTAAAACCAGTCCCTTTTCCTTTGCTTTCTCAAGGTCTTTACCAACAATAACCTGAGGAGGCGAATAGCGATATGAAAATTTTCTGATAAGTTCATCGATTAAAATCACGCCAACAAAAAGAGCTAATATCAAGATCACTACTCCGTTTATTGACCATACTATCTTTAAAAACTTGTTCATTTTTATTTCCATGTTGTCTATTTTTTCTCCCAAACCCGGTTTTGAGTTGTGTATTCAAATATGTGTTTTAAAATTCTTTTCTCAGTATCATCTAATTGTATGTTGCGTCTGGCCATTACTTTTTCGGCTGTTTCTAAAGCTTTGTTTAGCTGGTACGTTGTATAACCATTAGTTCCGCCCCAGGCAAACGAGGGCACAAATTTATCGGGGAAACCATCACCAAAAATATTGGCCGATACGCCTACCACTGTACCCGTATTAAACATGGTGTTAATGCTGCACTTGCTATGGTCGCCCATCATCAATCCGCAAAACTGCAAACCGGTGTTCACGAAATCGTTTTGCGTGTGGTTCCATAACTTTACATTTTCGTAATTATTTTTGAGGTTTGAGGTATTGGTGTCGGCTCCGAGGTTACACCATTCGCCTAACACCGTGTTGCCCATAAAACCATCGTGGCCTTTATTGCTGTACCCAAAAATTACCGAGTTGCTCACTTCACCGCCTACTTTAGAATAAGGGCCAATGGTTGAATCGCCCCGCATTTTACCGCCCATGTTCACGGTTGAGCCTTCGCACAAGGCAAACGGGCCTTTTATCAGTGCGCCTTCCTGTACAACCGAATTTTTTCCTAAATAGATTGGGCCGTCTTCGGCATTGAGTACGGCTGCGCGGATGTGCACGCCTTCTTCAACAAAAATGTTTTGTTCGTTATAAACAACCGTGTGCTTGTCGTTTATACCGGCCGAAGTACGCCCTGCGGTAATCCGGGCGTAGTCGGCTTTGATTTCGGCAGCGTTATGCTGAAATATTTTCCAAACCTGATCGATCAGCGTTACCTCGCCCGAAAAAATGCGTGGTATGCTTTTCGTAAGGTCGGGCAGCGACATATCGGCACTGCGCCAGGCCAATATGGTGTTGTCTTGTATTAACACTTCACCCGTCAATAACAACCGCAATTGAGCGATGGCCTTATCGTTAGGGCACCAGGCTGCGTTCACGAACAGGTTGTCGTGCGATGCCCTGACCGGGTATTTTTTTTGAAGATATGCTTCGGTTAAAAACGAGGCTTGTGTGTTTAACCGTTTTTCCCACTTTTCGCGGATGGTGAGGATACCGACACGGATGAGCGCAACAGGCCGGGTATAGGTAAAGGGCAATAAGTTTGTGCGGGTGGTTGGGTCGTCAAACAAAATCAGGTTCATGTGTGTAAATATAGAAAGGAATTCCCTCACCCCGTCCTCGTTCCTCAGACACCCCTCTTCCCAGGGAGGGGGGAAGGGTACAATAAAAAACCCCGACAGATTTGCCGGGGTTTTTCTCATGCATATAATAAAGAAGAAATATTATGCTTTCTTTTGATACTTGTTTTTGAATTTTTCTACGCGGCCTGCAGTATCCACAAACATTTTCTTGCCGGTGTAGAACGGGTGCGAAGCTGAGCTAACCTCAACTTTAATAACAGGATATTCCTTGCCATCTTCCCATGTAATCGTGTCTTTAGTTTTCATGGTAGAGCGGGTCAGGAATTTGAAATCGCTTGACAGATCGTGGAATACAACTTCCTGGTAATCTGGGTGAATGTCCTTTTTCATATCGTTTTCTTCGTTTTTCCTTTAAAAGGACTGCAAAGATAAACGGCCGGGCCAGAAATTCAAACCGACACCGATAACATTTTTGGCCGCTTGGCCTAACCTCTGTAATTTGCCGGAACCTTTACTTCAAGAATGCGCAAAATCCTGATTTTTCTGGCGGCTTTAAGCCCTTTTTGGGCGGTTTCGCAAAGCACATACCTGCCTGTAAACGAAGATTATAATCACCTGTTAGACCGGTACGAGGTAAAATCGGGGCGTATTTCACCGCTCATGTTTACAACCATAAAGCCCTTTAAACGCTCGCAGGTTGCCGCTTTTATTGATTCGGCCGACCAGCAGGGCTTGTTTACCTCTTCGGCCGACCGCTTTAACTTAATGTATTTGCGCAACGATAACTGGGAGTGGAACCGCCCTGCAACAAACGACCGGAATGCGATACTGAAATACTTTTACCGGAAGAAATCTGATTTACTGCATGTTGATCAGGATCCGGATTTTGACCTGCACGTTAACCCGGTATTGTACTTAGGCATGGGCAGCGACCCCGATGTTGAAAAACCATTGTTTATCAATACCCGTGGGGTGGAAATCCGTGGTATGCTCGATAAAAAAATCGGGTTCTATACCTTCCTTACCGAGAACCAAACGCGCATACCCGATTATGTAGCCCATACCGTAAGGCGTGCCCCTAAGTTTGGGTATTACCCGGTTATTCCCCACGAGGTGTTTTGGAAAAATTTTGCCAACAACACGGCTTACGATTTTTTTCAGGCGCGGGGCTACATCAGTTTCGAGGCTACCAAACATCTGAACGTACAGTTCGGGCACGACAAAACATTTATCGGTAGCGGTTTCCGTTCCCTGATTTTTTCAGATCACGCACCGGCTTCGTTGTTTTTAAAAGCCAATGCCAAAGTGTGGAGGTTAAATTATATGTTTCAGTTAAACCGCATGGTGGCCGATGTAAAGGGTGCCAGAGGCAAATACCCCGACAAGTACATGGCCTTTCACCATTTGAGCATAAACATCGGCAAAAAATTAAATGTTGGATTGTTTGAATCGGTGGTGTTTAACGCGACCGACTCTACCTCGTTTGAGTGGGCATACCTGAACCCGATTATTTTTTACCGGGCTATCGAGCATCAGTTTGGCAGCAGCGATAACGTATTGCTGGGTATGGATTTTAAATGGAATATGTTGAAAGGTGTTTCGGTATATGGCCAGTTTGTATTAGATGAGTTTGTGCTGGATAACATGACGGCCGGTAATGGCTGGTGGGCTAACAAATACGCCATACAGGGCGGATTAAAATATTTTGATGCCTTTGGCGTCACTAACCTTGATGTGCAGGCCGAGACCAACATCGTACGACCGTTTACCTACTCGCATACTACGCCTTACGGAAGTTATTCCAACTATTTGCAGCCCATAGCGCATCCGTTAGGTGCAAATTTTAAAGAGTATATTGGTATTGTGCGGTACCAGCCGTTACCGCGTTTACGTGTTACCGGGAAATTAATATATGCAAACGTGGGGCGCGATACCGTTAACAACGAAAGCTGGGGAAGCGACATCATAAAAAATACCATCAATCGTAAACAGGAATACGGCAACACCATCGGCCAGGGTGTGCGCAATACCATTGTATTGGGTACGTTTACCGCCAGTTGGCAGGTAGCGCACAATATGTTTGTGGATGCCTCGGTGGTGGTGCGCAAAAGCGAAAGCCCGGTGGCAGAATATAACCGGAACAGTACCATAACTTCATTAGCTTTGCGTTGGAATATTGCACAACGTTTTTACGACTTTTAATCAGATGAAAATTTATCTTCGGATTTTACACTATGCTCCGGGGCTTATTCCACGGCTCGGTAAGTTCTTTGTTTTTGCCGTACTCGGTGTTGTGCTCAGTGCAGCCTACCTGGGACTGATTATGCCCATGCTCAAAATTTTATTTAACCCGCAGGTAAATACTGCGGTGCCATCCAAACCGGAGTTTGCGTATTCGCTGGAGTATGCGCAAAAAATATTTGACTATTATTTTATAAGCACCATTCATACCTATGGCCCGCACCAAACGCTGTTGGTAATATGTTTGAGCATTGTTGTGTTAATGACATTAGCCAATACGTTTCGGTATTTTGAGCGGATGACAGCCTCGCGTATTAAAGTAGATGTGGCGAAAAATATGCGTATGGATATTTTCACGAACGTATCAAACCTGCATATCGGGTATTTTAACGATCAGCGCAAAGGCGATTTAATGTCGCGCTTTACCAATGATATGAGTGAGGTGGAAACCTCTATTTTTAACAGCCTGAAATCGGTATTGAAAGAACCGCTCACCATTATTGTGTACATCATTGTGCTGTTCAGCATTTCGGTAAAGCTTACCTTGTTTACGCTTATTCTGTTGCCCATTACCGGGGGCGTGGTGGCCGAGATCATTAAACGGTTAAAACGTAAAGCGCGCCAAAGCCAGGAGTCGATGGGGCGCATTGTTAACATCTTAGACGAAACCTTTGGGGGCATGCGTGTGATCAAAGCGTTTAATGCCCGCAATTTTATTTTGCGGAAAATAGATGCCGAAACAAGTTATCACCGTAAGGTAAATTTATCCATTGCGCGTAAAAACGAATTGTCGTCACCGTTATCCGAAGTGCTGGGGGTAATTATTGTTGCCATTATTTTGTACTATGGTGGCAACTTAGTGCTGGGTGGTTCGGGCGAACTGAAGCCGGAAGCCTTTATGGGTTTTTTGGTGTTTTATGCATCGATGATACAACCGGCAAAAAATTTTTCGAACGGGATTACCTCGTTGCAAAAAGGTACAGTGGCAGCCGAACGCATTTTTAATGTGATCGATCTGGAGCCTGCCATCAAAAACAAGCCCGATGCCATTACGTTAAAGTCGTTTACCGACAGCATCGAGTATAAAAACGTTAGCTTTTCGTACGATCAATCTAAAGTTGTACTGAAAAACATTAACCTGAAAATAGCAAAAGGTAAAACCATTGCATTGATCGGTCCATCGGGCGGGGGTAAATCTACCCTGGCCGATTTAGTGCCGCGTTTTTATGATCCTACCGAGGGTGAAGTGTTGTTAGATGACATATCGTTAAAAGATTACGAGATCGAATCGCTGCGCCAGCAAATGGGTGTGGTTACGCAAGAATCTATTTTGTTTAACGATACCATCTTTAATAACATCGCGTTCGGGATGGAAAACGTTACCGAAGAAGCCGTTATGGATGCCGCGAAGGTGGCCAATGCGCACACGTTCATTTCGCAAACCGAAAACGGGTATCAGACCGTGATAGGCGAACGCGGTTCCAAGCTTTCGGGCGGGCAGCGCCAGCGCATCGCCATTGCGCGGGCGGTGTTAAAAAATCCGCCTGTTCTTATTTTGGATGAGGCCACTTCGGCACTTGATTCCGAATCGGAAAAATTAGTGCAGGAGGCCCTCACAAATTTGATGAAAAACCGTACCTCTATCGTGATTGCGCACCGGCTAAGCACCATTCAACATGCCGATGAAATCGTGGTAATCCAACAGGGCGAGATCGTAGAACGTGGCCGCCATGCCGATTTAGTGGCTAAAGGCGGGGTTTACCAAAAGCTCAGCGAAATCCAGAAAGCATAGCCCGGTAACAGTCGCATGTATGTTATTCATACGCATTCTAATTTTTCAGTAGCCTAAAAACCATATTTTTGCGCATACTTTTGGTATAACGATATGAAAAAGAACCGGCTTATCTTTTATGCAGTAATAGGGGTGTTACATCTTTTTGTGCTGATCTTCAGCATATACATGGACAACAAAAAAAATGATACCGCCCTGTTGTTTAAGCTGTATGATAAAATATGGCTGCTCAAATACTGTTCATTTGTTTTACTGGTTTTCTTTGCCACGAACATCGTACTTCACCTGCGCGATAACAGACGCCATATCCGCGAAAACCAGGGGTTGATTCAGGAACTTAACACACTAAAAGCGAAACTGTACGATTTACAGGAAAACGACCGCCAAAAAGCTGCGGCAGACGAACAGGCATCTCAACAATCTAAGTAAGAAATGTTTCCGTAACCGGATTTATTGCTATCTTCATTTTGAGATAGTGATACTTTATGCTTTCAAAAACGTATGGATGTGCCGTATTTGGGGTAGATGCCCGTAAGATTACGGTTGAAGTAAGCGTAGGCCAGGGTACCAAATACTGGATGAGCGGCCTGCCCGACAGCGCAGTAAAAGAAAGCGAACACCGCATAGAGTCGGCCATTAAAAGCTATGGGTATTTTATGCCCCGGCAAAAAACGGTGGTTAATCTTGCACCAGCCGACATAAAAAAAGAAGGCAGTGCGTACGATCTGCCCATCGCGTTGTGTGTACTCAAATCGAGCGCACAAATCAAAACAGAAAAACTTGAAGAGTATGTGATTATGGGCGAGCTTGCCTTAGATGGTACTCTACGCCCGATTAAAGGGGCATTACCCATTGCCATACAGGCACGCAAAGATAATTTTAAAGGATTTATCTTACCTGTCGGCAATGCACGCGAAGCGGCCATCGTCAATAATTTAGAGGTTATCCCTGTAACAACCGTACAAGATGCCATCGAATTTTTAGAAGGGCGAAAAGTAATAGACCCCGTACAGGTTGATACCCGCGAAGTGTTTGCATCAAAAGTAAACAGTTACGACAGCGACTTTAAAGATGTGCAGGGGCAGGAAAATATAAAACGTGCCATGGAAATAGCCGCAGCCGGTGGGCACAACGTGATTATGATTGGCCCGCCCGGTGCCGGTAAAACCATGTTGGCAAAAAGGCTATCAACTATTTTGCCTCCGCTTTCGCTGAACGAGGCATTGGAAACAACCAAGATACACTCGGTAGCAGGTAAGCTTGATAAAGATGCTTCGCTGATTTCGATAAGGCCGTTGCGTAGCCCACACCATACAATTTCGGATATAGCACTTGTTGGCGGAGGCGGCAATCCCCAGCCCGGTGAAATTTCACTGGCACATAACGGTGTGCTATTTTTAGATGAACTTCCGGAGTTTAAACGCACCGTGCTTGAAGTAATGCGACAGCCGATGGAAGAACGCAAAGTTACCATTTCACGCGCGAAAGTTTCGATCGATTACCCGGCCAACTTTATGCTGGTAGCCAGCATGAATCCGTGCCCGTGCGGATATTACAATCATCCTGAGAAAGAATGTGTATGCGGCCCGGGCATTGTGCAACGGTACCTGAGTAAGATCAGCGGGCCGTTGCTTGATCGTATCGATCTGCACGTGGAGGTTGTGCCGGTAAGTTTTGAAGAGATGACAGCCAATCGCAAAACCGAAACCAGTGCCGAAATCCGTGAACGGGTGGTGCGTGCACGCGACAAACAAACAGAACGTTTTAAAGAACGCACCGATATTTATTGTAATGCCATGATGCCCTCTAATTTAGTAAAAGAGATTTGCCAGATTAATGATGCCGGTCGTGCATTGTTAAAAACCGCGATGGAACGGTTAGGATTATCTGCCCGTGCGTATGACCGTATCTTAAAAGTTTCGCGCACTATTGCTGACTTAGCCGGTTCGGACGAGATTAAAACCGAGCATCTGGCGGAAGCCATTCAGTACAGAAGTTTGGATCGCGAGGGTTGGGCTGGGTAATGAATAATTGCTTGCCGGGACAGACATGAGACCTTAAATCAAAAATTATAAACACATGAAAAAAATAATTGTAATACTATTGTCCGCAGCCGTGATTTTTAGTCTTGGCTTTGTGAGTAATCGTAAAAAAGATGATATGAGTTTAGGAGCATTTTCGATGAGCCTGAGTGTTAAGAACCTTCAGGCATCCAAAGAGTTTTATGAAAACCTGGGGTTCACTGTTTTTGGCGGAGGTATGGATAAAAACTACCTCATCATGAAAAACGGCAATGCGCTGATCGGGTTGTTTCAGGGAATGTTTGAAGGTAATATCCTTACATTCAATCCGGGGTGGGATGAGAACGCAAAAAAGATTGAAGGTTTTACCGACATCCGGCAGATTCAGCAACACCTGAAAAGCAAAAACATTAAACTTGAAAGCGCAGCCGATGAGAGTACGAAAGGCCCGGCCAGTGTAGTGCTGAAAGACCCCGATGGAAACATGATTTTGCTCGACCAGCATATTTGAGTGTGCCTTAAACTGTGCGCTGGCGGACATTCGCTTTCATTAATGAACAAATTGTTAGCGGTCAAAACTTTTTTTGGTGGTGGTTTCATCCTTTTTTAGTCTGGTACATCACTTGCCTGATGTGCCAGACTTTTTTATACAAACAGGTTCAGCCATTACTTGCATCCTCCTTTTAGGTTTAGGGTTTAGGTTTCGGTACAGGTATGGCTGAACTTTTTGGTAACGCTAACCAAAACAGACTATGCTCAAAAACCTTTTTAAAATTGCGTTCCGCAATATCCGTAAAGACAAAACGTACAGCACCGTTAATATTTTGGGGCTTACCATTGGTATTACCTGCAGTATGTTTTTGTTCATGTACATTGTAGATGAACTGAGTTACGACCGCTACCATGCCCATGCCGATAATATTTACCGGGTTGTATCGAACATTAAAGAACCCGACAATGCTTTTACCTGGGCGGTAGTACAAACACCCATGGCCGAAGAATTGCGCAGCAAATATCCCGAAGTAAAAAATGTTGTACGTTTTTTCGGAACAGGAAGAACATTGTATAAAAACGGTGAGGTACAATTTAACGAAGAAGATTTCGTACTGACCGACTCAACAGTGTTTGATATGTTTACGTACGAGTTTCTGGCAGGCGATATGAATACCGCACTCGATAATCCGTTTTCGATTGTGCTGACAGAATCCATCGCTAAAAAATATTTTGGTGAAACCCCGGCTTTGGGGCAATCCCTCCAAAACCAGCAAGGCGAAGAGTTTAAAATTACCGGTATCATCAAAAATGTTCCGTACAACTCACATTATCGCTTCGATGCGTTGATCTCCAAAAGCAGCAACCCACGTGTTGAAAATACCAACTGGGGAGGCTTTGGGGTTTACACCTACATACAATTGCCCGAAGGCTACGATGTAACGAAGATGGATGCCGTGTTCGATAAAATTGTGAAAGAGCGTGTAAATCCGATCTTTGAACAATACGGGGTGAAGGTTGCATACGAACTTCAACGCATTACCGACATCCACCTGCACTCCAAAATTCAGGATGAAGCTGAAGAAGGTGGCGATATTTCGTACATCTATATTTTCGGAGCGGTGTCGGCTTTCATGCTGATCATCGCCTGCATCAATTACATGAACTTAGCTACGGCTCGCTCTGCCAATCGGGCAAAAGAAGTTGGTGTTCGCAAAGTGATGGGCTCGCAGCGCAAACAACTGATCATACAGTTTATTTCCGAATCGGTTATACTTACCGTAATTGCGTTAACGCTGAGCATGATCTTAATCTATGCGATACTGCCTTCATTTAACAATCTGGCAAATAAGCATCTTCCGTTTTCATACGTTTTGCAGGCCCCGGTTATCCTAAGCCTGTTAGGGATAACACTTTTAGCCGGAGTTGTGGGTGGCAGTTACCCGGCCTTTTATTTATCAGGATTTAATCCGGTAAACGTATTGAAAGGAAAGCTGGCCGCCCGTGGCGGAAGTGTATTCTTCCGAAGAGCCCTGGTGGTGCTTCAGTTTTCAATTTCTATTTTCATGCTCATCTCAACACTGGTAATATTCGATCAGTTGAACTATATGCGCAACAAAGATCTGGGCTTTGATAAAGAGCGTGTTGTACGATTAACGCTGAATGAACGCGAACTCAGGCAAAAAACGGGCGTGCTGGTGAAACGCTTAAAACAAACCACCGAAGTTGCCAATGTAGGCACGGCCAATGCATCGCCCGGCCAAGGCATTGGAAAGAACCTGATGAAAGTAGAAGATAATGAAGGTAAGTTGGTGGATCGTGGCGTGGATTTGTACAATGCCGACTTCGACTATATTAAAACTATGGGGATGGATATTGTGGAAGGCCGCGATTTTTCGCGCGATGTAAGCTCCGATACAACCTATGCGGTACTCGTAAACCAAGCGATGGTAAAACGCATGGCATGGGACGATCCGATTGGTAAGAAATTTGTCTTTCAGGGTGCCGGACCGAACAATACCGATATTGAAAAACGTGTGGTGGGTGTTGTGAAAGACTATCATCAGAATTCATTGTATGAACAGATCGAACCACTCATGATCATTTTGAGTGAGCAGAACTATTTTGTGTTGATCCGAACGGCAGAAGGTGATGTTAAAAAATCGCTCGCAGCGGTTGAAAACGTATGGAAAGAATTGTTTCCCAACCACACCTTCCAGTACAATTTTCTCGATCAGGATTTTAATTCGCAATACACGGCAGATGAAAAACGCAGCCAGATATTTACGGTGTTCTCATCTTTAACCATTGCCATCGCGTGTTTGGGGCTGCTGGGGCTGGCGGCTTTCACTACCGAACAACGCACCAAAGAAATTGGCGTACGCAAAGTGATTGGCGCGGGTGTAAGCAGCTTAGTGGTGCTGGTATCGAAAGAGTTTTTCTTGTTGGTAGGCATTGGAATGCTGATTGCCTTTCCGGTTGCCTGGTACTTTACCAACAGTTGGTTGCAGAATTTTGCCTATCACATTAACCTCTCGGACGAGTGGCTAATATTTACGGCCTCGGTATTATTAGCCTTTGTGATAACGATGGTAACAGTTGGTTTCCATGTGATGCGGGCAGCGCACGCCAACCCGGTGAAATCGTTGCGCGATGAATAATTAAATTAGTTGTCTGTTGATGGTTGTTCGCATGTAGCGGTTTTGTGCGGGCAACAAACAATCATCAACCACATTAACGAAATCCCCTCTGCCGTTTTGCTTCAAACACCACTACGGCCGTTGCGGTCGAAACATTCATCGAATCGATTTTTCCCTGCATGGGGATGATGATGTTCGCATCAGCATTTTGTACCCATACATCTGATAGCCCGGTGGCTTCGGTGCCCATAACAATGGCCGAAGGCCGGGTGTAATCAGTAAGGTGATAGGCTTTTGATGCCTTTAAATATGTGCAATAAATTGCGATGTTATTTTTTTTGAGCCAGGCAATGGTTTCTTCCGATGTCGCTGAGGCAACCTGTTTGGTAAACACACACCCGATACTCGACCGGATTACATTCGGATTGTAAAAATCGGTTTGCGGATCGCAGATAACCACGGCATCAACACCTGCGGCATCGGCAGTGCGAAGTATGGCGCCAAGGTTACCGGGTTTTTCGACAGACTCCAATACAAGCACAAGCGGGTTGTTGCTCAATTTAAGTTGCTCAAGCGTATGCGGCTTTTGTTCGGCCACGGCCAGCATACCGCCTGAGTTTTCGCGCACGGCAATCTTGTCAAATACAACTTTCGATACGGGTATGAGCAGTTTCTCATCCCTGAGTAACTTACTTACTTCAGGCAGACTAATGATTTCTTCGCAGAAGAAAAGATTTGTGATGGTGTAACCGGCCTCTACGGCCAACCCGATTTCCTTCCGGCCTTCAATTACAAATGCCTGTTGCTTTCTGCGTTCGCGCGGTTTCTCTAACGCCAGCAGGCTTTTGATTTTTGGGTTTTGGGCGCTGGTGATTTTCTGGTGCATACTTAGGAGGGTACTTTATTCAGCAAGAATATCAATCAGTAATTGAAGTTCTCTATCAGAGATAGAAGATTGCTCTGATTTGTCGTAAATATCAAGTAGGAATACAATCTTTTTGACAATGCGCACATAACTAATAATACGGGCGCCTCCGCTTTTGCCTTTACCTTTGCTGGATATAGGTATCCTGATTTTATAACAGTTTTTTCCAAGCGAAGTGCCGAGCGTAGGGTTGCTGCCCAACGAATTGATAACAGGCGCGAGGTCGGCCTTTAACGATTTGTATTTTTTTGTAAGGCGTTTGAGTTTACGCTCGAAGGGTACAGTGGCGATAACCTCAAAGCTCATTTAAAAGATCTTTAGCTGATTTGAGCTTCTTCTTCCCTTGTTCGTATTGCCGGGCGTCATCAAAAGCTTCTGCTAACTCGGCAATGTGCTTACTTTTTCGTTTATCGCTGACCTCCTTAACAATACTAATGTAGTCTAAACCCCTAACAAGCTCCATAAAGAATGATGCCCGGGTAGGTTCTTTAATATCAAGGATAACTTTCATTTTGTTGTGGAATTACGGTGAGTAAAATATTGTGCATTTATGCACAATATTTTACTATAAAAGTATTGAATTATTTAACAAAGTGCTATTGTGTATTACTTTTGACAACCATGAAACTGCTGCACCCTTCATCCTGGAACGACTACGAACTCATTGACTCAGGCAATGGCCAAAAGCTTGAACGTTTTGGAAAATTTGTATTGAGCCGTCCTGAGCCGCAGGCAATCTGGAGCAAGGTGTTGTCTGATAAAGAATGGGCTGCCTTGGCCAACGCAACTTTTGATCGTGAGCAAAAAGATAAATTCCGCTTTAGCGATGATGTAAAAGGCGGCTGGACTCGCGGTAAGGGGATGCCCGAAAGCTGGAATGTTCAATACCGGTATAACGATTTAACATTGAACCTGCGTTTGGCTTTAACGAGTTTTGGTCACGTGGGCGTGTTTCCTGAACAGGGTGAAAACTGGAATTTTATTTACGATACCATTAAACGCTGGAACGTACAAAAACCCCGCGTGTTAAACCTGTTTGCTTATACCGGTGCGGCATCGGTAGTGGCTAAAACAGCCGGTGCCGATGTTACGCACGTAGATGCTTCGCGACCGGGTATAAACTGGGCAAACGAAAATATGCGGCTTAATAATCTGAACGACATCCGCTGGGTATATGAAGATGCCTTTAAGTTTGTGAGGCGCGAAGTAAAGCGTGGTAATAAATACAACGGTATTATTATGGATCCGCCCCCTTATGGCCGTGGGCCGGAAGGCGAGAAGTGGACTTTACAGGAACAACTCAATGAACTGATTGGTATGAGCAGCCAGTTGCTCGAACGGAAGAATTGTTTCTTCATCCTCAGCATGTATGCTGTTGGCCTTTCGCCTTTGGTAGGATTGAACGTGGCTAAAAGCCATTTCGATATACAGGAGCCGGAGTGTGGCGAGTTTTTTCTCAAATCAAAAAACAACCGCGATTTGCCGATGGGTACTTTTCTGCGGTTTGCCCGATAATTTCGTGGTCTGCATAGTCAGCGCAAACGGCTTCGGAGCATATTTCGCCAAATCCTAAAAAGCAAAGAATAATGCGGTAACATGAAATCCATTAATACTCCGTATCTTTGCGCCCTCAATTACTAAAAACACAGTTTTAACGCGGATTTTGAGGTTTATGGACGCATCGAAGATCAGAAACATTGCTATTATTGCCCACGTTGACCATGGAAAAACAACCTTGGTTGACAAACTTTTACATGCCGGTCAGCTTTTTAAAGACCACGAAAATCCCGGTGAACTTATCATGGACAGTAACGACCTGGAACGTGAACGCGGCATTACCATTCTCGCGAAAAACGTTTCGGTACGGTATAAAGATTATAAAATTAACGTGATCGATACCCCCGGCCACAGCGATTTTGGCGGTGAAGTTGAACGTGTGTTGAACATGGCCGATGGCTGCCTATTACTGGTAGATGCCTTTGAAGGCCCCATGCCCCAAACACGTTTTGTATTGCAGAAGGCATTGCAGTTAGGATTAAAACCTATCGTGGTAATCAACAAGGTCGATAAGAAAAACTGTACACCCGATGAAGTACACGAGATGGTGTTTGAACTCATGTTCTCACTCGATGCCACCGAAGACCAGTTGGATTTCCCTACCTTTTACGGTTCGGCCAAAAACGGCTGGATGAGCACCGACTGGAAAAAAGAAACAACCGACATCACTCCTTTATTAGATGGTATTATCCAATATATTCCCGAACCGAAAATCGATCAGGGCTCAACACAAATGATGATTACCTCATTGGAATATTCATCGTTTATTGGCCGGATCGCCATCGGGCGTGTGCAGCGCGGAACGGTAAAGCCGGGCCAGAACGTTGCCCTCGTAAAACGCGATGGAAAAATTGTGAAAACCCGTATCAAAGAAGTTTACGTGTTTGAAGGCTTCGATAAGAAGAAAGTAGAAGAAGTAAATGCCGGGGAAATTTGTGCCTTGGTAGGATTAGAAGGTTTTGAAATTGGCGATACCGTTACCGATATTGAAAAGCCCGAAGCATTAAAGGCAATCTCGATCGATGAGCCAACGATGAGCATGTTGTTTACCATTAACAACTCACCGTTCTATGCAAAAGAAGGAAAGTTTGTTACCTCACGCCACATCAAAGAACGTTTAGAGAAAGAACTGGAAAAAAACCTGGCGCTTCGCGTAGGCGATACCGGCTCGGCCGATAGCTTTATGGTATATGGTCGCGGGGTGTTGCACTTGTCGGTATTGATCGAAACCATGCGCAGGGAAGGGTACGAGTTGCAGATAGGCCAGCCACAAGTTATATTCAAAGAAATTGATGGTGTGAAAAGCGAGCCGATGGAAGAATTAACCATCGATTTGCCTGAAACCGTGGCCGGTAAAGCTATTGAAACGGTATCGCAACGTAAAGGTGAAATGTTGAACATGGAACCGAAAGGCGACCGTATGATTTTAAAGTTTATGATCCCGTCACGCGGTATCATGGGCTTGCGTAACTACCTGTTGAACGTAACAGCGGGTGAAGCTATTGTAACGCACCGCTTTAAAGAATATCAGCCTTACAAAGGTGAAATCCCCGGCCGTATTAACGGATCGTTGATCGTGATGGAACAAGGTGAAGCCATTGCGTACAGCCTGCACAACTTGCAGGATCGCGGTAAGTTTTTCATCAACCCCGGTGAGGAAGTGTACGAAGGTCAGGTAATTGGCGAGAATAACCGCAACGGTGACCTGGTAATTAACGTTACCAAAACCAAAAAACTTACCAACATGCGTGCATCCGGTTCAGACGAAAAAATGAAAATCGCTCCTCCGCAAAAACATACATTAGAAGAAGCGTTAGAATACATTCAGGCCGATGAGTATGTGGAAGTAACGCCCAAGTCCATCCGGTTACGGAAAATCTACCTGACCGAAAACGAACGTAAGCGTTTTGGGAAGAACTAAAAATGGCCTTTTCGCACTTAAAAAAGCACCTAAATGGGTGCTTTTTTATTTTGTGGGCATTCGTTACGAAATGATTTAACCAAGTGTTACATTCGATTAGCTATTCACCGGCATTAGCCCTTCTTGTACTTCCTGTTTTTGCCGGCAATTCTTTAACACTTAGAGTTTTGCTTGTGACCTTAAAAACAAATTATTAACACATGAAATGAGCATAAAGAATACGCTATACACAACGGGGTACTAATTATGCGAATTCCATGTGTCGACTAAAAAATAAATTACTAACACATGAAAACGGTTTACATCTCATTGCTTCTGATCGCCCTTGGTGTACAGGCGTATGCTCAGGTTGGCATTGGTACCGAAACACCCAATACCCGTGCAGTTTTAGAATTAAAATCGCCAACCAATAATCAGGGATTAATTTTGCCCTCCTTCACTACTGCACAACGCACGTCAGCAACATTTACAAGTCAATTACACGCCTCCGAAAATGGGCTGTTGGTATTTGACAGTGACGAGAATAAATTTTACTACTGGCAGGATAACGCCTGGCAGGTCATTTTAAGCGGAACCATTATGGGTGGTGCAACAGGCCCTGCCGGTGGCGACTTAACAGGCAATTACCCCGCGCCAACAATTACCAACAATGCCGTAACTACTGCAAAGATTAATAACAATGCCGTTACGTCTGCAAAAATTTTAGACGGCACCATTGCCACAGCCGACCTTGCTGATAATGCCGTAACCACTGTAAAGATTAATAATACTGCTGTTACCACAGCAAAAATTGCAGATGGTGCTATTACCGATGTGAAAATTGCAGCCGTTGCACCTTCTAAGTTAACAGCAGGCGGTGCCACTTCCGGTCAGGTATTAAAGTACAATGGCACTAATTGGATACCCGATAACGCAGGGGGCGGAGGAACGGTAACAAGTGTTGCCACAACAGGCGGGCTAACGGGCGGCCCTGTAACAGCAACAGGCACAATCAGCATTGCCGATGGCGGTGTGTCCACACTCAAACTGGCCGATAATGCAGTTACAACACTTAAAATCAGCAACGATGCCGTTACCTCGGCAAAAATTGCTGATGGTACAATTGCCACAGCCGACCTTGCCGATAATGCTATAACCACTGTTAAGATTAATAACAATGCTGTTACCGATGCCAAGATTGCAGCCGTTGCACCTTCTAAGTTAACAGCAGGCGGTGCCACTTCCGGTCAGGTATTAAAGTACAACGGCACTAATTGGATACCCGATAACGCAGGAGGCGGAGGAACGGTAACAAGTGTTGCCACAACAGGCGGGCTAACGGGCGGTCCTGTAACAACAACAGGAACAATCAGCATTGCGGATGATGGCGTAACCTCTGTAAAAATAGCTGATGGCACTATTGTAAATGCCGACATCAACGCTACGGCAGCCATTGTTGATACCAAACTGGCTACCATAACTACGGCCGGAAAAGTTTCGGGCAATGCCATTACTTCAGGTACTATTGGTGGCAGTACGGCTGTCAACACTACGGGCAACATCACAACAACAGGTCGCATTACGGCAACAAACGCAACCACGAGTAGTGTAATTACATCAAGCAATACCGCAACGGGTGGATATGCAGTTTCCGGTAGCAGCACCAGTACCAATGGTGGTGGAGGTATTTCGGGAGCGGGAAGTGGCGTTACTGTTGGTAGAGTAACAACTTATTCCTATGGTGTTTATGGAAGCAATTCATTTAGCGGGGCATACGGCTGGATCGGAGCCGATGACGGAGTGTATGGCAATAATACCAGCGGAACTGGTGTTGCCGGAGAAGGGTATTATGGTGTTTTTGGTACAGGCAGTTACATCGGGGTAATAGGATCGGCCCCTAATGTAACGGGGAACTATGGAGTGTACTCGGCCGGACAGGCCGGGGGAACGACCACATGGGCTGCAACTTCCGATTTTCGGTTTAAAAGGAACATTCAGCCACTATCACATTCGCTTGATAATATCTTAAAACTGCGAGGGGTAAGCTATGATTGGCGTACCGATGAATTCCCTGAAAAGAATTTTAAGCTAACCCGCGACATCGGGGTGATTGCCCAGGAAATTTTGAATGTGATACCCGAAGTAGTAGTGCAGGATAAAGAGGGGTACTACTCAGTATCGTACGAGAAAATTGTGCCGGTGCTTATTGAAGCCATTAAAGAACTCGAACAGCAGATTACAACACTCAAACAGGAAACTGATAAAATAGAGGCACTAAAAGCCCGTTTGGATGCGATTGAAAAAATAACGCAGCTAACCGACAATAGCTTGACTGCCCGTAACAAGCCTTGAGTTTTAAATTCCGGTAGATAGGTTTGATTTTCAGAGGCCAAAACTCATGCTATCTTTGCGCCTATGGCGCAGCAAATCCTCATTCTTGACTTCGGTTCGCAATATACACAGCTTATCGCCCGCAGGGTGCGCGAGCTGAATGTGTATTGCGAGATCCACCCGTTCAGCAAAATCCCGGCACTCACACCCGATATAAAGGGTATCATCCTTTCGGGAAGCCCCTGTTCGGTTCGCGATGCCGGATCGCCCGATATTGACCTGAAGTTGTTTGACGGAACAATTCCCGTGTTGGGCGTGTGCTATGGCGCGCAACTGATGGCGCAGAAAAGCGGGGGCAATGTAATTGCTTCCAAAATCCGTGAGTACGGTCGTGCAAAACTTACTACCGTAGATCAGCACAACGAATTGCTGAAAGAAATTTCGCTCGATTCGCAGGTGTGGATGTCGCATGGCGATACCATCGAAAAAGTGCCCGGCAATTTTAACATTATCGCCAGCACGCCTTCGGTACAGGTGGCGGCCTATCAGATGAAAGGATTACCGGTTTACGGAATCCAGTTTCACCCCGAAGTAACCCACAGCCTCGAAGGCAAAAACTTACTGCGCAATTTTGTGGTGCATATATGTGGCTGCAATCAGGACTGGACTTCCGATCAGTTTGTGGAAACCACAGTGGCGGCTCTTAAAGAAAAACTCGGCAACGACAAAGTAGTGATGGCGCTTTCGGGCGGAGTCGATTCAACAGTCGCGGCTGTATTAGTACACAAGGCTATTGATAAAAACCTGCATTGCATTTTTGTGGATAACGGATTGTTGCGCAAAGATGAATTTGAGAGCGTATTAAAATCCTACGAAGGCATGGGGTTGAATATACAGGGTGTTGATGCAAAAGACCTGTTCTATTCGGCATTAAAAGGTCTTACCGATCCCGAAGCAAAACGTAAAGCTATTGGCAAATCGTTTATCGATGTGTTCGATGCCGAGTCGCACAAGATCAGCAATGTAAAATGGTTGGGACAGGGAACGATCTATCCCGATATTATCGAATCGGTTTCGGTAAACGGGCCATCCGTAACCATCAAATCGCACCACAACGTTGGCGGGCTTCCGGCTAAGATGAAATTGAAAGTAGTGGAGCCGCTCAATACCTTATTTAAAGATGAGGTTCGATTAGTCGGAAAAACGTTGGGTATCGATCCGAAAATTCTGGGTCGCCATCCGTTTCCGGGACCGGGTCTGGGCATTCGCATATTAAGTGATATTACAGCCGAAAAAGTGCGCATATTGCAGGAAGTCGATTTTATTTTCATTAATGGCTTGCGCCAGCATAACTTGTACGAAAAAGTGTGGCAGGCCGGGGCGATGTTGTTACCGGTGCAGTCGGTAGGGGTAATGGGCGATGAACGCACATACGAAAATGTTGTTGCCTTGCGTGCTGTTACCAGTTTAGACGGCATGACGGCCGATTGGGCACACCTGCCGTACGAGTTTTTGGCCGAAGTATCGAACGATATTATCAATAAAGTAAAAGGTGTAAACCGCGTGGTGTACGACATCAGCTCGAAACCACCGGCCACCATCGAATGGGAATAATTCAATTAACAATTACCAATTACCAATGATCAATTTTAATATGCTCGCGAAAAGCTTTGTGGTTGCAATAATTGTTAATTGCCAATTGTTAATTGTTAATCGCGCAATCGCGCAAACCGATTACAGCCAGCAATATGCCGTTGCGAAAAAATTGTATGCCGATGGCAAGTACAGCCTGGCGATGGAAAGTTTCAAAAAACTTATTCCATACTCACAAGGCAATGTGTATCGCGAGTACGCCTCGTATTATTATGCGATAAGTGCGTACCAGCAGGGTTTTAAAGCAGTAGCAAAAGATATGTTCGGCCAGGTAAAAACACTGTACCCCACCTGGGATAAATTAGATGAGGTTAACCTTTGGTTAGCGAAAATCCATTTCGATAACAAAGATCATTTTCAGGGATTGCGGGTAATGCACGAAATAAAAGATGTTAAAATTCGCAAACAGGCCGATGAACTAAAGAAACAGGCATTAAGCCCGGTTCAGGACATAGAAACCCTGAAGATGATGCTTGAAAATTATCCGAAAGATGCCATCGTGGGCGAACAATTAGCACGTGTATTGGCGAAAAACCAGCATCAGTTAGAAGATCAAAGATTACTTGAATCGCTTATCCAGCAGTTTAAACTGAAAAAGAGTGATTTTATTACCGAAACCCCGGCTACACTGTATAAAGATGTGTACAGTGTATCGGTGTTGTTTCCGTTTGTGGTCAATACATTAGAGCCATCGTTAACGCGCAAACCAAACCAGTTTGTGCTGGATCTGTACGAAGGTATGGTGCAGGCTGTTGATACGTTAGCGAGGCAAGGTATTAAAATTGATCTGCGTGCGTACGATACCGAGCGTAACCCCGAAAAAATTAAAACCCTGTTGCTGATGCCCGAGTTACGCGCCAGCGATATGCTCATCGGGCCTTTGTTTCAGCAAGAGAACAATTTGATACAGGAGTTTTCGCATGTAAACCAGATTAACTTGTTTAACCCCATATCCAATAATTACGAGTTGATAAAAAGCAATGCTTATGGTTTTTTGTTTCAGCCTGCTGCCGAAGTGCTGGGAAGCCGGTCGGCCGAATACTTAGCTTCCGCGAAAAAGAATAAAAAAGTAATCGTGTTTTATGGCGACACCAAACGCGACTCTACACTGGCGGCTAATTTTATAAGCAAAGCCAGCGAAAGCGGTTTAAAAGTGATACGCACCGAAACGGTAACAAAAGAAAACTCAGCTAAAATCTTAGACATACTGGCCACACCTACCGAGTACGATGAGTTTAAATACCCCAAACAGTTTACCTTACCGAAAGACAGCCTGGGGTCTGTATTTGTGGCTTCCGATGAGCCGCTAATTTATACGAAAGTAATCAGCAGTGTTGAAACCCGCAGAGATTCGGTAACCATTGTGGGCTCCGAAAACTGGCTCGATAACGCAGCGGTGGACTATGCAAAATACGAATCGTTAAAGATAGTGTTGTTCGCACCAAACTTTACCGACACTGGCAACCCGTTGTACCAGGCATTTCAACGAAAGTTTATTAAAGAACACGGCCGTAACTCCAGCAGCGCGGCCTATACCAACTATGCAAAAATCGGTTACGATTTCATGCTGTTTGCAGGCCACACCCTTCACAAGCATGGTGTGTACTTTCAGGATGCATTACAACGGCAAAAGCAGGTGCCGGGTTATCTTACCGAAGGGTACGATTTTACCGCTGGTAATGTAAACCAGTACGTTCCGTTTATACGGTTTAATCAGGGTAAGTTGGTTGCCATTAAGCATTAACATTTATACTTTCTCTACCAGCAGGCGTTCGCAAACCGTATGGCTTAACGTTTCGGCAGTGCGTTTGCCATAGCTCACCACCATCGATTTATCGAAGGGTTCAAGCGATTTGATTTTCAATTTAAGGTTAAGGCGCAGTTCACGACTGTTTAAAAATTTTAGAAAATCGCTGGAGGTATTGATTACAGCGGTGAGTTTTACCGTTTCGCCCGCAGCGCATTCGCTCAGTTTGTTGTATTCGCGCCAGGTGATCTTACCGTGTTTGTCGGGGATGGGCGAGCCGTGCGGATCGATTTTCGGGTACCCTAACAGTTCGTCCATTTTTTCAAAAAACTCAGGTGATTGAATGTGCTCTACCTGTTCGGCAATGTCGTGAACGTTTTCCCAGCCAAACCCCATTTGCTGCACTAAAAACATCTCGGTAAGTCGGTGTTTCCGGATGATGATGGCCGCCTCTTTTTTGCCTTTTTCGGTTAAGCGCAGGGGTTTATAGCTTTCGTAATGCACTAACTTTTTAGCCGCCAGTTTTTTCATCATACTGGTAACCGTAGGCATTTTAATATGTAGCTGTTGCGATAATTCGTTTACGCTTACCTCGTCTTTACTGCCCGACAAGGCAAACAGCGCCTTGAGGTAGTTTTCTTCCGTGAGCGAGTTCATGCTCTAAAAATACGCAATCCCACAATTTTAAACTTAAAATATTTATCAAATTTATTTATTAGATTAATCTAACTTTATACTTTTGCGATGTGAATATATCAAGACATCAAATGAACACGCTGTTTCGCATATATAGTATATCCTTTGTGCTTACCCTGTTCGCAACATCGGTATATGCCCAACACCGCACCATAACGGGTACGGTTCGCGCCATGCGTACTGCCGAAGTGCTTCCGTACAGCACGGTAATAGTTGCAGGCACAGGCATTGGGGCTACTACCGATGCCAATGGTTGGTTTACGCTCAATATCCCTTTTGCCAATGAAAGCCATAAACTGATTGCATCGTATATCGGATATATTTCGGATACGGTATTGCTCACCTCAGATCGTACAGTATATAACATTAATCTTCACCCGGCACACGGAACTTTGCAGGAAGTTGTTATTTCCGGAACCATGCGCGAATCATCGCGGCTCGAAAGCCCCGTTCCGGTTGAGGTTTACACACACCGGTTTTTTAAGGCTAATCCTACACCTTCAATTTTCGAGGCGCTTCAAAATGTAAACGGTGTCCGTCCGCAAATTAACTGTAACGTATGCAACACAGGCGATATTCACATTAACGGGTTAGAAGGCCCCTACACCATGGTGCTGATCGATGGTATGCCCATTGTAAGCGGGCTTTCAACCGTATATGGTTTAAGCGGCATCCCGCAATCGCTGATCGACCGCGTAGAAATTGTGAAAGGCCCCGCATCAACATTATACGGCAGCGAGGCCGTTGGCGGTCTGGTGAACATCATTACTAAAAAGGCGATCAATGCGCCTGCGGTAGCGTTCGATGTAATGGGCACTACCTGGGGCGAGGTGAACACCGATGTTGCAGCGAAATATCAAACCGGTAAGCGTGTACAGGGTTTGGTGGGTATTAATCATTTTCTGTATCAAAACCCTGTCGATCATAATAACGATAACTTCACCGATGTTACGTTACAAAACCGCATTTCTATTTTTAATAAATGGAACATCAAACACAACAATGATAAATTGCTCACCCTTGCCGGGCGGTATGTGTATGAAGATCGCTGGGGCGGTGAAATGAACTGGACGAAAAAAGACAGGGGAGGTGATGAGGTTTATGGCGAGAGTATCTATACAAAACGTTGGGAGTTTTTCGGAACGTACCAACTGCCCGTGCGCGAGTCGGTTACGTTTATGTTTAGTGCAAACGGCCACGATCAAAACAGTGTGTATGGAAGTACAATTTACTTAGCCGATCAGCGTATAGCCTTTGGCCAGCTTGTATGGACGAAACAACAAACCCGCCACGATTGGCTTGCAGGGGCAACGTATCGTTATACGTATTATGATGATAATACACCGGCCACGGTTCAACAGCCTATGTACACGCATCTGCCGGGTGTGTTCGTACAAGATGAGATCGCGTTAGCCGCGCACCATAAACTTTTGCTGGGCTTGCGGTACGATTACAACTCCATCCACGGAAGTATCGTTACCCCAAGGGCTAATTACAAATGGATGTCGGATGATCGTTCGTCTGTATTGCGTGTAAGCCTCGGCAACGGTTATCGTGTAGCCAATGTTTTTACCGAAGACCACGCAGCATTAACCGGTGCGCGCGAGGTTGTTTTCTTGCACGACCTCAATCCCGAAACATCGTGGAATACAAACATCAACCTTGTGAAAAAGATTTACGCGGTAAAAAACACCTACATCGATGTTGACGCAACAGCATTTTATACCTATTTCAATAATAAAATCGTTGCCGATTACGAAACCGATCCCGATAAAATCATCTACAACAACCTGAACGGTTATGCCGTATCGCAGGGCGTTTCGTTGAACATCGATGTGATGACGGCCAGCGGATTAAACATAAAGGCAGGCGGAACGTACTTAGATGTTTACCAGAAAAATGGTGAAGCGAAAATCCGGCAGTTGTTTACCGAACATTTTATGGGTGTTTGGTCGGTCGGCTATACCGTACCGCGCATAAAATTAACCATCGACTATACCGGTAATGTGTATAGCCCTATGAAGTTGCCGTTGTTAAGCACTACCGATCCGCGCAGCCGGTATTCACCGTGGTGGAGTATTCAGAACATTCAACTCACCAAAACGTTGGGCGAATACATAGAACTGTACGGTGGTGTTAAAAATCTATTGAACTGGACTCCCAACAAGGGTAATCCTTTTATTATCGCCAGAGCGCATGATCCGTTTGATAATCAGGTTGAGTTTGATGGTAAAGGAAACGCATTGCCAACGCCTGAAAATCCGTACGGTCTCACGTTCGACCCATCTTATGTATATGGCCCCAACCAGGGCATTCGAGCGTTTTTGGGTTTACGGTTTACCCTGAACCGTTAGGGTGTGATCGCTTAGGATTTTGATAATTAGGTAACTTTTTGTTAAAAACGCCCCCGGCTCTTACATCCGTGCTATGTATGGGCTTTGCCAAAGCCGTTTTTCGATATATTTCTTACTTTTACGCTTTATTATAAGGTTTATGGCATCGATATACCGGTTTATTAGCGTTTCATTGATTTTTTCCCTGCCCTTAGTGGCGGCAGCGCAAGGTCAACGGACCGATACGGGCGCACCTGTTACATTTGAAGAACTGTACGATGAGCCATCGAAAGTGAACAAATTGTTCGTCAGCTTTCAGCCATTGTATGGCGAAGTGTTTGCTACCAATGTAAATGCCGGTTTCGGCCTTGAAGCACATTATTATCTGAAAAAAAGTTTCGACTTTAAAGGGCATTTCCGTTCAACGTATGGCAGTCCTTTTTTTGATATGAACCGCCAGCATGGCAGGCGCAACAGCGATGTTGACAACCGGCAAAAGCCATTTACCTATTTTGAATTTGGCGGTACATACCACATCAAGGATTTTGAAAAAGAAGGCAAAACAAAAATTGTTTTATACAGAAAAAGTTATGCCGGAAACAAGTGGGCGGCACGTGTTCCGTTAACCGCACAGGTTCCCTGCACCGTGCGGCAGATATACGGTGCGCGGTTAGGCACTACCGTTTGGCAAAGCTCGTTAGATGTCAACAACATTATGCGCAAACAGGGCATAGCGTTAGCCGATTTTAAAGAGAGTGGCGGTACAACATTAGACGATGCCCGGATTGCAAACAGTGAATCGGAACTGGCCATTTTTTCAAATGCATCATCGGCAGGGTTATACCTGGGCGGATCGGTTTCGTGGATCAGGAATGCGGCTTACAGTTTTGATAAATACGAAAACGGTGCCGATGACCTCATCTTCACCACATACCTCGATATTTTAATTGCACCCAGTGTTCGCCTCGATAATATTGTGTACAATGGAACCCCGTACGACATCAGCCCGATAAATGTAACCAAGGTAGGTGTACGTGCGGGCATCGAAGGTAAATTTAACCGTACCTTCAGTTGGGCTTATGGTGGTGAAATCGGTTACCGCCCCGGTATTGAAGGCCGTATGTTTTATGCACTGGTAAAAATCAGTTTCCCGGTATTTGGTACCAACCTCGATTACAAGGCCGAAG
Organism: uncultured Roseivirgaceae bacterium; assembly: GCA_964404445.1. Taxonomy (GTDB): domain Bacteria; phylum Bacteroidota; class Bacteroidia; order Cytophagales; family Cyclobacteriaceae; genus UBA2336. Next base: position 559,313 of record CAYOJW010000002.1, on the reverse strand, counting down.
CCTTCGAAAAAGCAAGTAATTAATATTGCCGGTGGCCTGGGATATTCTCATTCGCAACATCAGGGGATTAGTTCAGGTACGTGATCAGGCTGCACCTGTTGTGGCGGGAAATGCCATGAGCCATTTGCCTGTTGTAGAACACGCCTGGCTGGCCATTCAAAACGGAGCTATCGTACAGTTTGGCAGCATGGATGCACTGCCGGCATCGGCAAAAGCAACAACCGAATTAGATGCTACCGGTCGTTTTGTGTTTCCTTCTTTTGTCGATTCGCATACGCATTTGGTTTATGCGGCCAGCCGTGAAGATGAGTTTGTGATGAAAATAAAAGGCGCCACATACGCTGACATCGCAGCCAAAGGTGGTGGTATTTTAAACTCGGCAAAAAAATTACAGCAAACTTCCGAAGACGAACTGTTCGAGCGTGCGATGGTGCGGGTAAACGAAATCATTCGTACCGGTACCGGTGCCGTTGAAATAAAGAGCGGGTATGGGTTAACCACACACGATGAATTGAAAATGTTGCGGGTAGCAAAACGCATCGGCCAGCATTCGCCCTTAACCGTAAAGACAACCTTTCTCGGTGCCCATGCCGTTCCGAAAGAAACAAGCAAAGCGGCATACATCGACCTTATTTTACACGAAATGATTCCGGCTGTGGCCGAAGAAAAGTTAGCCGATTACATCGATGTGTTTTGTGAAGAAGGTTTTTTCTCGCAGGCCGAAACCGAACGCATTGTGGAGGCCGGAAAAAACTATGGTATGAAACCGCGCATTCATGCCAATCAGTTAAACCGTTCGGGCGGTGTGCAGGCCGGGGTGAATACCGGTGCGCTGAGTGTCGATCATCTGGAAACATTAGGCGATGAAGAGATCGAATATTTAAAAGGTTCTTCTGTAATACCCACAGCGTTACCGGGCGCAGCGTTTTTTCTGAACATGAGTTTTCCGCCTGCGCGAAAAATTATGGAAGCGGGCTTGCCGTTAGCTATCGCCTCCGATTACAATCCGGGCAGTGCGCCCAGTGGTAATATGCCGTTAATGATTGCCTTAGCCTGTATTAAAATGAAAATGACGCCCGAAGAAGCCATTAATGCGGCTACGCTTAACACGGCAGCAGCATTAGAATTAAGCGGTACACACGGCAGTATAACCGTGGGCAAAACAGCCAACGTGTTTATAACACAACCCATGCCTTCCATTAATTTTTTACCGTATGCCTTCGGTACGAATGTAGTAGATACGGTGATTCTGAATGGAAAACTATATTAATCGCTCCCGATTGCTATCTTTAACGATTAATTCTTTTTTGATTGATGACACTTCAGCAAAAAGTGCAGCGCGTAATCCGCGATGTACCTGATTTTCCCAAACCCGGTATTTTGTTTAAAGACATTACGCCTGTTTTGGCCGACCCTGTTCTGGTGAAAGAAATTGTAATGGCCATTGCTGCGCAATACCGTGATCAAAAAATAGATGCCATCGCAGCCGTGGAAGCCAGGGGCTTTATTTTCGGTTCGTTGCTGGCGCAGGAAATGAATTGTGCCTTTGTACCGATGCGCAAGGCGGGGAAGCTGCCCTATAAAACCATATCGCAGGAGTATGCCCTCGAATACGGTACGGCTGTTGTAGAAGTGCATGAAGATGCCATTCGGAAAGGCTGGAATGTATTGGTGCATGACGACCTGTTAGCCACAGGCGGTACGGCAGGTGCGGCCGGTCAGTTGATTCAACGTTTGGGAGGGCAGGTAGCCGGGTTTTCGTTTTTAATTAACCTCTCATTTTTAGCAGGCGAAGAGAAACTTCTGAACAATTTTAACGTTCAGTCGAAATATATTGTATCGTTTTAACGACTGATGGAGTAACACCTCCGGCATGACGAAGTTAACACCCATGTTTCCGCTTACCATTTTGCCCCTTCCGGGCGAATTGGTTCCGCTTCATATTTTTGAACCGCGTTACCGCGAACTGTTGCACGATGCCGAAACAGACGATATTGCCTTTGGGATTTTCTTCAACCATGCCATTAACAAACAGCGCATCGGGGCTTTGGTAAAGTTAGAACGTGTTATCCGCAGGTATGCGGGTGGCGAGGCCGACATCGTGGTGAAATGCTACGATGTGTTTACCCTCGAAAAACTTTACCGGAGTTATAAATCCAAAAAATACGGTGCCGGAGACATAACCTCATGGAATGTACGGCCGCACGAAGCCATCACGCAGAAACTCAGGGGTGTTTTTGAAGAATTTCAACTGGCCGAGCATACCCGGCTCAGTGAGCCCGTTTCGCGGTTCGATGTGGCCGTGGTCTTAAACCTGAACCCAAGCGACCGGTACGATTTTTTAACGGCACAAGCCGATAGTCTTGAGCATTTCCTCATACAGCGTATCCGCTACCAGTTGCAACTGCACGAGCAATTAGCCCGCAGTCAAGGCATTTTTCACTTAAATTAACATACCGGCTGACCGTTTTCGGTACACACACTGTTCAGTTTTGAAGTGTGGAAATGTTACAGCTATGTGTAATTTTTTTTGTTTGGTAATTTTCTTAAAACGCCTAATCCTTTTTTGCACTTTACCGTTAGAGCCGCATTTTATTTGTTTGACCGGTTACGATAAGGTTAACTTCTTTTAACAACATATTTATCGCTATCACGCAACCTTATAACGGTTGCATTCGTCTGTAAAGATGTACTGCAAACCTGAGCCTTACCGTAACATCAGCCATTACTCAGACGGTATAACTGATGAACAACTAACCATATTGGTTTCACAACACGAACCCATAGTTTTTAAAAGGCATAATCAATACATACAACATAAACGGTAAAGTAAAATGAAAAAAATGAGTATCATGTTCGGTGGATTAATGATGATGAGCAGTATTGCATTCGCAGGTCCGGCCCCGCTGTTGGCAACAGCCGATATGTCGGTTAGTTTAAAAGACAAGGTTGTTCGGGTGCATTACCGCTCCGATAAAGCGGGAAAAGTAGTTGTAACCATTTACAATGCGGTTACTGGTAAAGAGGTGTTTACCGAGGCTATTAAAAAAGCAACTGGCTTTGTAAGGCCGTATAATCTCGAAGCCCTTCCGTTTGGTGATTATTTTATAGTGTTGGAAGATGAAAACGGTCGTGCTGTAGAAAAAATCAGCTATACCGATAGCAAGCGGGTAGAGGTTTTGTCTTCCATTATCCAGAACAAAGAAAAATTTGGTTGTACGGTAGCGTTGTTTAGCAAAGGTGAAACAACGGTAACGGTGAACATTTTGGATGATGCAGGCCAGGCATTGTTTTCAGATAACAGAAAAGTGAACGGTCAGGCTACCCGTGCTTATGATCTAAGCGAATTAAAAGGAGCAGTAACCATCGAAGTCCGTGACAGCAATGGCTTGGTGCAAAGCCGGACAATCACAAAATAAAAAACAGGTTTAGGTTGAGTTAAAAAGTCTTGCATGGTTTTCCGTGCAAGACTTTTTTATGATTACATATTCCTGCGATATTGCCCTCCAACCTCAAACAACGCTTTGGTGATTTCGCCCAGCGAGCACACTTTGCAAGCTTCCATAAGTTCTTCAAAAATATTTTTATTTTGAACGGCTGCGTGTTTCACACGTTCTAACATGGCCTTTGCTTTTTCGCCATGTGAGGCATGCAGGTGCTGAAGCATGGTAATCTGGTATTCTTTTTCTTCGGTGGTGGCGCGAATTACTTCCTGCGGAATAATGGTGGGCGATCCCTTTGAACTTAAAAAAGTATTCACGCCAATAATCGGGTATTCGCCTGTGTGCTTCAATGTTTCGTAATACAAACTTTCTTCCTGAATTTTTCCGCGCTGGTACATGGTTTCCATCGCACCCAACACACCACCGCGTTCGGTAATGCGATCGAACTCGGTAAGCACTGCTTCTTCTACTAAATCTGTAAGTTCTTCAATGATAAACGAACCCTGAATTGGATTTTCGTTTTTGGCAAGTCCTAATTCTTTGTTGATGATGAGTTGAATAGCCATCGCCCTGCGCACACTTTCTTCGGTGGGTGTGGTAATGGCTTCATCGTAGGCGTTGGTGTGCAGCGAATTACAGTTATCATAAATCGCGTAAAGCGCCTGTAATGTTGTGCGGATGTCGTTGAAGTCAATTTCCTGCGCGTGCAACGAACGACCCGATGTTTGAATATGATATTTCAACATCTGGCTGCGGGCATTGGCGCCATATTTTTTCTTCATAGCCTTGGCCCATATTCTGCGTGCCACACGGCCGATTACGGCATACTCAGGGTCGATACCGTTGCTAAAGAAAAACGACAGGTTAGGAGCGAAGTCGTTAATGTCCATGCCGCGACTCAAATAATATTCCACATACGTGAAACCATTGGCGAGGGTAAATGCCAACTGCGTGATAGGATTTGCACCCGCCTCTGCAATGTGATAACCCGAAATGGAAACAGAATAAAAATTCCGCACGTTGTGGCCAATAAAGTATTGCTGCACATCGCCCATCAGGCGCAATGCAAACTCGGTAGAGAAGATACAAGTGTTTTGTGCCTGATCTTCTTTCAGAATATCGGCCTGCACCGTACCGCGCACCTGCGATAACGTTCCGACCTTGATTTTTTCATAGACATCTTTCGGTAAAACCTGATCGCCTGTTACGCCTAACAACATTAAGCCTAAGCCATCATTGCCTTTGGGCAGACTGCCTTGATATGAAGGACGTCTGACCTCACCCCCCGGCCCCCTCTCCACAGGAGAGGGGGAGGAGTACAGACTTTTGATTTTATTTTGAACTTCTTCTTCAAGTCCATTCTTCTTAATGTATATCTCACACTGCTGATCGATGGCAGCATTCATAAAATACCCGAGCAACATAGGCGCAGGGCCGTTGATGGTCATGGATACCGATGTTTTCGGATCGGCTAAGTTGAAACCGCTGTATAGTTTTTTGGCATCGTCTAAACAACAGATGCTTACGCCTGAGTTACCAATCTTACCATAAATATCCGGGCGGTAGTCAGGATCGTTTCCGTAAAGTGTTACCGAATCAAACGCGGTTGACAATCGTTTGGCGGGCATGGCCATGCTCACGTAGTGAAACCTTCTGTTTGTTCGTTCCGGCCCGCCTTCACCGGCAAACATACGGGTAGGGTCTTCGCCTTCGCGCTTAAACGGATAAATGCCTGCCGTGTAAGGAAACTCACCCGGAACGTTTTCCTGTAAGTTCCATTTTAATAAATCGCCCCAGTTGGAATATTTTGGCAACGCTACTTTCGGTATTTGCAAATGCGACAGTGACTCGCTGTGTGTTTGAATGCCGATTTCTTTATCGCGTACTTTAAACTTAAAGAGTGGTTCCCTGTATTGCTTTACCCGGTCGCCCCAGGTTTCAATGATCTGCCAGTTTTTAGGATCGAGATTCAACTTTATACGATCGAATTCGGCCTGCAATACTTTTTTAATATCAGGCTGACTAGTAAATGATTCAATGGTTTTGGAAATGGCGAACAGTTTTTCGGCAACGGTTGCCTGTGCATTCACCCATTCATCATAGCTGCGGTTGTTTTCAGAAATTTCGCTTAGGTAACGTGTGCGGTGAGGTGGGATAACAAACACCTTCTCCGACATTTCGTGGGTGATCTCGAACGATGATTTTAAATTGGCATGTGTTTTCTCAGCAATCTTTTCAACAATGTGTTTATACAGCCGGTTTGTTCCAGGATCATTAAACTGCGAAGCGATGGTACCAAACACGGGCATATCCTCGGGCTTCTTATTCCATAGCTGATGGTTGCGCTGGTATTGTTTTTTTACATCGCGCAAGGCATCCAACCCACCACGCTTATCAAACTTGTTTAGCGCAATCACATCAGCAAAATCAAGCATGTCGATTTTTTCGAGTTGCGTAGCGGCTCCGTATTCGGGCGTCATCACGTAAAGTGATACATTGCTATGGTCGAGAATTTCGGTATCGCTTTGGCCAATACCCGAAGTTTCTAAAATAATCAGATCAAAACCCGATGCCTTTAAAATGTTGATGGCCTCTTTTACATAGGCTGATAATGCAAGGTTGCTTTGGCGTGTAGCGAGCGAACGCATATACACGCGTTTGTTGTTGATGGCATTCATGCGAATACGATCGCCCAGCAAAGCTCCACCGGTTTTGCGTTTAGACGGATCAACAGAAACGATCCCGATATTTTTATCTTTAAAGTCGATGAGGAAACGCCTTACAAGTTCATCCACCATCGATGATTTACCCGCACCGCCCGTTCCGGTTATACCCAGTACCGGAGCTTTCGATTGTTCTGCTTTTTTGTGGATATCGTTTAGAAGGCCGCGGTGTTCATCAGAATAGTTTTCAGCAGCTGAGATGAGTTGAGCAATCTCCAAATGATTGCCAACGGCCAACTGCTTACTGCTTACTGTTTTTCCGGTTGGATAATCACTCTTCTCTATCAGGTCGTTAATCATTCCCTGCAACCCCATTGCGCGGCCATCGTCAGGCGAATAAATTTTAGTGATGCCATGCTCCATCAGTTCTTTAATTTCTTCCGGAAGGATAACACCACCGCCACCACCAAAAATTTTAATGTGGCCGGCTCCCTTTTCCTGAAGCAAGTCGTACATGTATTTAAAATATTCGTTATGCCCACCCTGGTAGCTGGTCATGGCTATGGCTTGTGCATCTTCCTGGATGGCGGTGTTTACCACTTCTTCCACGCTGCGGTCGTGGCCGAGGTGAATTACCTCTACACCAGTTGCCTGAATAATTCTGCGCATAATGTTGATGGCAGCATCGTGCCCGTCAAACAGGCTGGCAGCCGTTACAATGCGTACTTTATTTTTGGGTTTATAGGGAGGAGGTGCCTGATGCCCCGCCATGCTTTGTGTTTTCTCTTTCTTGGGTGCGCTAACTGCTTGCGTGCTCATATTTCGGCATTAAAGGCTTAAAAATACAGATAAGTGAAAGAAGAAGCTAACAGGGGTTAGGCAGATTTGCAGGCTTCGTATAAACCGAAAGACGGTATGCATAAAATACGGGTTTCACGGTATGGTTTGGTGTAGCGTAGCCATGTAGTTTAGCGTTTTACTTAACTCCGGATATGAAAAGAATTATTGTATTTGCGCTGTTCTTATTTATAGGTACAACAACTTTTGCCCAACAGGTTCAGTGGGCCAGTAGCCTGACAGGCTTTTCAAGTGAAAACAACAACGAGAAAGAACCTAAACGGTTTAATGCAATTCAGGTGTTGGGTAAGCCCAGTAAATACCCTGTATTTGGTACAACGGCATGTGCGTGGGTTCCGGCTACTGCCGAAAACGAGAGCCCCGAATGGATTCACGTGGCGTACGAAAAACCAATGCCTATACAACAAGTGATTATTGCCGAACCGGCAAATGCGGGTTGTGTTGTTAAAGTTGATGTGTACGATGAGGCCGGTATGGCCTATACGATTTTTGAGAATGCTGCACCCGAAAAACCAAAGACTTCAGGCCGTTGGAATTATTTGTTTATAGACCGCACACCATACAACGTGGCCTCGGTTAAGATTACGTTAAACACCGCATTAGTGAAAGGTTTTGAATACATCGATGCCATTGGCATTGCCGATACCCGTGATTCTGTAAAACTTGGTATTAACCTGATTAAAGATTACGGCATTGTTAGCGAACGTGAAGATTTAGGTGACGGGATTAATTCGCCCACTGCAGAAATTGCCCCGATTATTTCGTACGATAACAAAACATTGTACTTTACACGGCAGGATCACCCGGACAATGTAGCGCCCATTAGCAAACAAAGCATTTGGTTTAGCGAACTGAACGCTGACGGAACTTTCTCTCCGGCTCAAAAACTTTCGGCTCCTGTCAACAACGTGCATAATAACTCTACCTCAGGAATATCGCCAGACGGACAAACGCTGCTGGTGATAAACGTTTATAAACCGGATGGCACGGCAAGCAAAGGGGTATCCATTTCACAAAAAGAAGGAAACGAGTGGGGCTTCCCGAAAAAATTAGAAATTAAAAATTTATACAATAACAGTCAGTATGCCGAATATAATCTCTCTGCTTCCGGAAAAATATTACTCATGGCCATTCAGCGCGACAGCGGGCAGGGATCGAAAGATGTGCATGTTAGTTTTTTGCAAAGCGACAGCACGTGGAGCGAACCCAAAAACCTGGGGCCGGTTGTCAATACCCCTGAGAGCGAAACATCACCTTTTTTAGCTGCCGATGAACGGACGTTGTATTATTCAACAAGCGGGCTGCCCGGCTATGGAAGTAACGATGTGTTTATGACACAGCGATTGGATGATACCTGGGAAAACTGGACAGAACCGAAAAACCTGGGGCCTGATCTAAACACACCTAAATGGGATGCCTATTACACATTCACTGCCGATGGCTCGTACGTTTACTATATATCAGCCGGACGAAACAATAAGAGTGATATTTTTAGAAAAAAAGTTCCGCAAAGCGCCCGCCCTCAGCCCGTGGTATTGGTAAAAGGAAAAGTGCTTGATGCAAAAACCAAACAACCGCTGGCCTCACGCATTTCGTACCAAAACATTTTAACCGGAGAAAATTTAGGATTGGCCAACTCGAATGCGATAGACGGCCAATACAGCATTGTTTTGCAGTCGGGGAAAAACTATGAGTTTCTGGCCGATGCCGTTAATTATTATCCGATCAGTGACAATATAGATTTGAGCAAGCTCGATACGTTCAAAGAAATTACACGTGATCTCTACCTTGTTCCCATCGAAAAGGGTGTGGCTATCAGGCTGAATAACCTCTTTTTCGATTTTAATAAATCAGATCTGAAAAAGGAGTCGCATGCCGAGTTGAACCGGTTGGCGGGATTGCTGAAGAAAAATCCATCGATGAAAATTGAAATCGCAGGCCATACCGACAATGTGGGTACCGATGCGTATAACAATCCGCTTAGCCTGAAACGTGCGCAGGCTGTCCATGCTTTTCTTGTACAGAATGGCATTGATGCCACACGCTTAACAGCCAAAGGGTTTGGTAAATCGAAACCGTTGCAACCGGGCGACAGTGAAGAAGTTCGCAAACTCAACAGGCGTGTTGAATTTACCATAACGGAAATGGAATAGTTACAAACAATTTTTTTTTCGACAATGCATCAATAGGATAACGCAAAAGCCCTGACGAAACACGTCAGGGCTTTTACTTAATAGCTGTAAGTTTTTTTGTTATTTATTCATGTACGCATCGCGTATTGCTTTGAATTCGGAAGTTGTTTTCCATTGTGGCCATGTATTTTCTGATGAAATTCGCTTACCAACGTTAAACAATAGTTTTAAATCTTCAATGGCTCCGTCTAACTTCCAGCGCGAAGTATCGTATTCGTCTGACGGTTTGTGGTAATATTTTGCCACATAATCGCTTTGGCGTTGTTTCCCATATTCCGGGCCGTGTTCAACATCATCAAAGCCATCGTTGGTATAAAGTGCGGGTATCCCGATTTTGGCAAAACAGAAGTGATCGGAACGGAAATAATATCCGGCTACGGGATTTGGTTCGGGCGAAACATACCGGCCAACGCGCCTGGCTTCTTCGTTCAGGTAATCTTCCATATCTGATTGCCCCATGCCTACCAATACAATGTCTTTGGTTTTTCCGTAAGGATTAATGCCATCGATATTGATGTTCGCTACTGTTTTTTCTTTCGGATAAATAGGGTTTTCGGCATAATAGGCCGAACCTAACAAGCCTTGCTCTTCGGCTGTTACCCAAAGAAACACGACCGAACGGTTGGGTTTGTTTTTTAACGAAGTAAACGCTTTTGCAATTTCAAGCAACCCTGCGCTGCCGCTGGCATTGTCTAACGCGCCATTGTAAATTGTGTCACCGGTTTCATCGGGTTTGCCAATACCTAAATGATCCCAGTGTGTTGAATAGATCAGGTATTCATTGGGTTGCGTGGCACCGGTAATTTTCGCGGCAATGTTGTACGACTTATCGTATTTCGCTTTTACCTGCATCGCTAACGATAGCGTGAGATTCATCGGCTCGGCTTTAAACCCTTGCTTGTGCGCCCGCGAAAGCGCTTCGGCATAATTGATGTTGGCTGCTTCAAATAATTTTTTAGCTGCGGGCTGCGATACCCAGCCTACGGCCGAACATACGTTGTTTTCTTTACCGCGTGTATCAAGGTAAAGCTTTGATGTGTTCCAACTGTTTTGCACTACCCAAAATCCATAACCTGCCGGTACATCGTCATGGATGATGAGGCATCCTTTTGCACCTTGTCGTGCGGCTTCCTCGAACTTGTATGTCCAGCGGCCATAGTAGGTCATGGTATTGCCTTTGAAGAAAGCCGAATCGCCAACGCCAAAACCCGGATCGTTTACAACAACCAACACAATTTTTCCTTTCACATCTAACCCGGCATAGTCGTTCCAGTTGTATTCGGGTGCCACAACACCGTAACCAGCGAAAATAAGTTCTTCATTTTCGAGATTGATCTGTTGCTGATCGGCACGGGGCGTCCAGATTACATAATCTTTCAAACCGGTTAGTTTCATGAGATTTTTGCTGCCCTTAATTTTCATCACGGAATCCGTTTTGGTAGTGATCTCAACTAAAGGCACTTCCTGCAAATAGCTTGAACCGTTTGCGGGTTCGAGGCCAAGTTTTTTTACTTCATCTTCTAAATAAGCCAGTGTTTTCTTTTCGCCTTCGGTGAAAGGCATACGGCCCATAAACTCATCGGACGATAAAGTTTTAAGGTGCGATTCAAAAGAGGTTTCCGTAAAAGACATTAGCCCGTCTTGCGGATCGAACGCTGGTTTTTGCTGGCAGCCTGCAACAATGGCTGCAACGCCCAGCATACATGTGATTTTTTTAAGCATAGATGATACGATGGTTTTTTCGTTAGGTTAGTAATACCGTTATCGGAATTTGAAAGGTACTCAATACGGTTAAAAAACTCACGCACTATGGTAAAAACCTTTTTGCTGATGCAGCACAAATGGCCATGACACCCGAAATACTTCAGGCATTACCAGCCGATCAGCGTGCTGTATATGAAACCACTCCCGTATGGGCTACCGTTGCTTTTGGCGTTGCCGTGATTGGTGGCGCATTAGGATGTGTGCTGTTGTTGATCCGAAAAAAACTGGCTACAACGGTACTTACGCTTTCATTGTTGGGAATTATCGTTCAGATGATCTACTCGTTTTTTATCAGCAATTCCATTGAAGTATTTGGCCCGGGTGGCATGATTATGCCGCTGATGGTATTGTTGATTGGTATATACCTTGTATGGTTTTCGCGCAATGCGGCCGCACGGGGATGGTTGAGTTAAATTTTAATCTTATCTTGGAATTTAATGGTTACCTATATGGCTTGGAATGATTTATAGCCAAATGTTGGAGGCAACTTGGCCACAACACAAAACGGAGAAACCGAAAGCCGAAAAGTGGAGGTATATTTTAATTTCATAACATGAAAAGTAATTTTTTAAAAGCCGGACTGTTTTTAGCCCTGGCGCTTACAGTAACAGTATTTTATTCTTGCAGCGATGATGATGACGGTGGTGGCGCTTTTAAGATTAAAGCCTCCAATGTAAGCAATAGCTTATCGCAAGTTGTTACCGTAAAAGGCATTTCGTGGTCGGAAAGCACGGAGAGCTATGGTGTAATTGCCGAGGCTAACTACCAAAACAAAGGTTTTACATTATCGCTTCCCACAACATTGGCCGATAAATACTTAGTATCACTTGGTGATGATATGCCAGCGAGTATTTCCGTTAGTGATGCCAATGCCAAAACAGCGTTTCTTGAGTATATTGAAGGCTACGATGAAGATGATGATTATATTGGTGATTTTTATTTAGAGAAGTCAAATGACGACAGTGAGTATTATACTTCATGGGTGTATGCCGACAGGAGCGTAACGATTAAGGGTGAGGTTAGCGTAACAGAGGATGATGAGGTTGATGTAGATAAATTCGATGTGAAACTTAAAAAAGGCTGGAATGTTATATATGACACCTACACGTACAGTTACAACAGTTCAACTGGCATAACGGTGTACACTACATCCAATACAAGTAAAAAACCCTCAGGTGTAAATTACGCTTGGTATTTTTATAACTATTCCGCAGCCAAAACTGCTGCAAAACCCGTTGAAAACACTCAATCTTTTTTCTCAAAATTGAAAGGAAACAGGAGAAGGTAAGAGGATAAAACTGATTTTAAACGGAGGCTGTCTTGAAAGGCAGCCTTTTTTATTAGATTTAAAACCTAAATCCTCTTTATGAAACAAGTATTTTCTGGTATTGCTTTTCTCTTAGTTAGTTTGTGTTCAGTTGCACAGGAGTTGCCCAAGAACAGTGTATTTGGTGAGTTACTTGGTAATGGAGGCACTTATTCCATAAATTATGAGCGTGAAGTATTTGATAAATTCTTAGGGAGGATTGGGGTAAGCTATACCCATGACGGTGAATCGGGTATTCCAGTCGGTGTAATCATGATTGGTAAATATTTCGGGGAAAGTAAGCATCATTTTGAAGTAGATGGAGGCGTTACATACATAAACGGGATTACGAGCGAAGGTAACAGTCCTTACAAAAGAAGGGAAAACATTGTTTTTTTGACGGCTTTTATGGGGTATCGTTACCATAAACCCGAAGGAAAATTTCTTTTTAGAATAGGCTTAACCCCCTTATACAACCTTAAAGCAATTGATGATGCTGATGAAGGGCGCTTTATAGTGTCAGGTGGTGTTAGTTTTGGGTACAGGTTTTAATAGTGACGTAAAGGTGAGGTTATATCAACCGCTGTTGCTTTAGTTTCTCTTTCACATACGTTTTAAACTCGGCCGGGTTTACAATGGTAATCTCATCGGCCAGGCCCATTACAAAACGCCCTACACCTTTGAAGTTTAAAACGGGGCCGTTAAACGTATAGCTGCGTTCGGTTTCCGTTTCGTTTTTTTCGAGGTAGGGGAGTGCCAACGGAAATTCTTCGCGCAACAATACATACGCCCGTAAGCTCAGCGTAAGCGTGACCCAGGTTTCTTTTTTGCCGCTGATGCCGAACATATCGGTTGAAGATTTTTCGTGCAGCTTTTGAAATTTATAAGGCTTGTCGAGCATTACCACTTCGCCAATGCGTTCGAGCTTGAAGTATTTGCATTGCTTATCTTTTGTGTCTAATGCCTGAACCGACTGAAAGCCTTCGCCAAACTGAAACGGTTCAATAAGCCGGTCGGTAATTTCCTGACTGTTGGCCGAGTGATAATTTTTAAGGATAACCTGTTTTTTTTCTTCGATGGCTTCGCTGATCGAACGGAACATTTTTGCCACGCGCAGTTTTAAAAACTGTTCGGGCAGCTCTTTGGCTTCTGAGTGAAACGCCAGTTTCTTTAACAGCGCGCCCCGCAATGGGTGTTTATCGGCTCCGGTTTGGATGAGCTGGCGCAAAATGCTCACTTCCTCCAGCGTAAAGCGGTCTTCGGGGTTTTCACCTTCTTCCTGATGGATGAAATACCGCCCGTGAAAGTCCTGATCGATGATAAACCCGATTTCCTCTAACAATTTAAAGTAACGATATACCGTACGCGAAGTGGCATCTAACTGTTGCGCTAACTGATCAACGGTGCGGCCTCCGCCTTTTAACAGACCGATCAGTTGAAATACACGTAAAATCTTGGCTTGTGGAATCATTCCGCCAAGGTATGAAACTGACACAAGCTGTCAAAATCGACTGATACTTTAGCATTATGAAAAACACAAAACGAACCGAAATACGGGAAACAACAGCGCCACGCCCGCAACGCGAAGTGCGAAACCCCGAACTGATTGAAAAGTTTTACAAACAAATTATAAACAATTTTGGATATGGCTACCCTGCAAAAACAACCGGTTGTTAAAACATCAAACTATCCGGCACAAAGAGTTTTAACCGAACTGCAACTGCTCACGCTTATCGAGCAACATTACAATGGTCGGCCTGCCGCGCGTATTTACGTGGCGCCTATGCACTATATATTGCCCGAGTTTTACGAGTCGGCCTTACAGGGTATGTTGGGCAACTTCGAGGCACGCGAACAATACGAAGCCTGCGCGCGTGTAATCAAGTTGTTGGCGAATATTTAAAGGAGCGCGATTTGCCATAGCGTGTTTGCCCCTGACGGAAACGTTGGGGAGCAAACCTCCTTTTTTGAACGCAGATTTTACGGATTACACTGATTGCGCAGATTGTATTGAAAGCAAGACTAACTCATAGTCCCAAGCCCTAACATCTAACCCCTAAGTCCTAACTATTCAAGCAATTTCTTCAGTTTGAGCAACTGCGATACATTTTCGGGCGAGTGAATATTATCGGTTACGGCCTGTTTTTCGCGGGTGGTCAGGCGCCAGCTTAACGAAGCGCGGGCATTGTTCTGGCGCAGACTGTCCATTTCCTGTAAAATAGGAGCGTAGCTTTCTACCGTGTATTGCAAATCAATACGGTCAACAGGGGCTTTAAACCATGAGTCCATCATACCGATCAACAAATCACTGTTGATGTCCTGGAAATTTTCAAAATTATTATATACCGTGCTGATAGGTTGCGTAAAACTGTCGATAATCGTTTGCCCGTCTTTCGCGTTCACGGTTCCTAACTTGGGCGAATCACGTATCGAGATCAGTACAACGCCCGAAGTGTTTTCAGCAATCCAGTCATTAAAAGCATAAATAAATCGTACGGCATCCGACAGACCAAAATTATCAGAAATGCCCGCATCCATAATTTGTACCGGAGGATTGGTCGGTAATGTGGTGTTTGGTGTAATGTATGGAAACGTGGCACTCATCCGCAAGGCCGATAAAAACCGGATGTCTGCGGCATCCTGGTTTTTTAATAATGTCTGGAAATCGATACCGCTTAGTTTTGTGGAAGTATAGTTGGGAAAACTCAGCACATCGTTATTCATAAACGAAACCGGAGTTGCTGCGATGTAGAGTTTGCGGCCATCGTTTACAACAGTAGGGGTGAGAATGATCATCGGGATGAGCGCATTTCGTTCGGGTGCGCGGTATGCGATAACGGGTTTGTCCATTAATCCTTCGGTGATATGGTTGAGTTGTTGCTCGAACGTATAGCCCCGGTCGCGCAGGTATTGTTTGCCCGCATACTCAAACTTGGTAAAGCCGACAAACAAATCGTTGGCGAGTAAACTAAAAATAAGCGGGTTAAGGTTATCGGTCGAAATTTTATCACGATGGCTCTTTGCAAAAGGTTGGGTTACTTCGCCTTGTTTCTCGCGCAGTTTAAGCTCACGGTAATAGCTGGCGCCAATCAACCCGCCCGATGCACCTGTAATAAGAATACTCTGATCCATCAGCTTGCCGTGGGTAAGGCTGTCGGCTGTTTGCAGTGCATTTAATGTCCACAATGCGGCACGCTTGCCGCCCCCGCTTACGCATAAAAAAACCATTTTGGGTTTTTGTGTTTCCGGGAATTTGGCGCGCCAGTTTTTCAGCATTACTAATGTGCTGTCTTTATCACGCGAAATGATGGAATCGGTATTCAGTTTTTTGAGGTCGCTCACCGTGTAGGGCGCAGGTGTAGTTTGGTAGTTCAGGCCAAAGGCTTCATATTTTTTAGAGAAGAAATCCTTACCGACCAATGAGTTTAACACTAAGAAAATAACCAGCGCTGCCGTAGCCGACCAACCGCCAAACCAATACGAGAAGGCACCCGAAAGCATTACAAAAATGGTGAGGAAAATCATGAAGCTGGCTGCGGCCGGAAGCTGAAAAACCGGGTAGTCTTTAAAGATACCCAGCACTAAAATCAGCGCGAAAATGAATAGCTCAATAATCACTAAGTTGAAGTGATTCTGGTCAAACACTTTTAATACTTCGGCACGATCGTAAAAATTACTTTCGTCTTGCACCGTTCGCACGCCACGGATGTCGATGTAGTTATCAACCCGAACCTGTTTTTTTCGGGCGATGTCGAGTTTTTTCATAGCGCTTGCGCGCGTTACCTGTACTTTCTCTTTTAGTTTCTCATCAATACGGCACACCACATACTTGAAAATATCTTTATTGGTGAGCCAGAAGTACGTGAAAAAAATTGCCGACATCACTATAAATCCGGCCGCAAGGCCAGCAATGTTCCATACAATGGTAGCGGGCGAAGCGTATTCGTTATTAAGCTGGAACCGGATAATTTGCAGGATATACGTTGTTATGAATACAATCGGAATAACGCTGTTGTTAAGCGTAAATTTGGTAAAGGGTTTGGGCAAAGCACCCACAAACGAAAAACGATGGCCGTCTATAATATAGCTGGTAATTTGAAATGCCGTAACAAATCCTGCCGTAGTAATGCCTAACAGTAAAAAGCTGGTAAAGTTTACTTTGTTTAAATATTCAGGATCGAGAAACAGGTACGGAATGCCCAGGTATTTGCCAAACGAACCGGTAATCATGGCAAATAAAATCACCCAGCACAACATCATAACATGGTTGCGCCTCAGGTTATTCAACAGCAGTTGCACCGGAAAAGAGTAGCGAAACGCGGTAAAAAAATCCGTAAGCCTTTGTACCATAAACAGTATGTTGTCAATTTAGGTAAAATTTACGTTCAAAAAACAAATGCTCCGGTGACAGCATTTGTCGCTTGGGTTGGATATACTTGCATTAAAACACCGCAAACGGTTGGCAAAAACGTTTTCCATATACCGCTCATCGGCCGGTTCGGGCAAAACCCGCACGCTGGCAAAAGAATACCTCAAGCTGGCCTTGCAGCATAAAGGGCATTATTTCACGCATATTTTAGCGGTAACCTTCACCAATAAAAGTACGCAGGAGATGAAAGACCGCATTCTGGCGTACCTCGATGATTTCGCAAACGGAAGGCCGAACGAACTGGCCGGTGAATTAAAAGCCGAGCTAAAATTAGACGACAATGCATTTATCGAACGCAGCACCGATGTGCAACGACAGATTTTGCACCGGTACAGTCAGTTTGCCATCAGCACCATCGATGCGTTTTTTCAGAAAGTTATCCGGTCGTTTACACGCGAATCGGGTTTGATGGGCGATTACCGGTTAGAGGTTAATCACGATGCCGTGTTGGAAGAAGTGATTAACGACCTCGTGGATGAGTTAGGCTCAAACAAAGAACTAACCGAGTGGGTAGTAGAGTTCACGAACGACAACCTCGAAAACGAACAGGCTTGGGATGTACGTGGCAGCTTGCGTGAATTTGCCCAGCAGATTTTCCGTGAAGAGTTTAAAGCCATTGAGGACGATATTTTAAGTGATACAAACGATCATCAGTTCTTTAAAGAATTAAAAGTAAAGCTGCATCAGGTAAAGGCTTCGTTTATCAACCGGGTTTCTAAACCGGCTGCCGAAGCGTTACAGATAATTCACGATAAAGGCTGGGCGTATTCCGAACTATGGTATGGCGAAAAATCAGGCTTGTTTAATTTTTTTAAAACCTTTGCCGAAGAAAAAAACCTGTCGGGCTTTAACCCTCCGTCCGACCGCATAAAAGAAGGCTTCACCAAACCCGAAAAATGGCCAAGTAAAAATACAAATAGGGCAGATGAGATCATCCGTACAGCCGCAGAGAAACTTGTTCCGATTATTCACCAACTGTTGGATGCGTACGAGAAGCATTATACCACAGCTTTAAGTGCCGAATTAGTGCTTAAAAATATGTATGTGTTCGGCCTGATAGCCGACATATCGCGGAAGCTGAAAGAATATAAAGAACGCAACAATGTAATGTTGTTAGCCGATGCCTCTAAATTTTTAAACGGGGTTATTGCCGGCAGCGATACTCCGTTTATTTACGAGAAGGTAGGGTCGTTTTACAAAAACTACCTGATCGATGAATTTCAGGACACATCCGGGTTTCAGTGGAAAAATTTTCTGCCACTGTTAACCAACAGTCTTGATCAGGGCAACCGCAGCATGGTGGTGGGCGATGTCAAGCAAGCCATTTATCGCTGGCGCGGAGGCGATCTTAATTTATTACAGCAACAGGTCGAACAACAAATCGGTAAAAGCAGGGTTGAGGTTATCGAACTCGGTACGAATTATCGCAGTGGTGCGTCCATCATTCAGTTTAACAATACCGTATTCCGGTATGCGTCCACGCTTGTGCGCAACATTACCGGTGGTATGTTAGCCGAAGCCACGTTTACCGATGTAGCGCAAAACGATTTTAAAAAGCATACAGGTTTTGTTTCGGTGCAATTTATCCGTGAAGAAGAGAACGCAACCGATAACTGGAAACAAACAGCCTTGCAACAAATACCGAAACAGCTTGAAACATTGCAGGCAACAGGTGTACGGCTTAACGATGTGGCCATCCTTGTACGAAAAAATTCAGAAGGGCAACAGATTGCAGCACATTTGTTAAACTATAAAAACTCGCCCGAAGCCAAGCCCGGTTGCCGGTACGATGTTATTTCTAACGAGTCGTTGCGGTTAGACGGAGCCGCTACGATAAACCTATTGTTGGCTGCGTTGCGGTATTTACAAATGCCCGATGATGGTATTGCCCGGGCGCAGTTGGCGTACGAGTATGCACGCATCCATACACCCGAACGCGGGCTCACCGATGTATTTACCGTTGGCGATCAAAAAGTTTTTGAACACACCTTACCCGATAATTTTGTAAAACAGAAAACTGCGTTAAAGCGATTGCCCCTGTTTGAACTTACCGAAACCCTGATCGATATTTTTTACCTGGGCGAAGTGGCTGGTGAGTTAGAGTATGTGCAGGCGTTTCAGGGATTGGTGCTGGAGTTTTACAGTCGTGAGCGTAACGATGTGGGCGCGTTTTTAGAATGGTGGGAAGACAACAAAGATAAAAAATCGTTGCAGGTATCGGGCGAAGTTAATGCTGCGCAAATTGTTACCATGCACAAATCGAAAGGTTTGCAGTTTAAATATGTACTCATTCCGTTTTGTTCATGGAATATGGATCACGATTCGTTTAACGCACCGTTGTTGTGGGTAAAAACCGATCAGCCGCCTTTTGCCGATGCTGGTTATGTGCCAGTTAAATATTCTGCCAAACTTGAAAACACGTGCTTTGCCCCGGCTTACCGCGATGAGTTTGTGCGCACATACCTCGACAACCTGAATTTATTGTACGTGGCTTTTACCCGTGCCGAACACGCATTGTTTATAACAGCACCTCATCCGAAAAATAAAAATCAAAAAGGTGAATCGGCTTCCAAACTGTTGTACGAATGTGTTACACAAGAAACAACCTTAGCAACCAACTGGAACGAACAAACGCAACAATGGCAAACAGGTGAACTTACCGCTGTAAAAAGCGAAAAGGAAAAGCGTGTTGCCCCGGCTGCCTTGCGTGTCTATCCGGTATCGCGTTGGCGCGATAAGTTGGTTATCAAACATCAGGTGTTGGCAAAAAACATGAGCGATGCCGAACAGCAGAAACGTATTGCGCATGGCATTCATATCCATGCGGTGTTATCACGCATTCATTATGCCGATGAAATTCCTGAGACATTAAAAAAGATTTTGTACGAAGGTCTGATCACCGAAGAGGAACAACAGCCGTTGCTGGAACAGCTAACCGATTTGCTAACCGATATGCGTATTGCCGATTGGTTTTCAAAAAAATGGACAGTACGCACCGAAGTACCCATTGTTGTGCCCGGAGTTGGTCAGGACAGCCGTATCGACAGGTTAATGATCAACGGAAACAAAGCCGTTGTGGTCGATTTTAAAACCGGTGACCACAACAAAACCGATCTGCAACAGGTAAAAGATTATGTAACGATTTTACGACAAATGAATTTTACCGAAGTAGAAGGATACGTTTTGTATCTGAACGATCGTGAAGTGGTTGATGCTTTGGTCGCTGGTACAAAACCGAAAAAACAACATAAAGATCAACTGGGATTATTTTAATGAAACCCTTTTTATACGAGCTTGCCGAGAAACTCCTGCGCGAACACGCCAGTCCCGAACAGGTAACCATGGTTTTTCCAAACCGCAGGGCGGCATTGTATTTCCGCAAACACCTGAGGCAGTTGATCGACAAGCCTTTGTTCTCGCCCCGGCTCATCACCATCGAAGAGTTTATCGCTTCGTATTCGACCGCGCAAGTGCCTGATACGTTAGAGTTGGTTCATCGCTTGTACAAAACGTATCAGCAAATTACCCATACAACCGAAACGTTCGACCGCTTTTATTTTTGGGGCGATATGCTGATCCGCGATTTCGATGAAGTAGATAAATACATGGTCGATGCCGAATTGCTGTTTCAGGATTTAAGCAACCAGAAAGAACTCGATGCCCGTTTCGATTTCCTTACCGAAGAACAGCTTATGTTTTTAAAAAGCTTTTGGGGAAACTTTGACGAACGCGATACACTGCACAAACAAAATTTCTTAGCCTTGTGGCGACAGTTGCCCGAAGTATATGTTGCGTTTAAAAAACAACTTCGTGCCGAAGGACTTGCGTACGAAGGCATGGTACACCGCGATGTGGCCGAAAACCTGTTGGCGGGCAACATTAAAATAACAGATTCGGCACATCCGGTACAGCACTTATGGTTTGCGGGGTTTAATGCGCTTACCGGAGCCGAAGAAAAAGTTTTAACTCACGCAGTCGAAAACGTTCAGGCACAAATTCATTGGGATTTAGACGAATATTATCTGAACAACAAAGCGCAAGAGGCAGGCGATTTCTTCCGTGAATATCAGGAGCACACTATATTAGGACGCACATTTCCGGCCAATGCTCCCGCGCATTTCAGGAAACCGAAAAACATCGAGATTGTTGGTGCGGCACAACCTGTCGGTCAGGCTAAAATCATGTCGCAGATGTTGCGCGACAAATTGCACGAGGGCATGGTAGCCGAAGACACCTTAGTGGTATTGCCTGATGAAAAACTGATGTTGCCGGTATTGCATGGCATTGC
Organism: uncultured Roseivirgaceae bacterium; assembly: GCA_964404445.1. GTDB lineage: Bacteria > Bacteroidota > Bacteroidia > Cytophagales > Cyclobacteriaceae > UBA2336. Next base: position 538,370 of record CAYOJW010000002.1, on the reverse strand, counting down.
TTCGGGCGTGGAAACACTAAACGTAACGATGGGTTTCCCGCTCAGTCACACACCCATGTTTTCACTGATTGAGTTACTCATCGAATTGCAAACTCATTGTAAAGACGATAGTTTTCATCACCGGCAGGTGTTGGCGTTGCTCAATCATCCGTACGTGATGGCGGCCGATCCGGCAGCAGCAGCACGCCATAAAAAAAGTATTCAGCATGAAAACCGTGTAACCGTTCCGGGAAGTATGTTGCGTGCCGATCACGACTTATACAGGCTGATGTTTTGCGAAACAGGCGTGCATGGGATTATCGAATACATCCGGCAGGTAATCAAAAATATTGCTTCGTTGCCCGCGACCGAAAAAATCGATCAGGAGTTTGCCGCATACATGCTGCGTTTTTTAAACCGCATGGAAGACGTGCTGGGGTTGCACTATACGAATCTCAAAGCTTTTCTTCAGTTGTTCAGGCAATTGGTAAAAGCGCAAAAAATACCGTTTACCGGTGAGCCGTTAAAAGGTTTGCAAGTAATGGGTGTGCTCGAAACCCGTAACCTCGATTTTAAAAATGTATTCATCCTATCGTTAAACGAAGGTGCGTTGCCATCGGGAGGAGGCAAGGGTTCGTACATTCCGTATAACATCCGCAAAGCGTACAGACTGCCAACCATCGAGCACCAGGATTCGATGTATGCCTATTTGTTTTACCGTGTGATGCAGCGCGCTGAAAACATTTACCTGTTTTATAATTCGGAAACCGATGTGCTGGGGCAGGGCGAGATGAGCCGTTATGTACAACAATTGATTTATGAAAGTGGCCTGCCCATGAAGCGGAGTGTGTTGCACAACGCCATTCAGCCACTCGATGTAAAACCCATTACCATTGAAAAAGATGCCGCTATTTTAGCAAAGCTTCATAGCATGAACGAGGGCAATCATTCCTTCACGGGTTTGTCGCCTTCGGCTTTAACGGCTTATATCGAATGCCGCCTGCAATTCTACTTTAAACAAATTGCACGCATCAGGGAACCTAAAGAAGTTGAAGAAGACATCGATGCACGCGTTATGGGGAACTTCCTGCACCGTGTCATGGAATTGTTTTACCTGCGTTTGCGCGAAGCAAAAAACAGCAAACAAGTAACCTTACAGGATTTTACAGGTGCTGAACAGAAAGTGGAGGCATTAATCGAAGAGGTGTTTATGGATGAGTACAAGCTTAATCCCAATAAGAAGGTAACATTCGAAGGGCAACGGTTAGTGGTGCGAGAGGTGGTGAAACGGTTTGCGCTGCGCATTCTGGAATTAGATAAAAAATATGCACCATTTATATTAGAAGGTATTGAGAAGGGTGGAGTATTGCATTCGGTAAGCATTAACCAACAGCCGGGGTTTGCGGTGATCGGTGGTAAGATTGACCGTGTTGACCGGAAAGACGATGTATTGCGTATTATCGATTACAAGACTGGTAAAGATATGCTCGATTTTGAAAATATCCCCTCGTTGTTTTCGCGCGAAGGCAAACGCAATAAAGCCGCGTTTCAAACCCTGTTGTATGCCTTGTTGTATCAGGTCAATCAACAACCCGAAAGTAAAACACGGATTGTTCCCGGTTTGATTAACCGTCTTAGCCTTTTCGATCGCAAATTTGAGTTTGGCTTGAAGATGAACAAAAAACTGGTGGGCGATGTGCGTGCTTTGTTACCGGAATTTGAAGAGCATCTGAAAGTGTTGCTCGAAGAAATCTTTAATCCTGTCGAAAGCTTTACACAAACCGAAAACATTGAAACCTGCCGGTATTGTGCTTATAAGGATATTTGTCATCGGTGATGGGTTGTTCTATACACCATAGCCACGGGTTTAAACCTGTGGCTATGGTGCTCTCAATAATTATTATCCCATCGTTCGCTGCCCCAGTTTAAGGTACTGTTTCCGCCACTGCGTTTAGGTTGTGGCTTTTGTTTGTGCCGGTTGTTGCTTGGGGCGTTTCCGTTTGTTGTTGAAGGATTCGCTTGCTTCTTCGTAGTGTTGTGCGAAGGTTTGTGGTTATTGTTGCGCTTGTGGTTTTTTTGTTTGGGTTGTCGTTGCGGAGATGAAACGCGCGGGTTTTTGAGTTCAGGCCGTACATCGCCCAAGGCGGCAGCATAAGGATGCTCTTTAACAGCCGGAATGTTTTTACCGATCAGTTGCTGAATATCCTGTAAGTATTCTTTTTCCTCTTCATCGCAAAATGAAATCGAAATTCCGTTCGCACCTGCCCGCCCTGTACGCCCAATGCGGTGTACATACGTTTCGGGTACGTTAGGCAATTCAAAATTGATAACGTGCGAAAGGTTGTCAACATCAATGCCGCGTGCAGCAATATCGGTGGCCACGAGCACACGTATTTGTCCGGTTTTAAAATTGGTTAATGCACGCTGCCGTTGGTTTTGTGATTTATCGCCATGGATGGCCTCGGCACCGATGTGCGCTTTTTGTAAATCTTTGGCTACGCGGTTGGCTCCGTGCTTGGTACGGGTAAACACCAATACATTTTTAATAGATGCATCTTCTAATAAATGATGCAATAGCTTTCGTTTGTTTCCTTTTTCAACAAAGTAAACCAATTGTTGAATGGTATCGGCCGTAGAGGAAACCGGGGCGACATCGATACGTTTCGGGTTAGTTAAAATGCTATTGGCTAAGTTCGATATTTCGTTTGGCATGGTAGCCGAAAACAAAAGTGTTTGCCGTTTGGCAGGCACTTTGGCTACAATGCGTTTTACATCGTGAATAAAGCCCATGTCTAACATACGGTCGGCCTCATCGAGTACAAGAATTTTTAAATGATCGAGTTTAACAAAGCGTTGGTTCATTAAATCGAGTAAACGCCCTGGTGTGGCAATTAATATGTCAACGCCTGCACGCAGGGCTTGTGTTTGCGTATGTTGCGAAACGCCACCGTAAATAACGGTGTGCGAAAGTTTAAGAAACCGGCCATACGCTGTAAAGCTGTCACCAATTTGGATGGCTAACTCGCGTGTAGGTGTTAAGATTAACGCTTTGATACCGCGTGGCTGGGCAACATATAATTCGTCTTGGTGCAACAGTTGTAAAATGGGTATGGCAAAGGCTGCCGTTTTACCTGTACCGGTTTGGGCGCAGCCCAACAGGTCGTTCCGCTCTAACAATACCGGTATGGCTTGTTCCTGAATGGGGGTAGGTGCGGTATATCCTTCAGCCTTTAAGGCCCGGCTGATAGGCTCAATAAGATTTAATTTTTCAAATGACATAACATGATTTCACGGTTATCCGTGCAGTTTAAAAATTTGCCTCTTGGCTCAGTTCCGAAGGTTTCGGGTGCAGAAATGCGTATTTCTGCCGGAATTTGGAGGTGTAATGTACAAAGGTACGTGTTTTACCCCAGTAAAGTTCACACCTGTTGAAAGTAAGGGGCATTGATTTTTGTTTTTGGAATGACACGAAACAACTATCTTCACCACCTTAAACCCTAAACCCTTTACCATGATGACGTATGACATTAAACATGCCGAGCGATTGTCGCGCGGTGAACTTTTGCTCCGTACCCTTTTCGGATGGCTTTACATTTATATCCCGCATGGATTTGTATTGTTATTCTTAGGCTTGTGGGGCGCCATTGTAAGTTTTATTGCCTGGTGGGCAATTTTGTTTACAGGCCGCTACCCGCAAAGTTTTTTTGAGTACCAGGTGGACTTGCTCCGCTGGCGAACCCGATTGAATGCCCGTACATTCAATTTAACTGATGGCTACCCTGCCTTTGGTTTGAGTTCTGCCGATCCGGCCATTACCGTTGACGTTCCGTATCCGCAATCGCTCAGCCGGGGCTTGTTATTGCTCAAGACTTTCTTCGGTTTTTTCTTTGTGCTTATTCCACATGGCTTTGTATTGTACTTTTTAGCCATTGCCGTAATGTTTGTACACTTTATTAACTGGTGGATTATCCTGTTCACAGGTCAGGCATCGGCAGGCATACAAGAGTTTATCGTTGGCTTTTTAAGATGGTCAACACGGGTTAACTTATACTTAGGCAACATGACCGATGTTTATCCGCCATTCTCATTAAAGTAAATTGTTAGTTATAAATTATGATGGAATTTCACCCACTGCCTCAGCCCGATGAGATTGCTGAACGCGAAAAAGAAGACGCGATGGGTGCCTATTTAATGATGTTTGCAGCGGTAGCCATTGGTTTGCCGCTGCCCATCATTAACCTGATTGCCTCTGTTATTTATTATTTTGTTAACCGGAAAAAAAGCCGGTTTATTCATTTTCATTGTTTGCAGGCATTGCTTACGCAGATACCCACCACGCTTATCAACTGGGGCGCTGTTATTTGGGGCTTTAGCATTTTATTTACCGATACAAAAGCTACCGATGTGTTTTGGGCATACGTGATATTTGCCGGGGTGTGTACGTTTCTGTATTTTATTGTGAGCCTGATTGCAGCCTACAAAGCCCGCCAGGGAAAAATGTATTATTTTTTAGTGTTCGGAAGCATGGCATACCAAACAGCATACCGGGTACGCCCAAGCGACAACCAGGCGAATACCGAGCCTGTTAATAAACCTCCGTTTTAATCATGCATCCTAAAACCTTACGGGACACCATTGTTTTATTGCTTATTGGCGCAGTGCTTTTTGCAGGAGGCTATTTTCTGGTGAAAGAAATCGGTAAGACCGACCTTGAGTTGAGCTATCAGGTTTCCATCGAACAAGAGCAAAAGCTGGGCGATGTGCTGAAAGAGATGGTGTGGGATCAACATACAACCGTAGAAGGGAATTATGCCGATAGTGCGTTTCATCAGATTACGGACAGGTTGGTGAAAGCATTGGATTCATCGGCATACCGGTATCAGTTCACCATCATCAAAAGCAAAGAAGTAAATGCGTTTACCATTCCCGGTGGAAATATTTTTGTGTACACGGAACTGTTAAAATTTGCAGAAAGCCCCGAAGAGGCAGCAGCCGTGCTGGCGCATGAAATCGGCCATGCCGAAAAACGCCATGTGGTTACCCGAATGATCAACGAAATGTCGGCAACGGCTATTATTGCGTTGCTATCGGGTGGCGACCCCAGTGTACTCACACAAGTATTACAGAGTTTGGTTACCAATAAGTTCAGCCGGAAACAGGAAGAAGAAGCCGACAAATTTGCATTGGCCTTGCTGGAAGAAGCCGGGGTTTCACCAAAAAGTCTGGCGAAATTTTTTCAACGCCTGAACGACAGCGATCTCGACTATAACGAGAATCTGGAAGTGTTGATGACGCATCCGCATAACAATAACCGCATTGCAGAAGCGCGGAGGTATAAAACGAAAAATAATTTCAAACCCGAACCGTTCACCATCGACTGGAAAAAAGTTCAGGAGTCGTTGGAGTGAAAAACGCCCTTTAAGAGGCTTATCGGGTTTTTGCCTCGGTTTGTCGGTAGTATATCAGGTAGGTTTTTTTGTATTTTTGAAAGAGTCAAAAGAAATTATTACATGCGCCACAAACTCAAGATCAATCCCCGCCTAAACTGAAACAGAAATTACCCCTGTCCGAAATTAAAAAACGCATTACCGACAGCGTACTCCATTCCCCAAAAAAATCTGATTCACATCGGTATAAAAAAAATTCTGCACGTGTTGTGCAGAACTTCTTACCTAAACATTTAACCCCGGTTATCCTTTAGCCAACTCTGTATTGATGTGGATTTTCACATCTTCGCTCACAACCACACCTCCCGATTCGGTCAGCGCGTTCCAGGTTAACCCGAATTCCTTGCGGTTTATTTTTCCATTAATCTCAAACCCTGCCTTGGTATTTCCCCACGGGTCAACCATCGTACCGCCAAATTCTACATCAAAATCAATTTTTTTCGATGTGCCACGAATGGTTAACTCACCGCTTAGTTTATAGTCATCACCCGAAACCTTTTTTAAGGTACCCTTAAAATCAATCGTAGGAAATTGCTCGGCAGCAAAAAAGTCGGGCGATTTCAGGTGCCCGTCACGATCGGCCTGGTTGGTGTCGATACTGTTTACATCCAAACTGAAATTCACCGAAGCGCCATCAAAATCATCGCCTGTTGATTCGGCACCACCACTGAATTTTTTAAAAAAACCGGTAACGGTCGAAATAACTAAGTGCTTTACTTTAAATTGTACTTCGGTATGCGTTGGGTCAATTGCCCATGTTGTTTTAGTTGCCATAATCAAAATGTTTTAGTTGTGATTAATTACACGACAAAAGTAAGGCAAGGTTAGGCCAAACGGCTTGAACCAGATTAAGAAACGCGGTTAAGGGGCTTGAACCAGGTTAAGATTTACGTTCGGCCCGCCTTTTTCTGATCTTACTTAAAAACTCAGGCGTAATGCCCAGGTACGAAGCAATGTACTTGAGTGGTACATATTGTTCCAGGGTAGGATACCGTTTTTGAAATTGCTCGTACCGTTCTTCGGCCGCAACCGACAGGTTCTGGATGAGCCGGTGCTGGTGAGCAACAATTGAGTTTTGAAACAATATGCGGAAGTAGCGTTCGAGTTTGGGAAACCTATCCAATAACTGTTCCATGTCATCCTTTGGAAGGTAAAACACCTCACTGTCGGTTAAGGCGCGGGTCGAATAAATAGAAGGCTCTTGTTTGGTAAAGCTGTGCAGGTCACCCGTCCACCACCCGGTTAATGCAAATTGAATGACATGGTCATAACCATCCTCGGCATCGGTAAAGTACGACATCAGGCACCCGCTGTGCACGTAAATAAAACTCGTAGTGATTTTTCCGGCTGTTTCGGCAAACTCGCCCTGTTTGAGCCGCGCAGGAATAATAACCGAAGTAAAAAAAAGCTTTTCTTTTTCCTGGAGCGGAATGTGCCGTTCAAGCTGTGCAATAATGCCGGAGGTATCCATCGAATAAAGGTACGATTTAGGATTTACGATACGCAATTTTTTGGAACGGCTTAAATCGTAAATTTGAACTATGGATTTACAGCGGTTTAAAGAAATAGCACAAAGCACTTCGGCTGAGAATAAAAAATTTTTGCATTCGCTGAAAAAGAAAGACCCGCGTAAAGTGGATGATGCGTTTCATCATGCTCACGAAAAAGTTTTTGATGAGATCGACTGTCTGACGTGCGCTAATTGTTGCAAAACCACCAGCCCTATTTTTTATCAGACCGATATTGAACGTGTGGCAAAAGCATTGCGCATGAGGCCGGGCGATTTTATTGAAAAATATTTGCGCGTAGATGAAGACAACGATTATGTGCTGATCAGTTCGCCTTGTCCCTTTCTGGACTCAGATAATTATTGCACTGTATATGAAGCCCGCCCCAAAGCCTGCCGTGAATATCCGCACACCGACCGGAAGAAAATGGTGCAGATACTTGATCTCACGCATAAAAATACACAGGTTTGTCCGGCCGTGTTTGAAATTGTCGATCGCCTGAAAAAAGTGATATAACCTAACACCTAAGTCCTAACACATGATCCCTAAATCAATGAAAAAAATCCTGATCCCATGCCTGTTATTCGTTGCCCTTTCCGCATCAGGCCAACTTCGGTTACCCGCTATTTTTAACGACCACATGGTTATTCAACGCGAAACTACCGTGCCGATATGGGGGTGGGCATATCCCGATCAGGAAATTGTGATCACGACCAGTTGGGATACCATCCGTGTAAAAACCAAAGTGCGAAATACTGCGCAATGGCGTGCAACCATTCAAACACCGGTTGCGGGCGGCCCGCACACCATCACCATTAAAGCGGGTGGCGAGGTACACACATTAACCGATGTACTGTCGGGCGAGGTGTGGTTGTGTTCGGGGCAGTCGAACATGGAGTGGAGCATGGAGGTTGCGGCCGAGGGTAAAAAAGATATGGGAACCGTAAACGATCCTGAAATCCGATTGATGCATATACCCAAATCGGGGGCTTCGTCACCGCAGGTTCATGGCGAAGGCCAATGGCGCGTGTGCGATAAAAACAGTGTTCAGTATTTCAGTGCCGTAGCGTATTATTTTGGTAAGAAATTAAATCGTGAATTAAATGTACCCATTGGCCTGATCAATGCCAGTTGGGGCGGCAGCAATGCCGAACTATGGACAACGCCTGAATCGATTGCGAAAGATGCCGAATTAGTGGCTGCATTGAAAAAACAGGAAGAGCGCCCCTGGTGGCCGTACGAAGCCGGCTCGACATACAACGCCATGATCAACCCCATTACACCGTTGGCCATTGCCGGAGCGATATGGTATCAGGGCGAAAGCAATACGGCTGCACCGGCCACGTACAAAAAGCTGATGGAAACGCTGATCACCGATTGGCGTACGGCATTTAAAAAAGATTTTCCGTTTTATTATGTACAGATTGCACCGTATGCCGGATATGGCGCTTACCCCAGCGGTACATTAATACGCGAACAACAGGTAAAGATGCTGAGCATTCCCAAAACCGGTATGGTTATTATTTCTGATCATGTTGACAACGTAAACGATATTCACCCGGTATATAAAAAACCTGTTGGCGAACGCCTTGCTAATCTTGCCCTTGCCGATACATACAAAAAGACAGGAATAGCTTACCTCAATCCATTGTACAAGTCGATGCAGGTCGAAAAAAACGGAATCCGCGTAGCGTTTGAAAATACAACATCGTTGATAGCGAAGAATGGCGCTGTTACCGAATTTTTGATTGCGGGCGAGGATAAAAAATTCTATCCCGCCAAAGCAAAAATCGAAGGCAACACCGTTGTGGTATCGGCCAAAGAAGTAAAGAAGCCCGTGGCCGTGCGGTATGCGTGGGGCAACGGATCAATCGGAAACCTTTTTAACAAAGAAGGGCTGCCTGTTTCATCGTTTCGTACGGATGATTGGGATATAAATAATTGATTTGGAATAGAAAGGTTAGATTGCCGGGCGGGTGCTTACTCCAGCAACCAGTCGTATATATGTATTATGGGTATGCCGTCAATTTCGGTTTGCGCTTCAATGCGTTGCGTGATTACCATTTTTTTGTGGTTATCCGGTATTCTGATCAGGTTATCTGTTTCGCGTGTAGTGTTTTCAGACAGTTCTAACGCTACCTGTATGTACAACACCTCGTTCATCTTTTTGGCGATAAAGTCAATCTCTTTGTCATCGTAACGGGCTACGTCAATGGTGTAACCCCTTCGCAACAATTCGATATACACTAAGTTTTCGAGTTCGTGGCCGAAGTTCCCGGTTTTCTTGCGCAGGATTTGATGAGCAAGCCCCAGATCTATCATAAAATACTTGGCTTGTCCACGCAGGTATTCTTTTCCGCGCAAGTCGTATCGTCTGGCTTCGTAAAACAGAAAAGCATCTTTAAACAACTGTATGTATTTGCTTACGGTAGGTTGTGTTATTTTAAAGCCATTGGTATTGAGTGTATTGGCAATATTTGTTGCGCTAATGATATTGCCCACATTATCGGCCATAAAGCTCGTTACCATTTCTACCAGTTCGGGTTCGCGCAAAGCGCCTCTATAACCAATATCGTTTAGGATAATGGTGTCGATAATCCCTGAAAGAATACTATCCTTTAATGTTTCATCGGCCAACACTACTGCCGGAAAACCGCCATAGCGCAGGTATTCTTTATACAATGCAGGAAGTTTCCTGTAATCGTCTTTACCTTTTATGGCTACAAATTCCTTAAATGAAAACGGATAACACATGATCTGTATATAGCGCCCCGAAAGCAATGTAGAGAGCTGTCCCGAAAGCATTTGGGCATTGCTTCCGGTAATGGTTATGTCTGCATCGAAGTTGATACGGAAGCTGTTGACGACCTTTTCCCATCCGGTTACAAGTTGTATCTCGTCAAACAGCAAATACATTTTTTTCCCGGCAACGACCTTCTTTTTCACATAGTCAAAAAATGCATCAGCATTCAGGAGTGCCCGTAAATTATAATCCTCAAACGACAGGTTGAGGATTTGTTCATCGGTAACACCGTTTTTTTGCAGGTATGCCTGATAGAGCATCATGAGGGTACTTTTTCCGCAGCGCCTTACGCCTGTAATCACTTTTATAAAGCCGGTATCTTTAAAATCGGTTATTGATTTTAACAAGGATTCCCGTTGCTGAATTTTCGAAACCATAATTTCTAAAGTATAGGATACATTCAAAAATGCAAATTATAATTTGTATTTTTACTATTCTGGCATAAAAATAAAAATATGATTTGCGAAATAAGAATATTTTGTCTTCGTGGGGGTCTGCGCAGCGACCCCCACGCTTCACGTTTACCACAATTTTCGTTAGCCGTTTGTTTTGAGTCCACATCGGGGTCGCTGTGCAGATCCCGATGAAACGCGAAAAATCTGTTTAACAAAGAAGGGCTGCTCGTTTCATCGTTTCGTACGGATGATTGGGATATAAATAATTGATTTGGAATAGAAAGGTTAGATTGATTGATAATAAAAAAGCCCCGACATTTCTGCCGGGGCTTTCTTATACCTGAAATAATGTTTCGATTAAACCTGTGCGGCAAGTTTCTGGTTTAATACTGATTTTGGTACTGCACCTACTTGCTTATCAACAACCTGGCCGCCTTTAAACACCAATAGGGTTGGGATGCTGCGTACGCCAAACTTGGCCGTAGTTTGCGGGTTTTCGTCAACGTTTAATTTGGCGACAACGGCTTTGCCGTCATAATCACCGGCTAATTCTTCTACTACCGGCCCAATCATTTTACAAGGCCCGCACCATTCGGCCCAGAAATCCACTAAAACCGGTTTGCCCGAGTTGATAATCTCATCAAAGTTTGAGTCAGTGAGTTCAATTGCTTTTCCCATGATATTGTTGTTATGTATTTTTTATGATTCCATTTCTTCCAACACAAAGGTAGAAGAAATTGTTCCAATTTCGGTATCGCCTTTTTCGAGTGCTGTCGGCTCATCGGTTAACCACCGTACCGCAGTCGATTCGGTGAAAACTCCGGTTTCGCCAAGTTTTTTCAGTTCGCCTATCAATGCGTTTGATACGGCTATGCGATTGGTGCGCGAGATAAGCTCAACCTGAAGGTCTTCGTTCTCATCTTTCAGCATAACTTTAAACGAGGCATTTCCTTTGTTTTGATCGCACACGCGCTCTAACGATGCTATCAGTTCGCGGGTAATGCCCTGTACCGGCAGGCGCAGGGCAAGCCCGTTAATGCGCTTGGTGGCAACCTCGTCTAACAGTTCAATATTGCGGATTTTGTATTCGATGCGTTGTTGCCCCCACGAACTGCGCATTACATTGCCTTCGATGAGCAGGAATAATCCGTTGTTCATAAAGTTCCGGAACTTCATGTACGTTTCGCCAAAAAGCGTAAAGGTGTCTTTACCGCTGTTGCCGCTGAAATCTTCCAACACAAATTTCCCGAAAGGTTTGCCGGTTTTGGTTGTGCGGTGTTCTACGCCCGTAACAATACCGCCTACACGCACATCTTTATCGAGCAGCGGCTCTAATTCAGTAAGCTGGCTGCACGTAACATTACAAAAAGATGTCAGTTCAAGTTTAAAATTATCTAACGGATGACCGGAAATGTAAATGCCAACTACTTCTTTTTCGAGGTTAAGTTTTTCCAGTTCGCTGAAAGGTTCAACGTTTTCGATTTTTGGTTTCGGCATGGTTATGCCCGTGCTGCCCCCAAACAAACTGGCCTGTGCGCTGTTTTCTTCCTGTTGTGTTTTAGCGGCAAACTTGATGGCCTTCTCGATCAGGCTTGAGTCGTTGTCTTTGGCAAAAACATATTGCCTGCGGTGCAAGGCGGTGAAGCAATCGAACGCTCCGGACAAGGCCAATGATTCAAATGTTTTTTTGTTTACCGAGCGCTGGTTTAACCGTTTGGCAAAATCGAACAGGTCTTCAAAAGTACCGTTGGCTTCGCGCTCGTGGATAATGGCTTCTACGGCTGCATCGCCCGTGCCTTTAATAGCGCCCAACCCAAAGCGGATTTCACCTTCTTTGTTTACCGCAAAGTACATACCCGATTCGTTCACGTGCGGCCCTAACACTTTAATGCCTAAGTTGCGGCACTCTTCAATGAAGAAGGTAACGCTTTCTAAATTACTTTGCGAGTGCGTTAATACCGCAGCCATATATTCGGCAGGGAAATTTGCTTTTAAATACGCTGTATGATACGCCACCAACGAATAACACGTTGAGTGCGATTTGTTAAAAGCGTATTGGGCAAAAGCTTCCCAGTCGGTCCAGATTTTTTCGCAGATGGCCTGAGCATGACCGTTCTTCGCGCAACCCTGGATAAATTTGTCTTTCATTTTATCCAGCACCGACTTTTGTTTCTTACCCATTGCTTTACGCAGCACATCGGCATCGCCTTTACTAAAGCCGGCTAATTTTTGCGACAACAACATTACCTGTTCCTGGTAAACGGTAATACCGTACGTTTCTTTCAGAAACTCTTCCATTTCCGGTAAATCGTATTTGATCGGTTCGCGCCCGTGTTTACGGTTAATGAATTGTGGGATGTACTCCATCGGCCCCGGACGGTACAGGGCGTTCATGGCAATCAAATCTTCAAACTTATCGGGTTTAAGCTGGCGCAAATATTTTTGCATACCCACACTTTCAAACTGGAACGTACCGGTAGTTTCGCCACGTTGAAAAAGCTGGTACGTTTTTAAGTCGTCAAGCGGAACAGCATCAATATCAATATCGATGCCTTTGCCTTTCTTAATGTTTTTGATGGCCGTGCGGATAATCGACAGGGTTGTTAATCCTAAAAAGTCCATCTTCAGCAAACCGGCACTTTCTACCACGCTGTTATCGAATTGTGTTACTAACATGTCCGAATCTTTGGCGGTGGCTACCGGAACAAATTTCGTCAGTTCATCAGGCGTGATAATAACCCCGCAGGCATGGATGCCCGTGTTGCGTACCGACCCTTCGAGGATGATGGCTTGTTTCAGTACATCGGCTTTCAGATCAGAACCTTTTTTGATGTCGGCTAACTCTTTAATCTCTTTAAAGGCCATATCGAGTGTGGTACCGGGTCGTTCGGGAACCATTTTCGCCAATGCGTTGGCTTCGGGCAACGGAAGTTGCATTACCCGTGCGCAGTCGCGGATAGACGACTTTGCGGCCATTGTACCGTACGTGATGATTTGTGCAACCTGCGACTGCCCGTACTTATCAATCACGTACTTTAATACTTTATCGCGCCCTTCATCGTCAAAGTCAATATCAATATCGGGAAGCGACACACGATCGGGGTTTAAGAAACGCTCGAAGAGCAAATCGTAGGCAATCGGGTCAACGTTGGTAATGCCGATGCAATAGGCCACGGCCGAACCCGCTGCCGAACCACGGCCAGGCCCAACCGATACGCCAAGCTCACGCGCTTTGGATGTAAAATCCTGCACGATCAGAAAATATCCGGGATAACCGGTTTTTTTGATGGTTTCTAATTCAAAGTCGATGCGTTCGGTAATTTCTGGTGTAAGCTCCGGGTATCTTTTGCGGGCGCCTTCGTATGTAAGATGGCGCAGGTATTCGTCTTCAGTTTTAAATGCTTTGGGGATGTCGTATTTCGGAAGCAATACGTTTCGTTCGAGTGTGTAGGTTTCTACTTTATCCAATATTTCACCGATGGTATCGAAAGCTTCGGGTAAATCGCTGAAGATGGATTTCACCTCGTCCTGCGATTTAAAGTAGAACTCTGAATTGGCTAATCCATACCGTGTACCCCGACCATGACCAATAGGTGTTGACTTGAACTCGCCCTCTTTAATGCACAACAGTACATCGTGCGCGTTAGCTTCTTCTTTGTCGATGTAATATACTTCGTTGGCGGCAAAGTATTTTACCTTGTGTTTTTTTGCAAAGCGTAACAATACTTCGTTAACGTGATCTTCTTCGGCTAAGCCGTGCCGGTTCAGTTCAACGTAAAAATCATCACCAAAAAGTTTATGCCACCACACAAAGGCTTCTTCGGCCTGCCGTTCACCCACGTTTAAGATGAGGTGCGGGACTTCACTCATCAAATTTCCGGTGGTGGCAATTAAATCCTGTTTATAGGTTTCAACTAATTGTTTATCGATGCGCGGATGGATGCCGTACAACCCTTCGGTAAATCCAAAAGAGCAAAGCCGGATTAAATTCTGGTACCCGTTTTTGTTTTTGGCGATCAACACTTGATTGTAACGCCTGTCGGGGTTGTCTTTCGTGAACTTGTTTTTTCTACGCTCTTCCGACAGGTAAAACTCACAACCTACAATGGGCTTTATTTGTTGAGCTATGGCTTCCTGCACAAACTTAAATACGCCATACATATTACCGAGGTCGGTAATGGCCACTGCCGGCATATTGGCTGCTTTTGTTTTGGCGATTAACGCTTTAACATTACCCGTAGCCTGAAGTACCGAATATTGTGAGTGTACGTGCAGGTGTACAAAAGTTCCTTCAATAGATTTACCCGATGTATCGCCTATCGTATAACCCGCACCCTTCTTGGTTTCCTTTTTGGCGAAGTTGGCTTCGTCTAATTCAGGCTCTTCGTATTCAATTTCTGTAACAGGTGTTGAGTCGAACGGGTTTACTATTTTCTTTTTAATCAACCCGAAAAACGATCGCGCAGTGGCGGCAACATCATAGGCGGCATCGTGCGCATCGCCAAAATCTTTACCAAATAACTTTTCGTGCAGTTCAACCAACCGGGGCATTTTAAATTTTCCGCCCGGGCCACCGCTTAGTTGGCAAAAATCAATCGAGGCAAGCCCTGTATCAATTTTGGCAAGGCTTAGAAGTTGATCGGTTTCAAATTTTTTACGGATGAGTTCTGCGCCAATAATGTTAATATCGAACTCAATGTTATGCCCGATTAACTGCGATGTTTTTTGCAGATCGTTCACAAAGGTTTGTAATACGTGCTGAAGATCGTGGCCTTCTTCGAGTGCACGCTTGGTAGAAATGCCATGTATCTGTTCGGCCTTATAGGGAATGTCGAACCCCTCGGGTTTTATAATATAATTGTGCCGGGCCAGTAACTTTCCGTTGTGGTCGTGCAACTGCCAGGCAAGCTGAACAAGCCTTGGCCAGTTATTGAGGTCGGTAAGGGGGGCAGTTTTATTGCGTGGAAGCCCGGTGGTTTCCGTATCGAAAATCAGGTACATCAGGTAACGGTGTAGTGGTTGTAAAACGGTAAAAATACATGGTTTAAGGCTTTGAAACCATTCCCATTATGGGATTATAATTCCGTATTTGAGTAAAAAGTTCGCCTGATTTCAAAATAAAATTGCGTAAACATCTCATTTTCAAAAGAAACAGTAAGCCGGAATGCTTTTGGCGATAGAATATGCATGCATAACGATTTAAAGTACCCCACTATGAAACGCATTATCGACTTTTTTAAACGTGAGTGGTTTTTGTTTACCGTAACGGCTGTTATTGCACTTATTATTTTTTTGTTCAAGTTTTTTGGATAAGTGAGATTTCGCAGGTGAACGCCTTATTTAGAACCTGTTAAAATATAAGGGGCATTTTGGTTCATAAACGATCGGGAAGTATTTTTATGCGATTGCATAAACACCTGAATCTATTATGAATTGGTTTACAAACCTGTTTACAAGTTCGCTCGGTAAAAAAATACTCATGTCGCTTACCGGGTTATTCCTCATCTCTTTTTTGATAATTCATTGCACGATCAACGCAATGATTTTCTATAACGACAAGGGTGCAACTTTTTCGCATTGGGGGCACTTTATGGGTACGAACCCCATCATCCGCACATTGGAAATCGGTTTGGTGCTTGGTTTTTTAATTCACATCATCGATGGGTTGATGTTGTGGAAACAAAACCGCAGTGCACGCCCGGTTAAGTACAGTAAAGTAGCGCATCCGCATAATACCAAATGGTACAGCCGCAGTATGGGCTTGCTGGGTACGCTTATTTTAATATTCCTTGTTATTCACACCGCGCATTTCTGGATTCCCAATCGTGTAAGTCAGGGGCTTACCAACTGGGAGCACGGTGAAATTGATTTGTACGGAAAAATGTTAGTGATATTTCAGGAGCCGTGGGTTGTGATCGTTTACGTGCTGGGATGTTTCTCGTTGTTCTGGCACTTATTGCACGGCTTTAAAAGCGCTTTTCAAACATTGGGGCTTAACCATGTTAAATACAATGGAGTGATTTCGTTTATTGGAATAGCGTTTTCCGTTATTGTTCCGTTAGTTTTTGCCCTCATGCCCATTTCGATATACTTCGGATGGGTTAATTAATCAGTCTTAATAATCGTTCTCAATTAAAAATATATGGCAGCACTTGATTCCAAAATTCCTGACGGACCTCTGGCTGAAAAATGGAGTAATTATAAAGAACACGCCAAGTTGGTAAACCCGGCCAACAGACGTAAAGTGGAAGTAATTGTAGTGGGCACAGGACTTGCCGGTGCGGCTGCGGCTGCCACGCTGGGTGAACAAGGGTATAAAGTGAAAGCCTTTTGCTTTCAGGATTCTCCGCGCAGAGCGCACTCGATCGCAGCACAAGGCGGTATCAACGCTTCCAAGAACTATAAGAATGACGGTGATTCGGTTTTCCGTTTGTTTTATGATACAATCAAAGGCGGTGACTTCCGCTCGCGTGAAGGCAATGTGTATCGCTTAGCAGATGTATCGCGAAATATTATTGATCAATGCGTAGCGCAAGGCGTTCCGTTTGCCCGCGAATATGGCGGTCTGCTCGATAACCGCTCGTTCGGTGGTGCGCAGGTTTCCCGAACGTTTTATGCACGCGGTCAAACCGGACAACAATTGTTGCTCGGAGCGTATGGTGCGCTGGAACGCCAGATCGGTTTGGGTACCGTAGAAATGTATAACCGCCACGAAATGGTGGAAGTGGTTATCGTAGATGGAAAAGCCCGTGGTATCATTGCCCGTAATTTGATTACCGGCAAACTTGAAAAATATTTTGGTCATGCAGTTGTATTAGCAACAGGCGGTTACGGAAACGTATTCTTCCTTTCTACCAACGCGATGGGCAGCAACGTAACGGCTATCTGGAAAGCGCACAAAAAAGGTGCGTACTTCGCTAACCCATGCTACACGCAAATTCACCCGACTTGTATTCCTGTTACCGGAGAGTATCAGTCGAAATTGACATTGATGTCTGAATCGTTGCGTAACGATGGTCGCGTGTGGGTTCCGAAAACGAAGGAAGATGCGCAAGCCATCCGCGAAGGAAGAAAAACAGCAACCGACATTAAAGAAGAAGACAGAGATTATTACCTCGAACGTAAATATCCATCGTTCGGAAACCTTGCTCCGCGCGATATTTCATCACGTGCTGCCAAAGAAGCCTGCGATGACGGACGCGGAATTGTACCATCAGGTTTGGGCGTATTCTTAGATTTCTCAGATGCGATTAAACGGTTGGGTATTGATGTAGTGAAAGCGCGTTATGGCGAATTGTTCCCGATGTACCAGAACATCACGAACGAAGATCCATTAAAAACTCCGATGAAAATTTATCCGGCTGTTCACTATACCATGGGTGGCCTTTGGGTTGACTATGAATTGATGACTTCCGTGAAAGGGTTGTACTGCACAGGTGAAGCAAACTTCAGCGATCATGGAGCAAACCGTTTGGGTGCATCGGCCTTGATGCAGGGTTTGAGCGATGGCTACTTCGTGTTGCCCGCAACCATCAGCAATTACCTGGCGAATGAAATTTTTACGAAATCAATTCCGACAGATCATCCTGCGTTTATCGAAGCAGAAAAAACAGCGCGTTCACGCGAAGAAAAATTGTTGAGCATAAAAGGCAAACGCACCGTTGATGATTTCCACAAAGCATTGGGAAAAATTATGTGGGAATACTGCGGAATGGCGCGCACAGCCGAAGGCTTAACCAAAGCGCGTACCTTAATTCAACAACTGCGCAAAGAGTTTTGGGAAGATGTAAACATTCCCGGACAAATTGAAGATTTCAATCCTGAGTTAGACAAAGCAAATCGCGTGGCCGACTTCATGGAGTTGGGCGAGTTGATGGTGATTGATGCGTTAAACCGTAACGAATCTTGTGGTGGTCACTTCCGCACCGAATATCAGGATGCCGGTGAAGCCAAACGCGATGACGCCAATTATGCGTATGTAGCGGCTTGGGAACACACTACCGTAGAAGGTGATCCGATACTACACAAGGAAGACCTCGTGTATGAGAATATTGAAATGCAAGTACGATCTTATAAATAATTGAAGAGATGAAGTTCAATTTGAAAGTTTGGCGTCAGAAAAACGCAAAAGATAAAGGCAAGCTGGTTGATTACAAGATCGACAACATCAATGCCGATATGTCGTTTCTGGAAATGGTGGATGTGTTAAATGATAATCTCGTTCGCAAAGGCGAAGAGCCCATCGCATTTGACCACGATTGCCGCGAAGGTATTTGCGGAATGTGCAGCCTCTATATCGATGGCCGTGCACATGGCCCGCATCATGCGGCTACAACCTGTCAGTTATACATGCGCACGTTTAAGGATGGTGATACGATTTATGTTGAGCCGTGGAGAGCGAAAGCTTTTCCGATCGTGAAAGACCTGGTTAGCGACAGAAGTGCATTAGATCGCATTATTGCCAGCGGAGGTTTTATAAGCGTAAACACTGGTCAGGCGCAGGATGCCAACAACCTTCCGGTAAATAAAAGCGATGCCGAAAAGGCAATGGACGCAGCGGCCTGTATTGGTTGTGGTGCGTGTGTGGCGGCTTGTCCGAATTCATCGGCCATGTTGTTTGTGTCAGCTAAAATTTCTCAACTCGCGTTATTACCACAAGGTCAGCCCGAACGCGATAAGCGTGCGGTTGCCATGGTAGAACAAATGGATGAAGAAGGCTTTGGTAACTGTACCAACATTGGTGCGTGCGAAGCCGAATGCCCCAAGGAAATTAAACTCACCAACATCGCACGCATGAACCGCGATTACATTGGCGCCATGCTGGGCTCGGACGAGAAGGGAAAATAATTATAGGATTAATTAAATTGTGCTAACAAAAAAATCCGGTACTGCCGGATTTTTTTGTTGTATCGTATGCTTGCAGGTTTATTCACTCTTGCAAAAGCGCCAACTGGATTGATTTATTATTCGAAATCCTGCTCACGAATAATAAGCATCTGCGATTTATTAATGAACATCCATTCATCTCTGTCCATGTAATCTCGTGTGGCTACGACACTTTTGTCCAGGTGGGTAACGCGAATGGAATCAATAAAATTAACGCTCTTTTTTCTGCTGGATCCAGGACGGGTACCCATTTGTTCTTCATGAAATACTGTGAATACTTCGCCAGGTTCGAGAATTCGGAGAGAATCTTTTTTACTTCTCCACGGCTCACCTAACCCGTAAAGCATCACCTCAATTTGCGAGTCGGTCTGATTTTCAATTTTCCAGGGGAGGGCTGTAACGGGATCGCACCCGCGCATGAAAGAGAACGAAAAAACAACAAATGCAGTTGTTCGCAATATATATTTGAGCGAAGAAGGTAGGTTAAAATTAATCATTACTAAATGGTTACCTATGCAGATTGAATTTTTAATCTATTACTTTTCTACTCACTCTTACAAACCCCAAACGCCTGTCGTGCAGCAGTTGAATAATTTTTTGCCGAACCAATATTACCTCCCGCTAAAATAATATCGCGGTCAAGCCCCGATTCGGCTAAGTGGATTTTAATACAGGCATCTAATGTGAGCAGTTGCGTATAGGTGATGGTACTCTCATCGGCTAACAGCGTTAATATTGTTTCACTCGTACCGGTCGATCCTAAAACCGGGTTTAGCAATGCGGCAACATCGGCATCGGGTGTATTGATGTTCCCCAAATGAAGGTGTACGGGGTGTTGCAGAGTACCCGCTGTACCCGTCAGGTTAATGGATATAACGGTACTGCCATCTTTCTTTTCCCGAAAGGTAGCCGTGCCGCTAACGGCATAGTCCGGACCGGCCTCAAGGGCATAAACCATTTCGTTGCCCGTAAATTCAGAAGAAATGTTTTCGTTGTCCTGACAACCAAAAAACGCGACTAAGGCCAGCCCCGCAATAATCTTTTTCATATTCCTGTGCATTTTGGTGAGTAATTTAGAAAAACCTCTTAACATTCTGTTGGGCTTTTACATTAGATTTGCTTGCGTATTTCAATTTTGGCACGGATGTGGCATTTATTGAAACGTTTTACCATAACCGGTTATTTTGTGAGTCGTTTTATTTCCCTCATGTTGGTTTTTCTGTTGGTGGCCTGCAGTTCAAAAGTGCAGGTTCCTGATAACCCCCGACCTGCCTGGTTGTCGGCAAAACCCTCACCGTCAGGTTATTATACCGGCATTGGCAAAAGCACTAAAGACGGAACAAACAATTATATTCAGGAAGCTAAAAAATCAGCGTTAGAGGATCTGATTTCTGAAATCAAGGTAACGGTATCGAGTTCATCGGTATTGAGTACGTTCGAGGATGATAAAACGTTTCGGGAGCAATACGAGCAGATCATCCAAACCACTGCGGCTGACGACATTGAAGAGTTTGAGCAGGTAGGGGCGTGGGAAGACGAACAGAGTTACTGGGTTTATTACCGGCTCTCGAAAGCCCGCTATAAAGAGATTAAAGATGAACAAAAGCGGAATGCCGTAATATTGGCTACCGATTATTATGAGAAAGCGCAGGCAGCCGAACAAGCGGGCGATCGTGTGCAGGCACTCAATTTTTATTTTCAGGCTTTCAGAAGCATGGAAAAATATCTGGGCGATGCCATTGCCGTAACCATTCACGGTAAAGATATACTGATCGTGAATGAGATTTACGCATCTATCCAAACGCTGTTAGATAAAATTCAGGTAAAAATCGATCCTTCGGAAATAGCCCTCAACAGACGATTGAATTTGAATGCCCAAACCGTTATGGTAAAGGCGTTGTATAAAGATTGGGTTAAACCCGTTGCAGCGCTTCCTTTACAGGCGGGTTTTAATAAAGGCGCGGGCGATGTTTTTCCGGAGTACAAAACCGATAACCAGGGTAATGCCCGGTTATTAATCAACAAAATTACTTCGCGCGAGTTAGAGCAGACAGTGCGCGTTGCGGTAAACATAAATGCCATCAGCGGTATATCGGCATCGCCCGTGTTTGCACTTATTGTACAACGGTTACGGATTCCGTCATCGCAAATTATTTTAAAGGTACAACGACCGGTGGTGTACATGACTACCGATGAACGGAGTTTTGGTGCCAATAAAAACAATCCGCAAATCAGCAACCGGTTAAAAAACCTGTTGGCCAATTCAGGTTTTGAGTTTACTACCAGTAAACAATCGGCCGACTTGTGGTTTGATGTGCGCAGCGATTCCGAAAAAGGATCCGTCAGCGGTAGTATTTTTATTACCTATTTGAACGGAACTATAAAAGTAACAGCCCTGCCCGATGGACGCGAAATTTATGCTACCGCCTTCGACCGGGTTAAAGGTTATGGCCTGGATTACGAAAAATCGAGCCAGGATGCCTATAATAAAGGACTTGAAGTTTTAGAAAAAGAACGTATGCAAGAGCTTTTAGATAATGTATTGCAGTAACTTTAAAACAGCGTATTAAATTGGTCTTAAAATTGTAACACTATCATTAACATAACCCAAGCTTTATTATGAAAAAGTTGACGTATTCTACATTAGTTGTATTTGCCCTGGCCGGAGCCGTAATGGTAGGCTGTAAGGGAAAACAGAAACTCCCTACGGGTGAAAAAGAAGTAAACATTCCTTGTTCGGGGCCTGATTACTTTACCAACAAAAACTATTTCCGCGCGAACTCATTAGGTGAGAGTTCGGATCTGGTTGTATCGAAGAAAAAAGCGATGGATAATGCCCGTGCCGAATTAGCGGCATCCATTCAATCGACTGTAAAAACGGTTACCGATAACTACGTGAACTCACGCGAGTTTAATAACAAAGAAGAACTGGAAGAACGCTTTGAGCAATTGAACAGAACCGTAGTTAACCAAACGCTGTCGGGTATTAAAATGATTTGCGAGAAGCAGGTACAAACCAATTCGGGTGGTTACCGGACATACGTGGCCATTGAACTTTCGGCTAACGATATTGTTCAGAAATACACCGAAAGCCTTTCGAAAGACGAACGCTTGAAAATCGATTACGATTACGAGAAGTTCAAAGAAACCTTCGACAAAGAAATGGATAAAATGGGCAACCGATAATTGTTTACGCTGTTTCATAAAAAAAGCCGCTTTAAAGCGGCCTTTTTTATGATTAAAACTCTGCATTGCCCGGGAATCGCGGGAACGGAATCACATCACGGATGTTCGTCATTCCGGTTACAAACAACATTAAGCGTTCAAAGCCAAGACCGAAACCACTATGCGGTGCCGATCCGAATTTGCGCAGCTCTAAATACCACCACAATTCTTTTTCGGGCAGCCCGAGTTCGTTTACACGTTTCACCAATCGTTCGTAACGCTCTTCACGTTGCGAGCCTCCAATAATTTCACCAATGCCGGGGAAGAGTACATCCATGGCGGCAACAGTTTTGCCATCCTCATTCTGGCGCATATAAAATGCTTTGATTTCGGCCGGGTAGTTGTAGAGGATTACCGGTTTCTTAAAATGTTTTTCAACCAGGTAGCGTTCGTGCTCCGATTGCAAATCGACACCCCAGTTTTCTATCAGGTATTGAAATTTTTTTTTCTTATTCGGATTAGAATTTTTAAGGATGTCAATGGCTTCAGTATAAGACAAGCGTTGAAATTCGTTGTTCACAATAAACTTCAACCGGTCGATCAACCCTAATTCGCTGCGTTGATCCTGCGGCTTGCTCATTTCTTCTTCGTGTGCCCGTTTGTTCAAAAACTCCAGGTCATCGGCACAATTATCCAATGCGTATTGGCATAAAAACTTCAGGAACGATTCGGCCAACGCCATGTTATCGTGCAGATCGTAAAATGCCATCTCAGGCTCAATCATCCAAAACTCGGCTAAGTGCCGTGTTGTGTTGGAGTTTTCGGCACGGAAAGTCGGGCCAAACGTATAAATCTCACCTAAGGCAAGCGCATACGTTTCACCCTCAAGCTGCCCCGATACGGTAAGGTTGGTTTCACGCCCAAAGAAATCTTCTTTGTAGTTAATGTGTCCGTCTTCCGTACGCGGAGGGTTGTTCAGGTCAAGGGTTGTTACTTTAAACATGGCACCCGCGCCTTCGGCATCCGAGCCGGTAATTACAGGTGTGTGGGTATAGACAAACCCTTTATCGTTAAAAAATTTGTGTACGGCAAATGCCATAGCATGGCGTACGCGCATTACGGCACCAAAGGTATTGGTGCGCGAACGCAGGTGGGCGATTTCGCGCAGGTATTCTAAGCTGGGTCTGTTTTTTAGCTGGAGCGGATACGCTTCGGCATCACAATCGCCTAAAATATCGAACTGTTTCACTTTCACCTCAACAGCCTGCCCCTTACCCAATGAAGCAACAAGCTCACCGGTAACGGTTATACAAGCGCCTGTGGTAATACGCTTTAACAATGCCTCATCGGTAGCGGTAAAATCAACTACCGCCTGAATATTTTGAATGGTAGAGCCGTCATTGATAGAAATAAACTGGTTGTTGCGAAAGGTGCGTACCCAACCCTGCACCACTACGGTTTGTCCTGCCGGTGCGGTTTGCAGGAGTTCTTTGATTTTCGTTCTCTTCATACGATAAAGTGCTGGCGGCCAATCAACTTATCAGCAGCAAGCCCGCAAAAAACGGCATTTTGTAAGTTTTATCAAAAAACTTTTTAAACTACTGGAAAAGCCGCATCAATTACCCGGACAAATTTTCAGGAACAAGCCGATTTGATAAATTTGCCTAACGATCGGAATCAGTGTGGGAATTACGTAAGAGATCATGCAAAGACTTGGACTAAATCAATCGCTTCAACAAAAGTTGTCGCCCCAGCAAATACAGTTTATCAAGCTGTTGCAGGTGCCAACGGCCGAACTTGATACCAGGATAGAGGAGGAGTTGGAAATTAACCCTGCGCTGGAAGAAGGCGAGGATGAACATCCGGAAGAAAAAACAGAGAACGAGCAGGAAGAGTTTGACGAGGCAGAGGCCAAGGCAGAAGATGATGTTGACCTGAAAGATTATTTGGGTGACGATGACTCCATCGGGTATAAAATGCAAAGCGATGGCGGAGGCGATGATGAAGACCGCGAAATGCCAATCCCGATGGCTACCAGTTTGCATGAGCAACTGATGTCGCAGCTTGGGTACCTGGGGTTAAACGAAAAGCAGGATGCCATCGGCAGGCAGTTGATCGGCAGCATTGAAGCCGATGGCTACATCCGAAGGGATATTGAAGCGATTGTAAACGACCTGGCCTTTTCTCAAAATATTGACACCACTGTTGAAGAGGTTGAATCAGTGCTGAAAAAAATCCAGACATTCGATCCGGCCGGTATAGCTGCCCGTAATTTACAAGAGTGTTTGTTGCTGCAACTTGAACGGATGGATAACGGCCACGATATTGATGTGGCGGTTGCCAAACAGATTATTACCGAGTGTTTCGATGAGTTTACCAAGAAACACTATCAAAAAATACAGAAGAAACTGGGTACGGAAGATGAGGAGTTTGTGCGCGATGCCATGGAATTGATCGTTAAGCTCAACCCCAAGCCGGGCAGCGGCAGTTCGAGCGGTATGGTGAAGAACCAGTACATCATGCCCGACTTTATTTTGGTGAACAACAATGGCAAGCTGGAGTTGTCGCTAAACTCGCGCAATGCACCGGAACTGCGCATCAGCAAATCGTACACCGAAATGTTTAAAGCGTACGATAAAGGCGATAAGAAAGATAAAAAGCTGAAAGAAGCTGTAACCTTTGTTAAACAAAAGTTAGATGCGGCCAAGTGGTTTATCGATGCCATTAAACAGCGACAGCATACGTTGCTCCGTACGATGAAAGCCATTGTTGATTTTCAATACGATTTCTTTCTGGAAGGTGACGAAACCAAGTTGCGCCCGATGATATTAAAAGACATCGCCCAAATGATCAATATGGACATCTCAACCGTGTCGCGGGTGGCCAGCAGCAAAGCTGTACAAACCGACTTTGGGATTTATCCGCTCAAGTATTTTTTCTCTGAAGGTATAGCTACAGACTCAGGCGAAGAGGTAAGCAGCCGCGAGGTAAAACAAATTATAAAAGACATTATCGAAGCCGAAGACAAGAACAAACCGTTGTCGGACGACCGGCTCGAAAAAATACTCAACGAAAAGGGCTACAACATTGCCCGCAGAACCGTAGCGAAATACCGCGAGCAACTTAATATTCCGGTTGCCCGTTTACGCAAAGAGCTAAAATAAGCATTGTGAATCTTTCGGCCCGCATCATCTCGTACCTGTTTCATCCGCTGTTAATGGGCACATACCTGTTTGCATTGTTTGCCTGCATTCTGCCGGCTGCACTGTACCCTATCAGCAGTCAGTCATTATTATTGTTTTTAGCGTGTATAGCCATTGTTACGTTTGTGCTACCGGTGCTCATGGTTTCGATAATGCGGCTTACCGGTATGGTGCAATCATTCACCATGCCTACGCAACGCGAACGTATTTTTCCGTTTATCCTTATATTTATTGTATATGCAGTGTTTACCTATATGCTTACCTATAAAAGCAGGATAGGCTTTGGGGATAATCTTTTTAAGTTTCTATTGATTATTGATGCACTGGTATTGGTGGCGGCCTTAATAACTCCGTTTTATAAAGCAAGCATTCATGCGCTGGGCATGATGGGGCTGGCAGGGATTTTAATTCCGCTTAATAAAGAATCGGATAATGTACTGTTGTTGTGGGCAACTGTTGCTGTTGTTGCATTGGCCGGTATTGTGATGTCGGCCAGGTTGCAACTTCATGCGCATACACCCCGCCAGGTTTTGGTGGGAGCGTTGTTAGGTTTTTTAACAGGAACCCTTGGCATGATGCTATTATTTTAAAACATAGAAGAGTATGAGCAATTATCAGTTTTTAAAATACGCTATTGAGCAGGGCGTAGCCACGATTACACTGAACCGCCCGGATGTGTACAATGCGCTGAATGATGAGATCACGTTTGAGTTGCAGGATGCACTCAAGGCTGTTGCCAAAGATGATCAGGTACGGGTTGTAGTGCTCACGGGCGAAGGCAAAGCATTTTGTTCAGGCCAGGATTTAAAAGCGGCTTCGGGCAGTCAGAAACGTTCGTTTATCCAGTCGTTGCATAAACGGTATAACCCGATTATCAGCGCCATGCGCAACTTGCCCAAACCCATTGTTTGCCGGTTAAACGGGGTAGCGGCCGGTGCGGGATGTTCATTAGCATTAGCCTGCGATGTGATTGTGGCTTCGGAGGAGGCAACGCTCATCGAAGTGTTTATCAATATTGGCTTGGTGCCCGACTCGGGTTCGTCTTATTTTTTACCGCGTACCGTAGGCATGAACAAAGCATTTGAGTTATGCAGCATGGGCAACAAGGTGAAAGCAACCGATGCTGTGGCTATTGGTCTGATCAATCAGGCTGTACCCGCAACCGGATTAGACCAGGCCGTGAAACATTATACCGATTATTATGCTGCCGCGCCCACTAAATCCATTGGGTTGATCAAGAAGATGCTGAACAAATCGGCCGTAAGCACATTAGAAGAGATGTTGGAGTACGAAGCGTACTGCCAGGAAATTGCCGGCAACTCAGCCGACTATCAGGAAGGTGTTACAGCCTTTTTGGAAAAACGAAAACCGGAGTTTAAAGGGAAGTAACGGTTGTATCAAAATCTCAAAACAAACCGCGTCACATCGAACGCAGTGAGATGTCCCCGTTTTGAGTGCTAATTGACGGGATGTCTCACTGCGTTCGACATGACGTGATACTTTTGATACAGCTTTGCTTTAAAAAGTTGCCAGCGAAACACCAACGGTAATATTGTTGATGTCTTCGTTTAGTGAAGGCCCTTTTCCTTTTTTGAATAGCGGTGACAGGTTATAGTACCCGAAGGCCGAGATGTTACCCGCGCCCACGCGGAAGATCGCTCCGTAACGGATCGGGTTGAGATTATAATTTTGCTTGTTGATGAGTTTTTTGGTTTCGCTGTCGTCACGGTATTTAATCTTGGTGAAAGAATCGTACAACACGCCAAATTTAACGCCCAGCGATACTTTAAAGCTGCGGTTGGGATCTTCCGGGTTGGTGTTGAAGCGCAGTTCAAGCGGAACATCAATGTAATTGGTGATCAGCTTCGATTTTTTCACTCCGCCAAACGGAATGTTTGCCATCTCTACATTGTCGCCAGTGGCAGGGTATGCCAGCGTTCTGTTATTATTAAAACCGTAGCGGTCAAGCCCGAAACCAACACCGGGATGGAACGTAAACTTCGACTTGCCGATGCGCATATCGTGGAAATAGTAAAAATTTACCGTGGTTGAGCGCATCGGGCTGGTATTAAAATTACCCTTTTCGGTAGGCAGGTTGTAGCCAAAGTCGATCTGGAACGTGCCGGGAATGTTCGGCCGGCCTTTCTTTTTCTCGGTAGTTGA
Source organism: uncultured Roseivirgaceae bacterium (assembly GCA_964404445.1). GTDB lineage: Bacteria > Bacteroidota > Bacteroidia > Cytophagales > Cyclobacteriaceae > UBA2336. Next base: position 510,821 of record CAYOJW010000002.1, on the reverse strand, counting down.
AACGTTTCCCTGGGCGAAAATGGCTGTGCTGATCGCAACGAAGAGAATCAAAAATGTGAGTTTTTTTGTCATTATACTCAAGGAGTTATCCATAAATAGCGGCACAAAAATAGACTTTTTGAACACTGTTACAAAAGCTGTTTTTGTATGAGTGAATTAATTATTTACATTTGCAGTCCTAAAAAACACCCTGGACCCGTGGCTTAATGGATATAGCATCTGACTACGGATCAGAAGGTTGGGGGTTCGACTCCCTCCGGGTCCACTTGATAACCAATAACTTAGAGCAACTTTAACCGGTTGCTCTTTTTGTTGGTGCATAGTAATTTCAGTTTTATCCATCATCAACACAACCGAATGATGAAAACCAACCCTATTTAGTTGAAACTGCCCGGTAAAAGTTTTAACGGTTTGGTGTGTGAAGAACGTATTTAACTATCGGGAATTGCTCTCATAACTAATCTTTTCTCACAACCTTTATTACTTAGTTTCTTTGAATAAAACGCTCCACTTTGTCAGGAGTAAGTTGTTCTTTTATCGGGAGGTAGGCACCAAATAGGCATCCGGCACAAGAATAAACAAGCGTAGAACGAGTCTCTAATTCTTGCATTATTTTTAAAGAGTCTTCTGTCAATAAGATTAATCCTTGCGATTGAAGTAGTTTTAATCCTAAATATGCATACGCTTGTTTAATTGGGTTAATGTTCACTAACCATCTTTCTAATTCTTTTGTTTCGCCCTTGTTAACCAATTCCATCATTTTAAGCCCATCGTGAGGCAAGGTTCCTATATCGTAACACGCATAGCCAAAAGTAGCTCTGTACGGAAGTCTTGTTAATTGATCTAAATCAATATCACTTTTGTATTTCGAGTTTTGAACCTGGTTTAAGCCCTCGAATAAGGAACTGTCCATACTTACGAAAACCTTCTTATTATACCATCCATCAAAATCATCATTTAGATGTTGTTGATAGAACTCGTGATAGAATATTTTATCCCCAACAGATAATGTCAGTAAATTTGTTGAAGACTCCTTTTTCTTTTTACGGATTGTCCAATTTGTTTGGATAATCCCAAAGTTTAAACTGTCGCTGTGTTGCCAAAACAACTTCAACTTATTTTGTTGTTGTGTTAATTCAGAAACACTCTTTATTCTTTCAATAGTTGTAAACAATTCATTGTCCTTTGATTGTCCATACAACCCCGTGGTTACGAATACAAAGAATAGTATTTTGAGTATCGGTTTCATTGCTTAATTGCATTGATGCTTTGTGCCAATCTAAGGATTGGCTGTATTACTATTTGTTTTTTTGAGTTATAAAAACCCTGAGTGTGCGACTAATCATTGCAGGTACAATCTATATGTAAGTTTCATCTTCAAAATATATGTTTTGTGAGGTTTAAGTCTTTGTGGTTTCGGTTCTTTAACAAATCTGCAGAAACTGTCATTGTCGGAGCTATTTGGCAGCAGTTGCATCATTCCGTCTTTGAAATCAAATAATTTGTAAAAGCGGAACAAGCTATTAACATAAACCTTGCTTCGTCAAGCCCCACTTCAATGTCATCACATAATAGGCCATGACGAATTCCGCCTTTGTCTGAGGTGTAGCCATACAACGAGCTAAATGCACTTTTTAAGCTACCGGGGATGCTATGTTTTTGTTCAATTTTTTTCAGAGCCTCGCCTAACGTTGTATTTTTATCACCAATTAAAATCTTACTTAGGGACTCTACTGTGGAGATTGATTCTTTTATAGAATTTCTATAATCTGGATTAGTCTTTGAGGATATTAAAGATAAAGCGGTTGCAAGATGTGTTTTCACTGGCTTGAACTTGTGCGAGCCGTTAAGAGCCTTTTCAATTTCAGTGATTTCCTCTTTTGAATTGATTTCAATAATTGAGCCTCCAACAAGACGGTAAGCAGAAAACTCACGTTTTAAAAACTCATTAAATATTGGTGCTAAGTATTCTCCGAGAGTGTCAACACAAAATTCAACAAAGTCATAAACCTCATTCCATTTAGCCGAGAAGAACCATGTCCTAACCTGATTGTAAGGTTCATCTGTCCTGATCATTCCATGTATTACTGTTAAACTGTCGATAGGTAGCTTAAAGAAATCAATCCAAATCCTTCTATAGAAACGAGCCAAAGCAGAAAATGGATTTCTGTTTCCGTTGTAGTCATACTCAATCTCGTTGTTTAAGCGATTTAGTATTGTGTCACAGATTGCAGTCCAAAGTGAATTTCGTATTTCAGGGGATAAGTCATTTTTTACTAACTCTGATCTCACTTCTTGGAGTCCAGTTCTTTGAGAAAATGTCAATTTCATATTTTTATCCTTTGTCAAGCAATTGCTGCCAACTCTCAAATATACCCAATCCCCGTTATTTCAAAACCATTAAAAAGCCCTTAAAACACATTGCTTTAAGGGCTTTTATTAATACCGTTTTAACACATTTAAGGTTTATCGGGCTTTTCGGCAGGCTCTTTTGGCTTGGGTTTGTCTTCAAACAACATCCGTACCGATGGCGTATAGGTGTCGTCATACTGGCCGCTTTTCATCGACCATAAAAATATGCCGAGAAACACCAGGGCGATGATAATGCTGATAAGAATTAAGCCTGCAATAATACCCATAGTGTATTAATAATAAGTGCGTTCAAATTCGTACGAGTGGAAACGCTCAAACGCTGCGCGCTCTAACGTTTCGCGGTGGTTGGGGTGCGCAATGTCAATCAACGCTTTCGCACGCTGTTTCATATTTTTACCATACAGGTAAGCAATACCGTATTCGGTAACAATGTAGTGCGCGTGTGCACGGGTAGTAACCACACCGGCACCGGGTTTTAACATGGCCACAATGCGCGAAATACCTTTGGCTGTTGTTGAAGGCAACGCAATAATGGGCTTACCGCCTTCTGATAACGAAGCACCGCGCACGAAATCCATTTGTCCGCCCACGCCCGAGAAATGATACGTACCGATGGAGTCTGAACACACCTGGCCGGTAATATCCACTTCGATGGCGCTGTTAATGGCTGTAACTTTTGGATTGGTACGGATAACTGCGGTATCGTTCGTGTAATCAATACCCAACATGGCAATAGACGGGTTGTCGTCAACGAAATCGTATAGCTTACGACTGCCCAGCATAAAGGCCGAAACAATTTTGCCCCGGTGCTTGCGCTTAAACTCGTTGGTGATCACACCTTTTTCTACTAACGGAATAATGCCGTCCGAGAACATCTCGGTATGCATACCCAACCCTTTATGGTTGCCTAAGCTTGCCAGCACGGCATCGGGTATCGAACCAATACCGGTTTGTATGGTGGCGCCATCTTCTACTAATGAAGCGCAATATTCACCAATGCGTTTCGAGATTTCTGAAATGCCGCCTTCGTTCGAGGCGATTTCCGGCAACTCCTGTTCGGCATATACGGTTGCGTGAAACTTGCTGATGTGTACCATGCTGTCGCCATGTGTGCGTGGCATACGCGGGTTTACCTGCGCGATTACGTGTTTGGCAGCTTTTACTGCGGCCGAAACCACATCGACCGAAACACCCAGCGAACAGTAACCATGCTTGTCTGGTGGCGACACCTGCACGAGGGCAACATCTAACGGTAAAATGTTCCGCCTGAAAAGGTTCGGGATCTCACTCAGAAATACAGGGATGTAATCGCCACGGCCATCGTTCACCATGTCGCGCACGTTGGCGCTTACAAACAACGAGTTGAGGTGAAAGCTGTTTTTATATTTCGGATCGTTAAACACCGCCTCGCCCTGCTGGCTGATGCTGGTTAATTCTACATCGTATAACTCATCGGCACGTTCAACCATTTTTTTTACCAGGTGATGGGGCGTGGCGGCACCGCCATGTACAAAAACACGGTTACCCGATTTTATAGCTTTTATGGCTTCTTCGCCTGTAATGTATTTAGTAACATTCATAAAGATTGGATATTAATTTAATGTATAAATGCGGTTGAACGTTCGTTTAGCGGCAACGCGCACGGCAATGCTCGTAAACGACACCACGCTTATGCTGCTGATGGGCATAAGAATGGCCGCAACAAGCGGTGTTAAATGCCCGCTTACAGCGAAGCTCAGGGCTATGGCGTTGTAACAAAATGAAATGATAAATCCGGTTTTTAGTATCGTTGCCGATGTTTTGGCAAGGTCTAACATTTTATCTAATTGTGTGATGGCGCTGCCGTGTAAAATTCCATCGCAAGCGGGAGTAAAAATACCGGTATCGTCTGTTACGGCAATGCCCACATCGCTTTGCTTTAATGCACCGGCATCGTTTAAGCCATCGCCCAGCATCATTACACGATGACCTTGTTGTTGAAGGTTGCGAATGTAGTCGAGTTTATCCTGTGGACTTTGATTAAAGTGCAGCGCAACTTCTTGGGTGTTGAACAGTTTTTGCATGGTTGCTTTATCGGCATCGTGATCGCCCGACAGCATGGCCTTGCACTTGTTGCCTAACCGTTGCAGCATGGTTTTCATGTTGTTGCGGATAAGCGTACGGATGGTGAAAAAGCCTTTTACTTCATCATCGATGGAAATAAAAACATGCGAAGCGTTTTGATCGTATTTTTCGTGAAAGCCGGTAAACTCAGCCGAACCGATACGAAAAACCTGGTTTTGAACGGTGGCCTGAATGCCCTTACCGGGTATTTCTTTGAAATCATCGATTGGCCCTTTAAACTGTTTTTTGATGGCGTTGCTTACCAATACGCTAAGCGGATGGGTAGAGCAGGAGGTGAGTAGTTTTACTTTACCTAATTCGATTTCGCTTAGCTCACCGGTAAAGTTGATTTCGGGGTATTGTCCGTGGGTAATCGTTCCTGTTTTATCGAACACCACTGTGTTTACTGCGGCCATGCGTTCAATAACATCGGCATTTTTCAGGTAGAGCTGGCGTTTGCCAAACTCGCGCATCATATTACCGAAAGTAAACGGTGCGGCTAACGCTAACGCGCACGGGCACGCTACCATGAGCACGGCTGTAATCACTAACCACATCGAAGCGGGTTCGGTAACATACCAGTACACGGCCGTTATGCAGGCAATGCCCAGTACGATCCACGTAAACCTGCGCGCAGCACGGTCTATAATTTTCTGGTATTTGTTTTCTTCTACTTTTTTAAAGGCATCGTTGTTCCACAAGTTGGTGAGGTGGCTTTGCGAAGTAGGCTTATCAACCACAAGGGTAATGGGTGTGCCAATCAGTCTTCCTCCGGCATAAATCAGGTCGCCTTTTTTTACGTGTACGGGGCGTGCTTCGCCTGTTACAAAACTGTAATCGATGTAGGCCGATTCGTCCAATAAAATGCTATCGGCCGGAATAAGCTCCATGTTGCGGATTTTAACCTGATCGCCTTTTACAAGTTTGTAGATTACTACGGGTTTCCATTCCTGGCTCTCTCTCCGGTTAACGGCTAAAGGGAAGTATGCTGTAAAATCACGATCGAAGGCGAGGCTCTCGTAAGTTTTCGTTTGAAACCAGCGGCCAATCAATAAAAAGAAAACCAATCCGGTAAACGAATCGAAGTAACCCGGCCCGGTAGCGGTGATAATATCGTAAGTGCTCCTGAAAAAAAGCGCTACAAGCCCGATGGCGATGGGTACATCGATGTTGATTTGCTTTTGCTTAAAACTTTTGAGTGCCGAGGTGAAATAATCTTTGGCGCTGTACAGGAATACCGGCACGGACAGCCCTAAGTTCAGCCACGCGAAAATGCTGATCAGGTTTTTATCGGAATGATCAATGCCTAAGTATTCGGGGAAGCTAAAGAGCATTACGTTTCCGAAACAGAACCCGGCAACGGCAAGTTTTAAAACCAACGACCGATCAAGCGTTGGCTTGGGCTTATCGTGTTGTTCGAGTGTAATGCGTGGCACGTAACCTAACGAGGCCAGCAATCGGGCAACAGAGCCGGGTAATGTTTGGGAAGGGTTAAAACTTACGGTAACTAATTTTTTGGTAAAGTTTACTTCGGAGTGAACAATGCCGGTATCGAGCTTGTGCAGGTTTTCGAGCAGCCAGATGCACGATGCGCAATGAATGGCCGGAATAAAAAACTCGGCACGGGCAAATGTTTCCGAATCGAACGTTAATATTTTTTTACGGACATCTTTTTCGTTCAGGTAAGCGTAGGTTTCTTCGCTTACGCTTTTTTGCTGGATGCCTGGCTTGTTATCGATCGTATAATACTCACAAAGGTTGTTAGCGTTTAATATCTCAAACACGGTTTGGCAGCCGTAACAACAAAAAGGTTTGTCGTCAAGCCAATGTGTTTCTTCGCATACGTCCCCGCAATGATAACAGGTTGTTTCGGTGAGTATTTCGGTGTCCGTCATCAATATCAGGTGTTTGTGCTATCCGTGCTGATCACGTACGACCAGATGAGCTTATCGCTATGGTTTACCAACGACTCGGTAAGGCTTCCGTACATAACGTGCGCCAAACCCTTGCGGCCGTGCGTACCCATGGCAATTAACGAAGCATTTACCGAGTTTGAAAATTCCAGAATGCCCTCTTCGGGATTCAGGTGGTTAAATACGTGCAAACTGTAATCTTTAAACTGAAAACGTTTGACAAATTCGTTTAAGCGTTTGTGTGTTACGGTGTCGGTAGTAAAGTTCACGGGTGTGTTTACCCATACAATGTGCAGGTGGGCTTTCAGAAAATGCTGAAGTGCTTTTACTTTTTGTACCAATGTTTCCTGGTTTTCGGTATCGAGGGTGTTTGGGAAAACAATGCTTTTGATCGGGCCTTTGTAGCGGTCTTTTAACACCAACACCGGTACCTGTGCGTGACGAACAATTTTTTCGGCATTAGAGCCTACAAAAAATTCTTTCATGCCTTTGGCTCCGTGCGATCCCATCACGATCATATCGATGGCGTGGTCTTTTGTGTATTGCTGGATTTGTTCAGCCGGCCTTCCAAACCATACTTCCGATTCAATTTTGATGGAGTCTTTATTGTATTGTTTCTTCAGGTTTGCAAATTCTTTTTCGGCCTGTACGCGGGCATCTTCTAAGTGTTGTTCTTCAAAATTTAATACGGGCATCAAAACCGAATCGCTCATCACCGGTAATTCGATTACGTGTAGCAGGTGTACTGTGCTGTTGGCCGATTTGGCGGCCATATCTAACGCAAATTCAAACGCATGCAGGGCAGGTTTAGAGAAATCGCAGGGTACCAGTAGCTTTTTCATAACGTTAAAGATTAGTACACCAAATGTAAAATACTGCCAAAACGCCTCCGTTGAGTATGGTCAAGCAAAGGGGTGATTTTTGTCAGGTTATTTTTTACCTGAAAAAAACACTATTCAACATCAAATACAACCTTAACGCGCACACGGGTGCCGGTGTTTCCGTTTTCGTCCAACAGGTCTTCGATTTCAACATTGGCCTGGTGGCCCTGGTTGATGAGCTTGAGCCGTTCTTTGGTAACATTCATGCCAATGGATTTGTGATCGGGGAAATTTTTGTCGCGCAGTTTCATGGCGGCTTCGCGCCCGATGCCATCGTCTGTGATTTCAAATACAAGCAGTTGGCTTTCAGTAAAAACCGATATGTGCAGCTTGCCCTGGCCTTCTTTATTGTAAAGTCCGTGCAGGATGGCGTTTTCTACATACGGCTGGATGAGCAGCGATGGAATGGTGATAGACTCCGTTTCGAGGTCGGGTGGTACGGTGAGCGTGAAATCGAATTTATTTTCGAATCGCATTTTTTCAAGATCGACATACGTGTGCAGCAGTTCAATCTCTTCCGACAGGCGGATGCGGTTGTTGGCCGAGTGTTTTAAAATGTTACGCACTAAGCGCGAAAACATCGACAGGTAATTGATGGCGTTTAACCGATCGTTGCGGGCAATAAAAAACTGGATGGAGCTAAGTACATTAAATACGAAATGCGGGTTCATTACCGAGCTGAGAGCACGCAGGCGCAGTTCACCAATTTTTTTGTTGGCTTCGGCCAGTTCGCGTTCGCGCAGTTTATGTTCGGTAATGTCCTCAATCTGGGCGACCATGTACAGAGGTGTGCCGTCAGTGTTTTTAACCGTTGATACGTTCAGGTTTACCCAAACGATGGAACCGTTTTTGTGCACGTACCGCCTTTGGGTGCGGATATGTTCGCGTTTGCCTGTGCGCAGTTCGGCCTGCACGGTAAGGCTGTGCTGTATTTCTTCGGGAACGATAATGTCTTGTACACGGAACAGGAGCAGTTCTTGTTCAGTATAGCCTGTAATGTGGCAAAGTTCTTTGTTTACCCGCAGCCAACGGCTGTCCATGTCGATGAGCGCCATGCCAGCGGCCGAGTATTCAAAGGCATTGCGGAAGTTGGCTTCGCTGATGAGTATTTGCTGTTGTACCGCGCGCAGTTGCGTTACATCGCGGGCAATCATAAAAATTTTGTCGCCCTGTATGCGTTTAATGTTGGCCTCAATATCAATTACCTGGCCTGATTTTTTTACGATGCGCAAATTGCTGAGCAGGTGTTGGCCGTTGATCACGTCATTGTACCGGAGCGGTTGTCTTTTTAAATCTTCGGGTTTGATGAGGTCATCGGCACGCCTGGTTAAAAGTTCCTGGCGGTTATACCCGCTTGCCTGGCACAAACTGTCGTTTACATCGATAAACTTGCCGTTTAGTTCAAACACGGCAATTAAATCTGATGCCTGCTCAAACAACGACCGGTAACGGTTCTCACTTATTTTTAACAGCTCTAAGTTGGTGCTCAGTTCGAGGTTTAATTTGTTTACCTCGTCACGCGCCTGCTGGTGGATCAGCTTGTTTTTTTCGTGTAGTTGCAATAACAGGTTGGCATTAACCTGCTCGCTATGCTCAACAATTCGTTTCAAAAAGTACAAGCTCAGGCAAATGGCAATGGCCGATATGGTAGCCCGCACATTACTGAACCCATAAAACTTGTCGTTTTCGACATTTCGCAGGTAGGTTACATCGAACAGGTTAAAAATGGGGTCGAAGAAAACCAGGATTAATACCGGGGCGGCCAAACCAATAAACAGCAGGTATTTTTCGCTCAGGTCGAAAATCAGGAACGGAAAACAGATACCGGCCAGCAAAAACAACCGCAGGCCAACCATCGAGGATGACGACATAACCTCGCCCGCACGCAAATCGAGTATGGTGATCCCCATAACAAAAACCGGTGTAAGCCAGCTTAGCAACACACGGCTGGTTGTGGTAAATCCTAATTTATTGAAAACCAATGGAATCAGAAAAATAAGGCCGGCAATTAGAATGCGCACCACAACGCCAATCGTAGAAAAACTATAAAAGGCGAATATAGTTCCTGCAAGAACAAGCATGGCTGTGAAGGCGATTAGCGAGATGTAGTTCGAGAGGATGATATTCCTTTTCTGGGATCTCGATTTCGCATACCCCACACCATAATCAGAAACAATCCGCAGAAATGTTAGCATACCGGTAAAGCCGTAATAGTGTAACGATAGCTAAAAAAAAGCAATAAATATTACATAATTTGGAAAAATGGTGTGCCCACAGTTGAAAAATAATACGAAATTGGCGTAGTATTTCAACCGGAAATAAAACTAAAAAGTTACTTTTAAGCCTATGCTAAAGGCCGTTATTGTTGACGATGAATACAAAAGCAGGGAAAACATGCGTATCCTGCTCGAAGATTTTTGTGAAGACATTAAGGTATCAGCGCTTTGCCAAAATGTGGACGAGGGCATTAAAGCTATTAAAGAATTTAAGCCCGAAATCGTTTTCTTAGATATTCAAATGCAGCGCGAAACCGGTTTCGACCTGCTAACCCGTATTAAAGACATCAACTTTGAGGTGATCTTTACTACCGCACACTCAGAGTTTGCCATTAAAGCCTTTAAGTTTTCGGCCATCGATTACCTACTGAAACCAATTGAGATCGGGGAGTTGAAACAAGCCATAGAAAAAGTAAACAAAAAACTGACAGATAATATTTCGTTGCGCTTAGAGCACTTAGTACAGAATTTACGCAACACAACAAGCGAAAACTACAAATTGGCATTGCCCACAACCGAAGGGCTGCTGTTTGTAAAGGTATCGAACATCCTGTATTGCGAGGCGTCCAGTAACTATACCGAAATTGTTACCGATGACGGAAAAAAGCACGTGGTAAGCCGTACCTTAAAAGAGTATGACGAAATGCTGACCGACCATAACTTTTTCAGGATACACAACTCGTACCTCATTAACCTGAACGCCATAAAAAAATATGTGCGCGGTGAAGGCGGGTATGTAGTAATGGCCAACGACCGCTCGCTCGATGTAAGCAAACGCAAGAAAGAGAGTTTCCTCACCCGCATTGGCAGCCGCGACTAAGCAAAAGCTGCATTTACTTCGTTTTTATTTTGAAATTGTTCGTACAAACAGAAAATGTTTGCCTGATACACCTTTTCGGCCAATATTATTTTCATTGATTTTGTATAGGTTAAAGTAATGCTTTAACCCGCGATTCAATCGCCTGCTCATTCATGCCCGCCACTTACTCATTGGCGCTCGTGCTGTTAAGCGTATGCCACTACTATTGCAGTGTAATTCAAAAAAAGCAACAGCATTTTTAACATCATTAATTAATCAACTAAAATAACATGAAAGTAATCGTAAAAATTGTGGTAGCTGCAGCCTTGATGTGCGGCACAACGGTATCGATGGCACAAGATACCAAAATCCGTTTCTTTGGCCAGCCCGAGGTGGGGTTCTCGAACAGAACCGATAAAAACAGGATTACAAGCTTTGTTGATCCGGCAAACGGGTTTAAGGCCACTGTGGCCGATAGCACCTTTGATTCCAAAACAAACTTTAACACTGGCAACTATGTGTTATTTGTTACATCGCAAATCAGCGAACGCATTTCGGTATTGAGCGAAGTAAGTTTTAAGAATACCGGAAACACGTTCAACTTTGAACTGCAACGCCTGGCGCTTAAATATTACATCCAGGATTATTTCAGCGTACGTGTGGGTAAAATGTTTACGCCTATCGGTTACTGGAACAACCAGTTTACCTTAGGTCTTGTATTACAGCCTACCATTCAGCGTCCGTATGCAATCCGTCCGGTAAGCGAAGGCGGTCAAACTCAGTTTCGCGATACGGGTATCCAGTTTGAAGGCGAAAACATTACCAACGCCCGCTTTTTCTATAAAGTATTGGTGGCAAACGGTGTTGGCTACCACGGCTCAAACGACAAATGGGATAACCACGTAGCCGTTACCACACAAATCGGAGCCGAGCCAATTGAAGGCTTAAAAGTGATTGCTTCGGGTATGTTCGACAGAATTGAACAAGGCAAATCGAACCCTAACGGATACGTTGCTTCACTTCCCGATAACGGAAGAGTGCAATTACTAACGGTGGCTGCCGCATACATGAATGCCGAAAAAAAACCTGAATTTATTGCTGAGTTTACCAGACAGAACAGCAAATTCGATAACATACAGGATGCCAGCAGCTATTCATACTATGTGTATGGCGGTTATAAAGTAACCGATAAAATTACACCGTATGTATTGTATAACTACTCGCAAGCCGGTAAGAGCGAAACAGAAGCCGATCTTTATTTTTCACCGGTTCCGGTTAAAATCAACACACTTACCATTGGTGCGCGCTACAAATTCAACGCGAATTTTATAGCCAAAGTTGAGTACGAACACCATGTTGAAAACCAATACTATTCTGGTGCATTCTTAGATGGAATCGCTCAGGCTAACGGTGTTCCTTTCGCTCCTGGTAACAACGATATAGAGAATAGCTCAAAAAGAGGTGGTGTACGTTTACAATTCGCCTTTGCATTCTAATAACTAAGCTACTATTAAATAAATAGACAGAAATGAAAACAATATTTTTTATAGTCGCAATGCTGAGCGTAACCCTCACAGCCTTTGCGCCCGCAGCCAACGACATCGCGGTGATCGTGAACAAAGAAAACCCTGTCGATAAATTATCAGCCGGTGAGGTAAAACTCTACTGGTTGCGCAAAATCAAAAAGCGCTGGCCGGAACTGAACAAAAACATCAAGCCGGTTGACCGCAAAACAAAATGTGCCGAGCAGGATGCTTTCTACTCGAAAGTATTGGGCATGAGCGCCAGCGATGTGGAAACATACTTCAGCGCCAAGCAATACGAAAGCGGTGAAAAACCCCAGGATAAATTAGCATCAGACGCAGCCATTATTGATTTCGTGGCCGAAGAAGCAGGTGCGATCGGTTTTGTAAGCACGGCCTCATTAACAGCCGAAGCCAAAGCCAAAGTTAAAGTAGTATTGATTGTACAATAAGTTTTTAAGCGAACTCTTTTAACAGAACCATTATGTTTAACAAGTTTAAAAATTCAATTGTTGGTAAGATTATGGCGGGCTATGCCGCCATAATCTTGTTAGCCTTCATCACAACCTTAGTCAGTATGTACTCGGCCTGGCAAAACCGCAAAATCGATCAGCGGGTATCCGAAGCCTATTACCCTATGGTACTCATGCTGAAGGAAACCGAGCTAATGGCTTCTGAATCGTATAAATTAACCAACAACTGGATTTACCAGCCCAACCTCAAAGAAAAGGATAAACTGAAAAGCATCCACACCACCGAGGTAGCTGCACAAAAAGAAAAACTCACAGCCATTACGGCTCTTTTCGAAAGTTCGGTTGCCGAAGAAACCAAAGCGATCAGCAAAGCATTTGATGTACTGTTAGCCAACGAGAAGAAAGTTATGGATGTGCTGTATGACGACAGCACGTACAGCAACGATGAAGCGGTTGACGAAGCCATTACAGCCATGGATGATAAAATCACACCGGCCTTCAAAAATTTTAATGAAGTCATTGCCAAGTCAACAGCGTACCTTAACCAACTGTTAAGCGAAGCCAATGCCGAGAAGGAAACTTCTTCGCGCATGTTAACATACCTCTACATCGCCAATATGGTATTATTCTTAGTTATTGGTGCGTATGCAGCGTACTTCTCGATCACGTACATCACCAAGCCGATTGCCGGCCTGAGCGACCTGATCACCACACTTTCAAAAGGAAAGTTTGTGTCGGTAACGTTAAAGAAGGGCCGCGATGAAATCGGCCGCATGGCCGAAGCCATCGAAAGCATGCTGGTGGGACTGAAAGATAAAGTAGTATTTGCCGAGAACATCGGTAAAGGAAACTATGAAAGTAATTTTGAGATGCTGAGCGAAGACGACACCATGGGCGAAGCCCTGATTCGTATGCGCGACAACCTCAAACAAGCTGCCGATGAAGACCGCAAACGTAACTGGAGTACCGAAGGGCTGGCACGTTTTGCCGAAACCCTGCGTACACGCAACGATAATTTGAGCGAGCTTTCAGACAGCATCATCAGTAACCTGGTAAAATACATGAACGCAAACCAGGGCGCGTTGTTCTTAGTGAATGACGAAAACCAACAAGACACATTTTTGGAATTAGTGGCTTGCTATGCGTACAACCGCAAGAAATTTTTGAGCAAGCGTGTCGAGTTGGGTGAAGGCATTACCGGCCAGTGTATTTTAGAACGCGAAACCATTTACATATCCGATATACCGGGCGATTATATAAAAATCACTTCGGGCTTGGGTGAAGCGTTGCCTAAAAATCTGTTGGTTGTTCCGTTAAAGCTCAACGATAATATTTTTGGTGTACTCGAAATCGCTTCGTTCCAAACCATTGAAGCGTACCAGGTTGAGTTTGTAGAGAAATTAGGCGAAAGCATTGCCTCTACCATTTCTTCGGTAAAGGTTAACAGCCATACCAAAAAACTGTTGGAAGAAACCCAGGTACAGGCCGAACAAATGCGTGCGCAGGAAGAAGAAATGCGCCAGAACATGGAAGAGCTTTCGGCTACACAAGAAGAAATGCAACGGGTAATGCGCGAGGTGCAAACCAAAGAGCAGTTCACAACCGAGTTGCTCAATGTTTCGACCGATATGATCGCAACCATCGACCACGATTATAGAATCGTAAACTTCAACAAAGCGTTTGAGCGTGCCGTAGGCAACGAGTTTAAAATTGCCAAAGGCGTTGATATGCTCAGCCTGTTGCCCGAAGCACAACGTGCCGAGCGCAGAAGAACCTACAGCCGTGTGTTGAATGGCGAAAGCATTACACAAAATGAACACTATATCGCAAACGGTAAGGAAGTACACCTTACCACTAACCAGGTGCCCCTGCGCGATGACAGCGGGGTTATTACCGGTGTGGCCATCTTTACCAAAGATGTAACCGACATTACCGTTGCGAAAAATGAAGCAGAAAAAATTGCTGCACTTGCGCAGCAACAATCAGAGCAGTTGGGCGCTAAGTTTTACAACCGCCAGGAAACAGAAATGTCTGTTGCGGAAGAAGAAACAGTAGCGTAGTGGGGTATAAACAATCGAAGTATATGCATAGAATGCAAGAATTAGCGAGTCTGATCATTTCAATAGATGAAGTGGTGGATAAGCTGAACACTTTTTTTACCGATTCTATCATCCTTCGATTGGATCATACGATCCAGGCAGTGGGGAGTGAAGTAGAGCAGTTAACGGGGTTTACTTCCGGAGAGCTAAGCGGCAGGTATTTTCACAGTATTTGTGCTGACGCAGCTTTCCGGGAGAGCCTGGATCAGGAATTGAAAAGCGGGTATTTTACCGATAGCGTTACAACCTTGTTAACGAAAGACAACGTGATGCTGAGCGTGAGCATATCCGGTTTTTACTTAGGCATAATCAGCGACATAAACGGTTACATTATTTTAAAAGTTAAGGCTTTTGAAAACACAGCCACGTTAAAGCAAGAGCTGGTATCGAAACGCATGGAGCTTGATACGTTTATTTACCGGGCAGCACACGATTTGCGCGGCCCGCTGGCAACCATCAAAGGGCTGGTAAACCTGATCAAGATCCGGCAAGGCAATACCGAAATCGATGAGTTGAACGAATTGATTGAAGTACACGCCAACAAATTAGACGACCGGCTGTTTAAACTCCTGTACCTGTCGGATAACACCAGCAAAGAGGAGGTGAACCGTGGCATAACGCATTTCGACAGCGTACGGTGCTCATTAGAAAGAACCCTGCGCGATAATTTTGAGATCGACCGTGCCACAATCGAATTCAAATTTCCGCAACAGGCATATTGCGAGTTACCCGAGGCGCGCCTGTTGCAGTTGCTGAATAATGTACTGTTGTACATCATCAGCCTGCCGGTAACCACATTAAGCAAAGAAGATTCTATCAATATTGTTTTCTGTTTTGAAAACCGGCTGGGCGAACTGCGCATAAACATTCATGCAAAAGGCTTTGTTGTTGAAGAAAACATACGGAAAGCCGTTTCACAGCCAGTATCGTTGTACAACGATATTCTTTCGTACCCTTCGCTGTTCAATTATTATGTGGCACAACGCGAAGCACGTCAAATCAATGGCTCATTACAGGTAGTGCTCATCGAAGAAAACGAACAAGTTCTTCAGCTCTCGTTGCCGGTAAACACACCGCCAATGCCTGAAATGCGCATTGCTGATAAAAGCAAAAACGAAAAAAGAACATCGAACCATACCGTGTTGTAATCAACTAAAAACCACTAAACCAAATTTGCGTGATAACCGACATCGACTTAGCCGACCTGAAAAAAATAACCACGCTGGTGCACAGCAAATATGGTTACGATTTTCGCGATTACGCTGTATCGTCTTTTAAAAGACGTATGCTGCGCATTCTTGAACTGCAAAACTTAACCATTGATACCTTATTAAAAAAAATAAACGACCAGCCGCAGTTTATCGAACAATTTCTTGAAGAAGTAACGGTAAACACCACCGAGCTTTTCCGCGACCCCAGCTTTTGGCGGTTGCTGCGTCAGGAAATTATTCCGGCCATTTTACTGAACAACAAAAACTTTCGCATCCTGCACGCAGGTTGCTCATCGGGCGAAGAAGTGCTGTCGATGTCTATTTTGTTAAAAGAAATGGGCATCCACAACGATGTGTCGCTGATCGCCACCGACATCGATACGGTTATACTCGATAAAGCCAAAGCGGCCACGTACCCTGTCAAAAATATGGAGTTGAACGAGAAAAACTACATCCGTTTTGAGGGCAAGCGTTCGCTGAAAGATTATTATAAAGAAGAAAACGGCAAGGCCGTATTTGATAAAGAATTGTACAAAAACGTATCGTTTCGCAGGTACGACCTCGTAACAGGCGAAGTGTTCAACAAATTCGACCTGATTCTTTGCCGCAATGTGATGATCTATTTCAACCAGCAGTTGCAAAACGAAGTGTTGAAAAAATTTCACGCCAGCCTGTTCAAGTACGGGTACTTAGCCATTGGCACAAAAGAATCGGTGATCTGGTGCGAGTACGCCAACCGTTTTATTGTGGTGAACCAGGAAGAAAAGGTTTATAAAAAAATCCGCGACTAAGCAATGGCTAAGTACAACATTAAGCCAGATTACAAAGCCGTGGTGATCGGAGGATCGGCCGGAAGCTTTCAGGGTATCATTAAGATTTTATCGAGCATACCCGAAGATTTCCCGCTGCCCGTTATCATGGCATTGCACCGGTTGAAGCATGTACGCCATGGCTTTGTGGAAGCCATTTCGATTAAAAGCAAATTAAAAATTGTGGAGCCGGAAGATAAAGAACCCGTCCGCAAAGGAATGGTTTATCTGGCGCCTGCCAATTACCACCTGTCGGTAGAGTTAGGCAACTGTTTCTCGTTGTCAACCGAAGAGATGGTGCTCAGCTCGCGCCCTTCCATTGATATTACGCTCAGCAGCACGGCTTACGTTTTTCGTAACAAGTTAGTGGGCATTTTGTTATCGGGTGCGAACCGCGATGGCGGTATGGGCATGAAAAACATTAAAGACAAAGGCGGCCTTACCATTGTGCAAGAGCCGGCCGAGTGCATGATCGACACCATGCCCAAGGCAGCGATGGCGCTTACCACCATTGATTACACATTGAAAATTGATCAGATCATAGAATTTATTAAAGAACTACACTACTGCACAAAATGAAACCGGGAAGAATACTAAAATCAAAAACCATTATGCTGTTCAGCATCATGTTTGCAGCGGGTATTATACTCTCGATCGTTGCCGTGTACGGACTTACCGAACAACCGCCACGCATTTCGCCTACGATGGCATACAGCGTGTTAGGGTTTACTTTTTTAACAGGCTTAGTGGCGATACAACTTGCCACAAACCACACACGCCAAACCGTTGTTTACCTCGATCATAAAAAAGCAACAGACGAAAACAACGTTACCATTACCAACAGCGATGAACAGTTAACACTTGCCGAATTAGAAAACGTGCTGGCTAACAGAAACGATGTTTCGCAAAACATGGTAAACGCCATAAGCAAACAGTTGGAAGCCGGGCAGGCCGCGTTATATACAGTACAAAACGAAGAATTAGTATTAGCGTGCGGATATGCCCTGAGCAACGATGAAGCCGCTAAAAATACATATAAACTTGGCGAAGGCTTAGTAGGCCGTGTGGCAAACGAAGGCAGCAGCCTGTATATCGATACGTTGCCCAAAGGGTACATTGTTGTGTTTTCCGGTTTAGGCTCGGCATCGCCCACATACCTCGCGCTTGTTCCGCTTAAAGCCGATAACGAAGTAAAAGCCGTATTGGAGTTAGCGCTGTTTAAACCGCTCAACAAATCAACCCTAACGCAACTGGAAACTATCGGTGCCCGCTGGGCACAGGTTTTATAAACCTATCACGACATGAAATTCAGAAACATTAAAATAAGTTTAAAGTTTACCGCCCTGGTGCTTGGCCTTACGCTGTTAACCGTGGCGGTGGTAAGCAGCATCGATCCGCAAAACGAAAGCGACTCGATCTATACATACCTCGGCTTAGCCTTGTGTGCCTTCGCGGTGATGGTTTCGTTGATCACAACCGGGCACCTTACACGGCCGCTCGATACGCTGCACCATAGCTTGCGGTTGGTATCGAAAGGCGAGCTTCCCGAAAAAACAGAAGAACGCTACAACGATGAGTTCGGGAAAATCCAGCAACGGGTTGATGAACTGGTAGAAATGCTGAAACACAACGTGCAGTTTGCACAAAAAGTAGGTGAAGGAAAATTCGATGCAAAGTTTAACCCCGCAGGCGAAAACGATACGCTGGGTCACGCGCTTATTAATATGCGTGATAACTTAGTGGAAAACGACCGCAGGGAAAAAGAACGCAACTGGATTGTACTGGGTTTGGCCGAAGCGGGCGACATCCTGCGTACACACGACACACTCGAAAAATTAGGCGATGACATCATCCGCCTCACCATTGGCAAAGTAGGCGCCATACAGGGAGCGTTTTATGTGATGCGCGATTCCAAAATCAAGCTTACCCACAGCTATGCTTATGGCCGTAAAAAATATTTGAAGAAATCGTTCGCAGTGGCCGAAGGATTGGTAGGGCAGGCCGTTGCCGAAAAAGATATTGTATTGCGTACCGAAATCCCGAACGATTATATGTCCATCACATCGGGTATTCTGGG
Organism: uncultured Roseivirgaceae bacterium; assembly: GCA_964404445.1. Lineage (GTDB taxonomy): Bacteria > Bacteroidota > Bacteroidia > Cytophagales > Cyclobacteriaceae > UBA2336. The sequence continues at coordinate 492,284 of CAYOJW010000002.1, read as the reverse complement.
AGATCAAAAACCCGGGTGCATCCTCATCATGCCGCTTATTGCCAACGAAGAAGTACATGGCGTGCTGGAACTGGCCGGGTTTACAAGGTTCGATTCATCGCAAATCAACTTCATTAAAGAGTTGAGCGTGATGCTGGCGCGTACCATCTTTAACATTACGGTTAACGAACGCACCCGCACCCTGTTAACCGAGTCGCAAAAAATGAGTAACGACCTGAAAGAACAACAGGAAGTGCTGCGCCAGAATGCCGAAGAGATGCAGGCCACACAGGAAGAACTGCAACGTTCGAACGAAAAACTCGAAGAGCAGATTGAGCAGGTAAACCAAACCCAAAACCGGATGCAGTTGTTGCTCGAAAATGCTTCGGAGGTAATTACAATTTTTGAAGCCAACGGAACCATTCGCTATATATCGCCATCGGTAAAAACCATTTTGGGCTATGCGCCTGCCGAGTTGCAGGGCACAACCGATCTTGAACACGTACACCCCGAAGGGCAGGAGCTTTATCAAAACCTGTTCAAACAATTAAAAGATAAGCCCGAAGAAAAAGTAACCGCTCAGTTCGAATACAAAACCAAATCGGGCGAATACATTTGGCTGGAAGCTACCGGTAACAATTTCATGTCGAACCGGGCTATTAACGGATATATCCTCAACTCGCGCGACATCACCGAACGCAGGCGTGCTGAGCAGGAACAGCGTATGCGCAGTAAAATGCAGGCGCTTTCGGAAAACTCGCCCGATTTGATTACCCGCTTAGAAAACGGTGTGATCAGTTACATCAACCCCGTAATTAAAAATTATACAGGTAAAGATGTGTCTGACTTCATGCACAAAGAAGCCACCGAGGCCGAACTGCACAACAGTGTGCTGGATAAATGGCTGAGCATTATCGAAGATGTTAAAACTTCAAACAACACCATCTCTACCGAAATGGATTTCCCTTCGGCATTGGGTAACCGCATCATGCAGGTGAACGCAATCCCCGAGTTTGACGAACACAAAACAATAGAGTCGGTGCTGGTGGTGTCGCACGATGTAACCGACCGTAAGCTGATCGAGTTGGATGTTCAGCATAAAAACAAAAAAATCAACGACTCTATTAATTATGCAAAGCGTATTCAGAATGCCATTCTGCCCGATACGCGCATTATTGCCGGGGCGTTGCCCGATTCGTTTATCCTGTACAAACCGCGCGATGTGGTAAGCGGTGATTTCCCGTGGTTTGTACAACAAGGCGATGATATTTTTATTGCAGCCGTTGATTGTACCGGTCACGGTGTACCGGGCGCGTTGTTATCGTTAATCGGTTATTTCTTGTTGAACGACATTGTGAAGAGCCGTAACGTAACCGATCCGGGTAAGATACTTGATTTGTTAGATGAGGGTGTAACCGAAACACTGCGCCAAGATCAGAACGATGCCGCCACGAAAGACGGGATGGACATTGCCTTGTGCCGCATCAACATCAAAACAAAAGCGGTAGCGTATGCCGGTGCCCACAGGCCATTGCTGATTATGAAAGCCGGTGTACAGCACGAAGTGAAAGGCGATAAATTCCCGGTAGGGGGCGGTGTGTATAAAAACCAGACCAACTTCACCACAACACACGTAACGTTGGGCGATGGCGATGGCATCTACTTCAGTTCTGATGGGTTCCCCGATCAGTTTGGCGGCCCTGACGGACGCAAACTCGGGTCGAAGCGCGTGCGCGAGTTGGTAGAAGAACTTCACCCGATGCCGGCCATCGAAGCCGAAAAAGAATTTGACCATGCCTGGGAAAGCTGGCGCGGCACGCAAAAGCAAACCGATGACGTGTTGCTGATCGGAATAAAATTTTAGTCCTGTAAATAAATAATAGAAACAATCAAATTAAACAACAAACACAATGAAGTTTATCTATGACCTGCACCAGTTAATGGTGGCACACAAAGTGATCCTGATTTACGAAGGCGACTTCACACAGGAAACAACCAAGTCTATCCTCACGATGGCCGAGCGTAACCTTGAGTCGTCTGGCGAAGAGTCGGGTATTAAAAAGAAAATTTTTAACGTAATGGTAGAAGCGCTTCAAAACATTGTGAAGCACAGCGATGACGCCAACGAAGGCGACTCGTCACATCATGCGGCTATCTTTTTGATCGGCCACGAACAAAGCCAGTATTCGATCATGTCGGGCAACCCGGTACGCAACGAAAACATGCCGAACCTGAAAAAAGCGTTAGAGCATATCAACAGCCTCGATAAAGATGGTTTGAAAGAATTGTACAAAGAGATTATCAAGAACACAACCATCTCTGAAAAAGGAGGGGCTGGCTTGGGCTTTGTGGATATGGCACGTAAATCGGGCGAAAAATTAGAGTGGAGCTTTGTTCCGATGAATGATGAGTATCACTTCTTCTGCCTGAAAGTGAACATTGCCCGTGTTAAAGAAACTGTTTAATCATTTTTTAAAATAACATCGATTATGGAAATCTTAAATCTCGAAGGAACTGCGGATACCCCGAAGATCATCTTAGATAAGAACAATAAAATATTTGAAATCTCTGGCCGTTCGCTGCCGGAAGATTCGGCCGAGTTTTACCGCCCCGTATTAGAGTGGATCGGTAACTACGCCAAAGACCCGAACCCGGCTACCGATTTTTCTTTTAAGCTGGAATACTTCAATACATCATCATCAAAGCTCATTCTTGATGTTCTTTCGGCTCTCGAAGACATCGAAGGCATGAAAATCGAATGGTGCTATGCCGAAGACGATGAAGACATGGAAGAAGCCGGCAAAGAGTTTTCAGAATTAGTAGAAATCCCGTTTGAATACCGCGTAAACTAAACAGTTGTTGGTTGTCAGTTGATCATTTTTCGATGATAACGAACAACAGACAACCCACAACGAACAACTAAAAAATGAGTGAGGAAATCCTAAAAGCATTAACGCAACTGTTCGCGATCATCTGTAAGCAAGACGATGGCGTATCGGAACAGGAGCGCGACTTTGTGATCCGGTTCTTTCAACAGGAACTCGATCAGGATTCCATTCGTGAGTATGTCGAGTATTTCGACCAGGTATCGGGTTATACAACCCAGGCTACTGACGATGCGAAGAAACTCACTTCGGTAAAAGATTCGGTGCGCACGCTGGGCATTTGCCGTAAGATCAACAAAACCCTTACGCAGAAGCAAAAAGTTATCGTGCTCATCCGTTTGTTGGAAATGGTGAGTGCCGAACAAACCGTGTCGGGCCAGGCCATGGAAATCATCAACACGGTGGCTACGGTATTTAACATTGGCGATGAAGAGTACCAGCTAACGGCTTCGTTTGTTGCAGCAAACGAAACAAGCCTGTTAACCTCGCCCGACATACGGGTGGTTGACATCCGCCAGCACGATGCGCAGCACCACGACTCCGAAAACGGTCGCATGATTTTTATGTTGGTGCGCAGCACGGCTACCTATTTTGTAAAATGTGTGGGCAGCAGCGCCAATGTGCTGAACGGCTTTATCATGCAACCCAACCGGGTGTATTTGTTTTCGCACGGCAGTGTTGTTAAAACAGCATCGGGCGATGCGGTTTACTTCAGCGATCTTGCGGCATTCTTTAACAAGAACCTCGAAACCGTTAAACTGTCGTTCAATGCAATAATTGATGAGTTCCGGTTTCCGAACGGGGCCATTGGCTTGCGCAATGTAAAAATTTGCGAAGGCCCCGGTAAACTTATCGGGCTGATGGGCGCGAGCGGTGCCGGTAAAACTACATTGCTGAATGTGCTGGCCGGATTAGAAAAACCCACGAAGGGCGAAATTGTAATCAACGGTATCGACATCCATAAAGAAAAAGACAAAATACAGGGTGTGATCGGGTATGTGGCGCAAGACGATCTGTTGATTGAGGAACTCACTGTGTATCAAAACCTGTATTACAACGCCAAACTTTGCTTTGCCGATTTCACCGAAGTACAGTTGCACGAGCGGGTAATGAAAGTGCTGGAAAATCTTGGCCTGGAACAACGCAAAGATTTGAAAGTAGGCTCTGTACTCGATAAAACCATCAGTGGCGGGCAACGTAAACGCCTCAACATTGCGCTGGAGCTGATTCGTGAACCGGCCATTTTGTTTTTGGATGAACCGACTTCCGGTCTGTCATCGCGTGATTCAGAAAACGTGATCGACTTGCTGAAAGAACTTTCGCTGAAAGGCAAGCTGATTTTTGTGGTGATCCACCAGCCATCGTCCGACATCTATAAGATGTTCGATACCATGATCATTATGGATACAGGCGGTTACCCGGCTTACTACGGTATGCCGGTGGAGGCGATCAAATATTTCAAACAAGCCACCCACCAGGTGGACAGTCATCGCGGGCAATGTGAAGTATGTGCCAACGTAAACCCCGAACAGATATTTAATATCATGGAAGCGCGCGTGGTGGACGAATACGGGCAAACCACTTCCAAACGAAAAGTAACGCCCGTGCAGTGGCACGAGATGTATGCCGAAAAGTTTACCATCGCCAAACGCGAAACCGAACACGAAGCTCCGCCCAAATCGCTGGTTATTCCCACCAAACTGAAACAAATGCTGGTGTATGCCAAACGCGATCTTACGGCTAAGGTGAGCAACCGGCAGTATTTGCTCATCAATTTGTTAGAGGCACCGGTGCTGGCGTTTATGTTAGCGTTTGTAATCCGTTACAACAGCGAGGCCGGTGGTAACGGATATGTGTTCCGTTTTAACGACAATTTCCCTGCCTTTATACTGATGAGCATTATCGTGGCGCTGTTTATGGGCTTAACGGTAAGTGCCGAAGAGGTAATCCGCGACCGGAAAATTTTAAGACGCGAGTCGTTCCTGAATTTGAGCTGGGCAAGCTATACGTGGTCGAAGTTGCTGATATTGTTTATGATCTCGGCTATTCAAATGTTTTTGTTTGTGGTGATCAGCACATGGGTATTGGAAGTACATAGTATGACATTCGCGCTCTGGTTTATGTTGTTTACCGTAGCGTGTTTTGCCAATGTATTAGGACTGAATATTTCTGCGGCCTTTAACTCGGCCGTAACAGTTTACATTTTAATCCCGTTGTTGCTTATCCCGCAAATGATTTTAAGCGGTTTGCTGTTCAACTTCGATAAGCTGAACGAACTCATCAGCAAAAAAGGTAAAGTACCCGTTGTGGCCGATATGATGGCTTCGCGCTGGGCATACGAGGCGATGGCCGTTTACCAGTTTAAGAACAACGATTTTGAAAAACTGTTTTACCAGGACGAACAGCAACGCTCGCAGGCCGATTTCAAGTCAACATACTTAGCCGATGAATTGAAAAAACGGAACCAGTTTGTATTGGAAAACATCCAGCCGAAAAGCGACTCGCTTCAAAAACTGGTTGACTATAACGTTTACCTGATCAGCGAAGCGTTAAAAACAGAAGCCGATTACCCTGCGCAACTATTCACACAACCCTTTACCCCCGAAACCGGTGCAGCGCTTGAACAATACTTAGAGGTTTACACAACCCGGTATAAAAAACTGTTTACCGATAAAGATAACCTCATCGATAAAAAGAAAGCCGTGCTGGAAGGAAAGGGTATTGACATCAACCAACGTAAAAACGAAAATTACAACGATGCCCTCAACGATCTGGTGCGAAACGTAAACGTGAAAAACCGGTTGATTGAACACGAAGGCCGTTTGATTCAACAAATCGACCCGGTGTTTCACCAACCTCATCCTGCAACTGTTTTTGACTACCGGACTATATTCTTTTGTCCCGAAAAAAACCTGTTGGGCATGACCATCGGCACCTATACGTTTAATATGATGGTGATCTGGCTTATGTCGCTAGTGTTATACTTCACCCTGTATGGCGAAGCGCTGCGTAAGCTTGTTGAACTGGCCGGGAAGAAACGTGAATTAAAATTGAAGTTAATGAAATAAAAATAATACTATGAAAAAGTTAGCATTTATTACCACATTCATCTTGGCAGCTATCACCTTAGCCTGGGCAAGCAACGATGTGCCCACGGTACAGGTATCGGTCGAGAGCAACCGCATTAGCATTTACAGCTTCACAACCGACAGTGTAACCACGCAACGCCCGGTTTTCCCGAAGGGCAGTACGCTTACGGTTTCGCACGAAGTGTCCGAAAAAATAGCCCGTGTATATGTGAGCATCGACAACGCACCCGAAGAGGTGTATTACGAGCCGGTTAAACTCATGGCAAAAGGCCGCCATCAGGTAAAAATCAGGGCTGTTAACCACGCTGGAAAAGAGTCGGTGGTTGAGTTTTCATTTTTAGTGGTGGAAACGGGTTTTTAAACGCTCGCTTAAAACATCCGCAAATAACATAGCCCCGGCTTTCTGGCCGGGGTAAAAAACACAACCGCATACCCGCGCCACCGGATAACCGCGATTTTAGGACGCGGAGCTACACGTTAATGAACAGGCGTGTACCTGCAAACCCGCCCAACACCCTCCCGTCAATACCACCTGCCGCTACTGGTTTTAATAAAATTCTGACTTTCAGTATAAAAACCAGCAAATGTTTGCGGTTTTCACGCTTCCGCAAACGTTTGCCTATGTATTTTGGATGATTTACCAACTATTTTACTGCCCGAAATGATAAACCTTGGGGGCGAATCCAAGGGGTAAAATGAGTAGGCTGATTAGTTGGTTTCGCACATCGTTACAGGAATTGGTCAAAAAAGACAGGTTCCTGCTCATCTCAGAGATAGGGCTGGGTATATGTGCACTGCTTTTCGTGCTCATGCTGCTGCGGATTTTCCTCAACTAACCTAACCATATCTTATGAAAAGAGGTTTTCTACACAAAAAACTACCACTGGCAGGGCTGTTGGTCTTCCTGCTGTTAACAAGTGCAATGGCCCAGGCACAAAAAATCACACTGAGCGGGGTTGTTAAAGATGCTACGGGCGCGGGTATGCCGGGTGTGAGCATCCTTATTAAAGGCTCTTCGTTGGGTACATCAACGGATGCATCCGGTAATTTCAATCTTCAGGCATCGGCCAATGATGTGCTGGTGTTTTCTTTTATCGGGTACGTTACGCAGGAAGTAGCGGTGGGAAACCAAACCACTATTAACGTTACCATGCAGGACGATGTAAAAACCCTTGAAGAGTATGTGGTTGTAGGTTATGGTACGCAGAAAAAGAGCGACCTCACGGGGGCAGTTTCTATTGTATCAGGCGAAGAACTCAGAAACACCATTACCGCCAGTGTTGACCAGGCCTTGCAGGGTCGTGTTGCCGGTGTTCAGGTTACACAAAACTCCGGTCAGCCCGGTGGCGCAGTTTCCATCCGCATACGCGGAACAACCTCGCTCACGCAAAGCAGCGAACCATTATATGTAATTGATGGTGTGCGTATGGGTGGTCGTGCCGGTGGCATTACCGGTTTCGACTGGCAGGGAGGCTCGGGCGGGCAGCAAGCCGCCAGTGTAAACCCGTTGGCATCGCTTAACCCGAATGATATTGAAAGCATTAACGTGCTTAAAGATGCATCCGCATCAGCCATATACGGTTCGCAGGCTGCTAATGGTGTAATTATCATCACCACCAAACGCGGCAAACGAAACGAGGCAACGGTAAGCTATGATGGCTTCTATGCGGTGCAGGATGTATATAAAACTTTCGACATGATGAACCTGCAACAGTATGCAGATTATAATAATGAAGTGTCGCGGGAGATATTTCAAAATGAAGACCCCCGTTTTGCCGACCCCAGCATACTGGGTAAAGGCACCGATTGGCAGGCGGCCATCTTTCAGCCTGCGCCCATGCAAAGCCACACTATTGGTGTATCGGGCGGAACAAATGCTACCAACTATTCAGTATCTGCTGGTTACTTTTCGCAGGAAGGGATAATAATCGGCTCGAACTTTAACCGCTATAATTTACGCGCCAACGTAGATACCCAGATAAAGGATTGGATGCGTGTGGGTACCAGCCTTGCACTTTCGCGCAAGAACGAGAAAATAACCCTGAACGATGGTGGTGATGGTGTAATCTCGCAGGCTGCCCAAATGGCTCCGCACATCCCGGTAAAGAATTTCGATGGCACTTACGCAGGGCCTGATCAGGCCAACCAGTCGGCCAACATCGGCTCTAACCCGGTGGCTCTTGCTATGCTTCGTAACAATACCGTGCTGGCCAATCAGGTAATAACCAACCTGTATGCCGAATTTAATATCATTAAAGAATTAAAGTTCCGTACTGAAATATCGGTAAACTATAATAACAGTGTGAACGTGGCTTTCCAGCCGACTTACGAGTGGGGGCAAATCAAAAACCCCACAAGCCGGTTGAGCAATTCATTAAGTCAGGGTTTTTTCTGGAGTTGGACAAACTATGCAACCTATACGAAAACTTTTGGCAGCCACGAAATTACAGCGATGGCCGGTACCGAAGCGCTGAAAAGCACGTGGGACGGCTTTACCGCTTTTAAAATAGATGTACCTAATGATATACCAGTGATGAACCAGGGTGTGGTGTCCACTGAGTTGAATAGAGGATACAAGGGCTGGAACTCATTAGCCTCGTACATGGCCAGGGTTAATTATTCATTTTCCGATCGCTACCTGTTAACAGCTACCATTCGCAGAGATGGCTCATCGCGGTTTGGTCCGGGCAATCGTTGGGGATGGTTCCCGTCTGTTTCTGCAGGTTGGAAACTATCCGGAGAGGATTTCCTTGCGCAGGTTGATGCCATCAGCAGCATGAAATTAAGAGCAGGCTGGGGCAAGGTGGGTAACCAGGAAATTGGTGAATATGGTTTTGGCTCATCGCTGGCTACTGAAATTACATATTTCGGCACAGGTGTTCGCAACAGTGCCTACTCCAACCCGCTGTTAAAGTGGGAGTCAACCGAAATGATTAACGTTGGTGTGGACATGGAATTATTTGACGGTCGTGTAGAGTTTACCGGTGAAGTGTACAGAAAACTTACCGATGACTTACTACTGCGCGTAACCTTGCCGGCCACCTTTGGCACACGTGTAGAAGGCCCTTTCGCCAACGTGGGTAGTATGGAAAACAAAGGTGTTGAACTTACGCTTAGCACCGTGAACATCGACAAAGGCAAATGGAAATGGAGAACCACCGCCAACGTTACAGTAAACCGCAATAAGGTAACAAAGATGGCCGGTGCCGACCTTACCCGTAACCTCTACTGGTACACAGGCTTTGAAACCGCTTCGCGCACAACCGTAGGTCGCCCTGTTGGTATGTTCTATGGTTATATAATGGAAGGTATCTTTAAGTCAAAAGAAGAAATTCAGAACCATGCCGTACAGATACCCAATTCAGCAGAGCCGGGTACAAACCTCATCGACCGTTCCACAGGTTTATGGTTGGGCGATGTGAAATGGAAAGACATCAGCGGCCCGGACGGTGTGCCCGATGGTATTATTGATGCACACGATCAAACATATATTGGCGACCCGAACCCCGACTGGACATTTGGTTTCAATAACTCGGTAAGCTATGGACCCTTCTCGTTAGATGTGTACCTGATCGGTTCAATAGGCGGAGAAATCCTGAACTATTCAAGAGCGCGTAACGAGCAGATGTACTACCGGTTCGATAACGCGGCTGCCTCGGTGGTTAATCGTGCCCGTACCGAGTTAATTGACCCGGAATTTGGAGACCCCAGAAATATTGACGATGTGCGCCTCGTAAATCCCAATACCAACATGCCGAGGTTTCGCAACGGTACAGAAAACGGAAACTTCTACATGTCAACACGATGGCTTGAAGATGCCACCTATGTGCGGGTGCAAAACGTAAAACTGACGTACTCCTTACCGGCTTCGCTTATACAAAAAGCAAAAATATCGCGTGCGGTGGTATATGGCAACGTTCAAAACATAGCCACCTTTACGAAGTATTCCGGTCTTGATCCGCAGATCGGGGCATTCAACCAAAGCGCTTTGCAGCAAAACGTAGATATGGGTCGTTACCCATCACCGCGTGTATATACATTAGGCGTAAACGTTATTTTTTAACATTGATAAGCTGAATGATTATGAAAAAGATATATAAATACTTCATGGTAACTGCGTTAACGTTTTCGTCTATCGCATGTTCTGATCAGTTTTTGGAATATGTTCCGCAAGATCAGGCCACCGTAGGCGCCTGGTATCGTAATGCAACTGAAATCAGGCAGGCTACAGCCGCCATGTACGGACGCCCTTGGTGGGAATTTACAGATGTATTTCAATGGTGTGCTGGCGATTTGCTGGCAGGTGATATGTATCACACCTGGGAAGCTGAAGGCGAGTTTTTTAAAAACAGCTATAGCGCAGGCAACCGCCACATCTTAGACGGATGGAGAGGGTTGTATAATGTCATATCATACTCCAACCTGATTATTGACGATATGCCTGCCATAGCGGGTGGGTATGGCGTGGGCCAGAATGTGATCAATGCCGGTTTGGCCGAAGCAAGGTTTTTCCGTGGCGTATCCTATTTTCTGTTAGCAGAATATTGGGGCGAAGTACCCATTGTTGAAAACCCTGCCATAAAAGTAGCAGCTAATGATCTGCAACTGCCCAAACATAGCGAGAACAGTGTATATGAATTTGCGCGCAGAGACCTTGTGTATGCAGCCGAAAACCTGCCCGCTACCGATGATGCCGGACGGGTAACTTCATGGGCTGCCAAAGGTATGTTGGCCAAGTTGCACCTTACACTCGCTCAGCGCGGAGCATCAGGCGATTTTGCCACAGCAGCAAACTATGCCAAAGATGTAATCAATAACAGCGGGCGCACCTTGTTCAGCAACTACGAAGATATGTTTAAGGTTCCCAATGAGCATAACCCTGAAATACTTTGGGCTATCCAGTGCATCAACAACGGTTGGGGTACAGGCAGCAGCCGTCAGGCTCGCTTTGCACGCCACACCGCTGTTACTGGTGACGGTACAGCCTGGGGAGGTGGCAAAGGCCCTACCATGAGCTTTATCAACAACCTGCTTGCCAATGCGGGCACAGCCACCGACAAACGTCAAAAAGCTATCTACATGCAACAGGGCGATTCGTATAATTACTTAGCAACGGAAAACGGTGGCTATACCTACTCCATTGTGTTTCGTGATGCAGACGGTGCAGCGCTTAACGGCCCCGACCCTACACTCACCGCTGTTAAGAAACATGTTATCGGTAACGCTGCCGATAACGGAGGCTTTACCATTACCAATCAGGATTCGCCCTTCGATATTTATATGCTGCGCTTAGCCGATGTGTACCTGATATTAGCCGAAGCTGAATTAGGCAGTGGAACTGTACTGGGTGCAGGGGTAGGCTTGGATGCACTCAACGCAGTACGCCAACGGGCCGGACTTGATCCAAGAGCATCGGCTACCTATCAAGACATCTTCAACGAACGCAGGGTAGAGTTTGGATTTGAATCGCAAGGCTGGATAGATGTAAAGCGCAGATACTACCGCGATCCGGTCGGTACACTGGCTTACCTGAACAGCCAAAGCCGTGCTTCGCGCATGGCTGCCAACGCAACAGGTAACGAACAGATAGCTCTGGAAAACGATCCAAATGGAGGCTATACATTAGTGTATTCCGAATCGGATGGTACAGGAACTGCGCCTCCGGGTTATCCCTACATTGGCTCAACCCCAACCGGAACCGTTTATAGCGAGTCGGTGAATGCATTTGCTTCAGATCGAATGAGATTACCAATTCCAACAGCCGAGATTATTGTAAACCCCAAGTTGGGTCAGGAGGCTGTAGAATACGTGTTCAATTAATTTAACTGACGAACGAAGATGAAACTATCAAGATATATATACTACATGCTCATGGTCGGCATGGCCATTAGTGTACTGTTCCTTTCCGCCTGCAAGGATGAAGACGGAACGCACATCGAGTCACCAAATGGCTCACCCGTTATTAATTATATACGGATAACAAACCCTACTGCTGCCGACTCGCTGTTGGTAAGAGCGCCCTTGGGCACAACTCTTGCTATTATGGGCGAAAACCTCGGTGGTACACGCGAAGTATGGTTTAACGATCGTCAGGCGGTAATAAACCCAAGCTGGGTAACAAACCGATCAATTATAGTAGCCGTGCCCAACCAGGCTCCGCTATTAGCAACCGATCAACTTTTCTTAGTCAATGCCAGTGGCGAAAAGCTAACGCATCCTTTTGAAGTTACTATACCTCCACCGCTTATCGTTAACGCACGCAACGAGTGGCCTCAACGCGACTTGGGCGAGAAATTAGTGATTAATGGCAACTATTTCTTTGATGTGGATGGCGCAGTACCGGTGATTATAACGTTTACCGGAGGGGTAGAGGCAACGGCTACGGTACTAAGCCAAACCCTGTTGGAAGTGGTAGTACCTGATAACGCAGAAGAAGGTCCCGTAACAATTACAACCAACTTTGGCGAAATAGAATCCACGTTCCATCTGTATGATTCCAGAAACATTATCTTAGACTTTGATAATGTGAGAGGAAACGCCTGGCGGATAGGTTTGGTAGAGAGCGGTGATGGCGATATTGATGGCGCCTACAATGTGTTCAGGGCAAACGTTGCTGCCAACGAAAGAAATGAAGGGCCGGGTGCGCCTGCCGAATCGGGTTACTTGTTTCAATTCTGGGGAGGAAATGCTGGTCGTACCGAAAATTTCTATCCGCTATATCCTAACTCATACAAAGATTACGTGCTGAAATTTGAAGCCAAGGTGAAAAAATGGTATGGTGGTTACCTGAACATCTGCTTGTCTTCGCCTACACATGCCGGCAATAATCAGGAAGTATGGAGTAACACCTATAACCCACGTGCTATATGGGGACCTTGGAATGCAGCCGGTGCAGAGTTTTCTACTGACGATAGCTGGATTACCGTAGTGATACCGCTAACTGAATTTCAATACTTTATGGGTACCAGTGGTGACGAAGTTGTTTATACCGGTAGCCAGGTATTTAATGAGGCCAATGCCGGTACCATTAGTATGTGGCTTTTAGGATCTCCGCAAAGCGATGGCCGCGAAGTAGAGTTTTATATTGATAACATCCGATTTGTTGAACCGTAACTAACACCAAGCAACATGAAAAAATTAATGCAATATAAAATACATATCCTTGCTTTCCTGCTGGTGCTGGGCGGCTCGGTATTTCTTTCATCGTGCCAGGACGATGACGTTTCCGGTGATGTAGTCCTGCTGAGCTTTGGCCCGTCAGGTGTGCATCATGGCGATGAGATCACCTTCTTCGGGCAAAACCTCGACAAGGTAACGGCTATTGTTTTCAAACCATCGGTTGAAATACCTAAAAGCGCGTTTGCATCGGTATCGTCTAACCGTATTAATGTTATTGTACCCCAGGCTGCCGAAGCCGGGTTGGTAATACTGAAAACACCTAAGGGCGATATTGAATCACAAACGATTCTCAATTTTGAAGTGCCTGTTGTAATTACGAGCATCACACCCGAAGCAAAGCCGGGCACGAACATTACTATTACGGGGGAGAACATCAACTGGATCGAACAAATAACATTTACCAGCGATCAGGTAGTTGAAAAAGCAGGTTTTGCCAGCGTATCGGCTACCGAGTTAGTCGTAACGCTGCCGATGGGCGCCCAAACTGGCTTTGTGTTGTTTGCTACGGGTGGTACAAAACCACTCACGTTTGGTACCGAAGAGCAACTGATTGTTACCGTGCCTACGGTGACATCCATCGCGCCATTGGCAATCCGCCATACGAATGAACTTACCATCACGGGTACCGATCTGGATTTGATTACAACGGTAGAGTTTGGCGGAGGTGTGGAAGTACATAAAGCCAATTTTGTAAGCTATTCGCAAACCCAAATTAAAATAGCGGTACCGGCCACGGCTATCAAAGGCAAACTCACCTTAAAGCAAATGTCGCCTGTAAGTGTGCAGACTACTGACGAACTGACGATCATATTACCGTTAGGTACTGCCATTGATCCTACACTTGCTGTACCGGCAGTAGATAATGTAACCATTACAGGAACAGACCTTGATCTGGTGGCCGAACTTTCCCTTTCAGGCTCCGGAACGATGGCTGCCACCTCGTTTTTAACGCACACATCAACCAGTATATCCTTTGCATTACCTGAAGGCGCAAAATCAGGCGCACTCCAGTATGTTACGGTGCACGGGTTTTCAGGATTGCTCGGTGTAACCTTGCGTGTACCGGCTCCCGGCCCCGATCCACTTCCTATTTCACTGTATGACGAAACCATTGCCCCCGGTGGTGGCAACTGGAGCTGGAACGGAACTTCTGACGTAGCCAGTGGCGAACAGTTTTATTCGGGCGATGTTTCCTGGAAATTCACCTCTACAGATGGAGGCGGGCTTTCTGCCGGAGGTATAACCGCGATAGATGTTACCGGTCAGGGATCATTCATTTTTGCCCTGTATGGAGGTGACTTATCAGGACAAAGCAATGTTGATGTAGCCGTCATCCTTAATGATAACTGGAGTGATTACAATTCGGTTAAACTGATACCAGGCGTGTGGACAGAGTATGAAATACCGTTAACAAGTTTCCCGACTACTAATCTTACGCAGATCACCAGGTTTGCATTGAAGGTAGAGGGAATATCCACTTCAACCATTTATGCCGATTATATAGGCTTTGGTGCGAAAACTACACCGGCACCTTTAAGTATTGTGGTGTTTGATGATGTACTTGCCGATGGACTGGAGCCTGGAGGCTGGGGTTCCGGCTATACGAATTATGCCAGTACAGAGGTGTACCGCAGGGGTAGAAATGCCCACTCCATCAAAGTAGATTTCCCTGGCGGATGGGGTGGCGGTGGCCAGATCGTGGTACCGGAAGGTGGTTCCAATATATCGTTGGCCGGCATGACCAAGTTTGCATTCTCGATATATGGCGGTGAAGGCTCCGATGGCAAACAAATACAGGTAAACCTTAAAGTGGATGCCGATAATCCCAAAACGGTTACGTTGCAGGAAGGTAAATGGGTGGATGTAGAAATACCCATTACCGACTTTGCCGCTATCACGGAGTTTAAAGAAATCTGGTTTCAGGATAAAGGCGATGCCGTTACCGTATATATAGATAATATCGGGTTCAGGCCATAATTGGAAGCGTTAACTTAAAAAATCCCCCGGCTCATCAGCCGGAGGATTTTTTTTGTCAGTTGAATGTGAACGAACAAAACCCATCATGCATACTTTGAAGTTGAAAAAAATGTATAAGATAACAGGTGTAGTAAAGAAAATTATAAATGTATTCTGTTGCCTTTTTGTTGTTGCGTTGCTCTCGTGCGGTGGCGAAGACCCGGTAACGCCAACGGTAACCGCTCCGCCCGACAGCGTAGCCATTACCATTGATGTAACCAACAAGAAACAGGAAATGGTAGGTTTTGGCGGTGCTCTTAGCTGGTATAGCAACTGGTTAACCGACAACACTAAACTGAATGAAATAGCCGACCTGATGTTTACCGATCTGGGCATCGATATTATCCGGTTTAAAAACTGGTATTATCCTAACGACTATCCCGATAATAAAGAAGTGAGCAACATCGGCAGCACAGCCGATAACGATTATGCAAAGCCGCAATGGGATGCTACCAACCAGTTATACACTCTGGCGAAGGCACGCAATCCAAATATTAAAATTTTGCTTAGTTCGTGGGGGCCGCCTGCTGTGCTTAAGAGCAATAACCATTTGCGCCAGGGCACACTTAAAAAAAACGATGGCGCTTTTATGTACGATGAATTTGCCGAATACTGGAACGATGTTCTCGATCACGTGCCGTTCGATCCGGATTACATCAGCATTCAAAACGAACCTACCTACACCAACGCAGGCTGGACAACCTGCCAGTGGGCGATCAATGAAACCGGCACACTGCCCGGTTATAATACAGCCTTTAACAAAGTGCATGATAAAATAAAGGACCGTGCGCACGTACCCGTGATGATGGGGCCTGAGTCGCAGGATATTTCAACGTTTTTATCATTCGCCAATGTATTGAAAGACAATGCAAACTGCGCTGTATATGCATGGCATCCGTATAACATCAACGCAGGCACAAGCGAAGCCACTATCGTTGCCGCGATGAAAAACGTTGGCGGTTTTTCTACCAAACCCAACATTATGACCGAGTTTTCCGATAATGTTTCGTGGTTTAACACGGCATTGTTCATTCAAAACGCATTGATTCATGCCAATGCTTCCGGTTACATTTACTGGAAACTGATGTGGGCTGCGCCAACTTCGGGCGAAGATGCCGGCATGATCAGCATGACCTCCGGCACAACCGCGCCTTATAACGTTACGCCTTACTATCACCTCATCAAACACTTCTCAAAAAATGTGGATGCCGGGTATCACCGGGTAGAAACCACAACGGCAACCGTACCGGCTTCTTCGCTGGTAACTTCAGCATTTGTAAGTGCCGACAATAAGAAGCTTACTATTATTGTAGTGAACAGTGGTTCGGCATCTGCCAAAACGCATTTTGTGGCTACCGGGAAAACCGCCACGGCTATGCGTGTGGTACAAAGCAAAGAAGGCGGCAGCTATTATAGTGAAGTGCCGGTAACATCGCCCACTAAATCCATTACGCTTCCGGCTAAAACCATTACTACCGTGGTGTTGGATATTTAACCTGTTAACGATGATAATAAGACCTTACGCACTTTTCATAACGATATGTTTTCTTCAGCCAATTTTCTTTTCGGCCACAGCGCAGGTGGACAACGACCTCACCGAAAAAACGCTAACGTTATACAATAACCTGAAGATCGTTCAAAACAGCAGCTACTTACTTTTTGGGCAGGAGTTTTTCAATAGTTTTAAATACAGTTCGGGCAGTGCGCATGGCGATAAAACCTACTCCGACAGCCATGTGGTTACCGGGGCGTACCCCATGGTGCTCGGTTCGGACTTTCATTATTATATTGAGAAGAATGCAACCGAACGAGGGTATCATCGCGAAGCGGTAAAGTGGGCATACCAACAGGGTTTTGTGATCACGTTCGACTGGCATATCAGTGCGCGGAACACAGCCTCTTATCAATGTAGCGGTTCGCCTGCCGGTCTTGCCAAAAAAATTGCCAATGAGGATGATACCAACGGTGACCTTACCTGGTTTTATGGTGAGTTAGATAAGGCAATCGATATTATCAATAACGAGTTAGTGGTTGACGATGAGGTTATCCCCATTGTGTTCCGTCCGTTCCATGAAATGAATGGCAACTGGTTTTGGTGGGGCGCGGCCTGTTCGGAGTTTACACCGGCCGATTACAGAAAGCTGTACCAGCTTACGGTTGATTACATGAAAGCCCATACCAACAGCGTGTTGTTTTGCTGGTCGCCCAACAGCCCGGTAAATAGTACGGTTATTTCAAATTATTATCCCGGTGATGCCTATGTGGATGTATTGGGGTTGGATATGTATGAGATTACGGCAAGCAATTTTCGGAGCTACATGGGAGCCATTGTTGATTACGCACAAGCGCATAACAAAATTGCCGTGCTGAGCGAAACCGGTAACCGTACCGATAATGGCGATCAGGCTGCCCGCTATTGGAATGATACCGTGTTGCCGGCCATCGTAAACGATCCATCGGGCAAGTCGCTTAAAATTGCGTGGGCGCTTACGTGGATCAATTCAAGTTGGTCGTACCCGTATGTGCCACACACGGGCAGCACATCTGTTGCCAAGCAAAGTTTTATCAATTTTAAAAATTCAGAACACATCATGTTCAGCGACAAGGGTCAGAATATGTACGAGCCTATGGTGGTGTTGTCATCGCAGGAAACACAACAGCATCCCGATTTTGTTGTTTACCCGGTTCCCGCACGTGGTGAAGTAACAGTCGAATTAAAAAATATTACCGGTAAAACCAGCCTGAGTATTGTAACCGGTACGGGTAAGGTTGTGTATCGTACCGATTTAAAAGAGCGCAAAACCCTGATCCGTTCAGATGCGCTCAATGTTGCCGGGGTATATGTGATGATTGTCCGCAACAGGAATAAAACAAGTACGCAAAAACTGATTGTGTATTAACGTGTAATGACGATGAGGAAATACGCTATATATATAAGAGTGATACTGGCAGGTGTATGGCTGATGGGTTGCGAACCGGTAAAAGATTCACCCATCGATAAACAGGCCACACCTGAAACGCAGGCATTGTATGTAAACCTGAAAAAAATATCCGAAACAGGAATAATGTTCGGGCATCAGGAAGATGTCGCCTATGGTATTAACTGGTATGCCGTTCCCGGTAGATCGGATGTGAAAGATGTGTGTGGCGATTACCCTGCCGTGTATGGCTGGGACATTGGCAAAGAAGGAAACGAACACAACATCGATAGTGTTTATTTTTCAAATATCAAACAATGGATTCGTGAGGCGTATGAACGCGGAGGTATCAATACCATTTCGTGGCATGTCGATAATTCAACCAGCGGAGGAAATTCGTGGGACACTACGCGAACAATACACCATATTTTACCGGGCGGTAAAGATCACGAAGCATTTAAAACACGCCTCGATCGCGTAGCGGCATTTCTGAACGATCTAAAATCGGGCGATACGCTTATCCCTGTAATTTTTCGTCCGTGGCATGAGCATAACGGCAACTGGTTTTGGTGGGGTAGAGGTTTATGTACCGAGGCTGAATACATTGCCTTATGGAAATTTACAATTGATTACCTGAAGAATGGTAAAAACATTCACCACGCATTGTACGCATTTTCGCCTGACCGCAGCCGGTTGGATTTGAACGATGCGAGAGCATCTTACCTTTATGGCTATCCTGGCGATGATTATGTTGATGTTATCGGCTTTGATAACTACATGGATGTTGGCATTGCCTGGAATAAAAAACCGAAAGAACAGCAACAGGCCGAGCTGATTCAATCGCTTACTGTTGTTTCGGATATTGCCCACGAAAAAAATAAAGTTGCCGCCTTTACCGAAACCGGTCTGGAAGGCGTTACCAATCCAAACTGGTTTACCGAAGTTATTCTCGAACCGCTAAAGGCAAACCGTAACATTAAGCTCGCCTACGTTATGGTGTGGCGTAATGCTAACACCAAACATCATTACGCACCATACCCCTATCATCCGTCAGCGAACGATTTCGTTAAGTTCTATAACGATGACTTTACGCTCTTCGGAAGAGATATTAAAAACGTGTATCAAACCGGCCAGTCGCTAACGAAATGATTTTACACGCAGTCGATCTCTCCATTATATTGGTTTACCTCGCGGCCGTAATCATCATCGGTTTTGTGATGAAGAAGCGCGCTTCAAAAAATATCAAAACTTATTTTTTGGGAGGCAACACCTTGCCGTGGTATATGCTTGGGCTGTCGAACGCCTCGGGTATGTTCGATATTTCCGGAACCATGTGGATGGTAACGCTACTCTTTATCTATGGTGTAAAAAGTGTTTGGATCCCGTGGCTTTGGCCGGTGTTTAACCAGATTGTATTAATGGTATATCTCTCGGCCTGGCTCAGAAGATCAAATGTTCTTACGGGAGCCGAATGGATTCGCACCCGGTTTGGCAATGGAAACGGGGCTACGCTTTCGCACATTGTTGTTGTTGCATTTGCTATTTTGAGTGCATTAGGTTTTTTAAGCTACGGATTTATCGGAGTTGGTAAATTCATGGAAGCCTTTATTCCGTGGACATCGGTATCGCCTTACCTCGGTGGTTTTTTAACACCCGAAAATGCCGCTACGTTTTACGGCATTGTGATGGTAGCCATTGTTACACTTTATGTGATCCTGGGCGGGATGATGTCCATCGTATGGACAGATGTGTTTCAGTTTATTATTATGACGATATGCTGTTTCGCTATCGGCATAATCGCCATGAACCATGTTGATCGCGAAACGCTGATGAATTTAGTGCCTAACGGCTGGAATGAGCTTTCATTCGGATGGGGTCTTGGTCTTGACTGGTCAAATCTCATCCCCGCTGCCAATGATAAAATTGCACAAGACGGGTTTTCGCTGTTCACCATTTTCTTTATGATGATGCTCTTCAAAGGCATCTTCGCCAGTATGGCAGGCCCGGCCCCGAATTACGACATGCAGAAAATCCTGGCAACTAAATCACCATCCGAAGCTGCAAAGATGAGCGGGTTTGTTTCGCTCGTGCTGTTGTTTCCACGGTATTTAATGATTACGGGTTTTACCGTGCTGGCGATTGTATTTCTGCGTACCGAGTTTTTAGCCGAAGGAAATAATTTTGATTTCGAGCGTGTGTTGCCGTTAGCCATCAACGAATTTATACCGATCGGATTAAAAGGAATGTTAATTGCCGGATTGCTGGCCGCGTTCAAATCAACGTTCGCCTCAACGGTAAATGCCGCCCCGGCCTACCTGATCAACGATATTTATTTGAAATACATTAACCCGAAAGCCAATCCGAAACAGTTGATCAATTACAGCTATTTGATTTCGTTGGTGATGGTTGTCCTCAGTACGCTGATCGGGTTGTATGTAATGGACATCAACAGTGTGATTCAATGGATTGTGTCGGCATTGTATGGCGGTTACATCGCATCGAACGTGTTGAAGTGGCATTGGTGGCGTTTTAACGGTCACGGGTATTTCTGGGGCATGGCCGGTGGCATTATCGCTTCGATGGTGTTTCCGTTTGTATTCCCCGATGTATTGCCGTTGTATTATTTCCCGCTCACGCTATTAGCATCAGTGATAGGATGTATCGCGGGCACGTATGCCGCTCCGCCAACCGAAGAAGCCGTATTGATTCACTTTTATAAAACCGTGCGCCCGTGGGGCTTTTGGAAACCGGTTCACGAAAAAGTGGTAGCGCAAGACCCGAAGTTTATAGAAAATAAAAATTTTAAACGCGATATGGTTAACGTGGTGGTTGGCATTGTATGGCAGGTATGCCTCACGGTAATCCCGGTATATATCATCATTCGTGAGAATATGCCATTGTTGAGCAGCATCGGGATTTTGCTGGTTACGACCTACATCCTGAAAAAGAACTGGTACGACAAACTGAAGCAGGAGGATGATGTAACATCACAACCGGCACCACAAACAGCTAACTGAAATTATTTGGTATAACAATTATGTCAACTACGCATTCCCAACACCTCTCGAACGTAAAAACACTTTTTCAGCAACACGAAACGTTGCTGCAACGCCCCAATAAACCGGTTACCAATGGCAATGGAATTTTTGTGCGTTACCAGTATCCGGTGGTTACGGCTGCCCATACTCCGGTGTTTTGGCGTTACGATCTTAACGCGGAAACAAATCCGTTTTTGCTCGAACGCATCGGTGTGAATGCAACCTTTAACGCTGGCGCGATGGAGTGGAACGGAAAAATTGTTGTTGTGGTGCGTGTAGAAGGTAACGATCGTAAATCGTTTTTTGCGTTGGCCGAAAGCGAAAATGGTATTGATAATTTTCGCTTCCGCGATTTCCCTATCGAATTGCCCGAAACTTCCGACCCTGATACGAATGTATATGATATGCGCTTAGTAAAGCACGAAGACGGCTGGATTTACGGATTGTTTTGTACCGAACGCAGAGATCGCACCGCAAAAGATTTTGATCAGTCGGCAGCAACGGCACAATGCGGTATTGTGCGTACTAAAGATTTGGAACACTGGCAACGGTTGCCCGATTTGGTTACGCATGGCGGCCAGCAGCGTAACGTAGTGCTGCACCCCGAGTTTATCAACGGAAAGTATGCATTATATACCCGTCCGCAGGATGGCTTTATCGATGCCGGTAAGGGAGGAGGCATTGGCTGGGGCTATTGCGATTCGATGGAAAACCCCGTGATTGATCACGAAATAATCATCGAGCCAAAAATCTATCATACGATTAAGGAAGTTAAAAACGGACAAGGCCCTGCACCGATCAAAACACTGCAGGGCTGGCTTCACCTCGCGCACGGAGTGCGCAACACGGCTGCGGGGCTGCGCTATGTGCTGTATATGTTTATGACCGACCTGGCCGATCCGTCAAAAGTAATTTATAAACCAGCCGGTCATTTTTTAGCGCCCGAAGGCGAAGAGCGCGTGGGCGATGTGTCGAACGTGGTGTTTTCAAACGGCTGGGTTGTGCGTGGCAACGATGTGTTTATTTATTATGCCTCATCGGACACACGTCTGCACGTGGCTACCTCAACTATTGATACGTTAGTGGACTATTGCATGAACACACCCGAAGATGGCTTACGTTCGGTAGCCAGCGTTCGGCAGCGTAACAAATTGATCGAGGATAATCTTCAGTGGATAAAAACGAACCTGAATGGTTGAACAACAAACAACGACATTAACAACAGCGCTTAAAGATGCGCTTCAGCAAGAGTTGCAAGGAAATATTTTGCCGTATTGGATTAACATGGTCGATCATCAGCATGGAGGCTTTCACGGCCGTATTGATGGGTTTAATAATCTGGTTGAGAAATCCGACAAAGGCGTTATTCTGAATACCCGCATTTTGTGGACGTTCTCACAGGCTTCACATACAGTGAAAGATAACGTGTTAAAAAAACAATGCGTTGAAATGGCGCACCGTGCGTACCAGTATATTACTGAAAATTTTTTAGACCACGATCATGGCGGATTGTACTGGATGCTTGACTATCGCGGTAACCCAACACAAACCAAAAAACAGGTGTATGCACAGGCATTTGGTATATATGCACTCAGTGAATATTATCTGGCTTTCCGGCAACGCGAAGCACTGAATCTCGCCATCGAGTTATTTAAACTGTTGGAAAAACATAGCTACGATCGCCACGAAAACGGGTACTTCGAAGCATTCGACCGGGAGTGGAAGTTGCTGGACGATTTGCGGTTGAGTGATAAAGATGCAAACGAAAAGAAAACCATGAATACACACCTTCATGTGTTAGAGGCTTATACCAATCTGTACCGTTGCTGGGAAGATGCACACCTCAGGCATCAGCTAAAAAATCTTATCGGATTATTTATTAATAAAATCGTTGCACCTAACCATCATTTAACATTATTTTTTGACGAACACTGGAATGTCAAATCATCGGCCATTTCGTTTGGTCACGATATTGAAGCGGGGTGGCTGTTGCAGGAAGCTGCCGAAGTGTTAGACGATGCCGATTTGATTTCGCAAACGCAGGCACTTGCAGTTGCCATTACCGATACCGTAATCGCAGAGGGTTTGAATGAAGCCGGAGCGCTTATTAACGAAATCCACGGTAATGGAAAAATCGATACCGATATGCACTGGTGGCCGCAGGCCGAAGCATTAGTGGGTTTTGTAAATGCGTGGCAGGTAACAGGTCGGTTAACGTATCTCGAACGGGCTGCAACGCTTTGGCAGTTTGTATGCCATAATATGCTTGACGATAAAGGCGAATGGCACTGGCGGTTAAAAGCCGATTTAAGTGTAGTGCGCAGCGAAGACAAAGCCGGCCCCTGGAAATGCCCGTACCACAACGGCCGGGCTTGTATGGAAATTATCAGAAGGTTTACCCTGTATAACGTGTAGTACAATGAAACAGCTAACAATTTGTATAGTGATATGCGCAGTTGCGTTGCTAACCGCGCAGGGGCAACCGGGTTTTGTTACGGTTTCGGACGGAACGTTTAAACTGAACAACAAGCCTTACTATTTTATTGGCACCAATATGTGGTATGGTTGTTACCTCGGTTCATCAAAAATAGCAGGAGGGCGAGAACGGTTAATCCGTGAGCTTGATTTTCTAAAAAAAGAAGGCATCACCAACCTGCGCGTGTTGGGAGCTTCTGAACTTTCGGAGTTTGATAATCACTTGCGATTAGCCACGCAAACCCAACCCGGTGTTTATAACGAAGATTTGCTGGAAGGGCTTGATTTTTTATTGGCCGAAATGCGCAAGCGCGATATGAAAGCCGTGGTTTATCTCAATAATTACTGGAACTGGTCGGGCGGCATGGGGCAATATACGGTGTGGGCCGACCCGGAACGTGCAGCCGCAGTACCATTCGATCCGCAACGGAAATGGGAAAGAGAAATGAAACTGTCATCACTGTTTTATGAAAATGAGGAAGCACAAAAAATTTATCGGCAATGCATTACCCATGTTGTTAACCGCGTAAACACCATTAACAACATAACGTATAAAAATGATCCTACCATTATGGCCTGGCAGTTGGGCAACGAGCCGCGCCCGGGTTTAGACGGTGCCCACGGTGAGCAATACGTGGCAGCTTTTACGGCATGGATTGATGCCACGGCCGCATACATTAAATCGCTCGATGCGCAACACTTGGTTTCTTCCGGTAACGAAGGCATGATGGGAAGCATTCAAAACCTTTCATATTACGAGAACAGCCATGCCTCTGAAAACATCGATTATTTAACCTTGCATGTATGGGCGAAAAACTGGAGTTGGTTTGATGCAGCCCGTCCCAAAGAAACCATTAAACAGGCAACCCAAAATGCAGTCGATCATGTACAGCTTCATATCGACCTGGCTGTAAAAATGAATAAACCTTTGGTGGTGGAAGAGTTCGGTATCGACCGCGATGCCAACCAATACGCACCCGGCACAAAAACAACTATTCGTGATGCGTATTATGCCACCATATTCCAACACCTGTACGGGCAGGCACGGCAGGGCAAACCAATAGCCGGTGCTAACTTCTGGGCGTGGGGCGGGTTTGGTATTCCGGTAGAAAACATTGTATTACCCATGAAGGCCGAAAACTACGTGGGCGACCCGTACATGGAAGCTCAAGGCTTAAATGCTGTCTTTTCGGCTGATAAAAGCACGTTAAAAATTATCCGAAAGTATAACCGCAAACTAATTGCACTCACGAAAGATTAGTAAATTTCATCCCGCGCAAGCACATGAAACATACGAAACGTCCATACCGCATACTGTACGATTTCCGATGGACGAACATCGTACACGTTATCGTATTGATGTTCGTTTGCGTAACAAGTGTTGTTGCACAACCGGGCGAACTGCGCAGCAAGCGGATTATTTTCGATCAGCTATTGCACAACCAAAGCCTGTCGCAGAGTTCGATCAACTGCGTGGTGCAGGATCGTGACGGGTATTTGTGGATCGGTACCTGGTCGGGGCTTATTCAATACGATGGCTATAAAACAACGGTCTTCCATTCCGAGAACAAGCCGGGCAAAATTCAAAGCAATAAAATTTTAGCAATTTATGAAGACCGCAATGGCTTCATCTGGATTGGTACGCACATGGGCGGGCTGTTCCGTTACGATAAACACCAAAATACGTTTGAGCACTATTACCATCAGCCCGAAAACCCGCGCAGCCTGAGCAACAATAACGTGTGGGCTATTCAGGAAGACCAGCACGGTAATTTATGGGTGGGTACCGAAAAGGGATTGAATATTTTAAAATCAAATACCGCAACGTTCGATCACGTGTCGGTAATCAATACGCCTTCGTTATCGCACAACTTTGTAACGGATATTCACCTCTCGGCCGACCAAACATTGTGGGTAGCCACCGAAATAGGGCTGAACAGGTTGGTTGTAACCGGAACGGACGATCGCAGGCAGTACAGTTTTGTACAATACCTGTACGAAGACGACCCCGCCAACTATACGTTGCACAATTACATCTACAACATCGAAGATGCAACCATCCACGGAGAACCGGTAATATGGCTCAGCACCAAGCGCGGGTTAAAACAATTAACGCACAACAAGCTGGTAAACTACACCGTTCCCAACAAGCCGTTAAGTCATAGCTTTTTCAGAAGTGTGCTGGCCGTTAAAACCGAACAGCCTTACCTGTTGGCAGGATCGGAAAT
The DNA here is from genome assembly GCA_964404445.1 of uncultured Roseivirgaceae bacterium. Taxonomy (GTDB): domain Bacteria; phylum Bacteroidota; class Bacteroidia; order Cytophagales; family Cyclobacteriaceae; genus UBA2336. Next base: position 466,477 of record CAYOJW010000002.1, on the reverse strand, counting down.
GGGGCTTTCAATTTTCGATCCGGTTTCAAAACAGTTTGTTACGGGCGACAACTTACAGCACATGAACATGAGCCACAACACCGTTACGTCTATCTTTTTGGATGCAGGCGGTGTATTGTGGGTAGGCACAAAAAAAGGACTGAATAAATTCGACAGTTACAACAAAGATTTTGAAGCCTTCGGTACGGCTTCGTTCGACTTATCGAAAAGTATTATTACCGGTATTCAAACATCGGCAAAAGACGGGTACTGGATTTCTACGATGGGTGGAGGGCTGTTTAAATTTACGCCAGGCGGTACGTTTCAACATTATAAAATTGCGTGTAAAGAAGAGAACGACTTTACCGATTTCATTCAAACGCTTTATACCGATGGCAAAGGCAACGTATGGGTAGGCACGGCCGGTGCAGGAGTTTATCATTTTAATGAAAATAGTTTAGCACATAATGGACTGATCACCGAATTTGAACATTACTATACGCAATCGGTAAAACCATTAACCGATGATTATGTGATGTCGCTCGCGGGCGACCATGAAGGGAACACCTGGATAGGGACCTGGAGCGGTGGATTGAACAAAATTACGCCCGATAAAAAAGTTATAGCCGTTGAGCACCCCATGCTGCGCCAGGCACCCATCGTGGTGCTGCACCCCGATCATACCGGTACGTTGTGGATCGGCACACGCGGGCAGGGTTTTTACCGTTTCAAAGAAACCAACGATGGAGTTTCTGTTCAGGATTACACACGTGGTAAAGGCATTGAACTCGGCCTGAGCAATAATTTCATCAACGCCATTTATGAAGATCACGCGGGTACGCTTTGGATTGGTACTGATGGCGGGTTAAATGAATTTGATCGTAGAACAGAAAAGTTCACACCCCATGTACTGGAAGGCGGCCCCACCAACGATGTGATTGTGAGCATCCTCGAAGATGATGCAGGCAAACTATGGCTTGCCCACTGGAATGGCCTCACGGTAATCGATCCGGCCGATAAAAACTGGGTGCGCAACTACGACCGCAACGACCGCATCATGGGCGGGTTCTTTTATAACAATGTGTGTGTTAAAAGCAAAGAAGGCTCGTTGTTGTTTGCCGGTTCAGAGGGCTTTAACGTTATCGATACAAAACGCATCATCAACAAACCCGAAGTGTATCCGTTAGTGATCACGCAGTTCGAGATTTTCGGAAAGCCCGTTATGCTGGGCGAAGAGGTGAACGGCCGGGTGTTGTTAAATAATCCGGTAGCGCATCAGGCACAGGTTAACCTCAAGCATTTTGAAAATTCTATCGCCTTTGAGTTTGCCTCGTTAGATTATGCCGCTCCTGAAAAAATCCGGTATGCGTACAAACTCGAAGGCTTTAGCCCCGAATGGAACTACGCCACCAGCAGCAGGCGCTTTGCCAACTATACAAACTTAAATCCGGGCAAGTATGTCTTTAAAGTGAAAGCTACCAGTACCGATGGCGTATGGCACGACAACATCATACAAGTAAATATCACCATTAATCCACCCTGGTGGAAAACCGGCTGGGCCAAGTTGTTGTATGTAGTGGTGGCTGTTGTGGTGTTGCATGTATTTCGTAAACTTATTCTGTTGCGCGCAAACTTGTTGCACGATATTAAACTTGAACGCCTGCAACGCGAAAACATGGAAAAACTCAACAAAGCCAAGTTGCAGTTTTTTACCAATATTTCGCACGAATTCCGCACACCGCTTACGCTGATTCTGGGGCCGGCACAACATTTATTAGAGTCGGCTGCGTTGGGTAAAGCTTTCCGAAATCACGCATTAAGCATCAGCAATAATGCGCAACGCCTGTTGCGGCTCATTAACCAGTTGCTTGATTTTAGAAAGGCCGAATCGGGTAATTTAAAACCCGAAGTATCGGAAGGAAACCTTGCACGTTTTGTAAAAGAAATCAAGCTTTCGTTTGATGCGCTGGCCGAACAACTGAATATAAATTTTTCATTTGAAAGCTCATCACCGGTAATAAAAGCGTGGTTCGACCGCGACCAGTTCGAAAAAATCATGTTTAACCTGTTGTCGAATGCTTTTAAGCATACACCCGAAGGCGGTAACATTACGATTAAGCTCATCGATACAGGTAAACAAATTCAAATAACAGTAGAAAACAACGGTAAGGGCATTAAGGCAGAACATTTCGACCATATCTTCCAGTCGTTTTTTAGTTACGATGAAGACAAGCACCATACCGGTACGGGTATCGGCCTGGCGTTAACCAAGAGTTTGGTAGATATGCACCATGGAAACATTGATGTGCAAAGCAAAGAAGGCGAGTTTACACGCTTTGTGGTTACGCTTCAAAAAGGCCATTTGCATTTCGGGCCGGATGAAATCCGTCAGGTATCGGATGATGTGGAAACCCTCGATCACTATCCGTCATTAACGTTGGCTGATGATCTGGTGGTACCCGAAAAAAAATTACCGGAGTCTGCACAGCCTTTGCAAGCCCATATTAAGCTGTTGATCGTAGAAGATAATGAAGGCGTACGCAGTTACATCCGTTCGATTTTCGGAAGCACATATTCGGTAACAGAAGCCGTAAACGGACAGGAAGGATGGGAGTTGGCGTGCGAAATTGCTCCCGATATGATCATCAGCGATGTGATGATGCCCGTGATGGACGGCATTACCTTGTGTAAAAAATTAAAATCCGATATTAAAACATCGCACATTCCGGTGCTGTTGCTCACGGCACGTACCTCGCTGATCTTTAAAGTTGAAGGATTGGAAACCGGTGCCGATGATTACATTACCAAACCATTCAATCCCAAAGTGCTGGAGTTAAAAGTGCGCAATTTTATTCAGATGCGGGAGCGTATGCGCAACATATTTTCCGATAAAGAAGTGCTGCACATCGAGCCACGCAAGGTAACGGTAACATCGGCCGATCAGTTGTTCGTTGAGCAAATGATGGAAAGTGTTGAGAAAAATATGAGTAATACCGCGTACTCGGTTGAAGACCTGGGACGTGATGTGGGCATGAGTAAAACACAATTATACCGAAAGTTAAAAGCATTAACCGATCAGTCCGCTAACGAATTTATCCGCACCATGCGCCTGAAACGTGCAGCACAGTTATTAGAGCAACAGCAATTAACAGTGGCCGAGGTAACGTACGAAGTCGGTTTTTCTGATTTACCCTATTTCCGCGAGTGCTTCAAAAAAATGTTTGGTGTAACGCCATCGGAATATGCCCGCAAAACCCCGTCCGAAAACAATGTACGGGAGTAAATGTGATCAACGTGTAACCTTGTTAATTAACTATACATCATGAGAATTTTAATGTTAACCTTTTTGCTGATCAGCCATCTTGCTGTGGCGCAAAAATTTGACGGTCTTGCGCAAACACCGCCTATGGGCTGGAACAGTTGGAATACTTTTAAAACGAATATTGATGAAAAACTTATTCATGAAGTGGCCGATGCCTATAGCAGCAAAGGATTGACAGATGCCGGTTACGAATACATTGTAATTGATGATGGCTGGATGATGAAAGAACGCGATCAAAATGGTTTCTTAGTTCCCGATCCGGTAAAATTTCCGAACGGATTAAAATCCGTTATCGATTATGTACACAGCAAAGGCTTAAAGTTTGGTATTTACAATTGTGCCGGTTCATTAACCTGCGCAGGTTACCCGGGTTCGCGCGGTCACGAATACCAGGATGCCCGTACCTATGCTTCGTGGGGTGTCGATTATTTAAAATACGACTGGTGCAATACCGGTAAGCTTAATGCCGAAGAAGCCTACATCACCATGCGCGATGCCTTGCATACGGCTGGTCGCCCGGTGATGTTCAGTTTGTGCGAGTGGGGCGATAACGACCCGTGGTTGTGGGGAAAAGATGTAGGCCACTTGTGGCGTACCACAGGCGACATCGCAAATTGTTGGGATTGTGAGGACGATCACGGCACATGGTCGTCATGGGGAGTGCTGCGTGTTGTCAATATGCGTAAAGACATCCGCCAATACAATGGCCCCGGGCATTGGAACGACCCCGACATGATGGAAGTAGGCAATGGCATGACCGTACAAGAAGATCGTTCGCATTTTTCGTTGTGGTGTATGCTGGCTGCCCCGCTTATGCTGGGCAACGATGTGCGGTCGATGAGTAAAGAAACCACTGACATACTAACTAATAAAGAAGCAATTGCCATCAACCAGGATGCGTTGGGTATTCAGGGATTTCGCTATGCAACCCTCGACAGCGTGGAGGTTTGGGTTAAGCCTTTAGCCAACAACGAGTGGTCAATATGTTTTTTAAACCTGAAACCGACACCGGCAACCTTTAACTACACCTGGCACGATCATGTTATTGTCGACACACTGGTAAACCGAGAACTGAATACCCAAAACGCAACGTTTAATTTGTATAACGTGTGGACAAAGAAAAGTACCGGCAACACAAAAAAAGCATTGAAGACAACCATTGCCTCACACGGTGTAGCCATGTTCAGGCTTACCTCAACCAAGTAATAGAATAGATGTTATGAGATCGATTTGTAAAACCATTTGTATTGTAGTAGCATCGGTGTTAGCTGTTTCGTGCAGTAATACATCATCCAACAAGCGTGATGTTTCCATTGCCGACCGGCTGAAAGCCGAACGCGGCAGCGATGCGTCCATCGAACGTAAAATCGATTCGCTCCTAAAAGAAATGACACTCGAAGAAAAAATCGGGCAGATGACGCAGGTAACCAATGCGCAAATTGTTACCGAATCGAACTGGGGCAACGGTGCCGAACTGAGCATTGTTATGCAGGTTGATACCGCCAGGCTGGGAAACATGATCCGCAAATATCATGTCGGGTCGTTTTTAAACGGCATTGCCGTTACGCCCGAAGTGTGGTATAAGTTTTATAAAGATTTACAGGAACACAACCTGAACGTGTCGCGTCTTAAAATCCCGATCATCTACGGTGTTGATCACATGCACGGCCCCAATTATTTAGAAGGCGGTACGGTATTCCCGCATGCCATCAACACTGCGGCCACCTACAACAATAAACATATAGTGGCTATGGGGCACGTTACGGCTATCGAAACGGCCGACATCGGCCACCAGTGGTTGTTTGCACCGGTGCTTGACCTGGCGCGTACTCCGTTGTGGGGAAGATTCTACGAAACATTGGGCGAGTCGCCTTATGTGGCATCTACGATGGGCGCGGCCTTTACAAAAGCCGTACAGGAAGACACCGCCATTGCACCGTACAAAATAGCGGCAACCGCCAAGCACTTTCTGGCGTATTCCGATCCGAAATCCGGGTGGGACAGAACACCGGTTGATATTTCGGAGCAAACGCTGTACGAAATCCATGTACCGGCATTCAAGGCAGTAATCGATGCAGGCATTGAATCGGTTATGATCAATAGCGGTGAATTAAATGGTGAACCGGTACATGCTTCATCACGCATCTTAACACAATTACTGCGTGATGAATTAACGTTTAAAGGTGTTGCCGTTACCGATTGGGAAGATATTATCCGCCTGTATCGCAATCATAAAGTAGCCGGGAACGAGCGCGAAGCAACATACCTCGCCATTCAGGCTGGTATCGATATGGCTATGACACCCTACACAACCGATTTTTGTGATCACTTATTGGCGCTTGTTAAAGAAGGGCACATCAGCGAAGAGCGTATTAATTTATCGGTAGCGCGTGTGCTACGCATGAAGTATAACATCGGGCTGTTTGAAAATCCGTTGCCCCGCAACGACAGGTTTAACCGTATCGGTACAGCCGAAAACCGTGCGTTTGCGTTAGAGGCTGCACGTGAATCGATTGTACTGATGAAAAATGAAAACAACACATTACCATTGTCAAAAAGCAAAAATATTTTGCTGGCAGGGCCAACGGCTAACCTGAAAGCACCGCTTGCCGGAGGGTGGACGTTACGCTGGATTAACCATGACGAAACATTGTACCCGAAACACATGCACACCGTGTATTCAGCACTTCAGCAAGAGTTTGGTTCGGTTGCGTTGGCGGCTAATACGGCCGAACTAAAATCGAAATCGGCTAAAGCCGATGCTATTGTTGTAGCGATTGGCGAAGCACCATATTCTGAAGGATTTGGCAGTATTACTGATTTGAATTTGCCTGACGATCAGCGTGAAGTAGTAAAAGCCGCGCTGGCAACCGGCAAACCGGTAGTGCTGGTGATGATCAGCGGAAGACCGCGCATTATTACCGATATATATAAAGAGTGTAAAAGTGTGTTGTTTGCCGGATGGCCCGGTTTTGAGGGCGCGCAGGCCATTGCCGAAATCATCAGCGGCAACGTGAACCCCAGTGCGAAAATGAGTTTTAATTACCCGGCCGAACCGCATAGGTTGCTTCCGCACAATCATAAAATATCGGAAGCGTTATTGGCACACGAAATCCCTAACCCGATCAGTTTATTGGAGTTTGGCAAAGGATTGAGCTACACCACGTTTGCGTACAGCAACCTCACATTGAGCGACAGTACACTTGTTGCCGATACAGACGAAATCCAGGCAACCATCACGGTAACGAATACCGGTAAGGTTGACGGACAGGAGGCAGTGCTTTGGTTTTTGTTCGATGAAGTGGCCAGCATCACCCGACCGGTAAAAGACCTGAAATTTTATGAAAAAAAACTGATCAAAGCCGGTGAATCAGCAACGTATTCGTTTACGATTAAACCGCTTGAGCATTTAACCTTCCCCGATAAAAACAACACGAAGTTGTTAGAAGACGGATATTTTACCCTGACCGTAGGTGATCAAAAGGCTCGCTTTAAACTCGACCGGCCATGAAAGTGTGGTTGATCGTTATCGGTTGCTGGCTGATGGGCGTAACGGGTTACGCCCAGTTAGACCGCATCAGCGTGAAAGGAAACCAGTTTGTGAATATGGCAGGCGTCCAGGTTGTGTTTCGCGGATTGAATGCCAGCGACCCGTATAAACTCGAACAAAACAAACGCTGGAATAAAGACTACTTCCGCGAGATGCAAAACTGGGGCGCAACCATTGTGCGGCTTCCGGTGCATCCGGTTAACTGGCGCACGCTGGGCGAAGCAAAATACCTCGCGTTGTTAGATCAGGGTGTACAATGGGCAACCGAACTGGGTTTGTATGTGATCATCGACTGGCATAGCATCGGCAATTTGCGCGAAGAACGCTTTACCCACCCGATGTATAAAACCACGCTTGCCGAAAGTTTAACATTTTGGAAAACTATGGCGCAGCATTATAAGAACAATACAACAGTAGCTTTTTTTGAATTGTTTAACGAACCAACACTCGATAATGGCAAAACGGGAACGTGTACGTGGACTGAATGGAAAGCAATGATGGAAGAAACGATCACCGTTATTCGGGCACAAAGCGCAACGGCCATTCCATTGGTAGCCGGCTTCGATTGGGCATACGATCTCACCGAAGTAAAAAACAATCCTGTTGCTGCCGAAAACATCGGCTATGTGAGCCATCCATACCCGATGAAACGCACGAAACCGTGGGAAGACCAATGGACGGCCGATTGGGGTTTTGTGGCTGAAACCTATCCGCTGTTTTTAACAGAGATTGGTTTTTGCGGGGCTGATGATAAAGGCGCGCACATACCGGTAATTAGTGACGAATCGTATGGCGAAGCCATTGTTGCCTATACCGATACGCGAAATATTTCCTATGCTGTTTGGGTGTTTGATCCCGACTGGTCGCCCATGATGTTCAGCGATTGGAACTATACACCAACGCGACAGGGGAAATTTTTTAAAGCTGTTTTGCAGGGATATAAAAAGCAATAGACACAATGAACAGGATAATGTTTGTAGTGGTGTGGACAATGATGTTCGCCTGTACGGTATCAGCCAAAGAAAAATTCTTTGCGGCCGACCATCCGTACTTTCAATACACCGGCCGCATTGATTTTACCGATGCAAAAGCCCCGCGTATGTGGATGGCCGGTGCGTACATCAACGCAAAGTTTGAAGGTTCGTTTTGTCAGGTTATCATAGACGACCAGGTGCAATGGGGCAGCGACCATAATTACTTAGAAATAAGTATCGATGGCGGGGAGCCGCTGCGCATTAAACTCGATACCATCCACAACGTGATAACATTGCCCATGCTAAAAAAAGGCACGCATACTATTATGATCAGTAAAGGTACTGAGGCGCTGATCGGGTACGTTGTTTTTAAAGGTTTGAAATGCAACAAACTTTTGCAGCTTCCGGCAAAGCCTTTCTTAAAAATTGAATTTTTTGGCGACTCCATCACGAGTGGGATGGGGGCAGAAACAACCTCCATCCCATGCGGAAAAGGACAGTGGTACGATCAGCACAGCGCATGGTATAGTTATGCGTCAATCGTTGCCCGCAACCTGAATGCCGAATACCACCTGACCTCCGAGTCGGGTATCGGACTGATACACAGTTGTTGTGATAAACTCTATACCATGCCGCAGGTGTTTGATAAAATGGACATCGCACACGACACGCTTGCCTGGGATTTTAAACGTTTTCAGCCCGATGTGGTCGTGATTTGCCTGGGGCAGAATGATGGCGTGCAGGATTCGGCACAATTCACATCGGCTTATATTAACTTCATTAAAAAACTGCACGCGGTTTATCCCAACGCTAAGTTTGTATGCCTGTCAAGTCCGATGGCCAACGATACTTTGCGCGAGGCGCTTCGTGATTATTTGCAGGCCGTGAAGGAGTATTTTAAAACTTCAAACGAAGTAACCATCGGCACTCATGTATTTGAAAAACAATACACCAAAGGTTGTGGCGATCATCCTGATGTTTCCGATCATCAACAAATCGCGGCTGAGGTAACGGCCTTCTTGAAAACAATAATGTAGGTGTTCTATACCCAGATACTTCTTGCAAATGAAAATAAACTATTTTACATCCCACACTGGCGCGGAAGTTAGGACTACCGAAATATACACCCATGTAAGCACCAAAAGCCTTCAAAACATTAAAAGCCTGTTTGATGATTTGTGATAGAAAAAGTTATTTTTGGTACTGAAATAAGCCTCACGCTTATGGTGCTAAGCCAACATAAAACGGTTGGATTGGCGCAGTTTTGTGAGGGGTATAAACGAGTTGGTGGCAAGGCTAAGACAACACACAAACCGATATAGGCAAGACAAGTGAAATGATTGATAAAAAAATAACAGCACTTATAGGCAAAGCTATCCGAGAAGGTAAGTATCTTAATATCTCTTATAAAAATCAAAAAGGGGAAACTACATTTTTTTGGATTAGCATTTTAGACATTAATGCCAATGGTGAACTTTTTGTTAATCAATTCAATGCCTCAAAAGAAAATTCTCTTTTAGGTAAAAAGATTTTTATCTCAAGTATTCAGACTGCTGAAATTTTAAAATTTTCGCATTATGATGTTTCTGATAACTTAATAAAAAAGATTGACGAAGATAAAAGTTTGGATAAATACGAATTTGACAGGTATAACAACAATATATTAAATTATTATTTAGAGTGCTACAAATCCAACAATAACCCTTTCTTACATAAACAACATTTAATTCCTAATATAGATTTATCAGGGTTAATCAATCAAAATCCCTATCAACTGACAGATGAACAACAAAACCATATTATAAAAGATATTTACAAGAATGATTATCATAAATTCTATGAATATCAACTTGCTCTATCTGAATTTTCAATAGATATAGAATCAAAAGGGAAATTTATTGTTGCCTTTAGAAACTTAACTTATGACCCTATAAAAAAGACACTTCAAATAGGAAGTAAAACACATTTTAATTCAAACTTCTATATCAATGGTATTAAATATTCATTGTCTTATTATACGGATTTAAGCCCCTCTGATTTTGAAGCGTTATTTATAAAAGATAAATCAGGCATAATAGAGTTATTAAACGGTAATTTTAAATCAGGTGAGTTACCTAATACAAGACCTGAAATTGTTGTTTTAGGATACCAACAGATAGATATATCTACTATTTATGACGAAATAAATTCAGAACAAACAAATAATGAAATGAGAATTCCTCTAAAGGCATTCTTCCAAAACTTATCCTTGCTCGATAGAAAAAACAGAAAAGAACCACATATTGTTCTTTATGACAATAATGTCAATATAGACCAACTTTGCACAATTTATAATTCATTAAAATATCCGATTACTTATGTGCAAGGGCCTCCGGGAACAGGAAAAACTCAAACAATTTTAAATATTGTCGTGAATTGTTTGACGAACAATAAAACGTTGTTGATTTCTTCAAACAATAACACTCCGGTTGATGGAATAAAAGACAAATTATATTTAGGAAAATATAAAAACAAAGAGATTCTGTTTCCAATTATCAGACTTGGGAATAAAGAACGTACAGCAGAAGCATTAAAAGAGATTAAAGAATTTTATGAATTTGAAACAAAAGATGCTCCTAAAGAAGAACTCTTGTTCTCTTTGAAAGAGAAGTCAAAGGAAAAAAATAAAATATTACTCGAAAAATTAAAAAATTACGAAGACAGAATTGATCTTAAACAAAATTTAGAGTTTATTGATGCGTTACTTTTAAAAGGTAGTTATTGGTTGCTCGAACAAGAAAAACAGAAGCTCGAAGAACGTTTAAATCAAATTCCTGAAACAACTGACGACAATCTTAAAGGAGTATTTGAAATTATTAAAGACAATTATCAACTGTTACAATTCTTTTATTTTGAGTCTTTAAAGCACATAAAACGTCTGAAAGCTAAAGACTATACGGAACTCGTTGAAATACTATATCTTCAAGATGAAGAAGAACAAGTAAAAGAATTTAATAATTGGATAGCAGATGATGAAAATTTAGAAAAATTCACAAAAGTATTTCCTATTATTCTTACGACTAATCTTTCAAGTCGTAGATTAGGTAAGAAGTTTAAATTTGATTTATTGACTATTGATGAAGCAGGTCAATGTGATATTGCCACAAGTTTACTTCCGATTTCAAAATGTGAAAATATGGTTTTAATTGGCGATACTAATCAACTAAAACCTATTGTAATTTTTGAAGAATCTCGTAACAGACAACTAATGAAACAGTATGAAATTGATGAAGTTCACGACTATTTCAGCAATTCAATACTTTCAGTATATAAAAAAATTGATAATATTTCAAGAGATATTTTATTAAGCTACCATTATCGTTGCGGTGAAAAAATTATCAATTATTCCAATATGAGATTTTATGAAAATAGATTAAATCTTAAAGCGATTAAAAACAAAGGTGAAGTAAAATTACTAAATGTAAATAACCTAAATCAAAAGAATAAAAACTCACAATTAGAAGAGGCCAACGAAATTGTAAAGTATGTAAAAGACAACAAGTTATCTGATGTTTTTATTATAACACCTTTCAGAAATCAAGAGGAAGTTATAAATCATTATTTAAAGGAAGCGAAAAAAAGAGGGGAAATAGATTCTTCTGTAAATTGTGGAACAATTCACAAAGTTCAAGGACAAGAAAATAAAACCATAATAATATCAACTGCGATTTCAAGACAGACAACAGAAAAAACATACGATTGGATTAAAAATAACAGTCAATTAATAAATGTTGGAGTTACCAGAGCTCAAGAAAACTTGATTGTTGTAACTGACAAAACAGCAATAGATATATTATCTAAAAAAGATGATGATTTATATGCTTTGATTGATTATGTTGAAAAAAACGGAACAACTCAAATTGCCCAAAGTAACGTTAATAAATTCACAATTGGTTTTTCTAATGATTCTAACTTTGAGGACTTTTTTTACAAAACAATGCAACATTATTGTACAGTAAAAGGTGGTAGATTTGAAAGAAATGTAAAAATCATTAATGTATTTCCCGAAGAAAAAAACAACCCTCTTGTAAATAAAAAAGAATTTGACGGAATACTTTATCAAGGAAATAAACCTGTTATTGTTTTTGAAATAAATGGTGCAGAGCATTATAAAAATAAAAAACGAATAGAATCCGATGCAATCAAAAAGGAACTACTAAAAGGTAAAGATATTCGCTTGTTCTTTATTCCAAATCAATACGTAAAACATTATGAATTTATAGGAGAGTTAATCAAAAAGTTTAAGGGAGATGTTTATCAAAAGACCTTGTTTGATAACTATGCTCTATAAACTGACAATAACAGGATGAATAAAAACACATTTCCACTCCATCAGCGACACGCAAAGCGGACGCTGATGTTCTCTAAAACTCCGTTTACCGGGGCATCACCGAAATACCCAAAAATTTCTTTAAATCTAATCATATTTGTGGGTTAACCTAAGTCTGCGAGTGACGTTGAGGGGGAAATAAACTATTTTACATCCGTTTTAGTTATCGTTGCAATCAGCATATAAATCATACACGTTAATATTTATGGAATACAGAAAATTAGGAACTTCCGACTTAAACATATCCGTAATCACCTTTGGTGCATGGGCTGCCGGGGGCTGGATGTGGGGCAAAACCGAACGCAAAGATGCTGTCGGGGCCATTCGGGCATCGTATAACGAAGGCGTTACGTCTATCGATACTGCGCCCATATACGGGCAGGGCACAAGCGAAGAAATTGTAGGCGAAGCCATTAAGGGCATTCCGCGCGATAAGGTTCAGATCTTAACCAAATTTGGTATGCGCTGGGATTTAGTCAAAGGCGATTTTGCATTTAAAAGCAAAGATAATTCAGGGAAAGAAATCGATATTTATAAATATGCCGGAAAAGAAAGTGTAATAAAAGAATGTGAAGACAGCCTGAAACGCCTTGGCACCGATTACATCGACTTGCTGCAAATCCACTGGCCTGAATCGACCACGCCTATTGCCGAAACGTTTGAAGCGGTAGCCACTTTAATCCAACAGGGGAAAGTGCGCTATGCGGGCGTGTGCAATTACACTGCGGCACAAATGGCCGAAGCCGAAAAAACAGTAACGCTGGTTTCAAACCAGATTCCGTTTAGTATGGTAAACCGGGCGGTAGAAGTTGAAACCGTTCCGTACTGTATCAAGAACAACAAATCGGTATTGGCGTACAGTCCGATGGAACGCGGACTGTTAACCGGTAAAATAAAACCCGGTTATGTGTTTCAGGAAGGCGACCACCGTGCAACCAACCGGTTTTTTACAACCGAAAGCATTGAGAAGACCAACGCTTTCTTGGATAAGATTAAACCTATTGCCGATGGCAAAGGCGTAACGTTAAGTCAGTTGGTGCTGCGTTGGACGGTGCAACGCCCCGGTATTACCATTGCCCTGGCGGGCGCACGCAATGCTGCGCAGGCTGTACAAAACGCCCAAGCGGTTAACGTGAAATTAACAGCCGAAGAAATTAAATTCATTAACGATAATCTTTTTTAGAAAGGCTGTTTGGAAACTCTTGGTATATCCTAAGTATAATTATAAAACACTTACCAGTGTTGCCTTTATGTTTTAACGATTTTAGGTCATATTGATTAATACATTCTGTGACTTTATTGAGGTAAGTGAATTAGTATAGTAAAATTATAACATGATTAGATGCTTAGGATTTACATGGACAGTGAAGCTGGTACTAACATTAGCTTTATTTTCAAGGTGTACAGACAGTAAACCCATAGAACGAAAAAATGGAATCAATAGAATTGTTTTTGCAACGGGAGGTTGTTTTGGGCCGTGCCCTGTTCAAATTTTTGATATAGACAGTTCCTTGTCTGTTAAGTATAATGGGATACAAGACTCACGCTTGGAAGGTTTTCATAAGGGAAAAATATCGCAGGAATTTTGGGATTCTCTCAATATTAAGTTTGAAAATATAAATTATAAGGAGCTTGACAGTGCGTATAACCAATCAGTTGACGGCCTAACAACAGAACTTATGATTTATTACCGGAAGAGTAATAAGATTAAAATAAAATATATTCATGGTCAATCCTCAAACTTACCAGATAGTGTGGGTAATGTTTACGACTGGCTCCTTGAACGCCTTGATACAATAACGTTGACTCAAACTAAAGACAGTTTGGTATTCCCAACGTATCTTGACAAACCCCCAATTCGAACGATAATCAAGTTCCTTCCTCCAAAAATAGATTCAGACAAATGAATTGCTTCTCATTTGCGTGAGAGAATCTATTTCCCAACCGCTTTGCGTACCGCTGGTGCTACTACGGTTCCGAACAATTCAATCGCACGCAATAATTTATCGTGCGGGATTGTGCCCACACCAATTTGTGCGAGGAAACGACTATGTTTAAATAATTCGTATCCGTACAGGATTTTATCAATCACCTGTTGCGGACTGCCAACTAATAATGCTCCGTGTGGTTCGCGCATTAATTCATATTGGTCGCGGTTCATTGGCTGCCAGCCGCGTTCACGCCCGATGCGGCTCATGACATCGGCATAAGCCGGGTACATCTCATCGGCCGCCTGTTGTGAGGTATCGGCAATGTAGGTGTGCGAGTTAATGCCTACCTGAAGTTTGGCTACATCGTACCCTTGTTGTGCGGAAACATCACGATAGTATTTAACAAAAGGGGCAAAGCGGTCGGGCGAGCCGCCAATAATGGCTAACATCATTGGCAGGTTTAAGGTAGCGGCACGTTGTACCGATTCGGGTGTTCCGCCAATGGCAATCCATACCGGGAGTTTTTCCTGTACCGGCCTTGGATAAACACCAAGGTTGTTAATGGGGGCGCGGTGTTTTCCTTTCCAGGTTACTTTTTCCTGTTGATTGATTTCTAATAAGAGGTTTAATTTTTCTGTAAACAATTCATCGTAATCGTGCAGGCTGTACCCAAACAAGGGGAATGATTCGGTAAACGAACCCCGGCCTGCCATGATTTCGGCACGGCCGTTTGATAAGGCGTCTATCGTGGCGAAATCCTGAAACACCCGCACGGGATCGTCTGAACTTAATACTGTTACAGAACTTGAGAGTTTTATTTTTTTGGTGACGGCTGCCATCGCACCCAAAATAACAGCCGGGGCAGAGGCCGCGTAATCGGGGCGGTGATGTTCGCCCACGGCAAAAATATCAAGGCCAACCTGCTCGGCTAATTTCACTTCTTCGATTAACTGATTGATGCGTTCCGGTGCCGATACTTTCCGGCCTGTAACCGGATCGGGCGCCATATCGGCAAACGATGAGATACCTAATTCCATGAAAAATTATTTATCCGCTAACATACGGTTTAAAAAGTAAGTTCCGGCAGGAACGATCTCTTGCCGGAACTTTACAGCATGCCATTGATTTATCGTATGCCTCAGTCAGCTTTTTTATGGAGTATTTTTCCACTTTCGTCAAAAACGATTTCCCATTCATCCTGCCCTTTTTTCAGGTCGAGCTTATAGGTTGTTGTACCGTTGCTGATGGTTTTGCTGAAGTCGGAAGCACGGTATCCGGCATAATCTTTTGCAATTGCCGAGGCTATCGCCTGCGGTAAATCTGCCTGCTTGATGTCGTGTTTATGTTTGATGATTTTCCCGGTTTTATCCAGCGTTACTTCGTGATCGGTAAACCCGATTTCAAATTCAACTTCATAATCTTCGCCTTTTAATTCCCATTCAATATCGCTGGCTTTGGGAAATTCTTTCTTAAATGCGTTTAATACAACCGAAGGAACCTGCGCCTGTGGAATGTTTTGTGCGTGCGCCATTACAATGCCCAACAATAAACCCGATAACAATACCAGTAATTTTTTCATAACTGTGTGTTTTAAAATTTATACATCAAATCAATACCCCGAATCTGGAAACACTTGGGAATGGCTTATTTTTTTCGTGCAGGCTCGTAAATAATGCGGGTCATAAAACTCATGCCGCTTTCGCGGATGTTTATGGGAATACCCGCCAAAAAACCAACCGCCAGGTTCGATGCCAGCACCATTTTTACCTGTGGCCGGACTGTAAGTGCATGGTGCGTGTCGGATATTTCATCATTTAGTTCGATGCCCATAAAATGCCGGGCGGCTATCATATAATGAATGCTGCCATTCAGTTGATATAGGAATTCGGCCGGTTGGTTATGTAACGCTATTTTCCATACCGGCCCCGTGTAAAGTAATGTATGAAAGTGGTTGCCCAACCGTTTGGCTGCGATAAGAACAGGGTTAAATAAGTTGCCCTTTATAAGCACGTGTTCGTTTTGCATGGTGTAGAAGGAGTGAAACCTGAACTCATGGATGTAAGCGAAAGCCATCGATAGCTGGCGTTTACTGTTTACCAGAAAAGTATATTGTGTGGCTAATTTTAACCCTTCAATACGATTGCGGTGTGTGCTGTTTTCCGGGTTTTCGGTAACAAGGTTTTTGTAGAATGTTAGCGGTACTTCAATTTCAAAACCCAACCGGTTTACAGGTGCGAATTCATATTCGATAAAGGCCGTATTTACCATCAGGGTTGATTCGTGGGCAATGCTCCAGCCAAGGTTCCATTCTTTTTCGCCTTTGCGCGCACCTAAATCGCGGATCAGATCAATGTATATGGGCTCGGCATGGCGAACTTTAACCGGAATACTATCCTGTGCATAGAGGGTTGATACCAAAAAACTGATCGGAATAAAAACCAGTGCTCTCATAAATTCAGACTTTACGGGACAAGTCTAAAATCTGATTCGGGAAAAAATCTGGAATAGATTACAGAATAAAATTAATTGTGAATGTATGTTGCCCCTGAGTATAGCTGTAGCGCAGGGATAAACCGTATAGCGTGGTAATTGCTTTTACGATGGCCAGTCCCAGCCCGGTCGATTGGTTCTCGCGGGTTTCTTTATGGAAACGATCAAAAATCCGTTCGCTGTTCAGCGGCTCTTCTTTACCGGTATTTGAAACGGAAAGTGAAGTTGTTGTAATGCTGATGGCCACAGTGCCTTGCGCGTGGTTGTGCACAATGGCATTCTTAACTAAGTTGGCGATCATTACCTGAGCCAGTGTTGTGTGCATAGTTCTTTCCAGTACACCATGCTCGTGTACCGACAGCGTTAGGGTGCGGTATGTAGCGTAATCATTCAGTTCGTGTACGGTTGCTTTTACAACTTCGTTCAGGTTCACCATTGTAGTGTCGTGAAACTGCCGGTTTTCGATTTTTGAAAGTAACAACAACGATTTATTTAACCGTGTTAACCGCTCAAGTGTTTGAATAACCGACCCAATGGAGGCCATATCGTTTTCCGATAGATCGTTACGCTCGGCCAATAGTTCCAGCTTGTTTAAACTAATGGCTAACGGGGTTTGTAATTCGTGCGAAGCATTCTCGATAAATTCTTTCTGATTTTGAAATGTTTCGAGGGTACGTTGAATAAGTGAATCAACGGTTTCGTTCATCAGTTTAAACTCCTCTACGGTGCTGGGCAACGGGGTTGGGGGTGCGTCTTTTCCTAACCTGAATTTTTTTAACTGATCCATCAGGTGGTAAAAAGGTTTCCAGATTCGCTTCAGTAAAATGTTATTCATCAGCAGGATACTCACCAGCATGGCCGCATACAACCAGATGATGGCATACAGTAAATCTTCGATGAGATCGTCTTCTTCTACCATCGATGAAATAACACTAAGCTGATAATATTTTCCGTTCAGGCCAAAGGCTGTGGTTAAGAGGCGTACCGGTTCGTAATCTTCTTCATTTTGCATATACATGAGTGTATCGCGGTACACATCTTTCATTTTTAATGCTGTGGCGTCCGGAATTTCATGTATAGCGTAATTACTTTCTTCAAACTCATGTTTGTGCAATACAGTCGAATCGTTGTGTGCCTTTTCAATAATCAATAATTTATAATTGTCTAACCCGTCATCTAAACTGTCGTACACTTCATCGAGCATGTTGATGTAAAAAACTACTGACCACACCCCGAGAATAAGAAACAGGGCTATGGCAAAATACCTGGATGTGTGGTTGAGCAGTTTCATTCGGTTACTAATTTGTAGCCGATACCGTACACGGCCTGTACATCAACCCGGGCATGGCTTTCTTTTAATTTTTTGCGAAGGTTTTTTATCTGCGAATAGATAAACTCAAAATCATCGGCCTGGTCAATGCCATCGCCCCATACGTGTTCTGCTAACGATGCTTTGTTCACTAACCTGTTTTTATTGATGGCGAGGTAGGTTAGCACGTCAAACTCTTTACGGTTTAACAAAAGGGGGTTGCCGTCAACCAGTACAAAACGTTCGGTCAAATTCAGTTCAACGTTGCCGAGCGTAAGTATATCTTTTCCCTCAAACGATTTTCTGCGTAATACTGATTTTACCCTTGCGGTTAATTCTGCTATATGAAAAGGTTTGGTCAGGTAATCATCGGCACCGAGCGTAAGCCCCTGCACTTTATCGTCCACAGAGTTTTTAGCCGATATGATAATCACGTTATCGGACTTCCCCATTTTCTTCAGGGTTTGCAACAATTGCAGGCCATTGCCACCCGGCAGCATAATGTCGAGCAAAATGCAATCGTAATCGTATGCCCCGATTTTATCCTGAGCCGATACAAAATCACCGGCAACTTCAACTACAAAATTCTCCTGCTGCAACGATTGCACCATGATTTTTTGCAGTTCGGTTTCATCTTCGATGATGAGCAATTTCATATCCCGCAAAAGTGAAAAACAAATCTGGAAAGAAACAGGAAAAAATACCCGCCAGAAAATAAAGGTGAAATATAACCGGTTGGCATTGGCGAACGAAAAAAAGAATACAATTTTTACTCCTCATTCCAACCTTTCAGGAACACCTTTCGTCTTGCAGAGGTTAAATTGGCTTTAAGTGCATGGTACAATCAAAAAACATTATAAACCTCCTTTTCGGGGCATTGCTTGTTCTGCTGCTTACCGGTTTTGCAGGGTGTTCAAAAGATGAACTTACCGAACCGGCTACCCTGCATTTTCAGGCCACAATCAGTACAACAACCGCGATGGGAGGTATGCTGGTGATTGACAGGCTGGAGCTGAATATTTCAAAACTTGACATCAGCGGCAGGCGTGTGAATGAAAATGATATGTACTTTACACGGAGCCTCAATAAAGAAACAGGGTATTTTACCCTGCTTCCGGAAACATCTGCGGCTATAACGTTACAAATCCCCCAGGGTGCGTACGAAACGTTGGTATTTTATACCACGTTACGGGAAGAAGATTATGAATTTGAATTTGGTAGTGATGGTGATGATGACGAAACGGGCGATCTTCAGGAGTACATTACAAAAGCAAAGCCGGGCTTATTGCTCACTGGCCGATATACCAACGGTGATGTAACGTTCCCGGTTGTGGTTTCGTTAAATGACGACATCCGAAGAATTGCCATCGATGCTACACAAAACGGAATGCCCTCGGTAATCTTGCAAAAGGAAATTGTTTCGCAGGCAACACTTATACTTGATCCAACCTATCTGTTTGTACCAATTACTTCAACAGCGTTGGAAAGCGCCCGTGCATTTCCGCTTAACAGTGAGCAGGCCGTTGTGATCAGTGAAGAATATAACGCAGCAATATACAGTCAGCTTGCCGGGCGTATTCAGGGTGCAGTCACCCTTACGATTCAACAGCCATGAGTGGATATGCTACCGAAGCCGAACTGATACGTGCATGTCTGCAAAACAGCAGGCAGGCACAGGAGGTATTGTACCGGCAATATGCCTCAAAAATGTATCACATTTGCCTTTCCTATACAGGCGATCGTGATGCGGCAAAAGATATTTTGCAGGAAGCGTTTATTAAGGTTTTTAAAAATATTCAGGATTATAACACAACTAATTCGTTAGAGGGATGGATCAGAAGAATTGTTACCAATACGGCTATCGATTTTTATCGAAAAGAAAAACGATTACGGTATTTTGAAGATTCCTCCGATCGTACGCATGAACACGTAAGTTTACCGGCCAACCAATACCTGAAGCTGAATGCCGATTATGTTTTGCAGCACATCAGGCGGTTACCGGAAGGGGCACGATTAGTGTTTCACATGTTTGCCGTAGAAGGATATTCCCATAAAGAAATTGCCGGGAAACTGAATATATCAGAAGGTACTTCGAAATCACAATTTAACCGTGCGCGTATCTTGTTACAGGAATGGCTATCACCTTCGGCATAATGGGCGATAAGCAAACCATAGCGTATAAAACGTGGCTCGAAAGTCTGAACGAGCCTGCACCCGAAGGTGTATGGGAAGCCGTTGCCGATCAGTTAGATATTGATCAGGTGTGGGAGGACGTTTTAGAAACACTTGACCTGGATGATGTCTGGAATCAGATTGAAGCAACCTTGCCTGAAACAGTACCGGCTGCTCAACCGCCTGCACTCGAAAGGCTTCCCAGACTCTTTTGGATTGCTGCTGCTGTGGTGTTAATCACGCTTACAACACCGGTGCAAGATAGACCTGTTCAACATAAAGAGAGTGTTGAATTATCGCATGCAGAAACGAAGATGACGGAAAGCCTGCCTTCAACCGTGAGAAAAAACAGTAATTTAAATTCAGGTCGCGAAGAGAGAACTGATAAACAAAATATCGAAAAAACGGTGAAACCTATGGCCGAAGTAAATCAACAAATACCTCTAATGGAGAGTACCAGTATTACTTCTGTGGTTGCTGATAAGTTGAAAGAACAAAACATTCAATCATTGAACGGAGAGCTGCACAACAAGACTTTTTTCATTAAAAGAGAAAACCCAATAGTGACAGAGGATATATTGGCGGCAGATTCAATTCTAATTCCGCTGGAAAGCGATTCGGTACAGCAAATAGCGCAGGAAGACTCGGTGCGTAAGGATGAACAAACCCGCAGTTCGCAGTGGCAGATCGGTTTAATTGCCGGTATAAAAAATACCTGGCTGCTTAACCCTGAAACCAGTAACGGGTTAAAACGCAGTTCGTTGAGCAGTACCAAAGTTACCTGGGGAAAAGAGTTTGGCGTAACCGTACAGCGATCGGTTGGGCACAAGTCGTTTGTGCAGGCCGAGTATTATTTTTATTCGGAGATCGGGCAACGGTATCAGGAGTATATCGATGTGTTGTATCAAACAAAAAACATCAGGTTGAATTATCAAAAAATACAATTCGTGTACCGTATCCGTGTTTTTGAAAAACGCAAACTTCCACCCGTGTATTTTGCGGCTGGTTTACATGCTTCTAAACTTACACTGGCTTCAACCTCTATTGGTGGTGAAGGTCAGATAGTTACTGAGGAGTATATGCCCTGGGATTATGGTGTGTTGGCCGGCATGGAAACAGAGTTTTCGGTAACAGATAAGTTGATTCTTGTACCGGGTATTCGAGCGGCATACGGTATGCGTAATATTTACGGAGGTAACAGTCAATTGCCTGCTAACCTTAATAAAACCAATACGGCCACTATTGGTATTTCGTTAGGTATCAGGTACGCTGTGGGGAAAGCGAAAGCAGGCTTGTAACAATGTGTTTTCAATATTTTAAAAAAAAGTAAAGACCATTCCAACCTTCGTATATTGGTTTTCGTCTTAGCAGCAAAACAAAATAAAGAAAGATGATGAAGAGAATATTCACAACCCTGTTTGTAGCAGTTATTGCCTTAGTTACATTTTCATGCGATGATGATGAACGTGTGATTACACAAGATGGTTTACCAGAGGCAGCAAAAGTTTTTTTGGCTGATCATTTTACAGATGTTGCCATTATCCGTATAATAAAAGATACGGAAGGTAGTACCGAGTATGAAGTGAAACTTGCCAATGGTTTTAAAATAGAATTTAACAGCAAGGGTGCATGGCGCGAAGTTGAAGGATATGGTTTGCCTGTGCCTGCATCAATTTTAACAGAAATACCTACGGCCATTGTTACGTATGTAGAAACCAACCATGCAGCCAATGCTATCACGAAATTAGAGATTGGCCGCAACGGGAATTACGAAGTTGACCTGGTGGGCAATATCGAGATTGTTTTTAGTTCGACCGGGGAGTTTATCCGCTACGATGATTAACGTTTACGGAAAGCCGTAAATGTAAAAGGAGCAACATCATGCTCCTTTTTTTGTATCTCACCTTTTACGGAACCAGCAACATAGGCACGTGAATGTGCTCCAATAGCTCCTCTACGGTTTCGTTGTTGTTGGTTTTTACGCTTTTATCGAGCACTAAGAAATCAAGCGTATTGCGTTTGGCGAGGCTTTCGATGCGGTCGGAAATAAAACCGACTTCGATTTTAAAATCATACGAAATACCCCTGCCGGTTAAATGATTTTTTTCGAGGACAAGGAATTTTTTCTTGGCTTCTTCTTCGATATTTTTTTTCAGGTGAACAATTTCGCCACCCCGCGATTGGATGAGCCGGTAGGTATATAATATGGTGAGGTGTGCCCGTAACTGCTGCGCCATGGTAACCGCCCAGTCGATCGTTTGCCCGGTCGATTCCGAAAAATCAATCGTGCAAACAATGGTTTTGTGAACGGAAGATAGGGCGGTGTTCATTTCACAAACATACCGGGATGCCAAGATGAAAACCGGAATATTAGTCAACTTTCATGCTGATTTTTGTCAGGTTCCGCAAGATCAGTATTTTGCACCTTATGGAAATGAATCACTTATCGTCACCGCTTTCTAACGATGCTTTCCGCGAAATCTTCCAGAGTATGTCAGAGGGCATTGTGATGGTCGATGAGGCGGGCGTAATTATCGTGGCAAACCCCAATGCCGAGCTTATTTTCGGATATGAGAAAAACGAATTAGATGGGATGATGCTCGAACAACTGCTGCCCGAGCGCTACCGCACCCGGCATATCAGTATGCGAAAAGGGTTTAATGCGCACCCCGAACCCCGCAGAATGGGCGTGGGGCGCGACCTGTCGGCTTTAAAAAAAGACGGCACCGAGTTTCCTGTTGAAATCAGTTTAAGCTATACCCAGGTGCAGGGCAAATTGGTTGTGATGGCTTTTATCAGCGATATATCGGAACGAAAAAAATCAGAAGAAGCCCTCAAACGAAGCGAAGAACAGTTGATTGTGTATGCGGCCGAACTTGAAAAAAAGGTACAGTCGCGCACCGAAGCGTTGCATAAAACCATCCGCGAACTCGAAAAAGAAATTAATGAGCGCAAACGGGCCGAAGAAGAAACCCGCAAAGCCTTAGAGAAAGAACGCGAGTTTAACGACCTGAAAACAAAATTCGTTTCCATTGCTTCACACGAATTCCGTACGCCCCTCAGCACTATTTTAAGTTCAATTTCGTTGGTCGATCAATATAAAAACCGGGGCGACCTCGAAAAAATCGATAAGCACACCACCCGTGTGCGGTCATCGGTTGAACACCTGACAGCCATCCTGAACGATTTCCTTTCGTTGGGTAAACTCGAAGAAGGCAAGATAGTAGCCGTTCAGGAGCCCGTACATTTGCCTACGCTGTTTAACGATATTATTGAAGAAATGAAGGCCAGCCTGAAAGAAAAACAGGTTATCAGGCTTGAATTAAACAATGCGTACGATGAAATTCTTTCCGACTTGCGTGTGTTGCGTAACATTTTATTCAACCTGTTATCAAACGCCAGCAAGTATTCCGGTACAGACAGCCCCATCGATTTGCTGGTTTCCACCGATAACGACCACTTAACTATTACGATCCGCGATTACGGCATTGGTATCCCGGAGGAGGATCATAAGCACATGTTTGACCGGTTTTTCCGGGCAGGGAATGTTTCCAATATACAGGGCACTGGTCTGGGGCTGAACATTGTGAAGCGATATGTGGAATTACTGGACGGGAAAATTAACTTTAAGAGCCGGTACAATGAAGGTACTACCTTTGTGGTGTCGGTACCGGCCATTAAACCGGACTGAAAAAAACTTTTATAATAACTAACTTTAGCGATACCTTTTATTTAAAATAGATTTGTTTTTTGGATCTTGAAAATCAATACAGGATGAAAAAAATTTTGTTAATCGAAGACAATACGGAAATACGCGAAAACACAGGCGAAATTCTCTCGTTGGCCAACTATGAAGTGTTAACAGCCGAAAATGGAAAAATAGGTGTTGAGCTGGCACAGCGCGAAAAACCTGATTTGATTGTGTGCGACATTATGATGCCCGAGTTAGACGGCTATGGCGTACTGCACATTTTAAGTAAGAATACCGAAACATCGGCCATACCGTTTATATTCCTCACGGCCAAAACCGAAAAGGCCGATTTGCGAAAAGGTATGAATTTGGGTGCCGATGATTATTTAACCAAACCCTTTGACGACACCGAATTGCTGAACGCAATTGAAACACGCCTGCGTAAATATGCATTGTTAAGTCGCGATTACGAAAATACACCGGTAGGCTTAGATAACTTTATCAGTGATGCGCAAAAAGCACTGAACATTGAAGACTTGTGCAAAGACCGAAAAGTAAAAGTTTTTAAAAAGAAAACAGAACTGTTTGCCGAGGGCGACCAGCCCCTTCATGTTTTTTTTCTGAAATCGGGGAGTGTGAAGGGTTACAAATCCCACCCCGATGGAAAAGAACTGATTACCAATTTGTATAAAGTCGGGGATTTTTTCGGGTTCGAACCTATGCTCGAAAGCAACACCTACCAGGAAACCGGTGTGGCGTTGGAAGACTCGGAAGTGGTGCTGATCCCCAAAAACGATTTTCTGATTTTGCTGAATGCGCACAGCGATGTATCGGCCAGCTTTATCTCGTTGTTGTGCCGCAAAGTGAACGAAAAAGAAAACCAGTTGGTGAACCTGGCCTATAACTCGGTACGGCAACGTACAGCCGAAGCCTTATTAAAAGTAAGCCAGTTAGACGAAGGCAAAGAGCGGATCAGTATTTCGCGCGAAGACCTCGCCAAAATAGTGGGCACAGCATCCGAATCGGTTATCCGTGTGCTGTCGGATTTTAAAGACGAAGGATTAATTGAAATTGAAAGCGGTAAAATAAAAGTAACCCAACGAGGCAAACTTGAAAAAGTGGTGCGCTGGAGTGTAGCGAGATAACAATTTACAATTATCAATTTACAATTATCAATGTTGGATACTAAACCTGAAATTCCCAAATCTAAAATCTCAATTCTCAAATCTAAAATTAAACGGGTCTAATCAACAAGTTGAACTCAACGTGTAACGCTTCCTGCACTTTTACCAACCCCATCATGCGTTGAGGTGCTTCTAATGAAAAATCGGCAAAGCAAACTTCGTGGTCACCGGTAAGTTGCAGAAAATCGCCTTTGGTATTCATGTTAAACTTCACCGTAACCCGTTTCACCACGTTGGCTAATGTAATTTCCATCCGGGCTGTGGCCTGGTCGGCTTGAATATTTTTATCGAACGATAAGAAAGCGATTTTTAAATACGGGTATTGATCGGCTTTTACCGTAGCGCGAAAATCTTTTGTGATTAAGGTATTACCACAGTTAAAATTGTAGAGCGGAATAACCATACCGTTTTTTTCAAACATCAGCGCCTTTGATTTAGGGCTGAGGCTGTACGCCAGGGTATCAACATTGTTATAACAACTGATGAAGCAGGTAAATTTATTAACGTTGGTTTGTCCGTGTATAAGCAACTGGCTGTTGTAATCAATAATCCATTTGCCTTCCTGGTGTGTGGTGGCCTGGCAAAACAGCATGAGGGTTAAGAAGAGTAAAGGGGTTAAATATTTCATGTGCTAACTTTATTTTTAATGGTCACATGTAATTCGCAGGCAGTTCTGGTGGTTTTTGAAAGTCATTTTGTTTATGCTCATTTCATGGTTGTAAAATTAAGCACAACAGAAATAAAAAGAAGCTGCCCCGATAAAAACACCGGGACAGCCCCACTCACCAACCAACTTAGAAGGCTATTACAGCCTCAAGCACTACTCCGCTGAACTTCGCATCGTAGAATTTACTGTCGTTGTTATATCCGTCATACTTCTGGGTTACGTAATCTAATTTTACCATAATGTTTTTGGTCATAAACCAGCCGCCACCAAGGTTTATGCGGGTTACATCGATGTCTTCTGATACAGTATTGCCTGTGGGCGAACCGACACCATCTAACACAGCGCGTGACGCTAACTCACCAGAGGCAACGTTGTAACGGCCACCGATGTAGAAGTTTTCTTTTTGTCCGAAGCGGTACAATAATTCACCACCTAACTGCGTAAAACTTCTGGTGTCAGTTTCGGCAGTATTTTTTCCAGATACTTTTTCTATTAATCCGAAGAACTCTAATCCTTTGAATTTAACGAAAGGGTTAACCATGATGGCAGTCATTTCATTGTTGAAGCCAGGGTTTAAACGGCCGGAAGCGTAGTTTGCTGAAGAAGTTGCGGCAGTGTTTTCTGTTACGAAGTAATACCTGGAGCCGGCACGGTCGCCTGAGTACAGGTAAGTTCTGGCAGAGCGTTCTGTATAGTACAATGAGCCGGTGAGTCTGAACCTGAAATCGTCAGTAAACTGTTTGTCGTAGCCTACTTTACCGATAATAGAAGGCGCAGTGCTTCCGCTTTTTGATACAGCCTGATTTAGTTTACCGTTGGTAATACCACCCATCGCAATCCATCCGTTACTTTGGTAATAAACCTCGGCACCTACTTCGGTAGTAAAAGCATCCATGATGTAGTTTTCAACAAACGGGTTATAGATCGCCAGGGCATTATCCGATCTTCTGAAGTGCGCATCGCCATAGTTGTTTTCCATGTGACCGAATTTAAACGTCACTTTGTTCATGATGTTTTCCAAAAAACCGGGACGGATGAAGTCGAGTTTATCGATAGTGATGTAACCGCCTTTTACGTAAGGCTCGGGGTGGTGGCGTGATGATAGGTAGGTTCTCAGGTGCAGGTTCACACCGTTGTAAAGTTTCACGTCAAAATCCAGGTTGGCAGTGGCTAAGTTAAAGTTGTTTCCCAGTTTGTGTAACCCGTTTTGGTTTACCCCACCAACAACAACTGCGTTGGCGTTGTTTTCATGATCCAATGCCTGGAACTGCAACGCGAAAGCCGATCCGATTTTTACTTCAACTTCGTTCGAGGTGCTGGTTGTGTCTTTCTTAGGTTCGAAAACATTAAGTCCGTTTTTGTCATAAGGCCGGAAGTTTTTTAACTGAGCCTGCGCCAGTGCGCTGTTGGCAACCCAAAGGAGCGCCACAACAAAAACTAAGCGTATTGCATTGATCGTTTTCATAAAGTATGGAGTTTTAAAATTTAGTTAATGGTTAATAATTCGTGCGTTTATTTTTTAGCCTGTTGGCGGGCAGGTGCCAGGGTAAGGTCGAAAAGTACGGTTACTTCATCGCCTACGGTGATCGTACCCATCATGGCCGTAGGTTGTTCCATTTTGTACTCAGTCATTTTCAGGTTGTGCGTAAGTGTTAACTGAACATCGCCCGTACCCAGTACCTTGGTTTTGGCAGCCAGCTTAACGGCCTTGGTAGTGCCGGCCATGGTCAGGTTGCCGGTTGCATCAATCGAACCATCGGCTTTTACCGTTGCGTTCGTGAGTACAAAGGTGATGTACGGGTTCTTTTCATACTTGAAGGCATCTTTGGTTTTGTTGTCCATGATTCTGCCTTTGGTACTTTTGATACCCTCTACCAGAACTTTTACTTCGGCCGAAGGGATGGTTTTTACTGCGCCTCCTTCTTTCAGCAAAGACCCTTTAAAATCTATTTTGGTAATTTCCGATTCCCAATCGTGTAACGAAGAAGTTCCTTTAATGGAAGCTTTGGCAGACTTCAATGCAAAGGCTTCTTGTGCGTGGGCGTTGAGCGCCATCAGTGCGAAACATACAATGGTGAGGCTGGTGGTGATTCTTAAATTCATAGTGCTTACCGTTTTATTTCATGCGAAAGATATAAGCGCATGTTTAGGAGTAAGGTGATGCGTGCTTTGCAGCGGCATGATCTTTATCAGCCATATTCCTGACAGGAATTAGGGTAAAAAAAGCCCTTACGGTCTTATTTCAATCGGTTGAAATGGAATGTCGAATCTCTGCGCAAAGACGGCAGGAAAAAAATCCGCTAAAATTTTTTTTAAAAAATCAGAGAATCTGTTCATACCCTAAAAGATAATGCGGCTTTTTTAACCACATAGGACTGCTTAACACAGGCTGCACCATCACTTTTGTGTTTTTGCTTGCAAAACTATGGTTACCTCACGGTATTCAGTAAAAAAAACACAGTCCCGCTTGGCGGGATATATAGCTGCCAGATTCTCACCCGGATGCCGGGCTATGATAATGTAATCAATAAAAACCTATGTGGTTTAAGACTAAAATCGGTTACTCACAAAAAAATTATTTGCAAAGTGTGATACCATCCTGGTCAACCGGGTGTGCCGCGTGTTGGTGAAGCACACTACGCGAGATCAATAACACACCCAAAGCAATTAAGGTGATGGTTGTTACACGCTGAAAGTTGATGTGGTAACGTTTTACTAAAATCTGTACAATGCCGGTAAGCCCCAGCATAACGGGTAGTGTGGCCATACCGAAAAACAGCATAAACAGTGCGCCATCGGTTATGGCGGGCAACGTTATACAATACGTTAATGCTAAGTAGGTGAGGCCGCATGGCAACAATCCGTTTAAAAAGCCTAATATTAATACTGCTCCCGTTGTTTTTTTGCTTAAAAACGTTGAGAAGAGCTTTTTAATAAACGCGGTAAAATTTTGGATAGCGGGCGTAACCACGGGTATGCGTATTTGCGAAACACCGGCCAGTCCCGCAATAATTAACAGACTGCCCAATACAATGCTCAGTGTGTTCTGCAGCCCCGCTACCTGAAACCCCGTGCCAATGGCAGCGGCCAGTACGCCCAACAGCGAGTAGCTTACAATACGCCCGCTGTTATACACTAACCGGTTACGAAGGGCATTGCCGCGAAGGTTACTTACGGCTATGGCCAAGGGGCTGCACATACCTATGCAATGCAGGCTACCCAAAAAACCCATAGCCAAGGCTGCGTAAATCATTTACAGGTTAATAATTTCTTCGTGGTAAAAATCTTTTCCGTGCAACGTCCATGAAAATTTTACCCTGTACATGCCCGTTTGTAAACCGGTTAAATCAAAACCTGTTGACAGGTTGCTGTCCTGGTTCAGGGTAAATGTTCTGTCCATGCGGGCGTTTGACGGGCAGAATAATTTTACTTCGCCACGGTCAACACGGTTTGTACTGTCTAACGTAATAACCAATGCGCGATTGGTTACACGCACCACGGGTTTTGTTGTTAAACGTGCCGTGTTGTTGATGCGGGTAATTTGTTGCTGGTAGGCCAGTTCTTCTTTGTAATAATCTTTCGATACTAAGCTGATGTCCTGCCGCATACACACCACTACTAAGGTGGCAATAAACCCGGCAAACAACACAAAAGCTACCACAATCCATTTTCCAATGCTCATCTTACTTTCGTTTAGCGTCTGATGCGGAGCTTACCGGCCCGATGAATTTCACCTTTACTGTTTCAATCAATTCACCGCTTTTGTAAACCCCTACTTTTACAATGGTGCGTGCGTTGGTTACTTCCTGTTCGGGGATACGAATGAAGCACACACTTTTTACGAAGCCTTCGGCCGGAATGTTAATCACATGGCCATCGACACGGGTAATGGTTGCGCCTGCTGGCGATTCCACTTTCATTTCCAGCGTAACAGGTTCAAATGTTTTGTTCACAAACTCAACGTTGTATAGGTTGGTGATCATGCCCGGTTCGCGTTGGTACAGTGTGCCGGGCACTTTTAAAATAGTGGTTTCAACATCTGAACGGGTAATGAGGGCAAAACTTAACAGGCTGATGATGGCCACCAGCACAACCGAATACCCGATAACACGGGCATTGATAATTTTGGCAACACCATCTTTAATCGAATTGTAGGATGCATAACGAATCAATCCTTTCGGTTTATTGATTTTCACCATTACATCGTCACACGCATCGATACATGCCGTACAGTTTACGCACTCTAATTGTGTACCGTTACGGATGTCGATCCCGGTAGGGCATACGTGTACGCACAATTTACAGTCTATACAGTCGCCCGTAGTTTGCGGCTCTTGCTGATTCTTTTTTAGTTTTCCGCGTGGTTCGCCCCGCAGCCAGTCGTACGCAATTACAATAGATGATCGCGTAAGCAACACGCCCTGCAAGCGGCCGTACGGACAAACAGCAATGCAGGCCTGTTCGCGAAACTTGGCAAATACACTATAAAAGATTGCCGTAAAGGCGACCAGCCCCATAAAACCGGTAAGGTGCTCGGAAGGTGACTGGCTAATGATCGCAAATGTTTTTTCTGTACCGATCAGGTAAGCCATAACGGTGTGGGCTATAATGATCGAGATTACTAAGAAGAGGGTATGCTTGAGTGTTTTTTTTCTGATTTTAGAGAACGTCCACGGTTCTTTGTCGAGTCTGCGTTGTGCGGCTGCATCGCCTTCAATCCAGTATTCGATTTTGCGGAACACCATTTCCATAAACAGGGTTTGCGGGCACATCCATCCGCACCATACCCGCCCGAATACAACGGTAAACAAAATGATAAACAGAAAAAATGCAAGCAACACAAGCGCTAACAGAAAGAAATCCTGCGGCCAAAATGCCTGCCCGAAAATCACAAACTTGCGTTCAAATACATTTAACAGAATAAACGGCTGACCGTTTATTCTTATAAAAGGAGCACTGAACAGTAATGTGAGCAATACGGTAGTAACCAATATGCGCCAGCCGTGAAATTTGCCCGAAGGTTTTTTCGGATATAACCATATCCGTTTGCCGTGCTCATCTACCGTAGCAATGCTGTCGCGAAATTCGTCATCATCGAAATCGGTAACAGCATTGCTTTTTAACAGTCGCTCTTTGCGTATATCTAACCTTACGGTGCCTTCCATGCTTTCTTTTATAATGCTGCCTGTACGGCAGTGCTATCGGCAGCCACTACCGCAGGGGTAAATAGTTCGCCTTGCGGTGCTTTAGGGTTGGCCGGTGTTGTGCCTTGTAAACTCATAACGTAAAAGGTTACATCGCGTACATCCTTCGGACTCATGGTTTTGCCCCAGGCAGGCATACCTTTTTCGACCACACCCCCATTTACTACCGTAAAGATACTTTTAACATCGCCTTTGTGCAACCAGTATGCATCGGTAAGGTTAGGCCCAATGGCGTTTCCTCCGCCATCGCTGTTGTGGCACGCTACGCAGTTTGTTGTGTAAACGCTTTTGCCATTGCTCAGGATTTCGGCATCGGCCGAATACTCCAATGTATTTACATCGATAACGGCTTGCGGCTGCGATGCTTTTAGCTTGTTAAGCTGTTCTTCGGCATGAGCCAGTTCGTTTTCGTATTCCTGTATTTGCAGGGGCATATTTCCGCCCATGTGATACACCACTAAGTACACAACGCCCCAAACAACGGTGCCTATAAACAGCCATTTCCACCACGGTGGCAGGTGGTTATCAAGTTCTCTAATACCATCGTAAGCGTGATCAAGTTCAATGCTTTGTTCGTCTTCAACCGGTACCGAAGCGTTGACTTCTTTTATAAATCGGCTCCACCAGGTTGGGCGTGGTGCGTAAACAATGCCTAATTTTGCTGCCTGGTCTTTTTCGGCTTCGGTTGTGAGCATATTTACAACCCGTATCAGGTAAAACCCTACAAAGGCAATCAACACAATAACAATAACGATTAGTGCTGTAATTAAATACAGCGGGGTCATCGGATTGTTAAAGGGGTCGTCTAAGAACGAAGGCTGGGCAGACGCCTGCGCGAATACGGTATTGACTGTAAACAACAGCATGGCCGCCAATACTCCCATGGTTTTGATTAACGATTTGTTTCCGCTTTTCTTTTTGCGGCACGTTTCGCGTTTACCTGAGCATTTCGTTTCGCCAACAATTTTGCTGGCCGATAAGGTTTGTGAGGTTAAAGATGTAGGGCACATAGTTATTCGCGGCTAAGGTTTTTTGATTGTGTAACGGTGTTATCCTCTAAAGGCATGGACTTCATGTGGTTGATGAATTTTTTATCGACCAACAGCACATACAGCAACAGCCCTGCAAAAAAGGCAAAGAAGATAACGAACGAGATCACCGGCCAGATGGCGATGTTATCAATGTTTTGAAGAACGTTTTTATACATAATGGTAACGTTTATCAGTTTTTAGTTTTTGGCTTCGCCTTTAATATCGGTACCTAACCGTTGCAGGTAAGCAATGATGGCGATGATCTCGGCATCTTTCGATACGCTGATGCCATCCCACTCCAATGTTTCGGCAATAATAGCCGCCTGTTTGTCGAGGTCTGCGGTGGCTTGGTCTTCGTAACCTTCCGGGTACGGTACACCGATTTTACGCAAGGCTCTTATTTTTCCGGCTGTTGCGTTATGATCGATCATCTGTTCAAACAACCACGGATAAGCCGGCATAATCGATCCGGTTGATACCGCATCGGGTGCAAGCATGTGGTTGTAGTGCCAGGTGTTTGAATACTTTCCGCCAATGCGGTGTAAATCGGGTCCGGTACGTTTCGATCCCCACAGGAAGGGGTGATCGTACACAAACTCACCGGCTTTTGAGTATTCGCCATAGCGTTCGGTTTCTGAGCGGAACGGCCTGATCATCTGCGTATGGCAATTCACACAACCTTCACGAACGTATATATCACGGCCATGCAGTTCGAGCGGAGTGTAAGGCTTAACGCTGGTAATAGTGGGCACGTTTGATTTGATGAGGAAGGTTGGCACCATTTCGATGGCACCTCCAATTAAAATGGCTACTAAGGCCAGCACAGTAAACAACACAGGTTTGTGCTCAAGCACCCGGTGATGCCAGCCGCCAGATTTGGCCACGTAATTCTTGGCAAGCGGTGCAGCTTCGGCATCTTCGTTGGCTAAGAAACTTCCAGCGTAAGCCGTTTTAATCAGGTTATACGTCATAAGGATGGTACCTGTCAGGTATAATGCACCACCGATTACCCGAAGCCCGTACATGGGTAATATTTGAACGGTAGTTTCTAAGAAGTTTTTATACACTAAGAATCCGTCCGGATTAAACTCTTTCCACATTAAGCTTTGCACTACCCCGGCAACGTACAGCGGTAAGGCATAGAAGATGATACCCAGCGTGCCTAACCAGAAGTGAACGTTTGCAAGCTTGGTCGAGTACAGTTTGGTGTTCCACATACGTGGCGTGATCCAGTACAGCATGGCGAAAATCAGGAAACCGTTCCAGCCTAAGCCACCTACGTGTACGTGGGCAACAATCCAGTCGGTAAAGTGGGCAATGGCGTTAACGTTTTTCAGCGACAACAGCGGGCCTTCCAACGTAGCCATACCGTACGCTGTAATGGCAACCACCATAAATTTTAAAACAGGGTCTTCGCGTACACGATCCCACGCCCCGCGAAGGGTCATTAAACCGTTAAGCATACCGCCCCACGATGGCGCAATAAGCATGATCGAGAACACTACGCCAAGTGATTGCGCCCAATCGGGCAACGATGTATATAATAAGTGGTGAGGACCTGCCCAGATATAAATAAAAATCAGCGACCAGAAGTGGATAATGGATAATCGATACGAATATACCGGGCGGTTAGCCGCTTTGGGAAGGAAATAATACATGAGACCCAAAAACGGAGTGGTGAGGAAGAATGCCACCGCGTTATGGCCATACCACCATTGCACGAGGGCATCTTGCACACCGGCATACCATGAATAGCTTTTGAAGAACGTTACCGGTATGGCAAACGAGTTTACAATGTGTAAAACCGCTACCGTAACAAATGTGGCAATGTAAAACCATATCGCTACATACATGTGGCGCTCTCTGCGTTTAATGATCGTACCGATCATGTTAATGCCAAAAACCACCCAGATTACCGCAATGGCAATGTCAATCGGCCATTCTAACTCGGCATATTCTTTTGAAGTGGTTAACCCTAACGGCAGGGTGATGGCTGCAGCCAGGATGATTAACTGCCATCCCCAGAAATGGATCCAGCTCAGCATGTCGTTGAACATACGTGTTTTTAATAAACGCTGCATTGAATAATAAACACCTGCAAACATGGCATTGCCCACAAAGGCAAAAATGATGGCATTGGTGTGCAGCGGCCGGATGCGACCAAAGGTTGTGTACTGGGTGTCGAAGTTGAAGATCGGATATACAAGCTGGATGGCTGCGGTAAGCCCAACCAGCATGCCCACTAAGCCAAACACCACGGTGGCGATCATAAATGCTTTAACGATCTTGTTGTCGTAGCTGAATTTTTCAATTTCCATATCAGGGAACGGTTGTTTTTAAAAGCTAAAAGTAGGGCGGTCAGGCCAGTGTTGATGATGATACCCGTAAGGAATTATCCTGATTTTTATCAGGATAATTTTATGTATTTAATTGCTTGAAAATCAGACTATAAACTGACGATCATCAGGGTTTGCGCAGGGTATTGAAAGTAATTTTCGTTTGATTAAACACCATTGTTATGAGAGTTTTTCTACTATCGCTGGTTTTGGTGCACGCTGTATTGCACATTGTTGGGTTTATAAAAGCATACCGGCTGGCCTCGTTGCCGGGGGTACGTTATCCCATTACTAAAATGCAGGGCTTGTTGTGGTTAACGGCAGCCATCCTGTTTGTTGTTACGGGTTTATTGTTTTTCCATTTTACGCCCGGCTGGTGGTTGGTGTGCATTGTTGCCGTGGCTATTTCGGAATACCTGATGGTAAAAGACTGGGAAGATACCGGTTTGGGCACGGCCGCTAACATTACCATTTTGCTGACCGCCCTCATTGGCACGGGAATGTATTACCTGCACGGATGATGAAACAGATCAATTATAACTCGACCGAGGTACGCAGGTATTTCAAGTTTGTGGGGTTGGTTTTGCTGGCCTTGGTAAGCTTAACCGCTTTGGCAGGCAGTGTGCCGATGGTGTTTTGGGGTACGGCCGATATTATCGGGTTGCCGTTGGCGTATTTAGAAGGTACACCGTTTCACTCGTACCGTATTCCGGGTGTGTTGTTGTTTGTGCTGATCGGGTTAGGCGGCATAATCGCCTTTATCAGCCTGTTGTTTGATTTCCGGTACCACGCCTATACCGTTCGCGGTTTGGGTATTGTGTTATTGGGTTGGATTGTGGTACATATCCTGTTAGGTTCAGTACATTTTCTTCACGTTTTAATTATAATCATTGCCATTGCGCTTACGCTGATCGGTAATTATTTGAAACGGTTTGGGTAAGGGAAGAGGGTCGCTACCCGATGGTATTTTTCTTTAAACCCGCAGCGCACCACGAAAGCCCCGAACACCGTAATACGATTCGGCTCCGTTATGATATGTAAATACGTGCCCAAAACGGTAATCGCAAAACAGGGCTCCCCCGAGTTTGCGGATGGCATCCGGGGTTTTTACCCAACTCGAAGTTTTGGCATCGAACGCTCCCAACTTTTGCAGCTCGCGGTATTGCGCTTCGGTTAGCATATCAATACCCATGTCTTCGGCCATTTGCATGGCGCTGTTCTTGGGTTTATGTTCTTTCCGTGATTTTAACGCCTCCTGATCGTAACAAATGCTTCTGCGGCCTTTGGGGGTTTCGGCCGAACAATCAAAGAAAATGTATTCGCCTGTTTTTTTATCGAAGCCAACCACATCCGGCTCGCCCCCGGTGCTTTCCATTTCGTAAAGCGATATTAATTTTTCAGACGCTTTCTCTAATTTGGCGAGTATGTTAGCCCAGTCAATACCTTTATGCCTGTTTTTATTTTTTTCAAAACGGGTTTTTAACGTATTCAGTATTTCGCTGCGCTGTTCTGCGGTAAGTTTCTTTTTCATAATATTGATGTTAGGGACTTTGTTGTAGAGTGTTACCTCTTAACGATTCTATATAATTAATAAACTTTTCGTCAGTTGCTCTGAAATCTAAAACGAATACTAATAATTGAATTAATGTTAGTCCGGCAAGTATTGTCCATCCAATCCAGTTATTGAAAAAATGAGCAATAATAAAACTTAAAAATGTTGTCACCCAGATTAAGTTGATAACAACAAATATTATTGGTTTTATCTTGATTTCTATTTTTGTCTTGTCATGTGTTAGCTGTCCGCAGATTTTTGTCATTGAGATTCCGGTCTTGAAAAACCCGACCTTCGTTCTCATTATTCTAAACGTATTTCTATTTCGGTCAGTTTTTCCAATCCACGTTTTCTTAATTCTTATTTCCCCTCTAAAGAATCTGTCTAAGCTTGACAAATATCCAAATGGTTCTGTATCTAATAAAATATGATTGAAAATATCACTTTCGTTTTTAATTGAATATCGTTTTATAATCAACATGATTGTTTTGTGGGTAATACCCTACAACATACAAATATATTTGTAAATAATATGTCTATACTATATTAGTATTGTAAGGTGTAGGGCACCTTACTTAATAGATTTACATTACATATTCGTTGTTGACTGATTTAACCGGGTCGGGTATGTTCGGTTCGTGCAGCATTTCTAACAGGTTGATTTCGATGGTGCGCGTGATCTGATCGAGTGGTACGCCTGTTGAGATGTACACAAACGGATCGAGCAGGGCGTCACCAATCTGGTGAATGGTTAAAAATATGTATCCGATTAAAAAACCGAACATGATCGCCCAAGGCCCGATGGCGTTACTGAGTACAATGGTAACGCTGCCAATCAAAAACCAGATAAACATTTTTGAATAATAACTGTACGTAGTCGGGAACACCGTGTTTCTGATCCGTTCCGATTTCCCCATGTGATCGCAAAGCGCTTTAATGGTTTCGTTCAGTTGCATGAATGTAAACCCATCGATCAGTTCCGTTTTATGCAGCCGGTTGATTTCGCTGGCCTGTAAGTCAAGAATAGCATTATGCTTATTTGAAAACTGATCGACATACTCTTGTTCGGGCTCGTTCAGGTATTGCCGGTAGGCCGCAGGCTCAATCAAACGCAGGTTCTCACGCAATGCGTTCACAAATGCTAAATGACGCAACACTAACCTGCGTACGAGGTTATCGGTTACGGGCAACGGAATGTATTGAATGCATTGCCGCGCCCACGTGCGCGAGTCGTTTACCAATGCGCCCCAGATCGTGCGGGCTTCCCACCAGCGGTCGTATGCCTGGTTATTATGAAACCCAATAAAAAAAGCGAGTGCCGTACCCAACAGCGTGGGCACAATAACCGGAAACTCAAAATAGTTTTTGATAATGGTTTCGTTAACGATCCATGCCACCACGCAGGTTACGAGGTTCACAATCGATACTTTCCAGGCTCCGCTTAAAATACTACCGATGCGGATATTGTGAGTGATAATCATACGCGCATTATTCTGTACGAATATACAAAACAGCCTTTGCCAACAGATGTCCGCGCAATAAATTTTAAAAGAAGCTGTTCCGGGTAATAAAAAGCAAGGTTTTTTGGCGATGCCAGAAACAAAAGGCTGTATCGAAAGTGTCACGTCATGTCAAACGCAGTGAAACATCCCGTTAATTAGCAATCAAGCTGGGGACATCTCACTGCGTTCGATGTGACGTGGGTTATTTAATACAGCCTCTTAATGATCATACCTTATTAGAAAGTAAACCGCACATACGGAACCGGAAAGAACGGTTGCTGATATACCGTAACAACGGAGTTGGTTCGTGGATTATAACTTTCTGAAAAAATATTCTTTTGGTTGGTCAGGTTTTGAAAATCGAGCGAGGCTTCTAATGTGCTGCGTTTGTATTCTTTACGGAACGACACGCGCAAGTCGGCACGCAGGTAAGCGCGCTGGCGTTCGCTAAAGGCTTCGTGTTCGCGGTACACAGCATAGCCCACCGCTTGTGATTGTTCAAAATCTAACGGAGTCAGGTACGGGCCGCCAATCGTTGTAAACTTGAGGTTAACCGATAAGAAGTCGCCCGTTTTGAGCTTCCACTCTTTACCGCCTAACACGTTCAGTACATAATTTGTGTTATAGCCGGTGTTGCGTTCAATGCCATCGCTGCCGGTGTATTTCGAGTTAAACAACGATCCGGTAACCAAAAAATAATATCCCTGGTTAAAAAATCGCTCAAGCGTTAATTCAACTCCGTAATTGCGCCCGGTACCTTTGTTCACTAAACTGTCTTGTGTGCCGGGGGCATACCCTGCACCCATGTTTACGACCGAATAAGATGAAGGATGTTGTTCGACCGGTATATTGCTGAGCGCCTGGTAATAGGTTTCGGCTTTTAAGCGCAGGTTTTCAGCGATGTTCCAATCATAAGTGAACACGGTGTGGTGACTTGTGCTGAACTTCAAATCTTTGTTGGTAAGATATGTTTCGTTGTTCACGTGGGTTTGCATAAACGATGTAGTGATGTGCTGGATTTGATTATGCAGTCCGTAGCCTAAGCTGAAACTATGCCGGCCACCGTTGGCAATGTATTGCAGGCTTGTGCGTGGCTCTGCCGCCCATTGCTTGTTCAGGTTATAGTATTGTGCGTGTGCCCCAAGCTGAAACAGCCAATTAGGACTGAAACGTTGTTTCCAGGTTGAATGGAACCGGTATAACGCGGTTTGATCGTTAACATTCAGGCGAACTGTATCGCGGCCAACGTTAGGCGCGATGTCGTGCTGGTATAATGTGAAGTCGCTCATATCGATGTTCACGCCCGAAGTAAGACTGCTCTTACTGCTAAACTTGGTGCGGGTGAGCATGGCTGCCGAATATTTTGTTACGCGGAAATCGGCCTCGCGCCAACGGTACTTGCCGGTAACTTCGTGTTGTTCATTGCGTGCTACCGAGTCGCTGGTGAAAGATTCTTTCCCACGACTGATACCGGCCACGATCTTTATAAATGTTTTGCTTGTAAGCGGTTGCTCGTAGGCAATACCGGTAATACCGCTGAAGTAACGCGGATATGTATCAGCGTTTTCGTTGCCGTATAAATTGTGGTCGTCATCCAGGTCGGCTTCGCTGCCTATTAAATCAATCTTGCTGGCGCCTCCCAATCCAAAAACAGAAAACGATCCGTTATTTTTTGTCGGGAAGCTAAACTTGAAGTTCAAATCCTGGTACAGCGGCACGCTGCTGCCGGTTCCAAAATTAATGCCCAGCAAATTAAAAATACCCATAGTAGAATACCGGTAGTTAACCATGTACGAAGCTTTTGTTTTTTTAGAGAAAGGGCCTTCGGCACCTATTTCAAAACCATTGAAACCGATTTGCCCCATGAATTCGGTTTTTTCGTTATTGCCTTTGCGCATATTAATATCAAACACACCCGCTGTTGCATTACCGTATTGTGCCGGAAAAGCGCTGGTGATAAAATCAGACTTATCGAGATTGTTGTTGTTGATCATGCTGATAGGGCCGCCCGTGCTCATCAGCGAACCGAAGTGGTTGGGATTGGGCATGTTCAAGCCTTCTACCTGCCACAACATACCCAACGGTGAGTTGCCGCGCACCACAATATCGTTGCGGGCATCGTTGCCGCCAACTACTCCGGCAAAGTTTGCTGCCATACGCGCAGGGTCGCCAATCGATCCGGCATAACGCTTGGTATCATCAACATTAAACGAACGCGAACTCACCATTGCCAGATCGTTGCGGGTAGTGGTTTTGTCTTCGTCTGTATCGGCTGTTACGGTGATCTCATCCAACTGGCTTATACTTTCCTGTAACGTAATGTTTAAGATCACTTCTTTACCGGCAGTTACCATTACATTGGGGATAACCTGGGTTTCGTACCCGATGTAGGATATGATTAATGTCTGTCGGCCTAATGGTACGTTACTGAGGCGGTAGTTCCCCAACTCATCGGTAACCGTACCCAATGCCGGATTGTTTTCGACCCGGATAGATACCCCGATAAGGCTCGTTTGGCTGATGTTGTCGGTTACAATGCCACGAATGGTTTGTGACGGTGTTTGTGCTGCGGCCTGACAATACGCGAACGCCAGCAACAGCACGGCAATAAAACATACTTTAACTTGAGGTAATGGTAATGTAAACATGAATGTGGTTTTAAACTTCCTCCCTCAACGGTATCTTTTTTTAAAAGATGTTACCGCTGGCGTAAATGGGAAGTTTAACCATGCAATGTTCTGAATGGCTACCAAAACAGGCCAATAAAGCTCTTTTGGGATGAATGACGATGCGATTGACTATCATATAAAACATTGGGCACAACGAAAAACACCTGTTTGATTAGATTGAATAGTGCGACCCCGGAAGGGGTCGCAGGTTTGTAGCTTAAAAATTATGCTACAAACCTCAGGACTCCAGAGGAGTCCAACAAATCAATGCCCAATGGTGAGTATTTGTTGCCGCGTATTGATTGAGATGGAGCCATTATGCCGAATTACTAACCGTTTCGGATGACTTAATAAGAAATTTTTTTATGCCTCCCTAAGCAAGTTCGGCCAGGTTACGGATCTGGCTGATCTTCTCGATCACCTCGGTGCCCTTGGAGCGCGACACCGGAATGGTAAAATCGGTATCGGCTAAGCTCAGCTTGTACCCGTTCGTGTTGCCGGTAACGTGGGTAATGGCGTTGATGTTTACAATGTACGACCGGTGACAGCGGATGATGAACGCGTTGTTCAACTGCGCCTCAAGATTTTTCAGGTAAATGCGTAGTATTTTTTTCGCTAATCCGGTGTCGGTTTTCCAAAACACGGTAGAGTAGTTGTGGCTTGATTCGATATAGACCAAATCGGTTAACGGCAGGGTAATGGTTTCGCTGGTGTCGGAGTATAGCGTTACCAAGTGATGGTTTTCGGCAGGCGGATGTAAATGTTTTAACGTGCTGATCTTCGCCAGTTCGGCATTGGCCTGCACGGCATTGTTCAAACTGTTTTTCAGCATGATGTTGCGCAGGATAATCGTGACTAATAAAATGGACATCCCTCCGTAAATGAGTGTGCCGATTGAAAAAGCGCACATCGTCCACCAGAGGTCGTAATCACTCATAAAGCCGTTCAGGTTATGAATGAGCAATGGCGTTATCAAACTAATGATGATGCACAGCACGAAACTGAAAAAAATATGTTTGCCGATAGTCCAGTTTTCGGAGATAAACCAGTTGGGAAAAAGTTTAGGCAGGCCAACAATGCTGAGGCACATCACGGTGAACACAACGCTTACAATAATGAGTATGATAACAAAATTGTGACCCGGTTGCGGAAAAAACAGCGACATAAACCCGAGTATGAACAAACACTGAAAAAACGCCAACTGCACATTTTTCCGGTCGCTGTCGAGGAAGAAAGGAAAAGATTCCTGCAAAAAAACGGTAACGGATTTCATGTGTTTATATTTTATCTTTTTTGATCAAGGACACATGTATTAGCCCTACGGTTTTTTAGGGATGAGGTTACACGATAACCATACAAACGCCCGCGAAAATACCGGAATACCGCTGCCGGTTAGCCGGAAATATGGCCAGCGTTTCGCGTATTCCTATATTTTTGCAGCTTATACGTGTGTAGTTTAGACCGATGATAAATATCCAGCCGATCCTTCAAAACGATACCCTTACCCTGTACCCGTTACAGGAAACAGACTTCGATGCGCTGTATGCCGTAGCGGCCGACCCGAAAATCTGGGAGCAACACCCCAACAAAGACCGCTGGCAGAAAGCGGTGTTCCGTACTTTTTTTGAAGGGGCTATGCAAAGTAAAGGCGCGTTCAAAATTGTGGATAAGGCCACGGGCAAGATTATCGGCAGCACACGGTTTTATGATTACAATGAAGAAGAGAATAGCATTTTGATCGGCTATACTTTTTATGCAACAGCATATTGGGGCAAGGGCATTAACCTGACGGTAAAAGCCATGATGCTTGATTACATTTTTCAATTTGTGGATTGTGTGCGGTTTCACATCGGGGCAGAAAACGTTCGTTCACAAATAGCCATTGGCAGATTAGGTGCTATGAAAACCGGTGAGCAAACGGTAGCGTATTTTGGCGAAGCCTCTAAACTGAATTTTGTTTATACGATTACCCGCGAGATCTGGAGTGGGCGTTTAAATGGTTGATATTTAGTATCCTGTCTTCGTGGACAAAGCCCGTTGGATTATAGGAGGCGGGGTTGTACTTTAGAACCCAATAGGGGCATATAAGCTATGTAGTGGCTTATCGCCAAACGTTGCTGGCAATTATTATGAAAAAGATTTACCTACCATTATTTATACTGACAATAGTAACGACCGAAATATTCTCCCAAGAAATTACTGGGAAGTGGTATGCTATAAATAGAAGCGGACTGATTGAAATGAAGTTGACAAGTGACTCGTTGGAGATGAGAACGTTGTACTCAGACCTTAGGAAGAAAGATTTTGAAGAAGATAACAAAAGTCACTCAGGAATATTCAAATTGAGTGGCAAATTTTTGATAATATTTCCGGACAAGCGTAACAATAATCAGTATATAGCGATGACTCTTTTTAATTTCAAAGACAGGGAGTCAATTGAAATTGCCGCTAATGGAATTAATGAAGTTACAGGGACAATTGACGAACTAATAAAGTTGAGTTCAAAAGACACTACGACTCTTTACGGCAATATTATTTACCATGAACATTTTATCCCCGTCCTGAACAAGATGAAGGACGTAGAACAAATGACACTTCAAGACTTTAAAATATTTCTAAAAAACTTTATACAAAAGAGGAATAACTTCAAAGACTTAAAGGACAACATGGTAGGAACTCTCACCTATCAACTAATTACGAGGACTTTGTGTGAAATGGGATACAATCCAATAAACGGAATGGGTATTGTCGATAGACATTTCGAAAAATTTATTGAAGATCCTGAAGTAAAAGAATTACTTAAGGATATATGAGAATAACGGCCACCAACAAAAGTAGCTGTTGCACAACTAAGAAACAGTTCATTTACAGAAAAATGATCTTTGAAGTTTAACTGATTTTGATTGTGCGAAAACTCAGGTGAATGTCTTCGTTGTTCTCTGTGCAACAACCCCCACGTTACCAAATACTTAAGGCTTAAATTTTTTCTGATAATCTGAAATAGCTTGCCCGATAATTTGCCGGGCGGTTGCTACATCCTGAAAATCTTCTATCCGCACGGTTTTGTTTTCGAGTTTTTTATAGTCCTCAAAAAAATTTTTCAGTTCGCTGATGAAATGCAAAGGCAGTTCGTTCATGTTGCTGATGTGCGAAACACCGATGTCGTCTGCGGCAACGGCAATTATTTTATCGTCAGCCTCGTTGCTGTCGATCATGCGCATTACCCCAATAACTTTTGCCCTCACAATACAAAGCGGTTCAATATCAATTTGCGACAGCACGAGAATATCTAACGGGTCGTGGTCTTCACCCAATGTTTGCGGAATAAAACCATAGTTGGCCGGGTAATGGACAGAAGAGTAAAGCACCCTGTCGAGCCGCAACATACCGGTGGCTTTATCTAATTCATATTTTGCTTTGGTGCCTTTCGGGATTTCAATAATTGCCTGAACGATGTCGGGCTGTTGGTTGCCAATGTCAACCTGGTGCCAGGGATTTATCATGATGTTATCAGTTTAATAAAAATTATTCCGCCAAAAACGGCCAGTAGTCCCGCTATAAAACTTCCGAGGCTGTAAGCAGCGAACGTTATGTATTCGGCTGTTTGCAACAGTCTGATGTTTTCATAAGCAAACGAAGAAAACGTGGTATAGCCTCCGCAAAAACCTGTTGTAAGAAAAACCCGCCATTCGGGTGTCATCCATTGATAGCGTTCGGAAAGCCCGTAAAAAATCCCGATAAGCAAACAACCCGAAATGTTTACGACAAATGTTCCGTAAGGGAAAGGCGAAGTAAAATTTTTTGTGAAGAATGAAGCGGCCAGATAACGGCAAACACTTCCGAGAAGTCCGCCTGTGCCAATTAAAAGCAATGTCCTGTTCATGGTTAATGAAGTTTAGTTGAACAGGAGTTATCAGCCTTGATCCCTTTCGGAACCCGGGCGGTTCAAGGCGAACCCCATCGCCTGTTGTTTGAGTGTAAATATAATAGAAAAATCAGGTGTGCTACACCCCGAAGTTAGCAGTAATGCGAATGAAACCTCGTAAAAAGCCATTTCAGCCCGGGAATTTGGAGTATGTTACCTAATTAGCTAACTTTGTTCCGGTAATATCATGTAATGGCCGATAAGTTTATCAGGGATATATTCTACTACAAGAACTACTATCGTGATTTTCTTGAAACATTAAAACCGGAAGTCAGAAAGAAGTTCAACTGGACGTTGCAACTTATTGCAACGGTTGACAGGGTTCCGGATAAATACTTCAAGTACGTTACAAACTCAAAAGGGCTTTTTGAGATCCGTGTTGAAGTTGGTTCGGACATTTACCGTGTTTTCAGTTTTTTTGACAAAGGTCAATTGGTTATTATAATCAATGGCTTCCGGAAGAAAACTCAGAAGACCCCCAAAAATGAACTTGAATTGGCAGAAAGACTTAAAAAACAATACTTCGATGAAAAAGAAAAGAAATAACCTGACATC
Organism: uncultured Roseivirgaceae bacterium; assembly: GCA_964404445.1. Lineage (GTDB taxonomy): Bacteria > Bacteroidota > Bacteroidia > Cytophagales > Cyclobacteriaceae > UBA2336. Next base: position 422,065 of record CAYOJW010000002.1, on the reverse strand, counting down.
TTTTACCGACCACTTAGACGAGCAATACGGTAAACGTGGAACAGCGACAAGAGAGAAGTATGAACAAGAATTTGAGGCATTTAAACTCGGAGTGATGCTTCAGGAACTTCGCAAAGAGAAAGGTCTTACACAAGAGCAGCTTGCTGAGAAATGCGGAACAACCAAAACTTACATTTCGAGAATAGAAAACAACGCAAGTGACATCCGGCTTTCGACACTTATGCGAATTATTCAGGAGGGACTTGGTGGACACTTAAAATTAAGTGTCGGAATATGACACCTCAACAGTTTTTGCTTTCTACATCACAAGCCTCGCCTGCGGCATTGGTCTTTGATTTTTCGGCAACAATATTTTCAAATGCCTGAACAAATGTTTCGCTGGCCTGCGCGCCTGAAATCCCAAACTCGTTATTGATAATGTAAAACGGCACGCCCGATATTCCCAATTTTTGTAATTCACGTTCGGCCTGCGCTACCTGGGCTAAGCCGGCATCGGTGGCTAACAATGCTTCTACCTTGTCTTTCGCTAACCCTGCCTGTACGGCAACGGCTACTAAGTTTTCTTTTTTCGAGAGATCCACACCATCTTCAAAATAGGCTTTCATAAAGGCTTCTTTCACCGCAGGCTGTACACCTTCGTGCTTGGCAAACTGTATGATACGGTGCGCCTCACGGGTGTTGGGCATTATCGCTTGTTTCTCGAAATCGAATTTCAGACCTTCCTGTGCTGCGGCCAAAACCACATTAGCGGTTAATTGGCGATAGCGATCTTCGCCCCCAAACTTTGCCGCTAAGTAAGCTTTTTGGTCGGTGCCTTCTTTTGGTAATTCAGTGTTGAGTTCAAAAGGGTGGTATTCCAGCTCAAAGTTGTATTTGTCTTTCAATACGTTCATGGCCTTTTCAATCCTGCGTTTGCCGATGTAACACCAGGGGCAAACTACGTCCGATACAATATCAACTTTAATGGTGGGCTTTATCATAAGGCGGTTATTTTCGGCTGATAACAGGGTTGATCCCGTAAAGGTTCAATAAACCAAACAATCGTTTAAAACCTTGTGTTTTTCATAAACCTTTATAATATCTTTGCGGCTTGTTAAAAATACAATCCATGAAGACCACTACTGAATCTACGCTTAAATTTAAAGTTAAAGATACTTCGCTTGCCGCCTGGGGCCGTAAGGAAATAACATTAGCCGAAGCCGAAATGCCGGGTTTAATGGCCATCCGTGAGGAGTTTGGCTCTAAAAAACCACTAAAAGGCGCTCGTATTGCAGGCTGCCTGCACATGACTATTCAAACGGCTGTATTGATCGAAACCCTGATCGAACTGGGTGCCGAAGTAAGCTGGTCGTCTTGTAACATCTTCTCTACGCAAGACCATGCCGCTGCCGCCATTGCCGCTGCGGGTATTCCGGTATATGCCTGGAAAGGAATGAACGAACAGGAATTTGACTGGTGTATCGAGCAAACCCTGTTTGCCTTTACCGATGGCCAGCCGTTAAATATGATTTTGGATGATGGTGGCGATTTAACCAATATGGTGTTAGATCGTTACCCCGAATTAGTTGCCGGCATTAAAGGTATCTCTGAAGAAACTACTACCGGTGTGCACCGTTTGATCGAACGCCAGCACAACGGTAAACTTCCGTTACCGGCTATTAATATTAACGACTCGGTAACCAAATCGAAATTCGATAACAAATACGGCTGTAAAGAATCGTTAGTTGATGCCATCCGCAGGGCTACCGATGTAATGCTGGCCGGTAAAGTGGCTGTTGTTGCCGGGTATGGCGATGTGGGCAAAGGCTCTGCGGCATCGTTGCGTGGTGCAGGTGCGCGTGTAATTGTTACCGAGATTGACCCGATTTGTGCGTTACAAGCCGCTATGGATGGTTATGCTGTTAAGAAAATGGACGATGCCGTGAAAGAAGCCGACATCGTGGTAACGGCTACCGGAAATTTCGGTATTGTATTAGGCCGCCATTTCGAAACCATGAAAGACAAAGCCATTGTGTGTAACATTGGCCACTTCGATAATGAAATTGATGTTGCCTGGTTGAATAAAAACGCATCGAAAGATGAGATTAAACCTCAGGTAGATTTATACACCTTGAAAAACGGTCGTCAGGTAATTCTGTTGGCAGAAGGTCGTTTGGTGAACCTGGGTTGTGCAACAGGCCATCCTTCGTTTGTGATGTCGAACTCATTTACCAACCAAACGTTGGCGCAACTTGAGCTTTGGACGAACACCGATAAATACGAGAACAAAGTATATATGCTGCCCAAACACTTAGATGAAAAAGTAGCAAGCCTGCACCTGAAGAAGATAGGTGTAGAACTCGATACGCTTTCGTCTGAACAGGCTAACTATATCGGGGTAGAGGTTAAAGGTCCTTTCAAGCCAGACTACTACCGGTATTAATTAAGCTGGTACTATACAAAACAAAACCCTGGCCATGGTCAGGGTTTTTTATGTTAAGCGCCAACGTAATGCTGGAAAAACCAGCAATAATTTTTCTTGTAAAATAAAAGTTTACGACCTACATTAGATCAATGACGTTAATGTTCTTTCAGCGCCAGGTTTGAAGCTAATCGAAATGAGTTTTTGCCCTGCGGTTAAACCACGGTTTTAGAATAGTACGATCCAGCACAAGGAAGGCTAACGCCATGTTCAGTAAAATAATAATGTTGACAACCAGCTTTCCATTGAAATTAAATGTAGGCAATGGCTTTTGAATGTATTTGTTCGGCAAAATGGTCTGGTTCAGGTCAATGCTGCTGGTGGTGTCAAACACACCGCCTGCCACTAATAACGTACCAATGCCCGTGGCTATGAGTACGCCCACCAGCAAGAGTATGCCGTTTTTTAGTGTGAAGCCGCTGTTTCGCAGCGGGTATTGATCCAGTTTATGCAGCACGCGCTGCGTAAAATTTTTGGTTGGCTGTTCGGCTCTGACCAACCGTAATGCAGCGTCTATCTTGCGTAGTTCTTCTAACCTTGCCTGAAGCTCACGCGAAGTTTGCAAAAGCTGTTCTATATTTTTTTTCTCAAACCCTTCCAGGTTGCCATCGATATAGTCAAGCAGTTTATCGTTTTGTGCCTGTGTTATTTTCATAACGCTATAAGGTTAATGCTTCTTTTTGAAGTACAGATTTCAATTCATCGGCCAGTCGCTGGCGCGCCCGGTGTATGCGCACTTTCACGGTATTGGCCTGCATACCGGTAATATCCGCAATTTCTTCCAGCGAAAACTCCTGCAAGTAAAATAAATTCAGTGCCAGGCGGTCGGCTTCGTTTAGCTTGTGCATGGCCTGACTGATATATGTTTTTTTATCCGACCTTTCTAACGGGTCTTCTCCGGGGTCGTATTCTACCACTACATTTTCAATGCTTTGATACGAGGCTTTGTGTTTTCTCTTATAGCTGATGGCCGTGTTGAATGTAATCCGGTACAGCCAGGTAGAAAACTTCGATTCGCGGTTAAAGTTTTTCAGGTGATGAAAAGCCTTTATAAAAGCATCCTGGGCTGCCTCTTCGGCTTCAGGTCTGTTTTCAAGTATTTTCAAAGCGATTGTATAGGTGTAGCTTTTGTACCGGTTTACCAGTTCCCCGTACAATTGCTGTTCACCCGCCAGTATTTGATCAATCAGCGAATTCTCATCTGTCATGACGTTGCTTGGACGCAAGACCTTTTGGAAAAGTTACAGCTTCCGCGTTTCAAATTCCAGTTGCCAACAATCAAATTATAATTTTGATTGCTATGATTTACCGAAATTTGCAGTTTGATTATTGAAACAGCCTGTAACCTGGTAAAAAAAATATGCGTCATAGGGGCAAATTCACTTAAAAAACAAGAGTTATGCACGATTTCACACAAGTTCTCGCGATCATGATACCCATCGTAGCCATTATCGGTTTTTTTTACATGATTGTTTACCTGCGCAGATTTGAAAATACTGAACGCATGGCTATGATCGAAAAGGGTGTTGACCCTGCTTTGTTTACCAAGAAACAACGCGCTAATACCTCGGGGCCGTTGCGTGCATCATTACTTTTTGTTGGAGCCGGAATAGGTTTATTAATTGCTTATTTTCTTGATCGTACTTACAACATGGAGGAAGTCGCATACTTCTCAATGCTGTTTATTTTTGGCGGTTTGGGGTTGGGAGCAGCTTATGTTATTGAAGAGAAAAAGAATAAGGAAGAACAAGGAAAAAAATAAGGCGGGAGCAGGTTGCATGAATACCCTGTACGATGAGCGCGCAGGGTATTCAGGTGCTTACCCGAAAATCCACGTTACCAGTGTGATGGATGCTAGCCAGATAATAAGAATAGAGATGATGTTTAATAAAAACCCTGCCCGCACCATGTCTTTCATACGGATGTAACCGCTCGAAAACACAATGGCGTTGGGAGGCGTGGCAATCGGGAACATAAAACCGATACTGGCCGCAAGGGTTACGGGCAACGCTAATAAAACCGGGTTTACATGCAGGCTATCGGCAATGCCAAAAATTACCGGAACAAAAATATTTACCAGGGCCACGTTGCTCATCATTTCCGAAAGGGCAACAGCAATAACAATTAGCAACAAAATAAAAAACACGTTGAATTCGGTTTGGGCGACAATCCAGGCGCCTACGGCATGGATGATGCCGGTTTCGTTCAACCCTTCGGCTAAACATATACCGCCACCAAACAAAATGAGCACGCCCCAGGCCATGTTTTTGGTGTCTTCCCAATGCAAAATGAATTTTAAATTTTTCAGATCGGCAGGCACTACAAACATCAATAGCCCACCGGCCATGGCAATGTTGGTGTCGTTTAATACTTCGGCATGGAACAGTTGTTCGTTAATGAGTTGCTGAAAAATCCAAAAGAAAGAGGTGGCACTGAAAATAAGCAACACGAGTTTTTCTTCGGTGCGAAGCTTGCCCATGGCCTCAAGCCGTGAAGCGATCAATGTATCGGATCCTTTTATTTTTTGAATCTTATTTGGGAAAAGAATCCGTGTAACAATCAGGTAATTGGCGATTAGCAATACGGTGGCTACCGGTACGCCAATCAACATCCACTGGCCAAACGAAATTTGTTGTCCGTTAAACTTGTTGAGCAACCCCACAAACACCATGTTAGGCGGTGTGCCGATGATGGTGGCCAAGCCGCCTAAAGTAGCCGCATAGCCAACGCCAAGCATTAAGGCGAGCGCAAAGTTACGTTCGCCCGAAAGGGGGCCTTCTTTCATTTCTTCTTTTGATGCGATAACTAATTTAACGACCGACAGCGCAATGGGCAACATCATCATGGCTGTGGCGGTATTGCTGATCCACATACTGATGAAGGCTGTGGCCATCATGCAACCCAGAATAATACCATTGCCTGAGGTGCCGGTTAACCGGATCAGGTTTAAAGCAATGCGTTCGTGCAGTTTATGTTTCTCTAAGGCGATGGCAATAAAAAAGCCTCCCATAAACAAAAAAATGATGGGATGTGCATACGCGGCTGCGGTGTTGTTCATGGGCAGCACACCCAGCAACGGAAACAAAACTAACGGTAACAGAGCCGCTACCGAAAACGGAACAGCATCTGAAATCCACCAGAGGATCATCCACGAAGCAACAGCCAATACTTTATACGCATCGGGCGATATAAAATCGGTTGGGATGGTTAGCCAGAGAATGGCAAACAAAAGCGGGCCACCGATAAAGCCTGCAAGTTTGGTGTATTGTAAATTAATTGTAGGAGCCATTACCAGCGAATGTAGAAAATTAATTCTGTTTGATGGAAATAAAAAAGCCCCGTGTTGGGGCTTTTGCACAAAGTGGTTTAAAAATTACTTTGCATTTCCGGGTTTCACCACAATGGTTCGTCCGTCAAGTTCGGTTTCATTTAATGCGGCAATGGCTGCATTGGCTTCGTCATCGTTGGGCATTTCCACGAAACCGAAACCTTTTGATCGGCCGGTGTCACGGTCGGTAATAATTTTGGCAGAGCTTACTTGTCCAAACGGACTGAATGTTTTTTCGAGGTCTTCTTTACTTGTTTTAAAGTTTAACCGGGCAACAAAAATGTTCATACAACGCAGGGATTTATGGGGTTTTTAATAATCGGATTAACAAATATAACAATTCGGTTTATTCCGCGAAAGTATTGCGAACAGCCGGATAAGCACAACAAAAAAAGGTTACCGATCAGTAACCTTTTTTTGGGGATAGAAATATTTCGCGGTTTACTCCAGCGCTTTTACGCCCGGTAAAACTTTACCTTCAAAATATTCCAGCAAAGCACCGCCACCGGTCGATACATAACTTACATTGTCTTCAAATCCAAACTTAGCCACGGCAGCAGCCGAATCGCCACCGCCAATCAGCGAAAAGGCACCTTTTCGGGTAGCGTTTACCACGGCCTCGGCAACTGACTTTGTTCCTTTTTCAAATTTTTCCATTTCAAAAACACCCATCGGGCCGTTCCATAAAATGGTCTTTGAATTTTCAATGACTGCGGCAAATACTTTACTGGCTTCGGGGCCAATGTCAAGTCCCATCCAGCCATCGTTAATATTGATGTTGTTGGCAACATCGGTATTGGCCTGTGCATCGAACTTATCGGCAATTACCGAATCGATGGGCAGGTACAGCTCAACGCCTTTTGCTTTAGCTTTTTGAATAAGTTCTTTCGCCAGGTCAAGTTTATCGACTTCTACCAGCGAGTTACCGATGTTCCCGCCCAATGCTTTAAAGAAGGTATAAGCCATGCCTCCGCCAATGATCAGGTTATCGACAACATCTAACATTTTTTCGATGATCAATATCTTATCCGATATTTTTGCACCGCCCATAATGGCGGTAAAAGGTTTTTGTGCATTTTCTAAAACCTTTTTGGCGTTATCCAATTCGGCAGCCATTACCAAACCTGCACATTTGTCTTCAAAGAACTGCGCTACAATAGTAGTGGAGGCATGCGCCCGGTGTGCAGTACCGAAAGCATCGTTTACATAAACATGGCCGTGTTTGGAAAGTTTTTTGGCGAAAATTTCATCGCCTTTTTCTTCTTCTTTATAGAAACGCAGGTTTTCCAATAACAATACTTCACCCGGTTTTAAATCGTTGGAAAGTTTGAAGGCTTCTTCGCTGATACAATCGCTGGCAAATTTTACCGGACGGCCTAACAGTTCTTCTGTTTTTTTAAGGGTATGCTTGAGCGAATACTTTTCTTCGGGGCCATCTTTTGGCCTGCCTAAGTGCGACATCAATACGCAGCTTCCGCCATCGTTCAGGATTTTAGTGAGGGTAGGGATGGTTGCGCGGATGCGGTTATCATCGGTAACGTTAAAATTTTTGTCTAAGGGTACATTAAAATCCACGCGGATGAGCGCACGTCTTGAATCAAAATTGATGTCGTTAATGGTTTTCATAAAGAACAATCGTTTGTTGTATGTAGGATATGGGTAAAGTTAATGGTTTCGGGTAAAGCCCGAAACCATTCGGTGATAACGTGAACTGATTTTGATCAGCCGGTTATTCAGCGTGGCCGTTGATCAATTCCATATCTTTGATGGCCTCAAATTGCGGGTTGATTACCCACTCGCCTTTGGCGTTGATTACACCCCACAAGTTGCCTTCTTTTACTGAAGCGAAACCATTTTTAAATTCGCGGGCGCCATCAAAACGGGGTTCAATAACCCATTGGCCTTTGGTGTTGTAATAGCCTGATTTTTCACCACGTTTACCAACCGCAAGCCCGCTGACGAAATCACCGTATTGTTGTGTGTCGTTTACATAAAACAATTCGCCTTTCGTGTTGGTATAGCTCCACTGGTCGCCTGTGCGCACGCGGGCGTAAGTTCCGGATGCATCAAATTCTTTGGCTACATCAAACTTCGGTTGGATAACCCACTCACCGGTTTTGTTGATATACCCGATTTTTTTATCGGCTGTTCGTGCCCAGGTAAGCCCGGCTCTGAAATAACCAACGCTTTCAAATTGTGCAGGAATAACAACAGTGCCTTGTGCATTGATAAAGCCGGTTTTTTTGGAGGCATCAACATACGGGGCAAGCCCTTCCGAAAAACGTTTGATGTCAAGTACACCGGCAACCGGGGTTTCAGTTCCTTTTTTGTCGAGGATAAAATAGGCAGTTCCTTTTTTGGCAGCCGCGTGGCCTTCGGTAAACTCTAACACTTTATCGTATTGTGCCGGAATAGCCAGCTTGCCTTCTGTATTCAGATAGCCCCATTTGCCATTTACCTTAACCGGTACTAACCCTTCTGAAAAACCCTGTACATCGAACCCCATGGCGCTGATGAGCTGGAAGTTTTTAATTTCAACGGGGAGGGGTTCTCCTTTCAGGTTGATAAACTGGTACTGTCGTGTTTTAGGATCCTGCACGGTAGCCAGCCCATCTGGTGTAAACTCAAAGCACTTGGCGTATTCGGCAGGGATAATCAGTTTGCCTTCTTTATTAGCATAACCCCATTTTTTGGTTTGTGCCGATTTTACCTGTACCACGTACGTTTGCGCCCAGGCCGAAGAGCTAAGGCACACTAAAAATGTAAAGATTGAAAATGTGTGTTTCATGTTTTTAGTTATTTTTATAAGAATGTGTTAATCACCAAACGTAATGCCAAGTCCTTTGGCTGCTTTTACCAGATCGGATGAATTGCCTGAAGACTAAAAGCATAAAATATTTATTGAATATCTAATAGTATCAGTTCAAGACCTTTTACTTTTCTAAACGCCTTGTCGGCAGTAATTAGCGGTAACCCTAAGTACAAGGCAGTAGCAGCTACTATGGTGTCGGGTAGTTTTAGCGATGTGGTTTGTTGCAAATCTTTAACAATGATTTTTATGCCTGGTAGTATATCGGTAACAAAGCAACTATTTACAAGTATTTGTATTTGGCGTTTATCAGCTTCGCTCAGGTTTTTCTTTCCGAAAAGTTCAAGTTCGGTAACTACCGAAATCCAGCATTCTTTGCCATCAAGGTGGTTGCCCACTTGTTCATTTCCATTTAACAAATGTACCAATGGGTTGGTGTCAGATACAATCCTAATCCCACTCATTACGTTTACGTTTTTGGTAGGCAAGTGCGTCTTCGCCCCACTTTACTTTGCCTAAATGCTTTTTAGCCCTAATTACCTTAGTGGACTTGCGGTTGGCAAGACCTTCGTTCAGTTGTTTAGGGGTGGTGTGTTTTTTTACAGTAATGGTCATAAACAAATGGAAATCAGTTAAAACAAAGATAATTAAAATAGCAGGTTTTATGTTTTTTTTGGTATTAAAAGCACATCCCTATTTAATCACCAAACGTAATGCCAAGTCCTTTGGCTGCTTTTACCAGATCGGATGACCGGTCAACAAGATGTTGGCCGCGCGTGGCTTCGTCAAGCGAAACATATCCGATAGTATTGTTTTTGTAGGTAACCATGTTGCCGAATTTTCCTTCAAGCACTAATTCCATAGCTTTTACACCAAACAACGAAGCTAAAATGCGGTCGAACGCAACAGGCGTACCTCCACGCTGTACATGGCCTAACACGGTTTCACGGATTTCAGCTTTGCAGCCGGCATCTTTTAATTGTTTTGAGAGTTGATACGCTACACCGCCTAAGCGAACATGCTCCGAACCTTTTTCCCCGGCCGATGCCGTAATGGTTCCTTCTTTGGCCTTTGCCCCTTCGGCAATTACAATGTTCACAAAGCCGCGACCGTTTTTGTAACGCGATTCGATTTTGCGCACAAGTTTATCAATGTCGTAGGGGATTTCAGCGATCAAACAGATTTCAGCACCACCGGCAATAGCAGTATGCAGGGCAATCCAACCCGCATCGCGCCCCATTACTTCCATGATCATTACCCGGTGATGGCTTTCGGCTGTGGTAACTAATTTGTCGAACGCATCGGTAGCGATCTGTACAGCGGTTTGAAACCCGAACGTCATGTCGGTGGCTGATAAATCGTTATCGATGGTTTTGGGTACGCCAATAATGGGCACACCTTTATCGAACAATGCTTTTGATATTTTTTGTGAACCATCACCACCAATGTTGATCACGGCATCAAAGCTTTTTAGCTTTTCGGCCAGCATATCCGAGCGGTCTTCAAATTTTACAGAGCCATCGGCTTGTGGAACCGGAAATTTAATCGGGTTCGATTTGTTAGTGGTTTTTAAAATGGTGCCGCCTTTCACGTGAATGCCCGCAGTGCGTTTGCTTGTAAGCTTTACAATTTCCTGCGGTTCGTTTAGTACACCGTTAAAGGCTTCGATGCTTCCGTAAACCTCCCAGTGTTCATGCTTGTTGGCAGACAGGTTTTCTTTACGGGCACGCTTGGCAACCGCGCGTATAACGGCATTAAGCCCGGGGCAATCGCCACCACCGGTAAGTACAAGAACTTTCTTCATGCTTATGGTTTTGTTTTCAGGTTTCAAGTTACAGGTTTTTCGGGTTTCGAGCTTCGGGTGATGCCTAAGCCCTAACACTTAAGTCCTAATTTATTGTGCAGCGGCTCTTCTCAGTCTGTCGTTAATGGCTTTGCCCAATCCGTGCTCGGGAACAAGTTCGGTAACGATACAATCAATATCAAGTTTATCCAGCGTACGTAAAGCTTCAAATAAATGTTGTGCGGCTTCTTCGGTTTTTCCGGAGGGTGCGAGCGTAATCTGGTGTTTTACCGGATAAGTGTGTTGAAAAGAAAGCACTGCGGTACGGTTGGCAGGTTGTGTTTTCAGCAGTTCATCAATCGTGCCGATGATAACTTTTTTGCGTGGTGCGTAATGACTTTTTAACTGGCCGGGTGTTTTAGGGTTTGAAGAGGAGTGGGTCATCAGCATTACAGTTCCGATTACGGCTTCGATGGACTCTACACTTAATCCGCCCAAGCGATACACAACGGGCGTGCTGTTCTCGAACCCGACAATGGTTGATTCAATGCCTACCGGACAAACGCCTCCATCTAAAATGTATTGAATTTTTGCACCAAGTTGTTCATTTACGTGTTCGGGTTTTGTAGGACTTACATACCCGAACGGATTGGCGCTGGGCGCTGCCAGCGGAAAGGGGAGTTGTTGTAACAGCGAACGTGTTAAGGCGTGATCGGGACAACGAATGCCAACGGTATCTAACCCTGAAGTAACGAGATCGGGAACGATGCTTTTCTTTTTAAGCAACAGGGTTAATGGCCCCGGCCAAAATTTCTCGGCAAGCTTTACTGCGGCAGCGGGAATATCCGCAACATAATTGTACGCTTGTTGTAAACCGGGTACGTGAATGATTAACGGATCGAATTGAGGCCGGTCTTTTACAGTAAAAATTTTTGTTACGGCTTCGTTGCTAAGCGCATTGCCCGCCAGTCCATATACCGTTTCGGTAGGGATCGCAACCAACTCGTTATGTTGCAACAACTGAACAGCTTTTTCAATATCGGTTCCGATCTCAGCCATTGCTTTATTTACTTAACACTTTATATTTGAACGGTAAATGTACGAACGATGAATAATAAAATGCGGTCTGTGCTGCGCATAATTGCAGTTTTACTTGTTTTGCTGGCTGTGCTGATGCAACTCGATATTGTGATTATCCCGGCTTTGGTGGGAATTAAATTCTGGATGGTGGTGATTGCTTTCTGCCTGATGGTGGTAAGCTCTAAATAGCTTTTGTTTTTGCGATCATCCGCAGGATGGAATCGTTGTTGCCGGAAAGTGCCGGGATTTCATCTAACGGAATCCATTTTACAGCAATCGATTCATCGCTCAATAATAGTTCATCGTTCTGCGAAGCGGTAAATGCGTACCGTACATCGTAATGCAGGTGTGCGGGGAAATCGTTCCGTGCCGGAATCGGGTGGATGTCGAGGTCGAAAATACCCGGAGTGAGTTTCTGTAATTTTGTTAAACCAGTTTCTTCGTTTGCTTCGCGCAGGGCAACGGCCTGTACGTTTTCATCGCCATCGGCATGGCCGCCCGGTTGCAGCCACTTATGAAGCTTGGCATGATGTACGAGCAGGGCATGGGTACGTGCTTCGTTCACAATCCAGGCCGAGCCTGTAATGTGCCCGGGCAGGTAATCGCGGAAGAAGCAACGTTCGCCTTGCAATAATTCAACAAAACGGGAAATGAACGGTTGTTCATTGGTGTATGGTGTTGTATAATTTGTTAACCCTTCAATCCGTTCACTTCCTGCCATTGTATTATTGTATGATGATGGTTACTTTATTGATTTTGCCTTCGTCAAGTTTGGTTTGTTCGCCTCCGCCTGTGTTGTCCTGATCGCCTTTGCGTGCGAGTATGTAATAGGTGATCCCTTTTACATCTTTAAACCGCACAACGCCTTTGACATCGGTAACACCTTCAAAAACTGCGTTTTGTTCGTTTTTATAATCTTCTTCTTTCTCGAACAGTTGAACGGTTACACCGTCTTCGGTATTGCCCAATTCGTTGCGTACGGTAATAACCAATTGAGCTTTAACGAACGAAAAGCCCATCAATGCCACAACCAGCGCAACAAGGGAAATCTTAACAGACGTTTTCATAATGCACCTTTATTTTTTGGTTTTCGGATTTTTAATGTATTCAATTTCTTTACGGATATGTTGTGCGCAATTAACGTTCCAAAGCCGGAGGCGCTCCAAGTGCGTTTCCATGCGTTGCAGGAAGTCGATATAATCGCGGCTGTTGCGTTGGCTCCACACAACCTCAGCCAATGCACTCGCACGCGGATAAACCATGTACTCGGCTTGTTCGGGCGTTAAAATATATTCAGTCCATAAATTTGCCTGCGCACCCAAAATGTATTGGTGTTGTGAAGGATCAAGTTCTTGCGGTATCGGTTCATAACTATACACTTTGCGTACAGGCACAAGTCCGCCAATAGCCATCGGTTCGGTTTTGCTGGTGTCCTGATAATAATCGAAGTAACACCAACTGGTAGGTGTCATAATCACATCGTGTTTTTCTTTCGCAGCCGCAATGCCGCCTGTTTCGCCCCGCCAGCTCATCACGGTTGCGTTTGGGGCAAGGCCGCCTTCCAGAATTTCATCCCAGCCAATGATTTTTTTGCCTTTACCATTGATGTATTTTTCCATGCGTTGCACGAAGTAGCTCTGTAATTCATGTTCATCTTTTAAGCCTTCGGTTTTAATGCGTTGTTGGCAATGCGGGCAGGCTTTCCACCGGGTTTTGGGTGCTTCATCACCGCCAATGTGAATGTACGTTCCGGGAAAGAGGTCGATCACTTCCTGTAACACATCTTCTAAAAAGCTGAATGATGTTTCTTTGCCTGCGCAAAAAATCGGGTCGAACACGCCATACGTTGTAGCGGTTTCGATGTGTTCGCCTGTACAGCCTAATTCGGGGTAAGCCGCAATGGCAGCCTGTGCATGGCCGGGCATTTCAATTTCGGGGATGATGGTTACGTGACGTTCGGCTGCATATTGAATCACGTCTTTAATTTCTTCCTGTGAATAAAATCCGCCATAGCGTTTGCCATCGTAGGTGTTGCTTTTACCGGCATGGCCGATAATGGTTTCGTTACGGTATGCGGCAATTTCCTGGAGTTTCGGGTATTTTTTGATTTCAATACGCCAGCCCTGGTCATCGGTTAAATGCCAGTGAAAGCGGTTGAATTTATGGCGCGCCATCAGGTCGATGTATTTTTTGATAAACTCAACCGGGAATAAATGGCGGCACACATCCAAATGCAATCCGCGATACCCAAACCGTGGGTAATCGGTAATTTCAACAAACGGAATTTTTGTTCCGTTGATAGGCGTAACCTGTATCAGCGTTTGTGCCGCGTAAAATAAACCGGTTTCGGTATTGGCGCTGAGGCGAATGCCTTCATCCGATACTGATAGTTTATAACCTTCATCGCCTAAAGAAGAATCTTTGATGAGCGAAAGGTAAAGTGTTCTGTTTTTAGCCGTTAGCTTTACCGGGATATTTTTGGTTTTAAAAAAATCTTCGAGAAACGATACTGTGGTTTTTCCCACGCCATTGTCGGCAGAGAAGGCAACGCCTTTTTTTACATCGAGTGAACCGGCTGTTACGGTTAGCGAAACCGGTTTGGGTACAATGTGGATTTCAGCGGCTGGTTTTTGTGCAACAGCCGAACCGGCCAATACGGCCAGCATAAACGAAAGGATAATTGATTTTTTCATAGACTTGAGTAAGCACCCAAGTAACGAAATCAATTGTTATCCGCCAACGGGAAATGTTCAAATTGTTGTCTTTGTTTATGAAGGTCGCTTTAGGGTAAAAATTTATCTGAATATCAGTATGTTATCCTAATCCCGGAGGGATGAAATGTGAATAGAAATAGATTAGAAAGATAGGAAAACCCCAGGGGGGTGATATGTGCCACTCCTGCCTACCGCAGGCAGGCCTACGGAGTTCCGTTTTTATTTGCCTGTTCATGCTATTAACATTTTAGCCCGATGGGCTTGATTAACTTTGTCTTCACGGGGTCTGCGCAGCGACCCCACGTTAAACTGACTAAACCATAAGCAAACGCGGGGTCGCTGCGCAGAAATCGCTCGGGCTAAATCATACTCTATTCCCCTACGGAATTATTGCTTACACTTTCGTTTTTCGTACAATTTATCCAGTTTGCTTTTTATTCTTTTATTAGTATGAAACAGGTTAACTGAGTCGGGTTTACTCTGAGTTTTATAGAGATAGTATTTTCTTGAATTATTATAGCCATATCTCATTTCCACTAACGTTGTATCGTTCAATATTTTCATGTTATAATTAAATACAGTTGTGAAAAAGACTTCGCTGCTGGCTGGGTGATGGAAACTTTGAATTAACAAAGTATCCGAAACAACTTCAAATGCACCCCACTTACTTATTTGGGTAGAAAAAGTCTTTTGAAAATTCCTATTGTGTTGTAAAAGGGATTCAATAGCAGACGCGACATCAGAATTGATTTTTGTACCATTAAGGTTCAAGTACGTTCCGTTTTGGTAAAGAACGAAACATTCAACATTTCCCTCTTTTTGGACAGAGTAATAAATTCCATTAATTTTTAGTTTATTCGAATCAACTCTTGAGGTTTTATTGTATAAAGTAAAATTTTTTAAATCACGCACTAACCCACAGCTCACCTCTACGGTAAGCAAAAAACACAAAACATACATGAACTTCTGTCTTAATATCCCCATAAAGAAAAAGGATTATTTGCAATTATATCAAAGTACGGGACACCTTTGCCTTCGTGGGGTCTGCGCACCTACCCCACGTTAAATCGACTAAAACCCCCAACACCACTTCACTACCTCAACAACACCACACCTCCCCGCAACTCTTTTATTTCGGCTGAGGTCATCAGGTCGCCCTGGTATTTGATCACGTAGGTATAAGTGCCTGCCGGTAACAGTTGCGATTTGTTTCCGCGATGCGTTCCGTCCCACTTAAAATCAAGTTGGTTCGATTGATACACCATCTCGCCCCAGCGATTAAATATAAACACCTGGAAATTTGAGGCTGAAACAAACGTAGGGAACACGTAAAACGTTGCGTTGGCATCTTGTCCGCTGCCGGGTCTGAAGGCGGTAGGCACATTCAGCACCGGGTCGCACAACTCTTCCACAATGGTTTGGTCAGTATTGGGGCACCCGAATGCGTTTAACATCGATACCGAATAAACACCGGGTTGCGTAATGGTGATGGTGCGTGAAGTTTCGCCCAGAAGCGGCAAGCCGTTGCGCGACCATTGCCACGAAATGGCAGTGCCGGCATCTAACGTAAACTCGCACGAGTTAGGCGCGGGGTTGTTGCAATCCTGATTACCGGGACGGTTACAAATAAACCTGCGGGGCGGCAGTTGCCCTGCGGGCGATTGTAAGAAACGTATTTCGCCAAACACCTCCGGGCTTGAGCATCCGAGGCGCGAAGCAATAACCGAATAGCGGCCTTCTTGCGTGAGGTTCGATAGCGTGGCCGTAGTTTGTGCGGGTATTAATGTTCCGTTTCTGAACCATTGGTACGTTGCACCCGGTATGTCGGTCGCTTCAATGCTAAACATTGTGCCCGCACAAGGCGATACGGCATTAATGAAAACGCTGAGCGATCCATTTACAAAAACTTCTTTATCTGCGCTTTCGGCCTCACAACCCGAAAGGGCATCGACTGCAACAACGCGGTATTGGTCACCAACGGTATGATCGTTTGCCCGCACTATAATTGACGAGCCTCCCGAAATCAGGGTGTTGTTTCGGTACCATTGGTAGGTGTAAGTGCCGCCCGGGCTAACCGTTGCTGTAAGTGTAACGACATCGGCACACGCATCGCTTTGCGTAAAATCGGCTGTGATGTCGGTTACCGGAACATGAACCGTTACCGTTCGCGGGCATAAACCGGGACTGGTTACCGTAACGGAGTATTGGTGAAGGCCATGTGTGGCAATAGCTGTGGTAACGGGTGCATTGATGGCATTGATGCCCGGCCCGCTCCAGGTATAGGTTGATCCCGCAGGCGCAGCAGGATTGACTTCTAATGTAATGGTATTGGTGATCGGGTCAACACAAGCATCATATACAAGCGTTACATCCACTTGCGGATCGGACACTACCGATACGTTTGCCGAAGCCGTACATACCGGTATGCCTGTTGTGCGTATCTCAACAACGTAATCGCCCGGAACAGCTACCGCACTGGTGGTAAACGTGGCTCCGACAACGGTAAATGTTGTGAGCGGAACAACAACAGCACCGGTTGTTGAATTGATTACACGGTACTGCCCCGTAGTGATTGAAGGCTCAACAATGATGCCTACCGGGTCGCAGGTTGGCGTTTGTGCAGCCGCGCTGATGATCGACAACGAATTGGTGTTTACCGACACCGAGTTGGTAGTCGCACATCCCGATACCTGATCCTCCACACGAATGGTGTAGGTATCAGCGGCTAATCCGGTAATGGGCGATGCAGTTACCGCACCTGTACCCTGGTTGGTATCGCTGTTTACCAAGCCTGCGGTTAATCCGGTAACGGTATAAGCAAAGGTACTTCCGGCCGGGCTGTTAATAACTAAGGCAATTTCGCCATTGGTTGTGTTACACACAATGGTGTTTGGTGTTGCCGTAAAATCTGGGCGCTGATTAATGGTAATGGTTACGTTATCGCTGGCCGAACAAGTTGTTGCCAGGTCGGTTACGGTTACGTCATATACATCAACCGTTGGGTTTGTTGCCGGTGATGTAGTGTTTACCGGTTGAACAGGGCTTGTATTGGGAAGCACCACGCTATTCAACTGCCAAACGTATTGCATATTGGGGTTGCCCAAATCAAAATCGGGTACAGTTGTGTCTTCACAAACCGTAAGGTCAGGCCCCAGTTCAACAATAGGTCGGCTATCGACAATCAGTAAATCACCAAACGATGTACACCCTGCGCTGTTGGTAATCGTTAATGCAGCAGTTTGAGGTCGGTCAACCTGTATGGTAAACGTAGTTGCACCATTCGACCAGGCATATGTTAAATCAGGATCGTTGACGGCCAATGCCTGTAACGTAAGCGGCCCGTTACAGATATTAGGTTGCTGGCCGGGGGGTAAAAACATGGGGCGTTCCGGTGGCCCCGAAATGGTGATGGTTTGGGTTAATAAAGTGTCTAACCCGCAACGGTTGGTAATGCGCAGTTGCACAATATAATCCTGCGTGGTTCCGACAGGCGGAATCGGATAGGTGTGTTCTGTAATGGCTTCGGTTGACGAAAAACCATCACCAAAAGTCCATAAGTATTGATCGATGGCATCAGTGCCAAACCCTTCAAACTGCGTGGGCGAACCTCCACACAATCCGGTTATGTTCATGGATGGGCCAGGCGTGGCCATGCCAACACTCTGCACAAAGTTTGGCAGTCCTAACCGGCTTTGCGTACCGCCCGCTAACTGAAAGCCCTGGAGGTTTAAAGACGAGCGTTGCAGGGTGTCGCCATTGACTGCAATCATCCCTAAAAAATTACTACCGTTTACCGCTACATACACTGTACCATCAGGCCCGGTTTGGATGGCACCCAATTCGGCATTGATGGCATCGGTAGCCGGGTCAGGGGCGATCAGTACCGGGTTGTCCTGAAAATCGATATAGCCTTCGCGCAGAAACGATGTTGAAGTTCCTTTTACCGTAGCAAAAAACTTATTGCCTACAAACTCTAATCCGTAAACCTGGCCGTTGGCGTTCAGGTCGAGGCTTCTGAAATTTGAAAGCTCACCGGTGGCATTGTCGAAATCAAACAATTCTATTGTATTGTTTGATGTTCCGTTCGAGAAGGCAACACCCAATATGCCGGTGCCCGATTTCATGTAGCCTTGTCCGTTTAGTTCTTCGGTTACGCGATGGTCTGAACCAATACTGGAAATAACAGGATTACCAATACCATTTATGCTGATAGGATACGCACGGAACGAATTGTTGCCGTATTCATGTGCGATCAGCCAGGAGCCATTGCCGGTAATGCGTTCGGTGCTACGTGTGAACAAGAGCTGGTTGAATTCCCGAAGACCGCCATTGCCGTTGTTGAGTTTTAAATCGTATAGCGAATAACGGAGTTCGTATGTGTTGCTGCCATGAACCTGCTGGGTAGTGAAAATATAATAGAGTGTTTCATCACCGGTAACGGGAACAATCAATGCCGATTGTGTTGATCCGTTTTCACCGCCAATGCCCGGTGGATAGGCAATGGGTATTGGTGTGCCGTTAATGATAGCTTGCGTTACGAGGTTATCGTTTTTATCATAAACAAAAACACCATCGGTTGAAAAAATAACCTCACCGTTCCGGTCGGAAATTACCGAACAACCTTCGGGTGTATTTAACGGCCCCGATATGGCTATGGCCGGTTGTTGATTGAAATCGATCCCGGCATTTTGCCCGAAGTACCAGATGTTGGCACGCTGGTCGGTAGCATCGTACTCGCGCACGTTTACCCCGGCATGTGTCTGGCAGGCGCCAATGGTTGCTACAACATAGTAATACCCGGCAGAGTCGGGCGTTAATGTTGGCCCGGTGTCGCCATTCGACCAGATGTACGTTGGCGAACCGCCTTCGGCACGTACGGTAACACTAAACGGCCCGTTGTTACACGAGTTGCCAACCGGTGGCGGAAACTCGCAACGGCAAGCCGTGGTATCTTGTGGTAAGGTGAGTTGTAAATTAAAACTCGTAAGCAATAAAGGTGAGGCGTGTGTAGCGGTTTGCCCGTTTAAAAAAGCAGTTACCGAAACGGTAAAATTTGTACCGTTTTCAAAAGTATGCACCGGGCTCCATTGGCTTGAACTTTCGCCATCACCAAAATCCCACACTAAGCTGTCGGCAGCCGGTGTTACCGTAGGATAAAATGTGATGGGTGTGTTCTGGCACGTTCCGTCTGTTGTAAACGTTACCGATAATCCAAGATCGGTAACAGGTAAAAAAGCCGGAAACTGTCGTCCGTTAAAATTTCCGGCAAAAGCCGAAGGAGTGTGAATAACATTTGCGCCAACAGAATCAGTGTCGTTAAACCTTCCGAGAAGAAAAGGCCCGCCCGATGTTGCCTGGTATAAATGATAGATGGCCGTGTCGGGAGCAAGCTGTAACCCGTAGCTTCTGTTAATGGTATTGGTGATTACCGAAACAAATGAAGCACCCGGAGTAGCGGTATCGAATTGCACCACATCGTTTTCGCGTGCGATGTATAAAAATCTTCCTGACGGACTCCACTCCGTATCATAAACCTGTTGAGCCGTAGCACTTGCGCTGTTGGGTATCAACTGATCGAGCGTAAACAATCCGGTGGTGTTGTCGAAGTTTAAAATGGCAACATTTACATTAGCTGTTTGCGGGGCTACGGCAACTTTACCGCTTGTGGCATGGTACGAGAAATTTCCGGCACTGATGTTAAACCCGGTAACGCCTGTTGATACAACAGGTGTTTCGAGAACACCGCCCGCGCCAATGCGCACCGCAGTGTAGCTGTCTGAATTGTTTTGATGGGTAAGCAACCAATACGTTTGTCCATCGGTATGGGGAACAACCAACATGGCTTCCGACCGATTGGTTAAGCCTGTCGGTACGTTTTTAGTGGTTACGTTCCCGATAGGCGGTTCGGGAAACGATTCATTCCCCGAAAGGCTCATATCAACGGTTGTTAACAGAATGTTCCCTCCGGTGGTAAAAGAGGCCGTATTGGTGAATATATAATATTGTGCAGCAGCACCCGGAACGTTGCCAATCACTACCGGTTGGTTGGTATTGGGCGTTACGGTAAGCCCGCTGCCGTTGGGCATGGCGGTATGGGTGATGTCAAACACGGTTGTTCCATCGGTATAAAACAGTAAATCGCCATTGATGGGATTAGCGGCAACCGCGCTTCCTCCCATGCCAAACGGATTTGCTTTGTTGGTTAAGAGGGCAGGTGTGTTATTCGATCGGCTAAACCGGATTGCCCGGTTGGTGTTCCCGAAATACCAGTTATGCCGTGCAAATGTCTGGGCAAAACTATCGACAGTTGCCAGCAGGCACACACATAACACAAACCAACGCAACGTTAAAAGACTCTTCATGGGGTGAACTTAGTTCAAGAAAAACAAAAAGGTGATAATAAAACGCCCGATTCTCACGAAAATATACATTTTAGCCAAAAATATCGTTAAGATTCGGCACGGTGCGCCCGAAAAGCGTTCGGTGCTTTTATAAATTTCGCGAATAGCTTTACTTTGCTCGAATGGTGCATACAAAATACTCCGGTTTGTTGGGCAAGCGCGTGTTGATAACCTGCGTATGGATGCTGTTGGTGAGGGCAGCGGTAACTGCACAAGACCCGCAATTCTCGCAGTTTTATGCCGCACCATTGTATTTGAACCCTGCCTTTACAGGATCGACCAACCAAACACGTGTAGGGCTGAATTACCGTAACCAGTGGCCGGCTATCGATGCCAACTTTACGACTATGTCGGTTTATGCCGATCATTTCATGGAAGACATCAACAGCGGGGTTGGCCTGATCGTTAGCCGCGACCTGGAAGGATTGGCCGGTTTACGTTCGTTAACCGTAGGCGGGCAATACTCGTACGAAATGTTCATCACCAAAGATATTGGGTTTCGGCCCGGTGCGCAGGTAGCCATGGTTAACCGCGACATCAATTTCAGTAAGCTAACGTTTGGTTCGCAATACGATCCGGCAACGGGAACGTTCACCAATCCATCGGGCGAAACTTTTAACTCGAACGGAAGCAAAACATTTTTGGACTTGTCGCTCGGTGGTTTGTTTTTCACCAAGGTAGCCTATCTGGGGTTTTCGGCTTTTCATTTAAACCGTCCCAACCAGTCGATTATAGGCGAGCAAAGCCTGTTGCCCGTTAAGTTTTCGGTACACGGTGGTTTTAAATATTTTATGAAACCCGGTGTGGTGGGCAGCGGTGTTTATGCCCGCGATGCCGAACGCAGCATTGGCCCAGCCATTCAATACCGCCATCAGGGGCAGTTCGATCAGATGGACGTTGGCATTTACTTTACTGCCGAGCCGTTGGTATTGGGTGCGTGGTATCGCGGAGTGCCCTTTAAAAATGTGAACAATTTTGTCAATAACGAGTCGATCGTGTTGTTGGTGGGCTTTACCCGTATTGGGGGTAAGCAGGCGTTTAACATCGGGTACAGTTTCGATTACACCATTTCGAAGTTAACGGCCAGCAGCGGAGGCGCACACGAGTTTAGTTTAAGCTACACCTGGCCAACCCGTAACCCGCGCAAGCCGCCAAAAGATAAGATGGTGATTCCGTGCCCGGATTTTTAAGGGGAAGTTTCTTTAACCACATAGGGATGTGGATTTGTAATCAAAAATCTCAACAGAATAATCTATGAAAATTATCCATAGAATATTTAAGGTAACATTTTATTCTTATATACTTTTTTCGATTATAATGATATCCTTATTTCAATTTAATTATTTTAACAACAAAGATAGAATTGTTGATTATGTTGGAAGCATAGAACTTTTAATTTGTGATGTGATCT
This sequence comes from uncultured Roseivirgaceae bacterium, assembly GCA_964404445.1. Taxonomy (GTDB): domain Bacteria; phylum Bacteroidota; class Bacteroidia; order Cytophagales; family Cyclobacteriaceae; genus UBA2336. The sequence continues at coordinate 400,078 of CAYOJW010000002.1, read as the reverse complement.
TAATAATCCTATTTTTTGGGTTAATGAGATCCAAACAAAATATCATGATTACTATATTTAAAGCAATCATGATATTGACAATATTTTTTTTAGTATATCATTTTGTTGGTTATGGCAACTGGTAATCTCACAATGGCTCAAGCGTCCGCTTGTGCCAAAAGTAAATTTTACCAATCCATTGCCATTGCTCTTGCCTATTGCCTACTTTTAGGCTGGTAAATCAATCACCCGTGCAACTCCAATACGCTTTAGAGCTTTTCGGAACGTTCATTTTTGCCATCTCGGGAGCTATGGCTATGCACGACCGCGACCACGATTGGTTTGGCGCGGGCTTCACCGGGTTTATTACCGCCATAGGCGGAGGTACCCTGCGCGACATCATGCTGGGCAGTTATCCCTTGGTTTGGATTGGCGATGTAAACTTTCTGTACGCCATCATTGCCGGCATTCTGATGGCGCTCTTGTTCTTTACCAAGTTGTTAAAATTAAAGCGCACGTTCTTCCTGTTCGATACGTTAGGTATAGCGCTCTTTACAATATTGGGGGTCGAAAAAGCCCTGAGCCTTGGGGTGAAGCCCGAAATTGCCGCTATTATGGGTATGTTCACTGCGGTGATGGGCGGGGTAATCCGCGATACATTAGCTAATGAAACCCCGGTAATTTTCCGCAAAGAGGTTTACGCCACGGCTTGCTTAGTTGGGGCGGTAGTCTATCTGTTGCTTGACCTGCACACCGGCCTCGACCGGAACATCAACCTGGTGGCCTCCAGTGTGGTCATCATCGTTATACGTGTGCTGGCCGTGAAGTACAAACTTGCCCTGCCCGGGTTTAAGAAGCCGGCACACTAACTTTCGTTAGCAAAAATTTTTTAAAATTTTAGGTGTAAACATTATCGTTTGCCCGTGTTTATCGTATAATTTTGCACACTAAGTAAAACTTAAAACAAAATTGAATGGCGTTTACGTGACATCCACATTAACCACTAAGACAGAAATTGAAAACATCAATCACCACTACCACAACAGCTAAGGCTGTTATCCACTCCAGCAGAACAAATCTGTTCTTCGTTCAGTCAGGCCAGGTGATTAGGCGCTGCCGACCGACACGCTTCGTGCGTATCTGATACCAACTACATTTTAAGGATAAAGCGCAACATCCGGGATGTTGCGGCTTTCGTGCTTATGCACTGTTTTTGATCATTGTTTGATTCATGAACACATTTACCATTGGACAACCTCAATACATTAATTGTCAGGCTGGCCACGCCAGCCGATAAACATTATGCTGTAACCATCACTACCGAGATGGAAGAGTCAGCCAAAGCGCGCGGCACCGGCATTGCCCAACGCTCGCCTGCCTACATCGAAATGAAAATGGATGAAGGCAAGGCTATTATTGCTACCACACAAGACGGCACGTGGGTTGGCTTTTGCTACATCGAAGCGTGGGAACACGAAAAGTATGTGGCCAACTCAGGCCTTATTGTGTCGCCTCCGTTCCGTAAAACCGGTGTAGCTACCGAAATTAAACGTAAAATTTTTGCGCTGTCGCGCGAAAAATATCCCAACGCCAAAATTTTCGGGCTTACTACCGGCCTTGCCGTGATGAAAATCAACTCCGATTTGGGCTATGAACCTGTAACGTATTCCGAACTGACCAACGATGAAGAGTTTTGGAAAGGTTGCCGCAGTTGCGTGAACTTTGAAATTCTGATGGCGAAAGAGCGCAAAAACTGTATGTGTACGGCTATGCTGTTCGATCCTGCCGAAGCTGCCGCGAAATTGAAAACGCAAATTGTGGTAACTCCGGAAGGCAAACTGGAAGAGCAACAATCAGAAAGACGCCAGTTTAAAGGAAACTTTAAACTGTTCGAGCGTTGGGTACGCTTCAAGCAGTTTGTGTTGCTGCGTTCGTTCCGTAAGAAAGACGGAGGCGATGATAAATCATCCAATAAAAAATCATTATTAAGTACATTGTTTTTCTGGTAATATTTTAAAATGAAAAAGAAAGTTGTTTTGGCCTTTAGCGGTGGATTAGATACCTCGTATTGTGTAAAATACCTGAGCGAAGAAAAAGGCTGTGAAGTACACACCATTACCATCAATACCGGTGGGTTTGACGCAGCCGAAGTAAGCGCGATTGAAACGCGCGCAAAAAACTTAGGCGTGGCTTCGCACACTACGGTTGACGAAACCAAAAATTACTACGATACGGTAATCCGCTTTTTGATTTACGGAAACGTGCTGAAGAACAATACCTATCCGTTGAGTGTAAGTGCCGAACGGATGTCGCAGGCATTGGCCACGGCCAACTATGCCAAAAAACTAAAGGCTGATGCCGTAGCACACGGCAGCACGGGCGCGGGCAACGACCAGGTTCGGTTCGATATGATCCTGAATATCTTGTTGCCGGGTGTAGAAATCATCACGCCTATACGCGACATGAAACTTTCGCGCGAACAGGAAATCGAATACCTGAAATCGAAAGGCGTAGTGTATGATTTCAAAAAAGCGGTGTACTCTATTAATAAAGGTATTTGGGGAACATCCGTTGGCGGAAAAGAAACACTGAAGTCGTTGGGCACGTTGCCGGAAGAAGCCTGGCCTACACAAGTAACCAAAACCGGAAGCGAAACGGTAAACTTAGTGTTTGAAAAAGGCGAGCTGAAAAAAATTAACGATAAAGCATTTGCGCATCCAACGGAAGCCATCCAACATTTGCAATCCATTGCCGGAGCGTACGGTATTGGCCGCGACATTCACGTGGGCGATACCATTATCGGTATCAAAGGCCGCGTGGGCTTTGAAGCCGCAGCGCCTGTCATTATTATTAAGGCACATCATGCGTTAGAAAAACACGTGCTCACCAAATGGCAGTTGAGCTGGAAAGACCAGCTTGCGCAGTTTTATGGAAACTGGCTGCACGAAGGTCAGTATTTAGATCCGGTAATGCGCGACATGGAAGCGTATTTAACCAGTACGCAGCAAAACGTGACAGGTGGGGTTACGGTTGAATTGCACCCGTACCGTTTCCATGTGGTTGGTATCGAATCGAATTATGATTTGATGTCATCGAAGTTTGGAAAATACGGTGAAGAAAATTTAGGCTGGTCAGCCGATGATGTAAAAGGCTTTACAAAAATTTTCGGAAATCAAACCGCAATATTCTATCAGGTAAAGGCAGATGCGGAAAAATAAGTTAATCGTTGTTAGTTGATCGTTATTAGCGCCACTGACAACTATCAACTACCAACTCACAACATCGAACGAAATGAAAATAAAAGCAGGAATCATAGGCGGAGCAGGCTACACGGGCGGGGAAACAATCCGTTTGCTCATCAATCATCCAAACGTTGAATTAACGTTCGTACATAGCCGCAGTAATGCTGGTAATTTGCTGTCGGATGTACATGCTGATCTGGCAGGCGAAACTGAATTAAAATTTACCGATACCTTACAACCGGTTGATGTTATTTTCTTATGCCTTGGACATGGCGAAAGCAAAAAGTTTTTAGTAGAAAATCCTGTAACTGATTCAACCGCAGTGATTGATCTCAGTCAGGATTTTCGGTTAGGCGACTCCGTACCCGGAAGAACATTTGTATATGGATTGCCGGAACTGAACAAAGAAGCGATTCAACAAACAAAAAACTTAGCGAACCCTGGTTGTTTTGCTACCGCGATTGAGTTAGGCTTGCTTCCGTTAGCAAAACTTGGTTTACTGAAAGAGGTTTATACTACGGGCATTACAGGCGCTACCGGTGCCGGACAAAAATTGCAAAACACGATACACGTAAACTGGCGTGCGAACAATATCTCGGCATACAAAACACTAACACATCAGCATATAAAAGAGATCACACAATCAGTAAAACAGGTGCAGCCCGGTTTTTCGGGTGCGATCAACTTTGTGCCGTGGCGCGGTGATTTCACACGCGGTATTTTTGTGAGTTCTATTATTGAAACAGATAAGTCGTTAGATGAATTGATAAAAATCTATCAGGATTTTTATCACGATCATCCGTTTACAATTGTGTCGGACGCTACACTTGACCTGAAACAAGTAGTAAATACTAATAAGTGTATCATTAATCTTGAAAAAGAAGGAAATAAATTGGTGGTACACTCAGCTATCGATAATTTATTAAAAGGCGCAAGCGGGCAGGCCGTTCAGAATATGAACATCATGTTTGGGTTTGATGAGCGTGCCGGTCTTCGGTTGAAAGCCACGGTATTTTAAACTTACGTTATGGCAGCAAAAAAAATAGCCGTATTAGGCGGTGGCAACCTCGGTATCGCTATTGCGAAAGGTATTGTTAATGCCGGGCAGGCTTCTGCCTCCGATATAATTATCACGCGAAGGAATCTGGCAAAGATTGCCTGGCTGAAAAAAGAAAAATTTATACTCACTACTGATAATGTGGCGGCCGTTCGTGAAGCCTCTATTATTATGCTATGTGTACAGCCCAAACAGCTTGCCGGATTGTTAACCGAAATTGGTGCAGTGCTTCAGACGAAGAAACATATTTTGGTATCGACCATTACCGGTGTTGCGATTGATGAAATCACTTCGCAATTAGGTAAACCTGTACCGGTAGTACGGGCAATGCCTAACACCGCGATTGCCATTGGTGCTTCCATGACGTGTATCTGCACGAAAGATGCAACCGACAAACAATTAAGCGATATTAAGAAACTGTTTGATGCACTGGGCAAAACGCTCATCATCGAAGAACATTTGATGAAAGCGGCAACCGTGTTGGCGGCCAGCGGTATTGCATTTTTTATGCGCTATCTGCGCGCGGCTACGCAAGGTGGCATTCAGTTAGGGTTCGATGCAGAAGAGTCGCAGTTGATTGCCGCGCAAACTGCCAAAGGCGCAGCGTTGCTCTTAGCCGCAAACGATTCGCACCCCGAACTGGAAATTGATAAAGTAACAACACCGCAGGGATGCACCATTGCCGGATTAAATGAAATGGAACATCAGGGTCTTAGCTCGGCTTTGATAAAAGGCATTGTGGCTTCGTTTGATAAGATTAATAGTATTAAAAAGTAATGTTTGCCTAACAACAGACAACCATTAACTAACAACTGAAACATGAAACTATTTGACGTATATCCACTCTTCAACATCACACCGGTAAAAGCACAAGGCTCGTGGGTGTGGGACGATAAGGGTGAAAAATATTTAGATTTATACGGAGGCCATGCCGTAATCTCGATCGGGCACTCGCATCCTAAGTATATAAAAGCATTGACGGATCAGTTGAACAACATTTCCTTTTATTCAAACAGTGTTCAGAATCCCTTACAACAACAACTTGCTGAAAGGTTGGGCGAAGTTTCCGGTTACCCGGATTATCAATTGTTTTTATGCAACTCCGGTGCAGAGGCAAACGAGAACGCGCTGAAACTTGCTTCGTTTGCAACGAACAGAAAAAAAATCATCGCGTTTAAAAAAGCCTTTCACGGTCGTACATCAGGCGTGGTAGCGGCAACCGATAACCCTAAAATTGTGGCTCCGTTTAATGCGGGTCACGAAATTGTGTTTGTACCGCTCAATGATGAAGCAGCGTTTACGGCTGCGCTTGATAAAGATGTTGCCGCTGTTATCATCGAAGGCATTCAGGGCGTGGGCGGCATTCAACTCCCGGACGATTCGTTTTTACAATTCCTGAAAAAGCAATGCGATGCGAATGGTTCGTTGTTGATTTTGGATGAAATACAATCGGGTTACGGGCGTACCGGTAAATTTTTTGCACATCAGTATGCAGGTATTCAACCCCACATCATTACAACAGCCAAAGGCATGGGCAACGGCTTTCCGGTAGGCGGTGTTTTAATTCATCCCGACATTAAACCGTGGAGTGGTATGCTCGGTACGACTTTTGGCGGAAATTATTTATCGAGTGTGGCGTGCTTGGCGGTGCTGGATGTGATGCAGGAAGAGAAGCTGATTGACAATGCCGCTGTATTGGGTGTGTATGCGATGGAGGAACTGAAAAAGATTTCTGCGATACAAAATGTTCGTGGTCGCGGATTAATGATCGGGTTTGATTTGCCCGAAGATAAAAGCACGGTGCGTGCCGATCTGTTAACGAAACATCGCATTTTTACAGGTGAAGCGAAACCGAATGTAATCCGGTTGTTGCCTTCGCTGGCCGTAACCAAGTCCGAACTCGATATATTTATCAACGCATTAAAACAAGAATTAAACTAACAATGATCAATTTCCTTTCTGCGGAAGATACTCCAAACATTCATGCGCTCGTGCAAAAGGCATTGACGTATAAAAATAATCCATTGTCTGATAAACACCTTGGCGCAGGTAAGCGTATGGGACTTTTGTTTTTGAACCCAAGTATGCGCACGCGGCTGAGTACACAAATCGCGGCTGCTAACTTGGGTATGGAGTGTATTGTGTTTAATGTAGGGCAGGAGGGCTGGTCGCTGGAATTTGAAGAGGAGGCTATTATGAGCGGCACTACGGTAGAGCACGTGAAAGATGCTGCGCCTGTTCTCGGCAAGTATTTTGATATTCTGGGTATTCGTACATTCCCCACGCTGAAAGATAAAACTGAAGATTACAGTGAGTTCTACATTAAACAGTTTGTAAAATATTCCGGTATTCCGGTAGTGAGTTTGGAAAGTGCTACGGTACATCCGCTTCAAAGTTTAACGGATATTATTACCATTACTGAATCGTTTAAAGAAAAACGCAGGCCAAAAGTTGTACTCATCTGGGCGCCACACGTGAAGGCATTGCCGCAATGTGTAGCCAATAGTTTTGCGCAGTGGGTAAATGCCTGGGGTAATGCCGATTTTGTGATCGCGCACCCGGAAGATTACGAATTAGATAAGAAGTTTACCGGAAATGCCATCATCACACACGACCAGCACTACGCTTTGCGCGATGCCGATTTTGTGTATGTAAAAAACTGGAGCACCTATACCGACTATGGGAAAATTTACAACAACGACCCGAAGTGGATGCTCGACAATGCTAAGTTAGCGCTTACGAATCAGGCAAAAGTAATGCACTGTTTGCCGGTTCGCAGAAATGTTGAGTTAAGTGATGAAATCTTAGATGGTGCCAACAGCATTGTTACGCAACAGGCCGGTAACCGGGTGTGGGCAGCGCAGGCGGTACTAAGTGAGATATTAACCAATAAATAGCACATTGCAAGTTACAGGTTGCCGGTTGCCGGTAACCGGTAACTGGAAACTGGTAACTTATGATGAAACTCTATGTTATAAAAATTGGTGGAAACGTTTTAGACAGCGAGGCTGCGCTCAACAGTTTCCTGAAAGATTTTGCGTCCATTAAAGAACCAAAAATATTAGTTCACGGTGGCGGAAAAATCGCTACGAAGTTGGGCAACCAGTTAGGTATTGAATCGAACTATGTAAACGGACGAAGGATTACCGATGCGGCCACACTTGATTTGGTAACGATGGTGTATGGCGGATTGGTGAATAAACAGTTGGTGGCTGCTCTTCAGCAATTACATTGTAATGCCATCGGATTAACCGGAGCGGATGGTAATATGCTGAAAGCGGTAAAACGTCCGGTGAAAGACATCGATTATGGTTTTGTAGGCGACATAAAACCAGCCGGTGTAAACACAACCTTGTTGTACGAATTGCTGAAACAAAATACCGTGCCCGTATTCGCACCCTTAACATATTCCGAGGGCAGTATGCTGAACACCAATGCCGACACCATTGCTTCGGTGCTTGCTGTTGCACTGAGTAAACACTTCGATGTGCGGCTTATTTTCTGTTTCGAGAAAAGAGGTGTGTTGCAAAATGTAAATGATCCCGGTTCGGTGATTACACATTTACCAAAAGGTTTATATGATAATTATCTTGCGCAAGGTATTTTTGCCGATGGTATTTTACCGAAATTAGAGAATGCGTATTCGGCCATTGAAGCGGGCGTGAAAGAAGTATTGATTGGTGAGGCGAGTGATCTTATTCACAATACTGGTCAGTTAACGAAGGGAACGCTCATTACGAAATAGTTATTTGTTATCAGTTAATAGCCTCTACTGATAACGGATAACTGATAACTATTAAACATGAAGGATTCAATCGATATACTAAAAGAAGAAGCTATTCAATTGTTAACCCAGTTGATTGCCATACCCTCTTTTAGCAAAGAAGAAGATAAAACCGCAACCTGCATTGCCGATTTTTTAATCACGCACAGTGTTGCGGTAAACCGGTCGGGCAATAATGTTTGGGCTGTTAACAAATATTTCGATCCTGAAAAAAAATCACTACTGCTCAACTCACACCACGATACCGTGAAACCAAATTCCGGTTACACACGTGATCCGTTTAACGCTGAGATTGTTGATGGAAAACTCTATGGGTTGGGCAGCAACGATGCAGGCGGCTCGTTGGTTTCTTTGATTGCTACATTTTTGCATTTTTATGATCGACAGAATTTACCATATAATATTGTGTTGGCTGCTACAGCCGAAGAGGAAATTTCCGGAACAGGCGGCATTGAATTAATCTGGAACGAGTTGCCCAAAATTGATTTTGCCATTGTGGGCGAACCTACCTTGTGCGAAATGGCCGTTGCCGAAAAAGGATTGATGGTGTTGGATTGTATTGCGAAAGGAAAGGCAGGCCATGCTGCTCGCGAAGAGGGTGCAAATGCGTTGTACGAAGCGCTGCCGGATATTGAATGGTTTCGCTCGTTTGAGTTTTCTAACGTTTCGGCTACGTTAGGCAAAGTAAAAATGTCGGTTACCATTATTCATGCCGGGCAGGCGCACAACCAGGTGCCGGCCGAATGTTTGTTTACCGTTGACATTCGCGTAACGGATGCCTATACGTTAGAAGAAGTGTTAGCCATTGTGAAACAACACGTTTCGTGCGAGGTTAAGCCTCGTTCATTGCGACTGCGTTCATCGGGTGTTGATGCAAATCATCCGCTTGTGCAGGCTGCGCGTAAATTAAAAATCAATCAGTATGGTTCGCCTACTACATCTGATCAGGCGTTAATACCAGTGCCTTCCGTTAAAATCGGGCCGGGCGACTCAGCCCGCTCGCATAGTGCCGATGAGTTTATTTATGTGGATGAAATCCGAAAAGGAATAGATTTGTATATTCAATTAATTAAGAGTCTGTAACGCGCAACCTGAAACCCGAATGAAACTCTGGAGCAAAGACAAAGAATCACTCAAACAAGTAACCGATTTCACTACTGGTAAAGATGGTGAAATGGATATGTACCTCGCGAAGTTCGATGTGTTAGGGTCGCTGGCGCACATTCGTATGTTGCAGTCCATTAATTTGCTTACAGCCGATGAATTGAAAAGCCTTTCGGTAGAATTAAAAAACATTTACAAGCGGATTGAATCGGGAGATTTTAGAGTAGAAGAAGGCGTAGAGGATATTCACTCGCAGGTGGAACTGGAACTCACGAAAAAATTAGGCGATACAGGGAAGAAAATTCACAGCGGCCGCTCACGCAACGACCAGGTATTGGTGGATATTAAACTTTACCTGCGGTTTGAGATTGAACAGGTTGTTGCCGAGGTTAACAAAGTTTTTGATTTACTAATCGCGCAAAGCGAAAAACACAAAGCGCATTTACTGCCCGGCTATACGCATTTTCAATTGGCTATGCCATCATCGTTCGGGTTGTGGTTTGGTGCGTATGCCGAAAGTCTGGTGGACGATGTAATCACACTCGAAAGCGCTTACCGGGTAACCAATAAAAACCCGTTGGGTTCTGCGGCCGGGTATGGGTCATCGTTTCCGTTAAACCGTACACTCACAACTGAGTTGCTGGGTTTTGACGACCTGAATTATAACGTAGTGTATGCGCAGATGGGGCGTGGTAAAACCGAGCGTATTGTAGCCGGTGCGTTTTCAAATGTGGCGGCAACATTAGCCAAATTGTCGATGGATGCCGTGTTGTTTATGAACCAGAATTTCGCGTTCATTCGTTTCCCGGATGAACTCACGACAGGTTCCAGCATTATGCCGCATAAAAAAAACCCCGATGTGTTTGAGTTGGTACGCGCACGCTGCAATCAGTTGTTGGCGTTGCCGAACGATATAGCCATGCTTACGGCCAATCTGCCTTCGGGCTATCACCGCGATATGCAGTTGTTGAAAGAAAAACTGTTCCCGGCTATTCAAAGCCTGAAAGATTGCCTGCGCATGATTCACTTAATGCTATCGAACATTGAGGTGAAAGAAAACCTGTTGGGCGATGATAAGTACAGGTTTTTGTTCAGCGTGGAAGAGGTCAATAAACTTGTGCTGGCAGGTATGCCGTTCCGTGATGCGTATAAAAAAGTAGGATTAGATATTGAACAGGGTAAATATCATCCGGCTACAGCCGTAAACCATACGCACGAAGGCAGTATCGGAAATTTACAGAACGACCGTATTGCAGCCATGATGAATGCGGCAATCGATAAATTTCAATTTGCAAAAACCGAAACAGCGATACGTAAACTTTTAAATTAAACCACATAGATACATAGTGGTTTGTTTCAGTTAATGAAATTCGACTCTTATGTGTAACGCTTGCGTTTCTATGTATTGCTAATATACTATGATAAGTCTATGTTTCTATGTGGTTAAAAAGTATTACATAGATAATCACAAAGTATAATTCCTGTCTTACTTTGTTTTAAAATCCTTGTTCCAGATCAAACTATCTTCGATTTGCTGAATGCGGTGTGTTGGCCCGCTGATAGTAATTTCTGTTCCCCAACGCAATTCAACCAGCTCGGTTTTGCCCCAGGCATTTGCCATCCGGTAAAACCAATTCGTTGGCTTAAATACGATGAGGTGTTCTGTTTCATGTTGTACTGCGAGGTTTTTGCTCAGCGTGTGTTTTAGTAATACACTTCTGAAATCGGGTATGGTTTCGTAGTCGTTAATAAAGAGTGTGATGTTTCGTGCCGAGAATGTTACTCCGGAAGCGAGGAGCAAAGGCATTGCTCCTAAGTTTATCCAAAATGAAGGTGAGAGAAAAAACTGAAGGTCACGAGCGTAGGCCAGTATATAAAAGGTGCCATTAAAAATGATGATGAATGCGTAGAGTGTAAAAAACCTGCGCCAGTTCCAGTGCTCAATTTCTTTTCGTATTCTCATATTAGTTGTTTTCTTCCTCCATGTTTTTCAGTTCGATTTCCAGTGCGCGTGTGCTGATGAAAATTTCATTCAGCGAAAGCGCCAGCGATAACATCAGCGTAAGCAGGCTGATGGCAAACGTAACGGGTGCCCATACTTCGTATTCCAGATAGAATAAAAACATACATAATACGCAAAAGAAGAAACTAACCATGCCGGCAGCTTGCATTTGTTTGATAAGTACGAGTCTGCGTTTAAGGTTTTTGATTTGTGCACGGATGATTTCGTGATCTTCGTTAAGCTGTTTGTATTTGGCGTGTAGGTTGCGGATGAGCGTGGCTAATGCCAGAAACCGGTTGGTGTAGGCCAGCATCAATAAGGTAATGGCCGGAAACAGCAGGGCAGGGGTGTTAATGGAAATTTGCACAAACAATCAGGTTAAAAACAAATACGTTATTTTTGAGGCTTAAAGTTACAACATTATGGTGTTCACACCTCAAATCATTCTTACGATCATTCTTTTTCTGGTGATTTTCAATTATGCATTCGATACGGTGCTGTCGTGGCTAAACCTGCGCGCTCAACCGGCCGATATCCCTGATGATGTTGCCGCATTTTATGATCGTGCGAAATATAAAAAATCGCTCGCCTATCACCGTGAGGTAACCAATTTTTCTTTCCTCACCTCGGGCATTGGGATTGTGGCTTCGGTAGTGTTACTGTATGTTGGCGGTTTCGGATGGTTAGATGCCTGGCTTCGGCCGTACGTGCAGCACGAAATACTATTAACACTGGCTTTCTTTGGTGTACTCATGCTGGCATCGGATATTCTTACGCTACCGTTTCAATGGTACAGCACGTTTGTGATCGAAGAAAAATACGGGTTCAATAAAACCACGGTAAAAACGTTTATTGCTGATAAGCTAAAAGGGTACGTCCTCACGGCTGTAATCGGAAGTTTATTGCTGGGCGCGTTATTGTACTTGGTTCAACTGTTGGGTGCTGGCTTTTGGATATGGTTTTCGGTTATTGCCTCGGTGTTTGTGTTGTTGGTGAATATGTTTTACACAACGCTTTTTCTGCCCTTGTTCAATAAGCTTACACCGTTGCCGGATGGCGAACTGAAAACCGCGATCGAAGCCTTTTCAAAAAAAGTAAACTTCCCGCTCGATAATATTTTTGTGATGGACGGCTCAAAACGGTCGAACAAAGCCAACGCTTTCTTTTCGGGAATCGGTAAGAAGAAAAAGATTGTGTTATACGATACGCTTATAAACAATCACACAACAGATGAATTGGTTGCAGTGTTGGCGCACGAAGTAGGGCACTTCAAAAAGAAACATATCATTTGGGGATTAATCCTTTCGGTTGTTCAGATTGTGTTTACGTTGTTTGTACTTTCGTTGATGATCTTTAATGAAAACGTATCGTTAGCGCTTGGCGGAAACCAATTCGCTATTCATTTAAACCTGTTGGCCTTTGGTATTTTATTCTCGCCTGTTTCCGGCCTTACCGGGTTGTTTATGAGTATGTACAGCCGCAAAAATGAATTTGAAGCCGATGCTTACGCAAAAGAAAATTTTAATGGTACAGCGTTAGCCAGCGCGCTCAAAAAACTTTCGGTCGATAATTTAAGTGATCTGTACCCGCATCCGTTATACGTGTTTTTTCATTACTCGCATCCGCCTTTGTTAAAGCGGTTAGCGCGGATGGAGTAAGTGCTCAAAAGTTGTGTGCTAAATACTAAAACGTGATAAATCCCTTATGGAGCAACAATGGTAAACAAGTACACCGCAAAAATTACCAACAGTACAACACCTTGTAAAATGTTGGTACGGCCCGTGGCGAACGAAAGCATAATGGTGAATTGCGCCAACAACAATAAAACGGTTGCTTTCATATCTATGCCAAGAGTAATACTCAGTCCGGTAATGATCGATACAATGGCTACGGCCGGAATCGTAAGACCGATGCTGGCCAAAGCCGAACCTAACGCGAGGTTAAGACTGGTTTGTAAACGGTTTTTTCGTGCAGCCCGGTAAGCCGCTAAACCCTCTGGCAGTAATACTACCGCAGCAATAATTACCCCGACTAAAGAGTTTGGCGCGCCTGCGTTTGTAACAGCATTTTCAATATCGGGTGCTAACCCCTTGGCTAATAACACAACCACACCCAAACAAAGCAACAACATGAAGGTACTGAGCAAGGCAATTCGTACAGATGGCGGTTCGGCATGGGCATCTTCATTGCCATCGGCTTCGGGCGGTAAAAAATAATCGCGGTGACGGATGGCCTGCACCAGCACAAACGAACCGTACAGAATCAGGCATACAATGGCTACAAAAATTAATTGAACCTGGCTGTACTGCGGGCCGCTCAGGCTGGTAGTATAGTTTGGTAAAATAAGGGTGAGCACTAAAATAGCCGTAAGAGTAACCAACGCGGCACTAACGCCCTGCAAGCTGAATGTTTGCTCCCGATAACGTGCTCCGCCAACCAACAAACAAAGTCCGATAATACCTGTAAGGATAATCATTACGGCCGCAAAAACCGTGTCGCGTGCGAGGGCTGCTGTTTCCGGTCCTCCGGCCAGCATCAGCGAAACAATCAGCGCCACTTCAATAATGGTAATGGCTAAAGCAAGAAGCAACGTTCCAAAGGGTTCACCCACACGGTGCGCAACAACTTCGGCATGGTGAACAGCCGCTAACACCGAACCAATAAGTACAGCCACTAACAGAAATGAATACAGTCCACCAAATTCTAAAGCAATGCCAAAGTATGCAAGCCAGGCAATGATCGGGGTAAGGATTGTCCAAAGTGGTAAGGATAGCTTAAACTTCATGTGTTAATTTTTAGTTGATCAGTTTTATTACCTTAAAAGTGCAATACAACTTTTGATACTCAATTACTCTACCGAATCTTTCCGTAAACTCCAGCCGATGCTTCCGAGCAACACCAATAACACCAACCACGAAGAAGCCGTAGTTATTTTATTGCCGACAACAAAGGGTTTGGGTGCGAAAGTGAATTCAACGGTATGCTTACCGGCTGGTATGGCCAATGCCCGTAAAATGTAATTTGCCCGAACGATGGGCACTTCCTGTCCATCGATTTTGGCTGTCCAGCCTTCGGGGTAATATATTTCTGAGAATACCGCGAAGCCGGGTGTTTGTGACTGAGTTTCGTATTTCAGGTAATTAGGTTTGTGTTCATGTATGGTAACAGCCGATGTGCTGTCGTATTCAAAAACCGGAGCGGTAAACTTCGATACATCCACAATGGCTGTCGAACGGGTGTCGGTTGTGTTAATGGCGGCCAGTTCATCGGTAGGGGAGTTTACGGTTACTACGTTTTTAACAAACCATGCAGGGCCTGCTGCGCCTTCGTTTATGATAAACTGATCGGGTTGCTCGCCAAAGACGATGTACTTACAATTAACCATGTTTAAGAAACCGTATTGCGCAACGTTAAAGTTTTGTTGTTGGGCATCGGCTGATAGTTTTTGCATATTGTCGTTCAGGCACGAGTCCATCACATCTTGGTAACGTCTTAAAATAGCTCCGTGGTAGCCGGTAATGGAGTTAAAGAAATACGAAGCGCGACCGTCAAAGTCGGTGCTGAGTACACGGTAATAGCTTTTATCTTTTAATACCTGGTCTTCCGAAGGACGCACGCTAAACACCGCCTCGCGTTTACGTTTGTAGTTTTCGTTGGCGAAATAACGTTTGTCCACCACCACGAGGTCAATCATGATGATGAACGCGATAAAAACATAAACAATGGCGGGCGATACTTTTTTGATCAGGTTAAAGTATAATACAATAAACATGGCCGCGATAAAAAAGAACGACCGGATGGCATCGCTGCGGAACAATGCTTTACGATCATCGCGCAGAGCATTCAAAAACCAGTTGGGCAGTTCGGCTTCATAGTCTTTCATGAAGCTAAACATCCCTCCGAAAAGTATAAATAGCACACACAATCCACCGGTAAAGCCGAAGGCAATCCAAAGTTTCTTTTTTGTTGCAGGTGTAATGCCTTGTTCAAAAAGTTTTTCAAGACCTAATAATCCCAACAATGGCATAGCCATAAAGGCCATCATTAAACCGAAGGTTACTGATCTGAATTTGTTGTACCCGGGCAGGTGATCGAACAGAAAATAATTGAAGGCTTCAAAATTTTTACCCCAGCTCAGCATAATGGCGAAAATGCTGATGCCGATCAGCCACCAAACGTATTTCCGTTCGGCAAACAAAATACCCACAACGAATAGAAACACAATAATGGCTCCGGCATAATAGGGTGCCGCAAGCGGTTGCGCGCCCCAATACGGAGTGGTGTATTGTGCAAGCTGATTTGCCATTTGCTGATTTCCCGATCGCATTAAAGCCTGATATGTTTTGCTGTCCTGATGCTGTACGAGGTAATCCTGACTACTGCCGCCATAAAAATTGGGGATGAGGAACGTCATCGGTTCCAAGATGCCGTTGCTGTAATTAAAAGCATAACTGCGGCTCACACCCGATTGCTGTTGTGTGGATTGTGGCGAAGAAGCCAGCTCGGATTTACCGCGTGCCGAATATGTAGTGTATTCTTTTATCGCCCACAACTGCCCGAAGAATGAGCCTGCGGCTAACAACGCAGCCGGAATAAGCACGGCCACGTTTTTAATCAACTCACCTGCCTTCTTTTCGCGCAAAGCAACAATAAGTTGCATAAGGCCATAACCCAATACAATCATGATGAGGTAGTACGTTACCTGCAAGTGGTTTTCGCGCAGGTGCAATGCCAATGCAACAGTAGTAATGCCAAAACCTAAAATGCGTTTCCCGGAAAAGGCCAAGTGTATGCCGGCTATCACCAACGGTACTAATGCGGTAGCACCAATACGGGCGTTGTGCCCCGCCCCCAAACCGATCAGCATGAAAGACGATAACCCAAAGGCGAGCGCGCCTGCAATGGCAAGGTAAGGCCGTACCCGAAACGCTAACAGCATAATGTAGTAACAGGCAAACGCCATGAAAATATTGCCGATAGGGTGCGGTAGAAATACAGTAAGCACCCGCTTGATCATAGAGATGGCCTGATTGCCCCACTGCACACTTACTAAGTAGCCGGGCATTCCGCTGTACATATTGGCAGCCCACAAGCCCTCTTCACCGGTTTGATCGCGGTAATCGTTCAGCGCCTTCGATACGGCTATCGACTGGGCAATATCATGTTGTACCAATGTTTTATTTTCGAAAAACACGGGGCGGAAAAAGAAAACCGTTACCACTAAAAATGCGGCTACGGCAATCAAATGCGGCAAAACGTGTTGTGAGAAGCTTATTTTTTTCATCGATGAAAATTTGATCTGCAAAATAAGCAATGCACGATGGTTGCCCAACTTGTATGTATGATCTGTTGATTGTTTTTCGTAAACTCTAAATAGTTGTCTATGAGTATATTAAAAAAGACCTATCCGCAAACTGGATAGGTCTTTTTTAATATGGGATGTGAGTGTGTTAAAACGAAACCCCGAAACTCAAGGCATTCAGGGCGGGGCCTTTGTCGGCAGCAAACAGTTCGTTCATATCGTAGTTGATGAAGAAGTCGGCCGAGCGCACACCCACCTGTAAGCGTAATCCGTAACGTAAGTTGCTCAGGTAATAGTTATCGCGGTTGCGATCTCTTTCTTTTTCGCCATCTTCTTTATAAACCAATTTGGTATTTCCGCCTATGCGATACCCGGCATACGGCCCAACGCCAATCCTGAAAGCGCTATTGTACGAGCGCCATAACCTCCGGCCGTGGTGAAAATCGCCCGATCCGAAATCCAGCATAGGCACGAGCGAAACGTTCAGGTACGGTACGGTTAGCTTGCTTTTGATAAACTTTACATCGCGTGTGTCTTCTATAAAATCAAGCCCTTCGGGTTTTTTGACGATGATGGTGTTATCGTTTTGAAATTTGAAGTTATACCAGCTAACCCCAATAGCCCACTCGGCAAAGAAGTTCTTCGTGAAGCGTGTGCGTTGTGTGGAGTTAAGGCCAACATACCACGATCCCCACGGGCGTACAGCGTAGGGCGCTCCGGCTTCGTCCGGAAATTTACCGTCTTCAAGGTAACTGTTAATGCCCAGGTCGAGGTTGAACGATTGTGATGTATGACGGTACCGTTTACGGTTTTCGTTTTTATCACCTGTGTATTCGCGGTATTCGATGTTGCTGTCGTTAGCCCAGCGTTCGGTTTCTTCTATTACAACATCGGTAATTACGACTGTATCTTTTTTTGCATTTACAATCACTACTACGCTGTCGTTGCGTTCGAGTTTTTGGATGATGTCGTTAAACAACGCCTGAAAGTCGTACTGTTTCAGTTGCTCAAGATCGCTCTTGTCTTTGATGGTGAATACCATGCGGCTGGTTTTAGCCAACTCAACCACTACGGTATCGGTTCGTTGCGCCCATGCGCTGGTTGCGCAGGTAAAAAGAAGTACAAGGGTTAAAATGCGTTTCATCTGATAATTTTTTAAATGTTTTTAGTTCCCGCTTTTTTTAGAGCGAAAATTCAGCGCCAGAATTTCGTCTTTTTTCTGCCGGAGGTTCCCGATGTCTGCATCACTGTTTTTTGCAGCATAAGCATAACCAATCAGCTTTTGCATAGTAGATGCATCTTCGGCTTCGGGCGTTGCTTCGGGTACTGGTTTTTTCTTCAAAAATTTTGAATTCATTTCTTCTGCAGTATAAGTAATGGTGTTTGAGGCAATAACTATATCATTTTTTTGTGGTTCAACAGTATGTTGTTGAACAGGCATTGTTGCTTCTGCGATGAGCTGATCGTTCGCTGGTTGAAGCGGAATGATTACAGGTTGCTCGTTTTCCGGAGTTTGTACCGGTGAAACAGTCTGTTGTTTTTTAGGATTCGGTTTTGGCTCACGCAACGCGGTATAATTTTCGGCAGCTTTTTTAAGGGTAGGTGCTTGTTGTTTTGCCGAATCAGTAACAACAGGTTGTGTAACTTCTGTTTTCGGTTGCAAAAGGTTATTGGTATTTGATAATACCGTATCATCTTTTTGTGATGGCCATAGTATGATTGCGGCTGTCGCCAGTAAGGTAATGCCAGCGGCAATGCGCACCCAAACAAGCGGGGTTTTACGCTTGCCGAGGTTCTGCTCAATTCTGTTCCATGCTGCCGGGGGGGCAGTGCGTTGAAAGTTTTCTAACTTGTCGCGGAATAATTTGTCAGGATGTGGTGTCATGCTGATGTTGGTTAAAATCCGGTTGCACTCCGTTAATTTTTCGTTGCAGATAAACACGTGCACGGCTTAACTGCGACTTTGATGTGTTTTCGCTGATGCCTAATTGTTCGGCAATTTCTTTATGCGAGTAGCCATCGATGGCGTAGAGGTTAAACACCACGCGGTACCCGGCCGGTAATTCGTCAATCATGGTCAAGAGGTCTTCGGCCTCTAAGTGATCGCTGGTAGTTTGGTAGTCGGGTTCGTAGTGGGCGACTTCCAGTTCGGTTTCTAAATACATGAACCGGCTTTTGCGCAAGTGGGTGAGGGCTTCGTTTACCACGATGCGCCTGATCCATCCTTCAAAACTGCCTTCACTTTTGTACTGATTGATTTTATCGAGCACTTTGGTGAATGCTGTAACCAATACGTCTTCCGCTTCCATCGAATCTTTCACATACCGGCAGCACAAGGCATACATTTTTGATGAAAATGTATCGTACAGGCGTTTTTGAGCCGCGTGGTCGCGGTTTATGCAGCCCGTAATCAATTCCTGTTCGGTAGCCCGGTGAATTTTAAACTCCATTGAAACGATTCACCTGTAAGATGCCAATACGGTGCCAGGGGTTGCGTGGCTTTAAAAAAAATATTTCAATTAATGTGTATCCGTTGCAAGTTCTGAAAAACTGACCATTATTTTTAAACCACATAGACACATAGCTTGTTATTGATTCATTATCTGGGACTTACAGCTATGTGCCCCGCCCCGATAGCTATCGGGGCGGGATTATGCTTTGCTGAAACGAACAGGTCGCTAAGTTTTGTGGGCATCCATGCCTTTGGCACAAGCAAAAACCACAATAGCGATGATGTAATATTGTACTAAGCCTTTCTGCGGTGCCGACAATACCTATGTATCTATGTGGTTTAAGACTGAAAGTAGATGTTCTTATTTGCCTATTTTATTCTATTCAGAACAACAGGCCAATAAACTTGCCGATGAAGAACAAAATGGCGGCTATTAACAAAATCAGTAGCATGGTTTAGTGGGTTTTGGTGGTTTAAATGGCTGGTGTTGCGGGTATATCTACGCAACACCAGTCTGTTAGGTTACTTACTCTTTTATGATTTCTGAGGGATCGCCCAGATAGCTGATTTTTCCGCCTATGCCTTCTTTCATTTCTAACCGGCCGCTCACTTTTACTTTGGCAGCCGAAATGCCGATGGTTTCTACCGAGGCATTTTGTACCGGAAAGTCGAAAGCTTTGAGGCCAGAGGCACCCTCTATGTGGGCGTTCAATGCCTGGCCGGTTCCGTTAAGCTCTAATTGCGATGCCCCGGTAAGGTTGGCTGTTATGCGATTGGCTTGTATATCGCCCCGCATGGTTACGGCCCCAACTATTTCAATGTCCAAGTCTTCCACGGTGAAATCTTTTATCCTTACCTGGCCGGCACCTTTTAGCTTAATGCGTTCCAGTTCGGGCAGGGTTATGCTTATTTCTGTTTTGTCGAAGTTAAGCGGGTTGTCTTTCCAGTTGTAGTTCTTTTTGCTTTTGTATTCGATCAACAGTTTTTTTCCAACCTGAGTAACGGTATATTTTTTCTCTTCGTGTTCCGATCCTGTAATCGATACCGAATGTGTATCCGATTGCTGCTGGATGGTAACGTCAAACATTCCGTTGATTTCAAGTTCGGTGTAATCGCTCAAATTATTGATGCGCTCGGTTTCTAATTCTTTTTTGTTCTTTTCGATTATCGGGCAACTTAAACAGGTAAGTTTTTTGTTTTCTTTGGTGATGGTCCAGGTGTTGCCCCTGAACGCATTGTTGCCTGAATAATAATTGCCCATGATCCTGAATTCACGATCGATGTTAACCGGGTAATCATACGGTACATACACGTTAACCTCTGCCCGTTGCCCTCTGAAAATTCCATCGGGCTTGAATTTCAGGTTTGAGTCGAACAGTAAGACGGAGTCCTGTAACGTAACATGGTAATCCACCATCCGGGCGTTTTCAATGGCAATCTGTTTGCTGTAACCCTGCGATTCGATTGCCGTGACTACTTTTATTTCAGTGCCTTCATATCCGTGCAGATATACGCGCGGTCGCATGTATTCATCCAATCCGGTTTCTTTTAGCTGGAACACAACACGCGGATGTGCAATCGGGTACAGGTTTTCTGTTTTAAGCTCGCTTTCTTCTTTAAAGGCATAAACGATTTTCGGGATCGTGAAGCTCAGCACTAATAAGCTTACAATGAACAAAGCAAATACCGACCAGCCCACCACGGCACTGAACACAATACGTTTGGCAATAACCGATATGCCCAACAGCAACACAAAAATTCCGGGCAGTATGGAGCCGATAAATGCTGCGGCCATCGTTACCGGAGGTATGGCGCGGCTCATGGCCTCGATGGGCAGCGAAGCTTCGTTGATGGGTACGCCTAAGTGTAACGGTACGAATGATCCCGAGATTAACCCGAACACAATGCCGCTAAAAATCAATACGGTTAATACCATGCTCAGACCCATAATGGCAATGAATACGCCAATCAGTACGCGAACTACATCTACCAGTGGGTAGATGAGCTTGCCCAGCCCGGTTAAGATCATACCGATTAAACGGAACGGGAAGAGCAATATCTTGACGAATACGTTTTCTTCATCTTCCTTCAGGTTTAAATTTTTTTTCAGGTTCGATTCGATGTTCGAAAGCGTTACGGGTTCGCCCTGCATTTCCATTTTATCGGTGATCGATACTGCCGGTGGGCACACAATCCATAGCACGATGTAAACGATTAATCCAAATCCCCAGAAGACAGTGAAGATCACAAACAGAACGCGGATTACGATAATATCAAACCCAAAGTAAGCGGCCAGTCCGCCCGAAACCCCTCCGATAACCTTGCGTTCGTTGTCACGGAAAAGTTTGCGGCTAACGCCCGGCTCTTCTAATGTATATGAGCCGGGAATGGCAATCCACATGATGATGTAGGCCAGCACGCCCAAACCCCAGGCCGCAGTTAACAGGGCAAAAAACACGCGCACCCATACGGCATCAATGTTAAAGTAGTTGGCTAAGCCCGCGCAAACACCACCCATTATTTTACGGTTTTGATCGCGGTATAATTGTTTGGCTGCTGTATGCTGGTAGTTGCTGCGCTGGTTACCGGTTTCTGTTTCCGGTTCGGCTTCGGCTTGTTCTTTCTCTTCTTCTACCGCTTTAAAGTCGTTTACGCTACCCATCGTGGTTACGAGGGCGTTTACGTCTTCGGCCGTAATAATTTGCTTGCCTTCGTTCAGCTTGCTTAAAAATATTTCGGCAATGCGGCTTTCAATGTCCGACAGGATTTCGCTGCTATCTTCGAAAGACGAGAAGTATTTGTGAATGGAGTCGAGATATTTTTTGAGAACCTCGTACCCGTCTTCTTCGATGTGGAAGATAATGCCGCTGATGTTGATGCTGATATTTTTTTTCATGATACTGTAAGTCAGTGTTAGGTAAATGAGGCTTTAGTTGTTGCGTGAAGTAATCATCTCGGTTGAGTGGATCAGCTCTTCCCATGTTTCGGTAAGCTTTTCTAAGAACTTCGCACCCTTGTCGGTGAGTTTATAGTATTTGCGTGGCGGCCCCGATTTCGACTCAACCCATTTGTATTCGAGCAAGCCCGAGTTTTTCAGGCGTGTAAGAATAGGGTAGAGGGTGCCTTCTACAACAATCATTTTGGCCGAAGTAAGTTCATCGATCATATTTGATGCGTACACCTCACCGCGCGCAATGATATTCAGGATGCAATATTCCAGAATACCCTTCCTCATCTGTACTTGTGTGTTTTCCAGGTCCATAGTGTTTCGTTAAACCGCACGTTGCCGTGCCAGTGTACTGGGCAATACCAAGTAGTGTGCTAAAAATTTTACTGTTTTGTAATATGCTGATAATCAAATAAATAATTTTTTATAGTGAATAATTTGGATGGATTACCCTGCCCGTGAATTGCAAAAATGAACAGTTTTTCGGGAAAGAGTGAACACTTTTGAACAGTCGGTTATACTAAAACCCGCGATTTTAGCTGTTCGTAAGCCTCATAATAATTAAATGTATGGATGTCGGTTTTGTACAGGGTATAGGCTACACGAAGGGTTTCGGTTGTATAATATTGGGTGAAGTCGTACGCTTCACCGCTTTTATTCCGATGAGGCAGTGTGAGATGATGGTGTGCCAGAAAATTTTTCAGGTTTTCGGTTTCCTCTAACTTGTATAGGGTTACCCGTATGCCACGTTGTTCGTACGGTTTCAGAAACAAATACTGAGGTTTGAGGTGCTGGTCTTTCAGTCGGTCGGGGATCATGCTAACGCGATCAACAAACTCTGCAAAGGTGAGGTGTTGCGGCAAAATACCGAACAGGTAATCGTCATAGATAAACGATGTGTGTGGCGTTTCAAAAAAATCGCGATAGACCGATACCAGCCGTTTAAAGGGATCGCGTACAACGGTAAAAAACGATGCTTCTTTTGCGTGTGCGGCAGGCCGGAGGTTTACATCGGCTAAAAAATTAATTTGCTCATCGGTAATTTCTTGTTGTTCGAGCGCTTTATAGCGATGCATGAGCAAGGCATAACTGAGTGATGTGTTTCCCGATTTTGGGATGCGCACATACGCCAGGTTTTGTGCCGTGAGGTGCCCTCCTTTCAGCGTAAGCGAAGCTTTTATAAAAGCTAATTGACCAACTAAGTTTTGAACAATGCTATTCTTTTTTTTGACAGGCAGTTGTTCTCTTTTTTTGAATTGCTCAGGAACAAAGTCTGCCAGGCTTTCTAAACTTTTCTGCCGTTCGTCATTAAAATTTTGTTCGCGGGCACGGAGTTTCCCCTGTTTGACGATGCGTATAATGAGCCGGAAGTATTTTTTCAAACTATAAAACTATGAACCGGTTTCAAAGATAATGCTATTCTAAGGATGTCGGCCTCTTACTTTAAATCGCCTTCGCGTATCAAGGGCACAAACAGCTTTGTGTATATTGCGTGTTAATTCTTTTTGGGTGACTGGTTTCTGCATGAAACGTTTGATTTTAAGCTTTTTTGCCTTGTTTGCTGCCTTGCCGGCATCGGCCCAAACCGGTCAGGAATGGATCCGTCCTAACCAGGTTTACTACAAGATACCGGTGGCCAAAAACGGTTTATACCGGCTTACCTATACCGATTTGCAACAGGCCGGGTTCCCGGTAAATACCGTAAACCCGCTTTTGATACAGTTGTTTCACCGGGGTGTTGAACAGCGCATTGTGGTAGCGGGCGAACAGGATGGCGTTTTTCATTCAACGGATTACATTGAGTTTTACGGTATCAAAAACTCAGGCGAAAGCGATGCCGTGTTGTACCAGCCGGCTAACGCACAACCACACTCGTATTATAATATATACAGCGATACCACTGCATATTTTTTAACGGTGAACTCAGTCGTGCAGGTGGGTTCACGCATGGAGCCGTTTTCGGAAGTAAACGTTGGCGGGTTACCCGCTGAAACTTCGCACACCGATGAAAAACTCGTGATGCTGGCAAGCCAGTACAGTACAGGCCGTACGTTCTTAAACAATTATGTACAATACTCGTTTTTCGATGTGGGCGAAGGCTGGACGGGCACGCAGATTGTTAACGGTGGGTTTGCAGATTATACCATCGATAACATCGTGAACACGGTAACAACCGATGGCAACCCAACCATTGAAATACAGGTTACGGGGCGAGCCGACATTGCGCACCAGGTTCAGGTTTCCGTTGGTGCCTCTGCGCCATCGCGCATCATTGCCACACAAACATTTTACGGGTATAATCCTGTAACTATAACTGCCACACTTAACTGGTCGGACATTGGTGCAGATGGAAAATTAGTGGTGCGGGTAAGCGCCTTGGGTGTGGGCGGTGCGGCCGACAGGCTGAGTGCCTCGTACATAAAAGTCAATTACCCGCAGGCCATTCATGCGGCAGGAGCGGGCGAGAAATTTTTTCGGTTAAACGAACGTGCCGGAAATAAGTCATACATCGCCATTCAAAACCCTGCTGCCAATACCCGTTTGTTTGATGTTACCGATCCGGCCAACGTAGTGCCTATTGGGGCATCGTTAAATACTACGCTGAATGCCGTTATACCCAATACGGCCACATCACGGAAAATTCTGACGACCAACACCTACATAACACCCTCCGTTAAACGCATTTCGTTTAAGCCGATAAACACACAAGCCGATTTTATAATTATCAGTCATAAAGTATTGATGCGCCCGGGCGGGCAATATGCTAACCCGGTAAAGGCATACTCCGACTACCGCGCATCAACAGCGGGCGGAGGGTACGATACGCTGGTAATGGATATGAATCAGCTTTACAACCAGTTTAACTATGGCGAAATTTCACCCATCGCCATCAGGCGGTTTATGCAGTATATGCTTAACGAGGGCAATCCGAAATACCTGTTTCTGTTAGGTAAAGGTCTTGATGTAGTGCATGGTTACCATCGTAATCCATCGGGTGCTGCGTTTACGGTATTGAAAGATTTGGTGCCTTCGGCCGGTATGCCCGCATCGGATATTTATTTTACGGTCGGCCTTCGCGGAAACGGCTACGAACCCGCAGTGGCTACCGGTCGTGTTACGGCCAGCACTCCGCAGGATGTTGCCGCCTATTTGAATAAAGTAAAGGAAAAAGAAAGCCAGCCGCTTAATGCCTTGTGGAACAAAGAACTGTTGCACCTGAGTGGCGGTATTAATAACGATGAACCCGAACGTTTTAAAAATCATCTGCAAACTTTTGGCAACATTGCCGCTGCCGATTACCTCGGTGGAAAAATTTCAGCGATTGCCAAAGGGAGCCGCGAGCTTGAGTTTATTAACATATCCGATAAGGTAAACAACGGCCTTAACCTGATTACTATTTTCGGTCACTCATCGCCTTCGCAAAACGATTTTAATATTGGTTTTGTGAGCGCGGCAGAGTTGGGGTATGCCAACAACGGTAAATACCCCATGCTGTTGATTAATGGATGCAATGCAGGTGAGTTTTTTGCAACAACTACACGGTATGGCGAAGACTGGATCAATGCTCCTGCAAAAGGCGCGGTAGGCTTTATGGCCAATTCGTCTTTTGCACGTGAAAACGACCTCAGGCGGTATTCCGATTTTTTTTACCGCATAGCGTATGCTGATTCATCGTTCATTTACCGGGGTATAGGCGACATTCAGAAAGAGGTAGTGCGGCAGTACACCAACGAAAGCACCTCCATTCAATACGTTACGCAGGGTCAGCAAATGATTTTATTGGGCGATCCGGCCGTACCGTTGTTTGGCGCCCGTAAGCCCGATTACGAAACCGGTAACGACCGGGTTTATGCCACATCTTATACAGCCGAACCCATTACCGTGTTGAGCGATTCGTTTGCATTGAAAATTATTGTCCGGAATTTTGGCCGCACTAAAGAAGATACGCTGCGTGTAAGGGTTGTGCGCACACTGAACGACAACGCAACGGTTACATACGATTCGGCTTACCGGCCGGTAGCTTACCAGGACACCCTAACGGTTAATATTCCGCGCGAGGCGCAGGGTTTTGGCAACAACGTGTTTAAGGTTACGCTCGATCCGCTTAACGCGATCAGTGAACTGGATGAAGATAACAATACAGCCACTTTTAATTTATTTGTTCCGTCAAATGCTGCCCGCAGTTTATATCCGCAGGGTTTTGGTATTGTGAATACGCTTACCACTAACGTAGTGGTGCAGAGTTCAAATATAGTAGATGTGGCACGCGATTTCGTGATCGAGATTGATACTACGGATACGTTTAACAGTGCATACCTGCGTACGTTTACGGTAAACGGAAAAATCGCCACGCAATCCATCGACCTGTTAAGCGGTGTCGATACACTCGCGTATTACTGGCGGGTACGGTTTGCCCAACCCGGCCCCAACGAAAGTGCCGACTGGACGATGAGTTCGTTTACCTATATTAAAGATGGCCCCGAAGGTTGGGCGCAAGTTCACTTTCCGCAATACATGGGCAACGAAACTTCGGGATTAGTGAAAGACAGTGAAGGGCGGATGCTTCAGTTGCAGGAAACTATTACTACCGTAGCGATACATACATTTGGTGCGGCCAGCGCAACACCCCATACGCAGGTTTCAATACGGCTTAACAATGCCGAGTTTCATACGCAATCGCTTCCGGAGTTGCTATGCCGGAACAATACGTTGAACTTAATTGCGTTCGACCGCAATACCACTATACCGTACATGCCGGTAGATGTGCAATATCCCAATAAGCGCGCCTGCGGCAGACGCCCCGAGGCGATCACAAGTTATTTACCAACCGAGTTCGAGGCAAACGATGCCGAAGGCAAAAACCTGATCCATTACATCAGCAATGTGGCTACGGGCGATTCGGTTGTGTTGTTTTCGATAGGCAATGCCGGGTATGGAAGCTGGTCGGCAACGGTTGTAAACAAGTTAGGCGAATTAGGAATATCATCTGCACAACTAAGTGTTTTACAGGCTGGCGAGCCGGTAGTGATTTTTGCGCGGAAAGGTGCAATACCCGGCTCGGCAGTAATTAAACGTACAGATATTTCACCGGCCAATGCGCAAAGTTTACAGGCAGAAGGCACCATCACCGGCCGGTTGGCATCGGGCGATATGACTTCGGCTATCATCGGACCGGCTACCGAATGGCAAAAGTTTTCGGCTGTTGCACGCATATCGGAGTTTCCGCAAACCGATGTGTTTACTTACGATGTTGTGGGTATTTCGTTAACCGGAAACAAAACTGTATTGTACGCAAACAGTATAACTTCGGAGCTTAACCTCACCAGCGTAGATGCTGAAGTCTATCCTTACCTGCAATTAGTGTTTCATGCAACCGATGAGATTAATCTGACGGCTCCTCAACTCAAAAACTGGGTTGTAGCCTATACGCCTGCGCCCGAGGGTGTGTTAATTTATCCGGGGTCAACCGATCAACAACATCTGTTGCAGGGCGAAGTGTGGAGCAGTACCTACGCCTTTGCCAACATATCGCAAAAAATATTCAGCGATTCGCTCACCGTACAGTACAGCTTGTTTAATACGACCTCCCGTACCTCCAGCGCTCATACAAAAAAGATTCCTGCACCTTTGCCGGGCACGCAAACAGAATTCCAGGTTGCATTTGATACTGATGGGTTTCCGGGGCTGAATGATGTGTCGGTGTATGTTAACCCGCGTGTATTGCCTGAATTATATTACGACAACAACGTGTTGGTACTGAATAACCATTTGCAGGTAACGGGCGATGTCTTTAACCCGGTGTTAAACGTAACCATTGACGGACGCTTTGTACAGGATGGCGATTTTGTTTCGAACAACCCGTTAATTGCCGTGCGCTTGTGGGATGAAAACCGTGTGTTACTCAAGACCGATACCGTGGGTGTGCGGATGTTCTTAAAATATCCGTGTGGTACAGAAGAATGTCCGTTTACACCTGTTTATTTTAGCCGTTCGGATGTAACGTGGTCGCCCGCTACATCTATTGACGATTTCCGTGTTGAATTTAAGCCCCGTAATCTTCCCGAAGGAACTTACACCTTGCGGGTAGAAGCCAGCGATAGCCGGAACAATACCAGCGGCAACCAACCGTACGAGATTACGTTTGTTGTAACAGCCGATCAATCCGTGGTGATATATAAACCATATCCGAACCCGTCAACAGGTAATGTATTTTTTCGGGTGGTGTTAACAGGCGAAATGCAGGCCGGTGAGTTGTTGGTTGAGATTATAAACAGCAACGGACAGTTGGTGCAGAAATTCTCGAAACGCGATTTGTTTACAGGTACCAACGAAGTGCTATGGCGTGGTGAAATGCTGCCGCCCGGCTTGTATCTGTACCGCGTAATGCTTACCGGTGACAGTAAGGTTTTGAAAACTGCTAATGGTAAAATTGTGCTAAAACCTTAAAAGGGCTTTATGTTAACAGTACGGCTTAATCACTATTGTAACGAGTGTGTTTGGGTGGGTCATGCCCAGCCTGCATATTAGTTGATAAGCACTAACCAGAGTTGCGAGCCTGCCTGACGGTAGGCAGGGCATCTTTTAATATACAGTACCAGAATAAGCTTGGTTGAGCTTAAAGGTGTTTAGGCGGATTCCTCGTTCCTCGGAATGACCGGGTATTGTAAAGTTATTTTGCCGTGTAATCGTAAATGTCCCAAAGACCTTTGAGAACGTTAGGGAAATCAATTTTTAAATCGTTGATTCTGCCGGTTTTAATATCGAAAACCCAGCCGTGAATTTCGATGCCATATTCGCGGTAAGCCTGTTGTACTTCAATGGTTTTAAGAATATTCACACATTGTTCCTGCACATTGAGTTCAACGAGTCGTTTGTAGCGCGATTCTTCATCTTTGATGGCTTGAAGTTCTTCTTTATGAAGACGGAACACATCGCGGATGTTCCGAAGCCATAAATTTAAAATGCCCAGGTCGGTGGCTTGCATGGCAGCTTTAACGCCTCCGCAATAATAATGGCCGCACACGACAATATGTTTCACCTTCAGGTGTACAACTGCGTAGTTTATTACCGACATCACATTTACATCGCTGTTGGTAACAATGTTGGCAATGTTACGATGGACAAACACTTCACCCGGCCGGGCACCTATTATTTCCTCGGCTGTTACACGGCTGTCGGAACAACCGATGTATAAAACTTCGGGCGACTGGCCTTTTGAGAGGCTGGTGAAATAATTGGGGTTGAGCTTCAGGTGCCCTTCAATCCAGTTTTGATTGTTTTCTATGATTTTTTTGAAATCCATAAGTTTATCAGATTAAAACATAAACTGTCCACATGAAAAAAGCCTTCAGTTTTTTCCTGAAGGCTTTCGTACCTAAGGCCGGAATCGAACCGGCACGCCTTACGGCACACGATTTTGAGTCGTGCGCGTCTACCAGTTCCGCCACTCAGGCATACCGTCAGCCGGACAGGCCGAATCGGGTTGCAAATATGGCTAAACTTTAAGTTTTGACCAATTTACAACTCAATAAATTTCTCTAACGAAAACGCCTGCGTACGTGCTGCAAAAAGTGTTTTTACCCGGCTCCAAACGTGGTTAAACAGTTCGGATTGCCGGTAATTTTCTAAATCGCCAGCATCCTGCCAATGGCTGAGCGTGGTAAAAACCGTTGGGTTGCTGGCATCTTTTAATAATTGCAGGTGAGTGCATCCCGGAAAATTGCGAATAGCCTCTTTATGAGCATTAAAAATCTTCAAAAAATCTTCAACCCCGGCTTCGGTAAAATGCATACGAACAATGCGGATAATCATAACCTGATTTTTATGCCCATTTAATTGAAATCCCGACCAACCAACAATTAACAACCCCTAATCCCTAAGTCCTAAGTCCTGACACCTAATCCCTAACTATTCATCAAACACAATACTCACCATGCTGTCGTAATTAAGCCCTAACAGTTCGGAGGCGTTGCCTTTGTAGATACCCACTTCCAACAAATTCAGACTGTTAAACAGTAAAAAACATTCGCCCGCTTCGGCCTGATTGTATTGTGCATGAATGCGCCTGAACTTTTCACCGCCAAATTGTATGGTGTATGTTTTGCCCCGACTTAAAATATCGAATGCTTCTTTGGGGATGTTGGTAATCAGGTTGCCAAAATTATCTACCCGGATTACGTGGCCGGTGATTTGCTTTTTCGTGGCCTTAACCTGCCGGTCGATCATCTTTTTAAACGTGCCCATCGGCCGGCCAATATCGGCCATCGACACACCGCTGGCTAACCGGGCGGCTGCGGCAGCAAAAATATCGCGCTCCGGAAAAGTGGTTTGTACAGGTTGTACGGTGTTAAGCTCGGCCAAAAACTGGTGGGGCTTGTCGCTGATCAGCCCGAACAACCCGTTATCGGCACCTACAAAAAAATGATCTTCCAATTGCAGGGCAATAGCGGCATCGTCACGCTGCCCGGTGGAGTCCACACCCACTAAGTGCACTGTTCCTTTCGGGAAATCGCGGAATACCGCCCGCAACACAAAAGCCGCATGGCCGATGTCCGATGGCTTAACCTGGTGGGTAATATCCACGATTTTAAGGCCGGGATTGGTGGTGAGAATCTTTGCCTTAATGGCTGCCACGTAGTGGTCGCTTTCCCCGGAATCAGTAAGAAGCGTAACAATGGCCATGCTTTCCGTTACAACGTAGATTGACTAATTTTACAAAGCTAAACAAACATTTTAAATCCCGATTTTGTTGGCCGAACTTTACAATACTTTTCCGGCCAAACAAAAGCACGGCATCCGTAAACGTATAAAACACCATTTCTTTTGACAGAAAAAACAATAACCCTTGACAATATTTCCCTGATCGATTTTCTGGGTATTGAAAACCGTAACATTCAATCGCTGGCCGCAGCGTTTCCGAAAAGTAAAATTGTATCGCGGGGCAACGAAATATTGGTGCGCGGCTCTTCGGCCGAGATTAATCAGATACAGGAGGTACTCCACTCGTTAATCGAACACTTTCATAAATACGGGCGCGTTACCGAAGATGTTGTAAAAAATTATGTAGCCAACGAACAGGGTTTTGCCGATACAGAAGGCGATGGCATTATCCTTTACGGAACGAAGGGCAACCCCATAAAACCCAAAACACCCAACCAGATTAAGTTGGTGCAGTTGGTGAAAGACAACGATCTGGTGTTTGCCCTCGGCCCTGCCGGAACAGGCAAAACCTATATTTCGGTTTCGTTAGCCGTTCAGGCGTTAAAAAATAAACAGGTTAAGAAAATCATCATCACCCGGCCGGCCGTAGAGGCAGGCGAAAACTTGGGTTTCCTTCCGGGCGACCTGAAAGAAAAAATTGATCCTTACCTGCGTCCGATTTACGATGCGCTCAACGATATGGTTCCGTTCGAAAAATTGCAATATTATATGGAGCGCGAAATCATTGAGATTGCACCGTTAGCGTATATGCGGGGGCGCACACTCAACAATGCTTTTATTTTGTTGGATGAAGGGCAGAACACCACGCCCATGCAAATGAAAATGTTTTTGACCCGCATGGGGCCTGAGTCGAAGATGATTGTTACCGGTGATATTTCGCAGGTGGACTTGCCCTCGAACCAGCGTTCGGGATTGAAAGAAGCCACACGCATTCTCGGCCGTGTAAAAGGTATTGGTATTATTGAACTGAATGAGCGCGATGTAGTGCGCCATAAGTTAGTGCGCGAAATAATCGAAGCGTACGATAAAGATCAGCGAGTGCCTAATAATTGAC
The DNA here is from genome assembly GCA_964404445.1 of uncultured Roseivirgaceae bacterium. GTDB lineage: Bacteria > Bacteroidota > Bacteroidia > Cytophagales > Cyclobacteriaceae > UBA2336. The sequence continues at coordinate 368,434 of CAYOJW010000002.1, read as the reverse complement.
AATTATCAATTAACAATGATCAATTATCAATTGGACTCTGCGAAGAAAAAAAGAAAAAGAGAGTTGAAAAATTAGCTCCTGTTGAAAAGAATTAGTACACAAAAGAAATGAGTTGTATTTTTAGGTTGATTTTTGGTGTGTATTTTTTGTTTATGATTTTTCTAATTATAGGAAATTGGAAGGGGTATATCACCTATGGCTATGGACTCGGTGACTTGTTTTATTTAATTTTAGCTGTTATAGCTTTGCTGATTACTTCTGTATTAGCATTCCATGTATTTATTAAGAGAAGACGTTTAATGCTCTTTTTAATGTTTTTGATATTTTCGATAGTTATTTTTTTTGGTTTAAATGCAACCATATATAGAGGCTCCGAATACAAATGGAATGGTCAGATATTTAGAGTAATAAAATGATATTTTATTCCCCGCAGGGATTCTGCACAAACATAATTAACGATTTTAATTGTTAATTAGAAATTGTTAATTGATAATTACTAATTATCTTCCGTTTACACAATGCCTAACTTAATAGCTTTGCCAATAAGTGTGGCGGTGTTCTTTACTTCAAATTTTTCTAAAATACTTTTACGATGGGTGTTTACCGTGGGGATGCTGATGAAAAGTTTATCGGCTATTTCGGTATTGGTTAACCCTTCGGCAATGAGCTGCAATACTTCTTTTTCGCGCCTGGTAATAACAGGTTGCTGTGGCTGCGGTTCACTCAACGCATGTTCTACCTCCTGACTGAAATACGTATCGCCTTTCATTACGAGGCCTATGGCTTCTAATAATTCTTCTTTGGTGGCGTTTTTCAACACATAACCCGATGCACCGTTCTCCATCATGTTGCGAACTACAGCTTGCTGATTAAACGTGCTTAGACCAAGTATCAACAACGAAGGATATAGTTTCTTTACTTCTTTGCATAACTCGGTACCGTTTTTGTCGGGAAGGTTTACATCCATGAGTATAACATCGGGCTGATGATGTTTCAAAAAATCCAAACATGAAGCAGCATTCATGGCATGGCCCAACCATTCAATTTTTTTTTCGGTCTGCAAGATGGAACGAATACCTTCAATTACCAGATAGTGATCGTCCACAATAAAAATGCTTACACTCATGCTACATTCATTTCAATCATTACCGATGTGCCTTTGTCGGGCGATGATTGTATATCGAGTTTACCTTTTAAAAACGCTACACGGCTTTCAATATTTTTCCAGCCCATGCCTCCTGCCTGTTTCAATGCAGTTATATCAAATCCTTTTCCGTCATCTTCTACGGTAATGGCTAACACTTTTTCCTGTTCATGCTGATGTACTTGCACCAATACATTTTGCGCGTTGGCATGTTTAAGCGCGTTCGATACCAGTTCTTGAATGATGCGATAGATGGTAACCGAAGCGGTTTGCTCCAGCGTTGCGTTAACGATGCCCGCTGACTGATACGTAACACGCATCACGCTACTGCGGCCTATTTCGTTGCAGAATTCCTTCAGTGCAGTGTCTAATCCATACTTCAACAACATTTCAGGCATCATGTTGTGCGCCACTCTGCGCATTTCTTTAATGGAGCTGTCGAGCATATCGATGCTGCGTTCAAATGCCTGGGCATTGTCTGGGGTCATTACTAAATTTTCTTTCATATTGTTTAATGAATATTTTATTCCACTCAGCATACCGCCTAACCCATCGTGCAGGTCTTTGGCCAGACGGGTGCGTTCTTGTTCTTCGCCTTTCAGCACCGAGGCCGTAGCGGCTAATTGCTTTTCGGTTTCCAGTTCATCAATTTTTGATTGCTGTAATTTTTGGCGGCTTCTGTAATTGCGGTACGAAAGCAGCAGTACGAGTAACAACCCGGCTATTCCGCTAACTAAAAAATAGTTGAGTGTATTTTTTTTATCGAGCTGCGCTTGCTGAAGTTTTATTTGCGATTCTTTCTTTTCGGTTTTATATTTTGTTTCCAGCTCTTCTGTATAAAAATTTAGTTCGGTGATATTTATCGAACGAATGATCGAATCGTATTTGAATGAATACTCTTTTCCCTCTTTTATATTTCCCTTTAAAAAATATAAAACGGAATAGGTTTGGTACAGATTTTCCAGTGCATCTGTATTATCTGTTGTTTTGGCAATGAAAATTCCGCTGTCTAATTGAATCTTTGCTAAATCATATTTTTGCTGAGCCATTAAGTTTAATGCAAACGCATTGCTGATCTCCGGGATCATTTGGCGATCGGGAAGTATTTTGGTATAGGTGGCCAGTTCTTTTGCATAAACGTTTAGTGCCGTTTTATTTCCCTGTTTGAAAAAATCATGACAAAGATTGATCAGTGCATAATTAATATTGGTCGCATTTTCCTGTTGTTTGGCAAATTCTAATTGCCGTTTATTGATGGCAATAGAACTATCTAACAAATTCAACTGTGCATAACTGGCCGCCAGATTGTTTAGCCCCATGGCCACAGCGTAATCATTTTTAAATTGACGGCCAAACGTATAGGCTTTTTGGGCATAGATAATCGCCTTATCAAATTGCTGCAGGTTGTAATACGTTGCCGAAGCGGTAAGATTTCGAATCGGAAAACTGATGCTGTCTTTTGTTCTCTCAGAAATATCGAGGCATTTTAAAATACAATCAATAGCCGATTTATGATTGCCAAAACGGTTATGAACGGCAGCAAGATTATTATAACTTTTGGCTAACAGTTTCAGGTCATTCTTCGCTTCGGCAAAAGCGCTGGCTTTCAACGCATATTCTATTGACTTCCTGTAATCGCTTTTGTTATAATAATATTCAGCGTACCCTCCATCTATAAAAAAATCATATTTATTTGTTTCAATTTTTTTTGAAAGCGCATTAGCCTGGTCCAGGTAATAGTAGAAACTGTCGTAGTTCTTATTGGCATACAAATCTCCAATGCGCAACAGCATTTCAACTTTAAGCGTATCTTCTTTGGCTGTTTTCAACCGTAGCAGTAGGCTGTCTTTAAGGTGCGTACCTTGTGCGTGCGCAGTAGTTTCCAGTAGTGTAAACGCCAGCAGAATCAGCAGTAGCCTTCTCATAGTTAGTGCCTTAGCCTATCGATTAATGATGCAAAGTACACATTCATCCGTATCTTTTTCATCATCCTTTTTAATGATTTTACAAGCGCATTAAAAAATCATCTTTTTTAACGATTGATGTAACGGTATTAGCAACGCACTTTTGTATCACTAACATCCAACTAAAAAGAGTTTATGAAAAAGCAAAATGTATTGTTTATCGTGTTGTTTTGTTTAACAACAAGTGTGTTTGCGCAAGACTTCATTACGTTTGGCGTGCGGGGTGGCTTTAATTACACCACGGTTTCGGGAGATTACTCCCTCGGTTTTTATGATTACTGGATGCATGAATACCCACAAGCCAGAACAGACAAATCCAAATCGCTCAAGCCCGGTTTTAACATAGGTATTGATGCGTTGCATAAACTAAACGATAAAATGGCTTTGCAGGCTGAGTTGTTTTATTCGCGCGAAGGATACAAAGGCAATTGGACTTTTGATTATGAAGTAATCACTAAAGGAGAATTTAAAGATCAATACAGTTTTCTGAATTTGCCTGTGTTTTTCAAATACAATTTCACGAAACATTTTTATGCAATGGGCGGCCCGCAGGTTTCTCTATTGCTTTCGGCAAAATTTAAAGGCGAATCACAAGTAAATGGCGGGGCACTTGACGAAAGAGAATTAGACCTGACAGACCGAATGAACAAGATTGGTGTGGGTCTTACACCTGCCGTGGGTTACGATTTAAACAAGATGAGCTTTAGTCTGCGGTATTATACCGGCCTTATGTCATTGGTAAAAAGTAATAATTACGATATGGACATCAAAAACCAGGTGCTTTCGGTAGTGGTGAGTTATAAAGTTTATGGGTTAAAAAAGTAGCGTTTTGCAGAATTAAAATTTTTAGAAAATGAAAAAGTATCTATTATTATTTCCTGCGTTATTTTTTTTGTTGTTGGCTTCGTGTATAGAAGAAGTTGATGACGATAATCCGGATAATACTCCCGTTGGAGAAATAGACCCCAGCCTGGTGGGCTTGTGGACCAGGTATCGGCTTGAAACTTACACTACTGGTGGTAATACCGGTGGCTACTTCCGGCAAGAATACCACTTCAATGCCGATGGTACCTACCAGTATTTACTAAAGCACTATTCAGTATTTAGCACACCCATAATTTTTCTTTACGAAAGCGGAAACTGGGGGGTAAACGACAACCAACTTACCATTAAACCCACTAAAGGACAAGATCAGGAATGGAGTAAGGTGGCTGGGAGTACCAGCAGTTGGGGAAGTAAGTTGTCAACATCAGCCCGAACATTAGAAACAATTACGTATGCCTATGGCGGTAAATATTGGGAAGGTAGCAACACGATAGATCTGGCAATGAGTTATACCAGAGAAACCGTACGTGATGGTTCGTTCAGTAATTCAAGCGAGAAAGTATGGTATTACCAAAGCAGGGATGAATCGCTCATTAATCTTCCTCCGGGCTTTAGCTGGTAGTTTTATTCTTCACAGTCAGGGACTCGGCACAAACACAATTTCCAATTTTCAATTGATATTGTTAATTGAAAATTGATAATTGTTAATTAACTTCCCTAATGTTTTCGTGGACACCCTACGCTTTAGTGCGCATTGTGCTTGTGTATGTAACGGGCATTATCCTCGGGTTGTATTTCCCGGAGAGCATTCCTATTTGGTTTATTCTGTATGGATTTATCGGTTTAACAGTTGTTTTTGGTGTTCTTACTTTTGTTAAATGGAAAGGGCGTTTAAAGTACGTTAACATCGGCTGGATGGCCTTGCTTGCCGTGTTGTTTGCAGGCTATGGCAATGTATATTATAAAACGGATTATCACCGTGCCGATCATTTCATTCACGATACCGACACCATTCAGTTCTATGAAGCGCGTGTAACCAAACAGGCGCAGGAAAAAGAAAACTCATGGAAGATTGAAGCCGAAGTGCAAAAAATTTTCTTTGAAGATCGTTCAGCGCAAGCACGAACAGGCAACGTGTTGTTGTACTTTCCCAAGCGCGATTTTGAAATGCCCTTTCGTTATGGCGATGTATTGCTTATTAAGGGGAACCCCCAATTGCTTACACCGCCTGCCAATCCAGGCGAATTTGATTATAAAAAATTCCTGACCTATAAAAAAATTTATCACCAGCACTTTGTACGGAAAGATGAAGCAAGATTTATTACGAATAAACCTTCCAGTAAAATTGTTCAGTATTCGATTACCGCCCGCGAGTGGGCTGATGGCATTTTGCGTGAACACCTTTCGGGCAAGCAAGTACAGGCTACCGCCTCGGCACTTGTACTGGGCGTAACCGATGGCCTCGACAACGATTTGATTGGTGCGTATGCCGCTACGGGTGCGTTGCACGTGCTTTCGGTTTCTGGGCTGCACGTGGGTATTATTTACTGGTTGCTGCTGTTGATCTTAAAGCCGTTAACGAAAAACCGTACGGGTCAATGGGTGCTGGCACTCATAAGCGTGCTGTTGCTTTGGGGTTATGCATTTATTACAGGCGTATCGCCTTCGGTGCTGCGTGCGGTTGCTATGTTTTCGTTTGTTGCCCTTGCAAGGCCGGTCGGCCATCGTACCAATATTTACAATACGTTGGCGGCTTCTGCATTTTGTTTGCTCATATACGAACCTTATCTCATCATGTCGGTGGGGTTTCAGCTTTCGTATTTAGCCGTGATCGGTATAGTTTACTTACAGCCCAAACTTATGCCGTTGTGGCATCCTAAAACCCGGTTGTGGGAAAACATCTGGCAGGTTACCTGCGTATCTATTGCAGCGCAAGCGGCAACTGTGGCGTTGGGGTTGTTATACTTCCATCAGTTTCCGGTTTATTTTCTGTTTTCAAATTTGTTTGTGATCCCGGTTTCGTTCGTGGTATTAGTGGCGGGCATTGCGTTGGTGGTAACAGGTTTTATCCCTTTTGTGGCAACAATTATTGGCTTTGTATTGCAATGGACTATCTGGTTTTTGAATTACGGTGTTTTTAAACTCGAAGCATTACCGTACAGTTTAATCGATAATGTGTATATCACCACGTTTCAATGCTGGTTGCTGATGGGCGCCATTGTTTGTGCAGTGTTTTTAGCAGAATGGCGAAGGCTGTCGTTTGGTATGGTGGCAGTTATTTTGCTGATCGTGTTTTCAACATTTCAATGGATACATTATGCGCGCGATATTCAGCAAAAGCAATTTATCGTTTATAACGTAAGCGGGCATAGCGCGTGGGAAGTGATTGAGAACGGCCAGGTATATTTTTTTACCGATTCGGTGTTGCAAAACGATCGCGATAAAATACGGTTTCATATCCGGCCTAACCGGTTGTATAGCGGAGTGGGCGATATTTTTAACGGTTCCGAACAAGCCTTCACCACGAAACTATCGGGCTGCCGGTTAGTTGTGTGGAACGGTATGCGTATTCTGCAATTAGAGGAAAAAAACTGTATGTTCCCTTCCGGCTTAACGGTCGATTACGTGTTGGTCAGTAAACAGGCTGTTTATTCTGTAAAATCATTATCGGGTTTAAAATTTGATAAACTCATTCTCGATAGCAGCAATTCTTTCTATTTTGCCAATAGATTGTTAGCCGATGCCCAACGCGAAGGCGTTCCGATACACGCTGTTGGACGCGATGGCGCTTTTGTTGTTAAATACAAATGATATGAATGAGATTGACTATACCGTAAAAAACCGTGTGGCGTATATTACGCTTAACCGCCCCGAGAAACGCAATGCGCTGAATCACCAGATGGTAACAGCGTTAAAGCAGGCGTTTGATCGTGCGGCTGAAGATGCCAGCGCAAAAGTGATTGTGTTAAAAGCAACCGGTGAAGTTTTTTGTGCCGGTGCCGATCTTGAGTATTTGCAGCAACTCCAAAAATTTTCGTTCGAAGAAAATTTGCAGGACTCTAATCATCTGAAAGAATTGTTTCAGAAAATTCACACACATCCTAAAGTAGTTATCGCGCAGGTACACGGCCATGCCATTGCTGGTGGTTGCGGCTTAGCCACTGTATGCGATTTTGTTGTAAGCGTGCCAACTGCAAAGTTCGGTTATACCGAAGTGCGCATCGGGTTTATACCCGCTATCGTGATGGTGTTTTTATTGCGTAAGATAGGCGAGGGCAGAGCGAAAGCTATGTTGTTGAGTGGCGATCTGTTTTCGGCCGAACAGGTATTGCAGATGGGGTTGATTAACCAGGTAACCGAAAACAAAACGTTGGAGGATACAGTCGATCAGCTTGCCAAAAAACTGATCGATTCAAACTCGGCCGAGTCAATGAAACTAACCAAGCAGATGATTGCCGTTGTGCCTTCAAAGCCGGTAGAAGACGCGCTGTCGTATGCCGCAGAAATGAATGCACACGCCCGAGCCACTACCGATTGCCAACGGGGCATTGCAGCCTTCCTGAACAAAGAAAAGTTGAGCTGGTAGTTTTAAGATGGGTAGTTTTTTGTTTTGTCGGGAGCCTGCGCAGCAATCTTGATGTTGCATTTCAGTTGATTTTGCTATCTTTGACATGGTTACAAAAACAGCATTCTATGGACATACAAACTGAAAAACTATTGCTGATTGAGGAATTGACGAAAATTCAGGATGTACAGGTTATCGAACAGATCAAACAGTTGTTGAAACGGGATAACCCGGTGGTAGGGTATGCCGTAAACGGAAACCCCATTACACGGGAGCAATTGATAAAGCGTATAGCGGCAGCCGAAAAACGTATGGACAATGGAGAGTTTATCACGCAGGAAGAATTAGAAAAAGAAGCTAAAAACTGGTGATGACTCAATACCGTGTTATTTGGGACACACGTGCGCGTGAGTCGTTAAAAGGAATAACACTTTATATTAAGGAAGAATATCCTTCCGCAGCAGAAAAAGTGGCAACAGGTATTTTGGATTTAACGGCAAGTCTAACAAAGTATGCCCTATCGCTTTTCAGCAGAAGTTTATCTTGAACAAAAAGGGAAGGAATACAGGTCGGTAACACAATGGAGTTACAAGATCATCTATCGGATCAACGAGCCTGCAAAAGAAGTGAGGATAGTAGAAATCATTCACACGGGCAGAGATACAACAGCTATCGGAAAATTAGAATAGCTATTGGGTAATTGCGTAGCCTGCCACAAAATTTGTCAATCTTTCAATTTATATTGATCATCGTTGGACAACTCACTCACCATATTAAAAAAATACTGGAACCACACGCAGTTCCGGGCATTGCAGCACGAAATTATCGAATCAGTTTTGGCCGGTAACGATACGCTCGCCCTGTTGCCAACGGGTGGCGGTAAATCGGTATGCTTTCAGGTACCGGCTTTGCAGCTTGAAGGTTTGTGTATAGTAATTTCGCCCCTGATCGCCCTGATGAAAGATCAGGTTGAAAACCTGAAAAGCAAAGGCATCCATGCCGTGGCGGTACACTCGGCATTGTCGCGGTACGAAATCGACCTGTATTTGAATAACTGCATTCATGGCGATGTAAAATTTTTGTACGTGTCGCCCGAACGTTTGCATACCGATATGTTTATCGAACGGGTTAAGCAAATGCGTGTTTCATTAATTGCCGTTGACGAAGCGCATTGCATCTCGCAGTGGGGATATGATTTCCGTCCGGCATATCTTCAAATTGTCGCTTTGCGCGATTTACTTCCGGAAGTGCGTATCATAGCCCTCACGGCATCGGCCACTCCGTTAGTGAAAGATGATATTGTTAAACAATTAAAATTTGCGAAAGACTATCAGGTGTTTCAGCGCACCTTCGCCCGCGATAACCTTTCGTTTGTGGTGCGCAAAACAGAAAACAAAGACAGTAAGCTGTTGGATGTGCTGCAAAAAGTAAAAGGGCCGGTTATTATTTATGCCCGTTCGCGTAAAGGAACGCACGAGCTGGCCACGGTGCTTGAAAAGAAAGGCATCAGCGCCACGTATTACCATGCAGGTTTAACGTTCGACCAGCGCACGGCTCACCAGGAAGAATGGATAAAAAATAAAAAACGGGTAATGGTCGCTACCAATGCGTTTGGTATGGGCATCGACAAGCCCGATGTGCGTATTGTGGCACACCTCGATTTGCCCGAGAATCTCGAATCGTATTATCAGGAGGCCGGTCGTGCGGGGCGCGATGGACAGCGTGCGTATGCCGTGGTGATTTATCATCCGGCCGATGTATCTACACTCGAAACAAAAGTGTTGCAGGAGCATCCTCCTGTACAGGTTTTGAAAAATGTGTATCAATGTCTTGCCAACTTTTATCAGTTAGCGTTAGGCAGCGGTGAAGGTGAAAGTTTTGATTTTGACCTTCACGGATTTTGTGATCGGTTTTCGTTGCAAGTGGGCGAAACCTTTAATGCGCTTCGTAAGCTGGAAGCCGAGGGGTTCATCGAATTCAGCGAAAGCTTTTATAGTCCTTCGGCCTTGTTTATTCCTATGGATCGTACACGGTTGTACGTGTTTCAGGTTGCGAATGCACAATTTGATCCGCTTATTAAAATGCTGTTACGGTTGTACGGAGGGCAGTTGCATACCGATTTCACGAAAATATCAGAGGCGTACGTAGCCAACGCATTGAAAATGCCCGTGCAGGGACTCATCGGTATGTTAAAGCTTTTGCACCAACTCAACGTAGTGGTGTATAAACCCGCGAAAGATAAACCACAAATTATGTTTGTGTTGCCCCGGCAAGACGCGACCAAACTACCGTTGAACATCAAACGTTTGGAAGAACGTAAAGACCTCGCCATTTCAAAAATGAAAGCGATGGCCGATTTTGTAACCGCTACGCACCGGTGCCGAATGCAGTTGATTCAGGAATATTTTGGTGAAGAAACGCACCACGAATGCGGCAAATGTGATGTGTGCATTGGCAAACGGAAAAAAGAGAATTTCGCGGAAACCAAATCGCTGCGCACCGAAATTATAACCTTGCTTAAAACAAAACACTATACTATCGAAGAATTGGAAAAACGCATTTCACCAGCCGATACAGAATTGTTTGTGGACATCATCCGCGATATGGTGGACGAAGGTGAGATTGAATACGACAGCGTTTGGCGATTGAAGATTGTGAAACGGTAATCTGTATGGAAAGTACAACGAAGAAACGAATCCTTAACCTGTTGTTGATCGTTACATTTCAGTTTGGTTATATGGAATGGGGCGGAGGGAACAGCTCGTTTATTTATCAGGCCGCTGCCGCGATTATCCGCAACGCAGGCGATGACCCGGGGGCTTTTCTGCACCCTTTCATCATTATCCCGTTAGGCGGATTGGTGCTGTTGCTCGTAACGGTTTTTCAGAAAAAACCTTCGCGCAGGTTAACCCTTATCGGGTTAGGCAGCCTGAGTGTGCTGATGCTCTTTTTGTTTTTGATCGGACTGATTTCGTTGAATACAAAAATCTTACTTTCAACGATACCGTTTTTGGTTATTGGAGTTTTTGTGTTGTGCAATAATCTGAAAAAGAAGGTTCAGGCTGGATAGCCGGGAGCCGTTAACCCCCAATCAGTTCTTTTGCACTTTCAAGCGCTGTTTTCGAGGGTTTATCGCCCCCGATCATCTTGGCAATTTCTTCGATGCGTTCGGTTTGATTCAGGGTTTTAATGTTGCTGACGGTTTTTTTGTTGGAGTTGTCTTTATAAACAAAATAATGCGTTTCGCCTTTGGCCGCAATTTGCGGAAGGTGTGTAATGGTAATGAGTTGGTGGTGTTCGGCCATGTGTTTCATCAACTCGCCTAACTGTATGGCAATTTCACCGGAAACCCCGGTGTCGATTTCGTCAAGCACCAACGTAGGCATGGCTGTTTTTTCGGCCATTACATATTTAATGCAAAACATCAGGCGCGAAAATTCACCGCCCGATGCTACGTGTGCCAACGGCCGTGGCGTAATGCCTTTATTGGCGCTGAATAGAATTTCGATGGCATCCGCTCCGCTCGAAGCGGGCTCTACCTCCTGGTGATCTACCCGCAATGTAGCATCGCTTATCCCCAGCATTTTCAACAACCGGGTTAGCTCTTTCATTAACGGCTCGAATGTTTTTTTGCGCGATGTACTTAGTTTTTTGGCATTATCGTGCAGTGCTTTCCGTTTATCTTTGTAATGCTTTTCGGCTTCGGCCAATGCCTCATCAAGGTTTGAGGTGATGTTGGCTTTGCGTTGCAGTTCTTCCTGAAACAAAAGCAACTCATCAATATTCGCGCTGCGGTGTTTTTTCAGCAAACGGTATAACAGGTTAACACGTTCTTTTAAAAATTCGGCACGCTGAGGGTCAAACTCTACCAGTTCCTGCTCGCGCTCAACCTCTGCAATAATATCATCTAACTCAATTACTACACTTTCCAAGCGTTGTTTTAATGAATCGTATTGCTTGGCGTAGCCGGCAATAACGTTCAGATGCGAACGTGCTTCTGATAATGAGTTGCGTGCAGCGTATTCCGATTGACCCAAAACATTCAACAGGGCGCTCAACCGGCTGGTAATGTCTTCGGCATGCTCCATGATTTTAAGCTCGGACTCGATTTTTTCCTGTTCGCCTGTTTCAAAATCGGCTTTGACGAGTTCATCTAACTGAAAGTTGATATACTCGGCTTCCTGTCGCAACGTATCGGCTTCGTTTACGAGTGTATCGTATTCTTTTTTAGCTTGAAGAAACGTTTTCCAAGCCGTGGCATACTGTTCGGTAAGGGTTTGGTTGTTCGCGTAAGCGTCAATCAGTTTTAATTGAAAAGCCTGGTTGCCAAGTTGAAGTGTTTCGTGTTGCGAGTGTACATCGAACAAAAGGTTCCCTAATTTTTTCATCACGTCTAACGTAACGGGCGTGTCGTTGATGAAGGCGCGTGATTTGCCTCCGGGGCTGATCTCTCTGCGGATTACCGTAGTGTCTTCATAGTCTAAGTCTTCGGTTTTAAAAAAACTTTTCAGTTTGTACGAACCGATTTCAAATACACCTTCGGTAATGCATTTTTCGTTTTCATCCCACAATACTTTTGTATCGGCACGATTTCCTTTTAGCAATCCTAAGGCGCCTAACATAATGGATTTACCGGCACCGGTTTCGCCTGTAACAACATTAAGCCCGGCCGAAGGCTCAAGCGCTAAATGGCGGATGAGGGCGTAGTTTTTTATGGTAAGATGCTTCAACATCAGCGGCTGAGGTCTATGATTATTTCACTTACGGATGAGAATGGTATGCTTTGTTTGTGCAGACGCATATTTTGTACGGCTAATTCGTTTTCAGAAACACTGAGCAACTTAACAAACCATACGGTATCGTCCGTGCATACAATATTAATTTTTTTGCCGGTAAATGCGGGAAGTTGCTGCCGGATTTGCGCGAGGGTGATCAGCCTGAGTAATCGTTTGTCCATTAACCGCTAAACTAACGAATTTCGGGAATCCCGTTAGTTCTGAATAATTTTTCCGTAAACCGCTTGGTTAGAAGGATCCATAGCGGTAATAACATCGTACGCTTCGCGCCTTACAGGTAACTGCCCGTCCGAAAAAATGTTGGCTAATTCTTTCGACTTGGCATCGAAAAACGAAATGATCAGAATGGCTAACGGATTAACATCGCGTGCTTTTTTAATGTTCTTTAAACCTGCCAGAATAACCTGTCGGCTTTTGTCGGGCGTTTTATCGAACGTATCAAGCCCCAAACGATGGTAACTGTACATAGCTTTGCGTACATCAGTCATTTGGGGGCTTAACAGGTTTTCGATAATCCAGTAGCGGTTACGGTTACTGCCTAACGATTGCCAGCCCGGCCGGTTTGCCGACTGTGCATTGTTTACGACCATCAATGCCTTTTGAAAATACGGAGTGCCGCCCAACTCACTGAACGAATCGTAATCCATACCAATAACTAAGTAGGCGTAAAATGCCAGCATGGATGTTAGGTTATTGATATAGGTGTTGTCGTTGTATTCAAGCGGTTGCGATTCGAGGTATTCAAATTCCCAATCGCGGTCGGCAAAGTTTAACAACAGGGTAGTGTAGTTCGAGTTAAATACCGGCCGTACCGATTGTATTTGTACCGATGCACTAAAAACGCCAATGGCGGGCATATCGTTGATGTTGATGAGGATGCTGCAATTAATTTTTTCGTGCGGCTGATAAACATCGTTTGTCCATTTACGCGAATTTAAAAACTGTTGGAAGGCGGTTTTCATGTCGCGAAATACGTTGCGGTCGGTGGTTTGAACCTTAGGGCCTACGTTCACGGTAACAACCGCATTAAGTTCTTGTGCCGAAACGGCTGTTGTTGTAATGAGCAATATGATAACGAAGCACTTACGCATGAAGTTTTTCAAGTATGGCCGATACAATATCGCGGGCAACATCTTTTTTGCTTTTCAGTTCTAATGTGCGTACGGTTTGCTGGCGGTCGATTAACGTTATTTTATTGGTGTCGTGCCCGAAACCGGCACCGGTGTCGTTAAGCGAGTTCAGTACAATCAAATCGAAATTCTTAGCTTCTAATTTTTTAATAGCGTTCTCTTTTTCATTTTCGGTTTCCAACGCAAAACCAACGATTAGCTGATTGGGCTTTTTCTGTTTCCCTAACGCAGCGGCAATATCGGTTGTCTTAACCAATTCGAGGGTCAGGTTGGTGTCTTTCTTTTTGATTTTTTGTTCGGCCTGTACCGCAGGTCTGTAATCGGCAACGGCTGCGGCCATTATGGCTATATCGCACAACGGAAAAATAGCAAGGCTGGCCTGATACATATCTTCGGCAGATTGAACACTTTTAACCACAACGTTCGGATGTGTAGTATGTTGCATAACGGGGCCGCTGATCAAGTGAACCTGCGCGCCTGCGTTTGCCAATGCCTCGGCTACGGCATAACCCATTTTACCGCTCGAATGGTTGCTGATAAACCGAACAGGGTCGAGGGCTTCGCGTGTAGGCCCTGCGGTAACCAAGGCGGTTTTTCCCCGTAGGGGTTGATGATTACCGAAATGTGTTTCGAGTACGGCTGTAATTTCTTCCGGCTCGGCCATGCGGCCTGTGCCCATTAATCCGCTGGCTAATTCACCGTACGTTGGGTTAATGATGATGTTGCCAAAACCGGCAACGGTTTTCAGGTTAGCTTGTGTTGCGCCATGTTGCAGCATATCCAAATCCATGGCGGGCGCTAAAAATACCGGGCAGCGTGCCGAGAGGTAAACGGCCATCAACAGGTTATCGCACGACCCGTTCGCCATTTTGGCGATGGTATTGGCACTGGCCGGTGCGATAACGAGGGCATCGGCCCACAAACCAAGTTCTACGTGATTGTTCCATTCACCGCTTTCATCGTTAACGAAGGTTGCGTAAACCGGATGTTTAGAAAGTGTAGCGAGGGTAAGCGGGGTGATGAATGTTTTCGCGGAATCAGTCATCACCACTTTTACTTCAGCGTTTGCTTTTACCAGGGCTCGCGTAAGCAACGCGGCTTTGTATGCAGCAATACTGCCAGTAATGCCCAGCACTATTTTTTTGCCCTGAAGCATGGCGCGTGGTTAAAGCTCCGATGTGGTGTCTTCGGTAACTTCCCTGTTTCTGAAGTTAAGTTTGCCTTCCAGAAATTCTTCGATAGCCGTAGAAGTTGACTTTGGCATACGTTCGTAGAATTTTGAAATTTCGATTTGCTCACGGTTTTCAAAAACTTCTTCGAGGTTATCGACCGTGGTAGCAAACTCAGCCAGTTTGTTGCTTAGCTCTTCTTTAATGTTTGCAGAGATTTGTTTCGCCCGCTTTGAAATAACGACTACCGATTCGTAGATGTTCCCGGTAGGAGCAGCCATTTTATCGATGTCGCGCGGAATGATAGAAGATTGAATTGCCATAAATTATGAATTAGTAATTGCTTTTAATGTTAAGAGTTTTGAGTTGCTGGTCATGTAATACCGCTCGGCATCTTTAATGAATTTGCTTGACGGATACCGATCGACAAATGTTTTATAGTTTTCGATTACATCTGTATAACGTTCGCGTTGTTTCGCCTGCACGCTTTCTTCGGCTAATAAAAACTGCGACTGGATGATGAGGAAATGCGATTCTTCCAAAAATTTAGAATCGGGAAAGTTCTTCTGGAAATTATCTAACGAAATAATGGCCGCTTTATAGCTGCGCATGCGCACGTATTGTTTTGCATTGTCAAATCCTTTTTGTTCGAGGCGCTCCTGCACGGTGTAAATAACTTCTACGGCCTGATCTTTAAACTTGCTGTTTTGAAAACGGTTCACAAAATCCTGCATCAGCGTCATGGCTTCAATGCTGGCCGACTGGTCGAGGTTAGGGCCGGGCGAAGACTTGTATAGCGAATAGGCGTGCATATAGCGGGCTTCTTCCGAAAGCGCCCCACGACCATAAATTTCGTAGAACGACTTAAACTGTTCGGCCGCCAACAAATACAGTTTTTCGTAATACTGGCAATAGGCTAAGTTAAACTGTACTTTTTCGGCTTCGGGCAAACCGCGCACAATAGGCAAAATCTGTTCAAACAATATCGAAGAGCGGTAGTAATCTTTTTTGGCATAATATGCCAAGCCAGCCTCGTATTTTACCCGCCAATCGGGGTTTTTTTCGATTTTCCTGAATTTACTGCATGAAAAGGCCACTAAAAGGCCCAACATCATAACACTAACAACTGATACTTTCCGCATAAGCCCGCAAATATAACATAAGGTAGGATAAAGTCTAAAACGAAATAGTTGAATAAAAAAGGCGCTGGCAGGCTATTTTTTCACCATCAGCTTGCGGGTTACTACGCCTTCGTTGTTCAGGTACAGGGTGTAGATGTAAATGCCTGCGCTTAAATCGTCAACATCAATTTTGATGCTGTTTTGGGTGGCGGGCAAATCGTACGCAAAAAGAGCCGTGCCTAATATATTGTGGATAACGATTTTAGCCTTTAAACCATTGTTATACAGGGCATAGTTGAGTATGGCCGATGATGCGGCCGGGTTGGGGAAAATATCGTGAACGATAATATCGGCCGATTGGTACAGGCTTCCCTTGTCGGGTTTGCCTTCTACCACAAAATGCAAATCAAGCTGTGCAATGTCGGAGGCGTTTGCCTTATTGTACAACTCGTAGCTGATGTCGCTTGAACCTTCTGAAAGACCGGTTTCGAGGGCTATTGAAAAATTGTCTAACGTTTGGCCGGGTTCTAATTTAAGGGTAAACGAATCGCCCGGTATTTCAAGGCAACTACCATCGGGGCAAAAAAAACTTTTTTGTGTACTGCCTATTTGTGCTTCGGCTTTGCGCAGCACAAGGGTGATGGTTTTGTTACTGGTATTTTTAATGCGGATGGGTGCGTAAACGGTTTCCCCGATACGCCCGGTGTAGGTACTCTTGGGTTGGGTCACCTCAAACGACTGAGCCTGCACTGCCCACGAGTATAAACCGAAAAAAACAACCAGTAAAAATCTCTTCATAGGCGTGAAGGAGTTTCCACAAAGTTTATGGTTTTTGTCGGGTTTTTAAAAATAAAACCTAAAATAATTCAGGGTTAGCACAATATTATTCTACCTTTTTCAGTTCAAGACCTCCTTTTTTGTTGCGGGGACTTGGTGGCTTGGCTGCCGGGATTGTGGTTTCGGTTTCCCTGCCAGGGGTTTTGGTTTGTCCCGGTTTGGCCACAGCGGGCGCGGTTGTAGCGTTTTTTACAGCCGGTGCCGATTGTACCGAGGGCTTTTTCGCATCTGTTTCTTTTTTGCTGCCCGGTACAATGCCGGTTGCGTTTACCACATCTTCTTTGGTAGGGCGTTGGTCGGCATACCAGGCGAAGTCGGCTAATTGTTTGTTTTCGTCTTTCAGTTCGTGTGGAGGGATAAAATCGCCATCGGGCTGGCGGATGAAACTGATGGTGCTGGCCTTTCCGTTCGCAAACTTAATGATGATGTTGCTGCACGTTACGTTGTTCATACCGGTAAGCAAACCGGTTTTTTCATCCAGTGCAAAATAAATGCTCTCACCATTTCCGTTAACAAACACCCGGTTGAGTTTACTGTTCCGGAACGTGGCCGTCATTTTTCGGCCTTTAATCTGGTTAAAGTTTTTAGACGAATCTTGCGAGATCACAAACGAGTTTACGTTCATAAAAATTTTGCTGATGGTGTTCCGTTCAATCAGCATACTGATCGAGTCGGCTGTCATCTGGTTGCCATCCGTCCATAAGATAGGCTTGTGGTAGAAGTACAACGTTGAGTCGCCACTGCGGTACTCCAGCGAGTCGGCAATGCCTTGCAGGTCTTTCTTGAAGATGCGTACATTGTGGTAGGCGAGGAGCCTTTTTTTCTTTGGGTCTTCGTTATCAATGGATACAAGTGTATCGGCACGAATAAAAATGGTGTCGTTGTCGTCTGTTACTTTGGCAATGTAGGCGCGGTTATAAATCTTGGCGAGGTTCTTATTCTTGTACGTGTCGGATGCCTGCCCGTAAATCGTCAGGTTTTCTTCGAGCGATTTCATTACCACGTTACCCCTGATGCGGTAGATTTTGTTAATGTCGTCTATGTCGAATTTCTCGCCATCCACTTCATAGTTTTGTGAACGCCCCGAGCCTTTCGATGAATCGAACACGCGGCTTAGTGTATTGTACGTTCCGGCCTGGTAGTTAAAGGTGTTGGTGTCTTTGTCCACAACCGAAGTGGGTGTAACAAAGTAGATGATTTTACTCCGTGAGTCGTACTGCATACTGTCGGAAGTCATCACGTAATCGGGATTGGTAACCTTTACATCGCGTTTAAACGATGCCAGGTTGGTGTTGGCATCGTAATACCCTTTCCGGCTAACGAGAGTATTGATGCTGTCAACCAACCGCCCGCCATTGTAATACTTGGCGAGGTTGATCATCCGGTCGTAGTCTAAGAAGTCGGTATAAAGTTTGGCGGTAGCCAGTTTGGTAAATACCACGTTGTTGCGCAGCCTGGCTTGTTTGGTGTTCCCGTCATACTCTAAGTGGTGAGCCGTAATGGTGATAGAGTCGCCCTCAACAATGCGCACGCGGCCAAAAGCCTCAACGATGTTTCTGTCGCGGTACATCCAGGCCGAATCGCAATGAATTGTTGTTGTACTTTGAATAAACGTTACCTGAACAGTTTCGCGTTTAATGAAACGGGTAATGTGCTCACCGTTTTTTATACCGCCAATCATCCGGCTGGCTGTACCTTCCTTCAGTTCAATCTTTTTTTGGGCATTTGCCGTAAGCCCGAAAAACAGGAAAAGTATTGTAATGAGGCCGAATAAACGCATAAGGTGTCAAAATTAACTAAAAACTTATCTTTGGTGCATGCTTGAGCAATTTCTGAACCATCTTTCTCAAAACCGGTTGTGTAAACCTGCTGATAAAATTTTAGTAACCGTAAGCGGAGGGTTAGATTCGATGGTGATGCTTAACCTGTTTAAGCGGGCAGGGTACGAGGTGGTTGTGGCACATTGTAATTTTCAGTTACGGGGTGCCGAAGCCGATGGCGATGAACAATTTGTGCAGGCAAAATGTAAAGCGTTAGCTGTACCGTGTGTAACCAAACGTTTTGATACGGCCGCGTACGCGTCAGTCAATAAAGTTTCTGTTCAGGTTGCGGCACGCGAACTGCGCTATGCCTGGTTTGAAGAAATAAGACAAACACATCCGTTAGCGTATATCGCCACGGCACATCATGTAAACGATTCGATGGAAACGGTTTTACTTAAATGGGTACATGGTGGCTCGCTTGAAAATTTTGGAGGCATACCCGTGAAAAATGGAAACATTATCCGGCCGTTGTTGTTCGCCACGCGGCACCAGCTTGAACACTATGCGGGCGAACAAGCCTTAACATGGCGTGACGACTCCAGCAATGCAACCGATGATTACCAACGGAATTTTATCCGCCATCGCATAATCCCCGGGCTAAAAGAAATCAATCCATCGTTAGAGAAAACGTTTATGGATGCGCAGCGTAACCTTTCGGGCGAACTGAAGTTTTTAACGCAGTCCGTACAGCGTTGGAAAGAACAATACGTTCGTGAAACGGGTAATCGTATCGTGATTGATAAACAGGCAATATCCGATACACCGCCTTCCGTTGTGTGGCGCGTAATCCGCACATACGGATTTAATGTTGCCCAGTGTTATGATTTACAACAGGCATTGATCAACCAGCCGGGGCGTAAGTTTATCAGTGAAACACATTTGTTGGTGGTTGACCGTGATCAGGTTATTGTATCACCACTCGAACGGGATGAAGAAGCTGTACAGATTCACTCAACCGACCGGGTTGTGGTTCGCGGAGGTTGGGAAATGCACGTAGCGAAACTTCCGGCTGCGACCGTGAACGCCAACGCCATGATTGCTTTAGTCGATGCCGATGCCGTTCGTTTCCCTGTTGTGTGGCGTACATGGCAGGCGGGCGATTATTTTTATCCGCTGGGGATGGAGCACCGGAAAAAAATCAGCGATTTCCTGACCGATAAAAAAGTATCGCTGGCCGACAAGGCTACGGTAAGTGTGCTGGAGGCTAACGGTGAGATTATCTGGGTTGTGGGGCACCGCTTAGATAACCGCTTTAAGATAAAACCCGAAACCAAACAGGTTTTAAGGTTTTCGCTGGGGCCATATTTTACCTAATATGTTTTTGGTTTGCGCCCGGCCTTTATAACTTGGCGGCCTGATAATTCAGTAGTTAACTTAAAAAATCAATATTTATGAAAATTACCGTAGTTGGTGCTGGTAACGTAGGGGCTACCTGTGCCGATGTGCTCGCGTACCGCGAGGTGGCCAACGAAATTGTATTGCTTGATATTCGTGAGGGTTTTGCCGAAGGTAAAGCGCTCGACATCTGGCAGAAATCGCCTATCAACCTGTACGATTCCCGTACCGTTGGTTCAACCAACGATTATACAAAAACAGCCGGATCGGATGTAGTGGTTATCACATCAGGTCTGCCGCGTAAACCGGGCATGACCCGCGATGATTTGATTACAACCAACGCGGGCATTGTAAAAACGGTAACCGAAAATGTAATTCAGCATTCACCTGACGCCATCATTATTGTGGTGTCGAACCCGTTAGATGTAATGACGTACCAGGCGCACATCACATCGAAACTGCCGCGTACCAAACTGATGGGTATGGCCGGTATTTTAGATACTGCACGGTACCGCGCTTTCCTGGCGCAGGAGTTAAATGTATCGCCAAAAGATATTCAGGCCGTGTTGCTGGGCGGCCATGGCGATACCATGGTGCCACTGCCGCGTTACACTACCGTAGGCGGTATCCCGGTAACGGAGTTGATTGACAAAGATAAACTGCACGCTATTTTAGAACGTACCAAAGTTGGCGGAGGCGAATTGGTAAAACTCATGGGCACTTCGGCTTGGTATGCTCCCGGTTCGGCAGCGGCACAAATGGTAGAAGCGATTGTGAAAGATCAGCGTAGAGTATTCCCGGTATGTATTAAACTGGAAGGCGAATACGGTATCAACGATTGTTACTTAGGTGTACCGGTTATCTTGGGTAAAAACGGTGTTGAAAAAATCATCGAACTTCAATTGAATGCCGAAGAAAAAGCGTTGATGGAAGCAAGCCGCAAAGCAGTGCGCGAGGTGATGGATGTGCTGGATAAGCTTGGTTGATAGTTGTTTGTTGTTAGTTATTAGAAAAGGAGTGCAGGTAATTCTGTACTCCTTAATTGTTTTAGTCTGTTTTTACGAACAACTATCAACCAGCAACTTTGTTACCTCTGTAAATCACCTCATTCCTTACCAATCCGAATTTCTTCACCTGTTCTTCTGATAAAGAAAATACAAACTGGTCTTCAACAGGCATTAAGCCGCTTTGCGCAATGCGTTTCGGGTAATCGTGTCCGTATTTACGCACGTGGTCGTCTTGCCCGAAAATCTTTTCGCGTTCGCGTTTGTCGGTGATTGAGTGATCCTCAAAAGTTACTTCCGGCACGGGATTAAAAAACGGAACTTGTAAGATGGCGAAGCCTCCGGGTTTTAACACACGGTATATTTCACGCATGGCCTGAATGTCGTCCTGCACGTGTTCGAGTACGTGGTTGCACAATACAACGTCAAACCGGTTTGCTTCAAACGGAATTTGATGGATGTCCATTTTTACTTTCGCCAATGGCGATTCAATGTCCGCAGTGATGTAGTGTTCACCGTGCAATTTTTCAAAGCGGTTAATGAAACATGCTTCGGGTGCAATGTGCAGAATGTTTTTTTGAGTTTTGAAAAAGTCGGTTTGCTGATCGAGATATACCCAGATTAACCGGTGACGCTCTAACGACAGGCAGTTTGGGCACAAGGCATTTTCACGCGGATTAATTCTTCCGTAAGGTAAAAACTTGCGAAACCCCGAACGGCATACCGGGCACTGAACGGTACGGCCGGTATAAAATAACCCCAGCACTTTTAAGCCCAGGCCACTTACACGTTGCAAATATTTGCGGGGCACATAGCGGATCAGCAGGGCAATCAGTTTTTTCATCAGGCGGCAAAGATAGTAGTCCACGGTCAACAGTCAACGGTGGACAGTGGCCTGTTGGCTGTGGACTTTTAATTATTTATAGATGGTTAAAACTATTTCGTCTAAACCCTCATCTTTATCTTTGAAAAGGCAATAATTGCAGAAAAAACGGCTAAACCGTGACCGAAACGCTACTCAATATCGCGATGATGCATTCCGACACCTTGATCATCCGGGCCCAGCAAGGGGATAAGAATGCACAGGGCAAGCTTGTGCAGTTGTGGTACAAACGAATTTATAACTTCAGCTATAAGTTTTTTTTAGACCACGACCTCGCCATGGAGGCCTCGCAAAAGACTTTCATCTCGATGTGCCGGAACATCGGAGGCTTGCAGGATATTGCCCGGTTTAAAAGCTGGCTGTATAAAATTGCCGTGAATTACTGTCGCGAGGAAACCCGGAAAACTAAAAACAGTAAAGCTGTTTCGATCGATAAAGTATTTCATGTGGAGGCTGAAGAATCGCCACAGTGGGAAAACTCATCGGTACGGAACGATAATCCCGAACGGCAATACCAGCAAACCGAGTTGTCGGATATTCTGCAAAAAGCGTTGCTGGAGCTGAGTGCCGAACAACGGGAAGTTGTGATCATGAAAGAATTTGAAGGGCTGAAGTTTCGTGAGATTGCCGAAGTGCTGAACATTTCGGAAAACACCGTGAAGTCGCGTATGTATTACGGGCTTGACGGGCTGAAGAAAATTTTAGAACGTAGAAACATTACCAAAGAAACAATACACTATGAGTTATAAACCAGATGAAACAACCTTGTTGGCTTATCTGTACGATGAGCTTTCGGGCGAAGAAAAGGTAGCGGTAGAAAATTACCTGCGTACCAGCGCTGAGGCCATGAAACAACTTCAGGGTATGATGGATGTGCGTAATCTTTTACGAAAGGTTGAAGATAAAGAGGTGATTGCCCCGCCTGTTGTTATGGACGATACCCCGCAGCGTTATTTCTGGGACGCACCGTATTTGAAAACCATCATCGGCATTGCGGCTTCACTCATGCTGTTGCTGGTAGCGGGCAAGTTGCTCGATTTACGGTTGAGTTATCAGAACAATACCGTGCAACTGAGTTTTGGAACTCCGGCACAGCCGGTAGAAAAAACAGCGCAACCTGAACAGCCTGTTTTAACAGCGATGCAAGTGCAGGATATGATCAATCAATCGGTACAGCAAAATAACCAGATTGTGCAGGCAAGCTGGAGCGAGTCGCAAAAACGTATTGACGCCAGTATCCGCAAAAACATGGTTATGAATTCAGACAAGTTCAACGATCTGGTGCAACAGGCTTCACGGGCTTCGCAAAGTGAAATCACTGAGTACGTGGCTACGTTGAAAAACGAAAACCAGCAATTATTGAAAGATTATTTTAAGCTCACTACAAACGAGCAACAGAAGTATATCGAAACACTATTGGTTGATTTTGCCAAATACATGAACCAGCAACGGGCAAGCGATTTGGAAGCCATGCAGTTGCGCTTAGTAAGTGTAGAGCAAAACACAACACAGTTTAAAGAAGAAACAGAACAAATCCTGGCGAGTATCATATCCAATGGTACCGGACAGACAAACAGCGTAACGAGTTATTAAGATGGAAAACAAAAACATTAAATTATATAAAATGAAACGAGTGGTTAATTTTTGGATGGCGCTTATGCTTTTAAGTGTATCGGCAGCCACAGCACAGAAAACAAGTGACGACCGCATGGCGCGCGACCTGGCGGTAACCGAAAGCGTACTGAACACATTGTTAAAGAATGAATTTGATCAACGTAATTTCTTCTTTATGGATGTAAAAGGAAATTATATTCCGGGGTACGGTGTAACCTTTATCGTTCCTACCAGTATATTAAACACATCAATATTTTCGGGCGGAGGTTCAGGTAATGTGGTGTATATCGATGGCACAATCTCAGGGTACAGCCCGCGCTGGGCACAACGCCAAATGGAGGAAGCCCAGCGCGAAATGCAGTTAGCCGAAGCAGAGATGGAGCGTGCAACCCGCGAAGCCATGAACCAGCGGGAAGGCAGAAGTAAGACACCGGTTAAAGCAACGGAAGACGTAAAAAAGAAAAAAGCAACCGAAGATCAGGTAGCTGTTGAAATGGACAGACGCACACAAGGTTATGGCACAACAAACAGCATTGCAGGCGTTCAGACTTATCCGGCCAACCGGAAAAAAATCAATGCAGACAGCCTTCAGGCAGTAAGTAACGAGAAAGTAATTAACGTGGCGAAGAATTTTATTATGGACTATGGCGATATGTTAGGTACCCTTACGGCAGACGAGCGCATTGTGGTAACCAATCGTGGCAACAATCAATTTACATTCTTTGGCCAGAGCCAGAACAGCAATAAAGCATTAGTATCTGTAGAAGCGCGTAAAGGCGATCTGACCGATTTCCGTCAGGGAAAAATTACCCGCGATCAGATGTTGGCTAAGCTAAAAGTGGTGAACTCGGTATCGACCAACAAAGTTGAGCCCGATATGGAATTGCTTGCGAGCATCTTTAACCGGTTATACCGCAGCGATTTATCAAAAACATTCTTTACCCAGGGCAACGTTTATTACGAACGCCTTACCGACTTCGGAGCGATTGTGTATATACAGGTGTATTCAAGCAATGCCAACAACGTTAGCAATCCGTGGGGCAGGGTTGACGAGCGTGATATGCGCCTTTCGATGCCTACCGTGGGTCTCGAAAACCTTACCCAGCAGGAACGCGATAAGAAAGTAAAAGAACTGTACCCGTTGTTTGAAAGCGAATTAAAAGAGAATATACTCGACTACGGCCGAACTTTAAAGAGTTTGAATGATACTGAACAGCTCATTGTTAACGTTACAGTAACAAAATGTGTGGATTGCGGTATTCCGGCAACATTGGAAATGGCTGTAAAAGCATCGGTGCTGAAAGATTACAATGCGGGGAAGGTTGATAAAAGCAGTGCCTTGTCAAAAATTGAAGTAAAAAGGGGAGCGGCTCAATAAGGTGTACGACACCCTTTAACCCTTTTTTAACAAACCAATATTACACGGATGGTTAAGATGAGTATAGCCATCCGTTTATTTTTGCAGAAAAGATAGCGTAACCCTATTAACACATGAAACGAAAACTGATCATCGGAGCCGGCATAGTAGTTGTTTTGTTTGTAGCCTATTTCCTGTTTGGCCGCAATCGCGCAGGCGATGGTGTTGATATTTTTACATCGGTAAAGCAAGGCCGTTTTAAGGTAGAGATCGAAACCACAGGCGATCTCGAAGCCAAAAATTCGGTAAACATTATGGGGCCATCGGCACTTCGTGATTTTCGCATTTATGAACTTACCATCCAAAGCATAGTCGATGAAGGGATTGTTGTAAAAAAGGGCGATTGGATCGCCAACCTCGACCGGTCTGATTTTCAGGGAAAACTGGCCGACAAACAAATTGAACTGGAAAAAGCCAACTCCAAGTATGCACAAACACAACTCGATACAACACTGGCCATGCGCCAATCGCGCGATGAGTTGATTAACCTGAAATATACGGTCGAAGAAAAACGCATTGTGCTGGAACAATCGAAATTTGAACCACCGGCCACCATCAAGCAAAACCAGATTGAAGTAGAAAAAGCCGAGCGCGCTTATAACCAGGCCATTGAAAACTACAAGATAAAAAAAAACCAGAACATCGAAAAAATGCGCGAAGTGGCGGCCGAGTTGCGAAAGGTTAAAGGCGAAACCGACAACATGGCCAAAATGGGTGAGAGCTTTACCGTGCTGGCGCCCGAAGACGGGATGGTGATCTACACCAAAGACTGGAACGGCAAACCCATTAAAGGTGGTTCGCGCATTGGTGTTTGGGATCCGGTAGTAGCCAAACTGCCCGACCTTACCTCGATGATCTCGAAAACGTATGTAAACGAGGTGGATGTTCGTAAGATTAAGCCCGGCCAGTCTGTTGATGTGGGTTTGGATGCATACCCGGATAAAAAACTGAAAGGAAAAGTTGTGCGGGTTGCCAATGTGGGCGAACAACGCCCCAACTCCGATGCAAAAGTGTTTGAAGTAACCATCGAAATAGTAGGCAGCGACCCAACGTTGCGCCCGGCCATGACCACCAGCAATAAAATTATCGCCAGCCAGATCGACAGCGCCATATACATTCCGTTAGAATGCCTGCATAGCCAGAGCGATACCATCACGTTTGTCTATAAAAGCGAAGGCCTGAACATTGTGAAGCAGGAAGTTATTGTAGATGCGGCCAATGCCAACGATGTGGTCATTAAAGGCGGCTTGAGTTTGAGCGACAAACTATTCTTGTCAAATCCTTCGGGGCAGGAAGACAGACCTGTAAAGCTGTTGCCTGAAATGAACGGCAAACGTAAAAAGCAAGAGAGTAGCGAAGAAGCCAAAGAGCCTCGGCCTGCCGGTCAGGTAATTACCTTACCCAAACAATAACGGCACGGTTATGTTTTCGCAACGTGTAATGGCTAACCTGTACATAGCGATAGGTGCAGTGTTAACAAATAAAGTGCGGTCGTTATTAACGGCTTTGGGTATTATTTTCGGAGTAGCAGCCGTAATTGCCATGCTTGCCATTGGTAATGGTGCGCAGCAGGAAATTTTAGCGCAGATTAAATTGGTGGGCGTGAATAACATTGTGATCAAGCCCATCATCGAACAGGAAGAAGAAAAAATTGCCGACAACACCGGTGGAAAGAAAGAGAAGAAAAAATTCTCACCGGGTCTTACCGTGCGCGATGTACACAGCATTGAGCAAACCATTCCGGGCATTACCAAAATCAGCCCCGAGATTATCCTGAACACATCGGTTATCCGCAGCGGTATTCGCAGGTCGGCCAAATTGGTAGGTGTAGATCCCTCTTATTTCGACATCTATAATTTTGAGTTGTATCAGGGTCAGCGGTTTAATGCCGAGCAGTTGAAGATCGGGGCACCGGTTTGTGTTGTGGGAAGTTCAATCAAATCTAAATTTTTCCCGACCGAAGACCCCATCGGTAAAACAATTAAAGTAGGGCCGCACTGGCTTACCATTGTGGGCGTGATGAAAGAACGCATGGTTTCTAAAAACAGCATCAGTAAATTAGGCATTCGCGACTTTAATATGGACATATACGCACCGTTGCAAACCGTTTTGGTGCGTTACCGGAACCGCGATGTGATCTCGGCCGAAGCCCTGCGCAAAGAAGCCATGAAAGGAGGCGGTATGGTGGTGATCATCGGTGGGAATCAGGAGGAAGAAAGCGAAGAAAGCCAGTTAGAGTCAAAAAATTATCACCAGCTCGACCGGTTAGTTATCCAGGTTGACGAAACCAATAAACTGCAACCCATTGCCGAAATTATTTCGCGTATGCTTGAACGCAGGCATTATGATATGGTGGACTATGAAATAGAAATCCCCGAACTGTTGTTAAAACAACAACAGCGCACCAACGATATTTTTAATTACGTGTTGGGCGCCATTGCCGGTATATCGTTGCTGGTAGGCGGTATTGGTATTATGAATATCATGCTGGCATCGGTGCTGGAGCGGATTAAAGAGATCGGGTTACGGCTTTCCATTGGCGCGAAGAAGTCAGACATCATTCAGCAGTTTTTGTTTGAAGCCGTGATGATCAGCGTAACCGGGGGCATCATCGGTGTTGTGCTCGGTGTTTCGTTGGCGTACTTAGTATCGTACGTTGCTACAATTCCAACGGTAATCAGTTTTATGTCTATTGTATTATCCTTTGGTGTTGCGGCTACCGTAGGATTAATTTTTGGAATCGCACCCGCGCGCAAAGCTGCCAATCAAGACCCTATTACCTCGTTGCGTTATGAATAAAAAATTATCGCTGTTTGTTTATGTGCTGATTATCAGCGCAACCAGTTCGGTTGCCCAGCAAAAATATTCGTTAGAGGATTTGATACAGCAGGCAATCGGCCAGTCGCCATTTGCCAAGCAGGCCGAAACCCGGAAAGAAAACCGGTACTGGCAGTATAAATATTACAAGTCGAACTATAACCCTCAACTCCGGTTAAACGGAAATTTCCCGGCTTATAATCAGGATTATTTCCAAAACCGGCTGGATGACGGAACCATCCGGTTTCAACAACGTGAACAAACCAATACTTCGTTAAACCTCGGACTGGAACAACCTATCTTCTTAACGGGCGGAACACTTTCAGTAAATACAGGGCTTGACCGGTATGATGACTATTTGTTCGACATAAAACAATATAGCGGAACGGTTGTGAACGTACAGTTAAACCAGCCCATACTGGGATTTAACAGTTTACGCTGGGACAGGAAAACAGAACCCTTGCGCTACGAAGAATCGAAGCGTGAATTTGTTGAAGAGATCGAATCGATTTCGCAAACCGCTGCAACCCGTTTTTTTACCGTGCTCGATGCGCAGATCAGTTTGCAATTAGCCGAGTATAACATGGCCAATAACGATACCATCTATAAAATAGAGCAGGGGCGTTATAATATCGGCACAACCACAAAAGATAAATTACTGCAAGCCGAATTGCAGTTATTGCAATCGCGGCAACAGGTAACCGCAGCACGCATAAACCTACAAAACTCCAAGTTGTCGTTAAGGTCGTACATCGGCTTAAAAGAGTTTGATGAATTTACGTTGTTATTGCCTGAAGAAATTCCGGTGCTTCGGTTAAATGCCGAAAAGGCATTAGCGTTGGCACGTACCAACCGGGCTGATTACATTGCATTTGAACGCAGAAAGATTGAAGCCGACCGTGAAGTAGCACAAGCGAGGGGGCAGCGTTTTCAAATTAACCTCATTGCTTCGTATGGGTTAAACAACAGTGGCGATCAAATGGTAGAACTGTATGACGATCCGCTATCGCAAAGAAGGATTAATGTTGGTTTTAATTTTCCCGTGCTGGATTGGGGGCGCAACCGTGCCCGGATGCGCACGGCCATTGCCAACCAGAAGTTGAACGATTATGTAATTGCGCAGGACGAAGTGATTTTTGAGCAGGAGGTTGTAACCCAGGTAGCGCAGTTTGAAGTATTGCTGAGCCAGATCGAAATCACAAAAAAATCGGATGAAATTGCGCAGGAGCGTTACATCGTTTCACAAAACCGGTACCTCATCGGTAAAATTGACATCACCAACCTAAACATTGCCTTAAAGGAAAAAGATGAAGCCAAGCGTGCGTATGTTGATGCCCTCCGCGCTTTCTGGACAGCTTATTACGATTTACGCAGGCTAACGTTATACGACTTTGCCAATGACAGGCTGTTGTATAATGCGGATGCTAAATAGGTGTAACGGTAGTTTAAATTATACAGTTGCTTTCTTTCTTTTGTCGGTAGCGTTGCCTGCTCTCTTTTTGCGGGAATGTTGAGGCGTTACCTTTTCAACCCGTAGCTTTTTTCCTGTTTGTTTGTAGAATGCAATGATCTCGCTGATCTTTTTTCTATCTTCCGCAGTCAACGGTGTAGGGTCAACTACGAAGTTAATTCCTGATGGTTCTTTAATGTATCCCATTGTTTTTGTTATTTGAGTTAAAGCGGAAAGTATTTTCTGATTAATTGTAATGCTTCTTTCGAGAATATTACCATTTTATGCCCGCCTACATGAGTTGCGCCTAACATTTTTTGATAGTGTTCAATCAACTTCGTTTTAGAAGTGAATGAAACAAAACCCTGGTAACCCTTGTCCCACGATAGTTTACAGGTGAAAGCAAACAGATTTCCCGGTACACCTTCGTAAAGTTTGTTCTTGCCAATATTGAAAGGAGCACTTTCAATTAAATGCAAATAGAAGTGGTCATTATAATCACTAATGCTTAAAAGCCCTTAAATAATTTTCGGGTTGTTACGAATGGTTAGTTTGTAAACTTGTCGGTCAGAAAGTTTAAATTCATCACCCCAATTGAAAAGCCAACCGTTTTTCTTGATCGTATTTTTTAAGTCTGTTTTTGTAACAGAGTGAACGTCAGTCGAAAAACTGTCACCGGAAATAGTATTGACAATGCTGTTTGTCAACTTATCAATCTCAACGCCTAAATGGTATTTCGTTTGCTTCGGCATAATTCAAAGATACGAAAAAACCGGCAACGTTATTACACCGCCACTCTACGCTTCCGTTCACGCACGTGCAAAGCCCTGTAATAAATAATCGGAAATACCAATAGCGTAAAAACAGTGGCCGTGATCAGCCCTCCGATAATAACAACCGCCAACGGCTTTTGGCTTTCCGAACCGATGCCCGTACTCAGGGCTGCGGGCATCAAACCAATGGCGGCCATCAGGGCAGTCATCACTACCGGTCGTGTACGGATTTTCACCGCATTCATAATTGCTTCGGTGAGCGTGGATGATACTTTCGCCTGTTTGTGGAACTCCGAGATCAGGATTACGCCATTCTGCACACAAATCCCGAACAGGGCAATAAACCCAACCCCGGCCGAGATGCCGAAGTTGATGCCCGTTGCATGAAGGGCAATGATACCGCCAATGAGCGCAAACGGAACGTTGATTAATACATACCCGGCATCTTTGGCATTACCAAACATTACAAACAGTAAAACAAAAATCAGCGTTAAGCTGATGGGTACAACCTGCCCCAGCGTTTTGGTTGCACGTACCTGGTTTTCAAATTCGCCTGTCCAGGTTATCGAGTAGCCTTGCGGCAGATGGATATTCTCGTTCACATTTTTTTGCGCTTCGGCAATGGTGCTGCCGAGGTCGCGTTCGCGCACCGAAAACTTTACGCCAATAAAACGCTTGGTGTTGTCGCGATAAATGAAAGCGGGGCCGGTAAGTTGCTTGATGGAGGCAATTTCCTTTAATGGGATTTTTTCATCTTTGATGTTAGGGATCATCAGCATCATAATAGCATCTTCGGTGCTGCGGTATTCCTGTTCGTACCGGATGCGGATGTCGAACTTGCGTTCGCCTTCATATTTGGCAGTGGCTGTTTTTCCGCCAATGGCCATTTCAATTACCGCCAGGGCATCGGCTTTGGTAACGCCATACATAGCCATGCGTTCTTCATCGAGGATGATACTCATTTCAGGCTGGCCGATGTTGCGAAGGATGCCCACATCTTTAATGCCTTCTACATCTTTAATTTGTTCTAATACGCGGTTGGCGTATTCATCGAGTTTATCGAGATCGTCACCATAAATTTTAATGGCATTGGAAGCGTTCATCCCGGCCACGGCTTCGGCTACGTTGTCGATAATAGGTTGTGAATAGTTGTAGTTAATGCCCTGATAGTTTTTTAACTTTTTATCCATTTCTTCAATCAGCCCGTCCATGCTGATTTTGCGGCTCCATTCTTCTTTGGGTTTAAGGTTCACCTGCATTTGCACGTAATAAAATCCGCTGGGGTCTGTTCCGTCATTACTGCGGCCTGTTTGTGAGAGCACGCCATTAACCTCGGGAAAAGACATGAGGTCTTTGCGTAGTATGCTAACCATGTCAACAGTTTTTTGGAGGGAAGAACTCATCGGGAGTTTGGCTTCTACCCATAAGGCGCCTTCGTTGAGCTGGGGTAAAAATTCTGATCCAAGCCAGCGGGTAGAAAACAATGTGCCTAAGAAAATAACAACAGACACTAAAATGGTTATGGTTTTTCGCCTGAACGTCCACGCGAAGCCTCGTGCTACGGTATTGTTTACAAAATTGATAAAGAAGTTATGTTTTTCCTTAACGTTTTTCTTTAACAGGATGGAACTGAGCACGGGCACCAGCGTAAGCGTAAAGATGAGTGCACCCAGCAATGCAAAGCCCAATGTAAAGGCTAACGGTGAAAACATTTTACCCTCTACTTTCTGGAAAGCAAAAATCGGGAGCAGAGCCGAGATGATGATGAGCTTCGAAAAGAAAATGGCTTTGCCCATTTCGCTTCCCGTTTGTTTGATCATGCCCAGCTTGGATAGTTTGTTGAACTTCTTCATGCCGTGCTTTCGGGCTTCGTGATCGAGCGTTACAAACAGTCCTTCTACCATCACTACGGCACCATCAATAATAATCCCGAAATCGACAGCGCCCAGCGATAATAAATTAGCGCTCATGCCTTTCAGCTTCAAACACAAAAAAGCAAACAGCAGCGAAAGGGGTATGATAACGGCTACGATTACAGTCGTTCGCCAGTCGGCCATGAAAATGAGTACGATTACCGTTACGAAAACCATGCCTTCCAGCAGGTTGTGGGTAACAGTTTTGGTGCAATAGGCCATCAGGTTATCGCGATCGTAGAACGTAACCATTTTTACATCTTTCGGCAGTATAGTAGTGTTGAGTTCTTCAATCTTGGCTTTTACGCGCGCTAACACTTCGCTGGGGTTTTCGTTTTTGCGCATTACCACAATGCCCTCTACCACATCATCGTTTTCGTTTAACCCTACCTGACCTACACGGGGCAGACTGCTTTCGCGTACCGTAGCCACACGTTTTACCAACAACGGGTTATCGTTATAGATGTCAACAATAGTGTTTTCAATCTCTTCGATCGAACTTAACAACCCGATGCCACGCACCACATAAGCCTGTCCGTTTTTTTCGATTACATCGCCACCTACGTTCAGGTTTGATTTGGCAATGGCTTCGTACAGTTCCAGCGGAGTGAGATTATATTTTTGCAACTGTACGGGGTTAATGCTGATCTCGTACGTTTTTTCCCGGCCACCAAACGCTACCACATCGGCCACTCCGGGCACGGCACGTAATTGCCTGTCGATAGTCCAGTTTTGAATCGTTAAGAGATCGCGCGAATCGCGCACATCGCTTTCGAGGGTGTAACGGAAAATTTCACCGGTAGGGCCATAAGGCGGCTGTACTTCCGGTTCAACATTGTCGGGTAACTGCACATTGCGCAACTGGTTGTTTACCTGTTGCCGGGCAAAGAAATCTTCAACATCATCTTCAAAAATTATTTTGATTACCGACAGCCCGAACATGGTAATGCTGCGCACGTTGGTTTTGCGCTGTACGCTGTTCATGGCAATCTCGATGGGAGTGGTTACAAAACGTTCGACCTCTTCGGCACTGCGGCCGTTCCACTCGGTTACAATAATAATTTGAGTGTTGGTAACATCGGGGAACGCTTCAATAGGGATGCGGATGTAGCTGACAATACCGCCAATAACCAATAAGCCTACCCAGAAGAACGTAAAGAATTTATTTTTTAGCGAAAACGCTATAATATTTTTAATAAACCTGTTCATGCTAATTAATCATTCAGCGCATCATAGACAAACAACCCGTTTTTAGAGATTACTTTCTCACCGGGCTGTAAACCGCTGAGGATGTAACTAATGCCATTGAGCTGGCGATACACTTCCACGCTGCGGGTTTCAATGTTATTACGGTTATGAAACACCATTACCCACGAGCGGCTCTTGTCAAAAATGACAGAAGATGACGGCACCGCAACTTTTTGCTGATCCTCTTCAAACAACACATTTACGGTAGCCATCATCTCTGGTTTCAACTGAAAATTTTCGTTCGGGATTTTTACACGCACTTTCATAGCCTTAGTTTCGGGGTCGATCGTGTTAAAGATTTTATCGATTTTACCTTTATACACATGATCGGGGAAACCCAGCGTGCGTATTTCGGCATCGTACCCGAGTTTTATTTTCGATACATCGCTTTCGCTTACATTGGCCAGCGCCCACACTTCATTGATTTGCGAAATGGAAAACAACGGATCGGAAATATCTGGCCGAAGTTGTTCGTTCGGGTAAATGTTTTTGGCTAAAATAAATCCGCTAATAGGTGCGGTAATGGTATAGACCGTACCATCGTTGAGCTTGTAGATGGCGTAAACCTCGTTGATGCGTGCTAACTCCGCCTGCGCCTTAATCAGTTCTTTTTCAGCCGCGACTACATCTTTTTCAGAATTAAGTTTCCCTTCAAACAGATCTTTGGCTACCTGTAAGTTTTTTTCAGCCAAGGCAACATCGCTTTGCGCATCTAATTTCTGACGAAGAAATTCGGCCACTTCGCTGCTTCGGATGGTTGCTAATTTTTGCCCTTGTTTAACATAATCGCCCAACTCGGCATCGATGGTTAATACGTTACCGCTCACCACCGGGTAAACCTGTGCGGCTTTGTTATTATCAACCGTAATTTTTCCAAACAACCGGATATTGTTGTTGACAACCTGTAACCTGGCTTCGTAAAATTCGCAACGTGCCATCATGGTGTCGCTCATGCTGAATACTTCGGTAACAGCCTCAGGTGCTTTTTCCCGGCACGATGCCAACATCCATAACACGCCAATCAGAACGGGAAATAAAAATAATCGTTTCATAATTCAGAATAAGTCTTTACCGATGGTGAGGTTGAGTTGTTCGGCCGATACGGCAAGTTGTATTTTGATCCGCGCGATTTCGGCCATCGAATTGTTGTACGATTCAAAGAAGTCCACAAACTCAAGCACGCTCACATTGTTTTTGAGGAAGTTGGTATTCATGCCCTGCAAGGTTTCTTCAAAATCGATATTGTATAATTCCTGTGCTTTGGTGTATTCGCTTACGGTATGTGTATAAAGCGCGAACTGGTTTTGGATAGTGACGAGTATTTCGTTTTTTAAGTTTTCTTTTGTATATACACTTTGTTTAACCTGAAACTGTGCAGTTTTAATGTTTCCACGGTTGCGGTTCCATAAAGGCAGGGGAACGGATATGCCCGCACTAATTTGGTTGTTAAATGCCCCGCTGCGCTGGTCGTAGTTGGCAAAAGCATTTACATCGGGGATGGCCTGTTTTTTTTGCAAGGCAAAGTATTGTTCGGCCGCTGTGGTGTTTTGTGTGGCAATTAAATAATCAGCACGGTTGTCTAACGCTGCATTCTGAAGTTCGTCAACCGTAAATGTTTTGATGATAGCATCAAGCTCGGCATCGGTAACGACCGGAACAACGAAAGCCCTGGTGTTTAAGATGGTTTGCACCTTGGCCATCTCGTCTAAATAAAATTTCAGCAATTCAGCGCGGTCGTTGTTCAGGTTCAGGTAAACGCCTTTTAAACGCACAAAGTCTTTTAACGGAACATTGCCTTTGGCAACCTGTGTGCTGTATGTGGTTAAAATGCCATCAAGGATGGCTAATTGTGCGTTATACTTCTGAATGAGAAACGCCTGTTGAGTGAGAGCGTACAAACTGCTGTGCAGTTCATACTTGAGTTGGCGCACCAAATCCTGAAATTCAAGCGAAGCGATGGCAGCATTGGTTTTGGCCAGTTCAATTTCGGCTTTGCGTTTTCCGCCTAATAAAATCAGTTGCTCAAGTTGAAAATATTTTTGTCCGCTGGGCCCGGTGTGGAAATACGTGTTGTTATCGGGATCGTAAACATTAACCTCGGCTGTAAAAACAGGGTTGGGGTACAATTTTGCCTGAAGAACTTGCGCTTCCTGCGCCTGCACACCTACCGATGCGGCCAACAACGCATAATTGCTCTTTAAAAAAATGCTGTCGGCCTGATTAATGGTAATGCGCAATGTGTCGGCCTCGGCACGACTGATTACCGGAAACAGTAAAACAAGTAAAATGGAAACGCACGTTTTCATGCTTTGCGCTTAGGGTATGGAACGGGCGCAAAGGTGATGGCCACCACCTTAAAAAAACCTTAATATTTATAAAGATTACCTTAAAGGA
The DNA here is from genome assembly GCA_964404445.1 of uncultured Roseivirgaceae bacterium. Classification (GTDB taxonomy): domain Bacteria; phylum Bacteroidota; class Bacteroidia; order Cytophagales; family Cyclobacteriaceae; genus UBA2336. The sequence continues at coordinate 333,212 of CAYOJW010000002.1, read as the reverse complement.
AACGCTACCGTAAAGGCGTTCACGTGTTCGGAAGGTACTTCATATATAATAGAGCCACCGTGAAGCTGAATAATTTTATGGAGGAACACCAGCCCTAAACCAAAACCGCGTTTGCCCCGACTGTTCTCGCCCCTGAAAAAATGCTGGAACATAAAAGGGCGTTCGTGTGGTTGAATGGTTTCGCCTTTATTTTTAATGGTGATTTTAATGTTGAATACGTTGGCCTCCAGTTCGATGTCAACCTGGTTGCCTGAATTGTACTGAACAGCATTTACCAGCAGGTTTGCAAATACCGCTTTGAGCAAACGCCTGTTCCCGGTAAGGGTAAGATGATCTTCGCTTTTAATCTGTTCGGACATCGAAACAGAAAATGAAAAACCGGAATGAAGCGGTTTCAGTTTTTCAATACTGTCGAAAACCACATCGTCAAGGCGTACCGGTTCGGTATGCAGCGTAAGCCCCGATTCGACCTTGGCAATTTCAAGTAGTGTGTTGATAATATCCGCCAGGTTTTTGGTGTCTTCTTTCTGATGTTGCAGAAATGTTTTTATTTTTTCGATGTCGGTTTCGGATTCGATGCGTTCGAGGTTCGATACCAATATGGCGATGGGCGTTTTTAGTTCGTGCGAAATATGATGCACGGCATGTTTCTGAAACGAAAACGATTCGTTGAGGCGCATCATCAACTCGTTGAATTTGGTAGCCAACAGGTTGATTTCATCTTTGGTTTGTGGTATGTCAATATGATGTGTGCCCGATTCGACTTTGAGTGTTTCGATCTGTGAAGCCATTTTATTGATGGGGCCGGAAATCTGTTTAGAAATGTAGGACGTAATCACCACCACCGAAATCACAATGGCTATAAACGTTAGCAGTAAAACATTTCGCAGGTATTCAAGTTTCGTATAGCCAAAAGCATCATACGCCATGCTTATCCCGTAAAATTCATTGTCCTGGAAACGTAAATAAACAGCCACTACATCATAATCACCGTTTTTGGTTTCAATCCAGTTGTTTTCGGGAGTGAGGTTTTTCAGCAGGGTTTCGGTAAAGGTTATTTTAAGATCATCGATGCTGGAGTAAATCAGTTTTTTATCTTTATCAAACAACAGGATTTTCTCTTCGTACATCTCGTTGAGCGTTACGCGATCTAACGCCTGTAAAATACTACGGTTTAATACCTGTACTTCTTCCAGAAACGTAAGCGTGAACGTTGTTTTTTCTTTGAGGCGCTGTTGAAATTCTTCTTCGCGGTATTCGGCAAACGAGGTATAGATCACCAGAAACGAAATGCCCACTAAGGTAATCGTAACGGATGTAAACGAGAGCACTATTTTTTGCCGGATGTTCACGGTTCAGCGATCGAGGTAATAGCCGTACCCCACTTTGGTTTTGATGAGTTGCTTGTCGAACGGTTTATCGACTTTATTGCGCAGAAAATTAATAAACACTTCAATATTGTTGGTGTTCGCATCGAACGTACTACCCCAAATTTCTTTGATCAGCTCTTTTTTAGAAACTACTTCGCCTTTCGCCAGTACCAGGGTAAGCAAAATCTGGTATTCGCGGGGCGTGAGTTTAACCTCGTGGTTGGCGCGGTGTACGGTTTTATTTTTTTGCCGGATCACCACATCGTGCCATGTGAGCGTATCGTGCTGAGGTTGTGCAGCGGTGTGGCGTCTGGCTAACGCCTGAATGCGCATGAGCAATTCTTTCTGAAAAAACGGTTTGGTGAGGTAATCATCGGCACCGCTTTCATAGCCTTGTACTTTGTCGTCCAGATCATCAAAGGCTGTGAGGAATAACACAGGGGTAGTGGTGTTGTACGTGCGAAAGCTCTTGCATAGTTCAAAGCCGTTTTTGTTAGGGATGTTCACATCCAGCACCACGCAATCGTATTGGTTTTTGCGCAACAGTTTTTCGGCAATAAAACCATCGTATGCCTGTTCAACGGTAAAGCCTTCGGCTGTGAGCGATGCTTTAATGTTTTGACTTAAAACGGTATCGTCTTCAACAACGAGTACGGTCATGGCATAAAATTAATGCGGCAAAGTTGGTTAAAGCTGACTGGAATAAAAAGTTAACCGACCAACTTAGATGCCGGTATAATTGAACGGGGTGATTTTTTTCAGCCGGTCTTTCACTGCCTGCGAGGTTTCTAATCCGTCAATAAACTCAATAAAACGCTGTTGCGTAATTTTTTCGTTCTTACGGGTGAGGGCTTTCAGGGCTTCGTACGGGTTTGGGTAATTTTCTTTCCGCAAAATGGTTTGAATGGCTTCGGCTACCACAGCCCAGTTTTCTTCCAGATCGGCATCGATGGCCGTCTTGTTCAGTTCTAATTTGCCGATACCTTTTTCGAGCGACTTAAACGCAAGCCAGGTATGTGCTAATGGAACACCGATGTTTCTTAACACGGTTGAATCGGTAAGGTCACGTTGTAGTCGTGAGATCGGCAGTTTGGCGGCCAAATGTTCAAAGATAGCGTTGGCAAAACCAAGGTTACCTTCGGCATTTTCAAAATCGATGGGATTTACTTTATGCGGCATGGCCGATGAGCCTACTTCGCCTTCTTTGATTTTTTGTTTGAAATAATTCATCGAAATGTATTGCCATACATCGCGGCTGAAATCTATCAGAATAGTATTGATGCGTTTTAATCCATCGAACAAAGCGGCTAAATTATCGTAATGCTCGATTTGCGTGGTAGGATGGCTGCGCACCAATCCTAAGCTGTTTTGCACGAAAGTATCGCCAAATTTTTTCCAGTCGATTTCCGGGTAAGCAATGTGGTGCGCATTGAAGTTACCGGTAGCTCCGCCAAACTTGGCGCTGTGCGGAACGGCTTTTAATAATTCAAGCTGTTTGTTGATCCGTTCAGCGAACACGAATATCTCTTTCCCTAAACGGGTAGGTGAGGCGGGCTGGCCGTGTGTGCGGGCAAGCATGGAAATGTCTTTCCACTGTTCGGCCAATGCCGTGAGTATCGTTATTAGTTTTTGAACGGCAGGGATCATTTCCGCATCCATAAATTCTTTCAGCGAAAGCGGTATGGCGGTGTTGTTTACATCCTGTGAAGTAAGTCCGAAGTGGATAAACTCTTTGTAGGCCGAAAAGCCAAGCGTATCAAACTTTTCTTTTAAAAAATATTCAACGGCCTTTACATCGTGGTTTGTTGTTTTTTCGATGTCTTTAATCGCTGTGGCATCGGCTTCGGTAAAGTTTTCGTACAAGGCGCGAAGGCTGGTTGCCTGTGCCTGCGAGAAGCTTTTCAGTTCGGGCAGCGTAGTGGTTAAGGCAATAAAATATTCTACTTCTACCCGTACACGGTAACGGATCAGCCCAAACTCCGAAAAGTAAGGGGCAAGGTTTTGGGTAGTCGAAAAATAGCGGCCATCGATGGGTGAAATGGCGCTGAGCGGATTTAGCTGCACAAGACGATTATTAAGCTGTAAAAATAGCAAAAAACACTACTTTTGCGACCGGATTGCAACGCGATCGGGTAAATTACTGTTCTATATACAAATTCAATAAATACAATGGCATTCGGACTGTTCAAAAAAAAGGATTCAAAAGCTGAAACAACTCCTGAAAAGACAGAATCGCGCGGGCCGCATTATTACGACCTTACCGTAAAAAACATCGTTCACGAAACGAAAGACGCCATTACCATTGTATTTGAACAGCCGGCTTCGCGCATTGCTTATAAAGCGGGGCAGTTCTTAACGTTAATCGTGCCTGTACAGGGTAAGGAAGTGCGCAGGTCGTATTCGTTGTGCTCGTCACCGTTTACCGATACCGATCTGGCCGTTACTGTAAAGCGTGTCGATAACGGGTTAATGTCGAACTGGCTGCCCGATAATTTAAAGACAGGCGATAAGGTAAAAGTAATGGAGCCGATGGGGCACTTTACAACCGAGTTTAAGGCTGAGCATAAACGGCACCTCATTATGTTTGCCGGAGGCTCAGGCATTACACCGATGATGTCGATTATTAAAAGTACGTTAACACAAGAACCTGAAAGCATCTGCTCGCTTATTTACTGCAACCGCGACATCGACAGCATTATTTTTAAAGACGAGTTCGATAAACTTCAAACCGCATACGAAGGTCGCCTGCAAGTGATACACATACTCGATAACGCCCCGATGAACTGGCAGGGCTATTCGGGTTTGCTGAACCCCGAAATGCTTAAAAAATTATTTGAGCGTATTCCGGCCTGGGGCATTGATAAATCGACTTACCTGATGTGCGGCCCCGAGGGGATGATGAAAAACGTAGATACGCTGTTGGCGCAACACAACATCCCCAAAGAAAAAGTATTCAAAGAAAGTTTTGTACAAGGCACGATTGATAAAGCCGATAAAGTTGAAACGGCCGATAACGAAAACGAGCTTAAAGACCGTGAAGTAACCATCCGCTACGATGGTGCCGAATACAAAGTGATGGTGAGCGCCAAAACCACTATTCTCGAAGCTGCCCTCGATCAGGGTATTGATATGCCGTACAGTTGCCAAAGCGGTTTGTGTACGGCCTGTCGCGGTAAAGCCTTATCCGGTAAGGTGAAGTTAGACGAAGAGGAGGGGCTGTCGAAATCCGAGCGCGATCAGGGGTATGTATTAACCTGCGTGGGTCATCCGCTTACCGATGATGTGATGATCGAGATCGGGTAGGTTTACCACCAGCCTTTCACCGCTCTGTCTTAATCCCCATCAACGTTACCCGCTTCGGGGAACATTGAGGATTATAATTTAGGATTGTGTAGGTTTGTTTTGTTTAAAAATCATCAACGTCCTCTGCGAGTGACGTTGATGGGGGAGAAACTTTAAATGAGAAGTCACAGCAGAATGTTGGCCGAAGAATTGTTAACTCATCCAATTTTCTTTTAATTCAACAAGCTGTAAGGCATTTTGATAAAGAGGCGAATTCAAAATCAAAAAGAATCTGGAGACTTATGAGGCACTTAAATCAATCCTCTGATGAACGTAAACCAAGTGTTAAAAATGGCGGAAATGGTGTTGTTCGTTAGAAGATCTATACTCCTACTGATTACTTGCATTGCTATAGCCTGTTCAAGCAAAACAGATCAGTCGAAAGATATTGTGCTTGCAAAAGATACGACTATATTTCTGTTTGATATTAAACAATATAGCCGTAGTGAGTTGGCGACATTTATAGAACGGATTAATGAGTTTGAGCCCTCGGTCATCGCTATTCATGCTGTATTTCCTTCACAGAAGAGTTTCAGGGAAGACTCCGCATTTCAGCAAGCTATTGTTCATTCAGGAAGAGTTGTTTTATGTACAAATATAAATAACGATGATCAGATAATGGTTCATTCCATACCATTTTTTGTTCAATCTGCTTTAGATGAAGGTGTTAATAGTGTTGTAATTGATGAGGATGGTGGAGCCCGCAAATATCGACCCTTATATCAGGGGAGAGATGAAGGCTTGATTAGTTTTCCGGATAAAATTGCGTATCACTATAATCCGCATGTTATAGATGATTTTGAAAGGTTCAGGATTAACGAGAGTATTCCAATTAATTATGCCAAAACACTTAATGATTTTCATGTGTTAGACATTGGTTCACTTTCATCGTATAAGATCAGAGGAAAGATTGTGTTGCTAACAGATATTTCAACCACTGGTGTTCATGAATTAATTCCGAATGCCGAAGGTAATCTCATGAGCGTTCCTGCTGGATTAATAATAGCAAACATTGTTCTTCGTAGACTGAACTCGATAAAATAACTGGATTTTGCCTGCGGTCGGTGTTTAATCCCCATCAACGTCACCCGCCTCGGCTTAGGTTAACCCACAATTTTAAGGTGAAGCACCTAATGTATAACCTTCGAGTAAAGTATTGAAACGATTAATTCCCTTCTATAAGGTTTGCCATCCAGGCAAACCTTTGCTTTTATATCCCTGATGTCCCCCCATTCGCCCCATCAACAGTACCCACCATAATACAGTGCCTTCTTTTGCTATGGTTAAATCGGTAGGCGTTAAGTATTTTTTAGCTACGGCTTTGCTTAACGCCTTAGCCTTTGTTGGTGTTGTGCGGAGGGTGTGTGCGGTAGTTTCACCAACAAAGCTGCGAATGAGGATAACAGGAAAATTATTTTGATAGATAGCGATGTTTCAAAGAAATCGTTGTTGGTGAACCTGCGCACGGGGCTTCGCGCAACACCAACAACGGCAGAGTTGGTTTATTTTGCAGCGTTTAAAAATCACATTGGTTTTTACGCAACACCTTCGGGACATAGCGAGTTTCAAGACGAATTTTCAAAATATAAGCAAGGAAAGGGTTCGGTACAATTTCCACTTAACCAACCAATACCTTATAAGCTCATTGAAAAAATTGTTAAATTCAGAGTGGCCGAAAACAACGAACAGTTTTCTAAGGCATTAAAACCCAAGAAATGACAGCAATTTCAAAAGACATCTCGGCTTACAACAACTCGCAAACAACATCAGACAGGGATATTTGCGAGTTGCTTGCAAAAGAAATCAGCACACATTTATGTGAAGCCGAAAATAAAATCTGGCACGCACACCCTGTTTGGTTTTTAGACGGCAACCCGATAACAGGATACAGCAAGCAGAAAAAAGGCATAAGACTAATGTTTTGGAGTGGTGCAGATTTCGGAGAAGAACAATTGAATGTAAGAGGGGAGAAGTTTAAGGACGCTTCAATATTTTACAATTCATTGGATGAAATCAATACCGAAGATTTAAAGCGTTGGCTTGAAAAATCGAAAGCCATACAGTGGGATTATAAAAATATTGTAAAGCGAAAAGGTGTTTTGGAAAGGTTAAAATAACATTACGGTTACGCTATATCCTCCATAAAAAACTTATTGTGTTGTACTCCGGTGTTTTTCGTTGGTGGCGATATTCGCTATCGACCATTCAATTTTTTCCTGGAAAGCATGTTTGCGCACCGGGCAGTCGGTTTTCGTACAAATGGAGCATGAGTGTTCCAGGCAGCCATCAGAGTGAACAAACAGTTCCAGCGACTCGCCAAATTTTTTTCGTACTAATTCGGCAAGGGCATCAATTTCCCGATGGGCTTCGTGTACGTTAAAATACCACGGTACAGTGAGGTGCGCATCGAGGTGTAATGTACTGCCGTATTTAATGATCCGGAGGTTATGCAAATCAATCCAGTTGGGTCTGCGGTTGTTGTTAAGCAGCGTAACCATTTGTTTTAACAAGGTGCGGTCGCTTTCGTCCATAATCCCCGCTACCGATTTACGAATAATTTTGTAGCCGGTATGCAGTATCAGAAAACTGAACAATATGGCTACAACACTGTCGATCCACGCAAGCCGGGTGAAGTACAGCAAGGCTAATCCCACTAAAATACCCAGCGTAGAGTAAGTATCGGATAGTAGGTGTTTGCCGCTGGCGACTAACGCTAACGAATTGTTTTTAGTACCAGTGTGTACGCAAATGCGGCCGGTAATAAAATTGACAACGGCTGTAAACGCAATGAGCAGAATGCCCGTATCCAATTGATGAAGCTCACCTGGCGAAAGCAGGTTTTTAATGGCGGTGTATAAAATCAACAAGCCGGCTATTGCAATAAGAGTTCCTTCAACAGCAGCCGATACAAATTCAATTTTGCCGTGTCCGTAGGGATGATCGGCATCGCGTGGCTTGGCCGAGAGGTATAAGCTGTATAGCCCGAAGAAACCCGCCACTACATTTACAATGCTTTCGAGGGCATCGGTTAAAATGGCAACGGAGTTTGTTACAAAGTATGCGGTAATCTTGGTTAATAATAACACAACCGACAATACCGCTACCCAGGTTTGAATTTTTATATTTTGTTTGGCGGCTTCCAATCAGGCTGTTGTTTTTTGCCGGGCAAGCTTTATCAGTGCGGGGATGGCCACAATCACCCACACAATGTTTAAAAACGTGTTGGCATACGCGCTGAGGTAGTAAGTATAAACAATGAGCAACAACCCGCTCACCAAGTTTAAGCCCAAAAACACAAACGAATTGGATTTTATTTTCTGATAGCTGTTTAAACCATAAGCCGCGAGCAGCCCCAACGAGCCTATCCAGCCGATAACATCAATCCACAACGATGTTTCCATAATTAGCGGAGCTTAATTTTCAATACATACATATCGGCAGTTGCGTATAATGTTTTTTCATCGCCCGATAATGTGCAGTTTGAAACCGGAAAATCAGCAAACCGGATTTTGCCCAACACTTTTCCGCTGGCGTTAAACACCCAGATACCGCCCGGGCCGGTGGCGAACACATTACCGTTGCTGTCAACCTTTAAACCATCGGGTAAACCAATATCGGTTTTGGCTTCTTCGGTGGCATTGTAAAAAATACGTGCATCCGTTACCGAATCGCTTTCGGTCAGATCGAAGGCATACCAGGCGGCCTTGCCGGGATCGGAGTTGGCTACGATCAGTGTTTTTTGATGAGGAAGAAAGGCCAGGCCGTTGGGGCGTGTTAACGAATCGACAATCAGTTTTACACCGCCATCTGCAGGCACAACGTAAACACCCTGAAACGGGATTTCTTTTTCGGGATCATCCATTTGTTTGGCTAAACCATACGGTGGGTCAGTGAAATAAAAGTTGTGGTGATAAAAGACTACATCGTTAGGACTGCTAAAACGCTTTCCGTTAAAGCGGTCGGCAAGGGCAGTGAAGTCAGCAACGGGTTTGTCGATAGGCGCGTTCATCACCGCGAGTTGGCGATTGCCGCATTGGCAAAGCACTAAGTTTTCTTCATCGTCAAGCGTCAAACCGTTCGATCCCGGCTCGGGACTATTGGTAGAGTCACCCGTAAAACCCGAAGGTGTGAGGTAAAGCTCAACACCTTTTTCGTGTGTCCATTTATGAATAGTGTTTTTGGGTACATCCGAAAACAGTAACATCTTTTGCGATTCAACCCACACGGGGCCTTCGCTCCAAGCAAAGCCTTCGCCAATTATTTCAATAGTGGCATCGTCCGAAACCACAAGATCAAACGCGGTATCGAGGCGTTCGAATGTACCGATTGGTTTTTCGGTTTTTTGTTGACAGGCTGCAATCGCTAACAGTAAAAGAATGATCAAGGGATTTTTCATGGAACAGCGTTTTAATCGAATCAGGTAAAGGTACAATTATTAATCGTTTAGTTTGTATTGGTATTACTTATCATAGAGCGGACTACATTCTAATCCCTAAGCTCTGATTACAAAAAAACTAACAACTAACAACTAAGACTCTTCCCATACACCCTATACCGCTTACGCAGCACACCGCCTAACTTCTCGCACTCGGCACGCATGGTAACATTGGTTTCTAAAATCAAATGGCTGTCGATAACGTTCATGCCGCGTTTTTTTGCCGAGGCAATCAGCGCTTGCCCCATCAGTACATTAATGCCTTTGCCACGATATTCGGGTTTAATAGCTCCCAATAACAAATTAAGCTGTTGTGTTTTGCGCATGGCATTCAGGATGTGAATAAACCCCAACGGAAACAGCCGGCCTTTTGCTTTTTGAATGCCAGCGCTCATTTCAGGCATGGATACAACAAAGGCTACTACTTCGTTTTGTAGGTTCACAACAATTTTAACGAACTCCGCATCGAGTACCGGTAAATATTGAGCCGCAAATTTTTTCATTTCTTCTTCCGTCATGGGCACGAAACCAAAAATGGGCGAGTATGTTTCGTTTACCAACCTGAAAACCGGGATGATGTAGGGTTTAAGTTTTCCTTTACCTGTAAACTCAATAAGCTTTACCTGCCGGTTGGCTGCAATGCGGTTATATACGTTACGGTATGTTTCCGGAAGTTGTTCGGGTATGGGTATCTGATACGATACGCAGTCAAGCTCTTTACCATAACCCTGTTGCTCAACCAACGGTTGTAAATAATCGGGATTAGTGGGCGTGGCCAACACGGGCAATAAATCAAGCCCTTCAATTTGAAGTCCCTGCGGGTCTTTATCCGAGAACCCATACGGACCGATAATTTTTGTCATGCCTTTCTCACGTCCCCAAGCTTCAATGCGTTGCAACAGGCATTGTGCAACCGATAAATCGTTTATGCAATCCAATGCAAAAAAACGGACGGTTTTTTCGTTGTGTGCGGCATTGTATGTTTTATTGATGATGCCCATTACACGCCCTACGGGTTTATGTTGTCGGTAAGCGATTAACCGGATTACTTCGGCATGGTTGAGCGATTTATTTTGTTTCGGGTTATGAAAATTCCACTCATCGGCATACAAAGGAGGTACCCAACGATTATAGCCTGCATAGATTTTTTCGGGCAGGTAAATAAATTCTTTTAGCAGCGATTTGGAATCGGCCGGCTTTAGTTCAATGTTCATGGAGGAGTAATGTGACCGTAAATTAAGCGTTTTGACATAGATTCTGTTAATGGGTGTTCGCTTTGCGCAGAATTATTTAGTAAATAGCCGGTACGAATAAAACCAAATTGCATGAAACTGAAATTATTGATCGCTGCCTGTATGCTGGTAAGCATTACGGTAACAGCGCAACAGAAAAGCCTTTACACACCTGTTGAGTTTAAACGTGCTTACGAAAAAGGAACGCGCAAAGCCGATGGAAGCGTGTCGCCAACCTATTGGCAAAACCGTTCGGATTACAAACTGAAAGCTAAAGTTGATCCTATAAGCAAAAAATTAGAGGGCGAAGCTGTAATCACGTACTACAACAACAGCCCCGATTCGCTTACGCAGATTGTATTTCATACCTATCCCGATTATTACAAAGAAGGATCAAAGCGTGGCGGTTTCTTTGCCGGGGATAATTATATCAAAAACGAAGGGATGGTTATATCGAAACTGGCGTTGAACGGTGAAACGATTTCGACCGAACCTTCACGCACGGTTAATTACAACGGGACAAACTATGCCATCCGCTTAGCGAAAAAATTAGCACCGAAAACATCCATGAAAATTGAAGTGACATGGAGCTACACCATTCCGGGCGAAGGCTTTGAACGCAGTGGTGCTATCGACAGCACTTCAATGTTTATTGCTTACTGGTATCCTGAAATGTCGGTGTTGGATGATGTGTACGGCTGGGATCGCGTAGTTTATGATGCCGCTACCGAATTTTACCACGACTATTCTAATTATGAAGTGGAGGTAACCGCACCCGATAATTATATGGTATGGGCATCAGTTGCACCCAACAACCCGACAGAGGTGTATTCAAAAACAATACAAGACAGGCTCGCAAAAGCGAAAAAGAGCAAAGATGCTGTTTCGATTTTAACCACGGCCGATTTCCATAAAGGAAAAGGAAAAACACTTACGTGGAAATACAAAGCCAACGATTTCCCCGATTTTGCTTTTGCGCTGAGTGATCATTTCGTTTGGGATGCAACATCGTACAAAGATTCGTTCGGTGAATATTTTATCAACACGGCTTACCCGGTCGAGCATAAAGAATTTGCTGCGGTATTAAAAACGATTTCCAAATCGATAGAAATTTTTCATACCAAGTTTCCGGTGCAGCCTTTTCCGTACAAACACTTTGTGATTTTCAACGGACTTGTGGGCGGAGGCATGGAGTTTCCGGGCATGGCCAATGATGAGAGTATTCCGGGCGAACTGATGTCGCGATGGATGGGCAAGAAGGTTGACGATTTTGAAGCGAACCTTGGCCTGACGTTGCACGAAATGTGCCACATGTATTTTCCGTTCTTAATGGGTATCAACGAAAAACGTTATGCGTGGATGGACGAAGGCATGGCCAACTTTAGCGAATACTTTATTGAAGAAGAGGAGGGCGAACCGCGTCAGTTCGATTCGCCCGGTTTGGGTTCGCTTAACCTCGGGCCGGTTATGGTTCCCAGTTATTTAATGTCGAACAGTGGCACGAATTCTTATACAATTGGTTCGATGTCGTACATCTCGTTGTATAATATGCTGGGTAAAGATTTATTCCTGAAATGTTTATCGGCATACATCAACGAATGGAAATACAAACACCCTATACCGTACGATTTCTTTAATACGTTTAACCGCGTGTCGGGCAAAGACCTGAACTGGTTCTGGAATCAATGGTATTTTAACTGGGGTTACATGGATTTAGCCATTACCGATTATAGCGGGCAAACCGTTACCGTAGAAAACACGGGAGGCCGTCCGCTTGCCGCAAGCCTGGTAATTACGTTTGCTGACGACACAAAAAAAATTGAGCCAATAAGCCCGGCCGTATGGAAAGATGCCAGTGTTTATCAGTACAAAGTAGAATCGAAAAGCGAGGTAAAAAGTATCCGCCTCAAAATTGAAGGCGGGTTTGATGCTTTAGGTAGTAATAACGTGTGGCCGGTTAAGAAGTAATTATAATATATAAATTAAGAGCAAAGAGGATATGTGACACGCATATCCTTTTTGTTTTATCGGTCTGTATTGGCAATAAATGTTTTACTTTGCCCGGATAATTTTTTGCTATGAATTCTGTTGAAAAACTTCAGCGCCCGAAACGCCAATTTCTTCCCGAAAGTTTTACAGTTACCGATTGGACTGCCCTAAAACCTTATTTTGATAACCTGTTGTCGCGTGAGTTTACTTCGGCAGAAAACGTCCGGCAATGGCTGCGCGACAGAAGTGAGTTGGAGGCTGTCATTTCGGAAGACATGGCCTGGCGTTACATCAACATGACGTGCTACACCGAAAACGAAGCCTATAATAAAAGCTATGAAAATTTTGTGGTGAACATCCAGCCGCAAATAGCGCCTGTATCTGATCAGTTAAATAAAAAAGCTGCGGCATCTGCATTTTTACCGGCTCTCGAAAAAGAAACAGGCTTCAACATCATGATCAGAAGCCTGAAGAAAGATATTGAAATTTTCAGGGAAGAGAACATCGCCCTGTTTACCGAAATCACGACCGAGCAGCAAAAGTACGCCCAGCTTTCGGGCGCGATGACCGTAACGATCGATGATAAAGAATTAACGCTGCAACAGGCTTCTGTTTTTCTCATGTCGGCCAACCGGCAGAAACGGGAAGAAGCATACCGAAAAATAACTACACGCAGGTTGCATGATAAAGATGCGTTAGATGCCTTGTTCACCAAACTGATTTCGCTGCGCCATGCGGCAGCAACTAATGCAGGTTTTAAAAATTTCCGCGATTATATGTTTAAGGCTTTAGGCCGGTTTGATTATACGCCACAAGATTGTTTCGATTTTCACGAATCTATCCGGGCGCAGGTTGTACCCATACTCAACACTTTTGCCAACGACAGGAAATCAACCTTAAAAGTAGAATCACTACGCCCGTGGGACAAAGCCGTTGATCCCGAAGGTAAAGACGCACTCAAGGCATTCGATAACGGAAAAGATTTAACCGATAAAACCATTGCTGTTTTTTATAAACTCGATCCGTATCTCGGTCAGTGCCTTTCTATCATGAAAGCGATGGGGCACCTCGATCTGGAGTCGCGTAAAGGCAAAGCACCGGGCGGGTACAACTACCCGTTGTCCGAAATTGGTGTGCCGTTTATTTTTATGAACGCCACTTCAACACTGCGCGATATGGTAACCATCATGCACGAAGGCGGCCATGCCATTCATAATTTTTTAACACGCGATTTAGAGTTAAACGACTTTAAATCGACACCCTCGGAAGTAGCCGAGTTAGCTTCAATGTCGATGGAATTGATTTCGATGGATCATTGGGATATATTTTTCACCAACGAAGAAGACCTGAAACGTGCCAAGCGCGAACACTTAGAAGATTTGATCGAAACGCTCCCCTGGGTAGCCACTATCGATCAGTACCAGCATTGGCTGTACGAAAACCCAACGCATTCGCTGGAAGAACGTAAAGCAAACTGGAATCGTATCTTCGATCAGTTCAGCGATACGGAAACGGATTGGAGTGGTTTGCAGGAGGCTAAAGATTACCTCTGGCAGAAACAACTCCATTTGTATGAAGTTCCGTTTTATTATGTTGAATACGGCATGGCGCAGTTAGGTGCGATAGCCGTGTGGCGCAACTACCGCAACAATAAACAGGCAGGGTTGCAGGGGTATATGAATGCGTTAAAACTTGGGTATATGAAGAGTATCCCCGAAGTGTATGCGGCCGCCAATATCAAATTTGATTTTAGCAAAGCGTACATTAACGAGTTAATGGAGTTTGTGAAGCGCGAACTTAAAACAATCGGTTAGCCGCGTGCTTTATCCAACAGGTTGCTGAGTTGTGTGGCTTCTGCTTCCGAGATGTGAAGTATATTGTTTATTTCATTTTGTTTCTTCTCGATAGCGGCCAGAACGGCAAGCCCCTCGGATGTAATGGAAACATCGGCCGCGCGTTTATCGTTAGGGCAGGTTTTTTTGGTGATGAGTTTTTTAACGGCCATCCGGTCGAGTAACCGCGATACATCCGAATTTTTATCGAGCATACGCAGTTTGATTTCAGAAGCCGATATGCTTTTCGGGTGTTGTCCTTTCAGTATCCGCAGGATGTTAAACTGTTGTACGGTGATACCGATAGATTTGAAAAATTTCTGATGCTGGTCTTGCAGCCAGTTAGTGGTGAAGATAAGATTGATCACCGCCTTTTGGTAAGCGCTTTTAAACTTCGGTTGTTTGATCTCGTCTTCGATTTTCATTTTTTTATTAAACCGCAAAGGCGCTAAGAACGCTGAGTTTTTTTTGATGTTGTTTTTTTTTCTTTGCGCTCTTTGCACCTCTGCGGTTAAGATTGGGCTTATCCTGTCTATATCGTATTACTGAGCCTTAAACTCTGATTTCACGGTGATGGTTACTTCATCGCCTGCACCGGGGCCTGATTTACCCACACCGTAATCGATGCGGTTTAGTTTGCCGGTAGCTTTAAAGCCTACAATTTTTTTACCATCGCGGCCAGCGGCAGTACCGGTTAAGGTAGCCTCTAATGTAACAGGCTTGGTAACACCGTGCATGGTCAGATCACCGGTTACGGTATAAGTTTTGTCGCCTGTTTTTGTAAACGAAGTGCTTTTGAACGTAAGGGTAGGGTACTTTTCAACATCAAAGAAATCCGCGCTTCTTAAATGTTTGTCGCGGCCATCGTTGTTGGTGTAGATCGAGGTGGCATCGGCTGTTACTTCAACGGTAGCATCCGAGAAATCTTCTTTTGAAGCGTTGATGGTGGCCTCGAACGACTTAAACTGGCCGTCCACTTCTGAGATCAGCATGTGCGGAATAGAAAAGCCGATGCTGGAGTGTGCCTTATCTACTTTATAGGTAGTGGCCTGGGCAAATACGCCCGTTGCAACAAAAAGAAGTGCAACTAAAACATTGATTTTTTTCATAGTTGATTGAGTTTTCTTGTTTTACTGAACAAACATAACGCAAAACCCTAATTATATGTTTGAACACACAATTTTTATTTTATAAATACTTGATAATGAGATGAATTGAAATGTTAATAAATTTTAACCTTACAATTTCAGGTAGAAATCGCGGGTAAGTTTCCTGTACCCGTCCGACCACTCTTCGCCTGAACGGTACAATAAAATTTCACCTTCTTTCAGTGGGTTTTTAATCCATGAAAATTCGAGTAGCAATCGTTCAACAGGTTTGTTTTCGCGTGTTCTAAAAACCCATTTTCGTGTGCAGTGCAATCCTTTATGCTCGGCAAGAGCGATAAATTGCAGTCCTTCGGTATAGGGTAAGATTACATTGAGTTTTCCATGCGGGTGCAATAGTTTTTCGGCCGTTGCCAGTATTTCATCGAACGTTAATTGTTCGGTATGTCGTGCGGTTTCGCGTTGTGCAGTCGGTGGTTTATAGCTTTTTTGAAAGTAAGGCGGGTTGCTCACAATCAGGTCGAACTGAACGGTTGTATTAAATGCCTGTATGGATGTGTGGTGTGCATGAATGCGATCGTGCCAGGGCGATGCGGCAATATTTTCATGTGCATCGGCAAAGGCATCGGCATCAATTTCAACGGCATCGATCGTAACCGAGTCGGCTGCACGTTGCGCTAACATCAGCGCGATTACACCCGTGCCGGTGCCAATATCGAGTATGTGTGTAGCGTGTCGCACGTCAACCCATGCGCCTAACAATACGCCATCGGTGCCAACCTTCATGCCGCTGCGGTCGTGCCGCACAGAGAATTTTTTAAAGTGAAAATAATCGGCCAATGATTTCTTTTTTATTCACCCAATGCCTCGATAATGTCTGCAAGGAATTTATTATCGTCTAAATAATTACCGCTCGACTGGCTGAGCTTTACCACTACCAGATCTTTCGATGGAATGATAAAAACATTCTGCCCTTCATATCCATCAGCCCAGAATAAATCGGTGGGCACATCGGGATAAAAACGTTTTTGCACATCGTCTTTCGCGCCAGCGTTCAGCCAAAACTGTGCACCGTATTGTCCTAAAGGTGCGCCTTCGGCCGGGGTGGTGGTGTATTCAACCCAGCCTTCGGGCAAGATGCGTTCGCCCAAAAAGGTTCCATCGTTGAGGTACAATAAACCAAACCGTGCCCAGTCACGGGCATTGGCAAACGCATACGATGAACCTACAAACGTACCTCCGGCATCAGGTTCAAGAACCATGCTTTGCATACCTGTTTTTTGAAATAAACGTGTTGAAGGAAATTGATAATAATCGGCATCGCCAACCGTATGCCGTACAATCCACGCGAGCATATTGCTGGTTCCGCTCGAATAATAAAATACTTTGCCCGGTTCATCTTTCAGTAACGACTGTGAAGCAAACAAGCCTGCATCTTTCTTTTTAAACAGCATGTTGGTTGCACTGCTGGGTTTGGCGTAATTTTCTTCCCAGTCTAATCCGCTGCTGGCTTGCAACAGGTTGTTGATGGTAATGGTACTGCGGTTATCGTTCTTCCACGCATCGAACGGAGGGGCATCGTTTACCGAAAGTTTGCCATCGCGTACCAAAATGCCAATCAACGCATTGGTAATGCTTTTGGCCATCGACCAGCCGAGTTGTCGCGTATGCCGGTCGAAACCCGGTGCGTATTGTTCGGCAATGATTTGTCCGTGGTAAACGACAACGATGGCGCGTGTTCTGCGATTTTTCTTTTCACCCGGTTCGGCAAATGCATCGGCTACGGTTTTATGGAGCAACTCATAATTTACACCGGCTAACACTGTATCAATAAGCGCATCGCCTAACGGCCATGCAAGGGTATCGGTATGTACGTCCAGCGGTTTGGCTACGTTAAACTTCTGGGCACGCAGTTCGTCTTCTGTGATTTCACTCAATAGTGTACAACCTAATCCTTTTCGGTAGATGGCTTTCTGCCGGGCAAACCCCAGTACCGTAGCGGTTGCCGATGAGTCTTCGGGATGGAGCCTATACGAACCTAACGACAATGGAAAAGCCGATAACTCATTATGAATAATATCATCGGCCGGGCGGTTAGCAAGGTATGCACACGAGCAAAGATTTTTAGCCCCGTAACCCGTCAGGATTGGTAATGCCTGTGAAGCATAATATACGCCATAAACCAACGCAACCACAACCAACGTGAGAAGCGACCGGCCAACAACCTTTTTTACTGACATAATTTTTTTCTGTGAACTTAACAATAATGCGTTAATCTTGCAGCCATGTCTGCACGAATTGATTTCAATGCTCTCAAAGATTTTCTCGATCCGAAAGTAGAACTGTATAATAAACCGACATTTATTGAGCATGACCCGGTTTGCATTCCGCACCGCTTTACCAGAAAACCAGATATTGAAATAGCCGGGCTGTTTGCTGCTACATTAGCCTGGGGAAAACGGAAAGTCATTATCCAAAAATGCAGCGAACTGATGGCCATGATGGATAATGATCCGTACCGATTTATTGTACATCATTCCGATCATGATTTAAGACCTTTTCTGAAATTTAAACACCGCACATTTAACGCAACCGATACATTGTATTTTATCGAATTTCTGAAATCGTTTTACCAACAACACGATTCATTAGAAGATGCCTTTTTATTCCCTGCCGGTGAACCTACCATCGAAAACGGGCTGATCGCTTTTCAGGATACTTTCTTCGGTTTGCCCGATTATCCCGTACGAACGCGCAAGCATGTACCCACACCATTACGGAAGTCAACTTGCAAACGCTTAGCAATGTATTTGCGGTGGATGGTGCGCAACGACAACCAGGGTGTTGATTTTGGTATTTGGAAAAACATCAAACCCTCGCAGCTTATTTGTCCGTGCGATGTGCATGTTGAGCGTGTGGCGCGTAAGCTTGGGTTGATTACCCGTAAAACGAACGATTGGCTTACCGCTATGGAACTGACCGGCAACCTAAGCAAACTCGATCCGGCCGATCCGGTGAAATACGATTTTGCGTTGTTTGGATTGGGCATTGAAGGCTGGGCGAAGTAAGAATTTAGATTGTTTTTTTTAATATATCCTGTTGGATACACACCTTGGTATCGGGTAGGGTAGTTGATTGAAGTGCGCGCGAACAGCAGTTACAACTACAAGCATAGAGCAGGTTACACGAACCGGATAAACGCAGCGTAGAAGTTTATGCGTAGTGCTTTATGAGTTATCTGGTAAAAATTGTTGAAATTTATTGATTTACGCACTATTTAAACTGATTCTAAACTATAATGTAACTCATTGACAATCGCTTCATACACCAAGCAGCACATCGATAAAAATGACTTTAAAACCCCTCAAAAATATCGCTAAGCGTTGCAATTTTATTTGAAATAACCACACCGGGTAGTAGATTTGTGCCACTTGATGTAAAACCGGACATTAACCTTTACCATGATAAGACATTTTACTTCAACTGTTACCAAAATATTTTCAGTTGTTACGTTACTCACCCTGTTAAGTTTTACAGTCCGGGCACAAGACATCCCAACCGATGAGGCATCCATCAGTGCCGGGCAGGTTTTGTTCAATGGCAACTGTAAATCCTGCCACAAAGTACATCAGGAGTCAGTAGGTCCTGCCTTAGCAGGCGTTGAAGACCGTGTACCTTCTGTAAACTGGTTGAAAGACTGGATCAGGAACTCGGCAAAAGTTGTAGCGAGCGGTGATGATTATGGTGTTGCCATTTTTGAAAAGTACAAGAAAAGCCAGATGACTGCCTTCACAAGTTTTAATGATGAGCAGATATTATCCATTTTAGCCTACATTAAAGCAGAAACCGCCAAGGGGCCTGAAGTAGCGGCAGCACCTGTCGCAACAGCCGATAGCGGAAGCAACTCAGGCGTATCGTCAGCTTACCTGAATACCATCCTCGTGGGGATGCTGATCATTCTTGTATTATTAGTTATTATTCTCGGCTTCCTGGTTTCATCGCTGAAACGTTTCCTCGATCAGCGCAACCTGTCGGATGAAGAGAAAGAAATTGTTCACTCACCCATTACACTGGCTACCATTACCCGAAGCCGGGGCTTTATGTTTGTTGTGGTGTTTTTAGTCGGTGCGCTGGGCTTCAAAGCCGTAATCAACGGGTTGTATTCCATTGGTATTCAGCAGGGTTACGCGCCTAAACAGCCTATTGCATTCTCACACAAACTACACGCTGGCGAATACGAAATCGACTGTAAATATTGCCATACCGGTGTAATGAAAGGCAAGAGTGCCACCATTCCTTCGGTAAACATTTGTATGAACTGTCACCGTTCGGTTAAGACAGACTCTGAGCAAATTAAACTGATTTGGAAAGCGGCCGACTGGAATGCCGAAACATTAACGTTTGGCCCTAACCAGAAGCCCATCGAGTGGGTACGGATCCACAACCTGCCCGATCTGGCGTATTTCAATCACGCCCAACACGTAAACGTGGGTAACATTGAATGTCAAACCTGTCACGGCCCTATCGAAACTATGGATGTGGTACGTCAATACTCTTTATTAACCATGGGTTGGTGTATCGATTGCCATCGCAAAACCGATGTAAACACCAAAGGCAACGAGTATTACGATAACCTTGTGGAGTTGCACAGCAAAACCAGCAAAGAGAATATGAAGGTTGAAGACATTGGCGGTTTAGAGTGCGCAAAGTGTCACTATTAATATAAAGAGTTTAGAATAAGCATTACGAATAACGGTTCATTACAAAATGGAAGAATCTAAAAAGATATATTGGAAAGGTCTTGAGCAACTCACCAACGATAGTGAGTTTGTAAAACACGCCAATGACGAGTTCGCTCCGGGACCTGAAGAAAACACAGGCCACTCGCGTAGAGATTTTTTGAAGATGATGGGCTTTGGCATGTCGGCCGTAGCGCTGGCAGCGTGCGAAGCGCCTATCCGTAATGCGATTCCGTATGTTAATAAGCCGGTTGATGTTGACCCCAGCATTGCCAACTACTATGCCTCTACCTATACCAACGGTGGCGATTATTGCAGTGTCGTAGTAAAAGTTCGCGAGGGTCGCCCGATTAAAGTTGACGGCAACACACTTTCAAGCATTACACAAGGCGGAACTTCAGCACAGGTTGAAGCTTCTGTTCTTTCTTTATACGATAACGCACGTTTGCGTTGGCCGAAAACTGCCGGAGCCAAAACCAACTGGGAAGACCAGGACAAGGCCATTATCGAGAAATTAACCGGTGTAGCCGTTAGCGGAGGCAAAATTGTACTGGTAAGCAATACCATTTTAAGCCCGAGTACAAAAGCTGTTATCGAAAAATTCAAAGCGAAATACCCGACTACCCAGCACGTTGTATATGATCAGGTTTCGGCTTACGGAACGTTAAAAGCAAACGAAGAATCATTCGGCACAGCCATGATTCCTTCGTACGATTTCAGTAAGGCCGACACCATTGTGAGCATTGCTTCAGATTTCATCAACTCCGGCCTTTCGCCAATCGAAGCTACCAAACAGTATGCAAAAACACGTGAGGTAGGCGAAGATAAAAAAGAGATGTCACGCCACTACCAGTTCGAAACAATCCTTTCGATTACCGGGGCAAATGCCGATTACCGCGTGCAAATCAAACCCTCGGAAGAAGGCGCTGTTGTGGCACAACTCTATAATTTAATAGCAGCTAAAGCAGGCGTTGCACAGGTTTCGGGCGGAGTGGAAAAACCATACTTAGCCGAAGCGGCCAACGACTTGTGGGCTAACCGGGGTAAGGCGTTGGTTGTGGCAGGATCGAACGATAAAGCCGTACAGGTGTTGGTTAACGCCATCAACAGTATGTTGAACAGCTACGGATCAACTATCGTTGGCGTGCCGGTAAACTTCCGTCAGGGCAACGATGAAGCCATGGATGCTTTCGTGAAAGAAACCGAAGCGGGTAACGTTGCAGCCGTTATATTCTATGGCTGTAACCCTGTTTATGATCATCCGCTGGGAGGTGCTTTGGCCGAAGGCCTGAAGAAAGTAGGCGTGAAAATCGCTACTTCTTATAAAGAAGACGAAACAGCAACATTAGCTGAATTTATTGCACCTGATCACCATTACTTAGAGGCATGGAATGACGCTGAACCTAAAAAGGGATATTACAGCATTGCCCAGCCTGCCATTACACCGATTTTCAAATCGCGTGCCGCACAAGAGAGTTTATTGATTTGGGCTGGCGAAACCAATGTTGATTATTTTGAAATCTTAAAAAATAACTGGAAGAGCTGGTTCTTTAAAGGCGGTAACTTCCAAACCTGGTGGGATAAGTGCCTGTACGATGGCGTGTTAGAAACATCGGCAGCACCCGTAACCCTCACGTTTGCCGGTAACGTAAGCGCAGCGGCCGAGGCCATTGCGGCTAACTACAAACCGGCTTCCGGATTTGAATTTGTAGTATATGAAAACGGAACAGTAGGTAACGGTTCGCAAGCCAACAACCCTCTGTTGCAGGAGTTGCCCGATCCGATTACGAAAGCCGTTTGGGATCATTATGTAACGGTTTCAGCAAAAGACGCTTCCGATATTGATTTCAAAGAAGCGAAAACCGTCATGGCGAATATTACCATTAACGGTGTAGATGTAACACTACCTGTATTAGTGCAACCAGGCCAAACTCCGGGTACGATTGGTATCCCGTTAGGGTATGGTCGTACAAAAGCCGGTAAAGTTGCCGATGGCATTGGTAAAAACGCATACCCATTTGCTACACTCGTAAATGGTTCGTTAAGCTTTAGCGGAGCGGTAACGAAATTCGAGCGTTCATCAGAAAAATATCAAATCGCTACAACACAAACACACCAAACCTACATGGGTCGGCAGACCGTTGTGCAGGAAACCGTGTTGAGCGATTACCAACGCAAAGACTGGAAACGCAGTTATCAGCCTGCGGTAAGCACCTGGCGTGATAAAGACGATCATAAAGTAAAACCCGGTGAGTTTTCGATGTGGAAAGGTTACGAGTACAAGAATCACCACTGGGGTATGGCCATCGACCTGAACACCTGTACAGGTTGTGCGGCTTGTGTGGTGGCTTGTAACGTGGAAAATAACGTTTCACTGGTAGGTCGTGAAGAAGTGATCAACCGTAGGGAAATGCACTGGTTGCGCATCGACCGTTATTATGCAAGC
Source organism: uncultured Roseivirgaceae bacterium (assembly GCA_964404445.1). Classification (GTDB taxonomy): domain Bacteria; phylum Bacteroidota; class Bacteroidia; order Cytophagales; family Cyclobacteriaceae; genus UBA2336. The sequence continues at coordinate 310,721 of CAYOJW010000002.1, read as the reverse complement.
GCTGAAAAACCCGAAAGCTGGGGCTGGGCTAAAGCCGAAGAGGCAGCCGATAACCCGGAGGTAGTGTTCCAGCCGATGCTATGCCAGCACTGTAACAATGCACCTTGCGAAACAGTATGCCCGGTTGCTGCAACAACTCACAGTACCGAAGGTCTTAACCAGATGGTATATAACCGTTGTATTGGTACACGCTATTGTGCAAACAACTGTCCGTATAAAGTAAGACGTTTCAACTGGTTTAAGTACCACGATAACAAACAGTTTGAAAATATAAACCCTGCCATGAACACCGACCTCGGTAAAATGGTATTGAACCCCGATGTTACCGTACGTTCGCGCGGTGTTATGGAAAAATGTTCATTCTGCGTACAGCGTATTCAAAGCGGTAAGTTGAGTGCCAAAAAAGAAAGACGTCCGCTGAAAGATGGCGAGGTAACAACGGCTTGTCAGTCGGCTTGTTCAACCGGAGCCATTGTGTTCGGTGATGTGAACGATCCGGAAAGCAAAATCAGCAAGCTTTTGGGAATCGAGCCTCAGTATAAAGAGATTGAGGTTAACGGTAAGATGGAAAAAGTAATTGATCATAAAGTAGATAAGATTACCAAGAACCCTCGTGCGTATCAGGTGTTGGAAGAAATTGGTGTGAAGCCAAACATCTGGTATCTCTCGAAAGTGAGAAACAAAGCCGAGTTAGGTCTTTAAAATTAGAACGAGTATAACTGAATTATTGAAATAGCAGTAAACGAATATGCAGGTATCTTCATCCCTTCGCGAACCATTAATTACCGGTGGCAAAACCGTTAAAGATGTTTCGCACGACATCAGCCGACATGTCGAAAACAAACCAACCAAATTGTGGTGGCTGGCGATGGCCGTATCGCTCGCTGTATTTGCCATTGGTTTTTACTCCCTGTGCGTACTACTTTGGGAAGGTGTCGGGGTCTGGGGACTTAACAAAACCGTAGGTTGGGCGTGGGACATCACCAACTTTGTATGGTGGGTTGGTATCGGTCACGCAGGTACACTGATTTCTGCCATTCTTTTGCTGTTCCGCCAAAAGTGGCGGATGTCGATTAACCGCGCTGCGGAAGCGATGACGATCTTTGCCGTTATTTGTGCGGCCACGTTCCCGTTTGCCCACATGGGTCGTTTGTGGTTAGGTTTTTACTGGGTATTTCCGCTACCCAACACGTGGGGCTCGCTTTGGGCGAACTTCAACTCACCGTTGTTGTGGGATGTGTTCGCGATCTCAACATACTTTACCGTGTCGCTGGTGTTCTGGTACATGGGGCTTATCCCTGACTTTGCGGTTATCCGCGACCGCGCAGTAGTGCAAGGCAATAAAATCCGGGCGCAGGTTTACAATGCGCTGAGCTTCGGCTGGCAGGGTGGTGCCAAAACATGGATGCGTTACGAATCAGTAGCGTTGATTTTGGCAGGTCTTTCTACACCGCTGGTACTTTCGGTGCATACCATTGTATCGATGGACTTTGCCACATCGGTTATTCCCGGTTGGCACACAACCATTTTCCCGCCTTACTTCGTTGCGGGTGCGATATTCTCGGGCTTTGCCATGGTGTTAACACTGTTGTTGATTACCCGTAAGGTGTTTAAACTGGAAGACTACATTACGATCTATCACATCGAGTTGATGAACATCATCATCATCATTACCGGTTCTATTGTAGGTATTGCGTACATCACCGAGTTGTTCATCGCCTGGTATTCGGGTGTTGAATACGAAGGCTACGCTTTCTACAACCGTGTTTCGGGGCCGTTGGCCTGGTCGTATTGGTCGATGATGACGTGTAACGTAATTTCGCCCCAGTTGTTCTGGATCAAGAAAATCAGAACAAGTTTAGTGGCTACATTCGTATTGTCGATCATTGTAAACATTGGTATGTGGTTCGAACGTTTCGTGATTATCGTAACGTCTATTCACCGCGATTATATCCCGTCAAGCTGGACTATGTTCTCGCCAACAATCTACGATATTGGTGAGTACCTGTTCACTTTCGGATTGTTCTTTACAGCGTTCCTGTTGTTTGCCAAATTCTTCCCGGTAATCAACATGGCCGAGGTAAAAAGTATTATTAAATCATCTTCTGAAAAAATTGACGCTTCGAAAGACGCTCATTAACCATAACACACATGGACGCAGACAAACATTTTATTGTAGGAATTTTTGACGATGAAGATATACTGTTGAGTGGCATCGGCAAGGTGAGGAGTAATGGAATAAAAATCCACGATGTATTTTCACCGTTTCCGGTTCACGGTATCGATGATGCCCTGAGCATTAAAAAGACACGACTGCCCATTGCAGCATTTATGTTTGGTATGACCGGAACTGCCCTGGCGTTGTTGATGCAAATCTGGATGCTGGGCTTTGACTGGCCGATGATTATCGGTGGTAAGAATCACGCTTCGCTGCCACCTTTTATTCCGGTAACCTTCGAGCTAACGGTGTTGCTTTCGGCTTTGGGTATGGTAGGAACGTTCTTCATTGTCAGCGATATGAAACCCTATAAATGGCCCCGCCAGTTTGATTTACGCAGTACCGAAGACAAACACGTAATGGCCATTGATCTGGCCTTGAATGCCGATAAATCGAAAGAGGAATTGGCGCGCATCCTGAAAGACAGCGGTGCATCGGAAGTGAATGATAAGAGTTTTGAATAAAATACGCCTTTTGAATATGCAGGTTATAAAAAACACAATCATCGGTTTGGCAGGAGCAGCCCTGTTGGCATCATGCGGAGCAGGTGGTGATAATCCGGGCACCGAGTATGCCCCTAACATGTATCACTCGGTGGCGTATGAACCGTATTCTCAAATTACCGACAAAGAAGCTGGTCGTTGGGTTACGTCTATCGAGTATGTGAAAGATCAGGATGAAACGAACTTTTCAAATCATGCTGAATACTATAACTCAAACTCGCTGAACTCTTTCAGTATGAATATGCGTATGCCGCCCCCGAACACGGTAAGCCGTAACAAAAACGGGTATTTACCGTACCGTACGCCCAAAGACAGCATAGACATTGCCTCGCGCAAAGTAAGCCCGTTAGATACCGCGCAGAACAAGGCAATATTGGCCGATGGTAAAATTCTTTACGAAATTTATTGCGACCATTGCCACGGTACAAAAGGCGAAGGCGATGGTAAGGTTGCCGATAAATATGCCGGTGTGGCTAACCTGAAGGGCGATGCGATTAAAGTTGTGAGCGAAGGCCACATCTTTCATGTGATTACCGAAGGCAAAGGGCTGATGCAATCACATGCCTCGCAAATAAGCGTGGAAGAGCGCTGGAAAATTGCACGCTATGTAAAAGCATTACAGGCACAGAAATAATTAACGATCAAATTGATCTAATAGATAGATAAAACGAATTAACGATCCAATGGCAGCAGAAGCACACATACAGGAAGAACGTTACATCTTTACGCCCGAACTGAAAAAGAAAATATACATCCTGTTGGCAGTGGGTGTAGTGTTGTTTGGGTTGGGGTTGTTCCTCGCCATGAAATCAGGTGGACATGATGCCGCACATGGCGATGGCCACGCTGCAATCGCTGAAACCTCGAAAATGACAGCCAGTTTACAGCATGAACATGCCGAAGCAGCCGCACATCACGAAGGAGGCGAACATCACGAAAGCCCCACCTGGTTAAAAAGATTGCGCACTACCTTGTGGATGAATAATGTGTTTTTCACCGGCCTTGGTCTTATCGGGTTGTTTTTTGTGGCGATTCAGTATGCTGCACAAGCAGGCTGGTCGGCAGGTATTAAAAGAATTCCACTGGCGATGGGTAGCTGGATTCCCGTGGCCGGTGTGCTGATGATCGGTCTTTGGTTTTTTGTAAAAGGCGACCTGTTCCACTGGACACACGCTTCGTTATTTGCACACGGTACAGACGGGTACGATGCAATTATTGACGGTAAAGGCGGGTACTTTTACTGGCCGTTAGCGAAAGGAACATTCCCGGCATTCTTTATTGCCCGTATGGTTATTTTCTTTGGTATGTGGTATTTGTTCTTCGTTTGGATCAGGAAAGAAATGCTGGCCGAAGATTTGGCCGGTGGCGTTACAACTACACATTGGCTGAAGTCGCGGAAATTATCAACATGGTTTTTATTGTTCTTTGCCGTAAGCTCATCCGTATGCGCATGGGATTGGGTAATGAGCATCGATACACACTGGTTCAGTACCATGTTTGGATGGTATGTATTCTCAAGCTGGTGGGTAACTGCGCTGGCCTTCATTACATTTGTGGTGGCAGGTTTGAAAGATGCCGGTTACCTGAAAGTTGTTAATGCCAACCATATACACGATCTCGGTAAGTTTGTGTTTGCATTCTCTATATTCTGGACATACATCTGGTTCGGACAGTTTTTGCTGATCTATTACGCCAACATTCCGGAAGAAACCGTGTATTTTATTGAGCGCATGAAAACCTCGCCTTATAGCTGGATTTTCTTCGCCAATCTTTTCCTGAACTTCGTATTGCCATTCCTGTTGTTGATGACACGCGATGCCAAACGCCACAACACCATGCTGAAAGTTGTTTGCCCGATTATCATTATCGGTCACTGGTTTGATTTCTACAATATGGTAACACCGGGTGTGATGCAGTACGATGGCGGTATCGGTTTCCTGGAAATCGGAACGGCCATCATCTTCATGTCGGCATTTTTGTTGGTTGTGCTGAACAGCCTCTCGAAGATGCCGTTGTTTGGTAAGAACCATCCGATGTTAGAAGAAAGCCTTCATCACCATATTTAATATCTAAGAAGAAAAAGCATTATGATGAATTCGATTATATTTCTGGGTGTTATTTTAATCCTGGCGATACTGTACCTGATTTTCAGGGTAGGAAGCCTGGTAACGATTGCCAAAGGTGAACAGGAAGACCGCGTTGAAAAAGGTAACAGCGTACACGCTGTATTGTTTGTGGTGTTTATGGTAACGAGTCTGGTGGGGTTCTACTGGTATTCCATTACGCATTTCGACAGTTATAACCTGCCGCTGGCATCTGAGCACGGCAAGGTAAGCGATAATTTATTTTGGATCACGATGGGTATTACAATAGTGGCGTTTACCGTGATCAGTATTATCATGTTCCTGTTCCTGTTCAAATACCGATACAGCCCTACCCGCAAAGCATCATTTTTTCCGGATAACCATTATTTAGAAATGGCATGGACCATCATTCCGGCTCTTGTATTAACCGTGTTGGTTTTTACAGGGTTACGTGCATGGAACGATATTACTGCGCCAGCATCGAAAGAAGCCGAAGTAATTGAATTGATAGGCCAGCAGTTTGCCTGGACTGCCCGATACCCGGGTAAAGACAATGAATTGGGTAAAGTAAACTTTAAACTGATTAATGCCGACAACGAGTTTGGCCTTGACCTGTCGGATGCGAAAACGCACGATGATTTTAAATCGTTGGAGTTACACATCCCGGTGGGTAAAGAAGTTTTATTACAGATTCGTGCGAAAGACGTTATACACAGTGTATTCCTTCCGCACTTTCGGGTAAAGATGGATGCCGTACCCGGTATGCCTACACACTTTAAGTTTAAAGCAACGTTGACTACTGCGGAGATGCGCGAAAAACTCAAAAACCCTGACTTTAACTATGAAATGGCCTGTACCGAAATTTGTGGTAAAGGGCACTTTTCGATGCGTTTCCCGGTAGTAGTTGAAACAGAAGAAGAATACGAACGTTGGAAACTTTCTCAGGAATCGTGGTTGAAACAAAACCCTGATTACCTGAAAGACGTACCGGCCGGGTTGAAGGAAGCGGCCATGATTAAAGCAGGCCTGCCTGTAACAGAAGAAGTAAAGCAGGCAACAGCAGTAGGTTCTAATTAAGATTTTTTTAAAAAGAGATGGCAACAACAGCAGTTCACGCACACCACGATGATCACGAACATGAACATCACGAAGGTAACTTTTGGACTACCTATATTTTTAGTCAGGATCATAAAGTAATTGCCAAGCAATTCCTGATTACCGGTATCTTCTGGGCGCTCATTGGTGGTACATTGTCAATTATCTTCCGTTTGCAGTTGGGTTTCCCGAATGCCGATATTTCATGGCTTAAACCTATACTGGGCGGTTGGATTACCGGTGACGGTAAACTCGACCCGGAGTTTTATCTCGCTTTGGTAACCATGCATGGCACCATCATGGTATTCTTTGTATTGACAGCCGGGTTGAGCGGAACGTTCAGTAATTTTTTGATTCCTTTACAGATTGGTGCCCGCGATATGGCATCGGGCTTTATGAATATGCTTTCGTACTGGTTCTTTTTTGTAGCCAGTGTGATTATGCTTGTGTCGTTGTTCATTTCAACGGGGCCGGCAAGCGGAGGCTGGACAATTTACCCGCCTTTAAGTGCGCTTGAACAGGCCATACCCGGCTCTGGTTTGGGTATGACGTTGTGGTTAGTGTCGATGGCGTTATTTATTGTAAGCCAGTTGTTGGGTGGTGTTAACTACATTACTACGATAATCAATATGCGTACCCGGGGTATGTCGTTTACGAAAATGCCGCTTACCATCTGGTCGTTTTTCTTTACGGCTATTATAGGTTTGCTGTCTTTCCCGGTACTGTTTGCTGCAGCCTTATTGTTGATTTTCGACCGAAGTTTCGGCACGAGTTTCTACCTGTCGGATATTTATATTGCCGGTGAGGCGTTGGCGCACGAAGGCGGCAGCCCGGTTCTGTTCCAGCATTTGTTCTGGTTTTTAGGTCACCCCGAAGTATATATCGTATTGTTGCCTGGCTTGGGCTTGTCTTCAGAAATTATTGCAACCAATTCGCGTAAACCAATTTTTGGTTACAAGGCCATGATCGGCTCGATGTTGTTCATTGCTATATTGTCGTTTGTGGTGTGGGCACACCATATGTTTGTTACCGGTATGAACCCGTTCCTCGGGTCGGTGTTTATGTTGCTTACGCTGATTATTGCCGTGCCTTCGGCTGTGAAAATATTTAACTATGTTACCACATTGTGGCGAGGCAACATACGGTTTACACCGGGTATGTTATTCTCTATCGGTATGGTGTCGTTCTTCTTAACGGGTGGTATCACCGGTATTTTGTTGGGTAACGCGGTTATCGATATTCAGTTACACGATACATACTTTGTAGTAGCGCACTTTCACTTAGTAATGGGTAGCGCTTCGTTCTTTGGTATGTTGGCCGGTATTTATCACTGGTTCCCGAAAATGTTTGGCCGTATGATGGACTCCCGTTTAGGGGCAATCCATTTCTGGATTTCGTTTGTGGGTGTCTATCTGGTGTTTTTCCCGATGCACTACATTGGTGTTGCAGGGTTCCCGCGCAGGTACTACGCATTTACAAACTTTGAAACCTTCAGCGGGTTTACCGATTTGAATGCCTTGGTAAGTATTGCGGCCATCGTAACATTGTCGGCACAATTCATCTTCCTGTTCAACTTCTTTTACAGTATGTTCCGTGGTAAACTTGCCCCTGAAAACCCGTGGAATTCAAATACGTTAGAGTGGACTACACCCCGTTTTCCCGGACACGGAAACTGGCCTGGCGAAATACCTGCCGTATATCGTTGGCCTTATGATTACAGCAAGCCCGGTGCAAAAGAAGACTTTATTCCGCAGCACATACCGTTCTCACAAACCCCGGAATCTAATTTACCGCACGAGAACGAACAGATTAAGTTTGAAGGCTCGGTTGATAGTGAAGCCATTGTAGTTGAAAACAAGCATTAATAATCGATAGAATTTTCGCAGGGTTCATTGTTGACAGATCAACAGTGAACCCTGATGTTTTATAGCCATGCGTACTTTTTATAAACTTACCCGCGCTACGTTAATCGCAGTATATGTGCTGGTTATGGTAGGAGGGATTGTGCGCAGTACAGGCTCAGGCATGGGGTGCCCCGATTGGCCCAAGTGTTTTGGCCAGTGGGTACCGCCCACATCGGTTGAACAACTTCCGGCCAACTACAAGGAGGTGTATGCAGATCATCGTCAGAAAAAAAACGAACGTTTTATTAAGTATTTGCAGGCTTTTGGTTTCACCGAAACAGCACATAAACTTCAGAACGATCCGGGTATTCAGGAAGAAGGTGATTTTAATCCTCAAAAAACACTAATCGAATACATGAACCGGTTAGTGGGCGTAACCGTTGGCTTTTTGATTTTTGCGGTTTTTGTTGCTTCGTGGAAGTGCCGGAAAACAAACCGCAGCCTTACAGTTGTTGCTTTTCTAACCTTTGTACTGGTTGGCTTTCAGGGATGGATTGGTTCGGTTGTGGTATCGACAAACCTTACACCCTGGGTAATAACCCTGCACATGCTTTTGGCTTTAGTTATTGTATTAATGCTGGAGTGGCTACTGCACGTATCGGACGATCCGAAAATGCCGGTGAGTCCGCCACAAGGATTATCGCTGGTGAACGGATTGGTGGTAGTGTGCATGGTAACGTTACTCGTGCAGATTGTACTGGGTACACAGGTGCGCGAAGCGATTGACCGTGTGGCCGTGCTAATTGCAGAACGGGATAACTGGATTGCCAACCTGGGGCTGGACTTTATCATTCACCGCTCGTTTTCGTGGGCTGTGGTAATTGCCCATGCGCTTTTAGTGGTAAAAATATGGAAAACAGGTTCCGTGAATCGTTTTACGCTTAGTGTAATCCTGTTAATTTTGGGGACTATTTTTACAGGTTTAGGCATGGCGTGGTTTGCCGTGCCGCCTTTTTTGCAGCCTGTACATTTAACGCTGGCAACCCTTGCTTTTGGTGTCCAGTTTTTGATGTTGCTGCGATTGAATGATAAAAGAAACAGTGTATTGAATTGACTATGATTGCTCAACCGATCGAAACATTTACCGGCTTATCGTTTGTCCGTGCGAAGGTACAGGCGTATATACAATTGCTGAAGTTTCGCCTTTCGTTATTAGTAGCGTTTTCATGTGCATTTGGTTATGTGCTGGGTTCCGCCAATACAAACATGGTAACGTTGTTCATGCTTTTTACAGGCGGGTTTCTGTTGTCGGGGGCTTCGGTTACCATTAACCAGATTATGGAGCGCGATTTGGATAAGCTGATGACGCGCACCATGAACAGACCCCTGCCCACTAACCGTGTTAGTGTTCGCGAAGCCATTGTGTTTTCTATTTTTTGTATGATCGTTAGTATTACGGTATTGGCTGTTTATACAAATATACTAACCGTAGCCTTGTCGGTGGTATCGATGCTGTTGTATTGCTTTGCCTATACACCGTTAAAACGTGTTGGTTCAATAGCGGTGTTTGTAGGAGCAATTCCCGGAGCACTTCCTCCTTTATTGGGCTGGGTTGCGGCTACCGGTGTTATTTCGTACGAGGCATTATTGATTTTTGGAATACAATTTATATGGCAGTTCCCGCACTTTTGGGCTATTGCCTGGGTAGCCGATGATGATTACCGAAAAGCAGGTTTTAAACTGTTACCGGTAGGCGGACAAAAGGATTTGAACACCGCTATTCAAATCATGATCTATACTTTGTTTTTATTACCGCTTGGGTTGTTACCCGCAGTATTTGGGATAACCGGAATTCACTCGGCTTTTGTGGTAACAATTTGCGGAGTATTGTTTTTAGCGCAAACCTTCTCGTTAATGAAAACAGCAAGCCGGCAGTCGGCTTTGCGCATTATGTTCGGATCGTTTTTGTACCTGCCCATTGTACAGATTGCCTTTTTGTTGGATAAAGTATAAGTGTTAAACGTATGGGAGCAGACATCAGGATTGTAGAAGAAACCAAGCAGCCGCTTACCATGAACCCGAAGAAATTCGCGTTGTGGTTATTTATGGTAAGTATCGTAATGATTTTTGCCGCGCTTACCAGTGCGTACATTGTCCGGCAGGACGTTGGTAACTGGAAGTATTTTGAGCTGCCTAATTTGTTTTGGGTTAATTCGGGAGTTATCATCGTAAGCAGTTTAACCATGCACTGGGCTTACCTTTCGGCTAAGAAGGATAATTTAGAATCGGTAAAAATTGCAACCATACTCACAACGATATTGGGGATTGCTTTTATGGCAGGCCAAATACTGGCTGGCGAGGCTTTGATTTCAGAAAAAATACATTTTACAGGCGGAAACACTTCAGAATCATTTGTATATGTGCTTGCCGGCTTGCACTTTTTTCATGTTCTCGGAGGGGTGGTTTATTTACTGATCCTCCTGAACTCAGCCCTGAGGCTGCGCATACATTCAAAAAACCTCAATCAGATAGAAATGTGTGCCACTTATTGGCATTTTTTGGGCGGACTTTGGCTATATTTGTTCCTGTTCCTATTATTGAATCGATAACGAATCCTTTAATATAAATCACGATGTCACATACCTCAACCGTTACTGTACCAGCACCCGGAAAAACCGAATGGGATGGCGGAGTATCGCCCATGAATGCGAGCTACGGCAAGCTCATGATGTGGTTCTTCCTGTTGTCGGATGCCTTTACATTCTCGGCACTATTAATAACCTATGGATTAGTGCGTTCTTCACACCCGGCTTATGATGGCGCAGTAGAGAATTTTGTATTCTCACAAGCGTACTGGCCAATCCCCGAAAAGGTATTTGAGGCTGTTCCTTTCTTCCACGGATTAAACGCTCCGTTGGTATTTGTGGGGATTATGACTTTTATCCTGATCATGAGTTCGGTAACGATGGTGTTGGCCGTAGAGGCTGGTCAGCGTATGGATAGGAAGGCCGTTGAAAAGTGGATGCTTTGGACTATTTTGGGTGGTATCTGTTTCTTGAGTTGCCAGGCATGGGAATGGTCACACTTTATACACGGTACCGGTGGAGGAGGTGCAAGCCTGTCGCATAACGAATATGGCCCGCAGGATTTTGCAGCCTTTTTCTTCTTCATTACGGGCTTCCACGGTTTCCACGTATTTAGCGGGGTGTTATTGAATTTCCTGATTTTCTACAATACGGTAACCGGAGTATATGAACGAAGAGGCCACTACGAAATGGTGGAAAAAGTTGGTTTATACTGGCACTTCGTTGACCTGGTTTGGGTATTCGTGTTCACATTCTTTTATCTTGTTTAAATAATCGTAGCATCATGGCACATGTACATACAGAAGCGGCAACCGTAACGGTACTGCCTCCTAATAAAGAGAAAATAAAAAAATTGTGGACGGTGGCCGGTATTTTGGCCATCATTACAGGGATTGAATTTGCAATTGCCTTTTTGGTTCCGCATGAAATGAAGGACTTGCGGGTTTGGACATTCATTTTGTTAACCATCGTTAAGGCTGCCTATATTGTAGGAGAGTTTATGCACCTGCGCTATGAAGTGAAGGTGTTGATCTGGTCTATTCTTATTCCGCTCATATTTATTGTATGGATGGTGGTAGCCTTTATTTATGAAGGATTAGCCATTGGGGCAGTGCGTTGGTAAACTTTACGATATGGAAAAAATAAGGCTTAAGGTAATCTTAAGCCTTATTTTTTGATAGTAGTTGAGAGGTTATGAAGAAATTAGTTTTTTTGTTTTTAGCGTTGTTGTTGCCGGTATTGATTTTTCTTTTTTTGAAATCGTTCGGTAAAAACGAATTTGAAGTTCCGGTACTGTTTACCGATTCGGTAGAGGTTTCGCAGGCGTGCTCATCCTTTTCGTACGCAACACCCTATACCCTGAACGACTCGATACTTACAACGCTTGCATGGAACAAAACCGATTCGTTTACGGTGGTTATCCTGATGGATTCGGTCAAAAAAAATACACATGAACGATTGATTCAGGCAGGCAGGCTTACAACAGCATTTGCTCAACAGCCGCTATCGGTTGTTCTTGTTCAGGTTCAACCTGTTCAGCCTCCGGTTTCAGTGTTGGTGCGTACGGTTCAAGTAAGTGAGTACGAGTTTGAGGTAATCCGGAATTGCGTATTGTTACTGGTGCCCGACCAGGATGCCGTTGTGGTAGATGCCCGCCACCGTATTCGTGGACAATACAACCTGTTGAAAAGAGAAGATGCCGACAGGATGATCATGCAGGAGTTGAACATTTTATTTAAACGTTACTAATGGAAACAGTAAAACCGCAACCTCACCGCAAACTTATTATCGCACTTTCCATCATTATTCCTGTTGCCGTTGCCGTGCTGTTTAAAGTTAAAATTCCGGGATATGACCTTTCTTTTTTACCGCCTGTTTATGCTTCCGTTAACGGACTAACAGCATTGTTATTGGTGGTTGCCGTAGTGGCTATTAAAAATGGTAAACGTGTACTGCACCAACGGATTATGAAAACATGCATTGGGTTATCGGCTGGTTTTCTGGTGATGTATGTGCTGTACCACATGACCAGCGATTCAACACCTTATGGTGGCGAGGGCGTAATGCGTTACGTTTATTTCTTTATCCTGATTACACATATTGTACTGTCGGTGGCAATAATCCCCTTAGTGTTACTTACGTTTGTGCGAGGTTTGTATGCCGATTACGCACGCCATAAGGCTTTGGCAAGATATACTTTCCCTTTATGGCTTTATGTGGCGGTAACCGGAGTTATCGTATATTTGATGATCAGTCCGTATTACAGTTAATTGTATGAAAATCCGATTGTTAATCGTTTTAGGTGTTGTGCTGGGCAGCCTGTTAACGGGTTACGAAACAATGGCACAATGTGCCATGTGCCGCACACAATTAGAGAACAATGTAAGCAATGGCGATGCCGGGATAGCAGCCGGCATAAACACGGGTATTTTGTATCTATTGATCATGCCCTATTTGTGCATTATGGTGATCGGTTATTTTTGGTATAAAAACAGCAGGAAGAATGGCGGCAACCGGATCCATAAAAGCGTTATTGCAGGGTAAGTGCCCGCGATGCTATACAGGCGATATTTTTCAATATCCGCTTACAGCGAAATTTATAAAGTTCAATCAAATGAACAGAACGTGCCCACATTGCAAGGTGGGGCTTGAGCCGGAACCCGGCTTTTACCAGGGAGCCATGTATGTAGGCTATGGAATTACCATGGGCGTGACTATTTTAGTAAGCATTATCCTGTATGCAGCCGGAAACTATTCTGAGTGGACGTACATCGGAACCATTATCGGTATCATGGTTTTGTTGATACCGTTTAATTACCGGTATTCACGCATCTTGTATTTGTATATGTTTGGTGGCATTAAGTTCGACCCTGATCATAATCGGTAAGGTAATATTGCGTACCTTCCCCTGATACTGTTTACCGCGTTTGAAAAAGAAAACAAACTTTATCCTGTTTGCAGCAATGGTGTTGTGCCTGGTGGCGGGGGCAATAACAGCGTGGCGGGTTGATCGCGTGCCCTCTATTGACAGTACAGGCAAGGCTATTCAGGAAAACCTCACGCACTTAATAGCTCAGGTTAACCAGGAGGCAGATGTTCAAATCAGGCGTGTTCGTCAAAACAAACCATTAAAGGCTTCAACCCATCAGTTTTTGGTTACGAACGATGAAAAGATACTATTATGGAGCGACAACCATTTTATACCGCCTTTTTATACGCTTTCGGGATCGTTTGATGCGAAGTATCTCAAACTGAGTTCGTATGATTTTATTGTAAAACGTTGGCCGATCGATTCGAACCGGAACCTGATCGTGGTTATACCGTTGCATATTCGGTATAAGATCGTCAATGATTATTTAACGCCCTTTGTTGAAACATCAATATTGGGTAAGGGTAATGTATTTATTCTTCAACCGGAAGCGGCACAAGGTTACCCTGTTTCCGCAAGTGGCCAGGTGTTGTTTCGCGTATATCCGGTGGATAGCCCGGATGCAAATTCTGTAATGGTTGTCTGCACCATAGCCTTTTTTGTTTTGGCATTCGTGTTTCTGGTGGTGTTGTTAACACGGCTTTACAGGGCTTTATCAGGCAACTATCCCGTATGGTCATTTTTCGGGTTGTTATTCGCAGCAGTGGGTGTACGTGCGGTAATGATTGTTGCCCAGTTTCCGCTTAGGTTTCATACGCTGTACCTGTTCGATCCGAAAGATTTTGCTTCATCGCAATGGAACCCGTCTATGGGCGATATGTTGTTGAATGCCGTATTGCTGTTGTTGTTCTGTTTTTTGTTGTTTAAAAACGTAAGCCGGTTTTTAGGCGACCGGTATGTAAACCGGTGGTTAGTGATGGTGTTTTCCGCTATGGCTATTTTTTTCACCATGCTGTACCCGTTTGTGGTTACACAAACTATTTATAACAACTCCGAAATCACCCTGAGCATTTCGCAATCGCTTGATTTTGATTTTTTGCGCATATCGGCTTTGCTATTAGTTGCCATTTCGTGGGTTAGCACGTTTTTGTTTGTGCACGTATGTGTAAAGATTTTAACGCGCGATGAAAATATTTTTCAGATCAGTATATCAATCGTATCGGGCTGTTTATTGTTTGCGGGTATCAATGAGTTTACCGGCCAGGTATATTTCTGGCCAACGGTTGTGGCCGTGGCTTACCTGATTATTGTGCTTTCGTTTACGGTATATCATGCGTTAGACCGGTTTCAATACGCCACGTTTGTATATTTCTTTCTGGCAGTTGTTTGTTTTTCGGTAGTGTGTACGGTTTCGGTAACGCATTTTGAAAGATTGAGAAAGGCGAGGGATCAGCACCGGTTTGCCGATAATTTTCTGGTTGAACGCGACTACTTAGGCGAGTACCTGATGAATGAATCGGCTGATAAAATAGCCAAAGATGCACTCATTCAAAGCAGGCTGTCGAACCCGTTGCTGAGTAAAGAGGTAATCAGGCATAAGATTAGCCAGGTACTGCTATCGGGTTACTTTAACCGGTACACGGTTACGATTACGTTATACGATCAGTCGGGCGTTCCGTTGTCGGATGAAATAGATACGCTGAAACTCCAAAAACTTCAAAAGCAATATGATGTTCAGGCTTACCGAACCGATTATAAAAATGTATTTTATGTGGGGGGTCACGACAATGGATCAGCTAAAAAGTATGTTGTAGTAGTGCCCGTCAGGCGAAACGATTTTATAGCGGGTTATGTGAGCCTTCAATTTTACCTGAAACGTATCATTCCCGAAAATGTATATCCCGAATTGCTGGTTGATAACCGGTTTACCACGGGACATCGCTCGCATAATTTAACGTATGCAGTGGTTTCAGACGCTAAAATTGAATACAGTGCCGGAAATTTTAATTATGAGAATTTCATCAAACAGGAATTGGCGAATACGAATTTGTATTCGCAGGGTATTGTTCGCGATGGCTATTGGCATGTGGGTGTTGAAGATGTGAGCGGCCGCGTAGCGATTGTATCATCGGTAGCGTTGCCCTTTATTTATCGCTTAGCCGATTTCTCTTTTTTTGTTTTGGTTGGTATAGCGTGTGTACTGATTTTTTTGCTGATACAGGGCGTTGTTCACTATTCCGGATCGGGTAATTTATTTCTTGCGGCACGCATTCAGCTTATTCTTAACCTGGCGTTTTTTGTTCCGTTGATTGCCGTGTGCCTGATTACGCTTGGGCTTACGGCTAAGTCGTCACGCGGGCAACTGAAAGACGATTACCTTACCAAGTCGAACCAGTTTGCGAAAACGGTGGCGTTAACCATGATGGTTTACGGAAGTGCCGACCAGGCGGAGTTTGAAAATGAATTTAAAGAGATTACAACACTGGCTAACCTAGATGCAAACCTGTACAGCATGGAGGGTACGTTGTTAACAACCAGCCAGCCGTTGATTTTTGAAAACCAGATGTTATCCACGTATTTAGATCCAGGTGTTTTTCAACGGATGCTCCGGGGCGAAACAATGTTTATTGCCTCGGATTACGTTGGAAGCCTTGATTTTTATGTGGCCTACTCGAAAATACTTTCGCCCGAAAATGGCGAACCGTTGGGTATTCTGGGCATACCGTTCTTTCAGTCGGAAGCATCGTTGTCGCGTATGCAAATTACCGTATTGGCGAACATCATCTCTATTTTCACCCTCATCTTCATTGTATTGCTGATCGTATCGTTTTTTGTAACCAAATGGCTGACAGCGCCTCTTGCCATGATCACGCAGACGTTTGGAAGCATATCGCTGACGAATTTGAATAAACCGTTAGCGTGGAAATCGGATGATGAAATCGGGTTGATGGTGCGCGAGTATAATCACATGCTCGATACGCTTAGTGCAAGCAAGTCAGAGCTTGAAAAGAACCAGCGCGAAAAAGCCTGGCGCGAAATTGCGCAACAGGTGGCGCACGAAATTAAAAATCCGCTAACGCCTATGAAGCTAACACTTCAGCAATTGGAGCGAACGCTACAACATGAACAACAATCCAATGAAAAATTAAAGCGGTCTATCACTTCGTTGTTAGAGCAAATTAATTCGTTAGACGGACTGGCATCATCGTTTAGTTCATTTGCCAAAATGCCCGAGCCGGTAATGAAACCGCTTGAATTGGTAGCGCTTTTAACGAAAGTGGTAAACCTGCACGTACAGGAGGCAGAGATTACATTTCAAGCAGACGTGAACGAAGCCCCGGTATTTGCGGATGATCAGTTGTTGGGGCGTATCGTTTCAAATATCATTTTGAATGGCATACAGGCCGTTCCTAATGGTAAACCCCCGGTAATCCGGGTGAGGCTTTCAGCGAATGCTCCGTATTACAGCGTTTACATAACCGATAACGGAACGGGTATTGGTGTTGAGTTGCAAGAGAAGATTTTTTTGCCACACTTTACAACAAAAAAAACGGGGTCGGGGTTAGGGTTAGCTATTGCCAGACAAGGTATTGAACAAATGGGCGGCAGGATTTCTTTTTCAACTTCCCCGAACGGAACGGTTTTTAAAATTGAACTCCCGCAAAATATAAATACCTGATTCTTTATTGATCACGCATGGCCATCATCACTTTGTTGGCAAATACAAAGTCGTCAAGTTCTTTAACACCCGAACGGATGATGTCTTTGTTGTTACCTTCCCACAACTTATCGCCTTTGTAAAGGAACATGATGTTTTCGCCAATACCCATTACGGAATTCATATCGTGGGTTACCACTACGGTAGTGGTGTCGTAATCGTAGGTAATGTCGCGGATGAGTTCGTCAATCAGGATGGAAGTCTGCGGGTCAAGACCCGAGTTAGGTTCATCACAAAACAGGTATTTGGGGTTGTTTACAATGGCACGGGCAATACCCACGCGCTTTCGCATACCCCCGCTTAATTCGGACGGCATTTTTTTATTGGCATTTTGTAACCCTACACGGTTCAGGCAAAGGTTTACGCGATCTTGCTTTTCATCGCGTGGCATCTTGGCTAATAAATCAAGCGGAAACCGAACATTGTCTTCAACATTCTTTGAATCGAACAACGCGCCTCCCTGAAAGAGCATACCAATCTCTCTGCGCACTTCTACTTTCAGGTTTTTGTCGCCCTCCGTAAAATTCCGGTGATCGAAAAGTACACAACCCGAATCGGGTGTAATAATTTCAACAATGCATTTGAGTAATACGCTTTTGCCCGTACCGCTGGCGCCAATAATCAGGTTAGGTTTCCCTTTTTCAAACGAACCGCTAATACCGTTCAGGATTTTCCTGTCGCCAAACGATTTGGTTATGTTTTGCAGTTCGATCATGCCGCCAGAAGTAATTGAGCCAATAGGTAATCGGCAATTAAAATAGCGATAACACTGGTAGTTACAGCCTGCGTACTCGATTGTCCTACCTCTAATGCACCGCCCGTGGTATAATATCCTTTAAAGCATGAAATGGAAGACACCAGAAACGCAAATACAAACGACTTGATTAACGCGAACGTGATGGTAAACTCATTGAACGAAGAACGCAGTCCGTAAATGTAATCGGTAGGGGTAATGATACTTGAAAAGTTGGCCACTAAGTAACCGCCCAATAAACCCGCCACCACCGCGAGTATGACTAACAACGGGTACATCAGCAACGAGGCAATAATTTTAGGCATCACTAAGTACGAAGTCGAGTTAATGCCCATTACTTCGAGGGCATCGACCTGTTCGGTAATGCGCATGGTGCCTAAGTTTCCGGCCATGCTCGACCCCACTTTGCCGGCAAAAATAATGGCCATAATGGTAGGGGCAAGTTCAAGCACTGTCATTTCGCGCACAACCTGCGAAACAACATACTTGGGAATATAAGGTTTAACTAAGTTAAACGAAGTTTGTACGGTAGTTACCGCGCCCATAAATGTCGATACAAGTGTAAAGAGCATAATGGAATTAAGCCCTATCAACATGCACTCTTCTATGGTCAGACGGTAATACGTGCGGAACGGCTCGCGGTTCACGAACAGGTTACCTAAAAAAATAAAGTATTTACCGATTTCCTTCATGCGGACACGCAGGCAAAATATACTATCTTGCTAAAGATACCAAAAATGCAATACAGCGCTAAATTACCAATCATTTATCTAAAATGAACAAACTTATTGTTGTAACAGGGGGCACTAAAGGCATTGGCCGTGCCATTGTAAACCGGTTTGCCGCAGCCGGGTTTGATGTGGCGGTGTGCGCCCGCCATGCCGAAGACCTTCGTGCGCTTCAACACGCAATACAAAAGCAATACCCTGCCATACAGGTACACACATTTGAGGCCGATATGCGCGATAAAAACCAGGTAACAGCGTTTGCCCGGTTTGTTGCCGAGCGCAAACCGTACATTGATGTGCTCGTAAACAACGCAGGTTACTTTTTGCCGGGTGCGATAACCACCGAAACAGAAGGATCGCTGGAGGCGATGATGGAAGCGAACCTATACAGTGCGTACCATATCACCCGCAGCTTAGTGCCTCCGATGATTACCCATAAACGCGGGCATATCTTTACGATGTGTTCCATAGCCAGCATCAAGGCGTACCCCAATGGCGGCTCATATTCCATTACCAAGTTTGCATTGCTTGGCTTTACCAAATGTTTGCGTGAAGAATTAAAAGAACACGGAGTGCGGGTTACCGCAATTATGCCCGGTGCTACCCGTACTGCCAGTTGGGATGGCGTTGACCTGCCCGATGAACGGTTTATGCCCCCTGAAGACGTGGCCGAAACCGTGTTTTCAGCCTATTCGCTATCCGAAAGAAGTGTAGTGGAGGAAATCGTTATCCGTCCGCAATTAGGCGATATTTGATTGAACCGGCTGAACAAAATCAGCGTGAGATGGGTTAACTTTGAGAAAATCTGGCAGCGTGAATTCTATTCGTACAAGTTCAAAACAATACTGCAACAGTCTGACGGAGTACAGCCGCAGAAAAACCATTGAAGTAAAGATTGGCGATGTGCCCCTGGGAGGAAACAACCCCATCCGGCTGCAGTCCATGACAACAGTCGATACCATGAACACCCGGGGATCAGTAGAACAGGTGCTGCGCATGGTAGCTTCGGGTTGTGAATACGTGCGTATTACAGCGCCATCGCTGAAAGAAGCGCAAAACCTCGAAGCTATTAAAAAAGAGTTACGCTTGCGCGGATGTACTGTTCCCTTAGTGGCCGACATACACTTTACACCCAATGCTGCCGAGCTGGCAGCCCGGTTGGTTGAAAAGGTTCGGATTAACCCCGGCAACTATGCCGATAAAAAACGGTTCGAAACCATTGAATATACAAACGATGCTTACGATGCAGAATTGGAACGCATCCGCCAGAAGTTTACGCCTTTAGTAAAAATATGTAAAGAGTATGGTACGGCCATGCGCATCGGTACAAACCACGGTTCGCTTTCGGACAGGATTATGAGCCGCTATGGCGATACACCGTTGGGTATGGTAGAATCAGCGCTTGAGTTTTTACGGATATGCCAGGATTTGAATTATCACGACATTGTACTGTCTATGAAAGCCAGTAATCCGCAGGTAATGGTACAGGCATACCGGTTGCTGGTGCATAAGTTAGACGAAGAGAATTTCAAACCCTACCCGTTGCACCTTGGCGTAACCGAGGCAGGCGATGGCGAAGACGGCCGTATTAAATCAGCCGTAGGCATTGGTACATTGCTGGAAGACGGGCTGGGCGACACCGTACGGGTATCACTTACCGAAGAACCCGAAGTGGAAGCTCCCGTGGCAAAAATCATGGTCGATCGGTACAACACCCGGCACAATCATAAACCGATTAAACCGGTGTTGGAATCGCCCATCGATCCGTTTGTTTATACGCGAAGGGTAAGCCGCGAGGTTGTTAATGTTGGCGGGCATCATCATGTGCCGCGTGTGGTAGCCGACCTGAGCCACATTGCTATAACCGACTACAAAGATTTACGAAGCATTGGTCATTTTTATTTGCCCGAACCGGATAAATGGCGGATGAACGATCAGGGTGCTGATTACGTCTATACAGGTAATAAGCCTATTCCGTTTATGTTACCGAACGGTTTAAAAGAGATACGCGATTATCAAACATGGCAAACATCGAACGATGTAAACAAGTTGCCATTGTTTACAGTTGAAGAATATCAACAGGCCGTTGAAAAGCATAACGAAATAAATTTTATCCGGTTTACACCGGATGATGTGAACGATACCCTGTTAACCGCTTTCTATAACGATAAGTCGTTGGTTGGTGTAGTTGAAACAAACAATACGCATACAATGGCTGCATTGCGCAGGGTGTTTTTTGAATTCACCGGAAAAGGAATTGATGTTCCGGTTTTAATTTACCGCACATATCCGGTAACCGATGAAGACACGTTACGCATTCATGCCGCTACCGACATCGGAGGGTTGTACATCGATGGTTTTGGTGATGGTGTTATGCTGGGCATACAGTATGATTTGAACAAAGAAGAAGCATTACACTGGGCTGACATCGCCAATAAAACCGCGTTCGGTATTTTGCAGGCAACACGAAACCGTATGTCGAAAACCGAATACATTTCGTGCCCTTCGTGCGGCCGTACATTGTTTGATTTACAAGAAACAACCGCCATGATCCGTAAACGTACCGACCATTTGAAAGGTATTAAAATCGGTATCATGGGGTGCATTGTGAACGGCCCTGGCGAAATGGCCGATGCCGATTACGGTTATGTGGGTTCCGGCCCTGGCCGGATAACCCTGTACAGAAATAAAGATGTGGTTAAAAAAAACGTACCGTCTAACAAGGCAGTCGATGAATTGATCGGCATTATCCGCGAAGACGGCAACTGGATTGACCCTGAACTGATCGAAAAATTTTAATATGGAACAACAAACTAAAAAAAGCTGGCTGCGCGAATTTTTTAGCCTCGGTGAAGTAGGAGGTTATTTTTTCAGAAAAAAAGACCCGAACCGACCCAAAGGCTTCACCATTGGGGCGATGCACGTCATCAATAAAATCGCGATTTTAATGTTTCTGATATGCGTAATCATCATCCTGAAACGTTATTTCCTCGGTCATTAAGCCGTTTAACCTTATTTGATGAAACCCCTGCATAAACCCATGTATTTTAATGTATTGTTTGTCAGGAACTTACAAGTAAACCTATTTTCGGAATACTTCCCTTTAAAATCATTATTTTTGCCAGAATAACCCCTGCTATGACGAGGGCCTTAATTGTACTATGTGTGTTTTGCTCATTATTGGTAGCCTGTACCCAGAAAGTGGTATGCCCGGCTTACCAGAGCGCCTACATATACGATAAGGACGCCCTTCGCAAGAAATTCAGCTATTTCGTCAATGATTCAACGCCCAAGGCCATTGCCAGCGTTAGTAAAAAGAACCGCTACCTTATAGCGAAACCGGTAACGTATAAAGAGAAAACCCGCAGCTTGCAAACCATCGCAATGAAGCCGGTGAACCCCGTTGTGCCCGATTCGCTGAAAGACGGGTACGAGAAAACCGTGGCCGCTGTAAATATTGATTCGGTAAATCGAAATGTAAACGATGGCACGGCCGTATTGCGGATTGATACACTGGCGGCTACCAAACCGGGCGATAGCATATACATGATTTCGATTGATAAGGAAGTTCGTGTATTAAAGTATAATGCAATGCAGCGAAAGTATTATGTCGATAGCATTGGCTTTAACGTACAACAGGATAATTATATGTGGTACATGCGCGAAATATTGGTGCTGCCCGATGTGCGCCTTAAACAACAGCAGGATACCGAAGCGAAAACCGCAGCCAGTGCCGTAGCGAAGAAAGAGAAAAAAGGTTTCTTTAAAAACCTGTTTAAGAAAAAAGATAAAACCGCAGCCGATACTGTGCAGCATATTGTTGCCGATGATGAAGATTACGGTTACGATGATTTTGAAGGCAAACCGCGCGATACCACGCAGGTCGATCAGGTTAATGCCAATGCGAAGCCTGCCAAAAAAGGATTTTTCTCTTTCTTAAAGAAGAAAGACAAACCGGTTAAAAAACAGCAACCTGCGAAAAAAGAAGACGAACCGGTTAAAAAAGAAGAAGATGATACCGATGGTTTCTGAAATTAATTTTTTCGTCATCCCGAGGAACGAGGGATCTTCGTATGCCTTTAGGCTTGAGATATTTTCGTGATAATTTGTAATTGCACTTACGCAAACATTCAAATCTTTGCGTAGTTCTTAGCGTACTTTGTGCGAAAAGAGTAAGCCCGTTTTCTAATCAAACAAAGTAAGATTACCGTGCTGATCGCTGGCCGGTGCGGGCAATATTAATGAAGCATGGTCTTTTTGCGGATTGCTGATCAGCGATGATACCGTGTATTGCCCGAGTTTATGATCGGGATAAGGCCGGAGTATAAGCATTAGCTCGGCTTCCGTACTATGTGGATTAAGCCATATACGCTCTTCGATTTCGTTAAACATAACCGGCATGCGGTCGTGAAGCGGTGCAACAAACTCGTTAGCAGGAATGGTAATGAGTGTAAAGGCGTGTACCATCGAGCCGTCTTCATCTTCAAATTCTTCCCAGATTCCAGCAAACGAAAAAATTTTGTGTGCTACTTCGGTAATGCGGTGAGGCACTGCGGTTTTTTTACCAATCCGTTTCCATACATAAAATCCATCGGCCGGAACAATACACCGGCTTTGCATCATAATCTTTTTTAATACCGGGCGTTCGCGCAGGCTCTCGGCCGACAGGTTTATAATTTTTTCACTCAGGTTCCGGTTACGGGCAAAATGCGGTGGCCGTCCCCAGTAAAACCATGAAATACCGCCTGAGCCGGAACTTGTAATCACCGGAAGTAATTGCGTGGGCGCAGCATTGTACCGTGGTACATAAGCACCCGAAACCTCAACCGAAAAACGTTCGGCCAATGTATGTACTGAGGCGGTAAGACTGTACCGGTCAATCATATATAGTTTTTACCTTATAACAGTGTTTACAAGCGGCCGACCAATATACTATTTACAACCGATCGGATGTACGCTAACGTGAAAAAAAGCGAAGTGCCCGTTCTTCCGACCAGTACATACCGGTTTTTGAGCGTTGCGAAAAACCCACGTGCCCGCCATAACGGGGTACCTCAAAGGTTACAAAAGGGTGTGCGTTTAACAGATCGAACGGAAAACATTCAGGGCTTAGAAAGGGATCGTTTTGAGCGTTTACCAACAGTGTGGGTATGGTAATGTGTTCGATGAACCGGATGGCACTGCATTGCGTGTAATAATCGAGGGCATTTTTAAACCCGTGAATTGGCCCGGTAAAATAATCATCGAACTGGTGCAGGGTTTTTACATGCTGTAAACCCGCAACATCAAGCTGGGGCATGGATGCGGCTTTGGCCAATACTTTTTTACGGAGGCTTCTGATAAAACGCTGGGAATAAACCCAGTTGCCGGGCTGCGAAATTTTAACGCAACTGGTATGCAGGTCAATCGGTACCGAAAACGTTACGGCTTTTTTAATTTTTACTGAACGATCCCGCGTTTCGCCTAAGTATTTTAGCGTTAAGTTTCCGCCTAAGCTAAACCCCACTAAGTATAATTCGGTATAATGCTGTTTTAGCGCATGTTGAATAACGGTGTCTAAGTCATCGGTTGCCCCGCTATGATAAAACCGGATGGCCCTGTTTACTTCACCGCTGCAACCCCGGTAGTTCCAGGCTAAAATGTCGTACCCGTTTTTGTACAATGCTTTGGCCATGCCTTTGATGTAAGCCCGTGAGGTGTCGCCCTCTAATCCGTGTGAAAGAATAACCAACGTTGACGATTGTTGTGTAAGCCAGTCGAGGTCTAAAAAATCGTTATCGGGTGTGGCGATACGTTCGCGCTGGTAGGGTTGCAGCTCCACTTTCCGAAACAATGATGGCACGATGGTTTCGAGGTGCGCATTAAACAGGTAAAGGGGTGGGGTGTAGGGCAATGGTGAAATCAGATTTGAGATGTGCGATTTTAGATTTGAGCATTAGAATTTAGAATGATCGTTAAATGCCCGAGATGGTGTTCGCCATGCCAGGCGTATGTTGCTATAACTCTGTTGAGTTTAGTCAGCTTCCCGGTTTGCGGATGGATGAATCCCTTTTCAAGATCGGTTGGGGTTAATGATTTTAACAAGACAACCCATTTTGCGTGTAACGTTTTTAGTATCTGAATGGACAAGGAAGGATCGTGTGTGGTATCGTATGTTTCGGCCCAAAGTTTTTCATCATAGGCTTTGATGGTGGGCGTACTTTCTGTAAGCGACCATTTACACCGGATATAGGCGTGCATATGGCTATCGGCCAAATGATGAATTACCTGTCGGGCAGTCCAGCCTCCCGGCCGGTATGGCTTATTATAGTCCGAAGGTGAAAGCTTTTTACAGACTGCCTCTATGTTATCGGGTGCGGCCTGTATTGCGGCAATAAACCCCGCAATTTCTTCGGGTGTGTAGCTTTCTTTTGGCTGAAATTTCCCGATGGGGTATCGTAATGCTTCGTCAGACATGGATGTCATCTTCAGTAGGTTGAGGCGTTTTCTTTTTCTTCTTACTGTTGCCGCGTACGCGGATGTTGACAAATTCGATCAACAACGAAAATGCAACAGCGAAATACATATAACCTTTGGGTATATCGTAATTAAGCCCTTCGAGGAAAAGCATAAAGCCGATCAGGATTAAAAATCCGAGGGCAAGCACTTCCATGGAGGGATGCTTGTGAATGAAATCGCTGATCCTGCCCGAAAACAACATCATAATACCAATGGAAATAACAACCGCTACGATCATAATGATTACCTGATCGGTAAGGCCAACGGCTGTAAGGATGGAATCGAACGAAAAAATAATGTCAAGTAAAATAATCTGGATGATGATGTTGGTAACGTTGGGTTTTACCGAAGGCATATCGATTTCCTCTTCGCCTTCCATCTCGTGGCCGATCTCACGGGTGCTTTTTGCGATCAAAAACATACCCCCAAACATTAAAATGAGATCGCGCCCGCTAAAAGCGTGGTCGTTAATACTCATCCACTCTACGGCACGCACCGATATAATATCCGACAGCGTGAACAGTGGGTTGGTAAACGTGATTACCCAGGTAATGCCCAGTAACAACAGAATGCGAACAATCATAGCTAACGCCAGCCCGATGTTGCGTGTACGGGCGCGCATTTCTATCGGTAGTTTGTTCGATACAATGGAAATGAAAATGATATTGTCGATACCAAGCACTACTTCAAAGAAAGTAAGGGTTAATAGCGCAAGCCAGGCTTCGGGTTTTAGAAAGACTTCCATGCAGGGCGTGGGGATCGGTTGTTAGTGGTTGTTTAAGGGGTTATTTGAATTTAAAAATAGGATAAGTAAAGTAGTTGTGCAATGCCCGTAGGCTTTAAATAAAGGCTGTTTGTTAGAGGGTGTTAGCCAGCTTTTTTTGAGGCTAATTCGCGCAAAAAGGCATCTAAGCTTATGGTTTCAATATTTTCCGAAACCGGATAGCGGTCTGAAGAGGGGGTAATGATGTAATTGGCTTTGGTGCGCAGGTCTTGCGTTACATGAATTAACCCTTTTGTTACTTTTGGGGCGTTAGAATATTTTATTTCGGCCGTAATTTCCGGACGGTTCCCTTTAGCCAGAACAACATCGGCCTCTGCCCCTTCATGTGTGCGGTAAAAATTCAACGACCAGTTTTCTGGTAAAACCGATTTTATCTGTGCGATTGCATACGTTTCCCATGAATGGCCTATCGAAACGTGGCGTTGCAACTCTTCAAAAGATGAAATGCCGGTGAGTGAATGGAGCATACCCGTGTCGCGTATATATACTTTTGGCGATTTCACAAGCCTTTTTTTGATGTTGATATGAAAAGGACGGACAACTTCTACCAGAAAAGCGTTTTCAAGGTAGTGAAGGTACCGTTTTATAACCGGTGCAGTAACCCCCAGTGCTTTGCCGAAACTTTCGGCCTTCCATAACTGCCCCTGCGCAGAGGCAACCATCCACACGAAATCACGGAGTCTGTTCAGGTCGGTTTGCAGACCCAGTAAAGGAAGATCTTTTTCAATGTATGTTTGAATGAAATTTTTTTGCCAACGTGAGCCTGAGGCATCGTTTTTTGCCAACAGTGCGTCTGGGAAACCACCTCGTACCCAGTGTTGCTCACGGGCAATAGCACTGCTTACTTCCAACCAATTTAAAGGAGTCAGTTCTTTGTATGCTATCCGTCCCGCTAACGATTCGGAGCTATTGCGGATAAGTTGTGGCGAGGCTGATCCTAACAGGATAAACCTTCCGGGTTTTCGGTGTTGGTCAATAAGCGAACGCAATACAGGAAACAACTCTGGCATTCGCTGAACCTCGTCCACGATAACACAACGCGACTGATAGTTTTTAAGGAACAAAGACGGCTGTTGAAGCCGGGCAACATCTTCCGGTAATTCCAGATCTAAGTATAACGGTTCTTCTTTTAGATGCGAAGCAACTTGTTTGGCCAATGTGGTTTTACCCACCTGCCGGGGGCCTATTATACCAACAGCCGGAAATTCGCCCAATAGCTGTAAAACATCGTTTTCTGCAATTCTGGAAAACATATACCCCGAAAATCAATAGTTTAACTTCTGTTTTTCAGGGTAAATGTATTAAAAATACCCTGAAAAAATATAGTGAAAAATCAAATTTTAGGTAAGATAAAATCAGGGCGTAATTCCCGGGGCAATAAAAAAGGCCGCTTTTGGCGGCCTTTTCAGGTTTTGGTGAACGATTTGGTTTTAATGTTTTACCATTACTTTTTTTACAACTTTGTTGCCTTGCGGGGCAACTAATTGCATCATATAAATACCATCTGCAAAACCGGCTGTTGAAACGGTTTTTGTTTTCTCGCCAACGTTGAAAACAGACTGATAGACAACCCGCCCAAAGGCATCGTACAGTTCTACCGGGGTTGGCTTGTTAACCACTGCCGGTAATTCAATGTTCACGTTCGCATTGGCTGGGTTAGGGTAGAGGTTTATATGTTTGGCGTATTCGGGGTCTTCGGTGCTGGTGATAACATCAGGTATTGGAGGATTTTCCAGCAGGAAAGCTTGATATATGGTCTTACTATTACCATCGATTTTCTGAAGAAAAACGACAATGGCATCTCCTCCGTTTGGATGTGACCAGACTATTGAGTCAAGCCCAATATACGATTTTCCACTAGCTAACGTACCTGTGAGGGGAGTACCTGCGGCTGATGGTAGCATTTGTTTTGCTACATATACGAACCCGGTACTATTGGTTTCGCCAAAAAAATCTTCGGTAGTTGCATTTCTGAGGATTTCTTTTTGAACAACAACAACAAATACATTAGTGCCATTCAGAGATATGGATTCACTACTTATATTCCGAATTTTAACACCGATTTTAACATTTGTTCCGGATTTTTTTGCTCCTGTACTGTCAAGCCTGATAATTGAAGGTGTCAAGATTCGGTCGTCATTGTAGTTACTTAACCAATTAGGTAGAACACCGGCTCCATAACCTCCATCAACACGTGCTGCGGGTGCTTGCGTTATTCCATAAAATGCGGTTCGTGAATTGTTCATCTGCTGGTTTTGTTCGTTGAGCAAATCGTTACCAGGAAAGGCAGTATGATATTGAATTTTAACAAGTTCACCGGTTGTAACATCACCAAATCCTTTAAACTCGGCATTATGTGCATTTATAGTATTGATAGTGTTCTGATTATTTGATGTATTGGTAAAACTCTCTAACAGAACCACCCGGCTACGCTCACCAACAAATACATTATCAAACGCAAAACCACTTTGCTGCCGGTTTCCCCCGGCAAAAGCTATCCTGAAAATTACGAGTGAATCAGGTGCTGTGGGTGATGCTGGTTTAGCGGCATCGAGTTTGTAGATGGCTTTTCTCCAGCCTTCGTATGTTCCGGTCCAACCGTAGTCGTTTGAGGTTTGATTTCCCGGGCTGTTTGATATACCTGACCCATCGTACCAATTGATGCCGGATGTGGCATCTCCAAGCACTTGCCAACTACCTTCATTTTCTATTCTGCCATCTTTATTGAATTGAAAAACAGTCCCGTCAACTCCTGATGGAGCATCAGACCATATATCAAGAGAAACCACTGGTTTTTTAGCATCTGAAAAATTGAAACACCCACTCATTACCCATGATTGCTCATCAACATTATTAGACGACATAAGTCCGGTTGCCCACGCTGCTCCATCAGAAGATTCGGTTCCAGCTATTGTATTTCCTAAAGCCCATGAAGAATGAATGCCCCCCGTAATCCAGAAATTATTACCGGTATTAAAATTTTGATTATACCCGCTCGTATCCGTTATTGCTTTGTATGTAGGTAGAATATACACGGCTTTTTGAAGCGTGTCACGACATTGCGCTGTGGTTACAACGATTAATTGTACGGTGTCCGTTCCAAGCCTGCCATAGTTAACAAGTGGATTTGAAGTCGTTTGATTTGTAGTAGAAAGAGTATCAAGGTACTTGGTAACCCTAAAATCCCATATATACTTGTCTATTGCTAATGGACTTGGCGTAGTCATTTCGGTTGCGGTAAATCTGGTTGTTGATTGGAGTGTTGCCGAATCGAAACAAGGGTTAAACCACGTAAAATTTATTTGAGGTTTGGGATTGATTGTAAGTTGCTTTGTGCCTGAAAAGGAACAATAGGTTGTGTTCATTGTATAGGTTATTGATTTTGAACCGAGAACTGCAAAATTGTGCTCCGGGCTAAAGTATGTGCCTTTGGTTCTTCCGTTATTAACAACCCCTACAATAGAACCACTCCCTGCAGCTAAGGCATTACCATCGTTAAAGTTCCATGAGGTCGAAACGATGTCGGCTGATGTTGCTGGAACAGGTGTTGCTGATCCTGTTTGAATAGTTGATATGTTATGTAGCCGAACAAAATTATCAAAGCACGAATCCTGAGGGTCTAATATTGGAATTATTTTAGGTAGCACTGTTAAAGGTATATCAATAGAATTTGAACAGTCTGCGCTATTGGTATGTGTGAACCGTAAGGTATAATTATTTGGAATCAGGGTAGGTGTATTAAGCAAGGCTGTTCCGCCACCTGGGATTAAAGCACCTGGAGCTAATGTAGGACCACTTGGTACAGTCCAAGTGCCGGTTGCTACCGGACCGTTTTCATCACTTCCTGTAAACGTAATGAGTGTTCCTGAACCACCATCGTGCCCCCCCTCAGTACAGATTTTCAGCGGGTCGGTAGCACCGGCCGAAACGGAAAGGGTCGGTAGTCCTTTAATCCTGACCTTTACAGGTGTTCTCGGACTTTCACATGAACTTACTGTTTGTGTAACTTCATACTCGTAAACTGCCGGGCTTGTTGTTGGAACCGGGATATTAAGACTTGCTAATGTTGGAGTTGTGCCAGAAAATAATAACGTTGAAGTTCCCGGTATAAACCATTTAATATCGGTACCCGGCACAACCAAATTCGATGTAAGAATTGTAGTCCCGACACAGAATTCTCTATCCGGTGTATCGGGAAAATTGGGAACAGGAGCGGTGGGCGCAGCCTTTATCGTTACGGTTAACGCCTGAGCTGGCGTTGGCGAAACAGGTTGTTTATTACTTTCACAACCGTTAATGGTTTGTGTAACATAAAACGTGTGAGGGCTGCCACTGGGTGTTGGTATATTGGGATCTACCGGAGGGTTAGGGGGGGCAAATGTATTACCTGTTCCAACAATAGTTGTTAAGCCGGAGTTTGAATACCATGTATATTGATTAGGCGGGGTAAGGTTTGTTGCTGTAAAAGTGCCAATTGGGGCACCTTGGCAGGTTTCGGGGGCGGTTCCTCCTGGGGAAATAATGGCTGCAGGGTCAACTGATGCCGGGCGTGCGTTCACAGTTACCTGAATTGGTGCAGAAGTACCTCTACAACCCGTAGCCGGGTTTTCGTATGTGTATCGAATGAGTGCTGTGCCAACTCCTAAAGTTCCCGGGTTAAACGACCATACTTTTGAGGTAGGAGGAATGGAAACGCTGATTGTTCCGAATGGAGAGGGGTTAAAGGGAGAGGTAGTCTCAGTCGCAAAAAAGAAATCCTTTAAGGGATTATCTAAGTTTGGTGGCGTTCCGGTTAACACAACTGCCGGGTCATCCAGACAAAATGTAGTTTTTGGTAAGGTAAATGTTGGAGATGGCGCAGCATTAACTGTTACCCACTGGTAAGTAACAACATAATTTGATCCGGCAGGGACATTGGCCAGTGTATTGGTATTATATACTGAAAACCCTATGGGGATTTGCCCGCCCCAGTAAGCATAGTCATCCTGATATTCAGGGAGAGCAGGGGCAAACTTCTTATTATCTGGAGAAGTAATATTTTTCCAGTTGGATATTGTGTAATCATAATAAACAAATTTATCAAAAACCCAGGTTGTTGGATAAGACGAATATTGCATGATTTGATCAATATATGTCGGATTTACAGTCATGTCGGAAGATGGGCCATCGTTATTGCAATAAGATGGCGCTAAGCCACCAATTCCAGAAATAATAACTTCGAAAGGTTGTGTAAAGTAAGACTGACACCCGGTTGCCGATATTGTGTGGATTAACGTAACCGGGTAGGTTCCGGCAGCAAGCGAACTTGGGTTAAATCTGTAATCAGGGCTTGAATATGTTACACCGCCACTGCTCCCCTGGAAAACCGATTCTGCTATTGGACTGCTTGACACTAATTTAACCGGAACGCTGCCCGCATTAAATGTTGTAGTGTTTGGAGCTACATACGGATTGCCCGAAAGTTCAGTTACCGTGAAAGTAACATCGCTTGTCTGATTGGTTGCGCTAATGGTGCCCAAAACAGTACCCGCACCAACTCCTGCAATGCTGGCAGTACCACCCAATCGTGTAATGTTGAAAACTCCCGTAGTAGGGTCAATGTCTTGGTTGTTTATTCCCGGATGTGGATACCTTGCTTTCAGGTTACTGATTGTAATAGTATTGGTATTTGAGGTGCCATTTATGTTAAAGCTAAATTGAACCACGTTTGCTCCCGGGTAGGTATAGTTTGATGGTGCCGAAAGGTCAGAACCTCCGCTAACAGAAACGCCCGATGTTACGCTTTGATCAAACACAAACCCACTTGGTAATGCCAACGAGAACGTAACCGTACCACTTCCGGAAATACCGGATGCATCCGTTTCGGTAATTACGATGTTGGATAGTGTCTTAAAAGCAGTAGATCCTCCGTAGCACAATACCGGGTCGTTGGACAGGGTAATAGTAGATGCGGAACTGGTTATTGTTATTGATGCCGAAATATCTTCCATCGGATTTTGATTATCCGGTGCGTCATTGTAATCATCATCAGAGACATCCAGCGAATAATTTCCTGCCTGGTTAATCGACAAGTTTGCTATTGTAACCTGGCCGGCAACAAGTGTCTTCTGCCCGCCACCGGTTAGTGTTCCTGGCCCACCGGTTGCAATCAGATCAATTTTTCCTGTGTAATCCAGATCTTGGTTATTAAGAGGATTCCCGTCAACAGCCACAATTGTTACCGGACCGAAATTGACACTTCTGGGTGAAGTAGTAGGTACTGCCGGGTTAAACTTAAATTTTGAGGCTGTAACAAGAATAGTGTGATTTGATCCTGCAGATGAGTTTGCATTCCCACCGTCAGCAGCAGCAAATCCTGAGTACCCTGTTTCACCTGTTACAGAATTAACTGTAATTACCATAGGTTGATTATCGGTAACCGTTGAATTGAACGTTACACGAACCATAAAATTCCAGTTACCGCCATCGGTAAGCGTTCTGATTGGGGTTGAAGGAGTAAAGACGACTGTTCCTGAACCGGGCATAGTTTGTTCGGTGCCGGCTATTTCTGTGTTATCACTGCCCTGCCCGTTTACTTCATTAAAAAGTGCAATCTGTCTGATATTTGCCGGATTAGTTATTTGAAGTGTGATGGATGTAATGCTCGATGCTTTATTATCGCCATCGGTTGTACCTCCTCCATCCCGAAGCTGAAATTTTCCCAAGTTAAAGCTTCCGTTTAAATCAGTATTGTTAATAGAGGTTGCTTGTCGTAATCTGTAATTCAACCCTAAACCTGATCCTCCTGTAAATATAATATCCGAAAGCTGAGAAGCATTAAATGAATAACTTGTTCCGGTTACGGTTACGCTGTTAATGGAACCAGTCACAGTAACATTGGTCTGCGTAAAAGAAGGTTGAATTGCTCCTGTTGATGAAGTAACGCCAGCATTTATAGTAACCACCAGAAAATAATTTTTTGCCGTACTGTTTAATGTTTCTGTTAAACCGGTAATTGTAATCTGAGATGCGGAAGGCGTAATGGTTAGGCCACTAATGGTTGTGTTGTCGCCCGTGGTCGAGAAATCGGCATCGGTTGATTGCACCAGTGTATATGATCCCCATTTAGAAGCAGGGTTGCTGCTTACCAGAATGTTTATGGCGGTAAACGTTTGTGTGCTGTTTGAAGAAGCAGAGAAACCAATTATTGCCTGGTCTGTTGCGCCTGCCGAAAGGGGAGATGCAGCAATACCGGCTGTTAATTGCGCAAAGGTTGCGGTTGCCGTACCAAAGCTATAGTTTGTGCCGATGGCCGACCCGGTGGCTACTCCGCCACCGGTTGTTATGGTGATATTTCCTGCGGCAAGCGATGGCCGCACAGCCGTAGTAGCGCCCGTAACGGAGGCATCAACATCAACTACCAAAAAATAATTTGTACCGGTCGCTGTAATGTTTTGTGAAAGACCTGTAATGACAACCTCGGTCGCAGAAGGTGTAAAAGTAAGCCCGCCAATAAGTGTGTTATCGCCTCCGGTAGCATAGCTCGCATCCGTAGAAGTCATAAGTTTGTAATTGCTCCATTTGGATGCGGGTGTACTCGTTAGCTGAACATTGATAGCTGTTACCGTTTGGGTGCCGTTAGAAGTCAACGAAAAGCCGAAAACCCCCTGATTGGTTGTTGAAGCAACCAGCGGTGAGGCGGCCAGCCCCGTTGTAAGATTTGCGATCGTTAATATCGGGGCAAACGAATAGGTTGTTCCGGTTGCTGTTCCCGTGAATGTTCCTGTACTGGCGGTTACATTTGCTGCACCAAGTGATGGTGTAATCGTACTCCCCGCAGCGGCCGCGTCAACGTTTACCACCAAAAAATAATTTGTTGCTGTTGTTGTAATGGTTTCCGAAAGCCCGCTAATGGTAATATGGGTTGCAGACGGAGTAATTGTTAAACCTCCAATGGCAACGTTATCACCGGGTGTTGAGAAATCATTATCGGTAGAGGTAATTAATGAATAGGATCCCCATCTGCCGATCGGTGTATTGCTTACCTGAATATCCAGTGCGGTAATGGTTTGTGTTCCGGTAGAGGTTAATGAAAAACCGAATACGCCCTGCCCGGTGGCACCAGGCAACAGCGGTGAAGTAGCCAGGCCGGTTGCGAGATTTGCAATGGTAGTTTCCGGAGCCGTTAATGTATAGGCAGCCCCGGTTATAGTTGTTCCGGTAATGGTGCTTGCGGAAACTACAACTCCTGTGCTGGCTAACGAAGGTGTTGTGGTGGAACCCGTTGCTGCCGCAGGATCAACATCTACTACAATGAAGAAATACTCATCGTCAGCAGCAGCAGTTGCTCCGTCAAAATTGGTGAGGGGTGAACCTGTAAAGGAAATATCGGTTGCTGTGATCGTTCCTGTGGTAACTAAAATTTCAGTACCAACACCGCTAAAGGTTGCATCGGTAGATTCATACAGTCTTGCATTTGTAAATTTTCCGACAGGGGTAGGCGTCATTGCAATGGTAATGCTGGTAACGGTATTGCCCCCCCCGGCTGCCTTGGTAAGTTGTACACCCAATATTGCAATGTTATTGGTGCCCGAAATTTGTGCTGCCCCGGCAAGCCCACCGGTTGCTGCGCTCATGGTAACGGCCTGCGAATACGCTGTTGCTGTAAGGAGCATAAATGCGAACAGGAGTATGAGATTAAGTATCCGTTTATTCATAATGAATAGCTATTTCTAATTAATTATAATACGTTTATAAAGGTGATGTATAACGTTACTTGGTTATTTCACCTTTACTGTTAGTTTTTATCAAAAAGATGGACTCGAACCCACCTACTGTATTGGTCCCGCAGATCAGGATTTCACCCGAAGGCAATTCGCGAATGGCACTCGGTACCTGATCGCCAGCCCCACCGATGGTTTTTTGCCACACGGCTTCACCTGCGAAATCCATTTTAATTAACCATATATCTTTTCCGTTACCGGAAGAGAGTTCGGTATAGCCCGCAATAATATACCCTTTGTCTTTCGTAGCGGCTATGGTTTCACCACCATCCTGCACAGCAGATTGATTTTGATTTTCTAAAGGTGTAATCCCCGAACGGCCATCAAAATACCGGATACTTTCGGGCATGATAACCCCTGAAGGATATGCACGAAGAAAAAACAAATTGCTTTTCGAACCATTGGTTTCAATACTGTATGTACCGGTAATCGCATAACCGTACGCTCCAGCCGTAATGTCTTTCGGAACAAAAAGTTGGGTGGTGGTTTGGCCAATAACACTATAACTAACAAAGATCGATTGTTGTTCTACAACGGGTATTCCTACATACGAAGCATTGAATCCGCCCTGATCAATAGCCAATGCGGTTGACCAAATAATCTCTTTCTTCTCATTATTATAAATCAGGCTTTTGGCGTTTTGGTAGGTTCTGTCATTGATGTCATATTCAATCGACCAAACAGAATCCAAAGCACTGTTAAACTCCATGAGAAGCGTTTTTTGTGGGGCTGTTTGTTGCCCTACAACGCCATCCTTAACCCCCCCCAGCACAAAAACTTTCCCATCTTCTGTTATGGTAAGCGTTTGTCCGAAAAAATCCTGCTTTATCGGGTGCGATTGACTGAGTGGCCGCCTATCAGATCGAAAATATGTTTTCACAACACCAAAAGTTGAGTTTAACTGAACTACCCTGAGTGAGGCAATCTCTGTGTTGGCAGCTTGCTCGGCAAAAGGGTCGATTTTAATACTATCGCCCACGATCACGTAACCCGTAACTTGCCCGCTCCCGTTAATAAATGGTTTTATGGCCTTGCCTGTTCCTCCCGGAATACGGTGTGGTTCCCCTATTTGGTTGCCATTCTCATCCGTTTCGATTACGATTGTAACGGTCAGGTTATTGTTTACTGACATATTTCCGAGTATTACGTATCCTCCGGGTATGCTTTCAACAGATGTTGCAGAAAGTGTATAAGCTCCGTTGAAAAACTTAATGAAAGTTTTACGTTCAGAGAGTTCTGCATCTTCTAAATTAGAACAGCCAGCAACAACAGTAAATATAAAAATCGGAAGTAAGAATTTTTTCATTTTCTGCGCTTGAGTTTTTTAGGGTTGAAAATATTTTGAATATAACCGACAGAAACACCCAGGGATGAAATTTTAAAAACAGGGTCGGCATAGTTGAGTTCCCATGTAGTTCCCTGATTGTTAAAAGCCGATTTTTTTGAACTTACATTGGTAAGCCCATGCAGGTACCGGACATCCGAAACAATATAGCCACCACCAACGCGCAGTTTAATTCCGACCGAAGCCAGTAAGCTGATGTTAAAAGCACTTCTGGAGGGTTTGAAGTCAAACGATTTTTCTTGTACAGAGCTTTGCTGATCACGGATTTGTTCTCCTGAGATGTTAGCCGCCAATAAATAATCGAGTACAGCCCCGCCAGACACGTACAGGTTGAGTTTTTTATTGAAGGTGGAGTTGATGCCAAACGGTTTGTACTGAATAGCGATGGGCAGACTTAACCATGTTTGTGACTCGATGATTTCGGTTTTGTTTTGAAAATTTGTTTCAGAGTCAGGGTCTTCATTAAAGCGATTAAATATTTCTGTAAGCCCAAATCTTTTTTGATTGTATAACAATTCAGCGTGAATGTCCAGACGATTGTTGATCGGTATATCAGCAAAAAAACCAAAATTCATCCCAACAAGCGGCTTATACTTACTGTCGATACCCTGGCCATCTGTGGTTGTGCTTTCTTTTACGTTAGGCCTGCTGGCGTCCACCCCAAGTTTTGCCCCGATCCTGTAAATAGGCTTTGTCCGGAAAGTCCCATACAATGCTACAAACTCTGCGGGGTCAACAGCTTCATTAATCTGAAAATAAGGATCGGTGTTTAAAATGTTTAACATCGCCTGGTCGGCTTTGGCGGGCTCTTCTAAGTAGATGTAGGTCAGGCAAAGGATTTTATAGGCTTCAACTTTATCCTGTTTTTGATTCATTTGCGCAATTACATCATCGCTTAGTCGTGTGGGTATTTCGTGCAACCGGCCTTGTTCATATACAGCTCGCGCTAACCGCAAAATTTGCCCCGGGGTAGTGGTTTGTGCATACAAGAGTGTGCCGGTGAAGAAGAATAATAAAACGGGTAAAAATCTTTTCATATAGGTGGGGTGGTTTTGTATTAATCAGGCAGGTCTGGACAGGTTTTTTCACGTGTAATGTCGGCAGCGGTGGCGTTTTTCCACTCTTCGTCCGTCATGTTACGGGTAATGTACTGGCTGCATAAAATATTGGACATAGCGGTAATGCTGGTTGGGTATGCCCATATAAGAAACTCGTTTTTCAGTTCGCCTTGTTTTACTACCTGCCGTGAGCTTTGCAGGCCAACCATCAGTTGCTCGTCATTAGGCGTGAAGGCGATGCTCCATACCCAATCGCCATGCCCTTTTAACAGTATGGGCTGGTCGTTTAACTGATTGATGTTCCACAACCGAACGGTGCGGTCTTTACTGGCCGTAGCAAAAAAAGTTGCGCTATGGTTGTACCGTATCTGTTCGATAGGGGCGGTGTGCCCCGACAGGTTGCGTACAACGATATTGTTGCTTACGATTTTCACCACACCAGCATTGTCACCGGTTACAATCTGGTTTGCTTTGGGGTGCCAGCTCACGGCCATTAAATGCGTGTTGCTGTTGGTACGGGTATTCACGGTGGTTACGGCATAGTTGTTATCTACATCCCAGATGTACAACAAACCATCATCACCGGCACCGGCTAATTTTTTACCATCGCTGCTTAAATTGATGGCGTTAATTTTTACCGTAGGTTTAATAACCTCGCGCACGGTGTTCAGGTCGCTGAATTTAATGCTGCGGCCACTGTTATCGCGTGCATAAAACCCATTGCCCGAAGGGGTAAACTGTACGTTTTCGACAGCATCGGTAAAGCCCTCTATTTTTTGCGCGGCCATGTTTTGGGTGAGATCATACACCATCACAAAATTATTTTTTTCGTTAGGTGTGTATAAACCGGCTGCCACTAATTTGGTTTCGGTTGGGTTAACGGCTAACGAGTAAACCTGATAGTTCGGGTTTTTGGTTTTGTCGATGAGTATATCGGCCGACCATTTTCCGTTTACCGTTTTCCACCGGATGATGCGCCCATCGCTGCCGCCCGAGTAGATGTTATCATCTTTCGCCAGCGTTACTAAGGCACGTGCGGCACCCATTTCATGCCCCTGCAAACTTTGGGTAAGCTGGTGATCGCGGGTACGCAGGGCTTCTAACAAACCGTTGTAGATGTCGTTATCGTAAGGCTCGCCACCGTAGTTGGTGTTAAACAAGTAAGCCTGTTGCGCGTACAGCGATTGCAGGTCGGGGTCGTTAGAAAGGTTCTGTGAACTAAGCGCCATAGCTTTGCCGAGCGATAGGTAACGTTTGCTTTTAGCATCGGCTTCTGCAAGCTGTGCTTTATAAGCATTTTCAATTGCAGTTTTCTCGTTACGTTTAGCTTCTTCAGCGTTTTCTTCTGCACGCTTGGCTTCTAATTTTGCTCGTTCAGCATTACGTTGAGCCTCCAGTCCATTTTCTACAGCTATACCACGTTGTATATCGGCTTCTTCTTTGGCTGCAACAGCAATTTCTTTTTGCTTATCCGATTCTTTTTTGGCTGCAACGGCCAACTCAGTTTGAGTTTCTGCTACTTTTTGTGCGTTAACAGCTAACACGCGTTGTTCTTCAGCACGTTCATATTCACGGTCGGCTTCGGTTTTTTTAATGAAAGCATACACCAGCACCAGCAAACATATAGCAGTTGCCGTAGCCAGTACAAGGGCGGTAGTACGTGCACGTTGCAGCTTGCGTTTCTGTTCAAGCTCTTTCATGCGCTGCTCGGTTTCGAATTCTTTTTTGGAGTATTCGAGGAAGATGAGCGTGCGTTCAAAAGCCGGATGGTAGCGTTGCCCCCAAACCAATGTAGGCTTGTATTTTACCTGCCAGTTTAGGGCTAACTGTAAATCGGGCGGACGCCATAAGCCTGCCTTGCCTACCTGGTACATCGATGCCGCCTCGGCCAAGCGGATATACATTTGCACGGCTTCAGCTTCGCCATCCACCCAGTTTTTCAGGCGTACCCAAATACGCATTAAACTTTCGTGCGAAATATCCACCATCGATTTGGAGGTGATGGGCGTGCCATAGGCAGGTGTTAATAACGACCTGCCGGGCTCGCGGAATTTTTCAATGATGGCGATCACTTCCTCTTCCGAGCAATCGGCAATGGCGGCAATTTCATTTAAGCGTGTTGGCCTGCGTATGCCGAAGTTCTCGCCACGCTTTTCGGTAATGGCTTTGAACAGGATTTCACAAATGTGTTTCTGGTCTTCGGTTAGTTCATCGAAGGCTTCGTTGGCGTGCATCGACAACGCCTCGGCCATGGTACCGATGGCTTCGTAATGTTTCAGGTCAACCTGTTCCTCTTCATAGTCGCGGTATTGCGACCAGTAGCTCCACGTACGCATGAGGGC
This sequence comes from uncultured Roseivirgaceae bacterium, assembly GCA_964404445.1. Classification (GTDB taxonomy): domain Bacteria; phylum Bacteroidota; class Bacteroidia; order Cytophagales; family Cyclobacteriaceae; genus UBA2336. The sequence continues at coordinate 271,534 of CAYOJW010000002.1, read as the reverse complement.
GTGCTGAAGAATGGGAAGCTGGTCGGGGTTATCACCCAGGTCGTTTAGCAGTTGTTGAACGAGGCGGGGTGTAATTTTCGCTCCGCCCACCGCAACGGGGCCTTCAATGGCCCTGCGTTTTTGCTCGCGCGTTAATTGCGGAATAAGGTAATGGCTGTCGTTTATTTTACGGGTAAGCTCAGGAAACTGGGCACAATCGCCAATAAAATCCGAGCGCATGGTAATGGCTACATAAATAGGGGCATCGGGGTAATTGATGGCTTCAATTAACAGGTTAACAAAGGCTAATGTTTCGTTAACCGAGTTGGGATCGGTGCTGTCTTTAAATCGGAACAGTTCTTCAAACTGATCGACTAAGATCAGGTAATTAACATCGGCCGATCTTCTCGATTGCTCAACGGCTTCTACCAAACCCAATGAACTGCTGCGCAACAGGGTTGAGAAGATGGTACGTTTGATTTTTTGTTCTTCCGGGTCGGCATCTAAATATTCCTTATTGTTTTTAAGAAGCGACTCGGCCAGGTTGTCGATCGGGCCCGCGCCCGGCCGTGTAACAACCACTTCCCAGTTGGGGCTGGCATCGGTTAAAAAGCCACCGTACAAAATTGGCAGTACACCACAATAAATAAAGGATGACTTACCACTGCCGCTGGGACCAATGATACCAACAAACCTGCTTTTGGAAAGTTTAAGCAACACTTCATCGCTTTGGCCTTCGCGACCAAAGAAGAGGTGGCTCTCTTCAATTTTAAACGGACGTAATCCCGGGAAGGGATTTAACGTGGATACTTTTTCGTCAACGTATTGTGGCATACCGTAAAAATTTATGAGGTGCGTATAACGTTTAGTGTAATGGTTTAATTATTAAATTCATCGAGCAAGCCTTTCACCGATTTTTCAAAATCGCGCGAGTCGCTTTCGACAACACGCAGGTTTTGGTTTTTAAAAGCATCGAGGTCTATGGCTTTGCCGGGCGTTGTTAACACGGCTTTGCCTTTAATCGGTTTTTTGCGGCCAAAGCCCGGGGCTTTCAGCAAGTCGAGCACTTTCATGCGTACCCACTGATCGTTTACTTTTCCTTTATAGATAATGGCTGTATCGAAGTTTAGTAAGTTATCGATATGCTTTTGCCGAAGCTCAAGCAAATCGCCTTCAAAATCGGGTGTTACAACGGTGTAACCCGATTTACGGATAGCATCAATTAACGGTTGTATATCGTTGCTGTCAACCTTGTCGTGCACGAGGTAAACCGATTTGCCATTGGTTTCGGGCAACCTGGTTTTTTCGTGTGTGTCGAGCAACTCTTCGCGGATGATGTTCTTAAAGTCTTCAAGCGGGGTTTGTAAAATTTCGGCACCTTCTTGTGCATCGATGTCGCGCTTGATATTGTCGATAAAAGCTTTTTGCCGTTCGCTGGCATTGTTCAGAGTTGGCGCTATCCATATAAGGCGCGAAAATTCGTCTTTGCTGATCTTCTGACTTTTTTCGGCAGCATATTGATTTTGTAAATCAACAACCGAACGCTCGGCTCCTTCGGGTATCTCGCCATACGCGCTGCCGATCAGGTGAATGGACAGGGCAGAATCTTCAATATCTCTGCGTACGGTTTTTTCGAGGTCGTGTGCAAAGTTGGGCAACGTTTGGTTAGGGAGTACCGTGTAGCCGTGCCGTTGCAACTCACGCTTGATGATGTTTCGCTGTACCGAAAGATCGTGACCGGTTTCGGCTAAGTAAATGGTTTTACGTTTGTAGATGTTTTTGATTTCAGTTTTTGCCTGACCGTCTTTTAATTGTACCAACGTATCGAAAATATCGTACGCGAGGTCAACCATTTTCATCCAATACTGGCGTTCGGCTTCATCGCTGAAATAATCGGTGTATTCGCGTACTTCGCCCGACTCGGCATCAAGCTGGTACATTTCGTAGCCAATAAGCTGGCGTAACCGTGGCGGCTGTTCCATCAGCGCAAGCGGTGCTTTAAAAACTTTAAATACCCGGTTGCGTGTTTTGCCGGAGGCTTCGATGGCTTTGTAAAATGCTTCGAGGTTATCGAGGCACTGACCCGACCGGTTGAAGTCGCGCGAAAGCAGGGTAACTGCAACGGCTGCGTTATCGAGCTTAGGCGATACCATGCTGTCGAAATCGCTTTTCAGCATCACTTTAGGTTTGTCGCCCAATACCTGAGTGAGCATGAGCTCCAGAAATTTTTTAAACTGGGTTACCCATGCACTTTGGGTTTGTCCTTTTACGGTTTCGTTATCGCGGTCAGCAAAAAGAATGAGTACGTCAATTTCAAAATTCATACGGTATAGTGCTTCGTGTTTATACGTTTAGTTTTTATTACTCCGTTATGGAGGTTTCGTTTTCTTTTTTTACGGGTTGTGTTACGTTTCGGATAAGCCCCTCTACCAGTTCGTGTTGGTTTGCCATCACAAAATAGAAATCGGCCAGGTTTATCTTAAATACAATTGAGCGTTCGCGGGCAATCATTACCGAAGCGGCTGATACTTGTCCGTTTTGGAAAATATCGCCATACACGTTTCCGGCTTTCAGGGTTTGAACGGGCTGATCGTTGTCGTACAGCGTTACTTCACCCAGGGCTGTAATCATGATCGGCATATTTTGTTCGCGCTTGTCGAACGTTACTTTTTCGTTCGCGCGCAAATCGAGCGGCATAATCTTGTCGAACAGGTCGGCTATCAGCACACCGTTGATGTTACTGAACTCAGGCAATTGCTTGAGGTAGATAACCATTTCAATACCTAAGAAAAACCCGTCATCCAGCCCGTCTAACAACTGATTGTTTTCGATGGCTGAGTCAAGAAATTTCTTGTCCTGCACCGGTAAGCGGTCGCATACTTTTTTGTACGCCTCTTTGTCTTTATTGTAAATAACCCACGCGGCTGTTTCCTGCAACAGTTTATCGGAGTTAAACATTTGTGCGATAAGGCCACGGCTAACCCGGAAATCGTTTAAGTATGCCGATGTATAAACAGCGCAAACTTTTGTCCAGCGGTTGTTCAGGTTAAAATCGCGGTTAAGGATGTAGTTGATTACCTGTATAGGGTTGTAGTTCTCGCGGGGGAAATAGAACTGAAGTTCATGCAGTTTTACGTCTATTTTAGTGTCGTCAAATAACGGGATGAGCTTGGGTTTTAACTCCGAGTCCACAAACAAGTCTAACAGTTCGAGTGCATACGCTAAACTGTTCGGGTCGCCCGATTCGATGTTTTCACGTACCAACTGTATGGCCTCCGGATCGTACAGGATGGACAGGTACATGGTGATGTGATCGAAGTTGATGCGTATTTCTTCGCGGATGGCCTTGCGTAACAATACGAACTCAGGTTTACCGTCTGGCAGTTCATGCAGGGCGGCCATATTCCAGATGGTTTTGCCTAACTCGGCTTCCAGCAAATCGGTTACATCGCGGGCTTGCCTTCCGGTAGCGCGGTAGTTGATGTACCGTAACGAATAAAATATTTGCCGCACAATACGTTTGTCGGGGTAATCGGCTTTTTTCCAGAGCAGGTCTAACGCTTCGTTACCGCCAATCCGCCCCATAATCTGTACGATGCGCAACATCACGGTATTGCTTTGTCCCGACCGGTGGAAGGCTGTTTCTAATGCCTGAAGTGCATTGGTTCCGGATTCGATCAATGCGGCAGCAGCCTGATGGCCGTACAACGGTGAGGAAAGAAGCTCGATTAATATCGACCAGGTTTCCGGTTGCTTTAACTTACGGGCAGTGACCAGCGCCTCCGAACGTACATCGAAGCTGGGGTCGCGCAGTAATTCTAATAAAATAAAAATAGTACGCTGGCTGATGAGTTTGCGCAGCAGTTTGGCGGCTAAAATACGATCGGATGTTTTTACCGATTTGCTCAGTTTCATCAGCTTATCGGGCGAAATCGATAACAAGTCGCTGTCCTCGGCATGGCCTGCTGCGCTTTTCGCAAGGGTTTTGATGTCGCTGTCTTTTTCGGCATCGCGTTCAAAGCCGCTTTGTTTCAGTTTTTCGAGTGCAAAGTTTTTAACTTTTATAAAGTTGCTGGTAGAAAGGCGCACAATGGCGGTTTCAAACAAAGCCGGTTCGAGCTGTTCCATCAGCTTTAGCCCGTAAATAATTTTATCTTCAACCTCGCTGTTGATTTCTTTTTGCAAAACCTGGTCAACGGTGTATTCGAGGTCAACTTTCTGATGATCAATTTTAGCTTTGTTTTTTATTAATGTGGTTTGAAGCGTTTCCCGGTAACCTCCGTACAACCGGCTGGCCACAAAATACCAGAAGGCAATAATGGGTATGGCAAAGAGTGTGATGTAAATCAGATCGAAAATCTCGACCGTGTTAATGAGTACAAGTATGCCCCCTGCCACGAGTGTGGCAAACGCGGTAACGATACCTTCAATTTTTGTTTGAACGTCAATCTTAATATCCGGTTCGATGGGGAGGAGGTATAGCCTGAACGATGGCTCGTCAAGCGCTTCCTTCATCGACATAACAAAGATTTTACTCATGGCAATCATCACAAAGAAGATTACAAACGAAGAGTCGGCAAACGAATAGCCAAACGATGCACCAACGGCTAACGCGATTATCGTGAACAGCCCGGTAAGGATTGGGTTGATGATGATGGAAACCCGTAAACCGTAATTATGGATGACCTTGTCACCGGCTATAACCTCGAACAAAAAGCTAAAGATCATGATAGTCGCCTCAAACAACGCCAGAAATTCCGGCAGGTCATCTTTGCGGTCGCCACTGAAATATTGAGTTGAAACGTTTAGAAAGGCATAGTCCACGAAGTTGATCGCCACCACCGAGGCAACAATAAACAGCGAAAGGAACAGCACATACTTGTTTTGGAAGAAACTGCCAACCGATATTTTTTTGTGCAGTTTCCGTTCTTCGGATAACGACCAGTTTTTACCGGCAAATTTCCCCGACAGGATAATGAACAATACGGTGAAAGCCGAAACGGCAATCAGCGACAAGGTGTAGAGGTGCTCTACTTCTATTTTTTGCAGTACAAAGGGTATCGAAAAAAACGAAATCAACGCAGCAAACAATGTTCCCTGGTCAACACTTTCGAGCAGACGCTTGATTTGTTTAACATTAAAAAGCCGGTTAAACGAACCCCAAAACACCAGCATGATAATGATGGTAAAGGGGGCTAATTGCGCAAACGAATAAAAATAGAGGTATTCGGTATCGGCAATCAGTTTCTCGCCAAATTCGATAAACGCGGTTATAGCGGTAATGGTGAGTAGGCTTAGAATGGCCAGCACCCGAAACGGAATGCGCGACTGTAAAAAATTATATAAAAGCGTAGCACCCAGCCCAATTACCCCCGATAACATAAAGGCTTTGGGCAGGCCGACCTTTTCATCATAATTACTTAGGAAGAGTGCCTGTGAAGCAACCGAATAGGTTGCTAAAAAAGCACCCATTAAAAAACTCATGGTAAGGAGCAAAACCACGCGCCCGGTTTCGCCCTCTTCAATTTTGAGTAGCCTCTTGAATAAATTAGTTCGCATAATTTTTCGGCAAGTGGTTCTAAAATTCGATATAAATTAAATTATTTCCTATTAGTGCCAAAAAATTCATTATTAGCCATTTTACGCTAAATTGGCTAAAGTATTACTTTAATGTTTGTCTGGTGAGTGTGATTTACCCCGTTTTTCCCGTAAGGAGCGGTATATTTTACAGCCGTTGCGTAAGGTTTTGCATTAAATGGCCTTTTTTCCTGCAACCCCAACCGGTAATTGATTTTTTTGACTGATAACCTGTTCGTAAAATTCATATCCCGTTAGCCTTCGGTGTGGTTCACGGTTGTATAAACTGCCAAAGCCTGAAACCGAACAGGCCGCCCGGAAAAATACGGTAATCCGGCACGCTGTAAGGTTAGCCTTTAATATGCCACGGTGCAGAACCGTTAACCGTGTAAACTTGCGGCATTTTTAAGGAAAGCATGAACAAACTATTTGTAACCGTATTTTTTGTAGTGATGTCGGCCACGGTATGGGCGCAGGGCACTAAAAACCTGGCCGATGCCGAGCAGTATTTCACCATCCGCAATTACCGCGAAGCCCTGCCGCGCTTTTTAGCAGCGATTGAAGCAGGCGAGAAAAATCCGCTGGTACATTATAAAACCGGTGTATGCTACCAGAAGTCGGTAGGGGTAGCCGATCAGCTAAAGGCTATTCCGTATTTTGAATATGCCATAAAAAACCAGGCTGCTGTGCCCGCTGTTGTACATTTCGATTTAGGCGAATTGTATTTGCGTAACGAGAACCTGAGCAAGGCCATCGACAGCTACACACAGTATAAAGAACTCACCAAAACCGATAAAGCCGCACAAGCCAAAGCTAACCGCGCTCTTGAAATAGCCCGCAACGCTATGGGTTTTATGGCAGTGAGCCGGTCGGTTACCGTTCAAAACCTGGGGCCAGCCATTAATACCGAACATACCGAATACAACCCGGTGGTATCGGCCGATGAAAGCGTTATGGCGTTCACGGCACTGCGGCCAGATACCAAAACACGCTCGGGCGATAAGTTTACCGAACAGATTTACATGACTACCCGCAACGGTGGTGCGTGGTCAAGTCCTGCAGTAGTTCCGGTGTCGTCTGAGTACAACGTGGGTACTGCTGGCATTTCGGCCGATGGCCAGAAAATGCTCATCTTCATGGGAGGTGCTACCGACCCCGGTAATATTTTTGTGATCAACAAAGCGGGCGAGGGGTGGTCGAACCCGGCTATTCTTGCCAATACATTAAACAGCAAATATTTAGAGTCAACCGCCAGCATTACGCCCGATGGCAAAACCATTTACTTTGCCAGCGACCGTTTGGGTGGCCAGGGTGGTATGGACATCTTTAAAATTGAGCTTCAGCCAAACGGAAACTGGAGCCAGCCGGTAAACTTAGGCGCACCCATCAACACCAAAGCCGATGAAGATGCGCCTTATATCCATCCTGATAAGAAGACACTCTTCTTTACATCAGACGGGCACAATACTATGGGCGGCCGCGATATTTTTTTCAGCAAGTTGGTGAACAACAAATGGACACGCCCCGAAAACATGGGCTACCCGGTTAACACCACGGCCAACGATAATTATTTTACACTGATTGCCGATGGAACACGCGGCTATTTCTCGTCCGACAGGAAGGGCGGGTATGGTGCGCAGGATTTGTATTATGTCGATATGCCTTCGGGCGCATCGTCTATCCCGTTAACCATGTTAAAAGGAAAAATTTTAGATGCCGAAACGGGTAAAGCGCTTCCAACCAAAATATACCTGATCGATAACGAAACCAATAAGAAACTTGATTTCGTCTATGATCCCGATCCCGAAACCGGAAACTACCTCATCATTCTTCCTCCGGCCAAAAACTACGACATGGTTATCGAATCGGAGGGTTTTCTGCCTTATACCATTAACATCAACATCCCCAACCAAGATTATTTCTACGAATTGTACCAGCAAATTAACCTGAAAACCATCAAACAATTTGGTGTAATGGTGGGCCAGGCGGTTGAAGTGCGTAATGCCTTTTATGATGCGGGGCAGGATGTAAAACCCGAGGTGCGCAAAGCTTTTGAAGCGAAATTAGCACAAGGCGGTTATACCGATGTGCATGATTTAATGCTGGAGCTGATGGCCGAAGGCGATCCTGAAAGCATGAGCAAAGCGCTCGACCTCGTGCAGATGAGCAACATGATCGATAAAATTGATTTTTCGGATGCCAACGCGAAATTAGAAGTAGCCACCCGCGAGTATTACATTGACGAGAGCGATGAAAACAAGTTTGAGAAGAAAGTAATTGACGGAAAAACCATTTTGTCGTTGCCTACTTTTAAGGTAACCGAAGATGCCGCCAAACAAAAAGTTCAGGCAAAGAAACCGGCAACGTACGATAAAGCCGCGTTAACCAAAATGACCAAGGTGTATTTCGATGCCGGCAAAAGCGATATTAAGCCGCAGGACAAAGCTTCGTTAACAGCCCTGCTGAATGAATTGAAAAAGCATTCTGATTTGGGTGTGGAAATTTCGGGGTTTGCTTCAACCGAAGGTTCGCAGGAGTTGAACCACGAATTGTCGAACAAACGCGCCAACGCGGTATTGTTATACTTTAATCATGAAGGCATCGTTCGTAGAAGAATTGTAGCCAAAGGGCATGGCGCTACAACAGAGCAATCGGCCACTAAAGAAGAAGGCCGCAGGGTGGAGGTGCGTATTGTGGACATCAGCCAATTAGCCCGGTAGGTTTCAAGGTTGTATCAAAAGTAGTCCGTCATTCCGAACGCAGTGAGGAATCCCCGTAATTAGCATTCAAAAAGGGGACATCTCACTGCGTTCGATGTGACGTGATTATTTTCACTTTTGATACAACCTCTTAATTTTTTGGTAACAACAGCGAACTGTCGCCATAACTTAAAAAACGATAGTCGTTTGTCAGGGCTTCATCATATACCTGTTTCCAACGCTCACCAATAAACGCGGCCACTAACAGCATAAGTGTTGAGCCGGGTTGATGGAAGTTGGTGATCAGCCCCTTGCATACGTTAAACGCATAACCCGGATGGATGAAGATGGATGTTGTGCCTGTTAATTGTTCAAGCTTACGATTATCCATATAACGTGCTATGTGTTGAAAGGCTTGCTGTGCCGATAAACGTTGTGCGCGGGTAATGTATGGATCGTGTTGCGTGATGTTAAATTCGGCACCAGCATGTTGTTGGAGCGCAACACCATACCAGTACAAACTTTCTAACGTTCGCATGGATGTTGTACCGACTGCGACCACAAATTTTTCTTTTACTAAATGATCGATGGTTTTTCGGTTCACAACAACCTGTTCGTGATGCATGGTGTGGGTCAACGCATTTTCAACTTTAACCGGCTGAAATGTTCCGGCACTTACGTGCAGGGTTAAAAAATCGTGATCGATTTTTTTTTCCCGCAGTGATTCAAACACCTGGTCGGTAAAATGTAAACCGGCAGTTGGTGCGGCAACGGCTCCTTCGTGGTGCGAGTAAATGGTCTGGTAACGCCCCACATCATTGGCATTTGCTTTTCGTCTGATGTAAGGCGGCAGGGGTGTTTCACCCAAACGGGTAATTACTTCGGCAAATGAAGCTTCGCCTTCCCAACGGAAGGTTACCAAACCTTCGCTTCGGTTTACCAATTCGGCTGTTAATGTGCCTTGAGGTGTTTGTTTCGATAGTAACTGTCCGTCTTTCCAGCGCTTTAGATTGCCGATGGTGCATTGCCACGTGCATTGTTTTTTAGCCAACATGGCGGTTGCCAACAATGTGTGCGGGGCTTTAGGGCTTAATAAAAATATTTCAATTTCAGCGCCAGAGTCTTTTTGAAAGTGCAACCGTGCCGGTATAACCTTAGTATCGTTGAAAAACAAAAATGAATTGGCTGGAAGAAAATCCGCCAGGTTTTTAAAGGTGTGGTGTTCGATGTTCCCTGAACGGTAAACGAGAAGTTTAGAGGCATCACGCTGTTGAAGCGGTTCGGCAGCAATGCGGTGATGGGGTAAATCGTATAGATAGTCGTTGATGTTTAGCACACCGTGATGTTTATTCGTTAAACAGGCGCAAAGGTAATGCTCCAGAATTATTATTTACCTTAGCCCTGTATTTCTATGGCCATACAAACAGCCCTTATTAAAAAGGTATTCCAATTTAATTTCGATGCCCGTACCTCGCGCGGCCGCATGAAAGACCGCACGTCATGGTTTATTAAAGTTTGGGATACGAAAAACCCCGCTGTTTACGGCTTGGGCGAATGTGCGCCTTTGCCGGGATTAAGTATTGATGATACGCCTGATTATCAATCAGTTATAGAGAACGTAACCGATCGGTTACAGCATATAGACCCAGACTCGCCCGCCTGGCTGGCCGATGCTACGGCCGTTGTACCTGCCGGTTATCCGTCAATTTTATTTGGTGTGGAAACGGCTTTGCTCGATCTGAAAAACGGAGGCAGGCGCATCCTGTTTCAGAACAGTTTTAGTACGGGTAAACCCATCGCCATCAACGGGCTGATATGGATGGGCGACCTCGATTTGATGCTCCAGCAGATTTCTATAAAAATTGATGCGGGCTTTACGTGCATTAAAATGAAAGTGGGCGGATTAAATTTTGAGAAAGAGTGCGACATACTGCATTACGTGCGCAGGAAATATTATCGTGAAGATATTACCATCAGGCTCGATGCCAATGGTGCTTTTAAACCCGATGATGCATTGTATAAACTTCGTGATATGGCGCGGTTTACGATCCACTCTATTGAGCAACCCGTTAAACCGGGTATGCCGTTAATGGAAGAGTTGTGCCGTACATCGCCTGTTTCCATTGCGTTAGATGAGGAGTTGATTGGTGTTGAAACACCCGGTGAAAAAAAAGCATTGCTGGAGCGGATCAAACCGCAATACATTATTCTTAAACCTTCATTGCACGGAGGTATTCGTGGTACACAACAATGGATTAGTCTGGCAGAATCCATGAACATCGGTTGGTGGATTACCTCGGCATTAGAGTCGAACATCGGGTTAAATGCTATATGCCAGCTTACGGCTAACTATCCTGTCAATATGCCGCAGGGTCTTGGCACGGGTTTGCTGTACGACAACAATATTGAATCGCCTCTTGAGATTGTAAACGGTGAAATCCGGTATAACGAAACGTTAGCGTGGGATTTATCGGGATTAGATGCTGCGCATTAACGTTGCCGTTTAGTGTACGTTCCTTCAAACGTACAGGCTGTTGAGTGTTCGCTGCAAAGCGTGATTTCTTTAATGTCAACTTTGTTGTCTTCTAACATGAAGGTGAATTGTAGCGGACAGCTTTCGGCCTGGTAAAAACCAACGTAGTAATACTGTTCGTGTGCTGTTACAAATACATTGCCCTGAATTTCGCCTTTGCACGTTCCTTGCGAAACAGAAAGTTTAAACGCCAGGGCATTGCCGTTTTCTTCGAGGGTTAAGATGGCCGCGAACCCTGCGGTTGTGCTTTCGTGATCGTAAATGCCCTGAAAGCGTGCATAGTTATGTATGGTTTTGCCCTGATCGTAATACGCTGTTGCAGAATCAACAACCTGTAATTCGGTCTGGTTGTTTTCAGTTTGTTGTTGTTTACTGCCGCACGCTGATAACAACATGAAAACAAAAACGGTGATGATGCACAACCGCATACAGGTTATTGTAATTCGTTGAGTGCTTTGTCTAATGTGGCAGTTATGGTCGATTGATCTTTCAATGAATCTTTTAATCCGTTTAGCAAGAAACCGGGAATTTTTTCGCCTCGGCCTAACTTGGTTTGGATTTCGCGGATCATATCGAGCACATCATTTTTTTGAGCGAAGTTGCTCAGGCTGTTTACTTCTTTTTCGAGTTGTGCCCAGGCCGAACTGATAGATTGGGTTTGCGGGACAACGGTTGGTGTTACTGCCGGTTGGTTGCTTTTGGAAGCAATGCAGGTATTGTATTCATCTACAAGCGCCTCAATATTGTTTCGGTTAAACACACCGTCATCGATTTTTGCTTCAAGGTATTCGCAGTTCGATAAAAAGCGGTTTATGTTTTTCTTAAAACCCAGGTTAGGAACTTCCAGCGAAGTGCCATCGCGTTTAACTAAGTAACGGCCATCCCAACCGGTTTGGTTAGGCATTTGCGCAGCATACAAACTCAGGTAACCGGCTTTCAAAAGTTTCATGTACACATAGCCATCAACGGTGCGCACCGGATGGAATAGTTGTCCTTCCAATGAAAAACCACGTGTTTGTCGTATCGTGAACGTTTGTTTTTTTCCCGTGGCGGGGGTCAGTTGTACGCTTTGTTCTTTCCCAAAATTAAGATGCTTGATTTTGCCGTACAGGGTATCGCTTTTAATGGTTACCACGTAATCGCTTTGCGCGGAGGCAAGCGTATATCCCAATATAAAACCGGTTAGTAAAATGGATTGAAGCATTTGTGTCATAATTGTAGCGCTGATGTGTTCAGACCGGAAAGGTAAATAACTTTACATACTAAACAGCAACGCTGGGTTATCGGATTTATTTTTGTTTAATACGCCCGGCATCTTTCAGGGCTTTGGCGATGATCCACTCCAACTGGCCATTGGTACTTCTGAATTCATCGGCAGCCCATTTTTCAACGGCTTTTAACAGTTCGGGGTCGAGGCGTAAAGCAAAAGGTTTTTTAGCGGGCATGATTATTCAGGATCAGTGTTAAACAAGGCCGTCATGGCTTGTGTAAGTTCTTCCGGTTTTTGTGTTCCCAATCTTAGCTTTTTATGCGTTGCACAGTGAAGCGTAAGCCCCCTGTTGCCACCAACATTGAGTGTGGTAATGCCCCAGCTAAAGCGGATGCCGTAGCCCAGTACAAAATATTTTTTCACATCCCAGTATTGAATATCACCGCGTGAAATGGTTTTCCACGATGGAATGATCGGGAAAAACCGATAATGCACTCCGTTACGATCAACTTTTGTTTCGAGGGTAAGCTGCGTGAAGAGCCAGATTAAACCAACAATAAACGCGAAACTAATCATGATAAATGCAATAGGGGTGGGTGTACGATCAAGTGGTGCATCTGCATTCATTTGTTCCACCAACTCTTTCGTTAAAAGTCCGGCTACGGCCAGGGTGGAGGACAAAATAATTGCCCATAACCACCACTGCGTAAATTTTTGTGATTCGTAAAAATCCGGTCTGCGCATGATTAATGATTTAATGTTCCCGAATTAATAACCGGGCTAACGTCTTTATCGGCACACAACACCACCATTAAATTACTGACCATCGCGGCCTTACGTTCTTCATCCAGTTCGATAATGTTTTGCTTTGCTAAATGATCGAGCGCCATCTGTACCATGGTTACAGCGCCTTCAACAATTTTATACCGGGCCGAAACCACTGCGGTAGCTTGTTGCCTGCGCAGCATCGCGCTGGCAATTTCGGGTGCGTATGCTAAGTAGCCGATGCGTGCCTCGATTACTTCAATACCGGCAATCTCAAGGCGTTTTCTTAAATTATCTTCCAGCGCGCTGTTTACTTCGTCATGGCCCGAACGCAACGTTACTTCAGTATCTTCTTCAAAATTATCATACGCATACTGACCGGCTAATTTACGCACGGCCGAGTCGCTCTGTACTTTTACGAAGTTTTCGTAGTTATCTACATCAAAGGCAGCCTTGAACGTATCTTTTACCTGCCATACTAAAATAACCCCGATTTGAATGGGGTTACCCACCTTGTCGTTTACCTTAATTTTTTCACTGTCGAAATTACGCGCCCGTAACGAAATAGATTTTTTACTGAAGAAAGGGTTTACCCAATAAAAGCCGTTTTTCTTCGTGGTTCCCTTATAGGCTCCAAACAGTACAAGCACTACTGATGAGTTGGGGTTTATGAAGAAAAAACCTGTCATGAGTATTAAGCCGATCACGAGTAACGATATAAAAACCGGGTTTCGTGTAACAATAAGTGCAGCAGTGCCGCCCAACAGCAGCAACAGAACAAAAACAAGCATTACATAGCCTGAAAGCGGAGTGGTGGTTTTTTCCTGGTTCATAACGAATGATATTAAAATGATATTACAAATATATTATTTTAAATCTATAACGCAAAACCGACCGCAGGGTTACGGTTGCAAAACTGTTTTTCAACGGCTTTATTTGCCAAACATTTTTTACCCTATGGTCGATTACAACCCCAAAACCTGGCTTTCACTCATCTTTCATAGTTACAGCAAGTTTGTAGTAAAAACCTTGTTTCCGGCATTGGTTTTTATGGGATTTCTGTCGTTTGGGGTGTGTTATTTAGTATTGGATATTCTGCATCCCGACCGCGAAGAATTTCAAAGCACTACCGCAGTACATGCCTTGCTGGGGATTGTGCTGGGTTTGTTTTTGGTGTTTCGCATCAACTCGGCTTACGACCGCTGGTGGGAGGGGCGTAAGCTTTGGGGTTCGTTAGTAAACGGAACACGCAACTTTGCATTGAAAATCAATGCTTACCTGCCGGAAGATGATCAGAAAAACCGTCAATGGTTTTCGCACACGGTCGTAAACTTTGTGTTTGCCTGTAAAGAACATTTGCGTAACGGGGTTATCATGGACGAGCTTACTTTTACGGATGAGAAAGAACGTCAGGAAATTGAGAAAGCCGTACATAAGCCCAATGCCATTGCCGGCTTGCTGTATAAAAAGGTAAATGCGTTATACAAAGAAGGAAAACTAACGGGCGATCATTTCTTTACCTTAGATAAAGAGATGAAAGAATTCATCGACATTATCGGTGCCTGCGAGCGCATTAAGAACACACCCATTCCGTATTCGTATGCCATGTACATCAAGAAATTTATTTTCACCTACATCATTACCCTGCCCGTAGGTTTTGTAACGAACCTCAAGTACATGACCGTTCCGGCTGTATTGATTATTTCGTTTATATTGTTGAGTGTAGAGTTGATTGCCGAAGATATTGAAGATCCGTTTGGTTTGGATATGAACGATTTGCCTACCGATCGGCTCTCGGTGAAGATACAAGAAGACCTGAATGAGATTTTAGGCAAGTAGGTGTTAGGGCTTAACTCAAAACACCGCACTGAAAATGAGGTACAGGATAATCAGCAAAACCATTACGCCATACATCACCAGATCAACCCGGATGTAGGCTTTGTATTGCTGGTAAAATTCTTTCAGTCGCTTAAACACAGGCCGGAGTATTAAAACTTTACAATAATACGGTTAAAAAATAAGGCGGACTATTGTTTTTCAATGTTTGCAGACTGATCTTTCATTTTTTAAATCGTGAAATACGCCCTCTTCATACTGATTGTATTTACCATGACAAGGCCGGTAACAGGTCAGGAAGTGCTAAACAACAATCCGCCCTCGGTAAAGTTTTATAAAATAAACACACCGCACTTTAAAGTGCTGTACCCAAAGGCATTTGAAAAAGAGGCACAGCGTGTAGCCAATACACTCGAACATATTTACGAACCCGAGGCTGCCTCGATGGGCGTGAAGCCCCGGAAAATTTCCGTGATCCTGCAAAACCAGTCGTCTGTTTCAAATGGTTTCGTGAGCCTAATACCGCGCAGGTCGGAGTTTTACACCATGCCGCCACAGGATTATAATTTTTTGGGCACGAACGATTGGCTCGATCAGTTAGCCACGCACGAATACCGGCACGTTGTTCAGTTTCAGCGTGCCAACACCGGCTTTAACCGGTTCTTATATTATGCGTTTGGCCCTGCCACGCTGGCCGCGATGGCAACATCATCCGTTCCGCAATGGGTTTGGGAGGGCGATGCCGTAGCTACTGAAACAGCCTTTACCCACAGCGGTCGTGGCCGGATACCCAACTTTGGATTGTTGTTGCGTACAAATCTTCAGGAAGGCCGCACGTTTAATTACAACAAGCAATATTTACGTTCGTACAAACACCAGATCAGCGATCATTATGTGTTTGGGTATCACATGATCGGCTATCTGCGCAAGCACACAGGCGATGCCGACATTTGGGGCAAGGCTATGAAACGTACAGCCATGCTGCCGTTTTTGCCATTCAGGTTTTCAACCTCGGTAAAAAAGTTAAGCGGTTTAAGTCTGCCTAAGTTGTACCAGGCCACAGCGCTTGATCTGCAAAAAACATGGGCGGATGAATTGAGCCATATACAGCTCACTAACTTCGAACCGGTTACAAAACGCAAATCAAAAGCCTATACCGATTATGAATATCCGCAACCCTTGCCCGATGGTAGCGTGGTTGTACAGAAAAGTGGCATTGGCGACTTTATTCAGTTTGTAAAAATTACCGGGCCGGACGAGAAGAAAATTTTTATTCCGGGGATAGTGAACGATGGCGGTATGTTATCGTCCGTAAAAGATAAAATTGTGTGGAGCGAGTTTGGGTTTGATCCGCGCTGGCGCGTGAAAAATTATTCGGTGATAAAATCGTACGATGTAAGCACAAAAAAATACCGGGTGCTAACGCATAAAACGCGCTATTCGGGTGCGGCACTTTCGCCCGATACCACAAAAATCGTAACGGTTGAAAGTGATACGGAATATACTGTTTCGCTGGTGGTGATCAGTAGTGAAACCGGAAACGTGCTGAAGAAATTTGAAAATCCATCGAACGCTTTTTATTCAATGGCGCGTTGGTCGGCCGATGGCTCAAAGATTGTTGCCTTAAAAACCGAATCGCAAAAACGAAGCGTGGTAACGATTGATTATGCTTCGGGTAAAGAAACGGTTTTGATAGAACCATCCAACGAAAACATCGGTCACCCGGTGTTAACGAACGAATATCTTTTTTACAATTCCCCGGTAAGCGGCATCGATAATATCTACGCGCTCGACTTAAAGCAAAACGTAACGTTGCAAATAACTTCAGCAAAGTATGGTGCGTACAACCCGGTAATTTCCGATGATGGCTCGAAAATTTATTACAACAATCAATCGCGCGATGGATTAGATGTGGTGTCAATTCCATTTTCGCCCAACGCATGGTCGGTGTTTGAAAAGCCACAAACCGTAAAAAACTTTGTCGATTATTTAGTGGAGCAGGAAGGGCATCCGCATTTGCTCGACAGTGTTCCGCAACAGCAGTACGGTACAAATCGATACCGGAAAATCTCGGGCATTTTTAATCCATACAGTTGGGGCGCTTACTTTAACTCATCGTTCACGCAGGCCGACATAGGCATATCGACACAAGACGTACTCAGTACAACCGAAATAAAAGCCGGTTATTTGTTCGATATTAACGAACGCACAGGCGCGTGGCGGTTGGGCGTAAGCTATCAGGGCTGGTATCCGATTATTGATGTGAATATAAAGTTTGCGAATAGGTCGGTTACAGAGGATAATATACCATTTATGCTTTTGCGCGGAGAACAGCTACCAGCATTTTCGTTTGATACTACCTATTTCCGTCAGGATGTGAACTTTAAATGGAAAGAACAATCAACAGAAGTTGGACTTCGACTGCCGTTAATAACTACTAACGCTAAGTATCATGGTAATTTTTCAGTTAGTAATTACATTGGTGTAACCAGAGTTTCAGATTTTGAGAATTCAATAGGCAGCACAATAAGAGAAGTTCCGTATGTGTATAGGGTTGATCCTGCAACACCTCTTCGTCCTTCGTACGAATCGTTTTACCCTTTCCAGAATTATATCGATAATGGTACACTCATCAGCAATCGATTTGCTCTATCGGCTTATCGTTTGCTGAAACAAAGCAGGCGTGATATAAACAGCAAATTCGGACAAGCCATTAGCCTGAACTGGTACAGCACACCTTTTGGTGGTGATTTTTCAGGGAATCAATTTTCGTTTTATACCCAGCTTTATTTCCCCGGCCTGTTCAAACACCATTCGTTGTGGGGGTATTGGGCGTTTCAGTCCACCGACATTCCACAGGTTTATAGCAACAGAGAAGCAGGCCGCAACAACTACCTGTTCAACAACCAGATTCCTTTACCAAGAGGTTTTTCTGTTTCACGCTTCGAAAAATTTTACTCCATGTCGGCCAACTATACCTTACCTCTTTGGTATCCCGATGTTGCATTAGGCCCCTGGCTAAATGTTCAACGCTTCAGGGGTAATGCCTTTTTTGATTACGGGTTCGGGTCAACGGTGCGTACTACTCAGGTAATTAGTCAAACGTATGCATCGGTGGGTGGCGAGTTGCGCATGGATTTTAATTTTATGCGTTACCTACCTCAGTTCAATGTTGGTTTCCGCTATGCATACGGCCTGCAACCCACTGTTACCCAGTTCAGTTTTCTAATTGGTCTGGTAAATTTTTAAAGCATTTTAATGCTTGAATTTCGGCCTTTTTAACCCTATTTTTGACCCCTACATTTATAAACAGCATAATAATATAGCATGGCCGAGATAGTGAGAATGCCCAAGATGAGCGACACCATGACCGAAGGTGTAATCGCTAAATGGCATAAAAAGGTTGGTGATACCGTGAAGTCGGGCGAACTGATGGCAGAAATCGAAACCGACAAAGCCACTATGGATTACGAATCGTATAACGATGGCGTTGTGTTGTACCTTGGTGCACAAGAAGGCCAAGCCGTAGCCATCGATGCGGTATTGGCTGTTGTAGGTAAAAAAGGCGAAGACTACAAAGCGTTGCTGGAAGGCGCAAACTCCGGAGGTGGCAGCGCTGCCCCTAAAAAAACAGAAACAACCGCACCGGCTAAAGAAGAATCTGCCGGTGAGAAAATAGATACTTCGGGCATTAAGGCCGAAATCGTGCAAATGCCAAAGATGAGCGACACCATGACCGAAGGTGTGATTGCCGCGTGGCATAAAAAAATTGGCGATACAGTAAAAACAGGCGAACTGTTGGCCGAAGTAGAAACCGACAAGGCTACCATGGAGTACGAATCGTACAACAACGGAACGTTGCTGTACATCGGTGCCGAAAAAGGTCAGGCGGTTGCGGTAAACGGTGTGCTGGCTATTATCGGTGAAAAAGATGCCGACTGGCAAACATTGTTAAAAGCTAATCAGTCGGGCGGAGGCAGCGCATCAAGCCAACCCGAAACGAAGGTAGAAACAAAAACCGAAACAAAATCTGCCCCGGCAGAAACCGCTGATGCCAGCCATGCATCGAACGGGCGTGTGAAGGCATCGCCTTTGGCAAAGAAAATTGCAAAAGATAAAGGTCTTGATATTTCAAAAATCACCGGTACAGGCGATCACGGTCGTGTAACCAAAAGTGATGTTGAAAATTATAAGCCATCGGCTGATGCAAAACCTGCAACGAAAGATGGTAAATCTGCTCCGGCAGTTGTATTGCCTCAGGTTGTGGGCGAAGAAAGCTTCGAAGAAGTAGCGGTATCGCAAATGCGTAAAGTAATCGCCAAGCGTTTATCCGAAAGTTTGTTTACCGCTCCGCACTTCTATGTAACCATGGAAATCAACATGGACAAAGCCATGGAAGCGCGTAAGAGCATCAATGAAATTTCTCCGGTGAAGATTTCATTCAACGACATGGTGATTAAGGCAACAGCCGCAGCGTTGCGTCAGCATCCGGATATTAACTCAAGCTGGTTAGGCGATAAGATCAGAAAGAACCATCACATTCACATTGGTGTAGCCGTTGCGGTAAAAGATGGTTTGTTAGTTCCGGTAGTTCGTTTTGCTGATAACAAATCGTTATCGCACATTGCTACCGAAGTAAAAGAGTTAGCCCAAAAAGCACACGATAAAAAACTACAACCGGCTGAGTGGGAAGGAAGTACATTCACTATATCAAACCTCGGTATGTTTGGTGTTGAAGAATTTACGGCCATCATCAACTCGCCCGACTCATGTATTTTAGCCGTAGGCGGAATTAAAGAAACGGCTATTGTAAAGAACGGTCAGCTTGCCGTGGGTAACGTGATGAAAGTAACACTATCGTGCGATCACCGTACGGTTGATGGCGCTACGGGTGCGGCCTTTCTCAAAACGCTG
This sequence comes from uncultured Roseivirgaceae bacterium, assembly GCA_964404445.1. Taxonomy (GTDB): domain Bacteria; phylum Bacteroidota; class Bacteroidia; order Cytophagales; family Cyclobacteriaceae; genus UBA2336. The sequence goes on along the minus strand of CAYOJW010000002.1, from coordinate 252,021 downwards.
AAAGGCTTGCTGGAAGACCCTGTAAGAATTTTGATTTAGTTAACACGAATGCCGGACTCGCTTCCGGCTTATTTTTTTATGAAGATACGCTCAACAACCGTACTGGCCGTAAAACACAATAATCAGGTAGCCATTGGTGCCGATGGTCAGGCTACGATGGGGAATTACGTTGCCAAAAGCAATGTGAAGAAAATCCGTAAGCTGCAAGATGGTAACGTTATTACCGGGTTTGCAGGCTCTACGGCCGATGCGTTTACATTATTAGACCGCTTCGAAGAAAAACTGAATGCTTATGGAGGCAACATGAAGCGTGCGGCAATCGAGTTGGCGAAAGACTGGCGAACCGATCGGTATTTGAGCAAGCTCGAAGCCATGCTGATTGCAGTCGGCAAAGAAGAGATACTGATTTTATCGGGCACGGGCGATGTGCTGGAACCTGATAACCAGGTGGCGGCTATTGGTTCGGGCGCTATGTATGCCCAATCGGCTGCGCTGGCCTTAAAAAAACATGCCGCGCATTTGTCGGCCGAGGAAATCGTGCGCGAAAGCCTGAATATCGCGGCTGATATTTGTATTTACACGAATCACAATCTCGTTATCGAAAAACTTTAAGCTTCTTTAGCCTTTGGTTTACGCCTGATCCGAATGATTGACTTTCCTTTTTCATCATCATCGGTGTCGTCTAATAAAATAGTGAAGGATTTCAGGTGATCGCTGTGGTTCAGCAATACTTTAATAACGCCCATCAGGGGTACGGCCAATATCATACCGGCAACACCTAAAATCTTAGCGCCTACCAATAGGGCAACAATGGCAGCGAGCGCGTTAATGCTCACCTTCGAGCCGGTGATACGCGGTGTGATAAAATTTCCTTCCGTGAATTGCACCACGGTAAACATGATTACCACACCAACGGCATACCATGCGCTGTCTTTGGTGAGCAAGGCGAATAATACCGGCAGGGTAGCGCCAATAAATATACCAACGTAAGGAATGATGGTGAGGATACCCGAAAGCACACCAAAGAAAACAGCGTGTTCAATACCCAACAGCAATAACCCAACAGTATTTAATACACTGATGATAGCGGTAACAATCAGTAAGCCCGAAATGTAGCCCTGCAATACGTTTTCAATGTCACTTTTCCACTCTTGTCCTTCATCGTTGGGGAGTAAACTGTCGAGGAATTTTTTAAACTTATCGCGGTAGATCAGGAACAGGAAAATATAAATCGGTATTTGAACAATCAGCGAAAGCGTATTGGTGGTCGATACCAGCACATTGGTAACCGCACCGGTTATGCCTTTTAGCGAGTCTTTTACCATTTGTGTTTGTTCGTCACCGGTAATGCCTAACAGCGATTCGAACTGGTTGCTGATAGTTTCAACTAACTGAAAATACTTTGTTTCTAAGTTGGGTAAATCCCTTACCAGGTTGGTAATCTGTTGGCCGATAATCCAGATAAACCCGCCAAAAACCACAAACGAAACCGTTAGCACAATAATTACCGCAAATGTTGTGGGGAGTTTTTTCTCTAACCAGTTAACGATAGGTAATAAAACAATGGCCAGCAATGCCGAAACAAGAATAGGAATTACAATATCGGCTGCCAGAACAGTGCCCAGGATAACCAAAGCGCTGATCATTAACAGTTTGTAAATGTAGTCGAGGCGGTCGAACGGTTTTGAAACTTTCATGCTTAAAATTACTTTTAAGGGTCAGATAAAATAAAAGTACACCAATAAATATGAAAAACTATTTCATCACCTGCCTATTTCTTTTGGCTGCAACCGCTGTTCAGGCGCAAGCCCTGTTTTCTGAACGTACCTACACCCGGCAGGATACCCTGCGCGGCTCCATAACCCCTGAACGTGCGTGGTGGGATTTATACCAATACGATTTATCGGTAGCGGTTAACCCAACCGACCAGACTATTAAAGGCACCAACGTGGTGTATTATAAAGTATTACAGGCGCACAATGTTATGCAGATCGATTTGCAGGCGCCCATGCAAATTGATAAAGTAATGCAAGACGGCCAGGTGTTAGCCGTGCGGCACGAAGGCAACGCGCATTTTATTACGTTGGTCAAGCCGCAGGTAACAGGGGTTACCAATTCGCTTACCATCGAGTTTTCAGGAAAACCAACAGTAGCCAAGCGCGCACCGTGGGACGGAGGTTTTTCGTGGGAAAAAGATGCAAACGGTAAGCACTTTATCGCCACATCGTGCCAGGGCATTGGCGCCAGTTTATGGTGGCCGTGTAAAGACCACATGTATGACGAACCCGAAAACGGTATGATCATCAACGTAAACGTACCGGGCGATTTAATTGCCGTGGCCAATGGCCGGTTAAAAAAACAAAAGGTTGAAAAGAACAAAACCAAAACATTTACCTGGGTGGTGGTAAACCCCATCAACAATTACGGTGTAAATATTAACATTGGCGATTACGTTAATTTTTCAGAAAAATATAAAGGCGAAAAGGGTTTGCTTGATATGGATTTCTGGGTGTTGAAATCAAATCTTGCGAAAGCGAAAGAACACTTTAAAGATGCCACACGCACTATGGATGCTTTTGAAAACTGGTTTGGTCCGTACCCGTTTTATGAAGATAGCTATAAGCTGGTAGAAGTGCCGTACCTCGGTATGGAACATCAAAGCTCGGTAACGTATGGTAACAAATATTTGAAAGGTTATCTGGGCAACGACATCAGCTATACCGGTTGGGGGTTAAAGTGGGATTATATCATCATCCACGAAAGTGGGCATGAGTGGTTTGCCAACAACATTACCTATAAAGACATAGCCGATATGTGGGTACACGAAGGTTTCACAACGTATTCGGAAGGTTTGTTTGTGGAATACTTTTACGGAAAAGAGGCTGGTGCCGAATACATTCGCGGCCAGCGCTTAGGTATTAACAACGATAAACCCATTATTGGCGATTATGATGTGAATGCCGAAGGGTCTTCGGATATGTACAGTAAAGGAGCCAACCTGTTACACACGCTGCGTCAGGTAGCGAACAATGATGAAAAATGGAAAGCAACCCTTCGCGGATTAAATAAAGAATTCTATCACCAAACCGTAACCACTCAACAGGTAGAAGATTATATGGCGAAAAGCCTCGGATTGAATCTAACAGCGTTCTTTAACCAATATTTGCGCGACACGCGCGTTCCGGTTTTCCAGTATTGGGTAAAAGACGATGTGCTTTTGTACCGTTGGGCTAATTGCATCGATTCGTTTGATATGCCAGTAAAAATTAATGTGGACGGAAAGGAACTGGTGTTAAAACCTACAACAAATTATCAGCCAGAGAAACTCAGTGCGAAAGGGGCAACGGTGAAAGTCGATCCGAATTATTACGTGTATTCGTTTAATTTGATGGGCAACTAAGAGTTTCCGGTTACCGGTTTCTGGTTGCCGGTAACCGGAAACTTGTTTACGAATTCTCAATCGCCTCTAAAATAACCTTACACGACTCACGGATTTGTTCCTCCGAAATGGTAAGCGGTGGCGCAATGCGGAAACTGTACGGATGCGAGAGAAACCAATAGGTGATCACACCTTTTTGTTTGGTGTATTCTACAATGCGGTTTACACGTTCGGCCGAGTCGAAGTCAACCGCGAACATCAATCCGAAACGCCTGATTTCTTTAATGTGTTTGTGTTGAAGCAACGATTCGATAAGTTTTCCTTTTGCCTCAACGCCATCCAATAATTTTTCTTCTTCAATTACTTCCAGCGTTGCCAATGCCGAAGCACAACAAACGGGGTTTCCGCCAAACGTAGTAATGTGCCCCAGCATCGGGTTATGGGTAAGGCACTTCATTTTGTTGCGGTCGGCTATAAATGCCCCGATGGGCAAACCGCCTCCGAAAGCCTTGGCAACCGTTAAAATATCGGGCACAATATCAAATTGTTCAAAAGCAAACAGCGTTCCGGTGCGCCCCATACCGCATTGTATTTCATCTAAGATCAACAGCGCACCCGTGTCATCGCACCGTTTGCGCAGGGCTTTCATATACTGTTTGGAGGGGATGCGCACACCGGCATCGCCTTGTATGGTTTCCATAATTACACAAGCCGTAGCGGTGGTAATTTGTTTCAGATCGGCTTCAACATTAAAGTCGATGAACGTTACATCCGGAAGCAACGGTCTGAAAGCCCGTTTCTTTACTTCATTACCCGATACACTCAGCGACCCGTGTGTGCTGCCGTGATACGATTTACGGAACGATACGATTTCGGTACGGCCGGCATAGCGTTTGGCTAATTTAAGCGCGCCTTCGTTGGCTTCGGTGCCGGAGTTTACGAAGTAAACCGAATTTAATGTTGATGGCAACAAGCTCGTGAGTTTGTGTGCCAGCAGGTTTGAGCTGGCCTGTATGTATTCGCCAAACACCATTACGTGCAGGTGTTTATCGAGTTGCGCCTTGATGGCGTTGATTACTTTAGGGTGCCGGTGGCCGATGTTGCTAACGCCAATGCCTGAGATCAGATCGGTGTAACGTTTGCCTTCGGGCGAATACAGGTAAATACCTTCGGCACGTTCGATGGACAGTAAGAAAGGTGCATCGTTGGTTTGTGCGAGGTTGTTGAGGAAAATTTGCGGGCTGAATTCCATATCCGCAAAACTATGAATAGTTCGGGAGGGCTGAAAATTAAAACGGCTCCGGTAACCCAGAGCCGTTTCAAACAACCAATTTTAATTATAAAAAAATACAACCCCTTGTATTTCACATATTGAGTACCGAAGCTCCGGCAGGCCGAACTTCCGACTTGGCTTCTGTCGCGATTGATATGGCTATGCCGGCAATAATGATGGCCAACAATATCAGAACCTGTTTCAAGCGCGTCACGATCCGAGTGTTTGCTATACCTTTGTACTGCATCTCGCTCATTTGGCTTCGTCTTTTGTACATCACAAAGGTGCGGTAAGGCGGGCAATAATTATCCCTAAAAGAAGTGCAAACCCTACATTGGTAGCATAAAACGTTTGTTTTTTGGCTTTCCGGGAAATTTACTTTTGCGATTTCTCGAAATTCTCGACTAATGTTAAAAAATCGCGCACCAGATCGTTCGGAACGGTTATGGCTAAGTGGTATTGTTGGATTTTCCAGCCGGTTGATGTTTTTTCGAGAATGCCCGAACCGCGACAAACGCCCATCCAGGTTGTTAAAAGTTCTGAAAACCATACAAATTGCCCGTTATTACTTACATGGAGTTTCCGGTTGTAGGCTATGAAGTGCCAGGCTTTGCCGCGATCGAAATGCGGTTTTGCATAAGCGAGGAACTGGCTTTTAGTCCAGTGTTCGGTGGCATCGGTTCCGATAAAAATCCCGTTATCGGCTATGGCGCCAAAATAGGCCGGGGCGTTGGCCTGTGTAGCGGCTAAGTGCCAGTCGTCAATAAACTTATGCAGTACGGTTGTGTCGGCCTGCGTGAATGCGCGTGGCGCATACAGGGTAACGATGAGCGACAGGAGTAAAATCTTTTTCATCAGCGACAGTATTTTTGTTGAAGGTTAAGGGCATCGGCCGAGCCGGATTGTACGGCTTTGGCCAGATCGGTGCAGGCTTTTTTGTATTGTTTGCGGCCGATGTTCATGGTTGCACGTTGCACATACCCTTCGGCCTGTTCGGGACGGAGGTATAAGGCCATGTCGAACGCTTTATCGGCACGGGTAAAATCGCGGGTGCGCGAATGGATGTCGGCCTGAGCCAGAAAAATCTGGTAGTAAATTTCCGGTGTGTTTTTAGGGTCCAGCATAAGCATATAGGCTTCACCGTAAATGCGTGTCAGGTTATCGCGAAATACCTTTTCGCCCAGGGCAAAATATTCGTGGGCTTCTTCAACGTTATCTAAGTAGTAGAGGTTAAGCGTGCCAATCTGGTAAATAAACTCGATGTTCCAGGGTTGCTGGCTGTGCAATTGCTTTACCGATTGCAGGGCATCGGCATACGAGGTTAAATTATACTGGCAGGCTGCTATTTTTTTCAGGATTTCAAAACGGCCATAGGTTTCATACTTATGCAGGTGTTGTAAATAGGTTAACGCTACCGGATAGTTACGTTCGGTATAGGCTTTATCGGCTGTTTGTCTGATTTCGTTTAATAAACTATCGTGTGCCAGGGTAAATTGAAGTTCACTGGGTTTCTGTTTGTGCAGCGTGCTGATGCGGCTAATGGCCTCATCGATTTTACCGGTACCAAAAAGCGCGTTCACTTCTTCCACAAGCACACGGTTTTCTTTGCGGATGTTCTCGTATTTTAAATTAAAAAAGAATGAGGCTGTATGAACAATGCCAAACGAGATGCCCGACAAAACTAAGAACACCAAAAAAGCAAGCCCCTGGATTTTAAAATAGTTTCCGGTTATCGTATAGGTTTTCGGCTGGGGATTAACATTTGCGCGGTAGTGTTGTCTTCGTTTAACATCGCGCCAATAGGTTTCGGTTTGTTGGGCAGTGGTGTACGTGGTTTGATAGGATGTGAAGCGTGAATCGTACCGCGATTTTTTTACCGGATCGGCCAGTACATGGTAAGCCTCATTAATTTGCTTGAACATTTCTTCGGCCATGAGGTTGCCCGGATTGCGGTCGGGGTGGTATTGCATGGCCAGCCGTTTATAGGCAGCCCGTATTTGTGTACCGGTGGCTGTGCGGGGTAAACCTAATGTTTGGTAATAATCGGCCAAAGCAAGATGTTTATTGACTAAACGAAGTTAAGGCTTTTTTGGGTATGTGTATCTAAAACAAAACCCTGTCCCTTTCGATAACTACCGGAAAGGACAGGGTTTACAATAAACAATTAAACTATTTCTTAGTTGAGTTTGGCGATTTCCTGAACGAGGTCGATAATCTTGTTTGAGTAACCCCACTCGTTGTCGTACCAGCTTACCACTTTCACGAAGTTGTCGTTCAGGGCGATACCGGCTTTGGCATCGAAGATTGACGTGCGGGTATCACCGATGAAATCCTGCGAAACAACATCGTCTTCGGTATAACCTAAAATGCCTTTCAGTTCGTTTTCGGATGCTTCTTTCATGGCTGCCTTGATTTGCTCGTACGAAGCCGCTTTCTCTAACCGTACGGTTAAGTCAACGACTGATACATCGGCTACCGGCACACGGAACGACATACCGGTTAGTTTTCCTTTCAGTTCGGGCAATACCAGACCAACGGCTTTGGCCGCACCGGTAGAAGAGGGGATAATGTTTTGGTAAGCACCACGGCCACCGCGCCAGTCTTTAGCTGAGGGGCTATCGACTGTTTTTTGGGTTGCCGTTACCGCGTGTACGGTGCTCATCAAACCTTCAACAATGCCAAACTTATCGTTTAATACTTTGGCAATAGGGGCTAAGCAATTGGTGGTACACGAAGCGTTTGATACAATAGTGTGTTGTGCCGTTAATTTTTTGTGGTTAACGCCCATCACAAACGTAGGGGTATCGTCTTTGGCCGGAGCCGACATCACTACTTTTTTAGCGCCTGCAGCAATGTGTTTTTGGGCATCGGCTTGTGTTAAAAATAAACCGGTTGATTCAATCACGATTTCGGCACCCACTTCGCCCCATTTCAGGTTGGCGGGGTCTTTCTCGGCCGTTACACGGATTGTTTTTCCATTAACCACTAAGTTTCCTCCTTTTACTTCAACCGTACCATCAAACCTACCGTGCGTTGAGTCGTACTTCAACATATATGCCATGTACTCAGGGTCAACCAGGTCGTTGATCCCAACAATTTCAACATCTTTACGTGAGATGGCGGCCCGAAATGCAAGGCGACCAATACGGCCGAAACCGTTAATTCCTATCTTAGTCATTATGATTGAATTGGGTTAATTTTTAACGCGACAAAAATATCATTCGCTGTATGGAAAACCAATTAATTGGCGTTTCGGTTCAACTTTTTTTCACGGTCACGTTTGCAAATCAACTTTCGGCATTTATCTTTGCGACTCAATTTTTAGAACGGTCTGTTCGTCTAGGGGTTAGGACACCAGATTTTCATTCTGGTAACACGGGTTCGATTCCCGTACAGACTACGATTAAATGTAAGAACCCTCTATTTGCAAGCAAATTAGGGGGTTTTTTGTTTTTATAATCTAAAGGCAGGGTGATTATAGTACCTGTTTTTTTTACTTGTCTTTCGTGGTTTAGTTAACCTGTTAATTTTCCTTGTAGTATTCCCTGTTTTCGTCAGTTGATTGAAGTACAAGCCTGTTGCTATTATTCACCACTAACCTGTATTTGACCGGGGTGTCATAAAATATAGTTATTGAGTCTTCCTTTATAGAGTATTTAAAACTTCCAAAATACTCTGTATCAGCTATTTTATCTTCTTTAATGATGAGGGTCATGTCACCGGTTTTAGTTGTCCATGTTCCAAGTATTATTTTTTCAACTTGAATATTAACAGCTTCATTCTCACATTCATTTGTTTCATGATTCCATCGTCCACCGTTGTCAAGACAAGAGTCTATTTTTATAAATTTGTCAATCTTGTAGTAACCAAAGGTCAAGCCGGTTACTGTTAACAGTCCGATGATTAAAATTTTAGTTGTTCTCTTAGTCATTTGTCAGATATACATTGTACATAAGTACCCGCCATTGGTTACAATTTTGTTTGGTTTGTTGCCTGTTCACTTATAATACTCGTTTAACCAGTCAATAAAGTTATTCCCTTTTTCGCTGTCTGATTCCATTAAGTTACGAAAATTGTCTGCGTATTCATGAATGCCTCCTATTTCAGCGTCTATATAGTCTAAGTACACAATTCTGTATTCGTTATCTTTAACGATATCATTGCCATCAAAACACAAAAGCCCATAGTCGTTGAAATCAGCAATATAAATGTACTGCCGACCAATAATTAACTCAGGCTGGTGAAGGTCAAAGATACGATAATTCAATTCCTTTAAGTTTTTGTCTGGTAAATGCTTGAATAACCTTACTGCCTGGTCAGGTATTTGTAAATTATAGAAATGTTTGTACTTGAGATATTCTTTATAGGATAGGGGCAGATTCAATCCGATTTTCTTCTCAAATCGTTGAATGTCCTCATCTGTTATTATGCTATTGATAGGCCGCCAACCTTTCCAATCGTCTGTTTGTTCAATTGTTTCATCAAGCATTTCCGGTGGGATGTCTCCGGGAACCTTCATCAAGATTTTTTCTTTCGACATTTTCTCTAATGCGTTATCGACTGCTTTCTTAACCCAATCCATTTTAAGACATATTTGCAATGATATCCAACACTCGAATATAACCAATATTACATATATATCCATTTATCAGATCACTCCATGTTCGGCAGGGGAAGCAAGAAGTATATTTCTTAGTATTATGCTAAAACGGATAACCGATAGCAATGTTATACACGAGGTTGTTGTGCCGCCAGGTTTGACTGCCAAAGTCTATATCGCGAAACGCCCATTGAAATTCGTTTGTACCACTCTGCGTAGTATAGGTTTTCCGGATCGGGAAGGCCACGTCCACACGTAAAACAAAAAAGCTGAAGTCGAGCCGAAGACCGGCCCCGGTGCCAACGGCAATTTCTTTCAGGAATTTTTGCTTATCGAATTGCCCGCCCGGCCGTGCCGCATCGTTTTTCATAAGCCAGATGTTTCCGGCATCTACAAACAAACCGCCTTTTAATGCGCTGATGATGTCGAAACGATATTCAACATTTGCTTCTACTTTAATATCGCCCCGCTGATCGATAAACAACGCTGTATTGTTGTCTAAATAATTAAATGTACCCGGCCCAACGGAACGTGCCGGAAATGCCCGTAAACTGTTGGAACCGCCCATCGAAAACTGTTTGATGTAAGGCATGTATTGCGAGTTACCAAACGCATAGCCTAACCCGGTTGATAACCGCGAAGCAATTTTGCTCTTTTTAGTGAGCTGCCAGTAATGCCTGAAATCCAATACGGGGCGAACGAACTGCGAATACGGTGTATTAAAAATGGTGAAAGGCTCATCTTCGTTGTTGCGGGCTGCCGATTGAATGGCGTACGGGATATTGCCCGACAGCTCAATGCTGGCGTTCAGGTAAAAATGGTGTCGCTTTGTACTTTTTAAATTGTATTTTGATTCGATGTCGTCACGGAGTTGTGTGTTGATTGTGTAAGCATATCGAAGTCCTAAAATAAACTGATTCTGGAACGAGTTACGCAGTATGGCATTTTCGGCCAGGCGGTCTTCAAACTCCTGCGAAGTATTATCGGTACGAACAAACGTGATGTCAACCGGAAACAGTTCGTGTGTTTTTAAGGTAGTTTCGCGCCACGTATAGCCGGTGTTGATGTTAAACGACATCAACCTGAAATATTGTAACCGTTGTTGAAGTGTAAAGCCTGCCTTAAATTGTGTTTGCGGTAAATATTTGGCCGAATGATACCGGATACGGATAGGCGTTATAAAACGCGGTACCGAAAGACTGGCTTCGGCACCAAACTCGATCGCGTTAAGCGGATTGGTTTGTTTGCTCCGGATTTGCATTTCGTACGAGCCATTCATTTTAAACTGAAACAACTCGGCTCCTTTTAACAGGTTACGGTTGGTAAAAACAAATTCAAGTCCCGGCCCCACAAAGTTGTTTGATTTCGATACACCCTGAAGTTGCATTCGTAACGATTTTTTGAGGTGTGGTGTAAGAAAGATGCTTGCGCTTAACCCGGCCGAGTCGCCACGAACAGGCCGGTATTTAATGTTCACGTATTTGAAGGTGTTTAAACCCATTAAATGACTCAATGTATATTCATGGTCGATGCGCCTGTACATACTGTCGGGCTTCAGGTTAATAACATTGGTTAGCACACGGGGTTTAAAATTGTGCTGGTTGTCGATGTAGGTAAAGTGGTCAACGGTTAATGTGTCGCTGGTGCTTGCGAGGCTGTCGTTTGTTACAGTATAATTCGGGTAAAGTGTGATGTTGCGTAAGGTATAGGTGCGCCTGGCGCGTTCGGGCATGCCGGGCTCAACGGTCAGGTCGAGGTCGATCATTTTATTACCCACTGTACTGTCGGCTTTAAAAAGCAAATGGCGGTCATCGAAGTAGTAGAAACCTGCATTTTGTGCGACATCTTCAATGCGTTGTTGCTCGGCACTCAGCAAGGCCAGGCTATACTTTTGATTTTCTTTTATTAAACTGTTTTGTTTAATGATTTCAATGAGTTGTGCATAGGCCGCGTCAGGTAACAGGTAATTAATCTGCCCGATTCGATAAGGACGCTCTAACGTAATGTGATAGACAACACGACTTTTTTTGCCTTTGGTGTTGACTTCGGCCGAAACTTTCGATTTAAAATACCCATCGTTGTGAAGCTGGCCTTCTAATGCCTGCGCGGTTTGTTGCGGTGTGGCATCTTTTAATAAAACCGGTTCTTTACCTAATTTGGTTTTGATAAAATTGCGTATTCCTTTTTTCTTTTTGGGTGTACCGGCAACGTAATAAAACCAAACACCCGGCCGCATACCCAGCAGGGTGTTGTTGGGTTGTGGCGTGATGTATTCTTCCAGTTCGGGTTCCAACGCGCTTAGTCCACTGATTTTCCCTTGCGGCTTTATGTTAAGTTTGGCTCCGGTATAAAATGTTTCGCCTTCTTTTAGAAATTTAGTACCGGTACACCCCGTGAGCATGATGTATAGCATAAACACGATGCCATGTTTTAAAAAGCGCGATGCACGGTATAGTGTATTGGTTTTATTTTGCATTCGCTTTAAACAGTTCTTTCAGGGTGTTGTAATCTTTGATGTAGATGAGGCCGGCACCGGTTTCAATCAGTTCACCGTCAATCATGTCGTAGTTGCTGGTACGGAAGCCGGTAATGCGGAACCGGCCGTCACGGGTAATTTTATACTCCAGCGCGAGGTCGCCAATATAATCAGTTACGTTGCCTTGTTTGGAGTCGTCACCTTCTACATCAACGTTGCCGGATAGTTTTACCACAAGCCTGTCGTTAAACAACGATTTGGAAACACCAAGTTGCACGTGTGTATTGCCTTGCGCTTCGGTAGTGGTGTGATCTTCGTACGATTTAATATCCACACTTAATTCAATACCTTTTACATTTTCAGAAAGGCGGTTGAGCTGATCGGACAATAACCGGCTAACGCTGGTGCGTGTTGTGTTGGCAATGTCTGAGCCGCCTTGGCTTTCAAACGGATTGTCTGAAATAAATCTTCGCAGAATCAATAACGCAAAAACCTGTTTGTTAACATCCGATTCGCGTGTGTTAATATCTTGTAGAATAGTATATACGCTACTGAAAGAATTTTTCTTGTCATCGGGCATATCGAGCGAAAAACTTATTTCAGGTGCTAATAATTGCCCTTTCATATCGAGGTAAACCAAGAAGGGTAACCGTTGCTGGTAACGCGGGTCGGGTGTGCCTGCGCTGGCACGTGCAATTAAATCAACAGGCGAAGTTTCCACGCGATGGCTGGCGCGTAAATCGATGCGGGCATTTAACGGATCGCCCGACCACATCAGCGAACCGCCTTTTACGATTTCAAAATCACGCTTTACAAACTTATAAAACGAAAAGTTGTAGGTTCCTTTTGTTACTTCGTACCGTCCCGATAGGCTCATGTTCCCGGAAGGGTTCATGTTTAGTGTGAGGTTTGCGTTTCCGTTGATGGAAAGTTTATCGCCTGTTGCGGGATCGATCACGACATGAAAAGTTTCCTTGTCGGTTAGTTCAAGGTTGGCTGTCAGATCCATCCCTGTAAAAATCATTCGCGCAGTATCGGCTAACAGAATGTCTTTCAGGAAAGGATCTTTGTATGCATCTTTATCCACAAACTCGACAATGCCTTTTTGCTCCATAACACTTTTTTGCGACTGCGGAACAATGTAAGTAAGTTCGGTATCGGGACTTACACCAAGTGTAACGTCAACCCGTGGGCGGTTCATGCTTCCGGTAATTTGTGCGCGGGCATGAATTTTTACGTTGCCGTAAAACATATCGTTATCTTCGGCCTGCGTGTTTAACACCTGAAAGTTTTTTGTGTTCAGCCTGAGGTTAAACCGAAAGTCGTTATAATTTTTTGTGAGGATGCTGCCATCCATTACAGCGTTGTTTTTCTTGCTTTGATCGTTGATGGTAAAGTTTTTAAATACGATACCGGTTTCATCGAAGGTGATGGTTTCGTGCTGTAAAGCAAAATTGCTGTTCAGGTATGTCGATTTGAACGCTGCATCCCGGAAGGTAATGTTGCCCCGGATGTTCGGCTGACGTAAAGCGCCCGATACGAAGATTTTCCCGGTAGCAATACCCGTTACGTTTTGCAACTGTCCGAACGAAAAGGCTTCTATTGCCCGAAGGTTTAGAGGTTCGAGGCTTGTTGTTAATTGTATGGAGGGATTATTTTCGTCAGGCAGGTAATACCCGGTAGCGGTTACATTTGACCCCTCGTTTTGAATGCTCATGTTGATATTGTACCGGTTCGCGGTATGCGCAAGTTCAAGCGACACATCGCCCACGGGTTTTTCTAATACGTGTAAAGCATTGATCAGCAATTTCGAGTTGAACGTTCCGCTTCCCGAAGTGGAAAATTTCAAATTGCCGTTTAAAGCACCGCTGGCCGGTATTGTGCCACGCACTAATTGTGTAATGTTCGCTAATTCAAAACGGTTAAACTCAAACGCCAAAGTAGAATCGTGCGTGGTTGTGACCAACGCAAATTGCTCCTGGTTTTTTGATAGTGTAAAGTTGTGGGCAACAAGACCGCTTTTGCCGAGATCAAGATAATTGTCTTCGGGAACAGTCCAGGTATCATAATTCAGTTTAACCTGATCGGGGAGGAATTTGAACCGGAATTTATCATCGAAGCTTTTAAAGGCTCCGCCCAATACATACTTACGCTCGTTTTTGTTGTCGAGAATTTGAAACGCAGTATAGATTGAATCGTTTTCTACCTTTCCCACTAATTGCAGCGCATCGATGATGAGTGTATCAAGTAAGATGTTCTTTAACCTGAAACGGTAGGTAAGCTCATCACGGTTTGATTGTATGTTAAACGCGATGGAATCGAGCGATGTGGTTGCGTATTTAATTTGTGCCACATTCATTTCAATGTTCAGTTTGTGCGCTTCACTGTCGAACTCGCCTTTGATTTTTCCGGGTACGAAATCAAGTTCGGGGAGGAGGATTTCTGTAATCAGGTCGGTGTTTTTGAGCGTAAGATCGAACGAGAAGCGTTGGGGCGTTGTAAATTCCTGTACGGAAGTATCGTGCATCGAGAAGTACCGGTTGAAATGTTGTTTCATTACCGGGGCAATGTTGAAGAGGTTAAACGTTCCTTCAAACCTGCCGGCAACAATATCCGATTCAATGGTCATGCTACTTTTTCCCGCCTGGTCAACGCTGGCGAACAAAAGTGAATCAACAAGGTAAAGCGATTCGCCATTATAAATGCCCACGTTATAAATGCCCATGTTACCGTTAATGATTCTGAAATCGGATGTGGCGAGGTTTACTTCAAGCCCTCCCCGGACTTTCAACGGCTGTTCGGATAAGTTCAATTTTTGAAAATCGGCATTGGTGAGGTTAGCATTGAGTTGATAAACGGGAATATCGGAGGTGTAATCTAAACCGCCCTGAACAGTAAAATCAAGATTGGGATCGTGCGAAGTAATATCGCCTGAAAAAAGGTAACGGTTTAGCAAACCTTTCATGGCAATATCGGTGTAGGTGTATTGGTTGTATTCAAATTTTGAAATGAGAATATTTAGATTGGTATTCAACTCATCTAACGTAAAACCAGCACCATTAACCGAAGCGGTAACGGCTAACTCACCAATAGTTTCGGGTTGCCGTAACAGCTTGCCGATATGTAAATTGTTGGTGTTGACCTGTAAAGTATATGTTGGTGTGTTGATCAGGTTTAGGCTGCCTTGTGCCTTCATATTACCGGAACTGCTTTGAAGCAGTGCTTCAAAGGTTGGCTGTTTGAGTGTTCCGGCAAGCGATCCGGTTAAGGTAAGCCAGTCGGGTATTTGTACCGATGAAGGTATGAGCGAATCGTTTGCGATGGAATATACATCGGCCGCAGTAGTGTGAAGTTTGTCTAACGTGAACGACAGTTGTGCCTGATCGATGTCGGGTAAGTTTTTTATATGTCCATGAAGATTTAATTCGGTTTGCTTCAATGCCTGAAGCGTTAGTTTATGTAATGCGAGGTCGCTTACGGTACCGGTAAGTTGTGCCGATAGGGTTAAAGCGGTTTGTGGCGGAAGCGTAACAGGAATGCTGTCGAGCAGGGCAGGCGTAAAATACAGCATATCGTTTACGGCTACGACAACGCGCGGTATAGCTACGTTAACCTTTGCTTCTGCATAACGGCTTATATCCGGAAACGATGCCTGCCCTGAAAACTCAAGCGATGAATTGCCAGAGGCTAAAAGAAATTCTTTGATGTTTAACGATGTGTTGTTTAGTTTAAAATCAGTTTTAAAATTTTGGATGTTGAAACCGTTGCGTTCCTGGAAGGCCAGGTTTTTAACCTTAGCCTGAATTTCATTGTTGTGGATAACGACATCATCTATGGAGCATTGCAACCCGAACAACCACACGTGGTTTACATCGAATACATTTTTCTGTACGGGTAAGGCTGTATTATGGTACTGAATGCGGTTGTCGTCTAAGCTGATTTCGTTTATGCGAATTTTCCAGGGGATATTTAATCCTGTAAAAGGTGTTGCTTCGGTTTGTGTTGCGGGTTTGCTTGTTTTGTCTTGTTCGGGCTGATGGAAATTATAGGAAAGCGCGGAGTGGTTTAATTCGATGTTATCAATGTCTAACAGGTTGTTCTGTAAATCAATAGCATTCACATCTACATACACATAGTTTAAATCGGCTTGTATGGATTGTTTCAACGGAAGTTGCGTGTACGAAAATTGAATGTTGCGGAGGGTAATTTCTTTTATACCGATGTCGAACGGTAGGGTAGTGGAATCATTTTTTTGAATTTGCTCCGGTTGTGCTACCGGTAATTTATGTTGCTCAATTTTTGCGATGATGTTACGGGCATCGATGTCGTTTATTTTGTAAACCGAACGTGCGGGATCGATCTCATCAATATCAATGATGAACCGACCTGTTTTGCTTTGAATATAATCGCCCGTCAGGCTGTCGTTATACAACAGGTTTATGTTTTCGAGGCGAATGGTTTCTATGGCAAACTGCCATGCACTGCCGGTCGTATCGGCTTCGGCCGATGTTGTGGAATCCGCAAAGGCATCTATAATATAAGAGAAATTAAAGGCGCTGTCGTTGGCTGCCCGCTTTACGTTGCCGGTACACTGCGTAAGCCGGATGGTGTTCAGCTCAATGCGGTTTTTTGTCAGTGCCCAAAAGTCGGCATCAATACTCAATTCGCCCACATACAGTAATGTGTCGGCTGTTTGATCTTCGAGGTATAAACCTTCTATGATAATTTTTTTAGGGAACCCGATGAAAGCCCGTTTCAGCCGTACTTCGGTGCCGATTTTTCCTTTCAGGAATTGAACGGCACGTTGTGTTATTTTTTGTTGAACGGAAGGAAGCCTGATCAGCAAAACAGCCACAACGAATAAAATCAGTACCGAGAGGATAATCCACCCGGATACCTTCATGCTTTTGATGAAGATTCGTTTGATTTTTTGTTCGCTGGCCACGTACCGGTTTCAGTTTGTAAACTTAAAAGCTAAGAAACAGTTTTCTCAATTACTTTGGAAGATATTTTATTAGCCAGAAATGGTACGATTAACCCCCGCCTCTTGCTTTTCCCTTGTTGTTCGTTGTGCTTTTGTTCATAAAAGTTGATTGTAACCCATTAAGTATGGATTGCCACCAAAGCTGAAACACAAAACGTTTTTTGTCGCGTTCAATATTAATGACGCCCGTGCGTTTGGATTTATCCACGGTTTTGTCTTTATCCGAGCGTACCACGGCATTGATGACACCCGAAAGCACTTTATGGATGCTGGAACCATCCTGGTTTAATACCCGCAATTTCAGATTTGAATAGTTCAGTAATACTTCACCGGTAGAGGTGTTATCGTTATACGAAAACGTAAACCGAAGATCATTTAATATACCCGAACGGATTTCCATGTGCGTTAAATACCCTAACGCAGGGTTAAGCGAAGTGAGGTTCATATTTCGGATGCTGCCGGAGGCTTCGTAATTCATGGTGCTGTTCAGTGGCAGCTTAAAGGTTGCGTTTAAAACACCGCTGTTCATTACGCGGCATTCGGCTGTTAAAGTGCTGAATGCTTTACTGTCTGGATTTTTTTCAACGGTCGATAGACCCGATAGCGTAGCATTTAACGAATTAAAGGTAATGGTTCCGGGTTGGGGTAATCCTTTTTCAGAAAATTCTTCATACGCAATGTTGGCATTACGGATAAGAATAGTGTCTGATTTTATGTTGAAGGGCAATTGTCTGATGCCCTCAATTGGTAAAGGCATAATCCGGTTACGCACAAACGGGTAGTGTTTATCGCGGTAAGCGTGTACATAACCATCGGTTATAACGGTGCGGCTTACTTCTATGGTTGAGTCAGCAAAAAAGCGTTGGTGTTTAATGCCTTGCATTACGATTTTCGGCAATAAAATATCTAACCGTGTTTTTTGAATTTTGGCGATGCGGGCAAAATCGTTTTTGTTATACGCGGGTATTATTTTAAACGAGTCAACTTCAAGGGCTTCGCGCTTGCTTGTATAAATGGCACGCGCAACAGAAATACCGTGCAGGTCGCCAGGTTTCTTGTATGCTATGCGCTGAAGATCGACTTCAACATTACCTATCCGGTAAACGGTGTCGTTTTGGAATCTGATTTCAAGATCATCAAGCCGAAGCTTGTTTAATGTGCCCGTGCTTACCGCGAGGGTATCGTGCATTACCGTTGCAGAAATATTGGTAATGAGTGTTCGCTTTAGTTCGATACCGGTAACAATAGGTTGGTTATGTAATGGTGTAGTTGAATCTGTTGGTGATTTTTTGAATGCTTTATTGTACAAAATCGCTCCATCTGTAAGCACAAGTGTGTTGATAATAATTTTTTTATCGTTTATAAACGGAAGTATGTGAATGCCGCTGGCCTGAAGCGTGGCGATAAAAACCTGGTGTGGCCGGGTGTGCAGGCTGTCGTTGCGTAACGGGGTTGCATAGGTAATGCTGTCTAACCGGATGGCGCGTTTCCATATATTTACCGAAACGGAGGCGTGAATACCCAGTGAATCTAATTTTTGTTGCGTTATACTTGCTATTTTTTTAGTAAGAACGGGCGTACCGTACCAGGCAATGCCTGCAGATACGACAATCAGTATAAAAATACCTGCCAGCAGGCGCTTCATCAACCCGGTCATGCAATAAAGTTACGGGAGGCGTTCTTCAATCGCAAACAACTGGCAGAATGCCTCCCTGCATTTAAACTTTATCTCCGCGAATCAAACGAAGTACAACGGCAATAATGGCGATAACCAATAATACGTGGATTAAACCACCCACACTGTACACGAAAAAGCCTAATATCCAGCCAATGATGAGGATAACAGCAATAAGGTATAAGAGGTTGCTCATAAATAATGGGTTTTTAGTTTCGAGAGGCATCGGGTAAAAAACGTGCCACTCGTTTTGAGCCGGAGCACGTGGTTTTATAAAATCATTGCGTTGGTAATTCTACAATAATTGGGGATTTTTTTCTACATTTCTTGCACAATGGGTATGCAGCGGTTTTGTTTTTCGATGGCATGATTTTTCTTTTTGTGTCAGCAAAATCATGGCTTATGGAAGATGTAGCAAGAGTTCTGTTGTCGATCCTGATTGTGCTGGTAAGTGGCTGGTGTGTTACGGTTGTAATGGTCAGGGTTCTGTTTCCGTTTAAAGTTACCAAACGCAAGTCTGTCCGTTTTGAAGTTAAAAACGTTCGGGGCATCCGTTACAAAGGCATGTTAAGTACACGATAAACAGTGAAGTAATGTATTCGATGAAAAATGCTTTAGTAGTTGATGACGAGCCGGATATTTGCCGTTTGCTTACCCTTCATTTAAAATCGCTTGGGCTGCGGGCCGAGTATGTGTCCAGTATTACCGAAGCTAAATCCCGGATCGCTCCTTCATCGTACGATATTATTTTTGTTGATCTTAACCTGCCCGATGGTTCGGGATTCGATTTGCTGGAAGCCTTACAGCAGGCGAAATCAACTTCGCGCGTAATTGTAATTAGTGCGTACGATGTAGAACGAAAAAAAGCGCTTGAACGCGGTGCCGATGGTTTTGTTGCCAAGCCGTTTTCTAAACGTACCATCGAACTTATATTGAATAACCTCCAGTTAATAAATTAATGCTTATGAACAACCGCATACTTGTAATTGACGATGATAAAGATATGTGCCTGGTATTGTCGAAGTTCCTTACAAAAAACCAGTACGAAGTTGACGTTGCCCATACCGGTGAAAGCGGCTTAAAATTGTTACGCGATACGGGGTATGTATTGGTGTTATGCGATTACCGGTTGCCCGATATGACGGGGGTAGATGCACTCCAAAAAATAAAAGTGTTAAATCCGCAGGCAGCGGTGATTATCATAACCGGTTACTCCGATGTGCGTACAGCCGTTGAAACATTCCGCTATGGTGCCAACGATTATGTTACCAAACCGTTATATCCCGATGAACTGTTAGTAACCATTCGTGAAACGATTGAAAAAAACAATCAAAAAAATATTGGAGGCTCTGATACGACCGAAGATAAAGCAGGTTCGGTAAAGCCAAACCGGTCGGCTTCAACACCGGGCATAACAAACCACGAATTTATTGTGGGCGAAAGCCCGCAGTCGCAAACGGTACAACGTTACATCGAGTTGATTGCGCCTTCGGATATGTCGGTTATTATCACCGGTGAAACCGGAACCGGAAAGGAATTTGTAGCCCAGTCCATTCATCGATTGAGTAACCGTACCGGCAATGCATTTATCGCCATTGATTGTGGAGCGTTGCCAAAAGAACTTGCAGGCAGTGAGTTGTTTGGTCATGTTAAAGGTGCTTTTACCGGAGCCATCAACGATAAGCAAGGCAGTTTTGAACTGGCAAACAACGGTACCATTTTCTTAGACGAGATCGGAAACCTGTCGTACGAAAACCAGGTAAAATTGCTCAGGGTACTTCAGGAACGCAGGATTAAGCGTATTGGCGCAACCCGCGACATCGCCATTGATGTGCGCATTATTGCGGCCACCAACGAAGATTTAACCAAAGCGGTAAAAGAAGGGAGGTTCCGTGAAGATTTGTACCACCGCCTGAATGAATTTAAAATTGCCCTTTCGCCCTTGCGCGAACGCAAAGATGATATTGGCATATTTGCCTCTTTCTTTTTGGGAAAAGCAAATAGCGCGTTGAACAAAAATGTTAAATCGTTTTCGCCCCAGGTAACGGCACAATTGCGAAACTATTACTGGCATGGTAACCTGCGTGAATTGAACAATGTGGTAAAGCGCGCGGTGCTGTTAACGCAGGGCGATGTGGTTGAGCTTGAAAGCCTGCCGCAGGAAATCGTTCATCCCATCGATGCAAATGCCGCAGGTATGCCGCACAACGATGAGGGCAGTTTGTTGAAAAACATTGCAGGCTCTGCCGAGCGTCAGGCTATTATGGACGTGCTGGAAAAAGTAAACTACAACAAGTCGCGTGCAGCCGCACTGATGAATATCGACCGCAAAACACTGTACAATAAATTGAAGCTTTATAACATTAAAGCATAACCATACCGGTTTGTGTGCCCCGTGTAGAAATACGTTAGCATGAGAGATATATACGTTAAGTTCGTTTTTCTTGCCATTTTGGTTGTGCTTATTTCGGTGAGTTTGCTCACGTACCGCAACCTCGATAACTACACGAACGAAGTAAAATTAGTGCGCCACTCCAAACAGGTTGTGCGCGTAGCCGAAAACGTACTCTCATCCATCAAAGATGCCGAAACCGGTCATAGGGGGTATCAGCTTACGCGCGATTCGTCTTACCTCGAACCCTACACCGGGTCTATCCGTGATTTACCGGGCATGCTGAAAGAACTCGATAGCCTTGTAGCCGACAACCTCATACAAACCCTGTATGTCGATACACTTCAACTTTTGGTTACCAACCAGTACCTGATCAGTAGCCGCATTTTATCGAATGCCGAACGCAGTTCGTTGTATATGGACCGGTACGAGAGTAAGTTGCTCAAGGACGGCAAGGAAAACATGACGAAAATCCGCAATATCATTCGTGCGATAAACGAAATCGAAGAGAATATTTATGTAAGCCGTGTACAAAGCGAAGAGGGCTACCGGAATATTACCCCGTTGTCGTTGCTGGGTTATACTATTTTGTCTATCATCGGTATGGCCATTTTGTTTGTAAGAGCTACCCGAGCGCTGGAGTTAAAGAAAAAAGCTGAAAAAGATATGCTGGCGGCAGAACGCCTTTCCATGACGGGCAAACTGGCACGTACCATTGCACATGAAGTGCGTAATCCGTTAACCAACTTAAACCTGGCACTTGAACATTTGCGCGATGAAATGCCAGCCGGTAACGAAGCGGTACAGGTGTATGGTGAAATCATTGAACGTAACGCTAAGCGTATTGATACCCTCATCACCGAAATGCTCAACTCTTCAAAACCAGGGGAGTTAAACCTTGAGTTGTCAGATGTGAATGCTGTTCTGGACGAAACCATGCTGTTGGCTGCCGATAGTTTGAACCTCCATCAGGTTAAACTCGAAAAAGATTTTGAAGAAAACCTTCCGCGTGTTTTGGTCGATCGGGATAAACTGAAAATTGCCTTTCTCAATATTATTGTAAACGCCATAGATGCGATGGGGCAGGGTGCAGGCGAGTTGCTGGTGCGTACTATCCAAAGCAATGGTTCGGTTATCGTTACCATCACCGATAACGGCAAAGGCATAGCGACCGAAGATATTGAAAAACTGTTCGATCCGTTTTTTACCGGGAAACCCGTAGGCATGGGGCTTGGGTTAACCTCAACAAAAAACATACTCAACAGCCATAGCGCGTCCATCGATGTAGAAAGTACCGTAGGGAAAGGCACAACCTTTATAATCGGCTTTAAGCTGGCCGGATAAGTGTACAGAGTCTTGTGCTTTACAACGCGCATAACCCCGAAACGGCAATCAAATTTGTAAAGGCTTTAAAAGACACCCATATTTACCCGGTGTAACAATGGCTGCGCACAACCTGGTAAATATGACATCGGCCCGTCATGCAGAATTTTTGCGTGGGGGCAGCGCCTATTTTTCGCTATTGGATAAAATCATCCGTGAAGCGCAGCACGTTATTTATTTCCAGTTTTACATTTTCGATGCCGATACTACGGGCAGACAAGTGGCCGATGCTTTACTATCGGCCGCAAGGCGTGGTGTTCACGTATATGTTTTGTTAGATGCCTACGGATCGCAGGCGTTGCCCCATGCATGGGTTGAAGAACTGAAAACATCCGGTATTTATTTCCGGTGGTTTCAGCCTGTGTTTAAAAGCGATAAGTTTTACCTCGGGCGAAGGTTACATCACAAAGTAGTAGTGGTTGACGGGTATAAAAGCCTGGTGGGCGGCTTAAACGTAAGCGATCGGTATAACGATGTTAACGGAGTGCCTGCCTGGCTCGATTGGGCTTTGTATTGTGAAGGTGATGTATCGCGAGAGCTTGGGGAAATATGCCGCAGGCGTATGCGGTCGCCAATTCCTGTTCATAAGCAAGCACCACAAATTGAAGGTAAGGTGGCATTGAATATTTGTGTAAACGATTGGCTGACACGCAAAGCGCAAATCACCCGCAGCTACCAGCACATGTTGCGGTTAGCGAAATCAGAAGTTATTATTATGTCGCCATATTTTTTACCGGGGTATCAACTGAGGCGAAGATTAAAAAGTGCAACCAAACGGGGCGTAAAAATCCGTGTCATATTAACGGCCGATTCGGACGTGCCCTTAGCCAAACGGGCTGAGCGTTTTATGTACGAATGGTTGTTAAAGAACAACATCGAAATATGGGAATACCAAAAAAATGTATTGCATGGTAAAGTGGCCGCAGCCGATGGCCTGTATGCTACCGTAGGGTCGTACAATGTGAATAACCTCAGCGCGTATGCGAGTGTTGAGTTAAACCTGGGCATATTTACTCCGCAGTTGGTACACGACATTGAAAAGAAACTTCACGATGTTATCCGGGAAGATTGTGTTCGTATTACGCAGGAAACATTTAATAAACACCACACATTTTTTAACCGCCTGGCGAACAGGTTTGCGTATAATGTATTACGGCTTGGGTTTTTCGTTTTCACGTTTCGCATTCGTCACCGCGAATAAATATCAGGACTTAGGTGTTAGGGATCAGGACTTAGGTCGCCTAATCCCTAACACCTGATACCTAAGTCCTGATCCCTAAGTCCTAATCCCTAAGCCCTAACATCCTACGCCAGTACGAAACCAATGTTTCTTTGTTCCAGCCTGTAAACCGACCGCGCTGGATAACCAAAGTATTCATATCGGGTTTATCCAAATAAAAGTAAAAAACAAACGGTGCGTGTTGTGTATGCCAGCCTCCGATTTGCCCAAACCGCAGGTCGTTGAAAACAAGTGCGTTGTCGATACGCTCGATGGTATAAAACCCCTGCGAAAATAATTTAAGTGTTTCTACCTCGTCTTGGTTCTTAATATCAGTCAGTAAAAAATTGTTTTGCGGATAAAAATCAAACGATATGTTTTTTTGCTTATCGAGCACCGAACTGTAACCGATATAAAACCCTGAGTCGCCTTCGACAACGACATACCATAACAATGTATTTAACGGAGTGGGAGAGGTGAAGTATTGTTTGGGCGTGATACCGGCCGTTGCAAATGATTTTTGCGCCCGGTTATCCACGATGGATTTATTGACGAAACAGATGAACAGGTAACATCCGCTGATGATGATGGCGGTGCGGACGATTTTCAAACGGTGAATATTTTCTTTGCGAAGAAAAAACAAAACGAGCATAGCCGCTGCCAGCCAAAGGGTAAATAACGGATCGGCAACAAAAATTACGTTAAACGAAATTCGGTGGTTGGTAAACGGTTCGAACAACCCCGTACCATAAGCATTTAAACAATCTAACGTTAAATGGAGGACAATTTCCATCCCGATAAAGATAATCCAGTGGCGCAGGGTAAACCCTTCTTCGGCTTGTATAAAGCGTTTCATCATATAGGCCAGCGCCAGTGTAGCCAGTATGCTGAAGAAGATCGAGTGGGTAATGCCCCGGTGTGCTAACAGGTCATCTACCGGTGAGTTGAAAAAGCCCAGAACGAAATCAATATCAGGAAAACTTTGCGCGGCTGCCCCGATCAGCATTGCTTTGTTGCGGCTTAGTGCCTTACCTGCATACGCCTCGCCTACAAGGGCGCCCAGGGCAATGTGTGTCAACGAATCCATTTTATTGTTTTGTTATGTTTTTCAGGCTCCGAAAGTAATAATCCTGTTTTTTTCCGAAAACATAAAATTCTGTCGTTTATGTTGATTTTTTTCTACGGATGTACGGTAAATAGTGATACTTTTACCGGCTTTTAGCCGCTATGCGTGCAAATGCATACTGGCAGTATAGTTGGCATAATTTCTATCTTGCTGATGGCACGACAGACCCATGAAGATCAAGGATATTTTACTGCACACCGCAGAGATTTATAAGTTCATTAAAAACTTCTTTAAGGAAGTATTTTACCCTCCGTACGAAACACGCGAGATTCTAAACCAGTGTTATGTGATGGGGGTGCGGTCGTTGTTTCTGATCACATTTACAGCGTTTTTGGCAGGTATTGTATTTACCAAGCAGTCGCGACCATCGCTGGCCTCTTTCGGGGCCGAGTCGTGGCTGCCATCATTAGTGTCGCAGGCGGTGATACGCTCGCTGGGGCCGCTTATTACCGGGCTTATTTGTGCCGGTAAATTAGGGTCGAACATTGGAGCCGAGCTGGCCAGTATGCAGGCTACCGAACAGATCGATGCCATGGAGGTATCGGGTACGCGCCCGTTTTCGTATTTGGTGGTAACACGTGTTCTTGCCACAACATTAATGCTGCCCTTGCTGGTTGTGTTTGCCGATATTGTTGCGCTGATGGGTTCGTTCGCGATGGTTAACTCGATTAACGGAACCAGCTTTGCATTGTACTTCAATGAAGCGGCAGGCTCTATAACGTACACCGACATCTGGGCATCGGTAATAAAATCGAGTTTGTTTGGTTTTGCGATTGGTATTATCAGTTCGTATGCGGGGTATTATTCCGACAAGGGAACAACCGGTGTTGGTAAAGCCGCAAACATTGCGGTAGTGGTGTCGATGATGTTTATTTTCATTATCGATTTAATTGTGTTGCAGATTGTAAACTTATTCTTCCGGTAAGATGAAGGCGATCCACAAAACCAATATCACAACCAATAAAGTGGTGGAAATCCGCAACCTGAACAAAAGTTTTGGCGACCGCGTGGTGCTGCGCGATGTAAACCTCGACTTGTTTGAAAACGAAAACTTAGTGATCCTCGGTAAATCAGGCGCGGGTAAATCGGTATTGATTAAATGTATGATCGGGTTGATTACGCCCGACTCGGGTGATATTAATATTTTAGGATATGATGTAAACCATCTTACTCCGCGTGAACTGAACGAACTAAGGATTAAGGTGGGCTTCTCGTTTCAGTTAAGTGCGCTGTACGATTCCATGACGGTACGCGAGAACTTGGAGTTTCCGCTCAAGCGGAACCTGAAAATATTCGACCGGAAAATCCTGAACGAAAAAGTAATGAAAGCCCTCGAAGATGTAGGGCTTGCGCACGCGGCCGAGCAACTGCCGGCCGAGCTTTCGGGCGGGATGAAAAAACGGATTGGCATTGCCCGTACACTTATTCTTAATCCCGAAATTGTATTGTACGATGAACCCACGGCCGGGCTTGACCCGATTACAGCCGGTGAAATCAATGAATTGATACTGGAGGTGCGCGACAAGTATAAAACCGCCTCTATTATTATCACACACGATTTAAGTTGCGCCCGCGAAACATCCGATCGCATAATCGGGTTGTTTGACGGATACAACAAAGTAGAGGGAACCTTCGAGCAACTGAAGGCAAACCCCAAAGATGAACTTGAACTGTTTTTTAATTATTAATTTCGCATAGCATGGAAAGCCAGGAAATAAGAAGAAACGTTACACTTGGTGCCTTTGTCATAGGCGGTGTGGCTTTGTTCCTGTTATCGTTGTTTTACCTCGGGCGTGAAAACAACATCTTCAATAAAACATTTACGGTATCGGCCATTTTTAAAAATGTGGAAGGACTGAAAGAAGGCGATAAGGTGTGGCTTTCGGGCGTAAAGATTGGTACCGTAAAACGGGTGCGCATTATTTCCGAAGGTAAAGTAATTGTATCGCTTTCGCTGGCCGACAAACAAAACCAGTTTATCAAGAAAGACGCTACCGCCAACATCGGTTCCGATGGTTTGGTGGGGAATAAAATTGTGGTTATTCGTCCGGGAACAGCGCTTGAAACCATTCACGATAACGACACGATTAACTCATTCTCGCCAACCGATACGCAGGAGTTGTTTAACCTTGCGAAAGAAGTGGGTACAGACATTAAAGCCATTACATCGGACTTGCGCATTACCATGGCCATGATCAATAAAGGCGAAGGTGTGATTGGCGAATTGCTGAACGAAGGTGAGATGGCTAAGGAGTTGCGTGCTTCATTATCGTCTATCCGTAAAGCCAGCGAAAACGCTACCCGTGCCACAAACCAGATTAACGATATTTTAAATGAGATGAACCACGGTGATGGCCTGATGACGCATTTGATACGCGATACGACATACTCCGCGCAGTTCACCGAAACGCTGTCGAACATTGAAAAATTAGGTGATAATGCAAAAAAAATGTCGAAAGACTTAAAGGCTATTACCGACAAAATGAACAGCAAAGACAACGCGATGAGCGTGTTGCTGACCGATACGGCTTTCGCAGAAAACCTGAAATCAACAGTAACCAATGCCGAGAAGGCTTCAGGAAAGTTGGACGAAAACCTGAAAGCCATGCGTTCGAGCTGGCCGTTCAAAAAGTATTTTAAGAAGAATAAGCCGAAGGATTAGAAGTTATATCAAAAATAGCTTGGTCATTCCGAGGAACGAGGAATCTGCGTATGCCTTTAGGCTTGCGATGCTTTTATACTTGAGGATGCCTCGTGGCTTAATTTTTCATTTTGTCGGATATTACTGCACTCGGCATGACGCACTGGAAAGTTTTTGGCACTCCATAACAACTCGCGACATCCGATAGTTACCTTAGGTTTGGAATGCGTAAAATTCCTAAAACTTATTAAAATCAAGCACTTTTAGGAATTTTGTGGTTAACCTGGTGTGGGAGGCGCACCTCATCGGTGAAAAATCCGGTGAGGCCGTCTACTCGATTGTAGTTCGTTTTTCTTTTATCTGTATAGAAGTGTACGCGGCACCCCTATGTCAATATTAATCGGAACCCTAAGACCTTGTAATTCAAATGTAAGATCAATCTGAGAGTTTGAAGTGACTTTCCATGAATAAGATTGGTACTCATTTTTAAATACTTCAACAATTCTGTTCCAGTCATTTGTATTTCTGTGAATGTTTAAAAATTTGAAAATATAGGCATCTTCTGATACTAATTCTAATGTGGTATTTTTTTGATGCAAATCATATTCAAAAATTCCTGGTAAGCTAAAAATAAGTTGCCTTTCAAAATTTCCTTTATTGTTGAATGTTGGTTTTATAGTATTAAAAGTTTGTGAACTAAACTCAATTGTAAGCTCTAGGATAGTGTTATTCGGAATTATACTCTCGTCAAGCCTAATAGTGAATTGATTGCTGGTAGTGTCGGTGCTTATTTGATTTTTGCTGATTTTCTTACTTTTCATCTTACCTTTGTCTCCATATAAGTAATTAGCTTTTAAACTATACAACTTAAGGTCGCTCCCCAAATTAATGGTCGGCAGAAGTTCATTTATATTTTGATTAGAATGATTTGGTATTAAATAGCGATAGCTATAAACAATATCAAAGATCATCAATTTTTCTGGTGGATTTGTTAAGCTTTTATTGTCCTTTGCGATATCCATGTCAAACTCATACGTAGTGTAGATATTGATAGATTCTAATGGTGTTTTTCTATTAAAATCTGCATTAGAAAGTTTGTCAATTGTTAAATTGTTACTGTTTTCCTTATGATGCTCACTCATTAATCTTGGAACCAATGGCGTATATCCTGGCATGTCTGCAGGTCTTTGCGCAATAACTTTTAGATTAAGGCTAAAAAGAATAATAATAAATAATGATAAGAATCCTCGCATGTTATTTTGTTTATGAACTACACCCAATATAGTCATTACCCTTTTTTAATATCCACGTTCCAACGTTAAAACGTCTTAACATTTACTTCATCCATCGCGAAGGATCAACCCGCCACGATTTTAACGATACGAGGTCTTCTTCTTTGATATGGTTGTTCTGTACTGCCGTGGTTAGCAGATGACTGAAATCGCTCAGGCTTACCAACGATACATCGGCATTGTAAAAATTGTTGGTGGCAATATCAAACCCGTAGTTAAAAATAGAAACCATGCCTAATATGTGTGCGCCTTCCTTGCGCAGCGCTTCTACGGCTTTAAGCGAACTGCCTCCGGTCGAAACAAGGTCTTCGACCACTACCACTTTTTGCCCTTTTTCAATGCGGCCTTCAATCAGGTTTTCCATGCCGTGATCTTTCGGTTTGGGTCGCACATACACAAACGGAACGTTAAGCGCCTCGGCAACTAAAGCGCCCTGCGGTATGCCCGCAGTAGCCACACCGGCTACGGCTTCTACCGCTGCAAAGTTTTCGTGAATGGCTTGTACCAATCCTTCTTTAATGGCCGTTCTGATTTCAGGGTACGAAAGCGACAGGCGGTTATCGCAGTAAATGGGCGATTTCCATCCCGAGCTCCACGTAAACGGTTGGCCGGTGCGTAGTTTAATGGCTTCGATCTGTAACAATAGCTGAGCAACCTTGCTCGCGGTTTGTTCTTGTGTTTTGATAATAGGCATACGCAGCAAGGTACAAAGGCTCAGCGAGAATTTCAGGTTTGGTGCCGTACTTTTACGGGCAGGCCGTGCATTGCGAAAAACAGTATAAAAAATCCGGTAACCGTTTGTGCGCGTCCAAATATTTTATTCTTTTGCGAACATGGATAAAGTGTTAATTACAGGCTCATGATCATTTTTATCAATGATGTGCCAGTACGGATGTACCGGCCTGGCGAAAATCCGGCTAACGGCCGGTTTAATCTGGTAATTGATGCTGCGGTCGAAACCATTACAGAGGCCAAACTTATCCATCACGTATGGGTGCAAAACGCCCAGCCAAAGGATTTTGATATGCTGTTGAGTTTCCTCAATTCACCGGTGCCCACACCGTTGTTGTCGCTCCACATTACCCCGTTCGATTACGAAGCGCTTAAAGCGTATTTCCAAAGCAAGTTTAAGTTAGTGAAGGCCGCAGGCGGTGTAGTCCGCAAAAAGGATAAGTTCCTGATGATCTACCGGATGAAAAAGTGGGATCTGCCGAAAGGCAAAAAAGAGAAAAAAGAGAAATACAGAGATACAGCCGTGCGTGAAGTGGTTGAAGAGTGCAACATCTCGGTAAAACTCGGTAAAAAAATATGCACTACCTGGCACACCTATACCATGAACAAGCGCAGTATGTTGAAAAAAACACGCTGGTATAAGATGGAGCTTCTGGATGATTCTAAAATGCGCCCTGCCGTGGAGGAGGATATTGAAGAGTTGCGCTGGATGAGCCCCAAAGAGGTTTATCACGCACTCCAGCATTCGTATAAATCCATAGCCTACGTTTTTGAAAAATACCACGAGATGAAATAGCAGTGTGGTAACCTTTTGATTGTCTGGAGTTTTCTCCGGTAACGATTATTTTTCTTTCTTTATTTATGGAATAAAGCCCGTTCACTCATCTTTACGGTGACTTTATTAACTTCACGGTATTCTGTTTGTACGATTAACGATTGTGTATGCGAAAAATTAACCTTTTTATACTGGCATTGTTTCTTTTGATGCAGTGCACAACCTCCCAACACAAAACCCAACCCACTACGATGAGCGATTTCGATTTCGACAAAGCCTGGCAGGAAGTAACCGATTTTGAAAACAAAGGTTTGCCCGAATCGGCACTGAAAGTTGTTATGACTATCGAAAAAGAAGCCAAACAGCGAAACCATGCCGGCCAGTTGGTAAAGGCTTATATCCATCAGCTCAAGTTTACCGATGTTAAAGAAGAGAATGCGTTTGTTAAGAACCTCGTAAAACTCCGGCAAGAGGCCGATCAGGCCACGTACCCGGTTAAGCCGTTGCTGCATTCCATGCTGGGCGAAATGTACTGGCAGTATTACCAGCAAAACCGGTATGCGTTTATGAATCGCAGCGAAACAGTCGATTTTGATGCGGATGATATCGAAACATGGAGCCTCGCTAAAATTGTATCGGAAACAACAGAACAATACAAGCTAAGTTTGGCCGATGCTGATAAAAGTAAAAAAGAAAAAATTGATGTATATGCGCCCGTGCTTAACGAAGGCAATGCACCGGGGCGACAGTTGCGGCCAACGCTGTACGATTTTCTGGCGCACCGTGCTATTGATTTTTTTTCATCGTCCGAGCCGGAGTTAACCAAGCCTGCGTACGCATTTGTGTTAGATAAAGAAGCATACCTGTCGGATGCCAAAACGTTTATCCGCACAAAAATTGAATCGAACGATACAACTTCCATGAAGTTTTATGCCCTTACACTGTTGCAGGATTTAGAGGCGTTTCATATTCAGGATGAAGATCCCTCGGCCTGGGTGGAAATTGATTTAAAACGCCTGAAGTTTGTAGCGGCTCATTTAACGCTGCCCGAAAAAGACCAGCTTTATTTTAAGGCTATTGAACACCTCGAACGGCAGGTAGCCAACCATCCGGTGGTGGGTAAAGTAACCGTTGAAAAAGCCCGCACGTATGTTGGCTCGGCAGCAAACTATAAACCCTTACAGGGCGATGTGCATAAATGGGATTTAAAAACAGCATTCGATATTTGCGAAGCGGCCAAAAAACGTTTCCCCGATTCGGATGGGGCAATCCTCTGCGAAAATTTACAGGAAAGTATTTTAACGAAGTCGGTCAACGTTAGCATGGAAGAGAACAACGCCCCCGGTTTGCCGTTCCGTGCGTTGGTTTCGTATAAAAACTTTACCGGTTTACATTACCGCATCATTCAGGTAAACCGCGATGAAGTTCAGGCGTTGCGAAAAAAATTAAACAAACAATACAACATCGATCGCGAAGCGGAGTTCTTACGCCATTTCATTGCCAAAACTCCCGCTAAAGTTGGAAGCTATACCTTACCCGATGATGGCGATTACCAGCAACACAGCCTTGAAGTTAAACTCGATGCCCTGCCCGTAGGCGAGTATATGGTACTGTTCAGCAACGCACCTTCTTTTGCCATATCGGCAAATGCCATGGCCTATGCGTTTACTGTTGTTTCAAACATCACGTATGTGCATCGTATTTTAGACGATGGCGGTGCAGAGTTTTATGTGCTCAACCGGCAGTCGGGCGAGGCATTGCGCGATGTAACGGCAACAGTTTATACATCACGCTATAACAGCAAACAAGGCGAATACGAACCGGTAAAAGCCGGGGTTTATACAACCGATGCAAAAGGCTACTTTAAAGTACCGTACTTTAAGGACGACAACCGCAGAAGTTTTTCGGTAACGTTCAGCAAAGGTTCTGATTTTATAAGCACCGAACCTATCGACAGACGGTACTATTATTATGCGGAGTCGATCTATCAGCACAAAAACGATAAGCGCGAAAAGCATACAAGCACCATTTTCTTTTTAGACCGCGCCATTTACCGTCCGGGGCAAACCATTTACTTTAAAGGGTTGGTTGTGAATACCGATGGCAAGAAACCCGAAATAGTAGCGAAGCGTCATGCAAACATAATGCTGTACGATGTTAATCATCAGCAGGTGGCCGAGTTGAATGTTGTTACTAACGAATATGGAACTTTCAGCGGCTCGTTCACCGCGCCATCGGGCGGATTGATGGGGCAAATGCGCATTGAAAATTCAGACGGCAGCGGGCAGGTATATTTTTCGGTGGAAGAATACAAACGCCCCAAGTTTGAGGTGGGCTTTAATCCCGTTACCGGATCGTTTAAGCTGAACGACCGTATTCAGGCCGAAGGTTTCGCACTGGCCTATTCGGGTGCAAACATTGATGGGGCTTCGGTTGCCTATCGTGTTGTGCGTGTTGCTAATTTTCCGTTTTGGTGGTGGTGCCGTTGGGGAACGTACCCATCATCGCCTGAGATAGAGATTGCAAACGGGAAAACAACAACGGACGAAAACGGGAAATTTCAGGTTGACTTTAACGCCTTGCCCGACTTGTCGGTGGACAGGGCTTCCGATCCTACTTTTAACTATACCATTTATGCCGATGTAACCGACATCAACGGTGAAACACATAGTTCTTCAACTACGGTTTCGGTCGCATATAAATCGTTGCTGATCGGATTGTCGATGGAAGACATTGATAAGCATAAAAAAGACGTGAAGCACGAATTCCCGATCCATACAACCAATTTGGCCGGGCAGTTTCAGCTGGCAAAAGGCGCTATAAAAATCCACTTGCTAAAATCGCCCGACAAGGCATTCCGAAACCGTTTATGGCAACAGCCCGATCGTGCGTTATATTCGCGCGAAGAGTATTACAAACTTTTTCCGAACGATTTGTATGCCGATGAAGCCAACAAATTTACGTGGGCTAAACAACAGGAAGTGTTCTCACAGAATTTCGATACAGAGAAAAGTAAAACCTTAATACTTACCGATCTGCAAAAATGGCCGGAGGGCGAGTATGTGGCCGAAATAACATCTGCCGATAGCGAAGGCAATGTGGTAAGGGAAGTAAGCTACTTTAAGCTGTTTAATACAGCAGCCAAGGTGTTGGCCACACCGGCTGTATATGCGTATCAGCCGTTGAAAATCAATGCCGAGCCGGGCGAAAAGGCTTCCGTGATCATTGGTACATCCGAACAGTTAAATAACGTATTGTACGAAATTGAATTAGATGGCCGCTTGTTGTCGAAACAATGGCTTACGTTAAAGAATGAACAGCGTGTATTGGAAATTCCGGTTACGGAAGAGTACCGGGGCAACATTACGTTGCACGTAACCTTTGTTAAAAACAGCCGGTTGTATGCAGGCAGTTATGCGATAACCGTTCCGTACAGCAATAAGGCGTTAGATGTTACGTTTGAAACGTTCCGCGACAAACTGCAACCCGGTGCAGCCGAAGAATGGAAAATTGTTGTAAAAGGCAAACAGGCCGATAAAGTCGCTGCCGAAATGGTGGCCACGCTGTACGATGCCTCGTTAGACGAGTTTCGTGCGAACAACTGGTATGCACAATTTTTCGAAAATAATTACAGTCGCTTGGGCTGGCAAACGGTAAACGATTTTAAAGTAGTTAACCTTACCGGCTATCAAACCGGATGGAACGCAAGCCCTTCACGATCAGCTAAAGCGATATACTTTGATAACCTGAACTGGTTTGGGTATAGTTTTTATGGATACAGGAATAGGAATGCTCCAATCAGAATCAGAGGAACAAGTTCGATTGGTTATGAGTCGATGAAGAAGATGGACATGACCGGATCTGTTGCCGAAGTAGCACGTGAGGAGGCTGCGGGATCGATAGAGGATAGAGTTATTCATCAAGATTTTGAAGATTTAAATCCAGTGCCTAACAAGGATGCAATTGGTGGAGCGATGAAGGGTTCCAAACAAGATTTTTCCGATGTAAAAGTCCGTACCAATTTTAACGAAACCGCTTTCTTCTACCCGCACCTGATGACCAACACGAAAGGCGAGGTGATCATCAAGTTTACCATTCCCGAAGCATTAACCCGTTGGAAAATGATGGGCTTTGCGCACACCAAAGATTTAAAATCGGGCTTTGTGTACAACCAGTTGGTTACGCAAAAAGATATAATGGTAGTGCCTAACCAGCCGCGTTTTTTCCGCGAGAATGATAAGATGAAATTCTCGGCAAAAGTCAGCAGTTTGGTTGATAAAGAACTGAGCGGGCAGGCACAACTTCAGTTTTTCGATGCGCTTACCATGAAACCTGTCGATGACCTGATGAAGAATAAGGTCGTTGCCCAAAATTTTACGCTCAAACCGAAGCAAAGTACAAACCTTGAATGGAGCATTGAAATACCCGAAGGGTTACAGGCGGTTATGTATCGCATTGTGGCCAAAGCGGGTGATTTCTCGGATGGCGAAGAAATGGTATTGCCCGTTGTTACCAATCGTATGCTGGTAACCGAAACCATGCCGTTGCCCATTCGCGGTAAGCAAACCAAAACTTTTAAACTCGATAAATTAGTAAACAACAAATCCACTACGTTGCGCCATCAGCGGTTTACGCTTGAGTTCACCTCCAACCCGGCATGGTATGCCATTCAATCGTTGCCGTATTTGATGGAATACCCGTACGATTGTGTCGAGCAAACATTCAGTAAGTATTATGCAAACAGCATTGCCGCGCACATTGCTAACAGTAACCCACGCATTAAACAGGTTTTTGATACGTGGAAAAATATTCAGCCGGATGCACTGTTATCGAATCTTGAAAAGAATCAGGAATTGAAATCAGCCTTATTGGAAGAAACCCCGTGGGTATTGCAAGCAAAAGATGAAAGCCAACGCAAACGTATGGTGGGTGTGTTGTTCGACTTAAACCGCATGGCAGCCGAACAGGAACGCGCGCTGGATAAAATCGTAAAGGCACAAAGTCCGAACGGTGGGTTTAGCTGGTTTCCCGGTTTCCCGGAAGACCGCTACATGACACAACACATCATTGCAGGCATGGGGCATCTGGATGTGATGGGCGTGAAGTCTGTTCGGCAAGATGACCGGACATGGAATATGGTTAAGCAGGCGTTGGCTTACCTCGACAGCAAAATCAAACGCGATTACGATGAACTGAAAGAGCAGGCACGCAAAAAACAGGTTGTGTTAACGGATAACAATATCGGCTACGTTCAATACCATTATCTGTATGTGCGCAGCTATTTTAAAGACGTGGCTATTCCAGCCAACACCAAAGAAGCGTTCGATTACTATCTCGGTCAGGCGAAGCAATACTGGCTTAAAACCAATTTATATACGCAAGGCATGACTTGTTTGGCACTGCATCGGTACAACGATAAAACGATTACCCCGGCTATGATTCAATCGTTTAACGAACGCGCGTTGCATTCGGAAGAAATGGGTATGTACTGGAAAAACGATGGCGGATATTTCTGGTATCAAGCACCTGTTGAAACCCAGGCATTGATGATTGAAGTGTACGATGAAGTAGCAAACGATCAGAAAGCGGTTGAAGATTTAAAAGCATGGTTACTTAAACAAAAGCAAACGCAGGACTGGAAAACAACCAAGGCAACCGTTGAGGCTTGCTATGCTTTGTTACGAAGAGGAAGCGATGCCTTAGCCAGCACAAAATTGGTAGAGATAAAAGTAGGGAACGAAGTGGTTGATCCGGCCAAACGCCCCGATGCGAAAACCGAGGCAGGAACGGGCTATTTTAAAACCGCCTGGCAGGCCGGTGAGATCAAACCTGAAATGGGGAACGTAACTGTTACCAAGACTGATGAAGGCGTGGCATGGGGCGCAGTGTACTGGCAGTATTTTGAGCAGTTGGATAAAATCACTCCTGCCGAAACACCGCTCAAACTCAAAAAAGAATTGTTCTTGCAACAGAACACCGACCGTGGCCCGGTTATTACGCCAGTTTCCGGTAAAGATTTGCACGTGGGCGATTTGATAAAAGTACGCATTGAGTTACGGGCAGATCGTGCGATGGAATACGTTCACCTG
The DNA here is from genome assembly GCA_964404445.1 of uncultured Roseivirgaceae bacterium. Taxonomy (GTDB): domain Bacteria; phylum Bacteroidota; class Bacteroidia; order Cytophagales; family Cyclobacteriaceae; genus UBA2336. The sequence continues at coordinate 215,985 of CAYOJW010000002.1, read as the reverse complement.
AAAGATATGCGGGCGGCAGGGTTTGAGCCAGTCTCTACGCTATCAACGCATAAGTATCAGGATGGACTGTATTATTATGAAAGTCCGCGTGACTTGGCGACAAACTTCTTTATCGGGTATTTACCTAAAGGAACGTATGTGTTTGAATATGCCTTGCGTGTTTCGCAAAAAGGCGACTTCTCAAACGGTGTAACGACTATTCAATGTATGTACGCACCGGAGTTTACCAGTCACTCGCAGGGTGTTAGGGTAGAGGTGAAGTAATTAGTTTGTAGTTGTTAGTTGTTGGTTCTCTGAAATGGACTAACAACTATAATTGATCTCAAAAATACATACAAGACTGTCTTCCCGAGGAACGAGGGATCTTCGAACTTACAGAATACATAATATTTTGAGGGTTCCTCGTTCCTCGGAATGACGAGAATGTTTTTGAGATGACACTTAACAACGATCACCTAACAACCAATAACTAAAGTGTATAAGGTAAAAACTCCGATACATCACCTTTATAGCGATGCACTTCACGTACGATGGAGGAACTGATCCAGGCAAACTCAGGTGAGGTAATTAAGAATACCGACTCAAGCTCTTCGTATAATTTGCGGTTTACCTGGGCAATGCTGTTTTCGTATTCAAAATCGGTAGTGTTGCGTATGCCGCGCAACAAAAACTCAGCTCCGCGTTCGCGTGCCAGCTCGGCTGTTAGTTTATCGAAATGTTCAACGCTGATGTTGGGATAGTTTTTAAACGTTGACCGGATATGGTCGATCATGAAGTTGATTTCGAAATACCGGATACTCTTTTGCGAGTTATAGCCGATGGCAATAATGATTTCGTCAAACAACGTTAATCCGCGCAATACGATGTCTTCGTGGCCTTTAGTAAAAGGATCGAAAGACCCCGGAAACAATGCTATACGCTTTTTCATAAAGAATATGTTCAGACCGAATGGATATGAAACAGATCAAAGAAATGGTGATCCTGGGCTTCATCAAAGAAATAACTGAAGTTCAGGTGATCGGGACGCTTGCCAAAGGCAACGTTGCTGATGTATTTGTAAAACTCGTGGTAGTGTGGCGAGTTCCGCCCGATGTATCCCCATAAAATCACCTGACTGGTTTTCTGGTTCATGTTCAGCGATTGCATCACCAGCATAATGTATTTGATGTAATCGCTGAATTGTTTAATGATAAACTGGTTGTAAAAAATCAGCTTACCATTGTTAACCGATACAACGTGAAGTTTAAAGCGATCGATGTAAATGAACAACGGGTTACCGGTATATTGTTTTGCGGCTGCCATTACGCCATCGATCAGCACGGCCGATTGGTGCAAAAACACCGGTGTGTTGTTGGGGTAAATGCCGCTGATCCATTCTTTTATGTCTTTATGAACGGCAAACACCGTAACGGCCTGCGTGCTTTTTAATGCAATGGGGAAGAAATCTTCTTCATCGGTATGGATGTGTGCGTTAAAACGGAGGTAATCGGTTAGGGCTTCTTCGGTATAAAGTGCTTGCGGCACCTGTACAAAATTCTGGTTCTTAAACGATATGCGGATGCTCTTCCAGTAATTGGCCTGTAAAAAAGCATGGGCTTCAAACAATACATCCAATGTGTTGATCAGGTCGTCTTGTGAAGCAACGCTGGGAAACACGTAATCTTCCAACAGCAAAAAACGGTTGTCGGCCGTATCAACAATCCCTACCTGAAAATCGCGCGTACCGATGTTGAGCAGAAGTTCGTACTGCGGAATTTTCTCTTCATCGAACTGGTCGTCTTTTATTTTCTTGATCAGCTTGTAGCTTGTTTCAGTTGCTTGCAAGGTTTCGGGGTTTTACGGTTGCCAATAGTAAACTTGCTTCCGGTTTTTGACCGGTTAATCGTACAATAATAGTCAATTTAGCATAAAAACGCAGTTTTGTGCGCTTATATTCTGTAAAAGCCGGTAAGGGTTTTGAGGTCGGCTGCGTTTTTGATGTAGTTAAAAATCCCGTGGCGTTCGGTTTCTGGTATGCGCAGTATTTCGGGTATGCTCATGTAGGTTGCGCTGTCGATCAGCCGGGTGTGGGTTTCGGGGTCGTGGCCGGTCTTTACGGTACCGCTTGCGTGCGTAACGGAAAAGAATAGCTCGATGCCATGCAGGGGAGGCTTGATCAGTTCGCAGGCAAACCGGAATGTTCCGGGCGTGATGTCGAGGTTAGTTTCTTCCCGGAACTCCCGCATAAGTGCATCTTCGGTACGCTCGCCAAACTCAAGTCCGCCTCCGGGCATAGCCCAGAAGTCGCCCGCAGTGAGGTGCTTGTGATTGATGACCAGGAGGTTGTCGGCATCCCAACACACGCCACAGATGCGTACCCGTACACGGTTTCCATATTTTTCGGTTATTTCAGGTATCATAAACGGTTACGCTTGTTAAAGATTTGTTATACAGGGCAATCGCCCGGCAAATTTCGGGTGGTATTGGCAACATTGTTGTTTTAGTCTTATTACCTTTGAAAAAAAATTAAGATATGAAGAAGTATTCAGTTTTAGGGATTTTGCTGTTGTTTATTGTTTCAGCAAGTTTCGCACAAGAGGCCAAATCACAGGCGCCAGTGATTAAGGCTGATGGACCGGTTCTTACCTTAGAGAAGACCACACACGACTTTGGCGATATTTACCAGGGCGACATCGTTGAGCATACGTTTAAATTCACCAACACGGGCAACCAGCCGTTAATGATCACCAATATTCAGCCAACTTGCGGATGTACTACACCACAGTGGCCGCGTGAGCCTATTATGCCCGGTGGAAAAGGCGAGATTAAAGTAGGTTTTAACAGTGCCGGTAAAATGAACAAGCAGACAAAAACATTGCCTATCATTTCAAACTCGGTGGTTGATACCTCGATTACGTTTACCACAAACGTGTTAGACAAAAAGCCTCAATAACTTTTACGGTTTTAAACCAACAAAAAAGAAAAAGACCATCCGAACAGGGTGGTCTTTTTTATGATTGACAGGCTGGCCAAAATTGAAAACCTTGTTTCCTTTCTGTTATTTCTTCGTGCTGAAAATTCCAATAGCCAGAAACAACCAGCCGAGAATCATCAGCACACCGCCTACGGGTGTAACCATAGCAAACGCAGTAATGCCTGTAAAGCACAACGTGTATAAGCTGCCGCTGAACAGCAGTACACCTGTTACTAAAAGCACTGCGGAGGTTCTTATATGTTTTGAGGTTAACTGGTATTGTAAGATACCAACACCCAATAACGCGAGGGCATGATAAAACTGATAGCGTACGGCTAATTCGTAGGTATCTAACCGGCCGGCTTCCTGTAACATAGGTTTAAGTGCGTGGGCGCCAAAAGCACCCAATGCAACACCTAATAATCCTAACAAGGTGCCTGTCAATAATGTGTATCGCTGATTCATAGTTGTTAATGTTTAGATATGTTTCGTTCACCAAAAATAGCTGTGCCAATGCGTACCAATGTACTGCCTTCCTGTTGTGCAATGGTATAGTCGCTGCTCATGCCCATTGAAAGTTCGCACATGGTTATGGAGGGCGGCAGGTTCATCTGTTTGATTTTTTCAAACAAGGTCTTTAAACCTTTAAACTCTTTCCTGATCTGCGCCTCGTTTTCCGTTAACGTAGCCATGCCCATCAATCCTGCAATCTGTATGTGCGAGAGGTTTTTTAAAGCCCCGGAAGTAATGAAGTCAATCACTTCTTCTTCTGAAAAGCCAAACTTGGTTTCTTCTTCGGCAATGTGTATCTGTAAGAGGCAGTTCACCACACGGTTTATTTTTGCGGCCTGCTTGCTGATCTCGGTTAAGAGTTTCAGGCTATCGACCGAATGGATCAGGTCAATAAACGGAACAATGTATTTAACCTTGTTGGTTTGCAGGTGGCCGATCATCTGCCAGGCGATGTCTTTGGGCAGCGCCTCGTACTTGGCGGTTAGTTCCTGTACCTTATTCTCGCCAAACAGGCGTTGCCCGGCTTTGTAAGCTTCAAAAACCTTATCGGCAGGCTGGGTTTTACTCACCGCAATCAGGCGGCATCCGCCTGGTAATGAGTAGGTAATGGCTTCTATATTATTTTTAATGTTCATTCCGTATTTTTGTCCGCCTGTTTAATCAGGTGCAAACTTATGGCGATTTTAGGAACCTTGCTCAAAAAAGGAATTCAGTTGCGCGAAATGATGGAGCAAGAATACACATCTCCTTTCGATCTTCAAAAGAAGGAGTTGAAAGAGTTGCTCATGGAGGCTGCTGATACCGAGTTTGGCCGCTACTATAATTTTCAGGAAATATTAGCGGCTTTTCGGAAAGGTGAGAAGGAGTTTCATCAAGTGTTCCGCCAGAAAGTTCCTATCCATGCATACAACAAAATCTATAACGACTGGTGGCACCTGTCTTTAAAAGGAGCGAAGGATGTTACCTGGCCGGGACGTGTTAAATACTTTGCATTGAGTTCGGGTACTTCCGAGGCTGCCTCGAAGTACATCCCGGTAACCAAAAGCATGACCAAAGCCATTCAGCGTACCAGCATCCGACAAATACTTACGTTATCGAAGTACAACCTGCCGGGCGATTTTTTTACGGCCGGTATTTTAATGTTAGGCGGAAGCACACACCTGAACAAGAAAGGAAATTATTTTGAGGGCGATTTAAGTGGTATTCAGGCGGCTAAACTTCCGTTTTGGTTTCAGCATTTTTATAAGCCGGGAAAGAAGATCGCCAAAACCCGTAACTGGGATGCAAAACTTAACGACATCACCCGGAAGGCAAAAGACTGGGACATTGGTATTATCGTGGGCGTGCCTGCATGGATACAAATCCTGATGGAAAAAATCATTGCCTACCACAAGGTTAATAACATTCACGATATATGGCCTAACCTCCAGGTGTATGTGCATGGCGGTGTGTCGTTCGATCCTTACCGTAAAGGTTTTGAAAAATTATTAGGCCGCCCGATTCATTACATCGAAACCTACCTTGCCTCCGAAGGCTTTATCGGTTTTCAGGCATCCCCCGGCAAACGCAGTATGCGCCTTGTGCTGAACAATGGTATGTTTTACGAGTTTGTACCGTTCGAAGATAAGAACTTCGATGCCAACGGTGACGTGAAACCCGATGCCGAAGCCCTCAACATTGCCGAAGTAGAGGAGGGTAAAGAATATGCCGTACTGCTTTCGACCTGTTCGGGCGCGTGGCGCTACCTCATTGGCGATGTGATCAAGTTCACATCGGTAGAGGAAGCCGAGATTGTGATTACAGGCCGTACCAAACACTTTTTAAGTTTGTGTGGCGAACACCTTTCGGTAGAAAACATGAACAAAGCCATTGAATTAGTGTGCAACGAACTGAACATTACCGTAAAAGAATTTACGGTGGCGGGCATTCCGCACGGTACGTTATTCGCACACCACTGGTATATTGGTACGGACGACCCGGTGGACAGCAATGCGTTGCGCGATAAAATAGACGAACAGTTAAAGAAACTGAACGATGATTATGCGGTAGAACGCAGCGCAGCATTAAAAGATATTTACATTGATGTATTGCCGGTTCAAACATTTTACGATTGGATGCAATCGAAAGGTAAGATTGGAGGCCAAAATAAATTTCCACGGGTAATTAAAGGTGCCCAGTTCGAGGACTGGAAATCGTTTATCGCAACGCACTAATCAGTTTCATGGACGCAGTTTTTAACGGAATTGGTTACGGTCTTATGTTATCGGTGTTGGTTGGGCCGGTATTTTTTACGCTCATCCAAACCAGCATTGAGCGCGGTTTCAGAAGCGGGGTATTTGTAGCCGCAGGCATTTCGTTAAGCGATGCTTTGTGCATTGCCATTGCTTACCTCGGTATTTCTAATTTGTTGGAATCGCACGAGTTTAAACGAAACCTGTCGTACTTCGGTGGTTTTGTGCTGTTGTGTTTTGGGGCGTACTACCTGTTCATCAAAAACCGTAAACCCGTTGTGTATAATCCGGCACACATTGCCGAACGCAAGCCGGTACGGTTGATGGCAAAAGGTTTTGTGATTAACGGTTTTAACCCGATGGTGTTGTTTTTCTGGATTGCCACGGTGGGAGTGGCCTCCGGTCACTTCGGTTATACAACAAATGGCAAGGCTGCCGTGTTTTTTTGTTCGATCGTAGCAACAGTTTTTGTTACCGATGTACTGAAAGCCAAACTGTCGGATAAGCTCAGACAGTTACTAACCACACGCCTGGTACGCATGATGAATTTTATTGTAGGTGTAATCATGCTTGTTTTTGGTTTGAAGCTGATTTTTTTCCACAACGGCTGATCAATCCTGTAATACGTTACTGATGAAGGTTGATTTGGTAAACAACCACAACAACAAGAGAGCCGCAGCCCAGTACAGGTAATTGAAATAATAATCGGATGTATCTTTGAAACGTGTTTCTTTGATTTCGGCTTTTTCGTACTGATCAATCCGGTCGAATACAATTTCGAGTGTGTTATTATCGGGTACCCTGAAAAACTCCCCGTTGCAAATCTCTGCGATCTTGCGCATGGTGGTTTCGTCAACAGTGTTCTCAACCATGTTTGGCCGTCCGAAGAAATCTTTACCGTAAGGCACTAAGCCTTCTTTACCGATAACAATGGTATATACTTTTATGCCGTATGCTGCGGCCAACTCGGCCGCTGTTATCGGATCGATGTTCCCGGCATTGCTTTCGCCATCGCTTAATAAAATGCATACTTTCGATTTGGCTTCAGACTCGCGCATCCGGTTAATAACCACACCCAATGCGCTACCGATGGCTGTTCCACGGTTGTCGATCATATCGAAATTGATCTCGTGAATGTATGATTTCAGCAAAGCATAATCGGTTGTTAACGGGGCCAGCGAAAAGGCATCGCCCGAGAACACAACAATACCGATGCGGTCTTTTAAACGCCCGTCAATAAAATCCTGCGCAACCGTTTTTGCGGCCTGTAACCGGTCGGGCGTAAAATCCTGGATCATCATCGATTGCGATATGTCGATGGCCAGCATGATGTCGATTCCCTCAGTGTATTGATTTACTTTTTCGTTGGTACGTTGCGGGCGGGCAAGGGCTGTCAGCATCAGCGATACTACCAGCATCAGTATAATATCGGGAACAAGCCGTATGAGCGTAAGGGGTGAACTCCTGATTTCTTTTTGTGTGAGCGCAACCGGTAGTTTCTGGTTAAAGCGGTAACGCCACAACCAGCGGACAAGAAACAATACGGGCACGGCCGCAATCAGCCACAAGAACACCGGGCGCTCCCACGTGAAGGATGTAAGCGTGCCGGGCATGAACCAGTCAGGCGAATACCACGGCTCAGATGTGTTCAACTCATTCATGCTTTGCGTGTTCAAGTTTTCGGGTGAAACGTTGTTCTGCGATTTGTTGAAGTGTTGTTAAGGTTTCGTTTACAGAAGTCTGGTGACCGTAAATAACGTTGTCGATTTTAGAAAGCGCTTCACTCATTACCGGGTCGTTTTCCAGTGCTTTTACTTCACGTGTTGTTAATTTAGTGAAGGGTTTGTGCTCAAGTTGCTCTAAGTATTTTTTCCATGTGGACAGAATATATTCGGTTTTCTCGCGTGAAAACGCAGCGGATATATCCTGAAACTGGTTGTCGTATTCCGTAAGAAACATCTGGTGTTTTTTACGCAGTTTCCTAAGTCTAAAATACCGGATTATCTTTTTACCAAAGAATATCCACGTAACAAGTATGGCAGCGATGAGTACCGTAACCACAATCATCAGTATAAGTACGTTAAACTCGGTAAACACTCTCTCGTACAGGGTATTGCTTTTCAGCGTAAGCTGGTTGAGTGTGGCGGTGTCCGATGCCGGTATTTTAATCTGTTCGATCAGGTGTATGCTGTCGCGTACCGATTCGTACAGGGTACAGTCGCGGGCGGTGGTAACATATACCGGCAGGCTTAAATATTGTACGGGATCAATTTCAAAAGTGCTGAGTTGGTAAACCGCGCTGTCGTAGCTGGTGCCATCGGTTGTGCGGGTAGGGAAAAATTGTTTACCCTCAAATTCAAACGGACTAAATGTAAAAGTCGAGTCGGGGAACAGTGCCATCACATTTTGCGGATAACGGGCGGTGAGGTAAAACGATACCGCCTCGCCTAACTGCACACTGTCTTTTACAAAGCCTGCGGTAACTTTAATCTCTTGCGCTACGGCCGATAGCTGAACGGCACACCACACAAGCACAACTAAAACGATACGAATGCTGCGTTGCTTCATGTGGTTTTAACAGAACGGTTTCTTACTTTAAACAAACGCAGCAATTTAGGTACATAGTCTTCGTCCGTATCAAGCGATAAAAAATTAATCTGGTGCTTACGGCTGAATTGCTCCAGCGTTGCTTTACGGTCGTTTAAACGCTCACTGATTTTTTGCCTGAAATCGCTGAACGATGTATTGATCCAGATGGTTTCTTTGGTTTCGGTATCTATTACCGGTACAATACCCAATTTAGGCAGCCTCGTTTCACGTTTATCGCTGAGGTGGATAATCACTAAGTCGTGCATACGCGCCATGGCTTTCAGGTTGTGTTCGTAGTTTTCGTCAATAAAATCTGAAATGAGAATGATCACACTTCTGCGTTTCAGCATATTCAATACAAACGACAGGGCTTTGTTCAGGTTTGTTTTTAACGATTTAGGATTAAGATTGGCCAGCCCGCTAATGATTTGGTACGCTTGCGAAATGCCCTTGGTGGGCTTAATGTACAGCTCGCGCTGATCGGAAAAACAGATCAGCCCCACGTGGCTCGATTCTTTTACAGCCGATAGGGAAAGCACGCCACAAATTTCGCGGCCTATATCTACTTTCTTTTGTCCTTCGGCACCGATTTCCTGCGAGGCACTTACATCGAGAATAAATAAAACAGTTTGCTCTTTTTCTTCGCGAAAAGTTTTGACAAACGTACCGTGCCCTTTAGCCGATACGTGCCAGTCGATGGTGCGGATGTCGTCACCGTATTGATAGGGGCGTACATCGTCCGGCTCAAGCCCTGTACCCTTAAACACCGAGTGAAAATCACCCTGCATTTGGCTGTTAATAGCCTTGCGGATTTGAATTTCGTACTTCCGAAGTTTCTTCAACAGAGCTTTCATTCGCTTTCTCTTCCGGTTGGTATTCTTTTTGTTTTGCCGAACGCGCCCGGTCACGCATTGGTTGTTGTACAGCAGCCGTTTGGATACCGGTTTCAAAAATAAATAAATGTGAGTTACTTTGCGTCTATGTTTAGAGATCAGGTAAAAATTCCTGTTGAAAGGAAAATGCCCGGAGTTGCTGCGGTAATGCTTGTTATAGTGCTTGCGGCCTGTGCGCAACCTAAACGCCCCGAAGGCATATTGCCTGAAAAACAAATGGTTCGCACGCTTATCGAACTCTATATTGTTGAAGAAAAAGCCGGTAGTTTGGGCTTGCCGTACGATTCCATCAAAAAGGCTTTCCCGTTGTTTTCCGATCAGGTGTTTGAAAAAACCGGTGTCCCGGATTCGGCTTTCCGTAAGTCGATGGATTATTACATTGCCTATCCCGAGCAACTCGAACGTATTTATACCGCTGTGCTGGATTCGCTAAACCTGCGGGTACAGAAAGTAAGTGCTGAAAAGAAACCCGATGTTGTATCCGAATGATTTTGAAAGCAGGCTTGGATTTGACCACATCCGAAAAAAGCTGATCAGCTATTGTCTTTCGCCCCTCGGCATGGCACGGGTTGAAACCATGCGCTTTTCGAACAATTATGAGCGCGTACATACACGCCTCCGGCAAACCGCAGAGTTCAAACAAATTTTTGAAAAGGGTGAAGATTTTCCGTCTAACCATTATTACGATGTTCGTGAGCTGTTAAAGAAATCTTCGTTAGAAGGTAATTACTTAGACGAAGCCGAGTTTCTGCAAATCACCTACGCGGTACAAACCATTTTAGCGTGCCGCGATTTCTTAGTTAAAAGTAAAGAGTTTTACCCGGCACTGTTCGCCCTTACAAATCCGGTAAGCATTACCAAACAGTTATCGCAACACATCGTAGCGGTGATTGACGATAATGCGCAGGTTAAAGACTCCGCCAGCAGCGAGTTAAACCGCATACGCAAACGCCTGCGCGATGAGCAGGGCAAACTCAGGCGGCTCATTGATCAATCGTACCGCCATGCTATCGCGCAACAGTGGGTGCCCGAAGGCGCATTGCCAACCATCCGCGAAGGCAGATTGGTTATCCCGATTTTGGCCGAGCATAAACGTAGAATGAAAGGGTTTATCTTAGACGAGTCGGCAACCGGTCAAACGGTGTTTATGGAGCCAACCGAAGTGCTGGAGTCGAACAACGAGATACGCGACCTCGAACATTCACAAAAGCGTGAGGTAATCCGTATCCTGAAAGAACTTACAACCGAAGTGCGTTTACAATTACCCGAACTTACAACAGCGTTTGAGTTTTTGGCAACCATTGATTTCATCCGCGCCAAAGCAAAACTTGCGCTTGCGTTAGAGGCCGATATGCCGCAACTTACCGATAAGCCTGTTGTTAACTGGCTGCGTGCACGCCATCCGGTGTTGTTAATAACATTACGCGGTAAACGTGAAGTGATACCACTCGATGTGGACTTACAACCTGATAACCGGATGTTATTGGTATCAGGCCCGAATGCCGGTGGTAAATCGGTGTGCCTTAAAACCGTGGGCATTTTACAATATATGTTGCAATGCGGATTGCTGGTTCCGGCTTCGCCCGATTCGCAGGCCGGTATGTTTAACGATATTTTCGTGGATATTGGCGATCAGCAATCGATCGAAAATGATTTAAGCACGTACAGCAGTCACTTGGCAAACATGAATTTCTTTTTGCGCCACGCTACTAATCAATCATTAGTATTGATGGATGAGTTGGGCGCAGGTACCGATCCGAATTTTGGAGGCGCTATTGCCGAGTCTATTTTACAGACGTTGTTAGAAAAGAAGGTGTGGGGCATTGCCACAACGCATTATTATAATTTAAAACTATTTGCGGGCAGTCGTGCAGGTATTCGCAACGCAGCCATGCGTTTTGACGAACGCCAGTTGGTACCGTTGTACCGGTTAGATATTGGCAAGCCGGGCAGTTCGTTTGCGTTAGAGATTGCCCAAAAAACCGGGTTGCCTGAACAAACGCTTCAGCAGGCGCAGCAATTAGCGGGTAAAGAGTTGATAGGCTTCGAGTCGCTGGTGCGCACGCTCGAAAAAGAAAAAAACGAATTGAGCGAACGGGTTGCAGACCTTGAAGCAAAAGAGCGCGAGTTGAAGGCAACGTTGGCCAAATACAATTCGCTTACGCGCGATCTCGAAATGCGTAAAAAAGAAATTATTGATAAAGCCAAAGTACAGGCCAACGACTTGCTGCGCGAAACCAATAAACAGATCGAAAAAACCATAAGGCACATCCGTGAGAACCAGGCCGAACGGAAAGAAACCCAGAAGGTGCGCAAAAACCTCACGGAGTTATCGAAGCGGGTAGAGCAACAGCCTGTTGTGCGGAAAGAAAAGGCAATGGCAGGCGCGATTCACGCGGGCGACCGTGTACGCATTATCGGGCAGGAGGGAAGCGGTGTGGTATTAACCCTGAACGCAAAGAAAGCCATTGTTCAGTTTGGCGAGTTGAAATCGACCGTTGCCGTAAACCGGCTCGAAAAGTTAGGCGGTAAGGTTGTAACCGAAACCGTAAAACGACCGGCCGCTGTTGGTATAAAACTGCACGAGAAACAGGCGCAGTTTAACCCGGTATTAGATGTTCGCGGTAAACGTGTGGAAGAAGTAATACCCGCGCTTGAGCAGTTTATGGATAACGCTATCTTGTTAGGGCATGGCGAAGTTAAAATTCTTCATGGCAAAGGCGAGGGCGTACTGCGTAAAGTAGTGCGTGAGCAATTACGGCAATACAAACAGGTAGCCTCGGCAGCCGATGAGCACATTGACCGGGGTGGTGATGGCATTACCGTTGTAGTGTTGAAATAAGAAAGCCCTGTCCCGATAGCTATCGGGACAGGGCTTTCTTATAGGAATTATCCTAAATGTGTCCTATCGATTATGCAGGTATAAGCACAAATACCCAATCACCGCTTACAGATCCAAGCTTAGAACCTGGATAACCGGTTGTTGGTGTAAAGTGGAATGTTAAGGTGAGTTGCCCGTTGCTGGCTAATGAGTAGTTAATGCCAACATCACCGCCCGTATCGTGGCGTGCTATTGTACCTGAATTTCCAGACACATCATCTGCAAAGCTCCAAGTACCCGATACAGGCCAGGGGCTTTGATCATCTGTACCTGTTACAGAAAATGTATAAGGGCCTTTTGGGTTTTGAGAATTAAATGTTCCCCCAAATGTAATGGTGAAATTGGATAAGATTTGTTCTGCCTGGCTTCCCTCTAATGTAGCACTGGCTGCACCATTAGCTAATTTCCAGGTTTTAGCAAGTTTGGCTAATTGTGCTTTTTCGGCAGGGGTTTTATCATCGTCAGGGCCGCAGTTTACCAAAAACAGGGCTACGGCAACTAAGGTAATTACAGAGAGTGTTCGGGCTAATACTTTCATTTTCGGTTATACTTTGGTGTTCAATATGGGATTAATAACGCAAAAAATCAATCGTTCGTATAAAAGCGCTGATTTTCAAGTGTGAATGCCGCTGGCCTGCCGGTTGTAACCGCCTCATTTATAGCTTACCAATGAAATGATTTCGGCATTGGGCGGGTATTCGTTTTTTTGGTTCGAGGCCACAAAAATAAGCCTGCGGGCGGCCTGTTCGCGTAAACGCTCGTGGTACCAGTCAAAAGCCTGTTCGTCTAAATTTGTGCCCGGTTCGTCTAAAAACAGCACCGGGGCTTCGGTAAAAAACGCTAACCCTAACTTAACGCGCTGTTTCATACCCGATGAAAAATTGGCAATGGGTTTATCGCGGTGGGGCGCGAGGTATAGCTTATCGATGATGTCGTCTAACGTTAACCCGCCTACCGGTTTGCGCATGGTAAAATGAAAACGCAGGTGTTCGGTCAGGGTAAACTCTTCAATTAAATCCTGGTAAGGTGCGGCTAAGCTTACCTGTTTAAACACATCTTCCTGTGCAAGCGTTTGTTCATTTTGCCGGAAGGTTATGGTACCGGTCGATTGCGGTATTTGTCCCCACAATACCTGCATGAGCGTAGATTTACCCGATCCGTTAGGCCCTGTAATGATGTATGTGTTGCCTGAACGGAACGTATAAGTCAGGTTTCGGAATATCCACTCGCGGTTGAAGCGTTTTCCTAAGTTGTTGACTTCGATCGTGCATGAATCACGCAACATCGCTTGATGTTTTAGTCTTCAGAGCCGTAGCCCTTCATAATGCCGCGTTCGGAAGTGCGGATGAAGTCGATGATGTGGTCGCGCTCATCGCTGGGTGCCATCGATGATTCGATCAGTTCAATGGCTTTGGTGGTATTCAACCCCTTCATAAACACATGGCGGTATATTTCCTGTATCTCGTTGATTTTCTCGGAAGTAAAACCTCTTCTGCGTAAGCCAACCGTGTTAACGCCTGCGTACGAGATCGGCTCGCGTGCGGCTTTGGTATAAGGCGGGATGTCTTTCCGCACCAATGATCCGCCCCCAACATACGCGTGTGCGCCAATGCGTGAAAATTGCTGAACGGCACAGGCTCCGCCAAAAATGGCGTAGTCGTCAATTACTACGTGCCCGGCTAATTGTACGGTGTTCCCTAAAATGCAGTAGTTGCCTACAATGCAATCGTGGCCTAAGTGGGCATACGCCATAATCAAGCAATCGGTGCCCACAACGGTTTTAAATTTATCGATGGTTCCCCGGTTAATGGTAACGCATTCGCGGATGGTTGTGCGGTCACCGATTTCGGTAGTGGTTTTTTCACCTTTAAACTTCAGGTCTTGCGGAATGCCTGAGATAACCGACCCCGGAAAAATTTTACAGTCTTTTCCAATGCGGGCGCCATCCATGATCACGGCATTGGGGCCGATCCATGTTCCGTCACCGATTTCTACATCTTGCTGAACGGTGGCAAAGGGTTCTATGATAACGTTGTTACCGATTTTGGCATCGGGGTGAACGTTGGCTAACGGGAAACGGCTCATGCGTCTTTACGGGTAATAATGGCTGTCATTGTACCTTCACAAACAAGGGAGTTGCCCACATAAGCGCGGCCTCTCATTTTAGCGATACCACGCTTAATGGGTGCGAGCAAATCGCACTGGATTACCATGGTGTCTCCGGGCAATACCATTTTGCGGAAACGGCAATCGTCAATGCCCAGAAAGTATGTGTTGTAATTTTCAGGATCGGGCACGGTGCTCAGCACCAAAATGCCGCCAACCTGCGTCATGGATTCAACCTGTAACACACCGGGCATTACCGGGTTGCCGGGAAAGTGCCCCTGGAAGAACGGTTCGTTCATGGTTACGTTTTTCACACCGGCAACACTTTCGCTATCCATGTAAATGATCTTATCGATCAGCAGGAAAGGATAGCGGTGGTTGAGGATGGTGGTAATTTTGTTGATGTCCATTACCGGGGGCAGGTTTGGATTGTATTTAGGCCGACCCTGGCGGTCGGCTTCCTGCATCTGTTTCTTTAATTTTTTAGCAAACGCTACGTTAGCCGCATGGCCCGGCCGTGCGGCAAGAATTTGTGCCTTTAACGGACGCCCCGCTAATGCCAGGTCGCCCATGATGTCGAGCAGTTTATGGCGTGCCGGTTCGTTTTTATAGCGGAGTTCAATGTTGTTTAAAATGCCTTCGTGGCGAACCTCAACTTTTGGTTTGCCTAACATTTTGGCAATGTTGTCTAACTCATCTTCTTTCACTACACGGTCAACAATAACAATGGCATTGTTTAAGTCGCCTCCGCGAATGAGGTTATTTTTGTACAGCATTTCTAATTCGTGCAGGAAGCAGAACGTACGGCACGATGCAATTTCTTTTTCAAACTGGCGTATGTCGGTAATGGAGGCGTGCTGGCTGCCCAATACAGGTGAGTTGTAATCGACCATAACCGTTACGCGGTAATCATCTAAGGGCAATGCGGCAATCTCAACATTGCGTGCAGCTTCGCGGTAGAAGGTAGGCTCGGGCACTTCAAAAAAATCGCGGATAGCGTTTTGTTCTTCGGTACCGGCTTCTTTTAAAATATTGACGAACTGAATGGAGCTTCCGTCCATGATGGGACACTCCGGACCATCCAATTGAATGAGTACGTTGTCGATTTCCAATCCTACCAGCGCAGCCAATGTGTGTTCGATAGTGCTTACACGACCACCGCTTTGTTCGATGGTTGTACCACGCGAAATATCAACCACATTGTCGCAGTCGGCATCAATGATAGGCGAGCCTGGCAGGTCAATCCGCTGAAACTTGATTCCGTGGTTGGGCTTAGCCGGCACGAAAGTCATGTTCGTTTTGGCACCCGTATGCAGCCCCACACCCGAAAGGGTAACGGACTTCTGAATAGTTTGCTGTTTTATCTTGAGCATCGGCTTGTACAAAGTGGGCAAATTTACGCCCTTAAAGCAGATTATCAAAATACCTTAATAAGTGAAAATCAACACGTTACATACTTGTGCCGTACATAGGGTCGAAATGTGATCAGCGATTACAGGTACACGGTGTTATTCCGGTGCGTTAACCTTTTTTTCTAATTCACGCAGGCGGTGATTGATGTCGGGCAGGCTTTTATAGACAGCATATACTTTAAAAAAATCGGTAACATCGAACGCTGGCGAGCCAATTATCTTCTGGCCTTCTTTTTTGATCGACTTTAAGATACCAGCCTGCGCGCCAATGCCGGTGTTATTGGCAATCACCAAATGGCCGGCCACACCAACCTGACCGCCTATAATGTTGTTCTCGCCAATTTTTGTGGAGCCTGAAATACCAGCTTGTGCCGCAATTACCGTGTTTTTCCCGATTTCAACATTGTGCGCAATCTGTATCAGGTTATCGAGCTTAACGCCTTTGCGGATAAGAGTGGCATCGCCAAACATGGTTGCACAATCGATCACCGTATTGCCCCCAATGGTTACATTGTCTTCGATAATTACATTGCCTAATTGCGGAATGGTTTTGTATGTGCCATCGGGTTGCGGGGCAAAGCCAAATCCATCGCTGCCGATAACGGTTCCCGAATGGATTACACAGTTGTTCCCGACTTTGCTACCGCTGTAAACTTTTACGCCCGAGTGTAAAATGGTGTCGCTTCCGATCACCACGTTATCGCCAACGTAGGCGTGCGGATAAATTTTTACGTTATCGCCCAGCGTAACATTATTGCCAATGTACGAGAAGGCGCCACGGTAGATGTTTTTGCCGATGGTGTTTTTTTGCCCGATAAAACTTGGTTCTTCTATGCCGCTTTTCTGAAAGCTGATCATCTTGTGATATTCTTCCAGTAACACCGTGAAGCTGCTGTACGGATCGTTTACTACAACGAGGGCAGCAGTTACTTCTTTCTTAGGGATGAACTCTTTACTCACGATCACGGCCGATGCCTGAGTCGTGTAAATGTAGTTTTCGTATTTCGGGTTCGATAAAAAGGCAATTTGTCCCGGCCGGGCATCTTGTATTTTGGCCAGCATATTAATTTTTGCGCTGCCATCGCCTTTAACTTCTCCGCCTAAGAGGGCGGCTATTTGCTGTATGGTAAACTCCATATATGAATGTGTAGTTGTTAGTTGCTTGTTATTTGTTGATCGCTGGGTAAACCGGCAACTGTCAACCAACAACTGTCCTTACAAAGATACAGTTTTAGGCCAGCAGAGGTAATTTTTTTTCACGATTTTACTGAGCGCCTTGATGTTGGGCAGGTCTGAAGCCTGGGCGATGTCCAACAACTCACCCGATTTCATGAGGATGTTTATTTTCTGCCCTTCGGTGTATGCCTCGTTACTTACCGAACCATACGAAAAGAAGTAGGCGGCTTCGGCACGCAGTATGCCATACGTTTTCGCAATGTTGTCGCGAATGGTTTCTACTTGTTCTTTACGGATGGCTTCCGAACCCAGCCTGATCTGAAAGAGGTTTCGTTCCAACAGCATCCGCGAAAGCGTTGATAAAATAAAATCGGGGTGGCTGCGCCAGTATTTGATGGCGCCCCAAATATCGTTATCGTCTAACAAGCCGTAAGCATTGAGCACGGTTTTGCTGTCTTTAAAATTTTCGAGCGTGTAGCTATGGCGTAAAAAAGTAAGCAGGGGTTCGCTTGCAGAGAGGTTTTCACCGGAACGGACTAAATGTTCGGCTCGCCTGATCAGGTTCGTCATCATCCGCTCGGCACTTACCGTAGTCCTATGCAAGTACACCTGCCAGTACATAAGCCTGCGGGCGTTCAGAAAATTTTCAATGCTTAAAATACCTTTCTCTTCAACCACTAACTGATCGTTGTGTACGTTCAGCATAGCAATGATCCTGTCAACGCTAATTGAGCCTTCCATTACGCCTGCAAAAAAGCAGTCGCGTTTCAGGTAATCGAGGCGGTCAATATCCAATTGACTGGAAACTAACTGGTGAAAGAATTTTCGTTTATACGTGTTCTGAAAAATTTTCAGGCTCAGATTCAACTTACCGTTAAACTCTTTATTGAGTTGGCTCATAAAAAGATACGAGAGGCTCTCGTGCCGGATTCCGTGCAGTAGTGTATGCTCCAGCGTATGCGACAACGGCCCGTGCCCGATGTCGTGCAGTAAAATGGCGATAAGTGAGGCTTCGTATTCTTCGTTCGATATGTCGATGTTTTTAGCGCGTAGGTTGTCGAGCGTGCGAGTCATCAGGTGCATGGCGCCCAGGGCGTGCTGAAAGCGCGTGTGCTGGGCACCGGGATAAACAAAATCGGTAAGCCCGACCTGTTTGATGTGGCGCAGGCGTTGAAACCAGGGGTGCGAGATGATGTCGAAAAGCAACTCGCTGGGGATGGTTACAAACCCATATACCGGATCGTTTATGATTTTCTTTTTGTTCATTTTAATATGTTGATGGTTGCGGGTTGTTCGTTGTTGGTTACGGTAGGTTAGCAGGTAACTTCTGCACGCAACGATTAACCAATAACTAACAACTTTATCCCCGAATTCGTTAACTTACGCAAAAGTATTACCATGCAAAGATATAGCATTTTGTGGGCCGATGATGAGATTGATTTGTTGAAGCCTCACATCCTTTTTCTGGAGCAACGCGGGTATGATATAACTCCTGTCAATAATGGCTCGGACGCGGTTGAAATGTGCGAGGAAAAACATTACGATGCCGTTTTTTTAGATGAAAATATGCCGGGCATGTCGGGGTTGGAGGCGCTCAACCTCATTAAAACCAATAAACCCAACCTGCCCGTGGTGATGATCACCAAAAACGAAGAAGAGCATATCATGGAAGAGGCCATCGGCTCGCAAATAGCCGATTACCTGATCAAGCCACTTAACCCCAGCCAGATTCTTCTTTCTGTAAAGAAAATATTCGACAACAAACGCTTGGTGATCGAGAAAACAAACCTGAGCTATCAGCAGGAGTTTCGTAAAATCAGCATGGCGTTTATGGACGATATGAACCACGATGCATGGGCGGATATTTATAAGAAATTAGTTTTTTGGGAACTGCAACTCGACCAGGCCGACAATCAGGAAATGGCCGATGTATTGGACACACAAAAAACAGAAGCCAATGCCAACTTTGCCCGGTTTATAATCCGCAATTACGAGCGCTGGCTTAACGAACCTAATATTGATAAGCCCCTGCTCTCGCACCAGGTAATGAAGAAAAAGGTGTTCCCGGAATTATCGCCCGGTAAGCCGGTGTTTATGTTGCTGATCGATAACTTACGGTACGATCAGTGGAAAGTAATCGAGCCGGTGATTGCCGAATACTTTACGGTTGATAAAGAAGAAACTTATTATTCCATCTTACCAACCACAACAGCGTATTCGCGTAACGCTATCTTTTCGGGATTAATGCCTTCGGAAATGGCCAAACTACAACCCGATTTGTGGGTAGGTGAGGATGAGGAAGAAGGAAAAAATAATTACGAGGAAGAATTTTTATTGAAGCAGGTTAAAAAGAATAATCTGAACATTAAAACATCGTACCATAAAATTAAAAACCTCGAAGCCGGACGCGACCTGGCCGACAGCGTAAACAATTTATTCAACAACGATTTGAACGTAATCGTTTATAATTTTGTGGATATGCTGTCGCACGCACGCACCGACATGGCGATGGTGCGCGAACTGGCACCCGATGAATCGGCCTATCGTTCCATTACCAAATCATGGCTGATGCACTCGCCTTTATTGGAAATCTTAAAAAAGATAGCCGAGAAAAAAGCGAAAGTAATCATCACAACCGATCACGGGACTATCCGCGTAAAGCGCCCGTTTAAAATTATTGGCGACAAAGCTGTGAACACAAACCTCCGGTACAAGCAGGGTAAAAACTTAGGCTACGAAGGCAACAAGGTAATGCAGGTACAAAAGCCCGAGCGGTTGTTTTTACCAAAAGTAAACGTTTCGACCTCGTACGTGTTTGCCATCGAAGACCAGTTTTTTGCGTACCCCAACAACTACAACTACTACGTGAATTTCTATAAAGATACCTTTCAGCACGGTGGTGTAAGCCTGGAGGAAATGATAATCCCGGTAATTTCACTATCTTCGAAAAATGTATCCTGAGGTGAAGCATATAATCGGAAGCAACGTAACCCTGAGCGATTTGGATCGTGTGGCACGTGCGTTGATACAGCAGGCGGGCAACTATCGCATTCTGGTTTTTCAGGGCGAAATGGGGGCGGGTAAAACAACGCTGATCAAAGCCATTGGCCGTGCGCTGGGCGTTACCGATACCATGAGCAGCCCTACGTTTTCGATTGTGAACGAATACCAGACGCAAACGGGCGATCATGTTTTTCATTTCGATTTTTACAGGCTCAAAAATGAAATGGAGGCGTACGACATCGGCACCGAAGAGTATTTAGACTCAGGCCATTATTGCCTGATTGAATGGCCCGATAAAATTGCTTCATTACTTCGCGGTGAATACGTGGAGGTATCGATCGAAAAAACACCGGGTACAGAACAATCTGAAATGCGAACAATAACGTTCACCATCCATGACTGAGAAAAAAAAACCGGGCTTCGAAAGCTTAGCCAAAGCCAGCATTGCCACGCAAGAACAACTACTTGCGGTAAAAAAAGGAAAGAACTCGTTCGTTATTGGGTTGCCCAACGAAATTTCATTGCAAGAGAACCGCATAACCCTCACACCCGATGCCGTAGCCTTACTCGTAAACAATGGCCATGAGGTTTGGGTAGAAACCAAAGCCGGGCTGGGTTCTAAATTTACCGACCAGCAATACAGCGATGCCGGTGCACACATTGTGTATTCGTCCGAAGAAATTTATAAAGCGAGCATCATCCTGAAAATCGAGCCACCCACGCAGGAAGAGATCGAGTTCATGCACCCCGGTCAAACGTTGATTTCGGCCATACAGTTAGGGCATTTGAACCCGGAGGACCTTCAGGCGATGATGAAGAAAAAAATTACGGCATTAGCGTACGAGTTTATTGAAGATAAAGTAGGGGGTATGCCCATCATCCGTGCCATGAGTGAAATTGCGGGCAGCACGGTTATGCTCATTGCCTCGGAGTACCTCAGTTCGGCCAACAATGGTAAAGGAATTATTTTGGGGGGAATTACCGGAGTGCCGCCAACCAAAATAGTGATTATTGGCGCAGGTACGGTAGCCGAGTTTGCCGCCCGTGCGGCTTTGGGTTTGGGTGCCGAGGTGCAGGTGTTCGACAATCATTTGTATAAGCTCAGGCGTATCAAACATATTTTAGGACAACAATTATATACCTCTACCATCGATACGGTTACATTGGGCGAATCACTTAAAACAGCCGATGTATTGATTGGCGCTTTGCGTGCCGAAAAGGGCAGGGCGCGCCATGTTGTTACCGAAGACATGGTGAGTAAAATGAAACCCGATTCGCTGATTATTGATTTAAGTATCGATCAGGGCGGGTGTGTGGAGACATCCGAGATTACAAATTTGCGCAAGCCGGTTTTCCGCAAACACGATGTTATTCATTATTGCGTGCCCAACGTGGCTTCGCGTGTAGCGCACACGGCTACCAATGCGCTCAGTAATATTTTTGTGCCGACTATTTTGCGGGCAGCCGAAGAGGGCGGTGTGGAAGATATGATACTGAACCACAAATGGTTTATGAAAGGCGTTTATACCTATAAAGGCAACTTAACCAACGAGTCGGTAGCGCGCAAATTCGGCTTAAAACACAAAAACATTGAGTTGCTGGTAGCAGCGGGGAGGTTTTAAACTTTTAGTTGTTAGTTGTCGGTTATTAGTTGTTGGTTTACTGTACAAACAGCGAGCAACTAATAACTAACAACTGTTAAAGCTTCGATAACCGCTCCTCCAACGTTTTGATCTTCGCTTCGGCATCGGCCTTTTTCTTGCGCTCTAATTCAATAACATGGGCAGGCGCACTGTTTACAAATTTTTCGTTCAGCAGTTTTTTATCGACCGAAGCCATAAAGCCTTTTTGATATTCGATTTCTTTCAACAGGGCTTCACGTTCTTTTTCTGCGTCAACTTTTCCGGCCAACGGAATGGTAAACTCATCGGTACCCACTAAGAACGTAACCCCCGAAGGCTTATCGGGTGAAACAGATACTTCACTTACATTTGAAAGTTTTTTCACGATCGACCAGAACGCATTCAGTTTTTTGGTTTGTGTTGTTTGGTGCAGCGTAAAGATTTCTTTTGGCGAAATACCTTTTGAACTGCGCACGTTACGGATTTGTGTGATCAGATCAAATGCAAATGCGGCCTCGGTAAGAGTGCTTTCGTTTACCGTACCAATCGTTGGCCAGGTTGCAACAATAATGCACTCATTGTCTTTGCGGTCTTTCAGTTCATGCCACAATTCTTCGGTGATAAACGGCATGAACGGATGCAAAACTTTTAATACAGTTTCAAACAACGAAACGGTTTTATCGTATGTAACCTGATCGATGGGTTTGCCGAACTCGGGTTTGATCATCTCTAAATACCAGGCGCAGAAATCATCCCATGTAAGTTTATAGGCTGTATGCAACGCATCCGACATCCTGAATTTTTCGAAATGATCGTTCAGTTCAACTAAGGTTTGATTCAGTTTTGATTCAAACCATTCAATAGCGGTTTTGTTTTCTTCCGGTTGGGGAAGTGAAGCATTAACTTCCCAGCCTTTAACCAAACGGAATGCATTCCAGATTTTATTGGCGAAATTCCGGCCTTGCTCTACTAATTTTTCATCGTACAACAAATCGTTACCGGCTGGTGAGCTGAACAACATACCGGTGCGTACTGCATCGGCACCGAAGTTGGCAATCAAATCTAACGGATCAGGCGAGTTACCCAACGACTTCGACATTTTACGGCCAAGCTTATCGCGAACGATACCCGTGAGATATACATCGGTGAATGGTTTCTTACCGGTGTATTCGTAACCGGCAATAATCATACGGGCAACCCAGAAGAACAAAATCTCGGGAGCCGTTACCAATACCTGGGTAGGGTAGTAGTAATCAAGTTCTTTGTTTTTCGACAGGTCTATTTTGCCCGTGGTTTTATCAAACGATTCATCACTAAACCCGCCAAATACTTCAATTGGCCACAGCCAGCTCGATGCCCACGTATCCAGCACATCACCGTCTTGCGTTAAGTCGTTTTCGGTAAGTGTTTTCCCCGATTTTTGAGAAGCTAACTGCACCGCTTCTACGATGGTTTCGGCAACTACAAAATCGTTTTCGCCTGTTCCGTAATAGTAAGCCGGAATACGATGTCCCCACCACAATTGACGCGATATACACCAGTCGCGTACGTTATCCATCCAATACCGGTATGTGTTTTTGAATTTGGCCGGATGCAGTACAACCTCGTCTTCTTCGACAGCTTTGGCGGCTGTTCGTGAAATTTCTTTCATTTTGATAAACCACTGCAATGAAAGCTTGGGTTCTACTACGGTGTTGGTACGTTCAGAGCGGCCAATGCGTGTAACGAATTCTTCCTCTTTTACAAGATGGCCGGCTTCGCGCAGATCTTTTACGATTTCTTTGCGTACTGCGAACCGATCTTTACCGAAAAATTTCGGAAGCTCACTTTTTTCGTTGATCGTTCCATCATCGTTAATGGTATCGATGATGGGCAGGTTGTGGCGCAAACCTATCTCGTAGTCGTTTACATCGTGTGCCGGTGTAACTTTTAAACAGCCGGTTCCAAAAGTTTTGTCCACGTAATCATCGGCAATCACCGGTATTTCGCGGTTGATGAACGGCACAAGAATTTTTTTACCGATCAGGTGTTGATACCGTTCGTCTGTCGGATTAACGGCAATGGCTACATCGCCCATAATGGTTTCGGGACGTTGCGTGGCAATAGTGATCCACTCATCATCTGTACCGTTTACTTTGTACCGGATCGAATACAGAATGGATTTCTCGCCTTCTTCTTTGTATAAAACTTCTTCGTTCGATATGGTTGTTTTGGCTTCGCAGTCCCAGTTTACCATGCGAAGACCCCGGTAGATGAGATTTTTGTTATACAGATCAACAAACACGCGAATAACCGCTTTGTAGTAATCGCTGTCCATCGTAAAATTAGTACGATCCCAGTCGCACGAAGCGCCTAATTTTTTAAGTTGCTCTAAAATAATGCCGCCATATTTTTCTTTCCATTCCCAGGCGTATTTCAGAAACTCATCGCGTGAGAGATCGGCCTTTTTAATTTTCTTTTCACGCAGCATTTGTACAACCTTGGCTTCGGTAGCGATCGAAGCATGATCGGTACCCGGCACCCAGCACGCTTCTTTGCCCTGCATACGCGCTTTGCGGATGAGCACATCCTGAATGGTGTTATTGAGCATGTGGCCCATGTGCAATACGCCTGTTACGTTTGGCGGGGGGATTACAATGGTATAAGGTTCTTTCGTAGGGTTGGGGGTTGAGTGGAAAAAACCTTTTTCCATCCAACGCTGGTACCATTTATCTTCTACTTCGGAAGGGTTGTATTTGGTTGATAACGACATGATCTGTTAAAAAAGAAGGGCAAAAATAAGGAAATTGTGCTAAAAATAAGGAGGGATGGGCTTTCCAATACTTTTTAAAGTGCCGGATGCCTTAGCCCGTACCCCGCAAACTGAAAGATGAGTGATGTGGTTTAAATAATCTGTATTTTTGTATAACCGTAAATGAAATGTTATGGATGTTAATGCTCACATTGAAATCGACCCCCGTATTATGATGGGTAAACCTGTTATTAAAGGTACTCGTATTACGGTAGAGTTGATACTGGAATCACTCTCTGCGGGAGAATCGGTTGACAACCTTTTAAAATCCTATCCAAGACTGACTAAAGAGGCCGTTTCCGCAGCGTTGGCTTTTGCCGCAGAAGCATTGAAAGGCGAAAAGACCTATCCGGTTGCCGTATGAAATTTTTGGCAGATGAAGGTGTGGACAGAAGTATTGTGGATGGGCTAAGGCAAATGGGGTTTGATGTTTTTTATGTTATTGAAGAAACCCGTTCTTTAGATGATGATACTCTTCTTCAAATTGCCGCTAACGAAAAAAGAATACTGATTACAAAGGATAAAGATTTTGGGGAATTGGTTTTTCGTTTAAATAAAGTTCACTCCGGTGTTATATTACTAAGGTTAGAGGGGCTTACTACACATGAAAGGGCTGACATGGTTTGCTCAGTAATACGCGATCACAACGAACAGTTGCCCCGTTCTTTTACCGTTATTCAAAAAGGAATTGTCCGGATAAGGCAATCCCAATAGATTAGCGCTTGTCTTTTACCCGTCCTAAAACTTGTTTCAACCACTCATGCGGATGCGCCACGCTTTCGGGTAGAGATTGTTCATGCGGTTGTCTAACACGTTAGCCCAGCCTAACGGTATGTGTTTATGGGTAATTAGCGTATAACCTTTTGGGTTACCGGTTACATCAATATTTTCTTTGCGCAGATAGCGCAGGGCGTCTTCCTCCCGTAATTCGAGTTGCAGGAAATGATCTTTGTTTACGTGAACAGAGAGCGCTACACCGTGTTCAGGAACAAGTTTATCGTGTTTGCTGATGGCGATGGGAGTACCCGCCTGAACAAAGCGCAGGTGATCGAACAAAAATTCAACATCGTGGTAACAACTTTCCGGAAGCATATAAGCGGTGTCGTTCCATGTATAAAATTTTGGATTGACCAACGTAGTGTAACGCTGTAACGATTCGGTGAGCTTTTTGGCAGGTGCCTGCAATCCTTTTTTTATTTTTCGTTGAATTTCACGCTGCCCGCCTGTTTTGCGAACACTCGTTATATAAAACCCTTCGCCTTGTACACGATGCGGATAGAAATGATAGCCCGTGAGGTTGTTTTCCTGAACGGTTGTTATACCCCAGCGGGTATCATGTTGTAATGCGATGGATTCTGCCCCGTATTGTTCGTGCAGCCACAACAGGTTGTCTTCGTTTTCAAGACGGTTATAGGTACACGTGCTGTACAGTAACACGCCATCCTGTTTTAAGGCAGGCCACACATCGGCTAAAATTCTGCGCTGGCGTTTCGCGCATAGGGCTACGTTTTCGGTTGACCATTCGCGGATAGCTTCGGGGTCTTTCCTGAACAACCCTTCACCCGAGCAGGGCGCATCGGCTACAATCACATCAAAGAACCCTTCAAGTGCTGAAAAATCTTCGGGGTCGTTGTTAGTAACCACTACGTTGGCGTGCCCCCACTTTTGGATGTTCTCTGCCAGGATGGTTGCACGACTTCGGATAACCTCATTGCTCACTAAAAGACTCTCAGGCGAAAGCAGACTTAACAGGTGTGTTGATTTGCCTCCCGGTGCAGCGCATAAATCGAGCACACGTAACGGCTTGCTCAAATCGACCGATTGTTTCAAAGCCTGTTCTAAAAACATCGAGCTGGCTTCCTGAACGTAATAAGTACCCGCGTGAAACAGTGGATCGAGTGTAAATACGGGGCGTTCGTTTAAATAGTGTCCGTAATCGCTCCACGGTACGGGGCGGGCACGCGGAGGTGTTGGTTTATGCGGATTAACGCGAATGCTTACCGGTGCCGGTTGTTCAAGACTGTCGATAAAATCATCGAACGATGAGGCCAGCGTTAATTTTAATGTTTCTTCAAATTCTTTCGGTAAACGGGATCGCTTTTCCATTTCAGTGAGAAAAATAAAGATTATTTTTGGGTAAACGTACTATCATGAAGTTCCTGAATCAATTAAAATTGAATGAGGTATATATTTATTCTGGTGAGAATTTTAAAGAAGAATTATCTCGCTCAAAGAATTGGTATTCAGGTAGTATTGGAAAGTATAAGTTTTATGCCTCTCCTTTGGCTTCGGCAGGGGTTTTAAGTATAAATGGCACAAATAGTTTTCCGATTAAGATTTTCATGGAATCTTGTGAGTTAACAGGTGGTGAGCAACGGATTGAGATTAGAACGAAATTACGAGCAGAGCATTATTTTATTGTACTGTTGTTTGTTGTTTTTATGATAGCTATTCCTTTTTTAGAGGAATTTTCATGGTGGTTTTTGTTATTATTACCAATATGGGTAATCTGTCATATATGGTTTCATTTTATTTGTAGGGTTCAGGAGGAAATGTTAGTGAAGAAAATTGTTAAGCAACTTAGATTAAAAAGAATAGCATAGATGTCGTTCATAAAAGCCAATAATCCGAAGTTAAAAAGCTGGGTAGAAGTACCCCAGGGTTCTGATTTCCCAATCCAAAACCTTCCGTTTGGTATTTTTAAAACCAAATACCTGACACCCGTTGCCGGTGTGGCCATTGGCAAGTATGTGCTCGACCTGGTGTATTTGCACGAGCATGGTTTTTTCGATGGCATGGGGCTGCCTCCCGGAATTTTTAATCAACGGTTTCTCAACGATTTTATCGCATTGGGTAAGAAGAAAACCCGCGAGGTACGCGAACGTATATCGGAATTGTTGCAGGAGGGTAACGATGAGTTAAAGCATAACACAGGCGCACGCGAAATTTCGCTTATCCCGATGGAGGAGGTGCAAATGCTAATGCCGGTGCGTGTACCTAACTACACCGATTTTTACAGCAGTGAAGAGCACGCAACCAATGTAGGCTCTATGTTCCGCGACCCCAAAAATGCGTTGCTTCCAAACTGGAAACATCTGCCGGTAGGGTATCATGGCCGGCCATCGTCTATCGTGGTTTCGGGTACACCGGTAAAGCGGCCTAAAGGTCAGTTAAAACCGGTAGAAACAGAGCCGCCTGTATTTTCATCGACACGGAAATTAGATTTTGAATTAGAGGTCGCTTTTATTACCTGTTCTGAAACCAGGTTGGGATCGCACATTACAACGCAGGAGGCAGACGATCATATTTTTGGTTTTTTATTGTTTAACGATTGGTCTGCCCGCGATATACAACAGTGGGAGTATGTTCCGCTCGGCCCGTTTTTAGCCAAGAATTTTGCTTCTACCGTATCGCCCTGGATTGTTACGATGGATGCCCTCGAACCCTTTCGCGTAAAAGGCCCCGAACAGTTTCCGCACGTGTTACCGTATTTGTACAGTGAAGGCGAACGTAATTTTGATATAACGCTCGAAGTATTGCTTCAACCCGATAACTCCGAACGCACTACGGTGTGCCGCTCGAATTTTAAGTATATGTACTGGAATGTAAACCAGCAATTAGCACATCATACGATAAATGGTTGTAACATTCAGGTGGGCGATCTGTATGCTTCGGGTACCATCAGCGGCCCGTCACCCGGCTCGTATGGCTCGATGTTAGAACTGAGTTGGAATGGTAAAAAACCGTTAACCATGCCCGATGGCTCGGTGCGCACTTTTATTGAAGATGGCGATACGATCATTATCAAAGGCCATGCTGAAAAAGACGGTGTGCGCATTGGCTTTGGCGAATGTATTGGCAAAATCCTACCACCCGACTAACCTAACCCCTAAGTCCCAAGCCCTAACACCTAAGTCCGAATCCCCATGATAACCATCAACCCGAAAGATTTATCCGTTCCCAAACTTCAGGCTTATTTACAAAGTGCGGTTTCCCCGCGACCCATCGCCTTTGTAAGCTCGGTCGATCAGGCCGGTCATGTTAATTTAAGTCCGTTTAGTTTTTTCAATATGTTTAGTATGAACCCGCCCGTGCTGGTATTTTCGCCATCGCGCAGGGTTCGCGATAATTCTGAAAAGCATACGTTAGAAAATATCCGTGAAGTAAATGAGGTGGTGATCAACATCGTGAATTACAATATGGTGCAGCAAACATCGCTGGCCAGTTGCGACTTCCCGAAAGGTGTTGATGAATTTGTTAAATCGGGTTTTACCCCGCAAACCTCACAGTTGGTAAAACCGCCCCGCGTGGCCGAATCGCCCGTAGCGTTCGAGTGTAAGGTAAAACAGGTAATTGCGTTAGGCGATGGGGGCGGAGCAGGCAACTTAGTATTGTGTGAGGTGTTGTTAATGCACATCCATGAAACCATTATCGACTCCAATGGTTTTATCGATCCTTATAAAATTGATACAGTAGCGCGCATGGGACAGAACTATTATTGCCGTGCCAATGGTGAAAGTATTTTTGTAGTACCCAAACCAAACGAAAAAGTAGGCATTGGATACGATCAGCTTCCGGAAAGCATCCGCACCAGCAATGTATTAACCGGTAACGACTTGGGTATGCTGGCTAATGTAGAGCAACTGCCGGAGAAAGGTAGTTTATCGACAGAAGAGATTGAAACGTTAAAAAATACAAACACATCTGTCCATGCGTTAGCGCATGAGTATTTGCTCCACGGTAAATTACAAGATGCCTGGCGTGTTTTGCTGGCGTAAAAATCACACGGTAAAGTATAAAGCAAACTAAGGTTCGCAGGTACAGTCTTTGAGAGAGATGCCTTTTTCTTCAACATCCTTAACAGGTGTGTTAGCCAATGTATGGTCAGCCATTAATGGCGATAATATCATGCGTATATCGTTGTGCGTTAGCGGGTGTTCAATGCAAAACTCAAAACCGGCCTGGCGTGTGGCTTCTATATCGGGCGACAGCAAAATGTTGGTCATGGCTACGGCAACAAACGGTTTGGCATTTAGCTTGCGTAATTGTTGGAGTACCGTAACGCCTTTCATCTTCTTTCCTGTAAAATGAAGGTCGATAAATGCAACATCGAACGCAGGCCGGCTTACTGTTTCCTGCGATTCTTCCAGCGTGTTATAAACATGTAGCGAAGCGTTTTTCCAGGGGCTTAATAGTTTACCGCCCAAAAACTGGTTAATAGGCTCGGCATCAAAGAAGGCAATTGTAATGGGTTTCATGTATTCATAATTTTTTTGTGAGATAAATCGCCCTCCCGGTTATCATGCTTACAACAAAGTACATAGCGATTCATCATGTCGTTTTAAGAGAACATACCCATCAGTACAAAACAGTGCCAGATTTAGGATGCTGTATTTTAGCCCCAAAACGCAGATTGAGTGCTTGAATTATTCCCAATTCCGGAAAACCATATCTGTAACGCTGTAAACAAACTCCGAAACGTCATTTCCTTTGGCTTAAAAGTGTTATGCAAGCATACTATTTTTTAAAACAGGTGAGCGGCCTCCTGCAACGTGTTTCAAATTGAAAGCAGCCAATATTTATTGGGTTTGTGTGACGGCTTTTGGTTTCCTGCATTAGTTCTTACAAAATATCCTAAGTTGCCCCTCTCTTAACAGAAACATTCCTTTTATGAAGAGTTTGCGTGTTGTGCTTATCGGTTTGGCTTCAGTATTTGTGTTAGTGTGTTGTACAAAACAGCAACAGGCGTATCATGCGGTTACGGTTCAACCGTCCGAACAACCCGGCATGATGTTTCTAACCTTTAAAATGGTTTCCGATAGTTCGCACACTAACCGGATCGAACTGATCGGAAAAGTATTGGTGAATCAGCCGCTTAACGCGGAGGCCGAAAGTTATACAGCCCCCAACCGGATAATCATTAGCCAGTTAGATCACGCCAAAAATGTTTTACTTTCCGTTTCGCACGATCACCCCTTAAACAGAAGGGTAGAAGTGCCCAGCGAAACTGGTGAGTTCGAATCGCGGACGTTAACACTGCCCGAAGCTGAGTTTTTTGTACGGGTCACCTATATGCCGCAGACTGCATATATTCGTGTGCAGGAAGTGGTGCAGGATAACGTGATCTATGAAAAATTATTTAACCTGAACGAATGATGCGAATACTGTACGGAATTATTTTTTTCATGTTGTGCTTTACGAGCACGCTGCAAGCCCAGGTTTTTGAAGTCGATACCCTTGTTAAAAACGGCCCGCTAAACAAACGCCTCAACCTTGTTTTTATGGGCGATGGCTATACAGCCGGTGAACAGGATAAGTTTATTGCCGATGTACAGGGTGTGGTAACAAAAATTTTCAATGTTAAACCGTTAAAAGAATACGAGCCTTATTTCAATGTGTTTGCGATTAGGGTGATCTCAAACCAATCGGGTGCTAAACATCCGCAAACCACAAACGAAAGCGGTTGCTCAGGTCTTCCCGTATCAACCGTTGATAATTATTTTGGATCTACATTCGATTACGGAGGCATTCACAGGTTGTTATACCCCACACAACCGGGTAAAATTGGTACTGTATTAAGCCAGCATTTACCCAACTATTCACAGGCTTTTATTATTGTAAACTCAACACATTATGGCGGTGCCGGTGGCAGTTGGGCTACCAGTTCGGTACACAGTTCTGCACCTGAAATTGCCATCCATGAAATCGGTCATTCATTTGCCGGTTTGGCCGATGAGTATTGGGCAGGTGAGCAGTATGCGTACGAACGTCCTAACTTAACACAACAGTCCGATGCTAATTTGGTTAAATGGAAAAACTGGGTAGGTACCAATGGCATTGGTGTTATTGCACATACGGAGTCGCCATCGTGGTACAGGCCGCACCCCGATTGTAAAATGCGTTCGCTCAACAAACCGTTTTGCAGTGTGTGTATCGAAACGTTCATCGAAAGGATTCACGCGCTCACGAATCCCGTGTTGCAATATGCCCCTGTTCAATCTGTCGTACCCTTGCCCGAAGCGGGGCAATCGCTTGAGTTTTCGCTTAACCTGCTGAAAGCCGTGCCCAATACACTTCGTATTGTATGGCAGCAAAACGGCAATATTGTAGCACGTAATCACGATAGCTTTTCACTGCCGGTTTCGGAAGCGATGGAAGGGGATATAAGCATTCAGGCAACGGTAATGGATACAACAGCCTTAACACGCAGCAACGGGCATCAAAGCCATGTATATACCATTCAGTGGACGGTTAACCCTATCGTTACCGGGGCAGAAATCAGTGTAGTGGAAAGCGAATACGAATTATTGCTATACCCAAATCCTGTTGAACGGGATTTGAATATTAACTATTCGCTGAGCAGACCTGTTAATGTAAACATAGCTATAACCGATGCTACGGGTAAAATAATCCACACCGTAGCACCCGGTAACCAACCTGCCGGTAAACATACGCTTACGTTGCCTGCCGATAAAATTTTCCGCAACAGTGGATTATATTTTGTTACAACATCGTTTAACGATGCGCAGGTAACACATAAAATTGTTGTGCGTTAACAAACAGGCCTATTGTTTAGGTCACGGTTGTTTTGTTGTGAAAAATCAGTTTGTGATCGGATAGATTTTTCACCTGTTTGACGTGTAGTATGGTCTGATTCTTGTTTACTTGTATTCAGTTCAAATTAAACCCTTTTATTATGAAGAAAATAAATGTAGTGTTAATCTTTTTGAGTTTCATTTCAGTTGGTGCATGGGCGCAAACCAACCAGGGGAATTTCGTTGTGGGCGGTTCGTTAGGCTTTCAAAACACTAAAACAGAGAGTGGTATAGACGGTAACAACACGACTAAAAGCACATCTTTTTCTTTTTCGCCCCAGGCCGCGTATTTTATTGCCGATGGTATGGAGGTTGGGATTTTATTAGATTTTACCACAAGTGGAGGGGATAATAACGGTAACGATTTAACCAAATATACAAATACCGCAATTGGTTCGTATTTTAAATACTATATGTTTACCGCGAACGAAAAATTTGCTTTTACACTGCGGGCTGCAGCCCGGTTTGGGTTCACTAAACAAGATCCACCGGCCGGAAACGATGTAAAAGGATCGAGTTTTGGCTTTGCCGTTTCACCCGGCTTTTCTTATTTCTTTACCAACAAGTTGGGGTTGGATTTCCAGTTAGACGGAATTGGCATTTCTACATCAAAACCTGACAAAGATGTGGACTGGAAAACAACAACGTTTACATTTGGTGTTGATTCGTTTAACCCGAGTTTGGGTTTCCGGTATTTCTTCGGTCGCTGATTTTTTTAAATAGAAATACGATTCTTGAGAAGCTCTTGTCACTGGCAGGAGCTTCTTGCTTTAACAGGGGGAAAGATTTTACGCACGTTACCGAATTAACCGGAACGGAAACATAAGCACAGCACTGATAAACCTGAAAATCGTTTCAAGCGTAAACCCAACAATGCGAAAGGGCAGTAAAACTAACCAGAGTAATGGAAACAGGAACAGCATCAGAAGAGCCAGCGGCCAGCACAATACTAAAAGAAAGCACCACAGTATTAACCCGATAAATATTCTCATGCGGCAGGCATGGCAAATCGTGAACCAGATTTAAAAAACTGGTTTTGATGCTGTTTTAAAAGGTGGTAACCGTGTTGATCTTCAAATGTGAACACCGCACTGGCCGGTTGTGTACAGTATTTATCCGGCAATGTTTATGTTGGTCGGGTTACTGAGTTTGTAATCTTTCTTTTTGTTGTTCACACCCAGGGCTTTGTTCGCATAGCCTTTTGTGTATTCTTTGCTGCGGGCATCAAATTCAATAACGGCACCTTCAGGTAGTGTACCAAGCGCTTCAAATCCTTTGGTATAGCTAAACCAGAGGTGGCCGGAAACACGTTTGCCGGTAGCGAGGTCGGTTATGTCTTTCAGTAACAGTGTGTTTTCCGAATACCCCCGATAGTTCATTTTCCTGCCAATCCGCACGAATATGCCGCGAAAGCGCTTTCGTACTCCAGAGTCTTTTTTCAATGCACTCCGCATCGTTTAATTATAATTTAGGTATATTCATTTATACAATAATACTACATGAAATATGAAAAAGTATGTACTGGTTTTATTGATTTTACTGGCGTGCAACCCAAAAGACGGGCATGAAGAACAAAACGTAGTGGTGGCAGACGATGTGCCAGCGTACGAAGAGTGGATGGTATATGAAGGAGTGGTGCGTTCGGATGCCGGAAATGATATTAAGATAGAACTATCCTTGCTTCAGGGTGTGGTGGGTGCTGTATCAAAATATAAAACCCAGGAAGAGTATATTGGTGTTGGGAAAGAAAAGCTGTTGACTACTTCTATGGGTGATTATCATATTTTATATGGTACGGGCGATGATCTGTTGATTAACATACCGACAAATAAAGGGTATTCATTTGGTTGGTTAGGCAGTTCATACGGGATGGGAACAGCAAAAATAGATTCTGACCTGATGGAAAAAGCTAAAATCAGTAAACTGACATTTAAAACAGGCAGAAATAGTAATGAATTAACAATGGTTGATGATCATTCAATGCCAATGGCGAATGATGATCGCTACACGTTAAAAAAACGATCTCACCTGTTTACAGTAGAGGGTTTCGTAACCATCGAACCTCAGGTAACTGATTTTTTTGAAATAAACACCCGCGAAAACTGGCCAGTATCTAAAGCGGGTTCGTATGGCGAGGTTGAAGAAAAATACATCGAACTTGCTGCCGAAAGGCACGAGGGCATCTATACAAAAGCAGTGGCGTATTATATTGACGATAGCGATTCGACCGGGCGCGAATTTAAAAGCCTTGTTATTAAACGAATTGTCGAGATGAAATCGCACAGCGAGTTTACACGTGTTAAAAATACCAATCAATAAGTTGTATAGCAATCATAAAGCCTGCTTCCCACCAACAGTAAAAAATGTATAGAATTGCTATCTTTCTATAACCCTAAATCTAAAATCGATGAAAACCCTTATTTTGTCTTTTCTGATGCTTGTGTTTACAGGAATACCTGTACAGCAGGCAAAATTATCCAGTCTTTTAGTTGAGTTTGAAACGGCTGTAAGATGGGATGCCGTGGATGCACGCTGGAAAGACAGGCGTGCCGACTGGATTGCCGAAGTAAAAAGCGCTAAAACTCCAACACAGTTTGGTAACCTACTTGCCGAATTTGAGCGATATGTAACATGGGCAGCAGTAGATAAAAGCTGGGGAGGCGTACGCGATAGATGGGTAAAAGCATGCGCAGCCCCGGCTAATTACGCTACTGTAGCAAAGCTCATGGTTGAGTTTGAACGTTATACATTATGGGAAGGTGTTACCGAAAACTGGAAGAAGCGAAGGGATGGCTGGGTTGCCGAAGCATCCGTGATTTAATCCCCCAAAACAAAAAACGCGACCAGATGATGGTCGCGTTTTAAATACAATGAATAGTGTAGTTAATCTCTGTACATAACTGCCTTAATGGCCTTTACCGTTTTTTCTACGTTTGGCAGAATGGCCTGAATTAACGTAGGGGCATAGGGCAGGGGCACATCGGCATTGGTAATGCGGTGAATGGGGGCATCTAAGTAATCAAAAGCGTGCTTTTGTACATGGTATGTTATCTCGGTTGAGATAGATGCCAGCGGCCATGCTTCTTCAATAATAACTAAGCGATTGGTTTTTTTAACTGACTCTACCACGGTAGCGTAATCAATCGGGCGTACGCTGCGCAAGTCGATCACTTCGCAGGATATGCCTTCTTTCTCAAGTTCTGCGGCAGCGGCTAAGGCCACTTTCATAATCTTACCGAACGACACCACCGTAACATCGGTACCGGTACGTTTTACATCGGCCAACCCGATCGGGATTAAATATTCTTCCAGCGGCACCTCACCTTTGTCGCCATACATCAGCTCACTTTCCATGAAGATGACCGGGTCGTTATCGCGGATAGAGGTCTTTAAAAGTCCTTTGGCATCGCATGGATTTGACGGAACCACCACCTTTAAACCAGGAGTGTTTGCATACCAGTTTTCAAAATTTTGAGAGTGCTGGGCGCCTAACTGCCCGGCATTACCGGTAGGGCCACGAAATACCATGGGTACTCCGTATTGTCCGGCCGACATCGACAGCATTTTTGCGGCCGAGTTAATGATCGGGTCAATCGCTACAAGCGAAAAGTTAAAGGTCATAAATTCGATAATCGGGCGCAGGCCGTTCATGGCAGCGCCCACACCAATACCGGCAAAGCCAAGTTCGGCAATGGGGGTATCGATTACACGCTCGGGACCAAACTCATCCAGCATGCCCTGGCTTACTTTATAAGCGCCATTATACTCGGCTACTTCTTCGCCCATCAGGAATACACCGGGGTCTCTGCGCATTTCTTCGCTCATAGCTTCACGAAGGGCTTCTCTGAACTGGATTTCTCTCATAGTAGTAATTACATAAACCTGACTAACGACAGGCAGGCGCAAAAATAACCCCTGTTAGCGGATTGGCAAAATAAAATTGGCCTTGAAACACCCCTAAAACGGCAATAAAAAAACCTCCCAATTTATCGGGAGGGTTTTTTTATCCAATGTGATTTAACGGCTTATTTCAGCGCGTTACGGAATGATTCGTTGGTCTGGTATTTCGCAAACTCCAGGTCAGATAAAGCCGCTTCTTTGATAGAAGGGTCAGCCTTGGCTGCGCTTGAAATATTGCTTACCACACCGTCAACATTGCTTAAACGAGCCGAAGCAATTGCAGCACCGTAGTATGCCCAGGCATGGTTAGGGTTTAATTTAGTAGCCTCGCCAAAAGAGGTTAATGCATTTTGGTAATCTTTGTTCAGCACTTGTGCCAAACCTTTGTTGTACAGGTTATCGGCAGTGTTGGCAGCAGCAGCTTCAGAGCTAACCGCAGCGCTGTATTTCGCCAATACGATTTCGGCAGAACCTTTTACACCGTTCAGGCCGGCAGCGTTATCACCGCTCAGGCCAGAAGCCTTAACTGCGTGATCGTAAGCGGCACGTGCATTGCCTTTTAGGATTTCAACAGAAGCTAAGTTAGCGTGTACTTCAGGCGAATCCTGGATTTTAGCGGCTAATGCTAATTGGGCAGCAGCTTTGTCGGCCAGAGCAGCAGCGTTTGAAGGGTTTTCAATGGCTTGTGCAACATAGGTAGCGCCTAAGTTGTTGTACGCTACCCAACTGTCGGTACCTTTTTTAGTAGCGGCACTGTAAATGGCCTCTTTTTCTTCCAATGAAGGAGTGAGGGTACCAGCGTACAGTAATTCTTCTAATGAAAGGGCATCGGCAGAAGCCGAACCAGAAGCTATTTGTTTCGCCAATACAGCGATTTCCGCATCTGTTTTCTTTTCTTTTAAGGTTAAGATTTCAGTTTTGGCTGTTCTTAACTTAGGATATACGTCTTTGAACACTTTCTTGTAGGTAGCAAGTTTCTTCATTTGCTTTTCCTGATCTTCGAACGAACCACCTGCGTTGATGATGTTGATGTATTCTGATTTCTCTTCAGAAGAAATGCCATCGTAAGAGGCTAATACGTTTTTGAATGTTCCCCAGTCTTGTACAACAGGTTTCAGGATAAACTGGATAGAATCAGCTTTTCCTTTGTAGTCGTACTTTTTCATTTGTGCACGGTAGTATTTTTCGATAGCGGCAGCACGATCTGGAGAAAGTTTGCTGTTGATGCGCTCGGCACCTTCAGGAGAGTGTGTACCGGTAATGGTTACGGTACGGGTTACGTTTTTAGCTGCGATGAAAGCATCAAGTTGCTTGCCTTTTTCGCTTTTTGTTTCGGATGTACGGAGAACTGATCTTCCTTGTTCGAAAATAAAGTCGGGAATTACAACAGGGATAAGTTCTTCACCGTTGTTGTAGCCGTGTCCTGCAAAAGCAGCGAAAGCAACAGGTTTTACCAATTTAGAAGTGGTAATAATACCAGTGGCTACCTGCATACGGGGCGTTACTTTTGATTTCGTGCCTTTTGTTGCAGAGCCTTCAACTTCTAATACGCCTACTTTCATGGCAGGCTCATATCCAAACGAGAATTTACGGTTTACAGAAGGTGACTCGGTGCTGGCATTCGGGTAATCTTCGGCCTTAAAGGCAACCGGATCGAGTGCTTTTTCCTGTTCGCCATACTTGTAAAACGAGTTTACAGTATAAACGGTACCTTTTTTCAACATTTTTACCGGAAGGGTAGCAGACATTTCGTAGGCTACGGTGTCGTTGTGTACTTCCAGCGGGTTGGGTGTAACAGTCAGGTTCTGTTCTTTGGCCATTTTCACCATCTTTGGCAGGGTACAACCAGCCATTGTCAAGGCTCCGGCAGCCAGAAATGCGTAAAGTAATTTTCTCATTGGATTTTTTATTTTGTTAGCTATAAATCGGAGGTAGTAAAAGTAATCCTATCTCGTTTTTTTTGCAATTATACTCAAAAAATAAAGATTTTGACCTCTGGTTAAGGTTTAGGTGAATCTTATATTTGTAAACGTACTTTTTGGTCGCTGAATTACCGTATTTTAAGATGAAGAGGCCGTATATTTGCACCAGAATGATTGACAGAATACAGTTTTTCTTTGAACGTAACACTTTTGGCGTGTGCGCCCGGCTGGGTGAATACATGGGTATTGCCACCTCGAAAATCCGTTTGTTCTTTATTTACGCATCTTTTTTAACGTTAGGCTCACCGGTATTACTTTATCTGGCGCTGGCTTTTGTAATGAATATTCGTAAATATCTGCGTAAGCGAAATCCCGTTTGGGATTATTAGCCAATATCGATTTTTTGCCGTTTTCGTACGAAGTGTTGCCAGATTACAGAGCCGGCATACACGTTTTTTGTTGTAAAGGGGTATTGCCGGAGCGATGAGCGTTTCCGGATGCTTCTGCGCAGCGATCTTAAAAAATGATAATGTGCCCGGATAACCGCCCGGGCATCACCCGGCTGGCCGCCCAAAAGGTAACGGAGGGCTCCGACATGGTCGAGGAACATACGCAACGGAAATTTGAATATTAGGGCAGTGGTGCTCCAATGCTTATATAAGAGTGCCAGTCCGTTACGGAAATTCAAATACGTTTTTCGCGGGTTTGTGTGGGCGAGGGTTCCGCCCCCCACGTGGTAAATGGTGCTGTTGCCGCAGTAGTAAACTTTAAGCCCTACCCGTTGTATGCGCCAGCATAAGTCGATCTCTTCCATGTGGGCGAAAAAATCTTCGTCTAAGCCGCGCAACTGGTTATATACCCGGGCACGGACAACCAGACAGGCACCGGTTGCCCAAAACACTTCGCGTACATCGTTATACTGCCCGGTGTCGGCCTCGGTAACATCGAATAAACGGCCACGGCAAAACGGGTACCCTAATGCATCGATAAAACCACCGCCTGCACCGGCATACTCGAAATGTGTAGGCTGATGGTACGCTAATATTTTAGGCTGAACAGCCGCAATGGTTGCATCCTGATCTAACAGGGTAATGATCGGGTCGAGCCATTGTGCGGTAACTTCAACATCGGAATTGAGCAATACATAATACTCGGCCTCTACCTGTTTGAGTGCCCGGTTGTACCCACCGCAAAACCCGTAGTTCTGTTCAAGTTCAATAAGCCGAACGGTTGGGAACTGATTTTTTAAAACCGATACGGACTGATCGGTAGAAGCATTATCGGCCACGATTATTTCAGCCTCTTTCGAGTGCTCCATAACCGATGGCAGAAATTGTTGCAGGAATTTCTCACCGTTATAGTTTAGAATAACAACTGCGGTTTTCTTCAAGCTTTGCTTTTTTACTGATTCCCTAATCCCTAAGTCCTAACCCCTAATCCCTGATTTACTGCCCCATTAAACTCCCTAAATCCATCCCCGGAATGTTGGGTATTAAACCTTCGGTGCTTTTACGCATTTCTTCTTTGGCGAGGGTTTCGACTTCATCAGAAGCTTTATTAACAGCGGCTACGACCAAATCCTGAATCAGTATTTTATCATCGGCTTTTAGAATAGACGGGTCAATATCAAGAGCGATGAGTTGCTTTTTTCCGTTCACGGTTGCCTTAACCATGCCACCGCCCGACTCGCCATGTGCCGAAATATTTACGAGGTTATCCTGAGCTTGTTTGATACGGGCTTGTACTTCTTTCATCTTGCCCATCATTTTCATCATGTCGAACATACGTGTTATTTATGATTTACGATTGTTGATTTTAAATTTTGAAACGCAAGGTACAATCTTCCGGCATCAAAAAAACACACTCATTTATTAAGCCTTTAGCTTGTTTTATGGAGGAGTTATTTTTTACGCAGCAACACTACAGAGCCATCGCGTTTAAAGGTTCGTCCGGTTTTATCTACCAGTACGGCTTTAAAAATATAGGTTCCTTCGGGTTGTGGCTTGTCATTGAATTTGCCGTCCCAGCCCTGGGCTAAGTCGCGGGTTGAGAAAATCATTTCGCCCCAGCGATTGAAAATGTTCATTTCAAAACTGGCAATAAACTCTTCGGTAACAAAAACCTTAAACGTTTCGTTGTCGGCAGGGCCGTGGTTATCGGGCGTAAATGCTTTGGGGTAAGCAAAGCGTAACGATCGCACAGCCATGATTTCGTTCGACAGCGAAATGGTATTGTTGCCATCGACCGGTATTGCCCGGACAACATAGTGATACCCCTGATCGCTGATGTCGTTATCGGTAAAGGTCGTGACTCCTGTTGAATAGGTTTGCATGAAGTTACCCTGTAAGTCGTACTTATCTATTTCGTACCGTTGTACACCGGCACTCCAGCCCTCGTAAGCATTCCAAGCAAGTTCAATTGAGTTGTCGTTGTGGTTAACATAGCTTACAGTTATCGGGCACGTGGTTTGACTGTTGGGGCTGGTATTGCCGCAGGCATCGGTGTAGTTGATCTGGTAACAGAAATTACCGTTAAGCGTGTAGGTGTTATCGGTATAGGTTGGTGCGACCGTTGTTGTTAATACGTTAAAGGTGCCACCGTTGGATTGGCGCAACACTGCGTACGATTGTACCGGAACGGCAGGAACACTCAGCCAGCGCAAGTCAACCGCCTGATCGTGTACCACGGTGCTGATGTTGGTAATGGCCGGAGGTATATCGGTAGAGATGGCCGTAACACAACGCTGGTGCGAAATACTTCGGCTTCCGTTGGTGTAATGCGAAACAATGTGATAACAATACGCTGTACCACACGTAACATCGGTATCAGTTGTTGGCGTAGTGGCATTTGTTTGAATAGCAATACCATCGCGCTGTACTTCAAACCGGTTAATGCCGGCAGAGTTAGTAATCCACGATAACGCATTTTGATTGTTTTGCGCTGTAACCGTTAACCGGGCACTACAAATGGTGTTTGAGAAAAGCGGAGGCGCACCACTGCAACGGTCAACCGCGCCCAACCGGAAACAATAATACCGGTTGTCGGTATCGAGGTTGCGGTTTGCGGTAAATTCATTCAGATTATAAAGGGCTTCGTAGTTTTGAAAAGTGCCGCCATCGGGGGCGATCTCTAACCGGTAAGCTGTATTTTGATTGGCGGTAAATTCCAGATTGATTTCAGCAGCCGAGCTTACGGTTAATAAATCAAGGGCAGGGGCTGTCAGGTTGTTGATGGTAACGGGTTTTTCGCGTGGCGTACAGTTGTCGGCACCATCTTCGTACCGGCCGCGTACGCGGATGAGTTTGTTACCGGCCGATCCGAAATTAAAATTAACAGGCGATGAGCCAACCGGAACTTCCACTTCGTATTGTGCATTGAAATCGATGATGTACGAGGCGAACGAGTTATCGGTTAGTTCAACTTGCGCCATGTTGTTGTCGCAGACATAAATATTAAATGAAGGCTGTATATTCGGTAACACGGTAATCACAATATCATCCGGGCCGTGTGTCTGGTAGTTGATGCTAAGGGTGTAGGTTCCGGGCTGGGTGTAGGTGTGGGTAATAATATCCTGTTGGGTAACGCCATCGCCCCAGGCCATGTCGCAGGGTTTGGGATTAAGCGGGTCGGGTGTGGCAGACGTTACATCGCACTCTAACGGCACAACAAGGTTTGTGGCGAGAATGGTAACGGTTAACGGGGCGCAGCCTTTTATTTCATCGACCTGAAACCGCCCCAAACGACTGGTGTGTTGCGCCCACATCAGCATGGGTATGAACATAATTGCCAATAAGAGGAAGAACCGCTTTTTCATTCAATCACAAACTCACGGATAAACTGTTCTGCTTTTTTAATATCATCGTGTAAAACACGGTCTTCTTCTATAAACGGAACATACTGCCGGAAAGTATCTACGAACGACTCAAGCACCGGAGATGTTTTTAATGGTCGTCTGAATTGGATGGCCTGCGCAGCCGTTAAAAGTTCGATGGCCAGAATCGAATACACATTATTAATTACTCTATAGGCTTTGGTAGCCGCATTAGCACCCATGCTTACGTGATCTTCCTGCCCGTTTGACGACACAATGGAATCGACCGATGCAGGCGTGCAAAGTTGCTTGTTCTGACTTACCAGAGACGCAGCCGTATATTGTGGGATCATCATACCCGAATTAATACCCGGATTGGCCACAAGGTAATTGGGCAACTCGCGCGAACCGCTAATGAGTTGGTAAGTTCTGCGTTCGGAAATATTTCCCAACTCGGCAACAGCTATCGCTAAAAAATCGAGCGACAGCGCCAACGGCTGACCGTGAAAATTACCACCGGAAATGATCAAGTCATCGTCCGGGAAAACATTCGGGTTATCGGTAACACTGTTTACTTCCGTGAGTATGATTTGCGTTACATGGTCGATGGCATCGAGCGAGGCTCCGTGCACTTGTGGTATGCACCGGAACGAATATGGATCCTGAACGTGCTTTTTTGATTGTTTGATTAACTGGCTTCCGGTTAACAGGTTTTCGATTTCCTGTGCAACAACAACCTGGCCTTTTTGCGGACGGATCAGGTGAACGTACTTTAAAAAAGGTTCAATGCGACCGTCAAAGGCATCGAGCGAAAGCGCACCGATGATATTGGCAAGTTTGATAATGCGATGGGCGTGCAGTGTACACCACACTCCGTACGAACTCATAAACTGTGTTCCGTTTAATAAGGCAAGTCCTTCTTTCGCCTGTAAATGGATCGGTTGCCAGTTGAATTTTTTATTGACTTCTGCACCGCTTAATGTTTTACCGTTATGGGTAACGTTCCCTAAATTAATCAGCGGTAACGACAGGTGTGCCAGCGGTGCTAAATCACCGGAAGCGCCTAATGAACCCATTTCATAAATAACGGGCAGGGCGTTGTTGTTGTAATAATCGGTTAACCGTTGCACGGTATCGATTTGTACACCCGAATAACCGTAGGCCAGCGATTGCACTTTTAAAAAGAGCATGAGCCTGACCAGTGTGGCCGGTACTTCATTGCCTGTGCCACACGCGTGCGATTTCACTAAATTTTCCTGAAGCTTTTCAAGATCGTTGGTTGAAATGTTTTTATTGTACAACGAACCAAAACCGGTATTGATACCATACACCGGCTCGGCCGTATTCTTTATTTTTTTGTTCAGGTATTGACGGCAACGCTCGATTTTTTCCTTCGCTTTGTCCGAAAGTTCAAGATGTGTTATATGCCCGTTAACCACGGCCGACAAATCTTTTAATGTCAACACCTTGTCGGATATGCTATGCGAAGCCGCCATGTTACGCTTTTAGTTTTTGGATGATTTGGTGTACGGGAAGTTTTTCCTGTTCACCGGTTTCCATGTTTTTTAAAGTTAAGAAACCGTTTTTGGTTTCTTCCGATCCGATAACGATAGCGTACGGAATCATTTTTTTGTTAGCATAATCTAATTGCTTTTTCAGTTTGACCTGATCGGGATATACCTCGGCCGAAATACCGGCCGCACGCAAAGCGCTCAGTTCTTTTAATCCGAAACGCATGGTTTCTTCATCGAAATGGCAGATGAGAATTTTGGTAGTGGTTTGCGCTTCTTTCGGGAAGAGGTTAAGCTCTTCCATGGCATCGTACAGCCTGTCAACACCAAACGAAAATCCAACACCCGATAAATTGTCTTTATCGCCAAAGGTTTTGGTCAGGTTATCGTAACGGCCGCCTCCGCTCACACTGCCGATGGACACGTTGTTGATCTTCACTTCAAAAATGCAACCGGTGTAATAACTTAACCCACGCGCCAGAGCGATGTCAAATTCAACGTGCTTATCATCGCTGTTATAGTCGCGCAACAGGCGTAGTACGGCACTGAGTTCGCTCACGCCTTTATCGCCTTTGGCAGAGTTTACAAATTTATCGTTAAGGAAAACTACTTTTTGCGAAGTGGTTCCTTCAAAGTTCAGTATATCAAAAACCGTTTTAATGCTGTCGGCTGTAAAACCTTTGCTTAACAGTTCTTCCTTTACTTTTTCTTCACCAATCTTATCAAGTTTATCGATGGCAACAAATAAGGCGGTTTGGTTTTCGAGCGCACCGGCTAACTCGGCCAGCCCGGTTAACACTCCGCGATGGTTTAGTTTAATAGTGTAATCGATAATGTTCAACGCCTGAAACACTTCACGGATCATCAGGATGATCTCGGCCTCGCACGTTAACGAATCGGTGCCTACCACATCGGCATCGCATTGGTAAAACTCGCGGTAACGACCTTTCTGCGGACGATCAGCCCGCCATACCGGTTGTATCTGATACCGCTTGAACGGAGAGGGGAGGTCGTGCTTGTTCATCACCACGTAACGCGCAAAAGGCACGGTGAGGTCGTAGCGTAAACCTTTTTCCGAAATGTCGCCAGTTATCTGTTTCGAGTTTCGGGTTTCGAGTTT
This sequence comes from uncultured Roseivirgaceae bacterium, assembly GCA_964404445.1. Lineage (GTDB taxonomy): Bacteria > Bacteroidota > Bacteroidia > Cytophagales > Cyclobacteriaceae > UBA2336. The sequence continues at coordinate 171,956 of CAYOJW010000002.1, read as the reverse complement.
CGCGCTGTCAACATCTTTCAGGAAATCACCGGAGTTCAGTATTTTAAATAAAAGTTGATCGCCCTCATCGCCATATTTCCCCGTAAGGGTCGAAAGGTTTTCCATAGCCGGGGTTTCTAACGGCTGGAAGCCAAACTTTTGAAATACGTTTCGGATCGCATCCAGAATGTACTGGCGCTTAGCCATCACGGCAGGGCCAAAATCGCGCATTCCTTTTGGTAATGTGGGTTTTTCCATAGGGTTGCAATATCACTTTTTTGGGCAGGATTTACAGGTTTTAGACTATCCCGCTGTTGATTTTATTGGTTTTTTTAATGGTTTTGTACTTTTGGTTTGCACCGGGGTTGTAAATCTCAGAAATCCTGATCATTTTTGCGCCCTCAAAATAAGGATTGCCATGGGTGTTACCAGATTAAAAAGAAAGAACCGTAAGGATAAATCATTGTCGGCCGTAAGACGTCAGTCATTGAAAATCCAGAATTTCCAGCCGGTAATGAAATCGGTTGATGTTGAACAGATTAAAGAAGAATTCAAAGCTAAAGCTGCCAAGAAGGCATAAGGGCTTCATAATATTTCGTTACATTGAACCCCGACATTTTTGTCGGGGTTTTTTGTTTATAAAAAAATATCACGGTTATGCCTCAGCTTCATCTTGTTTGCTGGAATGTTAATGGAATCCGCTCGCAGCTCAAGAAAGATTTCTTAAAAGATATAAAAACCATCAATGCCGATGTGCTTTGTTTTCAGGAAACGAAAGCGCCTGTTGAAGAAGTAAAAAATGTGGTTGACCTTTTGACGGGCTATCACGGCTACGCCAATTCATCGAAAGCCCGTAAAGGCTATTCGGGCACGGCCATTCTTACCAAAGAAGAGCCGTTACATGTTACCTACGACATGGGCATTGAAGAACACGACCAGGAGGGTAGGGTGATCACAGCCGAGTTCTTAACGTTTTTCTTAGTAACGGTATATACACCCAATTCGGGCGAAGGGCTGAAACGACTTGATTACCGCGAAACCTGGGACGAAGCTTTTCGCGAGCATATCGTATCGTTGCAAAAACGCAAACCTGTTGTGGTGTGTGGCGATTTGAATGTGGCACACCAAGCTATTGACTTAGCCCGGCCTAAAGAAAACTACAACAAATCGGCCGGTTACACACAACGCGAGATCGATGGTTTCCAGAAATTATTAGAGGCCGGTTTTGTAGATACATGGCGGCACTTCCATCCCGAAGAAGTAAAATACACATACTGGAACGCCATGTTTAACGCCCGTGCCCGCAACACCGGCTGGCGTATCGATTATTTTTTAGTACATCAAAATTTCCTGAAGAACGTAACGGAAACCGATATATACAATGATATTATGGGCTCAGACCATTGTCCGATTTCGTTGAAGATTAAGGTGTAATATTTACATAGCCCACGGTTTAAACCGTGGGCTAAATATTAATTGATCCGTTCAATATCGGCACCCAGCGCTTTTAACCGCGTGTCGATGTTCTGATAACCCCGGTCGATCTGGTCGATGCTTGAAATCTCGCTTGTTCCGTTAGCCGATAGTGCGGCAATGAGCAATGCCACACCGGCACGAATATCGGGCGAGGCCATTTTAATACCACGCAATGCTTGTTTGCGGTCTAAGCCGATTACATTGGCGCGGTGCGGATCGCACAAAATAATTTGTGCACCCATATCGATTAGCTTATCGACAAAGAATAACCGGCTCTCAAACATTTTTTGATGGATAAGCACCGAGCCTTTGGCTTGCGTTGCAACAACCAATACAATGCTGATCAGGTCGGGCGTAAAACCCGGCCACGGAGCGTCCGAAATGGTTAAGATTGAACCGTCAATGAAGGATTCGATTTCATATTTTTCCTGAGCGGGAATGTGAATATCATCGCCACGGAATTCCATTTTAATACCCAGCCTTCTGAAAATATCGGGAATGATACCGAGCATATCAATACGGCAATTCTTAATGGTGATTTCCGATTGTGTCATGGCCGCCAAGCCAATAAAGCTGCCGATCTCAATCATATCCGGAAGGAGCGTGTGTTCCGTTCCGTTTAGTTTTTGAACACCTTCAATTGTAATGAGGTTTGAACCCACGCCCGAAATTTTAGCACCCATGCGATTGAGCATGGCACATAATTGTTGTAAATAAGGCTCGCACGCGGCATTGTAAATAGTGGTAGTGCCTTTGGCCAATACAGCGGCCATAATAATGTTGGCTGTACCTGTTACCGAAGCCTCATCGAGTAACATATACGTACCTTCTAATTTTGAAGCATCAATTTCAAAATATTGATTGTCGGAGTCGAAATTGAATTTGGCGCCTAATTTCTGGAAACCAATGAAGTGTGTATCTAACCGTCTGCGGCCAATTTTATCGCCTCCGGGTTTGGGTAAACTTGCTTTACCAAAGCGTGCCAGTATAGGGCCGAGCAACATAACCGAACCGCGCAAGGCAGCGGCTTTGGTGCGGTACTCATCGCTTTCTAAAAATTTTGTATTGACTGTTGCCGCAGTAAAGCGGTACGAGTCTTTACCGAGCTTTTCAACTTTTGCACCGAGGTCGCCCACGAGTTCAATCAGTTTGTTGACATCGCGTATATCCGGAATGTTATGGATGGTTACGGGCTGGTCGGTTAATAAAACTGCACTGACAATTTGAAGGGCTTCGTTTTTTGCACCCTGGGGAACAATCTCACCCTTTAGTTTATTACCGCCTTTTATCCTGAAAATACTCATAATTCAAAAAAAATGCAGTAGGCAATAGCAATAGGCAAAATTGATTGAGTATTTCAAATGCTTGCTTATTGCCAATGGCCTACTGCCAATTGATTTATTGATCTCGTCTTCGGTTGTTATTGTTTCGGTTCTTGTTCTTGAACCGGTTTTTACCATTGCGATGGCCGTTGTTGTTTCGGTGCTGATGATGCCCGCTCTTTTCACCGCCCGGCATCATCTTGCGTTTTTCACCTTTGTAAAGTTGCTCAAACAGGTTGTCTTCGCGAACCTTGTCCAGATTTAACGACAAGGCTCCGTTCGAGAGCGAACGGATGTCGTTTACGATAACGGAGTCATCTAACGTTTCGTTATTCCAGTTACCGTAAAATGTTTTCATCAGTTTGCCCAAGTATATAATGGCCTCGTTGCGTTCCTGTTCGTTTTCGAGTTTGGTGGCTTCTTTGATCAGGCGCTCGATGTTTTTACCGTAATGCTTAAACCGAACATGGGTTTGCGAGTAGCCGGTGTGCTTGGGTTTCTTAAACAGGTTTTCGCGCTGCGGTTCCGGAAACGGATTGTTCAAATCGATGTTGAAATCGGCAATGATGTAGAGGTCGTCCCACATACGTTGCGGATTTTCGGGCGTGGCATCTTTTACACTGGGTGTAAGTTGTTTCATAAGCTCGATCAGGGTAAAGGCCATTTCGGTGCGCTTTTCTTTATCGGGCATACTGCGAATGTATTCAACTAATTTTTGAACGTTGCGGCCGTATTCTTTTAAGATGATGTGCGGGCGCGAGGTGTTGTATTCTGCTATCATTAATTAATAAAGTGAGTATCAAAAACAGGGCAAGTCGTTTTTACCATACCGTACGACTGCAAACTAAGGGCTTATAAACCGGTTTCGTGTATTTTCAGTTTGGCAAAGCTAAGTAATAAGGTCTTTTCGCCAAAATCGTCAAATATTATTTTGGCTTTCTTATCAGGTCCCGAAAAGTCCATTTTTTCTACCCGGCCAAACCCGAATTTCGGATGTTCCACTTTCATGCCCTCCTGCAACAGGGTGTTGTCGCTGGGTTTAAAATCGGGCGAGGGTTTGTAGGCCGTTGCCTTTGCGGGAGTTGAGGTAATGTTCTTTTTAACACCGCTTACCAACTTTCGGGCATAACCGCTGGTAACAGGCGATGATTCAATATTGGTCGAAGCCCTCGTGATTTCTTTGATAAAATGCGGATCGATGTCGTCAACAAAGCGGCTGCGTTCGCAGTTTTTTAACCGGCCATAACGGTAACGTGATGTGGCGTAGGTAAGAAAGAGTTTTTTCTCGGCACGGGTAATGGCCACGTAAAACAGCCTGCGTTCTTCTTCCAGATCGGCACGGCTGCTCAACATCATTTGCGAAGGGAACAGGTCTTCTTCAAGGCCAACAATGTAAACGTATTTGAACTCAAGCCCCTTGGCCATGTGGATGGTCATAAGGGTAACCTTGTCGGGATCTTTGTCTTTGTCTTCGTCCTGACCGGTGGCTAATGATACTTCCTGCAAAAAAGCGCCTAACGATTTGTCTTCTTTTTCGGGATCGTCAACAAATTCTTTAATGGCGTTTAACAATTCCTGAACGTTTTCGTAGCGGCTAAGTCCTTCTACCGTTTTGTCTTCGTACAGTTCGCGCATCAGGCCTGAACCTTTTGCAATGTCGAAAGCGGCATCGTAGGCGTCTTTCCGTTCAACGTCTAAAGCAAAACGTTTGATCATGGTTACGAAATCATCGATAGGGCCAAACAAACGCCCTCCGGTAAACGGTGTTGGGTTTTGGAGGATTTCCCAGATGGACACGCCCTGATCGTTGGCGGCAAGTATGATTTTGTCAACGGTAGAGTCGCCAATACCGCGTTTCGGTAAATTAATAATGCGTTTAAACGATGCCTCATCGTTATGGTTTAATACAAAACGCATATAGGCGAGCAGGTCTTTGATTTCTTTTCGCTGATAGAACGATAAACCGCCCACGATTTTGTATTTGATGTTCATTCTGCGCAGCGATTCTTCCATGGCGCGCGACTGGCTGTTGGTACGGTAGAGGATCACAAAGTCGCTGAACCTGAGCTGATGCTGCATTTTTTCGCCATAGATGGAGGAAGCTACTAACCGGCCCTCTTCGTTGTCGGACAGGGCTTTGATCAATTCAATTTGTCCGCCCTCTTCATTGTCTGTCCAAACGTTTTTTGGTATTTGTGCGCGGTTGCGTTTAATAACCGAGTTGGCCGCGTTTACAATATTTTGTGTTGAACGATAATTCTGTTCGAGCTTGATCACCTTCAGGTCGGGGTAATCACGTTCAAAATTTAAGATGTTCGAGATGTCGGCTCCGCGAAACCCGTAAATGCTTTGGGCGTCATCGCCTACAATGCAAATGTTTTGGCGTACCGAAGCAAGCCTGCGCACGATATAATATTGGCAAAGGTTGGTGTCCTGAAACTCATCGATCAGCAGGTAATGAAACCGTTGCTGGTATTTGTTTAAAACATCGAGGTGTTCTTTAAAAAGCTTATCGGTATTAAACAGCAGGTCGTCAAAATCCATCGCACCGGCTTTAAAGCAGCGTTGGGCATATACTCTGTAAATGTTGCCTATTTCGGGGCGCATATTCGAAGCGTCATCGGCCATGAGTTCGCCATTGGCTAAGTATTGCTGCCAGCCGATCAGTTGGTTTTTTGCTGCCGATATGCGGTTGTAAACGGTATTGGGTTTATAGGTGGTTTCGTCTAAGCCGAGTTCTTTTACGATGGTTCGGATCAGCGATTTGGAGTCATCGGTATCGTAAATGGTAAAATTGTTCGGGTAGCCTAAGTAGTGTGCTTCGGCACGCAACAGGCGTGCGAATACCGAGTGAAACGTGCCCATCCATACATTGCGGGCATCCGAGCCGATTACTTTTTCAACCCGGTCGCGCATTTCTTTGGCCGCCTTGTTGGTAAACGTTAACGCCATGATACTGAACGGGTCAACATCGTGTGCTTTAATTAAGTGCGCAATGCGGTAGGTGAGTACCCGGGTTTTGCCTGAGCCTGCACCGGCAATAATCATGGTGGGGCCTTCGGTATTGATAACCCCTTCGTATTGTGAAGGGTTAAGCTGATCTAAATAATTCATACGAACCTGCAAGGTAGCGTATCCTTTTTATCCTTCATAAAATTTATACGCAGGTAAACGGGTAAATTCAGTTATTTTGCGATCAGAACAATGCCGGATATTCGGCCACACAACAATTTAGCAATACGAGTATGTTACAGATAGGAGAGATATTGGTTTCGGACGATGTGATTGAAAAAGAGTTTGTCTGCAACCTCGATAAATGTAAGGGTGCCTGTTGTGTGGAGGGCGATTATGGCGCCCCGTTAGAGGAGGACGAGTTAGCCATACTGAAAAAAGTTTACCCGAAGGTAAAACCCTATTTATCGAAAGAAGGTATCGCAGCCATTGAAGCCCAGGGCACACACGTGTTAGACGAAGACGGTGACCTTTCAACCCCTACCATTGGCGGGCGCGAATGTGCTTATGCCATTTACGATGAAAAAAATATTTTAAAATGCGGCATTGAACAGGCGCATAAGGATGGTAAAATTGACTGGAAGAAACCGATCTCGTGCCATTTGTACCCGATACGCATTACCAAGAAGAAAAACTTTGAGGCACTCAATTACCACAAGTGGAGTATTTGTTCGCCCGCGTGCAGCCTCGGTAAAGAATTACACGTACCGGTGTATAAATTTTTGAAAGAGCCGCTCATCCGCAAGTATGGAAAGGCCTGGTATAATGAATTAGAGCAGGTGATTGAGGCGTATGAGAAAGAGAAGGGGAAGAGGTAATTAGGTGGGTTTGTTGGCTGTAATATGTAAAAAAGAAAGTCGATGATAAGGTTAATGGCTTTAATGATTACAACCTTGCTGTTTTTAGCAGGATTAGAACCTGTTTCGTATGATTTTACTCCCGCCTCTTATGACTCTGTTAAGAATTGCCATCTGTTTATAAGTGGTAACCGTCAAGTTTTTGTTAAACTGAACTCAAAGAGTACGTTAATTACTGAACTGAAAAATGGTATTATTTACATCGAAGGGAAGGGTTTTTTAAATTTGCGTAACGGAGATATATATAACATTAAGGATTCAATTGATCGTTTGAATTTATATAGAACACTTGGTGATTCCATTCTCTATTTTAGAACCCAGCGTGAGCAGGTGGTGATGAATTTACTAACCGATTATTTCTATTATCGTAGAAAATGGTTGTCAAAAATATTTAATACTCTTCCTGTTGCTGAAAGCTGCAACGGTTCTGTTATACCTGTATTTGATAACGATAGCACCGTTTTTATAACATCAATTCGAGATAATAGAATCTTGTTAAAATTATCTGGTTTCGGTCTTTTTCACAATAAGGTGTATATATATGATAATCATATTTTTTTATCGGATAATGGATTTTGCTACAAAATATCAATGAATGGTAACATTGTTTTGAAAATCCCTTTAGCAAGGGGAATTGCTTCTGATATATTGTTCGTTAATAAGAAATTATTTTTTTGGAATAGTGGAAGTGGTCTTGAAGCCTATGATGAGGCCGGGGTTCTTGCCTGGAGGTACAATTCACAGATTAACAACGGTTATGTAAAACTTGTCCGGCAAAATGATAAAGTTTATTTCAATGACGGTAATTTAAAATCCATTAATCTCAATAATGGGAATATATTATGGAGCAGGGTAGATGAACCATTAGCAACTGATAATAATAATTTTGTAGTGACTGATAAGTATATTATCACAGGGTTATACCATGACTCAGACGCTTCTATTGTTTTGATTGATAAGTTTACGGGTAAATTAATTTGCGATGGTTTCGATATGGAAAATGAGGTAGGTTTTGATAGATATATTTTTTTTAATTTTTTAAAAGGCGACTCATTTTTTGTGAAAGACGCAGGTGGGTATGGATATGATATTGTTAAAATGAACTTAAAATAATAGATTTCTTGCTGTCGGTGTAATGGCATGAGCCTCGCATACGTGTGTTGTAGTTGGTATTGGAATGGTTTAGGAAAAACACCGGTATAGCTCTGTAAAGGGATATTTTGGAGGTGAGGAAAATCGAGTTTTAGGCAAATCCGCAATCAGATTGCGGATTTGTCTAAAATGTACATATACACTACCTGAATTGCCGAAAGGGATTAGTATGGCAACCGATGTAATTTATTCGTATTTTTGGTTTCAGTAAAATGATCTGTTATGGAGCGTATCGTATTGGAGGTGGACAGCGCAGTGGCACAGGCATGGCGAAAGGTGTCCCCCGAGCTCAGAAAGCAGTTTGAAAGGGATATTGAACTGCGCATGGCAGAAAAAATCAGGCTGGCGGAAACAGATGCCTTTGAACAATCTCTTGCCAACCTGCGCAACCAGGCTGCACAAAACGGACTGACACAAGACATTCTTGAAAAATTGCTGAGTGAGCCGGACTAAACTCTTCGTGTTTGATGTAAATAGTTTGGTGAGTGCATTCATTGTAGGCAGCTATGCCAATGCAAAAGCATTTGATAAGGCCAGAAATACCGGAAGAATAATAACTTCCCCGCTCATTCAGGCCGAATTGACCGATGTATTTACCCGCCCGAAGTTCGACAAATATGTTTCGTTTGAAAGCAGGATAACATTTTTGGCATACTTAGACAGGCAAATGTTGTTTTGGCCAGGGCCATACGAACAGATTAATGCCTGCCGCGATCCCGATGATAACAAATACGTTGAATTGGCCGTAGCTGCCAGTGCCTCCTGTATTATTACGGGAGACAAAGCCCTGTTGGCGTTGCACCCCTTTCGGGCTATCCCTATACTAAGTGCTACGGACTTTATCAATCAATTTTAAGGTGCAGAGCACCTCTATGCGATAATAATAAAATCGTGAAAAGTAATTTCAGGCAACAATGCACATTAGCTGTAAAAAACAATATTCGCATTCATTCCCGCTCGCATAAAAGCCCGGCCTCAGGGCTTTTTTTATTTTGAAAAATAGGTAGCTTAACGCCTGTTAAACCTAACAACAAGGCATTTTCCTAAACTATCCATGAGAAAGCTCAACCTGTCACGCATTTATTTTCCGGTTCTTTTAGTGTTTGCGGCAATCGTTTTACTGAACAGTTGTACCGACAACACCCCGCGCATACTTGTGTTTACGAAAACCACGGGTTTTTATCACGAGTCTATCCCCAACGGCATTGAGGCCATTCAACAATTAGGAGCCGAAAACGGTTTTAAAGTCGATACAACAAAAGATGCCGCGTACTTTACCGATAGCCGGCTTAAAAAATACAGTGCAGTCGTTTTTCTCAGCACAACGCATAACGTATTAAACCCCGATCAACAGGTGGCCTTCGAGCGGTACATCCAGGCGGGCGGTGGTTTTGTGGGCATCCATGCCGCTACCGATACCGAATACGACTGGCCGTGGTATAACAGGTTGGTGGGCGCATATTTTAGTAATCATCCGCATATTCAAACAGCAACAATAAAAGTTATTGATACAACCCATCGCGCTACGAAAGGATTACCGCAAACATGGCAACGCACCGATGAATGGTATAACTATAAAAACATCTACGCAGGCATTCATGTTTTGGCCGAGTTAGATGAAAAAACCTATGAAGGTGGTGCCAATGGCGCGCACCATCCCATTGCGTGGTATCATGATTACGATGGCGGTCGTTCATTTTATACCGGTGGCGGCCACACGAAAGAGTCGTACAGCGAGCCGTTGTTTTTAAAACACCTTTTAGGCGGTATCAACTATGCCATCGGTGAAAACGTAAAACTCGATTATTCCAAAGCGTATGCTGTAAAAACCCCGGAAGAAAACCGTTTTACAAAAACCATTCTCTCGAACGACCTGAACGAACCGATGGAGCTTGCCGTTGCACCGGACGGGCGGGTTTTCTTTGCCGAACGTTCCGGCAGTGTATATGTTTATCTGCCCGCTGAAAATAAAACAGAACTGATCCATAAATTTTTGGTTATGCCCGATTCAAAAGAGAATTTCGGAAGCGGGATACTCGGCTTAACACTCGACCCCGATTTTGATGCCAATAATTACCTGTATCTTTTTTATACTCCGGATGAAATGCCAATCCATCAAAATATTTCGCGCTTTAAAGTCAGCAAAGAGAATGTTATTGATTTGAAATCTGAACAGGTATTGATTCAGGTTCCGTTAGATAAGGAAATCGGTGCGCATGCCGGTGGCTCGTTAGCGTGGGATAAAGATAAAAACCTGTATCTGTCAACAGGCGATAACACCGTTCCGTTTGCTTCGGGCGGTTATGCTCCGTTAGATGAAACCCCCGGTCGTATTATTTACGATGCGCAGCGATCGGCTGCCAATAGCAATGATCTTCGGGGTAAGGTACTCAGGATACATCCCGAATCCGATGGAACTTACACAATACCCGAAGGCAATTTATTCCCGGTAGGAACACCACAAACACGCCCCGAAATTTATGCGATGGGTTGCCGCAACCCGTACCGTATGTCTGTCGATCAGGAAACAGGAATTGTGTATTGGGGTGAGATTGGCCCCGATGCAGGCGAAGACGGTACGAACGGGCCTCGCGGTTACGATGAATTCAACCAGGCGAAAAAAGCGGGCAACTACGGCTGGCCGTACTTTGTGGGCGACAATAAACCCTATCCCGAATATGATTTTATAACCAAAACCTTAGGCGGTTTTTACGATGCAAACGCACCGGTAAATGAATCGGCCAACAATACCGGTATCAAAAATCTTCCGCCAGCGCAAAAGGCTATGATCTGGTATCCGTATATTAAATCAGGCGAGTTCCCCGATGTGGGTTTGGGCGGGCGTAGTGCAATGGCCGGGCCGGTTTATCATTACAATGCAAAGCTGGCTTCATCAACCAAGTTCCCCGAATATTTCGATAAGGGTTTGTTCATATTTGATTGGATGCGCAACTGGGTTTTTGTTGTTCGGCTCGACAGCGATTATAACTATGTGCGCATGGAGCCTTTTATGCCCAACACGGGCGATTTCAGACGGCCGATTGACATAGAAGTAGGGCCGGAGGGATCTTTTTATATGCTTGAATATGGCACGGTTTACGGATTCGATAACGAAGATGCCCGCTTGGTGCGGATCGATTACAATGGCGGAAACCGCAAACCGATTGCAAATATAACGGTGTCGGATACCATCGGGCTTGCACCATTAAAAGTAAACCTGAGCGGCAAATCGAGCCGTGATTTCGATGATGATGTTCTCACGTATGAATGGACGATTGACGGAAAGAAAATCAATACGGCTGATGTGAACCACACGTTCACCAAAAATGGTGTTTATAACGTTTCGCTTAACGTTACCGATCCTTCGGGCGCGAGTGATGTGGCTACGGTTGCCGTAAAAGTGGGTAACACCCTGCCAACAATTACCATTAGCACAACCGATAACAGCACTTTCTTTTTCGATAACAAACCGTTCCGGTATTCGGTAGCCGTACAGGATAACGAAGACAAAGAAATCGATACGAAAAACATTGTGGTCGCGCTCAAGTACATTGACAATCAAGAACAGTTAGGGCATACGCAGATTGCTTCGTACGATGCCGGCAAGGCGTTGATGGATGCGAGCGATTGTAAAACGTGCCATCAAATGAACGGTAAATCGGTAGGGCCTGCGCTGATGGAAATTTCCAAACGGTATAAGAATGATCAAACAGCACCGACCCGGTTGGTAACGAAAATCATCAGGGGTGGTGGTGGCGTTTGGGGCGAGCCTGCCATGAACGCGCACCCGCAAATGCCCGAAGAAGATGTAGCCAAAATCGTGAAGTACATTCTTGCGCTTGGCGATAAACCTGCGAGCCTTCCGCAAAACGGAACCGTAACGTTTAACGAACATAAACCCGATGACAACGGGCGTTATGTGTTAAGCGCCCAATACACCGACCAGGGTGGCGAAGCTGTACCGCTCACGGGCTATGCCGCACTGGTGTTGCGCCCGGCACGCTACCAGGCCGAGGATGCCGATGCATTGTTTAACATGGATCATAAAGGCGTAAAGCTGGGCGGTGTTCACCATAAATCGTATTTTGTTCTCAGGAATATCGATCTGAAAGGGGTTAAACAGCTAATGTATCAGTATGCGTCACTGAACCGCGATGGAGCTATCGAAGTGCATACAGGCTCGGCCAATGGCCCGTTGATCAGCACGGTTAATTTTACTGCAACCGGTGACTGGAAAAAATTTGCGTTAGTGAATGCGCTTATCAAAGATCCGGGCGGAAAAAACGATCTTTACTTTGTTGTTCGCAGAGATGAACAACCGAACGATCACATGATCGATTTTGACTGGATGGAATTTAAGCGATAATATTTGTTGTGGATTACTAACTCACGTATAAACATAAGTATATGAACAATAACACCCAATCGTCACGCAGAAGCGCCTTAAAAAAAATAGCAGGTTCGGCAGCCGTTGCCGTAGCGGGTATGTCGCTTCCGCACCGGCTTTCGGCAACCGAGTTAATGCCCGAACAAAAGCTGAAGGGAAATATCAATCATTCGGTTTGCCAGTGGTGCTATAACTCCATTCCGTTAGAAGAGCTTACCGAAGCGGCAAAAGAAATCGGGCTGAAGTCGATTGAACTATTGGGAGCCGACCAATGGCCTACCGTGATAACGCGTGGATTAACCTGTGCTATGGCTTACGCTACCGATCAGGGATTGAATAAAGGCTTCAACGATCCTGCATTGCACGAGAAACTCCTGAAAGATTATGCGGCCAGTATTCCAAAGGCTGCTGCATACGGATTAAAAAGTGTAATCTGCTTTAGCGGTAACGCCAATGGCCTGAGTGCCGAACAGGGAATTGAAAACTGTGCGCGTGGATTAAACCCCGTAATGAGAATAGCCGAGCAGCATAACATCCTTGTGCAAATGGAACTGCTCAACAGCAAAGTAGATCATAAAGATTACCAGTGCGACCGCACCGAATGGGGCATGAAGCTGGTAGAAAAATTAGGCTCGCCTAATTTTAAATTACTGTACGACATCTACCACATGCAGATTATGGAAGGCGATGTGATTGCCACTATACGCAAATACCATAAATACATTGGCCATTACCACACCGGTGGCGTGCCGGGCCGCAATGAAATTGATGAAACGCAGGAACTTAACTATCCGGCCATTATGAAAGCCATTGTTGAAACAGGCTATAAAGGATTTGTAGGCCAGGAGTTTATCCCAAAACGCGAAGATAAAATTGCCTCGCTGAAGCAGGGGGTTATGATTTGTGATGTGTAAGCAGGGGTGGGGTTTATTAGTGGAGTATAATTTTTACGATGCAATTTGGTTGGGCATATTGAACTTTCCCGCTTTCATAAATTTGGTTAGAGATTTCCAGTGACTCGAAACCCGTTTTAACTTTTTTTACTTTAAAATGTTGATAAGAATACTTTGCTTCAATTAATTCTAAATTGAGTGTTTTTGCATAATTTATAAAAGCAGGTTCCGTAATAATATTCTCATTGTTTTTTGCGAGGACTTCACTTAATAAAATATAATATGAATCAGGGTCGTTCTCTGACATGTAAAATACAGGTGTTGCTGAAAGAATTTCGTTATCCCTGTTTAATTCTTGTAGATAGTTTTGGACAGCTACACAATCATTCACACGTTCATTAATATTTACACCAACTTGTTTATAGTTATCAGACGTGGTTCTAATATCTATATACGAATACTTGCTTAAAATGGATTCCGCCTGTTCTTTTGTTACTTCGTCTTGTTTAAATACAATCCATAGTTGAGTCAACGATTGTTTGAGATATATCTTTGAGTTTCCAGCATAGTAAAAATGCTTGCTGTTACATAGCCTTATGGCCGATGGCGTTTCGTCCTGTTCACATGAAAGTAATGCCGAAAGTACGGTGATTGTCAAGAATGGAAAGAGTCGTTTCATAGCTTCCTGTTAGAAACCCTTTTTAGTTGAAAGGTTGGAAACGTATTGGAAAAATTTAATACGCCTGCTAAGGGCTTGCTGATAATCTTTTTTTGGTTTTAGCGCTATACTACTTCCGTGCAGTTAATACAACGTACCCGGTAAGTTTTCCGTTTTTATCGAACGATTCGCTTTTAACCATGCCTGTTCTTGCGGTAATCCATTCGGTGCCCGAAAAATCGAACGTCATGTTCATGCCCATTTGCATTTCGGTGCTGGTTTTACTCGATATTTTGTAACACTCAAATGTACCTGCCGGTGTGGTGATGGTTTCTTTGCCCTCTACCTTGCGGTTGGTAACGCTAACGGTCATCTTCATGGGCATGGGTGCGCCCTCGACTGTAACGGTAATGGTTCCGTCTCTCAATGTTTGTCCTACCGAAAGATTGGATGGAGTTTCGATGTTATCGCCCGTTATTTTCAGGTCGTATGATGAGAGTGCTTTTAGTTGTTCTTCGGGAATAAACTTGCGCATATCAATGCTGATGATGCCGTTATCGCAACGCATTTTCAATTCACCTTTTGTCAGTTCTTTTCCTTTGTCGTTGTAAGCAATCGAAGCAATGGTAGCGGTAAAGCCATTGCCCCGTTTTTCAAACGCTTTTACCGTTTGCTCATTTTTGCCAGTACGTTTCCCGTTGGCGTCATGGGTTTCATAAGTCCATGCGCTTCCCTGTTCCACTACATAGTAGTTGTTACATTGGGCAGATACTATAAACGGCAACAGGAAAAGGGGCAGTATAAACAGGAATCTGTTCATAGTATTGTTTTTTTTTGATGGTTGAAGGTAATCAATATCCTTGTTCTTTGAAACCCGCAACGCGGATGTGTTAGCAGGAGGATAGGAGAAAGGCTTGTGTGTAAAGCGGGGGTGAGTAGGGTAGAATAAAGGTGTCAGACGACTTGTTTGCCTTGGCGGTTAGTCGTCTGACACCTACTTAATTATTATTTCAAATCCGAGAAATCGAAATTTGTTTCTAAAAACTTGGTGGTGAATTTGCCCGAACGGAACGTTGGGTTATCCATCAGCTTAATGTGGAACGGTATGGTTGTTTTAACGCCCTCAATTACAAATTCCTGTAACGCACGTTTCATGCGCGTAATCACTTCTTCGCGCGACTGGCCGCTAACAATAAGTTTGGCGATCATCGAATCGTAGTTAGGCGGAATGGTATAACCGGCATACACGTGGCTGTCGATGCGTACACCGTGGCCGCCCGGCATGTGCAGGTTGGTGATTTTGCCCGGTGACGGACGGAAACCGTTTGCCGGATCTTCGGCATTGATGCGGCACTCCATCGAAAATAAATTCGGGAAATAGTTTTTACCTGAGATGGGAACCCCGGCCGCAACTTTGATCTGTTCTTTAATCAGATCGTAGTCGGTAACTTCTTCGGTAATCGGGTGTTCAACCTGGATGCGCGTGTTCATTTCCATGAAATAGAAATCGCCATGCTTATCGACAAGGAACTCAATGGTTCCGACTCCTTCGTACTTAATAGCCATCGCACCTTTAATGGCGGCTTCACCCATTTTTTCACGAAGCTCCTGCGTTACAATGGGCGATGGAGTTTCTTCTACCAGCTTTTGGTGCCTGCGCTGGATCGAACAATCGCGTTCCGATAAATGGCAGGCTTTTCCGTACTGATCGCCCACTAATTGTATTTCGATGTGGCGTGGCTCTTCCACAAATTTTTCGAGGTATAAGCCATCGTTACCAAAGGCTGCACCAGCTTCGCGCTTGGCATCGTCCCAGGCTTTTTTAAACTCGCCTTCGTTGTTGATAATGCGCATACCTTTACCGCCACCACCGGCTGTTGCCTTAACAATTACCGGGTACTTGATTTGCTTAGCCAGCTTCATGCCTTCTTCCACCGAATCAAGCAATCCGTCCGAACCGGGAATTACCGGCACACCAGCTTTTTTCATGGTGTCTTTGGCGGTAGCCTTATCGCCCATGGCGTTGATCATCTCAGGGGTAGGACCGATAAATTTAATGCCGTATTCGTGGCAGATGGCCGAGAACTCAGCGCGCTCCGACAGGAATCCGTAGCCGGGGTGAATGGCATCGGCACCGGTTATTTCGGCAGCCGAAATAATGCGTGGAATGTTCAGGTACGAGTCTTTGCTGGGAGCGTCACCAATGCATACGGCTTCATCGGCAAAGCGAACGTGCAGGCTTTCGCGATCGGCAGTAGAGTAAACGGCAACGGTTTTAATACCCATTTCGCGACACGTACGAATAATTCGCAGGGCAATTTCACCACGGTTCGCGATTAATATCTTTTTAAACATAATTCTGATTTTAGATTTTTGATTTACGATTTGAGATTTTGATCCATGGAATGCCGACAGGGAAACCAATAAATCTAAAGTCTTAAATCTAAAATCTTAATTGAATTTAATCCGGTTCAACAACAAACAATACCTGGTCGTACTCAACCGGGGTGGCGTTTTCGGCCATAACTTTTACGACCGTTCCTGAAACTTCCGATTCGATTTCGTTAAAAAGTTTCATGGCTTCGATGATGCACACCGTTTGGCCTTTCGATACTTTATCGCCAACCGATACAAACGGAGGGTTTTCAGGTGTTGATGAGCGATAGAATGTGCCGATCATCGGTGATTTGATGTCAACGGTTTTTTTACCCGATGCGGCTGGCGCTTCGGCTGTTGCTTTGGTAACCGTTGGTTGTGCTGTTACCTGTGGTGCAATTTGCTGAACTGGAGCCGTAACGGGCGCGGCTGCCGATTTGAATATCTTCTGATCGGGTTCACGTTTAACGTGGAGCTTCAGTTCTTTTGTTTCAAGATTTACTTCATTCAATCCGGTTTTGGAAATGAAATCGATCAGATCCCTGATCTCGGAAGTGTTTGTGTTCGATGAAGCAGGTTTGGTTTCGGGTTTTGTGCTGCGTGCTTTTGCCATAGTAGTTTATTTTACACGTTCAATGTATGCACCATTGCTGGTGTCAACTTTAATTTTATCGCCAGTATTTACAAACAAAGGAACTTTAATTTCCACACCGTTTTCCATGGTGGCTGGTTTCAGTGTACGGGTTGCAGTATCGCCAGCCAAACCGGGTTCGGTGTATTGCACTTCCAGCACTACGTGTGCCGGTGGTTCTGCGGTAATCGGGTCGGTACCGTTTTCAAAGGCAATCAACAGGGTAACACCTTCTTTCAGGTATTGGAGCGAATCGCCCAACAGGTTTTTGTCGAGGTAAATTTGTTCGTAGGTTTGGTTATCCATGCACACTAAGCTTTCGCCATCCTGGTACAGGTATTGGTATTCTTTGGTTTCAATGCGGAGTATTTCAGCGGCATCGCCCGGGCGGAAACGGTTTTCTACAATTCTACCGTTGCGTACGTTGCGCATTTTAACCTGGTAAAACGCGCGGAGGTTTCCGGGGGTACGGTGTTGCAATTCTTCTACCTGCATTACTTCACCGTTGTAACGCATGTAGTTTCCTTTGCTGAGGTCAGAGATGGATGCCATAAAGTTTAATCAATAGTAAATAGTCAAAAATCGGTTCAAAATAGAGAAGTCCCGGCTGATAATCAACGCGAATTACACGTTCTGATAAGGGTCTTTAATAAGCCCATTTCAGGTAAATAGCCCCCCATGTAAAACCACCGCCAAAGGCAGCAAATATGAGGTTATCGCCTTTTTTAAGCTGTTTTTCGTAATCCCAAAGCAACAGGGGTAGCGTTCCGGCCGTGGTGTTACCGTATTTGGCAATGTTCATCATCACCTTGTCTTCGGTAATGCCCATACGGTTAGCCGTGGCATCGATTATGCGTTTATTGGCCTGATGGGCTGCCAGCCAGGCTACATCGTTGCTGGTGAGGTTGTTACGCTGCATGATCTCGGCCGATACCTCGGCCATATTGGTTACGGCAAACTTGAATACGGTTGCGCCTTCTTGTTGTGCATAATGTAAATTTGCTTCTACCGAGGCGTGCGATGCCGGAATGCGGCTGCCACCTGCAGGCATTTTTAAAAACTGCGCGCCCGAACCATCGCTGCGCAGTATTGAGTCCATCAACCCGACTTCTTCGGTTGTTGGCTCAAGCATTACAGCTCCGCAGCCATCGCCAAAGATGATGCACGTGGCGCGGTCTTTATAGTTAATGATAGACGACATTTTATCGCCCCCCACAACAATTACTTTTTTGTGCGTGCCCGACTCGACAAATTTAGCTCCGGTAGTGAGTGCATATAAGAAACCTGAGCAGGCAGCAGAAATATCGTAGCTGAACGAGTTTGTAGCGCCAATCATATCGGCCACAAGGTTTGCCGTAGAAGGGAAGGGCATATCGGGCGTTACAGTGGCCACAATAATTATATCAACCTCTTTCGGGTCGGTTTTGGTTTTGGCTAACAGTTCTTTCACGGCTTCGGTTGCCATGTGTGATGTGCCCAGGCCTTCGCCTTTTAAAATTCTTCGTTCTTTAATGCCCGTGCGGGTGGTTATCCATTCATCGTTGGTTTCCACCATGGTTTCAAGTTCCTGGTTGGTAAGAATGTAGTCGGGAACGTACCCGCCCACGCCTGTAATGGCTGCCCGGATTTTAGTCATGTCGTTTTTTAGTTCGTTTGGGTGGCGTTTTTAGTAAACCTATAAAAAGCAAAAAGCCCGATTTAACAATCGAGCATTTTAGCGTGTTCATAATCTGTACGATGCAGATGTTTCTTTACTACCGGTTTGGTGCTGCACAACAAGGGTGTGGCCAACAGGTTACCGGTTAAAAGAAAAAAAATCATCGGTTAGGCTAACACTTCTTTTTCCATGACCACACGGCCGTTGTAATACAACTTGCCTTCAACCCAGAAAGCGCGGTGTGGCAGGTGGTGTTCGCCAGTAGCAGGGCAAACCGCCATTTGTTTAGCGGTAGCTTTATAATGTGTTCTCCTTTTATCTCTGCGGGTTTTGGAGGTTTTTCGTTTTGGATTCGGCATAACTCAACAATAATTAATTAGTATTCAATTTCTTTAACATTTCCCATCGGGGATCAATCCCGTCCCCGGTTTTTTCTTCGTCTGGTGCTGATGTATAAATCAGTTGGTCTTCATCAGTTTCGTTTTGAAAGCGGGGATGCAGTTTTTTCATGGGTATCGCCAGGGCGATAAACTCATACATAAATTGCCCGATTTCAAGGCTTTCGGTTCCGTGTTCGATCAGCATTACATCTTCGCTTACTTCCTGATTTTCGTGGCCGTATTTGAAGATGATTTTGCGGGCAATGTTTACCGGGTATTCAAACTCATCTAAACTGCGATCGCACACCAGTACAACAAAACCGTTTATTTTAAACGATGCTTCCAGAAAGGTTTCGCGCTTATCCAACGCTACGGAAACCGTAAATTTCCCCTCCGAAACCAGCGCGCCTGTATCGTATTTCCTGAAAAATTCATTTCCCAGCTCAAAATCGAACTGGTGAACAGAAAGGCTCAGGCCAAGTATGTTAATGCGATACGACTCCATAAAAACCCCATCCGGGTATAAAAAATGGTCGGCAAATGTAGGTAAATATTCAGAAATTGAAAAAATATGGGTGTTTTTTCGGTGAACAACCGGGTAGCCACAAGTTTTACACGTATTCCGAAAAAGCAACCTGTTTTAGCTCCTCTTTGGTTTTTCCCTCGATGTTTTTCATCAGGAAATCAACGATGCCCTTTTTGAAACCTAATTTAACGGCAATGTTTCGGCAAAAGAGAACTTCGCTGTCGAACACTTTTTGATCGGCCAACACCAGCTTAATGCTCGATAGCAGGTATTCTAATTTTTGGTCGTTTGATAGCGCCCCCAGAGAGCCAATCGGTTCGGGGTTTCTAATAAGTTGATTTACAGCTTCTTCCGAAAAATTCCGTTCTTTGGCAATCCGGTAAATCATTTCCCGTTCGGTCTTGGCAAAGTGTTTATCAGCTTCGGCTAATTGAATGAGCAGGTTAAGTTGCTTTTGGGTAACGATATCCATCGATCTTTTTAAACTTGAACATCAAATATAACACTGAATTGCCATTTTTAAACCTCAACAGGTTTAGCGGTAAAATGGTGCAATTAAAGGGGCTTATTTGTCTGCCAACGACTCGTGCCGTGTTTTTACAATGTCGATGGCGGTATAAACAGCCTGCCGGACTGAGGACTCATCGGCCTGGTTCTTACCCGCAAGGGAGTAGGCCGTTCCGTGGTCGGGCGAGGTGCGTACAACCGGTAGGCCAGCGGTAAAATTAACGCCCGAATCGAATGCCAGCGTTTTAAAGGGGACGAGACCCTGATCGTGGTACATGGCCAATATGCCATCGAAACGGGTATGGCCGCCCGAGGCAAAGAAACCATCGGCCGGTAACGGGCCTGAAACAATTTTGCTCTGGTTCTTTAAGTCGTTGATCAGCGGTTTCAATATCTTTTCATCTTCTTCGCCAATTAAACCGCCATCGCCTGCGTGCGGGTTTAATCCTAATATGGCAATTTTGGGTTTAACAATGCCGAAGTCTTTCTTCAACGAACTTTCCAATGCCCGGTATTTTGCTTCTACCCGTTCGCGGGTAATCAACGATGCTACCTGACTAATGGCCACGTGTTCGGTTACCAATCCTACACGCAACGCATTGCTGGTTAACAGCATAAGGTGGTTGGGGCTGTTGAATGCTTCGGCTAAATATTCGGTGTGCCCTTTAAACGGAAACACATCGCTATGGATGGTATTCTTGTCGATGGGTGCGGTAACGAGGGCATCCAATAAACCTTCTTTTAAATCGGCAGTGGCTTGTTGCAATGCTTGTAAGGCTGCGTTTCCGCTTTCGCGCGATGCCTTGCCGGGGTGTGCTTCGAGGGTTTCTTCCCAAACATTTACAACGTTAATTTGCTTTTGTGTGTACTGCCCCCGGTTGCGCACGGTTGTATAGCTGAAGTCATCGAGGTTTAGCTGTTTTTTATAAAACGATAATACTTTGGCCGATCCATACACAACAGGCGTGATCATGTTCACCATCCGGTTATCGTTCAGGGCTTTCATAACCACTTCGGGGCCTATACCGTTCATGTCGCCTAACGTGATGCCAATGCGCGGGCGTTCGTGTTTGGGGTGGTGTGTCATGCTGTACAATGTTTGATGCCTGCAATTTTACGGTATTTTTGTTTTAAATTTTTGATGATCGATTTTTACCACACAATAAACCTACACGCTTGGTACGGGCTAAGAAATTTTTAGGACAACACTTTTTAAACGATCAGGGCATTGCGCAGCGCATTGTGCAATCGCTTGTGATAGATGATCAACCTAATGTATTGGAAATAGGCCCCGGTACCGGTGTGCTTACACGGTTTTTGATCGATGATAAATCGATTGATTTAAAGGTGATTGAGATAGACTGGGACTCGGTCGCGCATCTTAAAAAGTATTATCCGTCATTAACGGTTATCGAAGGCGATTTTTTAGAATTAGAGCTGAGCCGGATATTCGGGGCACCTTTTTCAATTATCGGTAACTTTCCGTACAACATATCGTCACAAATTTTTTTTAAGGTGCTTGCATCGCGCGATATGGTAACGCAGGTAGTATGTATGTTACAAAAAGAAGTGGCCGAGCGCATTGCCGAACCTCCCGGAAGTAAAACCTATGGTATTCTCAGCGTATTGCTCCAGGCGTTTTACGATATTGAGTACCTGTTTAAAGTTCCGCCCGGTGTGTTTACGCCTCCGCCTAAGGTGATGTCGGCCGTGATCCGCCTCAGGCGCAACACCCGCAGCCAACTCGATTGTGACGAAACACTTTTCTTTAAAGTTGTAAAACAGGCTTTTAATAATCGGAGGAAAACTTTGCGCAACGCATTAAAAAACCTGAATTTAGCGGCCGAATTTTTAACGCTTCCGGTTTTTGATCAGCGCGCTGAACGATTATCGGTCGATGAATTTGTTTACATCACCCAGTTAGTACAGCAGAGCCGTGGAGGAACTGATCCAATTTGAGCTTTCAAAAGAGTTCGTTGAGCGTTTTCAACGAGCCGTGGACGAACACGACCGGCAGTTTATCATCCAATCGCTTGAGCATGTAAACCCGGCCGATGTTTCGGCATTGCTCTACGAGTTTAACTCGCAAGAATCGAAGTATGTGCTGGAGTTGTTGCCCTTAGAGGTACACGCCAAAATCGTAAACGACCTCGACAGCGACACCCGCGTTAATTTTCTGAAGATTTATGACCCGGCCGAAATCACTTCGCTGGTTAACTTTCTTAATTCAGACGATGCAGCCGATATACTCAACGAGCTTCCCATTAAGCTGCGCGAAGAAGTTTTGCACGGATTAGATGCCGAGTTGAGAATGCAGGTGTTGGAGTTGCTGCGGTACGAAGAAAACGTGGCCGGTGGCCTCATGGCCAAAGAGCTTATTAAAGTCCGCGATAACTGGACGGTCGTTCAGTGCATTGATGAAATCCGTAAACAAGCCGAAAATGTAGATACCTTTTATACGGTTTATGTTGTTGATGAAATTGACCGGCTGCTCGGGCGTGTATCGCTGAAGGACTTAGTGATTTCTGATGCACGCAAAGTCGTGTCAGAACTTTATGAAAGCGAAATTGTTTCGGTCGAAACCTATTTAGACGATACCGAGGTGGCCGACATCATGCGTAAATACGATTTGGAATCGGTACCGGTTGTAAACGTACAGGGGCAGTTGGTCGGACGCATTACCATCGATGACGTGGTGGATGTGATTACCGAACAAGCCGAAGAAGACCGTCAGTTGATGTCGGGTATATCCGAAGATGTTGAAGAAGATGATAGTGTATGGCGTAACACACGCGCCCGTTTACCGTGGCTGTTGATTGGTATTTTCGGTGGATTGGTGAATGCCAAGTTTATGGGCTTGTTCGAGGCCGAACTGGTGCAGATTGCCTCCATCGCGTTTTTTATCCCGCTTATCCAGGCCACCGGAGGCAACGTGGGTATTCAGTCATCGTCACTTATTGTTCAAAGTTTGGCTAACCCCGGTTTTGTAGAAGAAGGTTTTTGGAAACGTTTATCAAAAGTATTCTTGGTTGCGTTTTTAAATGGTTTTTTCCTGTCGGTAATTGTTTGGGGCGCCAATATTTTACTGTTTAACCAACAGGGTTTGTCGATGGTGGTTTCTATTGCGCTGTTCAGTGTGGTTATTTTTGCATCGTTTGTGGGTACGGTTACGCCCCTTATTTTAAACCGTTTGGGCTTTAACCCCGCCCTTGCATCAGGCCCTTTTATTACAACCACCAATGATTTATTGGGACTTACCGTTTACTTTTTAACGGTTCACCTGTTGCTTTAAGGCTGCCGGGCAATGTAAGGTTTCACTATAAGTATTGGTTGTTACACGCATTTATTGAAGGCGGGTTGTTCGGTTTATTCCATAAAAGCATACTTGTAGATAGTATTTTTGTTGTAGAACAATTTTACCGGCTTACCGAACACCTGTAATATTTAACACACGATCAGTTGAACTATACTTTAAAAAACCATTAGTTTTGATGGTTAGTATTCATTTGTAAAACGGGAATGTTTATACTGTATAAGTTATGCACCCCGGCATTGTGTAAGTATGGCTTTTTTTAAGAACAGGTTAACCAAGCTAAGAGATACGTTCGACAATATTGTTGAAAGACCATTGCTTACGTCAACCATTGTATTGGTGCTGATTGCGGTGGTGGTGCTGGGGTTGAGTGCCCGTTATTATATTGAAGATTACGAAAACTTTATCCCGCAGGTGTTGGCTGAAGCACACGGTATGATCTTCGACATCGCGGTGATCGGTATTTTAATTTTTTGGCTGAACCAGAACGGTGAAATCCGGCAACGCATACGCACCTACCGCGATGAAATTGACGACTTCCGTTTGTGGGAATCGGAAGAAGCGGCCTTTCGTACCGTGGGGAATATCAAAAGGCTTAACCGTCATAAGATTTACGAGATTAATTTAGTAAACAGTTTTTTAACACGCACTAACTTAAACTACGTTAACCTGAAAGGTTCTAACTTAAACTCGGCTAACATCTCGCAATCATCGCTGATCGAAGCCAACCTCGAAAACACACGCCTCAATCAAACCAACCTTGAGAACTCGAACCTTAACCAGATTAACCTGAAAGGGGCGTATGCCAGCGGTGCAAACTTTAAAGATGCGTATTTGATCAAGGCGCAATTTGAAGGAGCTTTTTTAATCAAGGCAAATTTTAACAATGCTTACCTGATGGAAGCCTGCCTGCAAAACTGTTACCTGATGGGTGCCGATTTCGAAAATGCAAGCTTGTACAAAGCCGATTTGCGGGGCGCCAAAGGCTTAACCATCGAACAATTATCCAAAGCCAAAACCCTTTATTTGGCTAAATTTGATGACGAATTGTTAGATGAGATCAACACCAACATTCCCGAATTGGTGGGCGCATAATGCACGGGTGTTTGCCCGTATAAGATAAACTATTACCTTTGTGGCATACTAACAACGGTTTCATCGCTGAGGCCGTTGTTATTTTTTTACGAGGTTGACAGAAAAACATTGAAGATATGAGTAAGAAAACTTCATACTACACACGCGAAGGTCTTGATAAGTTAAAGAACGAGTTGAGTACGCTTAAATCGAAAGGCCGTGCCGATATAGCAAAACAAATTGCCGAGGCTCGTGATAAAGGCGACTTGAGCGAGAATGCCGAGTATGATGCCGCCAAAGATGCGCAAGGTCATTTAGAAGCAAAGATTGCCCAGTTAGAAGACCTCGTGGCTAATGCCCGGTTATTAGACGAGTCGAACATCGATACCTCGAAGGTTTCGATACTATCGAAAGTAACCATCAAAAATAAAAAGAACGGAGCATCGGTAACGTATATGCTGGTGTCGGAAGAAGAGGCCGATTTGAAAGCCGGTAAAATATCTACGTTGTCGCCCATTGGTAAAGGCTTATTAGGCAAAGCCAAAGGCGATACGGCCATTATTAAAACACCGGCCGGTGAAATGGAGTTTGAAATTGTAAACATCGGTATTTAAGCGTTAACGAAAATGGCTTCGATATTTACACGCATCATCAACCGCGAAATATCCGGGCAGATTATTGCCGAAGATGACCGGTACATTGCCTTTTTAGATGTGATGCCATTAGTACACGGGCATACATTGGTTGTTTCTAAACAGGAAGTCGATTATATTTTTGATTTAGACGATGAAACTCTGGCCGGTTTGCACGTGTTTGCAAAAAAAGTAGCCGTTGCCATCAAAAAAGCTATACCCTGTAAACGCATTGGTGTAGCGGTTATAGGTTTGGAGGTGCCGCATACACATATTCATTTAGTACCCATGAATGCGATGGGCGATATAAACTTTACCCAGCCCAAGCTTAAACCTTCTCAGGAGGAATTTGCACAAGTGGCCGATAAAATCCGGCAGGCGCTTAATCAATAAAATCAATGTCGATGTTGAAGGGGTAACGCATCAGGTACTCTAATGCTTCCTTCACGGTAAGTTGTTCAAACAATACTTTGTACAGGGTATTGGTAATGGGTGCGCGCACGTTATAAAAGTCGGCACATTTTTTCATAATGCGCACCGTGTTAACACCTTCGGCAACTTCGTCCATACTGTTGAATACTTCCTGCGGTGTCATGCCCTGTGCCAGTTTATAACCAACCTGGAAATTGCGGCTCAGGGGGCTGTTACAGGTGGCCACTAAATCGCCAATGCCGGCAACACCCAAAAATGCTTTTGTTTTTCCCCCTAATGCCCGGCCTAAATAAATAATCTCAACCACTCCGCGACTGATCAGCAAACCGCGTGCATTCTCGCCATACCCCATACCGTTTAGCGCACCGGCCGCAATGGCAATGATGTTCTTCAGCACACCGGCCAACTCAACACCAATAAGCTCGTTGTTGCCGTACACCTGAAACCGGTCGTTGCGCAACAGGCGTTTGCCAATGCTGATTACTTCGTTAAACGGACTGGCAATAACCGTGGCTGCGGGGTGTTGTGCCGATAACTCTTTAGAAAGATTAGGCCCGGCCAAACACCCTACGCGTACAACAACACTTTCTTCGCGGATTACTTCGCTCATCGTTTTTACACGGTGGCGGTTCAGGCTGGTCATTGTTTCTAAGGTTTTGCCTTCGGGCAAAGTCAGGTCAAGCCCTTTTGAACCATGAATTAATACATGGTAGGGGTGGAGGTAGGGGGATATTTTTTTCATCATCGCCCGGAAATGTGCCGAGGGTACTATGGGAAAAATAACATCACATTGCTTAGCCAAAAACGCCAGGTCGTTCACCAGCGTAATGTGCGGGTCAAGTTTATGGCCGCGTATTTCACGGCTTTGGTTGATCTGATCGAGCTGTACGGCATTGCGCACATACAACAGTACAGGCCGGTGCCGGGCTAACAGGTTGGCTATGGTTGTGCCGAAATTACCTGAGCCAATTACACCAACCGGGGGCAGATCAGATAAATTTTTCGAGGTCATAGCCTGTTAACCGGTTATGATAGAAATACAATGTATTGAGGTCTTTCGTGATGATGTTACCCTGTTTATCCATCAGCAAAGGGCGCTTCAGGTGAAAGTTCCCGACATTCTCTAACCCGTGTTTAATCACCAGGTCTATTTTACCTTTCAGGTGCGTGGCGTGGTTCGCTTTGCCCTCTTGCTTGAGCCTGTAAATTTGTTTACGCACTTGTTTACAGGTTTTTCTGAACTCGGCATATTCGAGCGTAAGTTCTTCTTCGGGTAAACGAAGTAAACTGAACAGGTCGAGTTTTGGGTGTTTCTTCTGCCACATTTCAAAGGCTACAAAGGCTACGAGGTGGCTGGCAAAAGTGCGGTGTATGCGGTGGTACTCGGCCACAATACGCTGGCTGAGCATACGGGTGTATTCGTTTTCGCGTTGCGCATCAATAGTGATCTGTCCATTCGATATGAAATAATCGCGTGTGTCAATTACCCGGCCCTGGGCATCTAAACTGTCGCCATTCTCGTCCACGTAATTCCCCATAACGTCAAGCCCACGGCCAACGGAAACAGAAATGTTCGATCCTTTGGTAAAGAATTTGAACAGGAATTGAATGAGTTGCAAACTTCCGTACTTGTCTTCTTCGGGCAGGTAACGGTCTTGTCCCTTTACGGAAAGATAATCGTCAATCAGTTCGGGGGCTTCTAACACAAAATGATAGTTGAGCGTTACCGGAACGATAAATATTTTGCGGGGAGTTTCGCCTTCGGGCGTACGCAAATAAATATTGCGTTGGGCTTCGGTAGCGGTCGAGAGGAGGCCGAGTTTCAACATTTTTTCGATGGCGCCCGAACGCGACCGGGTTCCGCCAGGGAAAAACAAACTATGCGCGCCTTTTTCAATCGCCAGCCCCGAATACATTTTAAGCGTTTCTAAGTACGGTAAATTCTTTTTTCTGCGATCGACTTTAAATGCGCCCAGGCTGTTCATAAAATACGCAATGATTTTAATGTTGAACAGGTTAAGCCCGGCACCATAAATAAAGGCAGGCAAGCCTAACGCATGGATTGCCCAACCGATAAGGATAGAGTCGAGGTTGCTGGAGTGTGTCGGCACCATTACGATGGTTCCTTTGGTAGCGAGGTTGCGCAGTTGCTCTACTTTCCCTACGATCTGTATTTTATCGCGCAGGGTATATTGGTTTCTGAAAATCGCCCCGAATTTTTTAACCCGTGTGGCATTGAGGAGGCGGGCAAACCAGAACTGAATTATTTCACGGGCAAAACGGTACGAGCTTGGCTTGAAGTTTCCGGCTATTTCGCCTGCGTAGCGCTGTACGATACGTTTTAGTATTTCGTCTTCTTTGCGTTCGGTGGCATTGTCGTCAAGCGGTTTGGATGTTATCTCTACCAAATCGTCTTTCACCTTAGCCCAAAATCTGGGTTCGTCTTTCGGGTCAACGCGCCAGCGGTTGCGTTTCATACGCTGTTGCTCGCGATATACCGTAGTCTCTAATTCGTCCACTAATTGCTTTCGGGTAGGCCGGATCGCCTTAATGTGCTTATACGATTGTTCGGCTACCTCCTCGATAAACTCTTTACGGTTTTTACTCAACTGGTAAACCGGCCAGTCGGGTATTTTATCGAGTATAGGCTTATAGCGCTTATTTTTATTCTTTTTTTCGATTACTTCCACGGGTACAAAATAATATAATTCCTGATGTGGTGTAGAATTGATTTTTTAAAGCTTTTGCAGCGATTGGGCTAACGATTGCTCCATTTCCCGGAAACGCTCAAGGGCTCCGCGAACAAAAGCATCGTTTACTAAAGCCTTCAGGTCTTGCTCGGACGAGAGTTCAAACTGATCTATCTTATAGGTTTGCTCTAAGTAATCTTTTTCGAGTTTAACTAAGTACCGGTTGTTCCAGTGGAACAGGGTTATACGGCATTCCGGGTGTGCGATTTCGCCAATTATACGCATATAGGTTAGTCAATAGCCGCGCAAGGTATCGAAATCCTGTTGGAATCTTTCAAATCCAGACTAAAAAGCTAATTTGTACGTTAGTGGGGTGGGATTTTTCCCATCCGCATTTACATTCTATATTGTAGGCGATAATGTGGGTGCGCTCACAACTAAACAGTGTAATCGTGAAGAGAGCCGGGATTTTATTAGGGTTTATTTTTACTTTTTTAGGCATACAGTATGTTGAGGCATCGCACCTGCGGGCCGGGCAGATTACGGTTATCCGAAGAGATTGTATTTCGCGCGAGGTTACCATTATTGTGCGGGTATATACCAACACCGGTTCGCCCGTTGTGTTTGGAGGCGATGGTATCCTTTCGTTTGGCGATGGCACCAGCGTGATCGTGCCGGAAATACCCAATACGCTCAGGCCTGATTTGGGTCCCAACATAGGCGTGGCCGAATACAGAACCACGCATACGTTTAGCGGGGTAGGCCGCTTTACCATCAGCTATGTTGAACCCAACCGTAACGGAGGGGTTTTAAATATGGATAACTCGTTTTACACTACGTTTTACCTCGAAACACAAATCGACCTGGCGATCCCTAACTGTAACTTCCCGATTCTTGAAATCGACCCGATCGATCAGGCTTGCACGGGAGTGGCGTTTTTTCACAACCCCGGTGCGGTAGATCGCGATGGGGCAGATAGTTTATCGTACGAGTTGGCCATTCCGTTTCGAGACAGAGGTTTGCCCGTAGTAAACTACCGCGATCCGGCCAGTATGAGTTTCGTGAACGAAACAGGCGGCAGTCCAACCTTTACCATCGACCCGATAAACGGAACATTAGTGTGGGATTCGCCCGGTGTGCCCGGTGAGTACAACGTGGCTTTTCATGTTAACGAATGGAAAAAAATAAACGGTATCTGGACGAAGATCGGATACGTTAGGCGTGATATGCAGATTATCGTAAACGATGATTGTAATAACCAACGGCCAATTTTGTTTATACCCGATGATGTATGCGTTGAGGCGGGAACAACCATTACCGAAACAATTAGCGGCATGGATCCCGATAATCACCCGGTTAAGATACAGGCCACCTCCGAAGTGTTTTCATTAGCAGTTTCACCGGCTACACGAACACCGGTACTGCCCGATGGCGATACAGGTTTTCAGCCATCGCCCGCATCGATAACATTCAACTGGAACACGGTTTGCGCTCATGTTAAAGGGCAGCCGTACCAGGTTAACTTCAAAATTACCGACAGGCCAACACCGGGTGTGAAGCTGGCAACATTTGCTACGTGGCAAATTACTGTTGTGGCTCCGGCACCCGTTCTGCAAACTGCCACACCTGTTTTACCACAACGCCATGTTACCCTTAACTGGGCCCCTTACGATTGTGCTTTAAACGCCAGCGCGATTCAGATATGGCGAAAAGTAGATGTATCGAGTTATACACCCGCTAATTGCGAAACCGGTATGCCCGAGTCGCTCGGGTTTACGTTGGTGGGTACTACATCGGCTTCGGCAACATCGTTTACCGATACAAACAATGGGCGAAGGCTTGAGCCGGGTGCAAAATATTGTTACCGGTTAGTGGCTGTTTTTGCCGAAGAAGGCGCAGAAAGTTATGTGTCGAATGAAGTTTGTATCGATCCGATTAAAACCTCGGCACCGATTATCACGAAAGTAACAGTCGATCAAACTTCCGAGAACGATGGTGAAATTACAGTTGACTGGATCGATCCGCTGGAAACATTAGACCCGGTACAATACCCGTTACCATACAACTATGAATTACAACGCCAAAGCAATTCGGGTTTTGTAACCGTTCATACCGGGTATTTAAACACTAATACCTATACCGAAACCGGACTGAATACAAAAAATCAGCAATATGCTTATCGCGTTAAGCTCTATGATGCAGACGGTGATTTTATTGATAGTTCATCGGTCGCTTCTTCTGTATGGCTGGATCTAACCACGGCCAAGCAACAAATTACGCTTGACTGGAGCGCTAACGTTCCGTGGTCTAACCAGGTACAGGCTTATGTGCACGATATATATTCCGGGCCAGACGGGGCAACTACGTTAGCCGATTTAACATTATTGACAAGCGTTAATGTTTCGGGCGGTATGACGTACGTTCATGGAAACCCACCGGCTGTTCCGTTGGATTCGACCCAGGTATATTGTTATGCTGTTGTAACCCGTGGCAGTTATGGAAACACTGAAATTGCCGAGCCGCTTGAAAACGTTTCGCAAATTAATTGTGCGCGTCCGGTGTCAACCCGACCACCGTGTATGCCTGTTGTAACTGCCATGGCCGATCCGTGCGAACGGTATTTCGAGGAATACACGTGCAGTTCTTCTATTTTTAAAAACCGTATAACCTGGAGTGCGGCCTCGGCTACGTGCGAGTCGGAAGTGCGTTGGTATAATGTTTACCGGGCAACATCCGAAAATGGTATTTATACCCGTATTGCAACGGGTGTTCGCGATACATTTTTTGTGGACGATAACCTGCCAACACCGGCCAGGTGTTACCGTATTTCAGCGGTCGATCGCTCAAACAACGAAAGCGAGTTAAGCGACCCGATCTGTATCGAAACCTGTCCGTACTACGAACTGCCCAATTTCTTTTCACCCAACGGTGATAAGTGCAACGACTATTTCAGTGCGTATGGTGTTGATCTGGAACTGGAAGAAACATCGAACTGCCGCCCCGATATGACCGACCCGGCCTATACCGGCAAATGTGCCCGCTTTGTTGAAAAGGTTGTGTTTAAAGTATATAACCGTTGGGGCGGTAAGCTGTATGAGTACACCGGCCGGCAAAACAGCGAAGAATCCATTTACATTAAATGGGATGGCCGCGACAAGTCGGGTAAGGAACTGGCTACCGGCATATATTACTATACGGCCGAAGTAACCTTTGAAACGATCGATCCCGCTAAACGGAACCAACTGATAAAAGGATGGGTGCAGTTGGTGCGGTAGCGCATAACCCCGAAACTATTGTATTGTTTGACGGGGTTTGCAACCTTTGCAGTGGTGCAGTTCAATTCATTATTGCCCGCGACCCTCAGGCAAAAATTGCCTTTGCCTCGTTACAATCAGCGTACGGGCAGCAAGCGATGGCACGTTTAAGGCTTGATCCTCAATCGTTGCATAGCATTATTGTAATCCGGGGCA
This sequence comes from uncultured Roseivirgaceae bacterium, assembly GCA_964404445.1. GTDB lineage: Bacteria > Bacteroidota > Bacteroidia > Cytophagales > Cyclobacteriaceae > UBA2336. The sequence goes on along the minus strand of CAYOJW010000002.1, from coordinate 140,532 downwards.
ATCGTTTCTTTGAGCGAAGCGATGCGGCATTGGAAATAGCAAAGCAACTGTCGGGGGGCTGGCCAATCTTGTACGGCTTTAAAATCTTGCCGCGTTTTTTGCGCGATGCGGTGTATAATGTTATCGCCCGTAACCGCTACCGTTTTTTTGGTAAGAAAAACGAATGCTGGCTCCCTACGCCCGACCTCAGGGCACGGTTTAAAGATTAATTCTTTCTGTTAACTTGCTGGCGTTAACAGGTTTCAGAAAATCAGTAATTCATAAATTTTAGTAACGATGAAAGCATACATTTTCCCCGGACAGGGTTCGCAGTTTACAGGTATGGCCAAGGATATTTACGAATCCAATGCAAAGGCAAAAGCCCTGTTGGATCAGGCGAACGATGTTCTCGGTTTTAAGATCACCGATGTGATGTTTACCGGCACTGCCGATGAGCTTAAACAAACTAAAGTAACACAACCTGCCATCTTTATTCATTCGGTGGCATTGGCCTTATCGGCCGAAAATTTTAATCCAGATATGGTTGCCGGTCATTCATTAGGTGAATTTTCGGCTCTGGTAGCCAATAAAACATTGTCATATACCGATGCTCTAAACCTTGTTTACAAACGTGCTTTAGCCATGCAACGGGCTTGCGAGATCAACCCATCGACCATGGCCGCCATTCTTGGCCTTGCGGATAACGTTGTGGAAGAAGTGTGCGCTTCTATTGATGAGGTGGTTGTGGCCGCCAACTACAACTGTCCGGGACAATTAGTTATTTCAGGAACAACGAAAGGGATTGAGGTCGCCTGCGAAAAGCTGAAAGCGGCCGGGGCAAAACGTGCGTTACCGCTTCCGGTTGGCGGAGCTTTTCACTCACCGCTTATGGAACCAGCGCGTGAAGAGTTAGCCGCTACCATTGAAAGCACAGTGTTTAATACACCTGTTTGCCCGGTATATCAAAATGTTAATGCGAAACCATCGGTTAGTGTTCAGGAAATCAAACAAAACCTGATTGCACAGCTAACAGCACCGGTGCGCTGGACACAATCTGTTCAAAACATGACAGCCGATGGCGCCAAAACATATATAGAGTGTGGCCCCGGCAAGGTGCTTCAGGGACTCGTTAAAAAAATATCGCCCGAAGCAGAGGTAATGAGTTTATAGACTCAACTTTTCAACAGCAAGTACATCGGTACACTCGGCCAAAAGCTGGTGTACCGTTTTTTTTATCGCAGGGTGCATCACATCAGGAGCTATTTCGGCCAACGGAATTAAGGTAAACCTCCGGTTGGGTAATTGTGGGTGCGGAATGGTAAGTTCGGGTGTGTTAATAATGCGATCGCCCCAAAGCAACACATCAACGTCAATGATGCGACTTCCCCAGTGGCTATCGCGTGTGCGCCCCATCAGGTTCTCGACCGCCAACAGGGCATTTAAGGTTTCGTGTGGTGGCTGTAATGGAACGATTTCGATAACCTGATTGTAGAAATCGGGTTGGTCGGTATTGCCCCAGGCCGCTGTTTTATATATCGAAGAAATTGTAATGATTTTACCCGCCTGCCGACTGATATGCTGCCGGGCGTTTAACAGGTTCGACAGCCTGTCGCCCAGATTGCTGCCCAACAAAAGAAACACCCGGTCCATGCGTTTCAAAATTATGTTTTTTAACGAACTACTATTCAGTAATTTTAAAGCTTAATTGTTTTTAATATGAACTTCTTTAAGACCTTTCTGGCTTCTTGCCTCGGTTCACTGGCTGCGTTGGTGGCCTTATTCATCATCATGATTTTTATTTCGGTTGGTATTGTGGCGGGTTTGGTGAGTTCGGGATCGAACGAACGGGTAGTGGTAAGCAATAACTCGGTATTGCACCTGAACCTGAATGCACAAATTACTGAGCAGCAGGTTGAGAACCCCTTTGCCGGATTGCCGTTGCCCGGTGCCGATGCAGTAAACGTAGGCTTGCTGCAACTGAAATCAGCTATTAAAAACGCAAAGACAGACCCAAAAATAAAAGGCATTTATTTAACGGTATCTGCACCCATGACGGGCTTCTCAACATTGGAAGAGATACGCGCTTCGTTGCTCGATTTCAGGGAAGAAGGTAAGTGGGTTGTGGCGTATGCCGATGCCTATTCAGAGGGAGCATATTATTTGGCGTCCGTGGCAGACAAGGTTTACCTGAATCCTGAAGGCGAGGTGGAGTTTAACGGGCTGGTATCGGAAGTTACTTTTTTCAAGAAACTGTTCGATAAGTTGGAAATCAAACCTGAAATTTTCCGTGTCGGTGATTTTAAAAGTGCTGTCGAACCGTTCATGCTCGAAAAAATGAGCCCTGAAAACAAACTTCAGCTTACTGAAATGATCAACGCAATATACGATCAGGTGCTTACCGGGGTTTCTGAAGCCCGCGCGATCAGCAAAGACAAACTGAAAGAAATATCCGATAAAATGCTGGTGCGCAATGCACAGCTTGGCGTTCAGCACGGGCTGGTGGACTCTTTACTGTATTACGATCAGGTGTTGGACGAACTTCGCGGCCGGTTAGGATTAGAAGGTACGGCCAAGGTTAAGTTTATCAAGTACGGCAAATACCGCAAAAGTATATTGCCTGATGTTGGCGCTTCATCAAACGAAATAGCCGTGCTGGTGGCAGACGGTACAATTATGCCCGGCTCAAACGCGCAGGGTACAATCGGAGGCGATGCCTTCGCTGCCGAAATCCGCAAAGCGCGTGAAAGCGATAAGGTAAAAGCTATTGTTATCCGCATTAATTCACCGGGTGGAAGTTTCGTGGCGTCCGACATGATGTGGCGCGAGGTTACGTTAGCGGCCGCACAGAAACCGGTTATTGCCTCGATGGGCGACTATGCGGCATCGGGCGGGTATTACTTAGCTATGGGATGCGATACCATTGTGGCACAGCCTAACACCATCACGGGTTCGATTGGTATATTTAGTGTATTGTTCGATGCCAGCGGATTGCTGAACAATAAATTAGGTATTACAACCGATGAGGTTAAAACGGGTGAGTACGGTGATATGGTAACACTGAGCCGTCCGTTAACCACAGCCGAACGGAATGTATGGCAGCATCGCACCGAAGAAATCTACAATACGTTTGTTACCAAAGCGGCCGAAGGGCGCAACATGAGCAAAGAAGATTTGTTGAAAGTAGCTTCCGGTCGTGTGTGGACGGGCACGCAGGCCAAAGCGCGCGGGCTGGTGGATGTACTTGGTGGGTTTAACGATGCGGTTGAGATAGCCGCAGAGAAAGCCGGGGTGTCAAACGATTATAAAGTGAAGTTGTACCCCGTGCAAAAGCCGTTTTTCCAGGAGTTTATGGAAACCCTCGAAGAAAATTCGCGTATCAATGCCATTAAAGAAGAAATGGGCGATCACTACGTTTATTATCAATACTGGCAACGTGTAAAAAGCTATCATGGCGTTCAGGCACGTATGCCGTTCGAGTTAAACATACAGTAATGTAAATGACGGTATTTTATAGCGGCTACCTTGAACAAGTATCGCAGTTTTTAGTGCATAGAGCTTTATTAGTTTTTCAAAGCCTAACAATTGTTAGGCTTTGAAAAACTGTTATACTTTGTTGATTCTCTTTTCTTTGATGTAATGTTTTACTGGTTTTGTTAAGAAAATCTTTAAAATATCATTTCGACATGATGTTTGACGTCTTGTTGTACGGTGTCTTGTTGGTTAAGGCAATTCGCTTAATCGGTTATTTTTGACTTTAACCACGCGGGATAATACTGGATAAATACTTATTCTTCCTCAATAGTACCCTTGTCTGTATTGTATTTGCCATAACTCTTCTGAAGCCATAGTTGGCCCTTAGAGGCTACATTAATTTGCTCTGGTTTTGTTCGGCATTACCGTTCGTTTTCACTTTCGCAAACTTTCATGCGGCAGTAAGACAAGGAGAGCAAATGTGTTACATCATTATTCCGAACCCAGCCCTCAATAGTATTATAAAAAAGAACCTCCAGCTATTTATAGCTGGAGGTTCTTTTTTAACAATCCCTTGTTTAAATGCGCTCAGAGCCAAATCCTCCGACAGGCGCTTTAAAATCTTCCTGTGTGGTGTTGATTGAGTTTTTCTCAATATTTTTTGGTGCAGTTGTGAATGAGAACATTATAATGGCGGCAACAACGAATACACCTAAAAGAAATACTTTGGTTTTCATTTTGAGTTGTTTTAATGTTTAGATTCTTTCACTTCCGTTTCCTAAGCCATTTTCAAGCTCGGTTGAAGGCTTTACTTCCTCTTCGGTGCAAGCGCTGAAAGAAAGTGCGCAAACTGATACAAACAACAGGGTGTAGATAACTTTTTTCATAGTTTTGTGAGGTTTATAGGTTTTAGAAAATTTTTCCGTTTATTTAATAGGACAAATTTGAAATATATTTTTAACCTGATTAGTGTAATAATATTTTAAAAATCACCTGTGTACGAAATTTTATACCGATTTTATAAAAAACCTGCGACTTGCCTGTTGCTTGTTTTGATGGTAATAACTCCTTTATGCCTGTTTGGTCAAACAAATCGAATTGATTCCCTGAATAAAATTCTGAACACCAGTAGGGGGTTGGGTAAAATAGATGTACAGATTGAATTGGCAAGAGAGAATTATTTTATTGATGCCAATCTTGCCTTAGACTATATAAACAAAGCCCTTGAAAATGCCGAAAGGGCTAATGATTCCTATCGAATCCTTAAATCAAGTAGATTAAAAGGGCAAGTTTTGCGAAGACTTGAAAGGCTTGACGATGCCATTAAGGTTTATGAATCTGCCTATAATATGTTCAAAGACAGTGTTGGAAAGGCATCTGAAATTGATGAGGAGTTCGTGAATGTGCTTAATAGCCTTGGTCTTGCTTATACCTTAGTTGCTAATTATGATAAGGCTCTTGACCTGCATTTTCATGCATTAGTTTTTAGAGAAAAAAAAGGAGATTTAGCCAATGTCAGTATTACTTATCTTAACATAGGTTTTGTTTATTTCAAGCTTAAGAATTACGAAGAATCCTTAGAGTATTATAAAAAATCACTTGAAGCCAAGACTGTCGCTCGTGATTCATTTGATCTTGACCGCCTATATATTAATATGGGTCTTTGCTATGTTCACCTTAAAGATTTTGATAAGGCTCTTGAAACTTTTAATGCAGGATTCAAGGTATGTGGGGATAAGTGCAGCGATGAAATTTTAATGGAAGGCGAGGGAAGCATTGGTGTTGCCTATTATTGGCTTGGAAATTATGATGAAGCACAAAAACACCTTATTAGTGGCCGTAATCGGGCAATCAAGATGGGAAACCAGAGGTTTCAGGTTGAATTGTTGGTTTACTTGGCCAGGATTGCCTTAAAAACTGGGGAACTTGAAAAAGCCAGTGATCATCTTGCGGAATGTGAAAAAATTTCAAATGAAATCGGATACAGCCAGTTATTGATGGATATATATAAGGAATATGCAAACCTATATATGCAATCCAATGACTTTCAACAGACGGCCATTTATCAGAACAAATACATTGTGCTTAAAGATAAATTGATTGGTGAAGAACTTGTAAAAAATATTGGGCGAATTCAAGCAAAATTTGAAGAACGTGAAAATCTGAATACTATTCGTTTGAGAGATGATACCATTCGCCTGAAAGACCAGGCTATTAAGCAACAACGCTATCTGAATGTTTCTTTCGGGGTAATTGCCCTTTTGGCGGGGTTGGTGGTTTTCATGTTGTATCGCGGGTATGCCGTTTCCCGTAAGGTAAATGCTCAACTGTCGGAGGCCAAGGCGATAATCACTGACCAAAGAAACCGATTAGATGCCAAAGTAAAAGATGTAAACGCTGAGTTAGATAATTTCATTTATAAAATATCGCACGATATACGCGGACCGTTAGCCAGTTTAAAAGGTATATGCAACGTGGCACTCATGGATGTGCGCGACCCGCTGGCGCTTGACTACCTGAACAAACTCGATATGTCATCGGCCATGCTCAATGTTATTCTTACCCGCTTAATGATCGTGAACCATATTAACCATGCCACCCTCGACATCAAGCCGATTGATTTTAACGCCATTATTGATGAGATTGTGTTATTAGAACGCAAAAAAGGTTTGCCCGAACGGTTTGAAATCCATCGGGATATAGATACTTCCGTTAATTTTCACTCCGATCACGATATTGTCAAGATTATACTTGAAAACCTGATCGATAACTCGATTAAATTCTATAACGAATCAAAACGTATTACTCCCTTTGCGCGGGTTACGGTTAAAAAACTCCCAACAGGCGAGGTTCTCATAAGCGTGGTCGATAACGGCATCGGCATACTTGAAGTAAGGCCAAATCAAATATTCCAGATGTTTTCGCGTGCCTCTGAACGGTCGGGTACGGGAGGTATTGGTTTGTACTTGTGTAAATTAGGCACCGATAGGCTGGGCGGCCGCATTAACTTGCGCACTACCCCGGAGGGACACACCGAGTTTTACGCAGTTTTTCCAACGGAAAATCCTGTAAGTGCTTAGCAGTTTTGGATACAAGCAGATTTGAAACAGATTGTGGTTTTTCGGGCTTAAAGCACCATCTTTGCACAAATTTTTTTCGATGAAAGCTTTTAAACGTCATACCATTACGGCCGCCTTGCCGTATGCCAACGGGCCGTTGCACATCGGGCATATTGCGGGCGCTTATTTACCGGCCGATACATACGTGCGGTACCTAAGATTGCGCGGTGAAGACGTTGTTTTTATCTGCGGATCGGACGAGCATGGCGTGGCCATTACCTTAGGCGCAAAAAAAGAAGGCGTTTCGCCCAAGGCATTTGTTGACAAGTATCATAACCTGATGAAAAAGGCTTTTCAGGATTTTGGAATTGCCTTCGATATTTATTCGCGCACATCGCAGCCTGTACACTACGAAACGGCACAGGAATTTTTCAAGACGATTTATGATCAGGGTATTTTCATAGAAGAAACATCCGATCAGTATTACGATGAGCAGGAAGGGATTTTTCTTGCAGATCGATACATTATTGGAACGTGTCCTAAATGTGGCAACACAAATGCCTATGGCGATCAGTGCGAAAAATGCGGAACAAGTTTAAGTCCGCGTGAGTTGATTAACCCGCGCTCGACCGTATCGGGCAATACACCCGTGTTAAAACCTACCAAGCACTGGTATTTTCCGTTAGATAAATACGAAAGCTGGCTGAAAGAATGGATTGTAGAAGGGCATAAGGATGATTGGAAAACCAACGTGTATGGTCAGTGTAAATCGTGGATAGACCAGGGCTTACAACCGCGTTCCATCACACGCGATTTGGCGTGGGGCATTCCGGTTCCCTTGGCGGAAGCCAAAGGCAAGGTTCTGTATGTTTGGTTCGATGCACCCATTGGGTATATATCGGCCACGAAAGAACTGAAGCCCAACGACTGGCAAAAATACTGGCAGGATAACGACACGCGCCTCATCCATTTTATTGGCAAGGATAACATTGTTTTTCACTGCGTTATTTTTCCGTCAATGTTAAAAGCGGCAGGTAAGTATATTTTGCCCGACAATGTTCCGGCCAATGAGTTCCTGAACCTTGAAGGTGAAAAAATATCGACTTCGCGCAACCATGCGGTATGGCTGCACGAATACTTAGCGGATTTTCCGGGCAGGAGGGACGAACTGCGTTACACGCTCACGTCTATTTCGCCCGAAACCAAAGATGCCGATTTCACCTGGAAAGATTATCAATCGAAGGTGAACAGCGAATTGTCGGCCATACTTGGCAATTTTGTGAACCGCGTAATGGTGTTAACCTGGAAATACTTTGATGGCAAAGTGCCCTCCGCACACGAACTGCCAGGCACTAACGACCATAGAAAACGTATCCTGGAAAAATACCAACAGGCGCATAACGACCTGAATGCTTCGGTGAAAGAAATGATCAGCGCATTGGATGATTTCCGTTTCCGTGAGGCGCAGTTTCAGATGATGAACCTTTCACGTATTGGTAATAAATTCTTAGCCGATACCGAACCGTGGAAATTAGCGAAAGATGACATGGAAGCCGTTGGAAGTATTTTGAGTTATGCGTTAACAGTAGTGGGCAACATTGCTATTGCTTGTGAGCCTTTCCTTCCGGATACGGCTAAGAACATTAAAAAACAACTGAACAGCGCGGGCATTGATACCGGTTGGAATGCGTTTTGGAAAAAGGCCGAACTGATAGAGCCTTTGCCGGAAAACCATCAGCTTGGTAAAGCCGAGTTGTTGTTCAGGAACATCGAAGATGAAGAAATTGAAAAGCAGATTAACAAACTAAAGAAACCGAAAGCTGTGGAGGAAGTAAAACCCGAAAGCGCTGTAAAACCGCTGAAAGAAACGATCACCATTGACGACTTCGCAAAATTAGATATTCGTGTGGGCACGATACTGACAGCCGAAAAAATGGAAAAATCCGACAAGCTGTTAAAGTTCACCATCGATACCGGTATTGACAAGCGCACGGTGCTTAGCGGCATTGCCAAACATTATACACCGGAGGAAATGATTGGCAAACAGGTAACGCTCATCGCCAACCTGGCACCACGCAAAATGATGGGCATTGAATCGCAGGGAATGATTTTAATGGCCGAAGACGCAAACGGTAAACTACGGCTGTTACAGCCAAATGAAGCGGTAAATCCCGGGGCTACGGTTAGTTAGGACTTAGGGCTTAGGGCTTGAGGTGTTGTGAAAGTTAAGCGGGAACACCTGACTGTTAAAATTAATCTGAGATTTCCCAAACTCCTTCAATGATAACAATCCATCTGCCTGGTTGTTTTTCACCTATGGTAGTTACAAGTAAGTAGTTATAAATAATTGAATATGTAAGCCCCATACCGCTTTCAGAACCATAATAGTCCAATTGTAATTTATTGAAATCTTCTTTGTTCATTATAGCCTTGTAGTATTCAGGTGGCTTATTTGAAAAGCTTCCCTCTTTAATAATTCTTTCTCTGTCTGAAGGTTCAAGCTCAGTCAATAACGACTTAAATGATTTAGAGGAGAATTCTGTTGGTGTAAAAGTGATTAATTCCCCGTCAGCAAGTTGAATACTTTTTTGAGTATATTGCCCTCTATAATCGTCTGAATCGTAAAGCCTTTTAACTGTAACCTTTTTATTTTTTAATATCTTTATCATACTTGTTCAGGGTTCGCTCCCTATGATTCAATTTAATCCTTTGCAATATCCGAGGTAGAAGAATCTCCTATAATCCTTCGTTGAGTCAACAAGTTCGATTTTATTAGAAGGAATTAAATATCCGTTATGAACAATTAGTGTGTCGGTGAGGAATCCCGGATTTCCATTGTCAAATTTCAAGTATATAGTATCTCGCGATTTAGCCCACTGGCCTGTGTACCAAGAATTTCCAAAGAAGGCTCCTGTAGAATGTATTTCAAATGATTTGTCTTCGCGAAACTTAATGTAAGATTGATTTTGAGTTCCCTCGTAGCAAGCCCTTATTTCAACATTGCTCTCCAAGCTTTCTGAAGAAAACTGCCAAGGGCTAAAAAAGATAAAAGACAGAGTTGCTATCGAAATAATTGTCGGTAGTGTCAGGTTTCGCTTGCGAAAGATTTTAATTAACCCTTTAATTGCGAAAACAATTATTGTAATGAAAGTTATTGGTACGAGAAGAGTAAGAATAATGAAGATTGCACCTGTCAGGTGTTTATCAATGTGATGATAAAAAGCTGTTATAACAAGAAAACTGAAACAGGCTACACTAACAATAATTGTATGCGTAATTGTTTTAGAATTGTTCATAGTTCCAAATTAACCCTATTCCCCTTCTTATCCAACGGCTTCAACTAATACCCAAGCCCTAATCCCTAAGTCCTAACAATTAACTATTAAAAAGGCTCATCGTCCTGTTCACACCAATCGTACAGAAAGAGAGAATCATATCAGCGGCCTTGTCCATTAGTAAGGGTAGTTCGTCAAACTCCTGTTTTGAAAAATTGCTCAGTACAAAATTGGCTTGCTGGCCTTTGTGGAAATCATTGCCCACGCCAAAACGCAGGCGACTGTAATCCTGTCCGCTTAACAACAGTTCAATGTTTTTCAGTCCGTTGTGCCCGGCCGGGCTTCCCTTTGCCCGCATACGCAGTGTGCCAAAGGGCAGGGCGATGTCGTCCAGCACAACCAGCAGGTTTTCTTTGGGGATGTTCAATTCCTGTAACCAGTAAGCAATGGCTTTGCCGCTCAGGTTCATGTAGGTTGTAGGCTTGATCAAATGCAGTTGCTTGCCCTTGTATTTCAGTTCGGCTTTTTCGGCATGGCGCTGAAGATCCCACGAAAGTTGATGTTCATCGGCTAAGCGGTCTAACACTAAGAAGCCGATGTTATGTCGGGTGAGTTCGTATTCCGCTCCGATATTTCCAAGTCCTGCAATCAGGTATTTCATTCTATCAATTTGAAGATTTGAAAATTAGCTAATTTGAAAATGGAAATACAACAGGTATAAAAAAACCTTCCGGGTTAGGGAAGGTTTTTATTTTTTGAACGATCTGAATTTTCAAATTTTCAAATCGTGGCATTTTCAAATTATTTTTTGCCTTCTTCCTTTTTAGGAGCTTCGGCTTTGGCAGCGCCTGCATCGGCTGTTTCGGCAGCTTTAGCGGCTTCGTCAGCGGCCATCTTAGCGGCACGAGGCACCTCTACTACGGCAATAGAAGCCTGTTTGGGGTCTAAGAACTCTAAGTTCTCTACCTTCATATCGCCCACTTTAACAGCGTGGTGGAAATCCAATTCAGAAACCTCTACATCGATGTGGTCGGGCATATCTTTTGCGAAACCGGCTACTTTTAAAGCAGCACGTTTTCTTACCAATGAACCACCTTTTTCAACGCCTTTTGGTTTACCCACTAAACGGATTGGAATGCTCATTTTAATCTTACGGTCGTCTGCAATTTTCAGGAAATCGGCATGGAGGATGATCTCGCTTACCGGGTGGAACTGCACCTCCTGTAAAATAGCTTTGCTTTCTTCGCCTTCAATGTTCAGGTGAACAAAGTGGGCTTCGTTGGTATAAACCAACTCGCGGAACAAAATCATAGGCGCATAAAAATGCACTTGTTCGTTTCCGCCATACACTACGCAGGGAACATAGCCTTCGTTTCTCAAACGCTGAGATTCAGACTTGCCGAGATTCGCTCTTTTATACCCTACAATCTCGATTGTTTTCATGGTTATTTATGGTTTTAGTTAAAAATTATAAACGAATAAAAAGTGAACTGATCGACTCGTGATCGTGGATTTTACGGATCGCTTTGGCGAACAGGTCCGACACGGTGAGCACTTTGATTTTTGAACTCTTTTGCTTGAGGGGAATGGTATCGCTCACCACGATTTCTTCCAGCGCAGAGTTATCGATATTTTCATAAGCCTTGCCCGATAACACCGGGTGCGTACATACAGCCCGTACCGAGTTGGCACCTTTTTCTTTCAGCAATGAAGCAGCTTTGCAGATGGTACCGGCTGTATCGACAAGGTCATCGACTAAGATAACATCTTTACCATCAACATCACCGATTAACCGCATGGACTCGATCTTGTTTGCCTCTTTCCGGTACTTATCGCAAACGGCAAGCTCGGCATCAAAAAACTTGGCAAAGCTGCGGGCGCGCTTAATACCGCCCACATCGGGCGATGCAAACATAATGTTGGTCAGCCCCAGCGATTTGAGGTAAGGAACAAAAATGTATGCACCATCGAGGTGATCGACCGGTATATCAAAGAACCCCTGAATCTGGTCGGCATGTAAATCGCAAGTCATAATGCGATTTGCACCGGCAGCCGAAAGCAGGTTGGCAATCATTTTTGCAGCAATGGCTACCCGTGGCTTGTCTTTTCTGTCCTGGCGGGCATACCCAAAATACGGAATTACCACGTTCACGCTTTGGGCGCTGGCGCGTTTGGCTGCGTCAACCATCAGCAATAACTCCATCAGGTTATCCGATGGGGGTATGGTTGACTGGATGATGAATACCTCGTGACCGCGAACGGAGCTCATCAGAAAGGGCGACATTTCGCCATCGCTGAATTGCTGGTAGTTAACCTCGCCCAACGACTCGCCATAAGCGTGAGCAATTCGCTCAGCTAAGTAGGTGGTTGCGCGTCCGCTGAATATTTTAACAGCCATGAGTTCGAGAATTAACTAAAATCCCGTCATTTTAGACGGGATTTTTATGTTTTAAAGTTGTCCGACAAGGATTCGAACCTTGAAAGGCAGAACCAAAATCTGCAGTGTTACCATTACACCATCGGACAATCCGTTCCGGTTTAACCAGAAACCCTGTTTTTGGGTCTGCAAAAGTAGGATATTTTTTAGAAAAACCGATTCCCGCCCCCGAATTTTCTGCACGTTAACGCTATGCTATTGGTTTTTACGGGGTTATTTTTAGTTGCTGGCTTCGGCTACCGGCCGGCCGCTGTTTTCGATAAAGCCTTCTGCCCAAAAGCGGTATTTATCTAAGATAGAGATAACAGCATTTCGTAGAACACGGTCGTTACCAAAATCAATGTTTCCGTACAGGTCGGTCGAGTAACCCTGCCAGATCGACCGGTTTTGTTTGCGGTCGTACAGTTGGATGAGCAGGGTGCCTGATTTCATGTTTAATTTTTTTCCATCGTAAGTGGCCTCTTTACCGCCATTGGCAATCCATTGTTCAATTTCGGGCTGGTTGTAACCGTTAAACCGGAGGCTGTCGGAAAACATCTTAAAGCTAACCAGCAGGTGAGGCTTATTATCGGTTTGCTTGTAGCCCAAAAACTTCATCCGCGAAAGGATAGACCGCTCAATAGTGGCGTTGGTCATGCTGGAATCGGCCTGACCGGCCGACTTCATAATGTCGAAGGTTTTGTATTTTTTGAAATTGCCTTTGTAGCTGTAATCATACTCTACGGGCAATTCTTTGTAGCCTAAGCAGGCCGTAAGTAAAACAGAAACAAGCAATAGAAGGGCGGTCGTCTTCATGGCATCGGTTTTTGTTCGCGATGATGAAAGTACCGGTTTTATGCCATTGGTGCAAGGGGCTTGTTTAAAGTATTTTTATGTGGCTTCTTTACAGTTTGGGATTCTGTAAATTCAATTCTTTAAACAAGTATAATGTCAGTACGATACGATCAGATAGTAGGTGCGCGGTACCATATTTACAACAGTTTGTTCCTAAACCTGCCTTTTCACAATATTTTGCGTACGGGCACACTGTTGCCATTGCTGCACCAATACTGCGAAGCAGGTTTTGAGCGGGGCGATGCCCCCACGGAAATTGTGCAGAAGTTTTTTGCCGACCTCGTGCCGCACGCCAGCGAAAAAGAAAGGTTCGATTTGCTGTTTAATTTTATCCAGTACGTTGAGCGCCAGGTAGCCCTGTTTGATTCGATTGAAGACTCTGAATTTTTGCAGATCAACGATGTACGGGGCAAAGGAACGATTTCATCGTTGTTGTTACAGACCAAGTACGAAAACAAAACCGAACAGCTTCGTAAAAAGCTCGAAGAGTTTAGCCTGCGCCTTGTACTAACAGCACACCCCACGCAGTTTTATCCGGGGCAGGTGTTGGGTATTTTAACAGACCTGGAGTGGTCTATCCGCCAGCATGAACTGCACCACATCGATGTGTTATTGCAACAGTTGGGAAAAACGGCTTTCATCAACAAATCAAAACCATCGCCTTACGATGAGGCCGTAAGCTTATGCTGGTATCTCGAAAATGTGTTCTATCATTCCATACCCAAAATTGTATTGGCGTTGTTAGACGGTTTGCAGATACCGGTATCGGAATGGAAAAACGACCAGTTAATTGTGATCGGTTTTTGGCCCGGTGGCGACCGGGACGGAAACCCTTTCGTAACCAGCGACATTACTCTTAAAGTGGCCAACCGGTTAAAAGAGGTTATCTTGAAATGCTATCACCGCGATGCACGCGCATTGCGCAGGCGGCTCACGTTTCACGGTGTGGATAAACTGATGGTGGAGGTTGAACAAAACATTGCCGACTTTGTTGCCGGTAAAAGCATACCCTACACAACGGCCGGGGAGTTGTTAGCGGCATTACAACCGATTCGTGAAATTATCATCCGCGATCACGATGGCCTCTTCCTCGATATGCTCGATGCATTTATATTGAAGATCAGGCTTTTTGGATTTCATTTCGCCTGCCTCGACATCCGCCAGGACAGCCGCAAGCACGATGAGGTTTGGAGCGCTATCATTTCTAAACTACACGCGCAACAAAACGGTATTTCATTAGCCGATTACGATGCGCTTACTAATCAACAGAAAATACAACACCTGTTGAGTCTTTCAACGGATTTAAGCACGCTAACCTTTGAAGATGAATTTGTTACCGAAACCCTGCGCAGTGTAAAGGCTGTTGCAGCCATTCAGCAAAACAATGGTTTGTATGGCAGTCACCGATACGTGATCAGTAATTGCCAACACGCCCTGCACGTTATCCAGGTTTTTGTATTGGGTAAATTGCTGATCGGTAAACCTGATGGCCTGGCGTTAGATGTTGTTCCTTTGTTTGAAACCATTGACGACCTTGCGCACGCGCCTTCGGTTATGGGTGAGTTGTACGGCATACCCGCATACCGCGAACATTTGCTTCAGCGGAAGCGCAAGCAAAATATTATGCTGGGTTTTTCGGACGGCACAAAAGACGGAGGTTACCTGCGGGCTAACTGGTCGATCTTTCGTGCGAAAGAAGAGTTGACAGCCGTATCGAGGAAAAATGGATTTAAGGCGCTGTTCTTTGATGGTCGTGGTGGGCCTCCGGCACGTGGCGGTGGCAACACGCACGATTTTTATGCCTCGTTAGGCGATACCATCGAAAACGAAGAGGTGCAGATAACCGTGCAGGGGCAAACCATCAGTGCGAATTTCGGGAAGGAGGCCTCCAGCAAATACAACGTAGAGCAACTGCTGTCGGCAGGGCTGAGTGGTAATGTGTTTAAACATTCAGACAATAAACTTTCGGATGCCGATAAAGCATTGTTAGATGCGTTGGCTGAAGAAGGGTACCAGGCATACCTGAAATTAAAACTCGATCCGAAGTTTGTTCCATACTTAGAGAAAGTAACCCCGCTTTCGTTTTTTGGTGCGAGCAACATCGGGTCGAGGCCGGTAAAGCGGAGTTCGGCCGAAGGCTTGAAGTTTGAAGATTTGCGTGCCATTCCGTTTGTGGGTTCGTGGGCGCAGATGAAACAAAATATCCCCGGCTTTTACGGGGTAGGGTCGGCCCTTGCGGCATTAACGGCTAAAGGTAAAGGCGAAGCGTTAAAGACTTTGTATAAAAACTCGTTGTTTTTCCGAACCCTGCTCAACAACAGTATGATGTCGTTAACCAAAACAAACTTTAGCGTAACAGCCAGTTTGGCAAACGACCCCGAGTTTGGCGATTTCTGGAAAAAGATGTTTGCCGAGTATCAGCTTTCGATTAAACAGGCGCTTGAAGTATCGGGGTTGAACGAGTTGCTGGGCAATAACCCGGTAATCCGCGATTCGGTAAAACTGCGCGAGCGCATTGTGCTTCCGCTGATTGCCATACAGCAATTTGCATTAATGAATTTACGAACCAATACCGAATTGAGTAAAGAAGACGAAGCCCGTTACGGTAAACTGATTATCCGTTGTATGTTCGGTATCATTAATGCAGCGAGGAACTCGGCTTAGAGTTTGTTGTTTAATGTATGAACCGTCCGAAAGGACACAAAACAAAGTCAAGATGAAATCACTTCTCCTTAAACAAAGAATTTTAACAAGTGCATTAATGATAATTAGTGTATTAACCATTTTTACTATTTCTTCTTGTGGTGAAGAGGAAATGGATAATAATAACGACAATTACTATGTGAAGTATGTTATATCTTCTATTTATCCTAAGATTTTTAGTAACTGGACGGTTACAACACCACAAGGAAATTACACCAAAAATGATTATCAAACAAGAAGTTGGGAACAAACATACGGCCCAGTAAAAAAAAGATTTAAGTGTGAGGTTCAAGTTGAAAGAGGAGACCCAACTATTCAAATATATGTTTCAAAAAATCAAGAACCGTTTGCTTTGAAAACAACTAAAACAGGTAAATCAGCATCATATACTATCAATTTTTAAAATATCCATAAAGCTAATATCATTTAATAGACGATTACTGTTAACTCTTTTATTTGTACAATAATACCGAGCATTAAAAGTTATGCACTTTGCTTTAATTGGTAATAATCGTGTAGAAGCTCAACCGCAACTTCAAGGATTGTGTTCTTGTTGTTTGAAGCCTGTTATTGCCAAATGTGGTACACGAAAAATTTGGCATTGGGCGCATAAAAGCAAAACAGATTGTGATTTTTGGTGGGAACCGGAAACAGAGTGGCATCGAACTTGGAAAAACAATTATCCAGCCGATTGGCAAGAAATATCTTTACTTGATGAAAGAACAGATGAAAAACATATTGCAGATGTCCGAACGGCTCATAATCTCGTTATAGAATTCCAACATTCGCATATTGACCCGCAAGAACGAATTTCGCGAGAACGGTTTTATAAAAACATGGTTTGGGTAGTTGACGGCACACGTCTTAAAAGAGATTATCCTCGTTTTCTTAAAGGTAAAAATAACTGTTTTGAGAATACTATTTTTTATAACACAGACAATCCGAAAATATTTCGAGTTGATCTTATAGATTGGTGCTTTCCGCCTGATTGGCTTGAAAGTTCAGTGCCAGTTATCTTTGATTTTCGAGGATCCGGATCAATAGACGATCCTAAAGACTTGCGAAATACTCTTTATTGTTTATTCCCGCAAGTTGGAAGATATGCCAGAGTTGCAGAGATTTCGCGCGAAGCTTTCATAAATGCAACTACAAATGGAGAATGGACATTGCGGGTTCAGAATTTTATTGATGACTTTAAGAAACATGACGAAATAAAATTAGAGGAACAGCAACAAACAATGTCAAATACGTCCAATGGAATAATATATAAATGGCGGGGAATCCCGCTCATTGGTGGCCGCTCCGAATACCTAAAACGTTTTTTTGCATCGAACAAATCTATTCGTAGAAGAAGATAATGACATACTGATAAACATAGTTGAGGTAATACTCAAAAAATCAACTATTCCGTGCAAAACAACCATTCCCTGTTTCGTTACCGAGTATTTTCAGACACCCACTCGCGTGCATTCACAAAAGCCTCAATCCAAGGTGAAACTTCATCTTGAAGTTTACGACCTGCCGGGTAATCAGGCCAGTTCCATGCAAACAGCGAACGTTCAATGTGCGGCATAATGGCTAAATGGCGGCCATCGTGCGAGCTTACAGCCGCTACGGCATTTTCAGATCCGTTAGGGTTAGCCGGATATGCGGTGTACGAATATTGTGCGGCAATTTGGTATTGCGCCTGGTCGCCCGCAAGTTTAAACATACCCTCGCCATGTGCCAGCCAAACACCAAGGCGTGCGCCCTTGTAAGACTTTAACATGATCGAGTTGTTATCAGGAATGGTAATGTTAATGAAAGTCGATTCGAATTTACCTGAATCGTTGTGGTGCATTTTCGGGTGCTTACGCATATCCATTTCGCGATACACTAATCCTAACTCCATCATTAACTGACATCCGTTACACACGCCTAACGAGAGTGTATTTTTACGGGCATAGAAATTATCGAGGGTTTTACGGGCTTTTTCGTTGTATAAAAATGCGCCCGCCCAGCCTTTGGCCGAACCCAGCACATCGGAGTTTGAGAAGCCGCCCACAAACACGATCATGTTTACATCGCTCAGGTCTTCACGGCCACTCACTAAGTCGGTCATGTGTACATCCTTCACATCAAAGCCTGCGAGGTAAAGCGCGTAAGCCATTTCGCGGTCGCCATTCACACCTTTTTCGCGGATGATGGCGGCCTTTATGCCCGATGCTGTTCTGCGTTTCGGGTCGATACCGTAGGTCGAAAATTTACCATCGAACTTCGGCTGAAAGTTGTACTGAAGAATTTGTTTGCTGTAATTCTCTTTACGCTTTTCGGCATGGCCTTTCGGCCGTTGGATTTTATCGAACAGGTACGAAGTGTGGAACCACGTGTCGCGTAAATTATCAATTGATAATTGATAATTAGCAATTGATAATTGGCGGGTATTGGTAACGTTTCCTAACACACTAAACTCAACTCCGTTTTTCTGTAAAACAGCGTGTACGGCAGTCGCATCGCTCACTTGTAATGCAACACCGGGGTTTTCATTGAACAGAACCTGAATGATGTCATCGCCAAGTGCGGACGTGCTAATATCCATCCCGATATTCGGAACAGGGAAACACATTTCCAACAACGAGGTAATCAATCCGCCCGAACCAATATCGTGGCCGGCCAGTATGAGATTGTTGCCAATGAGTTCTTGCACTGCCGCGAAACACTTTTTAAAGTAGGCGGCATCCTGTATGGTTGGTGTTACATCGCCCAACAGATTAACAACTTGTGCAAAGCTGCTTCCGCCCAGCGCAAATGCATCTTTAGAGAAGTTGATGTATAAAATTTGTGAACCTGCAACGGGTTTTAAATCCGGTGAAACCGTTTTACGGATGTCATTCACTTCGGCAACAGCCGAAATAATTACCGTGCCGGGCGAGTACACCACTTCGTTGTTCGCATACTTCTGCGTCATCGAAAGCGAATCTTTCCCGGTAGGAATATTAATGCCAAGTTCAATAGCAAAATCACTCACGGCCTGAACGGCATTGTATAACCGTGCATTTTCGCCTTCGGTTTTTGCAGGCCACATCCAGTTGGCGCTCAGCGAAACACCGTTTAATCCGTGTGTGAGTTGCGCCCACACTAAGTTTGTTAACGCCTCCGCAATGGCCATGCGGCTTCCGGCTGCCGAATCAATTAATGCTGCACCCGGTGCATGCCCGATGGACGTTGCAATACCTTTGTTGCTTAAGAAGTCAAGCGCCATTACCGATACGTTGTTCAATGGCAGTTGTATGGCTCCGCAGGTTTGTTGTGTGGCAACCTTACCGCTTACCGACCGATCGACTTTGTTCGTCAGCCAGTCTTTACAGGCAACGGCTTCTAATTGTAAAACCTGGTTCAGGTATTCTTCAAATTTTGCGGCCTCGTAGGTAACGGGTTTATACGTTTGTTGTTCTGATGAATCGGTGAGGATTGTTTTGGGCGATGAGCCGAATAAATGTTTTACATCAAGCTCAACCGGGGTGATATTTTTTTCGGTATCGGTAAAGTTGAATTTGTGATCGCCTGTTGCAGTGCCGATTACATACATAGGCGCACGTTCGCGTTCCGAAACCTTTTTCAATAACGCAACATCTTTTTCGCGGATGGCAATGCCCATGCGCTCTTGCGATTCGTTGCTGATCACTTCTTTGGCCGAAAGGGTAGGGTCGCCAATGGGCAGTTTGTTGATCTCGATAGTTCCGCCCGTATCTTCCAACAATTCTGTAAAGCAATTCAAATGTCCGCCTGCTCCGTGATCGTGAATGGAAACAATAGGGTTGTTCGATGATTCGGCCATTGCGCGGATGGCATTCATCACACGCTTTTGCATTTCGGGGTTTGACCGTTGAATAGCGTTCAGTTCAATGGCGTTGCCAAACTCACCGGTAACAACCGATGATACAGACGCACCGCCCATGCCAATGCGGTAGTTATCGCCTCCCATCAGCACGATCTTATCACCGGGTTCAAGTTTTTCTTTCTTGCTGTCTTTCTCTTTGCCGAAACCGATACCTCCGGCCTGCATGATTACTTTATCGAAACCGAATTTTTTTCCGTTCTCAAAATGTTCGAACGTTAATACGCTTCCGCAGATGAGCGGTTGCCCGAACTTGTTGCCGAAATCACTTGCGCCATCCGATGCTTTGATGAGAATATCGGCTGGTGATTGATACAACCATTTGCGAGCTTCAAATTTTTTTTCCCATGGCCGTCCGTTTTCTAAACGTGGATAGGAGGTAACATACACGGCTGTTCCGGCCAACGGTAACGAGCCTTTGCCTCCGGCTAAACGGTCGCGGATTTCACCGCCCGATCCGGTTGCTGCACCGTTGAAAGGCTCAACGGTTGTAGGGAAGTTATGTGTTTCGGCTTTTAATGAGATAACCGAGTCAATATCTTCAACGGCAAAATAATCGGGGGTGTCCTGACGTTTCGGTGCAAACTGTTCGATGCGTGGGCCTTTTACAAAGGCTACGTTATCTTTATATGCCGATACGATGTAATTGGGATTTTCTTTTGAGGTTTTTTTGATGAGTTGAAAAAGTGTTGATTCTTTTTCCTGTCCATCAATCACGAATGTGCCATTAAAAATTTTATGCCGACAGTGTTCGCTGTTCACTTGCGAGAAACCAAACACTTCGCTGTCGGTAAGGTTGCGGCCTAACTCTTTGCTAACGTTGTTCAGGTAATCGACTTCTTCGGTGCTTAATGCCAAACCTTCTTTTTGATTGAATGCGGCAATATCGTTTACCTCAATAATCGGCTCGGGTGTATATACGATGGTGAATAAATCCTGATCAAGCCCTTTGTACAGAAATTGCAACATACGGTCGTAAACTGCGTTAGGACTTGTTACTTCCTGCAATTCTTCGATGCGTTCGATACCCGCAATGCCCATGGTTTGGGTAATCTCTACGGCATTGGTACTCCACGGAGTGATCATCTCTTTGCGGGGGCCGATAAAGTTGCCGTTTACCGTAGCACTTTCGATAGGGGCGGCTTCACCGAACAGCCATACAAGCTTTTGAATGTCAGTTGGTTGTAAAGGGTGCTGCGACCCAACCGCGTAAACCGTGCTGGATTTTGTGCGAAAAAATAAGATCATGGAATGCAGTGGCTTAAAAGGAAAGCCAAAAATACAATGGCCGGATGTTTTTTAACAGCCTTTTGGTGCATTTAATCCACATCAGCCAACAGCGTAGATTAAATTACTATCTTCGGCACAAGTTTACCCCTCATGCGCGTTGTTACAATCTGTTTACTGTTGTTGATTTCAGGATCGGCCTTGTGTCAGTATGTTGAAAATTATAAGGTTGAACCCCAGGGTACTATTGTGAAGTTCGGGGTTGGCATAGGGCTTGATTTCGGGGGGCTTATTGGCGGAAGGTTAACGTTTACCCCCGTGCCGAAGTTGGGCATTTTCGGGGCGTTGGGCTATAACCTTCATAAAGCATCGTACAATACGGGGCTTACCTATAAGTTTAGGCCCGATAAGCGTGTGAGTCCGTACGTTAATGCCATGTACGGCTACAATGCCGTGATTATTGTTGATGGTGCCGATCAGTATAATAAAACATACTATGGCTTTTCGCTGGGCGGAGGTATTGAGTTAAACGGAAAGCGTACCAAAAACTACTGGAGCTTTGGGATGAATTTTTCATTGAAGCCCAAAGAATATTTCGATGATATGGATATGTTGCGCAACAACCCCAGCATTGATATGGGTGTTGACCCACTGCCCGTTACCATTAGTGTGGGGTATCATTTTAATATTTGATTGCTTATAGTATTCCGCAGAAAAGAATTGTGAACACCTTCACCATTCACCACGGAGATCGCTGAGTTTGCACTGAGGTTATCAGAGTAGGTTGTTGTACGCCTGCCTGCCGCAGGCAAGCTCTGTGAATGACCGCGAATGTTTCTCTGTGTCCTCTGTGGTTTAAAAAAATCATACGAGGGGTGATTGTCAAGCTACATATCAATACCAAAATCCCGGATTTTTTGTTGTACGGGGGCGTAAGACAATAATCAGTACAGATTACTTTTTCGTCTTCTTCTTTTTTTTATACTTAAACATCCAGCGTAGATAATCAGGTTCGGCAAAGGCATTGTCCCAACTGTTGTGGTTTACGTTCGGGTATTCGATGTATTCGACCGGTGCGTTAAGGCTTTTAAGCTTTTCGACCATTCTGCGCGACTGTTCAACATCCACTACGGCATCGATGGTGCCATGGTAAACCCTGAACGGTACGTTAATAACCCGTGCATCGTAAGCGTTAACATCGGCACCGCCACAAATGGGTGAGGCTGCGGCAAATAAATCAGGATACCGGTACACGGCTTCGAAAGTACCCATGCCGCCCATCGAAAGTCCGGTAATGTAAATGCGCGATTCATCAACCGAACCCTCTGCAATGATGCTTTGTACCAATTCGATGGCCGCCTGTAACGGAGGTGTAATGGGTTTTGAATAATCGAAGTCTAATGTAAACGGTGATTGCGTGCGGTCAACCAGCACACTCGACCAGTACGAATCGCTTGCGCATTGCGGGAAAATTACAATGGCAGGAAAATCTTTACGGTTTTTCGGATCGGTAAAAAGCTTGGAACCATGTATTAACTGGCTAACGTTGTTGTTGCCGCGTTCACCGGCACCGTGCAGAAACAATATCAACGGATATTTCTTGCTCTTTTTGAACTGATCGGGGTAAGCGATTCGGTATGGTAAAGCGTGGCCTGCCGATGAAGTGTAGGTTTTTGCCTTGAAAGTTGTAGTATCTTGTGCAGCAGCCTGAAAAGCAGTTGACATAACTATAATTGCAACGATGAGGTAACGCATAGTGATCTGTTTTATACGTGCTAAAGTAATTTATTTTTCAGAATATCGACACTCGCGGCAAGAATACCGTTATGCCCGGTTTCGGGGGTTAATGATGTATAATGCTTTACTTTTTTAAGCAGTGCATTCATGTTTTTGGTGGTGATGATTTTATCGTACTTACCGGTAACAATCACCAACGCAATACCATGGCGGTTAATGAGGCTGGCGATGTGTGCCATATTAAATTTGAGGTGCCTGAATACAACCCACGACAGATATACGCGCTTACGTTTCTCTTCAGTGTTCATTTGCAGATCAACAAACCGTAAAACCCCTTTATCGATTAACCGGAGTTTATGTGCAGCTTGTGCAAGCCTGTTAAAGCGTTCGGTTTTTTTTATCATACTTTTAAAAAGCCTGCGCAATGCAACCGGGTAGGTGGCGAGGCTGTACCAAAAATTAGTTTTAATGCCATCGGGCGCTAATAGAAATATTCCGGTTGTTTTTTGAGGGAAAGCTTCTACGATGGCTAAGGCAAATTTGGCACCTAAGCTAAAACCCAATACCCCAAAAGTTTCGATGTTGTTTTCGCTCAGGAATTGTTCCATAAAGGCTTTCCAAAAATCTTTTTCGAGTGGTTGTTCATCAAAAGGCCATTCACTTTTTCCGTGAAAAAAAAGATCGAACGAATAGATGGTGTATTCACTTGCCAGTGCTTGCGACAGGTTATGAAACGCGGTGTGATCCTGCCCGAAGCCATGAAAGGCCAGCAGTATTTTTGTACCGTGCCCGGATGTTGAATACCCGGGTTTTGTTTCGCGAAATGAAAAAAAAGAATACGACACGCCCGATCAAAGTGTTACCAATGATCAAAAATACATTTTTAAAAATATCCTTTCAGGTTTCAGCCGTTAAATCTGAAACCTGAAAGGAGGGAAGGTCACTCGTACTTTAAAGAATTGACCGGGTTGGTTCGGGCGGTTTTAAGCGAATGAAACCCAACGGTTAAAAACGCAAACAGCAATGCAAACACCGTAACTAACCCGAACGTGAGATAACTGATGTTTGTTTGATACGCAAAATTGCTCATCCACTGAGTGATGGTAAAAAACGCTGCGGGTATAATCAACAAGGCTGCAATTAACACGAGGTACATAACATCTTTGTAAAGCATAAAAATGATGCGCGGTATGCTGGCGCCATGTACTTTACGAATGCCAATTTCTTTAGTGCGTTGTGCTGCGGTAAATGCCGAAAGCCCAAGCAAACCAAGTAATGATATAAAAATGCAGATGTACGACAGGTTTGAGAGTAACGTATATTGTGTTTCATCGGCACGGTATTGTTCATTAAACCGTTGATCTAAGAAAAAATATTCAAACGGATGGTTGGGATCGAACCCTGCCCACTTGGTGCGGATAAAATCCATGGTTTCGGGCAGGTTATCTCCGGCAACTTTTAAATGGAGGAATCCTCCTTCTCTACGCGATTTTATAATCAATAACGGCTCAATGGGGTTATGTAGCGAAGTGAAGTTGAAGTCTTTGATCAATGCAATCACCTGGCCGTCTGTCCGGCCATGAAACCATTTTACACGTTTACCAACCGGATCGTCACCCCAGCCCATCAGTTTGGCGGCTGCTTCATTGCACATAAAAATATTATCGATGTCGTTTGCCGGACCTGATTGAAAATCGCGGCCATTTAAAATTGTGATGTCCATGGTTTTGAAATAATCTTCACCAACAGCAATAATCGAAAAAGCCTGCTGTTTCATTTCACCATCGTTGCCTTCTGCCCACATCACCGACCCATCAACACCCATGCCCAAAACACTATACGATGTTGTGGCTTCCGTAATTTTCGGGTTTTGTTTCAGTTCGTTTTTGATCGATACAATATTGTTTTGAACGAGTGTGTCCTGTATGGGCAATATCAACACATTGTCGTTACTAAAACCAAGGTCTTTGTTGCGCATAAAATTTATCTGATCCTGCATCAGCAATGTACATACCACTACAAAAATCGAGATTGCAAATTGCGTGGTGATTAACACCTTTCTTAACAAATGGCTCGATTTGCTGTTTTTAAATCCGCCCTTTAATGCACTAAGTGTCGGTACCGATGGCAGGTAAAGTGCGGGGTATAATCCTGATAAAATACCAATGAAAAGTGTTATACCCAACGAACCCAATAACAGTACGGGGTTGTTAAGGAAATCGACCGTTAGGTTTTTATTGATTAATGAGGTGAAAGACGTTGCGTTCAATACGATTAGCACAAAAGCAATGGCTACCACTAACGAAACAAACGATAAGAAAACTGACTCTCCGAGGAAAGACAAAACGAGCGATTGTTTGCTTGATCCTAACGTTTTCTTCATGGCGATTTCACTCGCACGTTTTACTGATTTTGCTGTAGAGAGGTTCATGTAATTGATACACGCCAGCAGCATGATGAAAATACCGATACCCGTAAAAGCATATACATACGCAATATTTCCGGTGGCTTCATCCGACTCAAGATCGGAGTGAAAGTGAATGTCTGCTAAGGGTTGTAGAATAGGATCGTATTGCCCGCCAACCTGATCGCCAAACGATTTATAATATTTAGTGTATATAGCCGGAAATTTATCGTAGAAGTTTTTAGGATCGTAATTATCCGGGAAAACAAGGTATGTGAACACATCGGGGTTCCAGAAAGCCTCGGATTTAATTTGGCCGTTATCTACAACCCACTCCCGCGATTTTGATAACCCCGAAAGCAGGAAGTCAAACTTCATGTGTGTGTTTTCAGGAACGTCTTCAATAATGCCTGTAACTTTCCATGCCTGACCGTCAATCATCAATGTTTGATCGAGTGCGTTTTCCGTTCCAAAATACCGCGCAGCCGTTGACTCGGTAATCACAACCGAGTTAAGCAGGTTGAGGGCTGTTTTTTCATCGCCTGCAATAAAATTGTGTTTGAATACGGTAAAGTATGTTGAATCTGTACGAATAATATCTTCTTCATAGTGCGCTACTTCTGCACCTTTGCTCACGTATTTGATTAGAGTGTTACCCCAATCGTTGGCGCGCGTGTATGCCAGTACCTCCGGAAACTCTTCTTTTAAAATAGCGCCCAGCTCACGTGCCGAACGCGCACCACGCCTGTCTAACCCGGTTGCCCGTAAATGTCCGCCAAGTCTGTAAATGTTTTCGTGGTTGGCAAAATGTTTATCGTAAGTAAGGTCATGTTGTAGGATGAGCAACAGCAAGATACTTACCGCAATGCCCAGGGCGAGGCCAAGGATGTTAAGCACTGAAAAAAACTTGTCCTTGAGGAAAACCCGGATGAAGAATTTTAAATGAGTTTGTAACATGGTTTTGGTGGATTAGCTATGGTTACGATGGCAGCGAACGGTAGAAAGTTTTGACCTTATTCAACAACAATGCCGAGTACGAAACCTCGAAAATCACTCAAATTACCTACAAAACGAAAGTATTGGTGTTCATTTTTGAACACCTTAACGTTCAAAAACGATTACAAAAAATACACTCATTATATTTGAACATGACACGTTTCATTCTCTTCTTTTTGACATGCTGCGTAACGATGGGTTATGCCCGGCAAAAACAAACTTCGGGCAATCCTGTTTTTCCCGGATGGTATGCCGATCCGGAAGGCATCATCTTTCAAAATCAATACTGGGTTTACCCGACATACTCGGCTGTATATGACGAACAGGTTTTTTTCGATGCCTTTTCATCGCCCGACTTAGTAAACTGGACAAAGCACGAGCGCATCTTAGACACTACCCATGTAAAGTGGGCTAAGCGCGCAGTATGGGCGCCATCGATTATCGAAAAAGAAGGGAAATATTTTTTGTTTTTTGGTGCCAACGATATTCAAAGCGATAACGAATACGGAGGTATTGGTGTGGCCATAGCCGATAAACCTTCCGGTCCGTTTAAAGATTATTTGGGCAAGCCGTTGGTCGATAAATTTTATAATGGCGCGCAACCGATCGACCAGTTTGTGTATAACGATGACGGCCAGTATTATTTGATTTACGGAGGCTGGCGGCATTGCAATATCGTAAAACTGAAAAACGACTTTACGGGTTTTGTTCCGTTTGAGGACGGAACCATTTTTAAGGAAATCACACCTGAAAAGTATGTGGAGGGGCCGTTCATGTTTAAACGAAACGGCAAGTATTACTTTATGTGGTCGGAAGGCGGCTGGACAGGTCCCGATTACAGCGTGGCGTATGCTATGGCCGATTCACCGTTAGGGCCGTTTAAACGGGTTGATAAAATTTTGCAACAGAATGAAAAAATCGGAAGAGGGGCAGGGCATCATTCCGTTATCAAACATCCAAAAAAAGGCAGGTACTATATTGTGTATCACCGCAGGCCGTTAGATCAAACCGACCGCAATGCACGGGTGGTATGTATCGATAAACTTGAGTTTGGCAAAAACGGACTGATTAAACCCGTGATCATTACGCACGAAGGAGTGAAACCAAATCCGTTGAAGTAGTTAGCGTTGGGAACATTAATCTAAACTGAAATGAAAAAGTGGTTTTGGTTGTTTATGCTGGCGGCTGCGGTAGCGCAGGCTCAAACCTATACGGTACAAACCGTGCCCAATACAAAACGGGTTGACAACAGCTATGTAAGCAATCCTGATAACCTGGTTACAACCGAAACGGAATACCAGCTCAATCAGCAATTAGCTTTGTTGGAACAGCAAACCACGGTACAGGTAGCTGTTGTATTGCTTACATCTATTGGCACCGAAACCGATGTGGACTTTGCACAAGACCTTTTCGGCTTGTGGGGTATTGGTAATTCCGGCAACGACAACGGGCTGCTTATTTTATATGTGCAGGATCAACGTCTTATCCGTTTTCATACCGGGCATGGATTAGAGGGCATACTGCCCGATGCAATTTGCAAGCGCATTCAAACCCGGTTTATGGTTCCGCACTTTCGTGAAGGTAATACCGATGCCGGTATGCTGGCCGGGGTGGAAGAAACAATCAGAATTATCGGCAACCCGGAATATGCTGACGAGGTGAGGGCACATGAAACCCCGCAAACATCGGCTGTTGAGTGGGCTGCACGAATTTTTAGTATCGTATGGGTTGTTATACTCGCCATTGTTTTTCTGGCCAACCTGTCGAAAGGCTTTTCAAATTCTAAAAATGTATCGAAACATAAACCGTCAGCTTCTTTATCGATAGGGCAGTGGTTACTGTTGGTTTTACTGTTGCCGGTTATGCTGGCGTATTTGTTAGGCACAACCAATAGCTGGCTTTTATTAACGGGTGGTCTTTATGTGTATTTCGGTATGCTGGTGTTTATGCGTTATAACCGCATCATAAAACGTGCTTATGCCTGGCTAAGAAATAACAAATTAACAGAGGCGCAGGATTTTATGAAAGCGCATAACGTATGGGACGAATGGTCGTTACTTTTTCCGTTGCCTTTTATTTTTCTGATTGGGCGTTACCGGAAAATGATGGAGGGCTTGCGTACACAACCACGACAATGCAAAACGTGTAGCCGCCCGATGACATTGCTCAAAAATGCTGTTGCGAAAAATTTTCTTACCGAACAGCAACAGTTTGAGAACAACATAAAATCCATCGAGTACGATGTATGGCAATGTACGGGCTGCGCAGCAACGGTAATACAAAAATTACCTTCCGATGCGAATAACTATGTGAAATGTCCGAAGTGCAAAACGTGTGCGTATCAATCGACCTATAAAATTTTGGAAGAGGCTTCCGTTTACGCAACCGGCCGTGAACGGGTAATAAAAACCTGTAAATACTGTAACCACACACAACAGCGGGTGATAACAATACCTAAAAAAGAGAAAGAGCGGGTAGCGAATACTTCATACTCATCGGGTAGCTCGTACGACTCAGGGTCGTCTGGCAGCTCTGGTGGTAGCTGGGGCGGTGGGAGTTCTGGCGGGGGTGGTGCCAGCAGCCGATGGTAACACCTGAATACCTGGATTTATCATAGCGTATTGTATTTCTCCATTGTAATATTTACCTGTGTTGATGGAAAACATTGGTATGGTTTAGGACGAGTTCTGAAAATAAGCTTGCCTTTCATGAACAAAAGAATACTATTCATTTCTGTTTCCCTGCCATTCAACAAGTCGCGCAATTCGTAATTCGGTTTCATCGCATTTTTGAATACTGAATAAACCGAATAACGTATGACAATTTTAAGTTTGACTAAACGATCAACCATTTTCTTCATCCTCATTTTAGGGATACTGAATGTAACATCTTGTAGCGACAATGATCCGGAAGATACAACCCTCCGCATTAAGTCGTACACTTCGCCTGAGTTTGCCTTTGTTGGAAATGAGATTACCATTAATGGCACCAACTTCGGAACCACAATCGAGGATGTAGAAGTCTATTTCTATAGTGATGCGCAAGCTGAGATTCTGGAGTTAACAAATAAAACCATTTTGGTTACCATACCCGCTGATGCTTATGCAGGGCCGATACGCGTAAAAGTAAAAACATTGGAAGCAGAAGGTCCTTCTTTTGATGTTATGACGTGGTGCTGGGCTTCCGGGTTGCAAATTAACCTTCCTTGCCCACGCAACCCTCAATAATAATTCAAAGAGATTTGAATGTGTTGCATCAGGCGTATTTTTTCCCTGTCTGACAAAATCAATTTTTATTTTACTAACTAAATTCTAAAATGAATTCATTCGCACACCATGCTAAAAGTCTGTTGCTGATGTTTGCCCTATCGTTTGGGTTAACGCTTTCTTCGTGCAGCGATGACGATGATAGTATTAAAAAAACCGTGCAAGAAAGATTAAACGATGGCGAAACACCCAAGCAAATCTATGATAGTAACAAGGCACTTCTAAATGATCTTTACGGCAAACGCTATGGCGGTGGCATTATCGCAACCTTTAATACAGCCAACGGAACTGGAATTATATTAGCCGAAAGTGCACTTACAGGCGGGCCGTTTACACAAGCTCAGGCAAACACAGCAGCCAATAATTTAGTGCTTAATGACTACGATGATTGGAAACTGCCCACACAAGCTGAAGCCGTTGCCATGTGCAGCACGTTGGCAATTATTAACAACTTATTCGCGCCTGTGGCTGATGTTTTGTATTGGTCTAACACATTTAGTGGTGGTGCTTATAATTATGGTTTTGCCACCACTGGCTGTAGCTCAGGCTTCAGCCCTTCATCGACCCTGCTGGATGCCATCGCTATTCGTCTCTATTAAATAAATAGTGCTACTTATAAAAGCAATTTGAACGTGTTGCGTCAGGTGTATTTTTTCCTGCCTTACGAAACCAATTTTTATTTCACTAAACTAAATTTTAAAATGAATTCATTCACACACCATGCTAAAAGTCTGTTGCTGATGTTTGCCCTATCGTTGGGGTTAACGCTTTCCTCGTGCAGCGATGACGATGAAAGTATTACCATAACCGCTTCTGATTTTACGGCAACCATTGCTGAAAACCCTACCCTCGGCCAGGTGCTGGGTGTTGTGGCCGCTACTACCAATGGTGGCACAGTAACTTTTTCAGTGGACGAATCAAATGATTTTAACGGAGCTTTTGCCATTAACGAATCGACTGGTTCGTTAACCGTTGCACAACCTGCTTACTTCGATTTTGAAGAAAATACCGAAGTAACAGGTACGGTGATGATAACAAACCGAGGTACCGTTAAAGAAATTACTGTTCGTGTTTCCGTTACAAACGTAAATGAAGTAACCATAGATAATTTTAGCACTACATTAGCAGAGAATTCTGTATTTGCGAATCAGGTTATTTATGCAATTTCTACCACATCTCAAGCCGAAGGTGCGTTAATAGATTACGAACTCTTGGATGTGAATCCTGCCGATGCATTAACGATCGAGAAAATCATGGGGGGCGGTAATGTTGCTCATACAGTGAAAGTAGGCGATGCGAATCTTTTCAACTTCGAATTATATCCAACCATAACCGCTACCCTTCGCGCCAGGTCAACCGTAGGTGTCGATTTTGCAGATGCCACCATCACCATTACGCTTACCGATGTACTTGAAACCGTGCAAGAAAGATTAGACGATGGCGAAACACCCAAGCAAATTTATAACAGCAACAATTCACTGCTAAATGATCTTTATGGAAAACTTTATGGCGGTGGCATTATTGCAACCTTTAATACAGCCAACGGAACTGGAATTATATTAGCCGAAAGTAAACTTACAGGCGGGCCGTTTACACAAGCACAGGCCAACACAGCGGCCAATAATTTAGTGCTTAATGGTTTCGATGATTGGAAACTACCAACAGAAACTGAAGGCAATGCCATGTGCGCTACGCTGGGAATTATTGATAACTTATTCGCGCCTGTGGCTGGTGTTATGTATTGGGGCAACTCATTTTGCTGCGGTGGCGGTGGTGCTTATAACTATGGTTTTGCCAACACGGGCTGTAGTTCGGGCCATGGCCCTACATCAACTCAGTTGGATGCCATCGCTATTCGTTTATATTAAATAAATAGTGCTACGTATAAAAGAGGGTGTACGACAGTTTTGCAAAAAAAATCCAAAATCCCGTAGGGATGAAATGTTAATAGAAACGAAATTGAAAAGATGTGCGAACCCCGTAGGGGTGATATATGCCACTCCTACGGAGTTCCGCTTTATTTGCCCTATTCATTCTAATATCATTTCAGCCCTACGGGCTTAAATATTAACTAATTGAAGCTCCCATGCAAAACTGTCGTACACTCAATAAAAGACTGTTTCATTACTATGATTCAGTCTTTTTTTATTTTTACTGTTTTCCATAGGTTTATACCGAATGAAGCTTCTATCGATTGTATTTCCTTTGCTGTTTACATTTGGCATTTGCTGTGCGCAGGAAATAGCAAGCTTTAACATTACACAAGACGATGGCCTTCCGTCCAATACCGTGTACGATGTGTTTCAGGATAGCAGGGGTTTTTTGTGGGTATCAACCGAAAATGGGCTGGCACGCTACAACGGTGCCGATTTTCGTGTGTATGAAAATAACCTGTTGCGCTCGCAAGCCATGAGCGGACTGCTTGAAGACAAGGCAGGCCGTATATGGTTACATAATTTTTTTGGTGAGATTGTTTTTGTTCAACACGATTCGCTCAACAGGCTGGAGTCGTGGGAAAAATATTATACCGATGGGTTCCCTTCCTTGTCTGATGCAGACAGCAGTTTGATTATCAGTGTTCCGAAAGGAATTTTTGAATACAACCAGAATGCAAACCGATGGAAACAAATCGATCTGCTCTTTGATAAAAACAATTCGATAACAAACTACAACGATCATTTGGTGGATCGAAAAAATGTAACCTGGGTATGCTACACCACAAACGAGGCTACCGTGGTATCCGATATGAGTGGAACTGAAATCTATTCGTTTTCAAACCGGGAGTATAAATTAAATGTGAATGTTTTAAGACTCATCGAGTGGGGTTCAGAAATATTTCTATTCGATCCTGTATTGAAACAACTCTTTCTTTTGACGGAAAATAAAATTCAAAACCTAAGTTCTGTACATAAGCAAGTATTGAACTCCACGCATAATATTAAAAACCTGGGCGATTCACTGCTTGCCTTTCTGGGAACGGATGGTGTAACGCTCATGGATAAAAACAATAAATCCAGGAAACTGATCAGCGGAAAAAGTGCCAGCAGTATTGTTGGCGATGCAGAAGGTGGAATATGGGTGGGCACACTCAACGAAGGGCTTTATTATTTTCCGTTTTTATACTCTACAGTTTATTCAAAAGACTATCAAAACCTGT
Organism: uncultured Roseivirgaceae bacterium; assembly: GCA_964404445.1. Lineage (GTDB taxonomy): Bacteria > Bacteroidota > Bacteroidia > Cytophagales > Cyclobacteriaceae > UBA2336. Next base: position 108,110 of record CAYOJW010000002.1, on the reverse strand, counting down.
TTACGAAATTAACAAACGACACCCGGCATAAACGCCTACTGGCCGGAGGTTACGATGGAAGCATTCGTTCTTTTTCTTATGAAGGTAAGTTCGACAACGCCTTTTCAGTTCAGTCCACAAAAGCAAAAGAAATTCAAAGCCTTTTTGTTGACAGTGTATTAAACCGTTTGATTTTCTTCTCCGACAAATTACACGTGTACGACCTAAACAGTTTAACGTTATTGCACAGCATAGAGATCGCTTCTGTAAAAAAAATTGAAAGGATGAACGATGACTATGTATTGGCAACATCGGCAGGATTAATTACACTCAATGCAAATACGTTTAAACAAAAGAAATTGCTGGCCTCACAGCGCATTGCTACCGTACTGTACGATGACGCTCAGCAGACATTATGGATTGGTGCACAAAAAGGTGTGTTTACCTATTCGCCTCCTTACACGGAAGTGAAGCCGTGGCACACTGATACGGCTCACTATTCGCCCGGTGCATCGGCCATGCTTCATTATCAGAATCAAGTGATACTCGGCACAAACACCAATGGGGTTTTTATTATCGAAAATAAAAAAGTGGTCAATCATTTAACTTCCGTTGATGGCCTTTCTTTTGGGCGAGTATCTTCTCTTGCCACGGGCAATAACATGTTGTGGATTGGCACCGCAAAAGGAATAATTGCATTTGATTTTATTTCTAAAAAATTAACAAGAATAGATGCCGCGAAAGGATTAATAGCAACTGAAATTTATGATTTGAAATTTATCAACAGTGTACTTTGGATCAGCCACCCACAAGGTCTTCAATATTTTGATGTTTTGCCTCAGGCCAACACGCGGCATCCACTACTTCACATTCGCCAGGTGTTGTCTGATACCGTACTGCTAAAAGACTTCGATAAAGGCATTAAACTATCGCCAAGTTCCAGACAGCTTACCTTCCATTTCGATGTTTCAAATAATTTAAAAGCACAGGGTGCCACGCAAATCTTTTACCGGATGGTTGGATTAGGAAACGACCAGTGGAATCACACAACACTTGCACAGCCAAACGCCAATTACTTAGCATTACCTTCCGGTGATTTTCAATTTGAAGCCTATGCAGTAAATGAAGATGGCGTTCGGTCAGGTACAATTCTATCCATCCCCATAACCGTACTAACACCCTTCTGGAAAAAAGCATGGTTTTTAACATTGATCTTTATCAGTACCATCGTTGTGGTGAGTCTGATTTTGTATTATCGGTTCAGGCAAATAAACGAGCGAAATAAGTTGGTATTACTTCAACAAACACAAGCGCAAGAGTTGCGTATCGCGCAACTCACGTCTATTCGGGCACAGATGAATCCGCATTTCATTTTTAACACTATGGCACTTATACAGGGTAAAGTGCTGAATGGGCAGAAACAGGAAGCAACAAAAAGCATTCAGGATTTTTCGATGTTGCTGCGCAAGGTGTTAGATTTTTCATCGAAAGAAATGATTTTAATTCTTGACGAAATTGAAATTCTGGAAAAGTACCTTTCCATTGAAAAAGACCGGTTCAACGATTCGTTACACTACCAAATAGTAACAGACGACACTGTGAAAAATGAAATCATAAGAATCCCTTCACTGCTAACGCAGCCGTTTGTTGAAAATGCTTTACGACACGGCCTCATGCACAAAGAGGGTATTAAAAAATTAAACATCAGCTTTACAGTACAAAATGATTTACTGGATATTGTGATTGATGATAATGGTATTGGCCGAAAGGCTTCGGCTGAGTTTAACAAAGCGCGAAACAAAGAACACCAATCGTTTGCCATGGAAGCCTATCGGAAAAGAATAGACTTATTAAGCGCTTCCTGGAAACGCAGAATTAAATTAACGATTACCGACAAAGAAAACGCCCTCGGAATGCCCTTAGGAACAACCGTAAAAATAACCTTGCCACTCGCTAACGACATTGGGAATAATGGATAAAATAAAAACACTGCTGGTTGACGATGAGAAAGTTGTGCGGTCGGCTTTGCGCGAAATATTGCAGGCAAGTTTTCCTTCCGTTGAAGTTGTGGGCGAAGCTTCCAATATTCCGGAGGCAGTTCGTGAAATACACCAGCATAAACCTGATCTTATTTTTTTAGACATTGAAATGCCCGGTTATACCGGCTTGCAGATTCTTGAATTTTTTAATGCCGATGAAATTACATTCGATATTGTATTTGTTACTGCCTTTAATGAGTATGCCATTCAGGCTTTTAAACTATCGGCCTTCGATTACCTGTTAAAACCGGTAAGTGAAACCGAGATCGATAAAATGCTGCAACGGTACAAATCCAGTAAAGCACAGAAGCAGACTGCAAATCGTATGAACCTGCTAAAGGAATCGCTTCAAAATATAAAGACTGAGAAAATTGCCATTGCGTCAACACAAGGGATAAGTTTTATTGAGCTGGCCGATATTGTTTTACTGGAAGCTGACGGCTCTTATACCAATGTACGGTTAAGCAATGGTGAACTTTTAGTGGCCAGTAAATCAATTGGCGAGTTTGAATCGCTTTTGGAAAACAACACCTCGTTTTTTAAAGCACACCGATCGTATCTGGTAAATTTCAAACATGTTAAATCTTTAACTACCAAAGAAGGCGACCAGATCACGATGGCCAACGGAGTTGTTGTTCCGCTGTCGCGTTATCGAAAAAAAGAATTTGAAGACTATATCCGATCCATGAGAATCTAATGCTACGGGGCGGGGGGTAGTTCTGGAGGATGTGGCGCCAGAACCGATGTAACACTCGAACACCCGTTGACGGGGTTATAACTATATTCAAAGAGGTTTAAAGTGTACTCAAATAAGTTTCGATTGAAGCGGCTACTTTTTTGGCATCTCGTAATGCACCTTTTGTATAAGATATGTCATGTTTACGAAAATCTGAATTTGTCAGGAGCAGCGCTTTGAATACTTTGTTTTTCTTGAGGGCTTCAAAATCGTTGGGGTGCATTGAATAAAAACTGTACTGTTCAAAATGCTGTATGAAAAACGAGGCTGAAGCTTCAATCCAGTAATCATCTTTGTAGTCAAATATATATTTTTTATTCGGGTATGTTAGCTCGTATAGGTTTGTTATCTGTATCCTCAATGTGTCGTTTCTGATTAAGTTTAAGCCAAGGTTTTTTATTGTTTCATAACCGGCAATGTTTGGGTAAAAAGGAGATGCAAAAAGCGAACGGGCAATTAGTGTGTCAATAGATGGATAATAGAGAGTATTGTTTGCAATCAGTGACAGCACACTGTCAACATTTTTAATTGTTTTTGTATCAGAACGAACGATATTTTCCAGCTCGGTAATGTCATCGTTTAAGTTAGTCAATATCTCTTTGAGCATTTTCTCTTCAAGTTCATGCTCTTTGGACTCTTCATACCAAAACTGAAAAAACAATGCAATCGAAACCCCGAGTGTAATCATAAATAACTCGGCAAGCGTATAGCGTATGTTGATGAATTTTTTTCGAGGTTTCATGGTGTTAAGATATTACGCACCAAATCTACACAAATATTCAGCCCGGTTGTTGGCTTGGTATAGTTTTTACCTTAGTGCCATCCGTTCAAAAAAAACTGTAAGATAATCAGAGGCAACACTCACTATTGACATAGGGCTGTCACTGCGAGGGGCTTTATTTGATGGTATATTTAATTTAAACGCCTAACATTATGAAAAACCAACCTGTTTTAGCACCCACCCTCGATCTGCCAACGTTGTTAGACCACTGGCAGGAACACCGCAGGCTTACCCGCAGGGTAATCGAAGCTTTCCCGGAAGATAAACTCTTTACCCATTCCATAGGCGGTATGCGCCCCTTTGCCCAAATGGTAATGGAAATGATAACCATTGCCCTGCCGGGGGTTTACGGTATGGCCACCGGTACGTGGAGCGTTCCTAACCGGCCTGAAATAAATTTTACAATGCAGCCTCCTGCCACACGGGCCGAGATTTTAGCATTGTGGGATGAAACCACCGCAGAAATAAACAAGGTATGGCCTTCCATTACAACCGAACGTTTTCAGCAAAATGATAAGTCGTTTGGTATGTATGAGGGTAAAGTATGGTGGCATTATTTTTATTTTGTAGAGAATGAAATCCACCATCGTGGGCAGGGTTATGTTTATTTGCGCAGCTTAGGCATTGAGCCGCCTATGTTCTGGGACAGGCATTAACCGTTGTACGGGATAAAATAAATCCCGCTTTTTTTCACCTTTGTTACAATAAAACCCAATCGTCTGCCGACTAATACTCCAAAACCATGCAGGCGATGAACCTGGCAATGCAGCAACTAAAACAAAGCACTTTTCTGAAGGAAAAAGACAAGCTGTTGGGGTTTATCCGCAACCGTGTGTCGTCAACCGAAGAAGCCGAAGACATCCTTCAGGACGTGTTCTATCAGTTCATTGCAGGTTTCGAAAGCATTGAGTCGATCGACAGGGTAACATCGTGGCTGTACAGCGTGGCGCGTAACAAGATCATCGACCGGTACAGGCGCGATGCCGCAAGGCCAAAGCGTACAGATTTGGAATTGGTAACCGGAAGCGAGGAAGAAGTACCGCTTACGTTACAAGACATATTGCCCGACCTGGGCAATACGCCCGAATCGGCATTGCTGCGCGAAACAATATGGGACGAAATCACCGATGCGCTCGAAGAACTGCCGGCCGACCAGCGCGATGTGTTTATCCTGAACGAAATAGAAGAAAAGAGCTTTCGGGAAATAGCCGAAGAAACAGGTGTTTCCATTAACACCCTGTTGTCGCGTAAACGCTATGCCATTATTGCCTTGCGTAAACGCCTGCAACGGTTTTACGATGATGTTATGAACTAAAAAATATCAAGAGGATATGAAAAAACTATTGTGGATTGTAAAAGTAATTGTGTTTGCCGCGTTAATGATAGCTATCGCTGGCATGGCTACCCTGTTGCTTTGGAACTGGCTTGTGCCCGTGTTATTTGCAGGGCCTGCGATCACCTTCTGGCAGGCCATCGGTTTGCTGGCCTTAATTAAAATTCTGTTTTGGAGCGTGGGCAAGGGCGGGCATCATTATAAAGGTGAACATCCGTGGAAATCGTACTGGAAACGCAGGTGGGATAACATGGCTCCGGAAGACCGCGACCGGCTGAAAAAACGGATGATGGATAAATGGTGTTCGTCCCCAAAGTCGGGCGAGCCTAAAGTACCCACCGCAAACGATTGAACAGACAGGTTCTGAAAAATATCAAAAAAATAACAGTAAAACCCCAACACTAAGCCAGATTAACCGTTTGAGGAAACTATGGAAACTTTTGTTTTGTATAAAGTTTCCATAGTTTTGCCACCCGTATGGAAGACCACGACATCAAATCGAAGATCGTAAAAGGTACCGAAGAGTTGTTTCTGCGGTATGGGGTGCGCAGCATTTCGATGGACGACATTGCCCGGCATTTATCGGTTTCAAAGAAAACACTTTACCAACACTTTGCCGATAAAGACGATCTGGTGGTGCACATTACCCGCAACATTCTCGAAAACAACGCCAGGGGCTGCGATGCCATTTATCATGTTGTCGAAAACCCGATCGAAGAACTGGCGCGTGTAACGGTATTCCTGAAAAATGCTATGGAACAGATCAACCCAACGCTGTTGTTCGATCTGCAAAAATTCCATCCGAAAGCCTGGGCGCTTTGGGTTGAATTTAAAAACAGGTTTATCCACCAGGATGTAGTGCGCAACTTAGAGGCTGGCATAGCGGGCGGCTATATGCGTCCGGTAAACAAAGAGGTGATGGCGATACTGCGCATGGAAATTTTTCAGTTGGCCTTTAACCAGGATGTTTTTCCGCGCGAAAAATTCAACCTCGTAGAGGTTCAAAGCCAGATATTCGAACACTTTGTGATGGGTCTTTTAACCGAAAAAGGGAAAAAACTCTACTTAAAATATAAAGAACACAACCAACAACCATCAACTATATTATGATACGATTTAGTTTAGTAATAACCGTAATAGCGGGGTCGGTAATGGGGGCAGTTGCACAAACGCAGTCTGCGACCCAAACATTTACCCTGCAACAGTGCATCGATTATGCGCTTGAGAATTCTGTTCAGGCACAAAATGCTAAGATAGATGAACAGATTGCCCAGGCTAAAGTTAAAGAAACTGTCGGTATCGGATTACCACAAATATCTGGATCGGCCACCGTCACACATAACCAAAAATTACAACCATTTTTTCAAACCAAACAAGTTGCATACGGATTCTCCGGCTATGACGGTGATTACAGTACGTTTCTGCCGGGTGTTGGCGATAATGATGTAGTAGCTGCACGAAACTTTTTTCAACTACCCAGTAGCGGAGATGCCAGTGTTTCTGTAAGTCAGTTAATATTTAACGGTTCCTATATTATTGGCCTTAAGGCTTCTAAAGCATATAAGGAACTGTCTTATAAAGCAACCGAACAAACTAAAGAACAGATTATTCAACAGGTTACAAAAGCATATTATACTGTTCTTATTAATAAAGAGAGAATAAATTTGTTTGCCAGTAACATTGCGCGTGTTGATACATTATTGAGGAATACTAAAGCACTTAACGAGAATGGGTTTGCTGAAAGTATTGATGTTGACAGAATACGGGTTACACTCAATAATCTAAAAACAGAACAAGATAAATTTACAAACCTTAGCCAGATTGGTGTTGAGCTATTGAAATTTCAAATGAACTATCCTATGTCCGAATCATTGGACATAAAAGGTTCAATAGCCGATATTGTGATCGATACCACAATAGAAAACTATGAAAAAGGTGTAGCGTATAAAAATCGCCCTGATTACAGAGTATTGGAGGCTAACCGTAAACTTCAAGAGTTGAATGTTAAGAATCAGTATGCTTCTGCTGTTCCTTCTTTGTCGGCTTTTTTGAATGCTGGATACATGACACAGGCAAGGTCAATGGGAGGATTATTCACTAACGGAACGGATTTATCTCAAGTACCAGCCAACCAATTAGAAACGGGTGTTCAGGCAGATAAATGGTTCGATTACTCATTGTTTGGTTTGAAATTGAATGTACCATTGTTTACCGGTTTACAAACGAACTATAAAATTCAACAACAGAAACTTGAGTTGATGAAGGTAAATAATAACTTCCGAATACTTGAGTCTTCTATTGATTTTGAGATCAAACAGGCGACCTTGAATTTCAACAATGCATTGAAATCACTCTCTTCACAGCAGGAGAATATGGAATTAGCGAGTAATGTAGCACGTGTAACAAAGGTTAAATACCAGCAAGGTGTAGGTTCAAACCTCGAAGTAGTTGATGCCGAAGATGCACTGCGTCAGGCGCAGACCAATTACTACAATGCACTGTTCGATGCGATGGTGGCGAAAATCGACCTTGATAAAGCGTACGGTAAATTACTCCCTCAATCTGAAACAAAATAATCAACCAACTGAATTATATACCCATGAAACCAACAAAATATACACAATACGCATTGGCTTTTGCTTTGGCTGCCGTGCTGGTCGCGTGTGGCGAAGATGCCAAACAAGCAAAGCTCGATAAGCTAAAAGCGAAACAAACCGAACTGGCGAGGCAGATCGCAGAATTAGAAAAAGAAATAAAATCATCGAACACCGATAGCTTAGCCGTGCGCACCAAAGATGTGGCCGTGGTTGAATTGCAGCCACGGGCGTTCGATCATTACGTGAAAACACAAGGTTTGGTAGAATCGGAAGATAACATTCTGGTAAGCGCCAAAGGTATGGGTGTTATTACGCAGGTGTTTGTAAAAGAAGGTCAGTCGGTAACAAAAGGCCAGACATTAGCACAAATCGATAACGCTGTATTGATACGCAACATCGAAGCGATGAAGGCACAGCTTGAGCTTGCCGTTTCGGTATATGAACGCCAGAAAAACCTGTGGGATCAGAAAATCGGCACCGAAGTGCAGTTCTTACAGGCTAAAACTTCTAAAGAAGGCTTAGAGAAACAATTGGCGGCTTTGCAGGAGCAAAACGATCAAATGCGGATCAAAAGCCCCATCAACGGTATTGTTGACCGTGTAAATGTAAAGGCAGGCGAGAACATCGCCCCCGGTATGCCGGCAGCGTTGGTAACTAACAACAGTAACCTCAAAATCACGGCAAGCGTATCGGAAGCTTATGTGGCCGATGTGAAGAAAGGGAATAAAGTTACCGTGGTGTTCCCCGACATCAAGAAGGAGATGAAAGCGACCGTAACCTTTGTGGGTCGTAACATCGATCCGCTGTCGCGTACATTTCAGGTTGAAGCCGAATTGCCCTCTAACCCCGATTTACGCCCCAACATGACGGCCTTAATTAAAGTGGTGTACGAGTCGTACCCGGCTGTAATTGTTGTTCCGGTAAATACGGTACAAAATATAAAAGGCGAAAAAATAGTTTATACAGCCGTTACTTCCGGTAATAGAATAACCGTGAAGAAAAACGTGGTAACTGTTAAAGGTGTGTTTGATGGATTAGCGCAGGTAGAAGGCTTAAACGCTGGCGACAACGTTATCGCGGCCGGTTTTCAGGGATTGAGCGAAGGCCAGTTTGTAACAGTACAATAGGCGTTTCGGTTTTTTTAATTCATTAATGCGTAATCTATGCAAGACTTAAATAAAGAATTTAAACCCACCAGTTGGGCGATCGATAACAAGGTGAGCATTTATGTGGCTACCGTTATCATCTCATTGGCGGGTATTATGAGCTACTTCTCAATGCCCAAAGAGCAGTTTCCGGAAGTGGTGTTCCCGCAAATATTTGTGGCTACATTTTATCCGGGTCCGCCCGAAGACATCGAGAACCTGATCACCAAAGAGATTGAAAAAGAAATTAAAGGTGTATCGGGTATTAAAAAGCTGAAAAGCAGTTCGGTGCAGGATTTCTCTACCATTATTGTTGAGTTCCAAACCGATGTAGAGATTGATAAGGCAAAACAGGATATTAAAGACGCTGTTGATCGTGCCAAACAGGAATTACCCACCGACCTCGAAAACGATCCGCAGGTGATTGATATTGATATTTCTGAAATGCCGATCATGAACATCAACATAGCCGGTGATTTCAATCTCGAAACACTGAAAAAATATGGCGAAGATATGCAGGATCGTATCGAATCGCTTACGGAAATCAGGCGAGTGGATATTGTTGGTGCATTGGATCGCGAGATTCAAATCAATGTTGATATGTATAAATTAGCATTGGCCGGTGTAAGCTTAGACGATATTTCTAACGCAGTAGGGTATGAGAACGTGATTATCCCCAGCGGACAAATTTCCGTTGACGGTATGAAACGTTCGTTGGGTGTAAACGGTGAGTTTGCCAATGCCGAACAATTGGGCGATTTGGTGATAACCTCTACTACCGGTGGCAAGTTTCGCTTGCGCGATGTGGCCGAAGTAATCGACAGCCACAAAGAACAGGAAAGCTTCGCGCGTATGGATGGCAAAAACGTTATCACGCTAAACGTTGTAAAACGCAGCGGCCGTAACCTCATTGATGCTGCCGATAAGATTAATGAAATCGTGGCCGATTTTGAAGCGCGTATTTTGCCCGAAGGTGTAGATATTACCATTACGGCCGATCAGTCGGAGAATACCCGTATGACATTGCACGATCTGATCAACACCATCATCATCGGCTTTGTGCTGGTAACCGTTATTCTCATGTTCTTCATGGGCGCAACCAATGCGGTGTTCGTGGCTTTATCAGTACCAATTTCCAGCTTCATCGCTTTCATTGTCATCGATCAGTTCTTTGGCTATACATTGAACATGATGACGTTGTTCTCGTTCTTGCTGGCATTGGGTATTGTGGTTGACGATGCCATTGTGGTAATCGAAAACACACACCGCATTTACGATAACGGTAAAATACCGATTAAGCGAGCCGCGAAAATTGCCGCAGGCGAAGTTTTTCTTCCGGTATTATCGGGTACGTTGGTTGTACTGGCGCCCTTTACACCGTTGCTTTTCTGGCCGGGCATTATGGGCAGCTTTATGATCTATCTTCCGGTTACGCTCATCGTGGCGTTAGTGGCTTCATTGATCGTAGCCTATATTATGAACCCCGTATTTGCGGTTGATTTTATGAGCGAGCATGAGCACGACCACTCCGAAAGCAAGATTACAAGAGGCTTTAAGATTACCGCAGTGGTTCTGGGTTCTGTCGCACTGGTATCGTACATCACCGGAATGTTTGGGTTTGGCAACTTTGCTGTATTCTTATTCTTAGTGTATGCGTTGTACCACTTTGTACTGTCGCGGGTAATCAGTCACTTTCAAACCGACTTTTGGCCGAAGGTACAGCACTGGTATGCCGCACGCATATCGTGGTTGTTAGAGGGTTATCGGCCAGCGGGTGTATTGGTTTCTATGTTTATCCTGTTCATCTTCTCGATATGGTTTTTCACGGTGCGTAATCCGCCCGTGGGTTTCTTCCCGCAAAGCGATCCGAACTTTATCTTTACGTATGTGCGTATGCCGATTGGCACCGACCAGCGCGTAACCGACTCGGTAACACACATTATAGAGAACCGCATTACCAACGTGATGGGGAAAGACAATAAGTTGGTGAAATCCATTATCAGTAACGTAGCCATTGGCGCGAGCGAAGATCCGTTTGAGGGCGGAGGCACGCAGTCGTTTCCGCACCTGGGTAAAGTAAGTGTGGCTTTTGTTGAGTTCGCAAAACGCGATGGCCAGAGTACAGCCGTGTATATGGACAGCATCCGCTCGGCTGTAAAAGGCATTATCGGTGCAGAAATTACGGTAGCACAGGAACAAAACGGCCCGCCAACGGGTAAACCCATTAACATCGAATTGTCGTCCGATAACTTTAGCAACTTAGTGGCAGCATCCGAAAATGTGAAGCGTTACCTCGATTCGTTACAGATTGGCGGGGTAGAAGAGTTGAAATCAGATTTCCAAAGCGATAAGCCCGAAATCGTTATCAACATCGATCGTGAAAAAGCTAACCGCGAGGGTATTTCTACCGGGCAGATCGGTATGGCCTTGCGTACCGCCATTTATGGATTGGAAGTTTCAAAATTCCGTGACGATAACGATGATTACCCAATACAATTACGAGTGGCCGAACATCAGCGCAACGATATTAATGCTTTAATGAACTTACCAGTTACTTACCGCGACATGAGCTCGGGCGGGGTTGTGCGCCAGGTTCCGCTTTCGGCTGTTGCAAAAGTTGATTATACGAACAGTTATGCGGGCATTCGAAGAATAGATCAGAAACGTGTGATCACGCTTTCATCGAACGTGCTGAACAATTACAACGCCAACGAAGTGGTGCAGGAAATTGTTGAACACCTGAAAGATTATCAGTTTACTGATGGCGTTACCTATAAACTTACGGGCGAGCAGGAAGAAATGGCCGAAACCATGGCCTTTATGGGCAAAGCATTTGCGATTGCCGCCATGCTCATGTTTATGATCCTGGTATTGCAATTTAACTCTACCAGCAAACCGTTTATTGTGTTGTCTGAAATCCTGTTCAGCGTGATTGGTATTCTTATCGGGTTCTCGTTGTTTAAGTCAGTGCTGGAGATTTCGGTGGTAATGTCAGGCGTGGGTATGTTGGCGCTTTCGGGTATCATTGTGCGTAACGGTATTTTGCTGGTTGAATTTACCGACTTGCTGATCGCGCAGGGTGTTGAACTGAAGGCGGCCGTAATTGAAGCAGCCCGTACCCGTATGACACCCGTATTGCTAACAGCTATGGCGGCAACGGCCGGTCTTATTCCGTTAGCCGTTGGTTTCAACATCGATTTTGTGAAGCTGTTTACCGAACTAAACCCTCACATTTTCTTCGGTGGCGATAACGTAGCCTTCTGGGGGCCGTTATCGTGGACGATGATTTTCGGATTGATTTTCGGAACCGTTCTTACGTTAGTGCTGGTGCCGGTATTGTATTTACTGATTGCTCGTTTACGCGCACGTATCTATAAAACCAAACCGGTAGAAGAAGCCGCCCATTAACTAAAACAAAAAATTGAAAAAAGGGTCGTTTGCAAACGCAGACGACCCTTTTTGTTTAGAGTTTATACTCCTTTATGCTTTACGAAACCAAATCAATCTCTTTCAGTAAAACTTCCCACCGGTGGGTGGCTTCGTTTAATTGGGCGGTTAGCGTATTGAATTTTTCCTGGGCCACCTTGAGCTTTTCAAAATGGCCATACACTTCGGGTTTGGCCATTTCATTTTCAAGTGCAGCTTTATCTTTCTCTAACGATTCAATTTTAGTTTCAACCTGTTTCAATTCTTTGTTAAGTGCTTTAAGGTTTTTATCGTTTTCACCGGTTTTTTGAACAGGTTCCTTTTCTTTTTTAGCCGGTGGTGCTTCGCGTTTTACAGGCTCATCAATCGTTTTGTTTTTTGTACGCCAGTATTCGTACTCTTCGTATGTGCCCGGGTATTCCTTGATCTGTTTGTTTTCGATGTACCATATTTTGTTGGCGATCTGGCTTACAAAATACCGGTTGTGCGACACCACGATAAAACTTCCCGCATATTGTTGTAATGCCTGTATGAGAATGTTCTCTGATATAAAATCGAGGTGGTTGGTAGGTTCATCTAACAACAAAAAATTGGCGTCCGAAATGAGTGTTTTAGCCAGAGCCACGCGCGATTTTTCACCGCCCGACAGCACTTTGATTTTTTTAAACTGATCTTCATCAGTAAACAAAAAGCAACCTAATGCACTGCGTAATTCCTGTTCGGTTTTACCCGAACCGGCCTGTTTCATTTCGTCCAGTATTTCGTTTTCAACATCTAACGATTCGAGTTGGTGTTGTGCGTAAAATGCCGGGATAACATTATAGCCCGTGGTGCGTTCGCCTTCTACCGGTTCGGTTCCGGCAATGATGCGCAACAAGGTTGATTTACCTTTACCGTTTGCACCCACCAGCGCAATTTTATCACCGCGTTCGATCGCGATCGATGTGTTGCTGAGTATCTGTAAATCGCCATAGGCTTTCGATACATTGTTTAGTGTGGTTATCCACCGGCCGGGCTGCTGGTTGAATTTAAAGCGGAAATTCACGGCCGCTGTATCGTCAATTACTTCTTCGATCATGTCCATGCGCTCAAGCGCTTTCACACGCGATTGTACCTGTCGTGCTTTGGTGGCCTTGGCTTTAAAGCGTTCGATGAAGCGTTCGGTCTGGCGGATTTTTGCCTGCTGGTTTTCAAAGGCATTCTGCTGGATTTCCTGACGGAGTTCTTTTTCTTGCAGGTAAAACGAATAGTTGCCTTCGTAGGTAAACAACTGCGACTGGCTGACTTCAATGGTTTTGGTGGTAACGTTATCTAAGAACTGACGGTCGTGCGACACTACCATTACCGCGCCCTCGTAATTGCGAAGATAGCCTTCAACCCATTCAATCGAAGGAAGGTCTAAGTGGTTGGTAGGCTCATCAAGCATGAGCAGCGATGGCTTCTCTAACAACAGTTTGGCCAGCATTACACGCATGCGCCATCCGCCTGAGAATTCTTTGAGTGGGCGGTGTAAATCGGCCGTAACAAAGCCAATACCTTCTAAAATTTCTTCAGCTTTCGATTGAACGGTATAGCCATCCAATTGTTCGTATTTTTCCTGAAGTTTGGAAAGTTTCTCAACCAGATCATCCGAGTAATCGGTTTCAAGTTTTTTAATGATGTGTTCAAGCTGGCGTTCAATGTCCACTACTTCTTTAAACGCACCCAGGGCAACGGTAAGAATCGAGTCTTCGGTTTGATACGACAACAAGTCCTGGTTCAAAAAACCAATCGTACAGTCGTTGCTTTTGCTGATGGAGCCTGCATCGAGCGAATAATCGCCATAGATCAGCTTCAGCAGTGTTGATTTCCCACGTCCGTTGAGGCCGATCAGCCCGATTTTGTCTTTTGGTTTAACAAAAGCGCTGGCATTTTCGTACAGTGCGCGGCCGCCAATAAAGTAAGAAATGTTTGAAATGGAAATCATGCCGCAAATATACTCTTGTGCCAGGCATTATCCGCTTACCGTAATAACGTTTCATGTTTCGGGGTAAAAAATTATCTTCACCGCATTAAAACTGATCGCCATGAACAAGAATCTCATCTTTGCCATATTGGTATTAATTACATTTTCGCAGTGTACATCCGATAGGAAAATTGAAAACACTAAAACGTTTGTTCCTGTGGGGGAGGATGGAAGCGTACCAGCGCTCACGGCCTATTCTGAATCGCTTCCGCTGGATAGTCTAAACCTGCCCGATGGTTTTTCAATTTCGGTTTTTGCCGAAGTGCCCGATGCCCGCTCGTTAGCGATAAGCCCTTCCGGGATTGTTTATGTCGGCAACCGCGATGGCGATAAGGTTTATGCTGTAAAAGATGAAGATGGCGATTTCAGGGCGGATAAACGCTGGGTGATCGCCTCGGGTTTAAACCAGCCTAACGGGGTGGCGTTCCGCGATGGCGATTTATATGTTGCTGAGATCAGCCGTATTTTGAAATATGAAAATATAGAGTCGAAACTTGGTACAAATTCTGACTTGATTGTTGTAAACGATACTTACCCGACCGATGCCCATCATGGCTGGAAATACATTGCTTTTGGCCCGGATGGTAAATTGTACGTGCCTGTTGGCGCACCGTGTAACATCTGCGAACCTGAAAATGAAATTTACGCGACCATTACCCGTATGAATGCCGATGGAACCGACCGCGAAATTTTTGCACGGGGTGTTCGCAATACAGTGGGCTTCACGTGGCATCCGGTAACAAACGAACTTTGGTTTACCGATAACGGCCGCGATATGCTGGGCGATGATGTACCTCCGTGCGAATTAAACCACGCACCCCATGCCGGTATGCACTTTGGTTATCCGTATTGCCATGGCGGTACCATTCAAGACCCGGAGTTTGGCAGCAAACGCAACTGCAATGAGTTTACACCGCCAGCTCAAAACCTGAATGCACACGTAGCCCCGTTGGGTGTGAAGTTCTATACCGGCAGTATGTTTCCCGAAACATACCGTAACAATTTGATTTTTGCTGAACATGGCTCCTGGAACAGAAGCAAAAAAAGCGGTTATAAATTATCGTTTGTGAAAATTAAGGACAACAAAACATCAGCGGGTTATGAAACCTTTGCCAGCGGTTGGATGGACGATGCCACACAGAAAGTGTGGGGCAGGCCGGTAGATGTGTTGGTTTTGCCTGATGGATCGATGCTCGTATCAGACGATTATGCCGGGGTGATTTACCGGATTTCGTACAAGTAATAAACGTTACGTTTTCATATAAGCTTCTCACACGAACAACTCAATCATCATGCACCCTGTACTTTTTGAATTAGGCTCTATAACTGTTTATAGTTACGGTTTTATGATCGCGTTAGGTGTAATTGCTGCCGTAACGTATTTGGTAAAGCAAGGAAAAAAAGATGTCGGCCTTACGTTCGACCAGGCCAATTCGTTGTTCCTGATCATTTTTATCGCGGCTTTTGTGGGTGGTAAATTTTTTCTGTTGCTCGAAGATCCATCGCGTTACCTTGGCAATCCCGGCAAGCTGTTTACCGGACGGGGCTTTGTGTTTTACGGGTCGTTTCTGTTTGCCGTGCCCTCCATGCTTTGGTTTTTCCGTAAGCACAAGTTAAATACGTTTAAGATGCTCGATGTAATGGCGGTGGTTACGTGCATTGTGCATATATTCGGTCGTGTGGGTTGTTTTTTGGCAGGGTGCTGTTACGGTTTGCCAACCGATGGTGTATTGTCGGTAACATTTACCGATGAAGCCTGCCAGGCCCGGCCGTTGCATACACCCCTTTACCCGACACAACTCATGGAGGCTGGTTATATTTTCGTTGTGATGCTGGTGTTATTAGTTGTCAGGCACAAATTTCAACGCTTTTACGGGCAGTTGTTCTTATTATACCTGATGTTATATGCCATTGGCCGCAGCATTCTGGAACTGTTCAGGGGCGATGCCGCCCGTGGTTTTGTGATTGAGGGTTATGTGTCGCACTCGCAGTTTATTGCCCTGTTGGTGATTGTGGCAACAGCGTATGTGTATGTACGTTGGTCAAAGAAAAACGCTGTTAAAAATCGTTTGTGATGTCATCGATTTTTTGCTGTTTGTCGTCACGCATAAGCTGATGTACCACGGCCGATGTGTAACGAAGTTCTAATTGATTTTTCGAGTGCGATTTAAATTTCAGGCTCAGGTTTTGGCCAATCCAGTTGTACGATTCTTCCCGTACATTGTAAACCGGCTTGCCTAAAGCGGCTTCTAAGCCTTTCATCAGGCGGGTGTCTTTCACGGTAACGACTACGATCTCGTAGATCAATCCCTTGAATGCCTTTAATTCAATGCTGTTGATTTTTACTTCACCAATGTTTTGGTAGTCGGTATGTTCAACGGTATAGAGCTTCGCTTCGTGATGCCCCTTTTCTTTAAAGTCCTTTTTAAACTTTATACCCTTAACGGAATCAACCGGTGAAGCCATTTTAATGTCTTTGAAGCCGTTTCTTCGGTCTAACTCGGTTTCCTGCGTCATCGCAAGGGTAACGGTAAAAAATAAAAGGAGGGATGTTAAAAAAATCTTCATTTACGTACGGGGTTCAATACATTGAATGGGAATACTGATTTTGATATTGTCCCATAACAGCAAAAGATCGGCCACGTTATTGCGCTGATCGAATTTCAGGGTGAGCGTTTCGGTAAATACCGGACTGGCCTGCACGGGCATTTCAAACCGCAGGAAATCGTTCTTGTAATTATAGTTGTACGATCCCCACAAGCCCAATTCTTTGTTCAGGATAAAAACCCATTTTTCCTTTTCCGGAACCGTAAATACAGAATACGTGCCGGCCGGTACTAATACCCCGTTCACGAAAACGTCTTTGGTCAGGGTAATTTCGGTAGCTTCATTTGCGCCTGTACGCCAAATCTGGCCGTATGGTACTAAGCTGCCAAAGATTTCGCGCCCGCGTTTCCGGGGCTGGCTGTACGTGATCTTGATGTAGGTGTCCTTATACCGCAAGGTGGCAAAAGCGGCCGGACTTAGCCGTTCGGGGGTAACCTGTTGTGCCAGCGTGCTGTAACCCAGCAGAAAAAGAAGTACGGTAATACAATGTTTTGCCCTGATCATTATTCAAATTAACTTGGCGAATATAATTGTTCAAAATTAAATCGTAAACGCAATATGCAACGCCCTGCCTTTGATGATATTTTTATGGAACTGGCTGTAAACCTGGCTAAGCGTTCGCATTGTATAAAACGCCACGTAGGGGCGGTACTTGCTAAAGACACCCGGATTATTTCCATCGGGTATAACGGCCCGCCATCGGGCACGCATAATTGCGATGAAGAATGGCCTGAAACCGGGTGCCCGCGCGATTCTAAAGGCGGATGTTCGCTGGCCATCCATGCCGAACAGAATGCCATACTGTATGCCGTAAAAAACAAAACCTCGGTAGAAGGCTCTACCCTTTACGTTACGCTGTCGCCCTGCCTGGCGTGTGCGCGCATTATTTACAGCGCGGGCATTAGTCGCGTAATTTACCTGCGGTCGTATGCCGAACATAAAGGCATTGCCAGCGATGAAGGCGTTGATTTTCTGCAACGTTTTGGGGTACAGGTTGACCGCTACACGGGCAAACTGACCAACGTAACGCACATGATCTGATTATTTGCTCTCTAATGCCTTTTGAACATCCTTTACCAATTTGGCGGGTATGCTCTTAGGGTTTTTAGAAAGTTCAAAGTTAAACACGACCAATGCACGTTCGGCCATCAGGTATAAGCCCGAAGGGTTGTTATCGTGACGGTAGCTGCCCAAACACCATTCAATGTCGGCTTGCAGGGCAGGCTCGATGTTTAAGACTTGCAGTTTTTTTAGAATATCCTCACACGCTTTTTCAATACGATGTGCAGCCGGGGCGGCAGGCTTGGTTGCGGTTTTTTTTGCCGGAGCCTTCTTCTTTACAGCAGGTTTGTCAGTCTTTTTGGCCATAACAATTAAACGGATAAGTGAAACGAACGATTGAAATTACGACCGGCAGCCGCCAGTGGCAAACCTTTCGGTAATTAATTTTACGCAACCGAGTGAAACACGCGGTCTGACAGGTGTTTTATCCTTGCAAAAGTGGAGTACACCTATACCAAATAATGCAACGGGTTTTAACGAACAGCAAGTGTGTATAAAAAAGAAAGGGAAGTAAATCCAATTTACTTCCCTTCACAAAGTCTTTAGGATGTTACCTAATTACTTCTTCTTTTTAGCAGCTTTTTTCTTAGCAACTTTCTTCTTTGCTACTTTTTTCTTAGCTGCTTTCTTCGCTTTTTTTGCCATAGCGTTAAAAGTTTAATGTTAAAACTGATGAAAAGTTATAACAAAAAATTAATCCGCAAAAATTTTTTAATATTTTTTTCATAACTGCGCATCGGTATGAAGTGCTAAACATCGGTGTTATGCATCATGTTTGTCGTCAAACAATGTTCACTTCAGGATGAAGTTTAATGTTGAAACGATGATGAACCGATTCAATAATATCCTGCGCTAATGCCCAAACTTCTTCACCGGTTGCCTTGCCATAGTTCACTAACACCAACGCCTGGTGTGGATGCACACCTACACGACCAATGGTTTTTCCTTTCCAGCCACATTGTTCAATCAGCCAGCCGGCAGGTATTTTAACTTCTTGATTTTCAGATGGATAACCCGGTATTTCCGGGTACGATTTTTTGAGTTCTTCAAAGGTTTTTTGTGCGATGGTTGGGTTCTTGAAAAAACTTCCTGCATTACCAACAACATTCGGATCGGGTAACTTCGATTGACGTATTGCGATTACTGTATCGCTTATCGATTGAATGGTTGCGATACGGTTTTGCTGATCAAGTGTTTGTTGTATGGCTCCATACGAAGTGTTCAACCGGTGATTTTTTTTTGTTAGGCTTAAAGTAATACTTGAAATAAAATATTTTTCTTTCACGGTATGTTTGAAGATGCTTTCACGGTAACCGAAGGAACATTCGCGATTGCTGAACGTATGTACACTGGCTGTTGCAAGATCGATTACATCCACCTGGCGGATAACATCCTTCACCTCTACACCATACGCGCCAATGTTTTGAATGGGCGATGCACCCACCGTACCGGGTATGAGCGATAAATTTTCGATACCACCATAATTATGCTGTACGCAGTACATTACTAAGTCGTGCCAGCGTTCGCCTGCACCGGCTTTCAGCGTAACGGTTTCATCGTTTTCTTCAATAATGGTAATGCCTTTCAGGCTTGATTTGATGATCAGCCCGTTAAAATCACCGCTGAAGAGTACGTTACTGCCGCCCCCGAGGATAAAACGCTTCTCATTTTTATAAACAGCATTACCGATAAGTTCGTGGAAATCGGCCGGGGAATTGATCTGAACAAAATACCGTGCCTGCGCCTGAATGTTGAAAGTATTATACGGCAACAGGTTGGTAAACTCCTGAATGTTAATCATGCACACTAAACTAAACAGCCGTAAAGATGCTGAATATTTTCGGTGCTATTACAGTTCGTTTTGCGGTATTTTAATCAGGCAAAGTCTGGGTAAACGTCCGGCAATGTAGGTTGTGCCGCTCAGCACGAGGTCGCCTTCGGGTGTTTGTACAAGTGCACCAATTACAAACGGGTTAGCATAGCCCACGTATTTGCCCGACAAAAACTCGCCTGTTGTACGATCATACACATACAACCCGATTTGCCCGGCTTTGGTATTGCTGGCGTAAACAACTGTATTGCGGCCTTCTATCGTGGCCGGGATCACTTTTACCCGTGCATTATGCTCTAATTCAGGAAACGAATGGGAGTTTTCCTGTATGTCAACCACCGAGCCGTTGGTTTGGTTGGTCGCCAGCGTGGCATTCGGTTGAAGGAAATTGAAACCGAAGTTGTAGGTAGCAATGGCAAAGGTTGAAGTTCCCGTAGGCAGTACGGTGCTAAAACCTGCATTGGCTTGCACGCCATAAATGCGCCCCACTACGTTTTCGTTGCCGTTCAGGTTGGTGAACACAAGGGCTAATGTGTAATCGATAAAGCCGTTGAAATACACTAAACCGCCCTGCGTTTGCCCGATCGTAAAAGGGTATTGTGTTCCTTCTTTATTGGCATGCGCCACCACAAGCCCGTCTATCGGGCTGCCAGAGCCTGTATAAAAGCGCGAAGAAGCCGATACAGAACCACTAACGCTTACACGCGAGGCAACGGTTTCCTGCGTGCTGTTGTCGTAACTCAATAACAACAGCGCTGTACTGTTGGCTGTTGTTGCCGAAGCCAGCGGAAAAATCAGGTCGTTTACGGTAACGGGAGCCGAAACAACATCGCCATTGGCATCAACGTTAACCAAAACGGCCGTTTTGGCGGCATCCATGCAAAAGAAATAATAACTTCCGTCAACTTCATTCAGGTTGCCCATCGGGTAGTAAAGGGCATCGGTTAATTCCGTTTCGTTTACCAGTTTTCCGTAGGCATCGGTTTTAATCAGGTAGGGGGTCATGGGCGTGTTTACGTTTTGCGTTTCACCGTTTTCAATAAACACCCCTGTACGGCTGCCTAAAATCAGGTAGCCGCCATCGGCAGTCTGTTTCATGTCGATGGCATAAAAGCTGTCGTTAAACGAACTATGGTCGTAAATATGGGTAAACGCTTTTATATCATGCTTAGGCGATGATTCTTCGATGCAGGCGTTAAGCGTAAATACGATGCAGGCAACAGATAAAATTTTCTTGAGCATAAATTAGCGTTTACCGATTGATTGAAAACCATTGGAAAGAAAACGAAGCGGGAACAGGCAGCCGAGCGATACACCGATGTTATTGAGTTTAATATCGTCCATCACATCGCCTGAACCGGTAAGCCGGTCGTTTCCGTACCGGTTTTCGGTTGAGTTTACCAGGCTCATACCGTGACGGTAAAGTATATCTAAGTTTACACGGATGTTGCCCACATGATAATTTACCCCGCCACCAAAAACCAATCCCCAGTGGTTATTGGCAAACAAATCGGTAGCGCCTACAATGATTTCAGGTTCGTTCAGGGTATTGGCAGCGCCAGAAGCATAATCGGTGCGGGTTAACGCCAGTGATTTGTTGGCATTGAGCAGGAACCCGTAATAAGCACCTGCCTGTATATAGGGGCGGAGCTTACTTCGTGTTACATCATACTTCACCAACAAGGGTACATCTAACCAGTTAACCTGTTGTTGCTGGTTATACTGTAAAATCAGTTGGGGTGCGCCCGATGTTGTTTCGGTGTACTCGTACCGGTTAGAATATGAAAATGTAGAATTGCGGTACGTTGGCTGTATGCTGATGGATAGCTGCCGGAAAGTGAACGTTACTTCTACCGTAGCGTGTGCACCAACACCCGAAAAATCATCGTATTTTTTTTCGGTCAGTGACGGATCGTAGTCGGCCGGAGTGATTACACCATACGACTGATCAACCACCGCTTTTGAAAAATTAAGGCCACCTTTAAAGCCCAGCCACCATTGCTTTTCTAAAAATTCGCTGTTGGGATCTCTGGGAGCAACGGGTTTCTTTTTCTGTTTTTGATAAGCCTGCGCATGTACCAGGGTTGTTGATAGCATTACGCAAACCGTGACGAGGTAAAGTATTCTCATATTACTTTGTTACGATCATTTTTCTGGATGCTTTAAAATTACCGGCTTTTAACTGATAAATATATGTGCCGGGCTGAATACCCACCATATTTACCGGTACGGTATGGTGCCCGGGTTCATACGCTGCGTTTACGAGGTTTTTAATGCTGCTTCCCTGCGTATCGTATAACTCGATGGTTACGTGTAAACGGTTGTTGATGCGGAAACCAATGGTGGTGGCATCTTTTACCGGGTTGGGGAAATTCTGTTCGAGGTTATACCGCTCGGAAATGAAATTATCTTTTTCACCGGTTACCACGTTGCTGATAAGCGTACCGAGGGGTCCGTGCAAATAGTCACCGTGAAAAATATCATTCACATCGTTCTCGCTAACGCCCATCCAGTCGCGCAAAATATTGGCATACACCTCACGATAGTCGAACTGTTGTTCAACGTTGTCTTTAGTCATGTCCGGAACTTTGCCAAACACGCCCGACTTAACGCCTTTACCAAACAGGTAAATGGGGCCGCCCGTACCATGATCGGTACCGTAACTTCCGTTTGAATGAACACGCCTGCCAAACTCCGAAGTGGTAACGGTAAGCACGTTGTCTTCGATACCGCGCGCTTTCAAATCGTTTTGAAAAGCTTGCATGGCTGCCGAAATGTGGTACATCAGCGCGGCATGAATGCCCATGGTAGGATCGTAGTTAGTGGTTTGGTCGGCATGGGTATCGAACCCGCCAATGCGCACCATAAACACTTTGGTTTTAGAACCGCCCCCCAACAGGCGGGCTACCAGTTGCAATTGTGCCGAAAGCGGATTGTTTTTACTACCGCGTGGTGCATTTAACGGGTAGGTTTCCGGGTAAGCAATACCTTTGTCGCCACCGGCCTGCCATACTTCGTATAACCGCTGGGCGTAATCATCGGTTTTTTCTTCAAGCCCTAAAATCCAGTTCATTTCTTTCCAGTACGAAGAGTTTTCTACCGCTTCGGGCGGAATGCCCCTTGGGTCGGCCACACCTTCCTGGTAGCCGGGCAGCGTATCAACTAAATCAACAAAACTTTCGAGGTTATCGGGCAACGAAATGGATGTTGGGATGTTCCCGCTTTGATGAAAGATCAGCGATACATCGTTGCCCATTTCAATACCTAACGGATCGGGCATTTCATCGGTCGGGTAGGCTTCGGGGTAATTCGGATAAAGCTTGTTCAGGTAACGGCCAACCCATCCTGAGTCGAAGTAATCATCGGCACTACCGCCCATAAACTGAATGTCGCGGCCACGAAAATGTGAGCCGTTGTTGTTTTCGTACGAAACACCCTGGATAAATGCGGCACGGCCTGTATCGTACAAGGTTTTAGCGCCCTGCATATCGGGGTGCAAGCCAATTTGAGCATCGGGCGGAAGCGTGCTGTCGAGCGGAATGTATTTGCGCAGACTGTTTTTAGCCGGTATGGCAATGTTGGCTCTTCGGCTGTAATACAAATCGTAATCCGTTACCGGGATAAGCGAGTTCAGCCCATCGTTACCGCCATGAAGCTGAAGAATGATCATCACCTTTTCTTCGCTGGTGGCCATGCGGGCCAAACGTGTAAGGGTATTTTCGCCCATTACTTTCAGGGGAATGCCGCTGATGGCAAACGGCAGGCTGGCGGCAACCGGGATTTTTTTGAGAAAGGTTCTTCTTTTCATGTGCTAACGGCTAATGAAGTTGATATTCGGGCGACTGCAGCATGGCGTTAAACAAATTGCGCAACTGGTTGGTGAGTGTTTCCGGATCGAAGTTATTGGTGTAACGGAGTGTCCAGGCAGCTTCGGGGTCATCGTCAATAATGCCGAGAAACTGTTCCAGAAAGTACATGAGCCGTTCGGCCGTAATGGTGGCATTCTGACTTTCGTCAACCGCAGTATCGAATGTGAGGTTTTCCGAAACCGGTAAAAGATGTTCGGTAAGGTAAATCACCAACAACCGTGCGTTCGAGGCTGTTGCAATCGGAATGTTCGCCCGCACGAATGCCAGCGTGTCGAACATCATCATAAACTGCTGGATGAAGTTGTATCGGTTTGTAAGGTTGTTTACGGTAATCCAACTGCGGTGGTAAATGGGGTATTGATGGTAGGCATCGTACCCGGCCACATCGTACGGCTGGTAAAAATCAAGACCCATGTTGCGTTTAACAATGTCAACAATGTTACGGTTAAACATATAAAAGCCTGAGGCATCGGTTGCCATGGCGGGCACGGACGTTCCAAAAAAGCGGTGTGTACCTATTATCAGGTCGAGCGGTGATTTAATAATGCCGCCAAAACCATCGTCAACATAATTACCCGGTGTATTGTTGGCGTAAAAATGCTGGCTGGTTAACAGGGCTTCAATAACCGGCTGTATTTTAAAATTGTTGTTGCGGAAAATGGTGGCCATCGACTCGATGATGTCGTTCTGCAATGCTTCCGTAACTTCGTGATACATGAAGAACCGGTAAATTTTCCGGCAGATGTGCCGCGCGGTTTCGGGTTGCGCATAAATCAAATCAATAAACTGGCTGATTTCATCTAACGCGCTGGCTTCGGTTGCGTTTGTGCCGTTGAGTAACAGTGGGTCGGGTTGGATAATGGCATTGCCGAAGCGTGCACTGAACTGTTTTGGTTCGTTGCTGTGTGCCGAGGCATTGGTTACCGAGCCGCGTATCGCACCCCGTGGAATTTCCGTATCTTCATCGATGGTGGCAAATTGCTCATCGAAATTAAATCCTGAAAATACTTTAGCCGCTGCCTGTACGTCTTGCTCGGTATAAAAAAAGTAATCGTACATGGGCAAATCGGGCGGCAGTGTGTTGGCGCCCTCTAACCCCCGGCCAATGGTATAAAGCTCTAACAGTTCGCGCCCAAAGTTTTCGTTGCCTCCACGGATGTTGATGTTGCCATCGAGTAACCGCAGCATGGCGTTATCGACACAAATTTTTTTGGTAAGCTCTTTTAGGTTCAGTTTATCGGCCGTAACGGTCGAGGGGTTGTTATCCAAAACATACAAACGGAACAGTTCGTTTTGGTAATACAATGCCCGGCTGCTGCCAACCTTTTCGGTAATGGCCGTTAAATGCGTGTGCATAAAAAACACGAGTTTTTCGCGTGCCGAATACGCCAGCGATTGCGATGCCTCAACACCGGCACTTAGCATTTGCCCGATAAACCATCCTTTAAAAAGCTCCTGGTATTCAAACTCCATTTTTTGCGGATCGGTATTGCCGGTAACAACCCAGGCTTCGTTGGTATCGGGGTCGATGGGCGGGGGCGCATCCGACAGGGGCGTAAGCGGCCTGTACAGGCGTTGAATGGCCTGTGCCGGGGTTAATGCCGAAAAGTCGTTTATTTGCTGTAAGGTAGGGCCAAAGGTTGTACGCCTTAACAGGTGTGCGGCACCTCGCGTACCAAGTGTTCCGGTAAAAGGTATAAGGGGCATAGGGCAGGTTTAATGAAGCTATATGCTGGTTATTAATTTAAAAGTTAAGTTTTTACAGATAAGGTGCATGAATAAACGTTTGTTGGTAATTATTTTACTGTTGATGCCGTTTACCCTGTACCCTGATATTTTAAAACCATGAAGATAATCGAATGTCCGCGTGATGCCATGCAGGGTATCGATGAATTTATCGTTACCGAACGCAAAATAAAGTACATCAACCAGTTGCTTCGCGTTGGGTTTGATACCATCGATTTCGGGAGTTTTGTGTCGGCCAAAGCGATTCCGCAAATGCGCGATACCCGTGAGGTGCTTGCAGGACTTGACCTGTCGGGAGCCCGATCGAAGTTGCTTGCCATTGTGGCGAATACACGCGGGGCAGAAGAGGCCGCACGGTTTAACGAAATCCAATACTTAGGTTTTCCGCTATCCATATCCGAAACTTTTCAACAACGCAATACCAACAAATCGATTACGGAAGCATTGAACACACTTTCGGAAATTCAAGCCATTTGTGAACATACAGGAAAACAACAAGTGGTGTACATCAGCATGGGGTTTGGTAATCCGTACAACGATCCGTACAGCCTTACATTAGTCGAGAACTTTGTGGATATTCTGAATACGTTGGGCGTAAAAATTATTTCATTGGCCGATACCGTTGGCGTATCTACACCCGAACAGATTACCTATTTGTTTACAGCGCTGGCCAAACGTTTCCCCGATGTTGAGCTGGGCGCACACCTTCACTCGACACCGCAAACCGCACGCGAAAAAATTGAAGCGGCTTACAACGCAGGCTGTAAACGTTTTGATGGCGCGTTAAAAGGCTTTGGCGGTTGCCCGATGGCCAACGATGCGCTGGTCGGTAACCTTGCAACCGAAACCATTTTGGGTTATTTAAAAGAACAAGGTGTTGATACAGGTATTAATGAAGATGAGTTTTTGAAAGCGTTAACGATGGCGGGCGAGGTGTTTCCTTAGAGGATAGGAAGTTACCCTTCAATGAACTAACTTTTCCTTATGAAATTCAGAACATTATTTTTATTGATTGCGGTATTGCTTCTTTTTGGCGGATGTGATCCTACCGTGTCGCTTGCTTTTAAAGTATTAAATCAGACAGGGCAACAGATTTCTGTAAAAGTATATGGTTCCCAGTGGTACTCTTCAAGGGTATTGGAAAACGACTCTACCGCTATTGAATCGGGGGAGTCAAAATATATATGGGGGCACGATAGCGATGCGCTTGATTACGACTTGATAGTTCACTCTGGAAAGATATGGGCGTTTGACAGCCTGAAGATTTCGTATAACGGAGTTACTTCGCCCTCTATTTACAGAGATGCAGAGCGTTGGATACTAAAAACAGGGAAACGAGGAAGAGGCTACGAACTGATTATCACGGAAGATGATTTTGCGATTGAGTAATTCACCCTCCGCTCGAAACTCAACTAAAAAACCCCGACAGAACTAACTGCCGGGGTTGGTTTTTTCAAGGCTACACGTAATTAATATTCGTTGTTGTAGCTTCTGCGGTTGAATCCGCCACCACCACCGCCACGCGGGGCATCGGTTTTCGGGCGGGCTTCGTTTACCACGAGAATCTTACCCATAAAATCGTACCCGTTAAGTGCGTTAATGGCCTGCTGTCCGGCACCGTCATCGGGCATTTCTACAAATCCAAAACCCCGGCTGCGTTGTGTGAACTTATCCAAAATAATTTTGGCCGAACTTACTTCGCCATAGGCTTCAAATAATGCTCTAAATTCGTTTTCCGTTGCTTTGAAAGGAACGTTGGCAACATAAATGTTCATTGTACTAAAATTGATATAGTTGAATAAAGGCTAAATGTAGGGATAAATATTCATTTAACACCGAATCCCGGTTTTTTAGCCAAAAATGTGTGATTTAGCGTGGTTTTCAGGCGGTTAATAGGCTCTGTCAACGCTGCCCGAACCATAAACTTTTTTGGTGGCGGTTTTGGTGTTGCCCTTGTGCTTTATCGACCCGCTGCCTACCACCAGGGCTTCAATGTTGTTGGCTACGTTCAGTTCGCAGGTTCCGCTTCCGCTTACTTTTGCTTTGGCGTTGTCGAGCGTACAGTTAAAAGCGTTGATGTTCCCGCTTCCGCTGATGACGGCATCAATGGAGGTGGCATATCCTTTTAAGGCAATTTTGCCGGCACCGCTTACTTCGGTTTTCAGGTAATCGCCTTTTAAGTCTAAGTCGATGCTGCCGCTGCCGCTAACCGAAAGGCTGAGGGTAGGAGCCGACAGAGAGTTTTCGGTGATGATTTTACCGCTGCCATTCACCTGAAGTTCGTTGATGTTTTTAACGCTTACATAAACTTTCATGGTGGGGTTCAGTTTAATGTCATCGATTTTCGCCCACACGCTTTTGTTTGGGTTATCGGGCTTGCGATCAACGTTAATCATTAACACACCGTTTTCTACGGTAATGCTGGTAAGTGCGTAAATATCGCTTAATGCTTCAACCACAACTTCCTGTTTATTGGTTTGTTTCAGGTAAACGGTGTAGTTCGAGTTTACATAAATGGATTTGAACTCGCTGAGTTCAAGTGTTTTTTTGGTGACTTGCGCGTATGCAGGTGCAACAAGTAAAAGTGTGAGGAGTAGTGCGGTCAGTGTCTTCATAAAATACCTTAATTTACAAGTAGAAAATTAGTGTTTTTCGTGCAAATCCGGCAACGCCTTAACCCTTAAAACGGGCAAATAACCTGCGCGGAAAGCCGTTTGTCATTTTTTCTTCCTGAAAATCAGTTTCAGGATAACGATAAAAGCAATCCCGCCAAGGCACATTACCAGCAAAACTTCGGGTGTAATGAGTTTGGTCGCGTGCATTGTGGTGTTTTAATGGTTTACTTATAGTTTAATACATACCTGGGCGCGAATATCGTTTCGCCTGTTGCCGGTAATGGTATCGGCACCGGTGCCAATCACATCACGATCGGTATAACGGGTATGCGCGTACCGCAGCCACAAACTTAACTTTTTATTGACAGAATATTCGGTAACGATGTAATTCCGTACGCCCTGCCCGCTGTAAGCCGGTAACGAATAAGCAAGCCATACATCGCGTTCATATACATAATGCCGGTTATCGTAATCATCGGTATCGAAAAGGGCATACCGCGCTGTAACGCTCAGTTTACCAACGTTAATGCGTACATCCTGTAAAAGAATCATGCCACGGGTGCGGTTTCCATCAAATTCATACGTGCTGAACTGCGCCCTTGTTTTTAAGCTGATGTTGTCGCCAGCGGGGTAATCGCAGTTAAACCAGTAGTTGCGTTTTACGCCCGGTGCAGTGAGGTACAGCGTTGATGCTTCGGATGTGTTCCGCACTTTTGATTCTTCGCGTGCCTGTACAAACAAAACGATTTTGCGTGTAGGCTGCCAGGTAAACCGCATGAGCCACTCGTGCCCGTTTGATGGTGCATAACTCCGGTACCGCAACCATGGAAAGGTAAACAAATCGGCATAGCCCGAAGCGCTGTATTTTTTACTCCAACGATATTTCCATCCCCAGTATATGCCCGATTCGTTTTGGGGCGTACTACCTTCGGAAAAAGCATTGGCATACAGACTATGAAAATTGCGTTGATAGTTCCGGTAATGCAGGGCTAAATCTAATTTAGGGGTAAGGCTGCCTAAAATACCGGCCACTAAGCCTGAGCCTGCGTGGATGGTATGCGCGGCCTCGCTGAAAAACGTAACGTTGTGAAAGGTATAGTTTAAAAACACACCGGTGTTGGTAAGTCCGTTTCCTGAAAATGAAAACTGGTTGTAGCGTGTGGGGTTTCGGTTAACCGGTGCGCCAAATTGGATGGTGTTCACGATAAGCCCTGCATCATATCCGTTTTTACGAAAGTTTAACACACCGCCATAGTTTTGTTCGCGCACACTATGCCGGTTTGCCAACTCGTTGTTGTTACGGTGAAAACCGGTTGTTTGAAAAGATGAAATAGTAAAATCGGTGAGGGTGTCGTTTGCGGATGTCAGACTGGCATCGCGCCACGTGTTTGAATAAAAGGCCGAAACAAAAATTGCTTTGGTGATTTCGACCGTTGCGGCAATGCCCCGTTTGTAACCCATTTCGTTGGCCGATGTGTAAGGAAGAAAACCTAAGTTGCTTCTACGCACGGTCATCACCGCCTCTGAGCCTTTTCCGTACCCGAAACTTCCGCCTAATAATAAGCCTTGTCCAAACTGTGTTTGAAAATCACCTAACACTAAATTTTTGAGCTTTCGTTTGTTTTGCACTTGCGCATGAAACGACATGAAATCGAAACCGTATTGTTTGGCTGAAGGATTCCAGCGAATGGTTTCCCCGGCATCTTTATCTAACGTAAAGCCAAAGCTGAAATCGCCCGGCTTGCTGGTGCGGAAACGTATGTACAAATCGCCATCGTGGCCATGAAAGCGTGCGTTGGGTGTGGCACTGTCGGTAGATCCTTTTTTGGTTTCGGGGGTATAATCGTACCGTATAATAAAATAATTGTTATCGGTTGAACGAATACGGCTCCATAAATTTTCGCCTGCGGAATCATCTACACGCACAAACGAAATAATCTTGTATATGGCGGGCAGGTCGAAACCGGGAATGGCCTGAAGTTCATACACCGAAAGCAATGCACCGTTTTCGTTGCGGTAGGTGAGTAAACTTTGTACCTGTTGTTCGGTTAACAGGTTCAGAAAACGCAGTTCATCGGCACTGGCAGTGTTCAGATTTATTTTGTTGGCCAACAGTTGTACCATGTTTTCGTACAACTCCTGGTAGTTTAAGTCCTCATCCTGAAAACCGAAAAGTTCATCGGCCAATAATTCTAAATTTATTTCGCGTTGCGGGTATTCCTGCGCGCAGAGGTGTAAACTGCTCAGGCCAATCATCCATATCATAATACAATACCTCACTGCCCGGTAAATTGATATGCTACCGTTGCCTGATGGCTCAGGTTAAGTTGTGTATTGTGCTGAATGGCATAATCGAGAACGAGTTTTTTAGTCGTGAAACCCAATCCGAAAAACGCGGTGTTGGGATTGATGTTATACCCTGTTCGTGCACAAAATTTCTTATGAAAGGCATACTCGACCCCGGCTTTCCAGGTGGCATCGTACGAGAGGTCTTTGGCGATTTCGGTTGTGATGAAGATTTTTTCGATAGGCTTAAAACCTAACCCGGCCACGATTTTGGTAGGTAGTTTTTCTTCGGTGCTGATGTCGGGTTGGTTGATGTTGTGTATGTAAGCGCCAACAGAAAGTTGTGGGGTTAACTCGGCAATGCCGCCAAAGTTTATGCTTACAACGCCCTTTGTTCCGAAACCCTCGGTACGGTATTGAATGTAGTTTACCTGTGCGCCCAATGCGGCCAAACCCAATTTACTACTGATGCCTGCTGTAATTACCTGTTCGCTGTACAGCGCATCGCCAAAGCGATACACGCCCACGCCCGTTGCTCCGAAAGTCAGCGGTATGTTGATCGCACCGGCCATCCGGTTTCCGCCCGGTAATGCGGGGTGCATATCGTATGTGAAAGCTGTTGTTAAATTTTTGGTTTTGGCTGTTCCGGCCATATTGCCGAAAATACCCCAGGTGTCGTACAGGGTGGAGGTGGCATACCCCATTCCGTTAGCGCGCGCTCCGATGGATGTTGCAATACTTTGCGCCTGCGAAGCGCCACAACAGAACAATAGCAAGAGAACAGGGTATAATACTCTCACAACGATTTTCTTTGTATCAGTACAAGGTACAAAGAAAATTTTCTAAAACTCTTTTTTGATGTGAAGAAAGAAACCGTAGGTGTTTTGCGAGGTAAACGTGTATTCGAGGCGCACAACCACATCGTACGCGGTTACGATGTCTAACCCTGCGCCTGCACCGCCCAGCCAGGTATTGGTTAATACGGTGTTGAAGTCTTTGCGTGCGTAGGCTGCGTAGTTGTTCACGTAACCAAAGTCGGCATACGTTTTTAGGTAAATATCGAGCGGGAAGTAATTAAATTGTTCAAAACGCCAGATGCCTAAATCCCACTTGCGTGAGAAGATCCGTTTTTTCAGGGTTGTTTTATTCAGAAAAAACTGAGGCCCTTCCAGTACATACACTTCATATCCGCGTACGAATATTTTGTTATAGCCCATCGCCCCATAATTAAAGTAGGGTACATTGTGCGGGGTACTCAGGTAACCGTAGGTAAGGTTCGACAGGTAGAAATTTTTGTTCAAATCTTTATAAAAAGCAAAACTCAAAATACCTTCTGTTTTACGGATGTCTTTGTTAAAGCCTAATCCTATCTGTTGCAGCCGCACATCGATGTACCGTCCGTTTAACGGATAAAAAACAACATCACGGTGATCGGAAATAAACTGGTAGGTGAGGGCATCGAACGTTTGTACCGACCGGTTGTTACCAAGGTAGTTTGGGTTTAATTCGCGCAGAGTATCGGTTATGTTTGTCTGGCGGAGTTCGTATTTGATGCGGTGGTGGTTGTAAAAATTATTCCGGTAGGTATAGGTCAGGCCGATGCCTTTGGTGTTGCGCAGGATGCGGTTGTGCCGGAAGAAATCAAGCTTGTGGTTTACGGTGCTGTCGGCAACGTTTTTTGCATCGATGTAATCCATCTCGAAAATGAGCCCTTCCTTTTGTTTTTTATTGAGGTAAGGCAGCCGGTACATCAGCTCAAAACGTCTTTGAAAACCAAATTGTGCCGTAAGCAACAGGGTATGGTTACGCCCCCATAAGTTGTATTGATACCACTTTAACCCGTAGTTCACCCGGTCGAAATCGTGGTTGTAGTTTTCCCACCACTCGTTAAAATTCCTGTCGGATAAGCGGAAGATCGGAATGGGAAATACATACCAGCGCTCTTCCACTTCTACCAGGATGTCGATCTTTCCGGGTACGGAAGAAAGACTGCGTGTGTTCACCGTATGGAACAAATGCAGGTTAAAAAGTTTTCGTTTGTCTTTTTCAAGTAGTTGGGGCAGGTCGGCCTCCCAAACCACATCGCCTGGCTTAGCTGTTAGTTCACGCTGAATAACGTTGTTGTGCGTACGTTTGTTACCAATGATAAAAATGCGGCCAACCTCAACATAACGCGAAGTGTCAACTGTTGTAATGTTTTTGCTGATGCGTTTTATCGTATCAGCCGGATGCGCCAGAACAGAAGTTGTGAAGAATGAAAGAAAAAGTAAGGCACAACGTGTAATCAATAATATGGTATAGTTGTGCCGCACGCGGTAAGGTTAAGTGGGTGATCAGGCTTGTGGTTTTTGCCGGTACGAACGGTACAGCATATAAAAGCCCGCTAACACCAGGGGTATGCTCAAAATTTGCCCCATGTTCAGCGGCATACCATCTTCAAAACTCACCTGGTTGATTTTCATAAATTCCCACACAATGCGCAGACCAAAACACACGATCAGGAAAACACCAAACAATCGTCCTTCGGGCAGGGCTGCCTGTTTCTGGTACCACATCCAGAACAAAAGCGCAAACAGCAACAGGCACGAAATGGACTCGTACAACTGGGCAGGGTGGCGCGGTATGGCATACGTGTTTACAATAGCATAATAGGTACCGTCATCATCTACACCGAGTTTGTATGCTAACGGCCCGGTTTGACTAATATGCCCCTGAATGTATTCGCTGTTGCTGAGGTGGTAGCCTACGTTACTGCGCATGTACCGGTCGTGTTCTTCATACGTGGTGCCTTCGTTTTTTTCAAACTCAATAAGAATTTTTATCGGTTGCAACCCGTCACGTGCCGGGATAGAATCGTTTTTAACATAATGAACACTTTTTATGAAACCATCGCTTTTTAAGATTTCGGTAGCGTTTCGTGCAAACACAACGCCATAATCTGAATGGGTTGGTTTACCGATGATCTCGGAGTTCATCATGTTTCCAAACCGGATTAATGCCCCGGTCAATGCCACGAGAATTACAATGCGGTCGAGTGTTTGCAGATAGTTTTGTCCGGGTTTTTTCTTGCGGGCATACAGCCATAACGCAAACAGAATTCCGACAGCCCCGCCATGGCTGGCTAAGCCGCCTTCCCATATTTTAATGATGTCGATCGGGTTGGCGAAATAACGTGCCGGTTCGTAAAACAGTACGTGGCCTAAGCGGGCGCCAATAATGGTGGCTACTACCATGTAAATGGTGAGGGTGTCCACATCTTTTTCGGGCTTGCCCTCTTTTTTAAAAATATAGTATAATATCTGCTGGCTGATCAGAAATCCCAATGCGAACAGTAATCCGTACCAACGGAGAGTCAGTTCTTTATCGATTACAGGGATGGGCAGTGTGAAAATTTCAGGGCTGGCGTTCCAGATGATGTAGCTCAAAGTAGTCATGGCTGCAAATATAATAGGTGTTAGGGATTAGGCATTAGGTATAGCGTATTTGGTTTGGCAGATAATTGACCTAAGTCCTGATGCCTAACACCTGATACTTAACGCCTAAGTCCTGAATGTTAAAGATTATCAAGTTCCTGCAACTCAAGGGCAAACCCTGACGACAAAATAGGGAAGCGGCACCACGAGCGCGGGTCAACGTTCATATCATCCAAATGAAACGAAGGGGCATAGCGTTCGCGTTTCCACTGATTGACTGACCAAAGCCGGAAGAATTTTTTAATATAGTGTTTAAGCTGTGCGGTATCGGTGAAATCCTCTTTCATGCGGTTGAAAACATCTGTCGGTGAAAGCTTATCGTAAATGGCATACCGTTCAATATCGGCCAGTACAGGGTATGGCATCAAGTCCGATTCATCGGTTTGGTTGCGTTCGGGCGGCCGAAGTTCGGCTGTGGGCTGTAAGTTGTTTACCGCGTGAAGACCGTTATATCCCAACGATTGTTCAGCCCATTTTAACCATTGCAGGATAAAGGTTTTATGAATGCCGGCAATAGGCGCGAGGCTTCCGCTGGTGTCGCCATCCATGGTGGCATAACCTACATCACCTTCGCTTCGGTTTGATGTCGTTAGCAGAATAGCCTGTTTGATGTTGGCCAACATCCAGATGATTGGTGAACGCGAACGTGCCTGTATATTTTGCAGGCTTACATCGTCTGTCGCCCAATTGGTTTTACGATCGAGTACCTGTTCAATTTTTTGGGTGTAGCTGTCAACTTCGGTTTGGATGCTCCAGTGATGAAATCCGGCTCCGATAGATTCGGCTAATTGCCGTGCCGATTGTAATGTGCTTACGGATGAATTATCGGTTGCCTGGTACGCACACGTTAATAAAGTGTGAACGGCAGAGGTTGTTGTGGTCAGTTCATCTAATGCAAGTTGTTTACAGAATGCACTCCAGCCTAATGCTGTTACCGCACGCCTTACCATTTCGGCAACCAATACGGCACACATGGCTGAGTCGGCACCGCCACTTAACGAAAGCACAAAACCTTTTGCGCGGCTCTTGCGCAGGTAATCGTATAAGCCAAGCGATGTGGCTTTTACCAATTCTTCATTGCGTTCTTTACTGTCCGTTACCGCGATGCTTTGTGATTGGGTGGGGTCTGTAAGGTTAACGGTACACGATAAAACTTTGCTTTTGCAGAATGAAAATCGATCGTTAACAGCCATAATTTGCCCGCCCTGTGCGATGATGATGTCGCCATCGTAAATCATACGGCCGGCCTCGTTGCCCAACAGGTTGGCGAAAACATAAACGCAATTAAACAATGCCGAACCATCGCGTGCTACTTCACTTTCGCGCAACAGGCTTTTATCCATAGCGAAGTGGCTGGCGCTGGGGTTTAAGATAACATCAACTTTACGGTTTGCTAACCGGTAACCGGGTCGGTTTTCTTTCCGCCAGGCATCTTCACAAATTTCAAATCCAAACCGTATGCCGTTCACCTCATATACGAGGTCACCAACCTGAATGATCTGCCCGTTGCGTTCAATGGTTACTACGGTATTGGGTTGCCAGGCGGTAAACCAGCGAGGCTCGTAATGTACGCCATCATTGGCTAAGTTTTGTTTACAGCTTATACCGAGTATGGCTCCGTTGCTGATAACACAAGCCCCGTTGTATGTTATGTTGTTGATACGCAAGGGTAACCCAACAGCTACGGTAATGTGTTGGCAATGTGGTACGATTGCCAGAAGTTCCTGCCATGCTTTTTCGGAAAGCCAATCGCTGAGAAACATATCTTCACAACCATAACCGGTAATGCAAAGCTCAGGCAGGCACAACAGGTTTACGTTTTGTGCCTTAGCTTCTTCAATGGCAGCTATGATGTTGGCCGTATTGTTACTCCAGTCCATCGGGATCTGGTTCACGGTAGCACCGCCTACGGTGAGGGTATGCGAAACGGCAGAAGAGGCTGTGGAAGTCATGTTTACTTAACCTCTACTTTAGTGATAATGTTCAATTTCTCGCAGGTTTTAAAGGCGGCATCCTGTTCGGCTTTTTTCTTGCTGTTGCCGTACCCGACACCCATTTCGGTACCGTCAACAAAAACCTGCGCGGTAAACTCTTTGTGTACTTTCCCTTTTTGTACGCTTACAATTTCAAAGCGAACCTCTTTGTTCTCGCGTTGTCCCCATTCAATGAGTTTGCTTTTAAAGTTCGAACTGAAGGTGATCAACTCTTCCAGATTGTAATTGGGCATGATCAGTTTTGTGATCACAAAAGTTTTACACTTTAAATAACCTTTGTCTAAGTAAATAGCGCCTACAATCGCTTCAAGGGTGTTACCCAGAATAGCCTGTTGAAGTTGTGCATTTTTATGATCGAACTGTACAATATTGTTAATGCCCATTTTCCGGGCTACTAAATTTAACGCTTCGCGGTTTACGAGGCGTGCGCGTATTTCGGTAAGAAAGCCTTCGTCTTTGTATGGAAATTTTTTGAAGAGGAAATCAGCAACCACTGCGCCAAGAATGGCATCGCCTAAATACTCTAACCGTTCGTTGCTTTCTTTAAAACCGTTTGCCGATTCTTTTGCGATGGAACTGTGCAGGGTGGCTAACCGGTAAAGCTCCATGTTGCCCGGTGTAAACCCCGCGATGGTTTGTATGGCACGAATGATTTTTTTATCGGATGCCTGCGTATCTTTTTTAGAGAGCCTGAGTATTTGCCACACGGGTACTGCTTTTGCAAGTGCTAATTTAAACCGTTAGCAATTAACAATTTACAGCTAACAATTGGTAGTACCTGATAAAACTTTTATTGTGCTTTTCTGAAGATGATTGAGGCGTTGTGCCCGCCAAAGCCAAACGTGTTGCTTAACGCTACCTTTACATCGCGTTGCTGTGCTTTGTTAAAGGTCAGGTTTAGGCGTGGATCCAATCCGTCATCGTCTGTAAAGTGGTTGATGGTAGGCGGAACAACCGATTCGTTGATAGCCAATAAACACGCCAGGGCTTCAATAGCTCCGGCTGCACCCAACAGGTGGCCTGTCATGGATTTGGTTGAACTGATGTTCATGCTGTACGCATGTTCACCAAATACTTTTTCGATGGCGCGAATCTCGCCAATGTCGCCCAGCGGGGTAGAGGTACCGTGGGTGTTGATGTAATCGACATCCGAGGGTTGAATACCGGCTTCTTCCAGCGCATTGATCATTACCTGTGTAATGCCTGCACCTTCGGGGTGTGGCGCGGTGATGTGATACGCATCGGCCGACATACCGCCACCGATGATTTCGGCATAAATTTTTGCACCGCGTTTTTTGGCGTGCTCGTATTCTTCCAATATCAACGCACCGGCACCTTCACCCAAAACAAAACCATCACGCTCTTTATCGTATGGGCGCGATGCGGTTTCGGGCGAATCGTTACGCTCGGAGAGTGCTTTCATGGAATTAAAACCACCCATACCGGCTTCGGTAACTGCGGCTTCTGAACCACCCGACACAATAACATCGGCTTTGCCTAAACGCAGGTATGTATAGGCATCGTAGATTGCATTGGTAGAAGAGGCGCAAGCCGATACGGTTACGAAGTTAGGCCCCCGGAAACCGTATTTGATTGAGATATGACCCGCACTTAAATCGGGAATCATTTTTGGGATAAAGAAGGGATTGAAACGCGGGGTTCCATCGCCTTTTGTGTACGACCGTACTTCTTCCTGAAACGTAAGCAACCCTCCGATGCCCGAACCCCAGATAACACCCACACGGTGCGGGTTGAGTTCAGACAGCGGAAGGTTTGAATCTTTTATAGCTTCATCGGCCACCACCATAGCATACTGGGCAAACGGATCGAGCTTGCGGGCTTCTTTCCGGTCCATAAAGTTGCCGATGTCGAAACCTTTCAGTTCGCAGGCAAACTTTGTTTTAAAGAGAGCGGGGTCAAATTTTGTGATTGGTGCGGCTCCGCTTTTGCCCGCCTTTAACCCTGCCCAATATTCAGGCAGCGTGTTTCCGATCGGGGTGAGTGCTCCAAGCCCTGTGACTACTACTCGCTTTAAAGTCATGCGTTAATGGATGGGATGAAAAAAGTAAATGCTTCAGGTTATTTCTTAACGTTCTGCTCCAGGTAAGAGATCGCCTGGCCTACGGTTGAGATGTTTTCCGCCTGGTCATCAGGGATAGAAAGGTTGAACTCTTTCTCAAACTCCATGATCAACTCTACGGTGTCCAGCGAGTCTGCACCAAGATCGTTTGTGAAGCTTGCTTCAGGAGTAACTTCAGATTCTTCAACACCAAGTTTATCGATGATGATCTGTTTTACTTTTTGTGCGATTTCAGACATGTTTTTACAGTTTTAGTATTTAAAAATCCCTGCAAAGAAAGATATTTCAGGCAAATTTGTCAAATCCTGAAGGTTTTGATAAAAAACTGCTCAAATCGGGTTAAAAATGAAGAAAAGTAAACTGGTAATTGACTATGCGTACGACTTTGAACTGATGGGGATTACTTCATCGGCCAAGGGTTACAAGTTAGCGTGGGAAATTAACCGGAAAGCCGGCATTCGCCTGATAAAACAGCCCGATTTGATGGTAGGCTTTAAAAAAGACGAAGAAAAAGCATTTTCTTTTTATGCGCACCAAACGCTTCTCAATCGATTGAAATTATTCAAAAACCGCCCTGTGGATTCCGACAGGGGAAAGTATTACTTAGTGCCTGAATTTCCTCACTTTGATTTTATACTTTTGGTGCAAATGGAAGACCCTGCACATCACGAATTGCTTCTGAAACAATTAAAAGAAATACCCGCCATTGTGCTGGCAACAACCATCCCGCTTGACGGGCTGAAATCGAAATCAAACTTCATTTTTTAATCATTGTAGTTCTTAGTCCATGGAAAAAATCACATTCAACAAAACAAAAATTGTTGCCACCGTTGGCCCGGCATCAAACAACAAAACCATGCTGAAAGCCTTAGTGCAGGAAGGTGTTGATGTGTTCAGGCTCAATTTTTCGCACGGTACACATGCCGATCACCAAAAGGTGATTGATGCGGTGCGTGAAATCAATCAGGAAGAAAACACAAACGTGGCGCTGTTGTTAGACTTGCAGGGCCCGAAAATCAGAATACAGGAAATGGCTCCCGATGTGGTGCTTGCGCAGGGCGATACGTTTACCGTTACCACTACGCAATTGGTTGGTAATAAAGATATTGCCAGTACCTCGTACACCAACCTGCCCAACGATGTAAAGCCGGGCGACATGATTTTGATTGATGATGGCAAAATAGAACTCAAGGTTAAAGAAGTAAAAAACATTGAAGTAATTACCGAAGTGGTGTATGGCGGCCCGCTGAAATCGCGCAAAGGCATTAACCTGCCGTTTTCGAAAGTAACCGCGCCTTCGCTTACCGAAAAAGATATTGAAGACCTTGAACTTGGCTTAAAGAACAACATCGACTGGATCGCCCTGTCGTTCGTGCGCAAGGCATCGGATATTGAAGATTTACGCAACCGCATTAACAACGCCCAGGCTACTTCGCGCATTGTGGCAAAAATTGAAAAGCCCGAAGCATTGAGCAACATCGATGGTGTAATTGCCGCTACCGATGCCGTAATGGTTGCCCGTGGCGATTTGGGTGTTGAAATTTGGCTGGAAGAAGTGCCCATGGTACAAAAGATGCTGGTAGAGAAATGCAACCGTGCCGGCAAACCTGTAATTGTGGCTACGCAAATGATGGAAAGCATGATTGAAAACCCGCGCCCCACCCGTGCCGAGGTTAACGATGTAGCCAATGCTGTAATGGATGGTGCCGATGCCGTGATGCTGTCGGCCGAAACGGCTGCCGGCAAATACCCGCTTGAAGTTATCCGCACGATGGTGCGTACCATCAGTTCGGTAGAAAAGAACCCCAATATGTATTACCGTTTCCGTGAAATCGATACAACATCGTCAACCTACATTCACGACAGCCTGGTGCTGTCGGCCTGTAAGCTGGCAAAAGATGTTGGCGCGAAAGCCATTGTGGGTATGACCTCATCGGGATATACCGCGTTTAAGTCGTCAGCGTACCGCCCGGACACCAATATTTTTGTGTTCACCAGCAACAAATCGTTGCTCACCTCGATCAACTTGGTATGGGGTACCCGTGCATTTTATTACGACAAGGTGAACTCAACCGATGAAACCATTGCCGATGTGGAGGCCAAACTCAAAGCCGAAGGCCACGTACAGCCGGGCGATGTGTTTATTACCTTAGCCAGTATGCCTATTATAGAGCGCCAACGTACCAACACGTTAAAGATTAATGTGGTGAAGTAGTGCGTGGCGCCTTGAAGATTAGATTACAAAATAAGGCCGGAAGATATTCCGGTTTTTTTATTTTACTTATTGGATTATAAATCCTTTTTTATCTGTCGTTCGATCCCGATAACTATCGGGACAAATGTCGAACAGTGTGGAAGTTTTGGATTAAGAAGAGCCGTATGAATCGAGAGGTTCACGTACGGTTCTGTGAGAGGCTTATGGGTGAGATTCCCCTTTGCCTACTCGACTTCTATTTTAGTTTCTTGATTGTATTACTTTCAAGTAACGATTTCATTTGTGTTATGGCAGTTTTGTTTAATTGGATAAGTCGTTCGTTTTGTGTCAAACCTTGTCGGATAAGTAAAGCGTTAATACTTTCTATATTGCTTAACACAACCAACTGTTCTAATGTCGCATAATCTCTGATATTTCCGCTTTTGTCTGCGTTGTTGTCCCGCCACTCTTTGGCGGTAATTCCAAAAAGAGCAACATTCAATAAGTCGGCTTCGTTGGCGTAAACAAAACTTGCCTGTTGTTTGGTGATTTCTCTTGGGATAAGGTTTTCCTTAATTGCGTCTGTATGGATTTGATAATTGATTTTGGAAATTGTCCGTTGTAAATTCCATTCTAATTTTAGTCTATTGTTTTCGTCATCTTTCAAGCGTTGAAACTCTTTGATAACGTAAAATTTAAACTCTATGGAAATCCAAGATGCAAATTCCAAAGCGATGTCTTTATGGGCAAAAGTTCCTCCGTAACGACCTGCTTTTGAAACAACTCCTACAGCATTGGTGCTTTCTATCCAACGTTTCGGGGTCATTACAAAACTGTTCAGCCCTGCCTGTTTTCTAAACCCCTCGAATTCGAGGGGTTTAAAATCGGGATTGTAAATTGTTTCCCAAAAACCCAAAAGTTCAATGGTATTTCGGTTTCTCATCCAGTTTTGAATGATAGTATCCGTATGGTCGGGGTCTTTGTGTCGTGCTATATCGGTTAGGGATATAAAATCTTTGCTATTGTCTTCATACAAAACAATTTCAACACCCTGAACATTTATTTTTTTATTCTTTGCCATATTCAATTCTTTCAAACAGCAAATTTATAAGAAATCAATGTTTATTACACTCGGAGTTCCATCCCGACAGGCGTATGCGTGGAGCAGAACACGAATGGGAGGATGGGCAGTAGCCCGAAGCCCCATTATGCGAACCACCATTACGTTGCAACGCCTTGCCAAACGAGGGTACGAATCTATGTTTGCCTATTACTCCACAGTAGCTCCACAACTTAATGAACCGCTGTATACGCGACCCGTACGTACAGTGGTGTGAGAGGCGCACCTCGTCAGTTACAACTGGCGAGGCCGTCTACTCGATTGTGTGCTGTGTTTATCGTTCTTTCAGTTTTAATGATTTTTCATCTACACGTTCTTTGTCTATTTCAACTATTACGCCTTTGTTGTCATAAATAATACCGTCTTTTTGTCTATACCGTTTGCCTGTTTTGATTAAAATTTCAACTGCGAAAAATATTTCTGATTCCGAGCACGATAATTCTTTTGCAATTAATTTATGTGTGCCTGGTTTCCAAGGTTGTTTAGGTAGAATGCTGTCAACTTGATTTATAAATTCAGATGTGATGTTTTTTGCCACGTGCTTGGGTGTTCTTCTTTGAACAATAAACTTTTCATTATTGACACCATAATTATGGACAAGTCTGTCGTAGCCTTTTATGTCGTTTGCTTTATTAATTTCTTCGCAAACACTAAGGAATGCAGCTCTACCTATTTTTGATTTTGCAAATTGAGAAGATACCACATTTTTAATTTTACTCCAACTTTCTTCTAATTCTTGAAAATTAAATTGTGCATTATCCATTGAAATCAAGTCGTAAACAGTAAAATTAAAGTTTTTTAAAATTTTACTCAACGCTATAAAGCTCACGAAATGTCGTCTATATTTCAGAAAGTGTTCACTTGAACCGTTTATTTTAGGTCTTTTCCCTTCTAAAAAGGTATCTGTTGTTTTTAGTATAAATGCGATTTTTGACCAAACTTGCAAATCCGTATTGTTTGAAAAAACTTTATTGTAAGAATCTTCAATTCGCATAAACTTTGATTTAAGATTACTTGCTTGTTCAGGTGCTTTTAGAATAAGACTTAAAAAACCACCCGCCAAATAAAGAGGTGTTACTATTCTCTCAAGAGGGGCTCCTTGATTTTTATAATAATTGGTTCGTCTCTCGTAATAATATTCATTGAGTTTTAATGCTTCTTCAACATCTCGTTGTATTTTGTCTGTAGCGTGTAATGCTGACAATTCTACAATTGTTTGGTTGTTCGTAGCTCTAATAATTTCGTCTCTGTTTTCGGTATTGTTAGAAACAATTACTTTAACTAAAACAGAACGATTACTAACATCAATTCCGCCTCCATCAAAATATCTAAAAATTGACTCTGAAGTTTGTAGTCCGTTGACTATTTGAATGTCTTGGATTTGTATGGATTTACCTACCATACTTGCACCTGTTGCAAGAATGGTTATGCCATTATTTAACCACCAAAAATCGGGGGAATTGTCGTTAAGTAGAGTGTTTCTTATATCCTCGTTAACTCTGTTAAGTCCCATAAAATCTCTTACGTTAGAATCAAAGAGATACCGCCTTAATTTGCCATTGTCAGAAAGGAAATTGTAATAGTCTTTTAGCTTGACAAGAAGAATGTAAGTCTCTCCGCTGGACAAGTCGTCTGAAAAAGGAAGTTCTAATGAAAAGTTGGGGGCTTTTCTATGTAACTCGACTAATTCTGTAGAACCAATAAAGTCAAATAAAGTTTGACTGTTGCCAAAAAAATCTTTAGTGATTTGTTCAGCTTGCTTCCCTCGTGATATTATAGACTCTCCGAGGTCTTCTTTGTTTCCTCGTGAAGCATAATAGTAATTGACTTTAAACTCTCGTAGTCTTGGTGATACTTTTCTATATGCTTGTTTTAAGCAATTACGTTGAGAAAGCAATTCGGCAGAATAGTCTCCTTTTAGTTCATTGTCGTCTAATGCGAAATCAAAAAGTTCAGAAATACTTGCAACTAAATTGTCCAATGGGGCTTGTTTAAATGTGTCGTGGTGTTTACAAGTAATAACCCAAGCTTCCAAAACAGAACCCGATTTAGGCCATAAAAACTTTTCTGTGTCTGTAAGTAAATGTCCGTTTACAAAAATGAAAAAACCGTCTATACCACCGTCATTTCTTCCATCAACACTACCAAACTCTATTTCTTCTTTAGAAAGGTCATAGTCTTTTAGCAACTGCTCAAATACAAAATATTCAAACACTTCATCTCTTTTGTCAGAAGGTGTTTTAGTTTCAAGTCTGTCGTCAATTATACCGTCAATTAGTATTTTGTCATTTTTTGCCATATTCGTTCTTTTGAGTGTAGGGGTTCCCTAACATAGCACACAACTCCCAAATATACGTAACTCATCTACCTCTACAAACCTGATTTTCAGGCGAATAATTAGAGATACTCAAAATACGTAACACCTGAAATATCCGAAATGCGCAACTGTTTTAAATGCTGTCTAAAATGTTTATATAGTATTGAAATGGTAGTTGTGCGACAAGCACGTCCGCTTGTGCCATGATCTTTAACTCACGCAGTAACCAACAACAGCAGAGTAGAACAGTGTTTGGCAATCGATTAAATCTTATCCACTCTAATCCATTTCATGCCGGCTGCTTCGGCAGCTTTTGTGCCGGGGTCGCCATCTTCAAACACCATACATTTTGCCGGATCGACACCCAATTCGTGTGCGGCTTTCAAAAAGGGATCGGGAAATGGCTTGCCGTTTGGGGTTTCACCTGCACAAACTAACACATCAATAAGATCAGTTAAGCCCAAAACCGTAAGTGTTATCGAAACAGTTGAACGCGAGCCACCTGAAACAACACCAATCTTCTTCCTGCCCACATTCTTTTTTAAATGTTCGTACACAAAAACAATCGGCAGTGTGCTTTGAATATGTTTGTTGATAAACACGGCTGACTTTTCGGAAGCGAATGTATCGGGCAAGGGTACGTTATAACGTTTAGAGATTTCCTTCGCGACCAACACGGTTGGCCAGCCTGCGGTTTCGTTAATGAGATTTATATCGAGGTCGATTCCATAATTCGCGGCAACTTCTTTGTAGGCCAATTTGTGCGCCATCATGTTATCGGCCAGTGTGCCATCGCAATCGTACAGAAAGGCTTCGTAATCACCTTCGGTCATGCGGTCAAGAACTTGTAATTTTTCGAGATCAGTTTGTGTCATTTATATTCCTGTTGGTTTTACTAAAATTACTTCTTCGCGTTCAACCACTACGGCACCTGCCGGATCGCCTTTGCGTTTGCGTACATATTTTTTCGGGGTATAGGCTACGGGCGCCAACGATTCGGTTTTACGTTTCGAGTTGAATGCTGCGAGCTGTGCTGCACGTTCAATCACATCTTTTGGGAATTTCTTTCCAGCCTGATACTTAATCACTACGTGCGACCCCGCTACATCTTTGGCGTGAAGCCATAAATCTTCT
Source organism: uncultured Roseivirgaceae bacterium (assembly GCA_964404445.1). Lineage (GTDB taxonomy): Bacteria > Bacteroidota > Bacteroidia > Cytophagales > Cyclobacteriaceae > UBA2336. The sequence goes on along the minus strand of CAYOJW010000002.1, from coordinate 63,741 downwards.
TTGAAAGAATGTTTCAGCGTAAGCGTATCGTTGTGCCGGGCGTTTTTTCCGATCCAGATTTTGTACCCGTTAAACACTACTTCGTGGTAGGGCAGTGGGTTTTCTTTTTCTGATGCTTCGGTTTTAAGTCCGGAGTTGGTAATTAAGTTCCGCAATGATTTTAAATCTTCAGCGTTTTCAAAGGCTGTAATTTTTTGTTGTGTATCGGCAACTTCTTTTTGTTTGGCCTGAAAACTTTCGGTTAGTTTTTGTATTTCGATCTGTTGGTTTTTAGCTTTACGATAAAACACCTCGGCATTTTTTTGTGCTGACAGGTCTTTCTTGAGTTTAATCTCGATCAGTTTATTCTCTGTATAAAAATCCGGAAGTTCAATTTTTTCCTGTCCGGGTTTGATGGCGTGTAAATTGGCCATTACCAGATCAGCCCACGTTTTGTAATGTGTATCGGTAGTGAGTTCGTTTAGTTTTTTATTGGCCTTAACAAGGTAATTTAAGCTGCCCTGTAATTTTGTTTTAAGTTTTGCAAGGACTTCTTTCTGTTCGTGGAAAAAGGCGAACGTTCGGGTATAGTGCAGAAAAAATTCGCTTACGGCCTCCATCGGACTTTTAAACTTTTGCAGAATGTTGCCGTCCGGAAAGAGCGATAGCGTTAGCTTTTGATCGATCCCGGTAATGTAATAGGTTGGGTTATTAAGGTAATTCAGTAAATCCTGTATAGCCTGCCATTTTTCTACATCCGATTTTTCGCTGAACTGGTTACGTTCCAGAAAACGCCACACCACTTTTCCGAATGTATAGTAAAGCCGCTCGGGCGAAGCAATGTTTTGTTCAAAGGCTTCAAAGCTGAAATCAATTTCGCGGTGCAGGGCGTTCAGGTTAATACCGGAGTCGGTTGTTAAATGATTGCGGAAAAGCCGGATGGCTTCACCCTGTTGAAACAACACAATGTTGGCGCGGTTGCCGTGCATTTTAAATAATAACGAATAACCATCGGTGAGGTCGATGGAAAAACTTCGCTCGTTGGTGTATTGGGTAATCGTTTCAATCCGTTGGCCGATGACCGGCTCAAACAAGTCAACACTGTTTTTACGGGCACGGTTAAAATCGGCCGGAAAGGCTAAGCAACAAAACTCCGATTGCAGGCTGGCTTTTATGTAAAACGATTTCTCTTTGATTTCAAAACGAATAATCAGCTCATCTTTATGCTGACTGTAACATTCCGAAATAACCGACCCGGTGAGGATAGCTTCAAGTTGTGCAGAAAGTTTTCGAAGAAAGTAGTAATTGTTGTGCACGCTTGTTGCGGATAATTGGTTTTTGCCAATGGCAGAGGGTTCAAATATACTTCTGTTATTTTTGTTATCTTTGATAAAATAATTTTTTATGGAGCGAGTGGTTAATTTACATATACAAAAACTTCCGGAAGGCTTTTACTTAGCTACTTCGGATAGTGTTCAGGGGCTTATTGCCCAGGGAAGAACCATTGCCGAAACGGTAGAGATTGCCAGAGATGTGGCTAAAAAATTGATAGAGGCACAAGAAGGCCAGATTGATAACCTTCAGGTTGTTTCTGATAATTTCGATTATCCGTTGGTTGTTGGCCTGTAACAGTTCCGTGCATGGGGCGATTAGCTGGATTCAGATACCGCGATATAATTAAACGACTGAAGTTGTTCGGTTTTGAGTTTTATAGACAAGCCGCTGGGAGCCATGAAATTTGGTGGAACCCGGTAACAAGAAAATTTACTACTATTCCCAACCATTCTGGCGATATGCCTGAAGGAACATTACGGGCTATTCTCAAGCAATCAGAAATAGATATACAGGATTTTATGAACGCTGGGCGTTAAACATCAAATATAAATACCCAATCCCTAACCCCTAAGTCCCAACACCTAATCCCCAAGTCCTAATGAGAGTCCGTCAAAAGCAAGCTCAATAGTATCGGGCAGTTGTTTACTGACTTCGGCATGAAGCCCCATTTTATGGCTGATGTGTGTGAAGTATGTTTTATCGGCCTTTACTTGTTGGGCAACGTTTATGGCTTGCGCTAACGTGAAGTGCGATATGTGGCTTTCGCGTTGCAGCGCGTTTAACACCAAAATTTTGGTACCGGCTAATTTTGCAAAGGTTTCGTCCGGGATGAAGTTAGCATCGGTAATGTAGCTGAAATCGCCTATGCGAAACCCAAACACGGGGAGCTTCAAATGCAGTACAGGCAGGGGAGTAACGGTTACGCCATTTACGGTAAACGTTGTTTCATCGATGGTATTGAGGGCAAGGCGTGGCAGACCGGGATAGTGATGTTCGTTAAAAATGTAGGCGAAATCGTTACGCAACTGGGTTAAGGTTTGTGCACTGCCATACACCGGCATAGTCATGTTGTTGAGGTAATTGTAGGCGCGTACATCGTCAAGCCCTGCGGTGTGGTCGCGGTGTGCGTGTGTATAGAGTATGGCGTCAAGTTTTGTGATGTGTTCACGCAACATTTGTTGGCGAAAATCAGGGCCGGTATCAACAACAAAATTTTGACCGTTAACCGCAATATGAATTGAAGTCCGAAGGCGCTTATCACGGTAATCCAATGAGTTACATACCTCGCATGGGCAACCAATAACGGGTACGCCTTGTGAAGTACCGGTGCCCAGGAATGTTACAGTCAAGCGCTAACTTCTGTTTGGGTGAGTTCTTCGTAGAGTTTCTGGCTCTTTTCCGTAAAGCGGCTGGTGTCGAGTTCAACGTTTTTCAGGATTTCGAGCAGCGCGTTTATTTTACCTTCGGTAGTATAAAACTTGTTTACGATCATGATTTTCTGGTCTTTCAGCAGGCAATAGCCCGATTTGAAATTACCTTTTTCGTACCGTAGCACGTAATCCGACTCTGAAATAATATCCTCAATCTTGGTCAGGAACCCCGTAGTGTATTTGATCATAAGTGGTTGTCAACAAAACAGGGGCAAGATACTTGATAAATTTACGATTTACGATTTTAGAATTACGAATTTTCAGAACGGCTCCAATTCTTAATTCGTAATTCTAAAATCTTAATTTTGGAGGATGGATTTTTCCGAAAAGAAGCTGATTGTAGTAGTTGGGCCAACGGCCGTGGGTAAAACCACCCTCGCCATACAGTTGGCCAAAACGTTTCAGACAGCGATTATCTCGGCCGATTCGCGGCAGATTTACAGGGAGTTAACCATTGGTACAGCCAAGCCAACAGCGGCAGAGTTAGCCGAAGTGAAGCATTATTTTATCGATACACATTCCATCAGCGAAGACTACGATGCCGCCCGCTTTGGGGATGAAGCACTCGCAAAAATTTATGCTTTGTTTGAACTTCACGATGTTGTAATAGTATGCGGAGGATCAGGGCTTTATATCAAAGCTTTGTTAGAAGGGTTTGATGATATTCCGGAGGTGCCCGATGCCGTGCGTGATCAGTTGATCGAAGATTTTGAGCAAAAAGGATTGTTGTGGTTGCAAAACAAAATGCGTGAATTAGACCCTGAACATTTTAAAACCATCGACCAGAAAAACCCGATGCGGCTCATGCGTGCATTGGAGGTTAAGATAGCCACGGGGCAATCCATAGCCACTTTTCAGAAGAAAGCCGTTAAAGAATTGCCTTTTCGGGTTATAAAAATCGGGCTGGAGGTCGAGCGCGCTAAACTTTACGAACGGATCGATCAGCGTATGGATGATATGATCGCCAACGGTTTGTTTGAAGAAGCTCAGGCTTTATATCCGCAACGCGATAAAAACGCATTGCAAACGGTAGGCTACCAGGAAATTTTCGGTTTCATTGATGGACAGTATGATCGCCCGGAGGCAATCCGGTTATTAAAAAGAAATTCAAGACGTTATGCCAAACGACAGTTAACATGGTTTAAGCGTGATGAACAGGTACGCTGGTTCAGGCCCGATGATATAAAAGGCATACTTGATTTTATTTATGATTCGTAATTCATCATTCTTTATTCGTAATTCGCAAAATGCCCGATAAGAAAGTCCTGATCATCGCTTATTACTGGCCGCCCAGCGGAGGCAGCGGTGTACAGCGCTGGCTCAAGTTTGTGAAATACCTGCCGCAGTTCGGCTGGAAGCCTTTTGTGTTTACACCCGAAAACCCTTCGTTCGATTTAAAAGACGAATCGCTGTTAAACGATGTTCCGCCCGAAGCAGAAGTTATAAAATATCCTATCTGGGAACCTTACGAGATTTTTAACAAGCTGTCGGGGTTAGTGGCCGGTAACAAATCACCCGAAACCGTACCGACAGGCAAAAAAAAGAAATCGTTGTTTGCCTGCTTGAGCCTTTGGGTGCGCGGAAGTTTCTTTATTCCCGACCCACGCAAGTTTTGGGTAAAGCCATCGGTTAAATTTTTAACACAATATCTTCGGCAACATAATATCCAAACCATTATTACTACCGGGCCTCCGCATAGTATGCACCTGATCGGGTTGAAGTTGAAGCAACAAAATCCATCATTAAAATGGATTGTGGATATGCGTGATCCCTGGAGTGAGTGGGGTTTTTTAGAAACGTTAAACTTATCAGAATCGGCCTGGGCAAGACATAAAGCGTTAGAGCATGAGGTTTTGGTTACGGCCGATGAAGTTATCACGGTAACGCCTACGTGGGTAAAGCAGTTTGAAAAGTTAGGCGGGCGACCGGTCAGGTTACTGACCAATGGTTTTGATGAAGCTGATTTTGCAGGGTTTGCACTCAGACCACAAAACGCTTTTGTTGTGCGGCACATCGGTATTGTGAACGAACGTTGCGACTCCCGACCGTTTATGCGTGTGATCGAAAGGTTGTGCCAAACGAACGATGAGTTTAAAAAACATTTGCGGATAGAATTTGTCGGGCAGGTCGATCCGGCCTTTATTCAATACATAAGCGAACAACCCTTGCTGAACGAAGTAACACGTTTTGTTGCACCGGTTTCGCACACCGAAATTATGAACATATATGCAACCAGCAGTGCGTTGTTATTGGTACTGACCGGTTATAAAAACGCTGCCGCATATTTGCCGGGTAAAATGTTTGAGTATCTGGCAACAGGCCTGCCTGTTATTGGCATAGGGCCTGTCGATGGCGATGCAGCCGGTTTGTTGAAGCAGGCAGGCGTTGGCGACATGGCCGAAGATGAGGCCGCGATAGCGCGTGCCATACTATCGGCCTATCAACATTGGAAAACACCGGTAATACAAAATCGTTCGGGGCAGGTACAGGCGTACTCGCGCAGGGCGATCACCGAACAGTTGACAGGGATTTTATAACAGTTTAGCCACGAAGGCACGAAGACACGAAGAATTCGATCATTATATGTAAAAATAACCTTTGTGACTTAGTGCTTTAGTGGCAGTTTCATATAAGTCCTCTTTATAAATCAGCCATGTATTCATTACTTTTGTCCGTTTAATAAACAGGTTTGATCAGCAAAGGTTTTGTTAAGAGTTCACTCATCTATACCATAGCCGGGGCATTGCCCATGGCCAGTGCGGTTATCCTGTTGCCGTTTTACCTGCATTACCTTTCGCGCGAGCTATACGGTATGCTTGCAACGTGCATAGCCTTTTCGGTGTTTGCCCAGGTATTGGCCACGTATAGCTTCGACTCTTCGCTGTACGTTCATTACCATGAATTTAAAAACGATCGTACCAAATTAGGCACGTTTGTCAGTTCGGTATTTGTTTTTTTGTTGGGATGGGGGTTAGCTGTTGCCGTGTTGCTTTCGCTGGCCGGTCAACTGATTTTTAACCTGATTTTTCCGGCCGACAGCCTGTTAACATTTTTTCCGTACGGATTGATGGCTGTTTTTATCGGGGTGTTCCAGGCTGTTTTTAAAGTACATAGCAATTTTTTACAAACACGCGAAAAGCCTGAACCCTTTTTATGGTCGAATGTATGCTCGTTTACGGTGCTGGCCGTGTTAACCATTGTTGGCCTGAAAATGTACCCGAATACTTTAATTGGCCCGTTGGGGGCACGGCTGATAGCAGGAGGAGGTACAGTGGTGTGGGTGTTGTTCCGGGTTTTTGGCGAATACGGCATTCACATCAAAAACCCGTGGAAGATGACAGCCGCACGGTTTAATGCTTTCACATTTGTATATCAACTTCAGCAGTGGGGCGTAAACTATATCGATAAATTTATCATCCCCATTGTTATGCCGGTTGGCGCCATGGCCACGGTGGGTATTTACGACTTCGCACAAAAGTGCCTGGCACCTGTTGAACTGTTGCTGAACGGGTTAAGTGCAACCATTTTTCCGAAGGTTATTAAACAGATCGGGTTGCAGCAAGGGCAGAAGTCGTCTTCCATTGAGATAAACCGGTACTTCTATGGATTGGTATCGGTGATGATGCTGGCCATTGTGTTTTCAATATTTGTGCTTCCGTGGCTGATGGATTGGTTCGTAACGAACGATTACCGTGAAGCGCTCGACTACATTCCTTACTTAGCCGTGATTTTTATTTTCCGTGCCATGCGCTTATACTTTACCGTACCAAACACCGCGCTTAAAAAAATGGAACGGATTACCTACGTGAATTTTTTCGCGGTTACGTTTAAAATTATAGCCATGGTTATTCTCATCGGCTGGTGGGGTATTTACGGCATTATTCTTTCGGCAGGGTTGGCGTATATTGTTGAAATGGCATTGCTGGGATATTATATGCGCAACGATTACACACTGCGGTTTAATGTAACGAAGCTGATTATTGTGCCCATGATATTGGTGACTTTTATTGTAACCGGTGAAAGTATTTTTACGGAATTGCACGATGTTGTTCGCCATGCTGTTTATGGTGTTTTGTGCTTTTCGTTACTTTGGTTTTCGTACCGGAAAGAAATAGGCTTACTCACCCCGGGGTTTTTGAAATAAATATCAGGATAGGATTTTTTGAAATGAAAAACGAAAAAATACAGTGTGCGCATTACGCTTCCAGTTATTTGCCATTAACCGAAAACTGGATTTACCGCATTGTAACGTGTGTAACAAAAACAACACCCATCTTCCTGTCGCGTAAAAAACAAAACCTTCAGTTATACCCTTTTTCTTCACTGTACAGTCTTCAGGATTTTAGTTTACCAAGGCAATACAGCGAAATACTGTTCTTTAAACTGTTTGGCTATTTTTTATACTTCAAACGGATATGCAAACAAAAAGGCATTCAGTTGTTGCATGTTCATTTCGGGTATCATGGTGTAAAACTTATGGGGCTGGCAAAAACATTAGATATTCCTATGATTTGTAGTTTTTACGGTGACGATGCTTTTGCACGGCATCACCGGTATAAATATAAAAACCTGTTTCGGGAAGTGGATTTGTTGCTGGTGCTTGGCCCGTATATGAAACAGCAGTTGGTATCGTTAGGGTGCAACCCCGATAAAATAGTAGTGCACCACATGGGTGTGGATATGGGTGCGATAAAATATGTGCAGCGCATTCATCACGGTAACAAAATCCGTTTGATGATGTCTTCAAGCCTGTTACCCAAAAAGGGAATTACCGTGGCGTTGTCGGCATTGGCTGCGCTTAAAAACTACGAGTTCCACTTAGATATTATTGGCGATGGCCCGCTGCGCGATGCACTCAAGGCACAAGCCGTGCGCGATGGCTTAGAAGACCGTATAACCTGGCATGGGTATCAGCCCTATCAGTATGTTATTGAAACAGCCTATTCGTGCGATGTGTTTATCCTGTCGAGCCTGACTACCGAAAACGACAACAAAGAAGGCACACCGATGGCCATTGTAGATGCCATGGCAACCGGCATGGCGGTGGTGTCAACCAAACATTCTGATATACCCGAAATTGTTAAAGATGGTGAGCACGGCTACTTAGCCGAAGAAAACAATGTAGAGAGTCTGCGGCAATGTCTTGAACAGATATTTAAACATCCTGAAAAAATACCGGTGTTTAGCCAGCAGGCGCGGGCACACGTTGAGAAAGAGTTTAATGCCGAAATACAGGGCGAACGGTTAGAGGCGTTGTATGCCCGTTTAGTACAGCGTTAATATGGAACCAGGTCGCGGTTAATAAACACTAAATTTTCTCCTTTTATCGAGCATTCAAAATTGTAGCCCGATAATGCTTTGAATGCGGCAGTTGAACAACCGGGTTTCATGCGGTCGTGTAGTTCAATAATCAGGCATCGTGTTATACTCAGCCACGAAGTATCAGCTTCAAAAACTTCTTTTTCGCTGCCTTCTATATCCATTTTTAAAATATCGATGGATGTAAAATTATTTTTACCGATCAGATCGGTGAGTGAAATCGCTTCAAAAACATTATGGTGAGTGTCAGGTTGGGCATCTTCAACCATAAAACCGCGAACACCATAACCCTTATCGGTTATTTTTATAAATCCGGTATTTTTCCATATAGCTTTTTGCGCGGGTACGATGTTGGTGTGCGGATTGGTATTCTTTTTAAGTAATGCAAAATTTTCAGCGTCAGGCTCGAACGAATAAATTCTGGCTAACGGAAATCGCCTTGAAAAATAAAGAGTTGTGAAACCGATGTTTGCCCCGGCATCAATAATGGTGTTGACAGAAAACCCATCGGGTAATGTAATGTTATACTCTTCGCGTAAAAATATTTCGCGAAAGGTATGCACATCAATGGTACGTGGCCTGAAAAATACGGTTTGCGTTGACTTGCCAAGTGTTATGCTTCCGGTTTTAAAGACCTTTATATTCAGGTATGCCCTGATACCGACCTGTAAACCAAAAACACGTATGCATTGAATGAAAAAGTAAAACATAATTACATGGATTTTTTCTGAACAATAGCATAATACCCAAATGGAAAATGCTTTGCTGTTTTGACAGAAATCTTTTTACCAATACCGGTGCGGATAAACCACGAGCAAAGATATTGCACCAACATGGCCAATGGGTTGCCTAACAATGGAACTCTGATAAGATTTTTAGCGGTGAAATCCGTAAACACAACGGGCGAGCCTCCCGTGGCATTCAGTATAATTACATCTAATCCGGCCTTTGTAAATAAATGCCGGAGTGCAAATTCGGTATAGCGATAGTAATCGTGTGGGGCTTCATGGATTTTGTAATAAAACGGAACGTTCATCAGTAGTTTTCCTCCTGGCGCTAAGATTCGGGCGATTTCGTTCATCAGTAGTTGAGGCTCTGCAATATGTTCTAATACATCCGACAGGATAACGGTGTCGAAACTGTTGTCGGTAAAGGGCAGCGGTTCGTTCAGGCTGCATGCAACATCTAAATGAATGGTCTCATGAAACGACCCGCCCCAATCGACACACGTAATGTCTGTCGCATAAGCTTTGTAAGCATCATAAAGCGGAACTTTACCACAACCTAAATCGGCTAATTTTCCATGGGCGTGATCTTTCAGGTGTTGCTGGTAGAAAGCGGCTACTAAATCGGCCTGGAGGCGCGAGGCAATGTTCAGTTCTGCGGCATTTCTTGAACCGATCAATTTGCCCTTTGAAAAAACATATTTGGTGGACTTCCAGTGGTTGGTGTTTTTCATAAGCTGCCAAAGGTAAGATTTGTATAAACAATCTGTTAACGAACCGGATTAGTATATTTGAACGATTATCAGTACAAATGCGAATAGGAATGATCTTAGATGCCCCCTTTCCGCCCGATCAGCGGGTTGAAAAGGAGGCCATTAGTTTAATAACCGCAGGCCATGAGGTTTTTTTGTTTTGCCTTGATTTTCAGGGAGTAAAAAATATACAGGAAGTATATAAGGGTATTCATGTCAGGCGGTACCGGGCGGGAAAATTGATTTATAAGTTATCGGCACTTGCTTATACGTTTCCGTTTTATCGCTGGTTAGTTGCTCCAAAAATTGCTGATTTTATAAAAGAGAATACCATACAGGTATTACACATTCACGATATGGTGATTGCTGAATCGGCTTTCAGCGCGAATAAAAAATTTAAGCTGCCGGTGGTTTTGGATTTACATGAAAACCGCCCCGAAATAATGCGCGAGTATAAACACGTTAACAGTTTTCAGGGAAGGTTGCTGATCGATCTGAAAAGATGGAAAAAGACTTACTACACGCTGGCGCGTAGAGCCAATGCGGTAGTGGTTGTTGCGGAACTGGCTAAACAGGACATCATAACGCACACTCAGAAAACCGAAGAACAGGTTGTGGTTGTACCCAATACAATTAGTAAAAATGAATTTCTAAACTATCCATTAGCCGAATCAGTACAAAAAAGAATGGAAGGCTCTTATAACCTGTTGTATATTGGCGATACATCACTGCGCAGAGGAACTGATTTGCTTATCCGGGCAATGGTATTGTTAAAAAACAAAATACCCGATGCCCGTTTGTGGATTGTTGGCAAAAGCTCGGTCGATGCCGAATTAAAATCGCTTGCTGTTTCATTGGGTGTACACGATTGTGTAATGTTTGAAGGGTGGAAAGATGTTGAGCTTTTGCCAAGTTACATCGCATATTGTAATGTTGCTTTATCGCCTTTGAAAAAAAATATCCATCACGACACGACCTATGCCAATAAAATTTTTCAGTACATGGCAATGGGTAAACCTGTTGTGGTAAGTGATTGCATAACACAAGCTGAATTGGTGAAGCAGGAGCATTGTGGGTTGGTGCATACCGCAGACGATGTGCATGATTTAACGGATAAGATTATAAGTCTTCATCAACATCCAGACAGGGCTGATCAGTTCGGGCTAAATGGTGTTCAGGCAGTGCATGAACGCTGGTTTTGGGAACATACAGTAATTGGTTTGCAGTTATTGTATGAACGTAAGTTCTGGTAAGGTAATCGTGTTGATGTGTTATACTTTTTTCACCCTTCCCGGATTATCCGTAACAAACGCCTCCCACGATTTTACCTTAGGTTTTGTAACACCGTGCTGGTAGTGGTGGCACAAGGCAACGGCTAAGGCATCGGTGGCATCTAATAGTTTGGGCATTTCTTTAATTGCCAGTAACGTCATCAGCATTCTGGCTACTTGTTCTTTCGAGGCGTTTCCGTTTCCGGTAACCGACTGTTTTACTTTTTTAGGTGCGTATTCCGTGATCGGAATCTCACGAAACAATGCAGCAGACATGGCAACTCCCTGTGCCCGGCCAAGTTTCAGCATCGATTGTACATTCTTCCCAAAAAAGGGAGCCTCCAGTGCAACCTCATCGGGATGGTATTCATCAATTAAACTCAATACGCGGTCGAATATTTTTTTAAGCCGTAGTTCGTGACTATCCACTTTTCCCAGACGGATAATGCCAAATTGCAAAAGGGTAACGTTGTTGCCGCGAATAGCAATAAGGCCGTACCCCATAATATTGGTACCGGGGTCAAGCCCCAAAATAATTTTTTCGCGCACAACATTTTTCACGGTGTTAAAATAGGCAGAGAATTTCACAAATTGCACCGATGTCGTTTGTATTTATCCTGATCACGTTGGCGTATATGGTTGCCGTGTTTGGCCTGATTACCGGCTGGATTAAAGCGGTTAACCGGCCTGTACCGGGCGTTCAGCAAGAAGCGTTTATCACGGTGGTTGTTCCGTGCCGTAACGAAGCGCAAACCATTGGCAGGCTATTGGATGGCCTGTTGATACAAAACTACCCGACCGATAAATTGGAACTGATCGTTGTAAACGATCATAGTGAAGATCATACCGTAAACGTTGTGCACGAAAAACTGCGGAGCAGCACATTCACCGGTATGTTGGTGAACGCGCCTGAGCCTGGAAAAAAAGCTGCGCTCACAAAAGGCATTCTGGCGGCAAAGGGTAAAATTATAATAACAACCGATGCCGATTGTTTACCCGGCCCTGACTGGGTGCGGTCTGTCAATTCGGCTTTTCAAAGCGAGTCGGTTAAAATGGTGTTTGGCCCGGTGCGTATGCGTTCGGCTAACGATCAGCCAGCAACACTATTTGCCGAAATGCAGTCTATCGAGTTTTCAAGTCTTATCGGGTCGGGCGCTGCCACGGCTGCCTTTGGGTTTCCAACCATGTGCAATGGAGCAAACCTGGCATTTCGTAAAACGGTCTTTTCAGAACTAAACGGATATGAAGGTAATACGCACATTGCCTCCGGTGACGATGAATTCCTGATGCGTAAAGTAGAAGCTGCGTACTCCGCTGCGGCCATCCGGTTTAACGCAGTGCGCGAAGCCATCGTAACCACAACACCTCAGCCAACGGCAGAGGATTTTTTTCAACAGCGTATTCGTTGGGCTGCCAAGTGGAAACACCACGAAGGCACCAACAGTAAACTTTTGGCCGTAGCGGTGTTTTTGTTTAACCTCAGCATGATGGTGTTACCCGTGTTTGTGTTGATGGGCGATGTGTCGGCATACATCATGGTTGCCTGTTTGCTGGCCAAGGCAACAACCGAATACTTTTTTTTGGTACGGGTACACCGGTGGTTAGGCAATAGATGGCGCTGGCCTGCGTTTGTGTTGTGGCAGGTAGTGTATGCCGGGTATGCCGTGGGCGTTGCGCTTGCAGCGTTGTTCAGCAAACCGGTTTGGAAAGGCAGAGAAACCCCTTAACGCAATACGCCCGTGCCTGTTATACATTTTGTATTATCTTTACTGTATGTCTGAGTTATCGATTAAAAGTAAGTTTGAAATTAAGGAGTTAGAACTCAATGCGTTACTGGAAATTACTCAGGCCATTAACAGCAACCTTCCTGAAGAGTCGCTCTACAAAATTTACAACTTTACCCTGCGCTCGAATCTGAACATCGAAAAGCTCGCCTTGTTTGTGCTGGATGATGAATGGGATTGTAAAGTTACCTTCGGTACAAAAAAGAAATTTCACCGAGCCGACTTACTGCCTGAGTTTAAAACCATTCAGGATATTACGCATTTGCGCGAGTTCGGTCAATGCGACTTTACCGTTTTCGACATCATCATCCCGGTAACGCATAAGGATAAAACACTGGCGCTTGTTTTTGTAGGTGGGTTAGAGAAGAAAGACACGTACCATCAGGATGATGGCGTGAAGTTTATCCAGGCGTTGAGCAATATTATTATTGTAGCCATCGAAAATAAAAAACTTGCGCGCAAACAGCTTGAGCAGGAGGCTTTTCGTAAAGAGTTGGAAATTGCCAGCGATGTACAACAGTTTCTTTTCCCGAAAAAACTGCCCGATACACCTTTGTTGAAAGTAGAGGCCAGCTATTTACCGCACGATCGTATCGGTGGCGATTATTACGATTACGTGCCGATCAACCAAAACCAGTTTTTGATTTGTGTGGCCGATGTAAGCGGCAAGGGAATACCGGCCGCGCTTATGATGTCGAATTTTCAGGCTTCGCTGCGCACGTTGTTACGGCAAACGCCTAACCTCACCGATATTATTGAAGCGTTAAACTACCAGGTACTTGAAAATACAAAAGGCGAAAAGTTTATTACTTTTTTTGCGGCCATTTACGACATACGCCTTAAAACGATGGTGTATGTAAATTCAGGACATAACCCGCCCATACTCTGGACAAAAAATGACGGTGTACGGTTGCTGGAAGACGGATCGACAGTGTTGGGGGCGATGCACCCGCTTCCATTTTTGAACGAAGGCTTTATAACTGACCTCGATGAGTTTTTGTTGTTCTGTTACACCGATGGCCTTACCGAAACCATTGATGCCGAAGGTAAAGAGTTTGGCGTTGAATTCCTGATCGATTATTTCAATAAACCCGAAACGTTTTTCAAGAGCCTGAAAACCATTCACCAGGATATTATCGTAAGCCTCGATCAGTTTAAAGGCCGTATGGGCTACCATGATGATATTACCATACTTTCGTGCCGTGTAGGAACTTAATAAATAGTTAGCACTCATTTTAAACTACACCATATGACAAACAGTTTTATAGCAATTAAAGGTAATTTCTTAAACAACGCAGATAAAATTTTTCAGTCATTTAAATACATTGACACTAATCAAGACAAACAGTTTGACGACTGGCAAACATTCAACAACTATTTATATAACAACTATTTTGAACTTGCCAATAAGAAAATAGCAATTAGGGGAATTTGGACAGACAATAACTGGACGATAATTAATGACCCTGAAATGGTTGACACGGTTGACGAGATGGCTTTGCTTCAACTTTCAAGAATACTAAATACCGAAATTATAACATTTATAATTCAGACGACATCTAATTCATTTGGCTTTACAGTTTATAACGACACAATAAAAAGGCACTTTTTTGTTTCGGACGGAGAAATAACAGATAATTTGTATGACCCTTTGGAGCAAGAGAATGGTTTAATAATTAACGAAAATATTTTTTCGGACGACATTTTAAAGTTGGCAGAGAAATTTGGAATTGATTTAGAAGGGAATAAGAAACTTACATATACGGTTAAGCAACTTGCATATAGTGACGAAATGAAAAGTGAACTTGAACAGTTCAAACAGCAACAAAGTCAGACAACTAAAAGCGAAAAACCTTGGTGGAAATTTTGGTAGAAAGAAAAACGAGTGCTAACAAGGATTTGGCGTCAGGCGGGACGAACGTTCCCGTTCGACAGTTTTTCGTAAATTTGAGCTTTGTCGCTCGCTTGGAATTTTCGGTAGAAAATTCCAAGCGAGCGACAAGCCCCGAACCGTTGCCGGTAACCTGAAACTGGCGACTGGAAACCTGTAACCCAAAACCCGTTGAACTTCTTCCGCGCTCCGTTTTTTCTTCCCTGGCTTTATCCAACCTTGTTGTGGCGCGTATCAACAACAGAAAAAAAACTGTACCTAACATTCGATGACGGCCCGCTACCGGGACCAACAGAGTTTGTGCTGGAAGTATTGGCACAACATAACATCAAGGCTACGTTTTTTTGCATAGGCGATAACATTCGTAAACACCCCGATGTTTTTAAAAAAATAATTGATCACGGACATAGTGTGGGGAATCATACCTTTAATCATTTGAAAGGCTGGAACACACTACTGAAGAATTATGTTGAAAATGTAGAAGAATGCGAGAATGTAATCACCAAAAATTTGGTTGCCAGTCACCAGTTTTCAGTTACCGGCAACCGGCAACTGGCAACCGGAAACTCGAAACTCTTCCGTCCGCCTTATGGAAGAATTACCCGTTCGCAGATTAAAGCATTGAACGATTACACCATCGTAATGTGGGACGTGCTCACCAACGATTACGACCGCAACGTATCGCCTGAAACGTGTTTGCGTAATTCGATACAAGCTACCCGGCCGGGTTCTATCGTTGTGTTTCACGACAGTCTGAAAGCTGAAGTCAACATGCGATATACTCTGCCACGGTACATCGAGTATTTTATACAACAAGGCTATCGGTTTAACGTATTGTAACATGGGTAAACGTGTACTCATCGCTCCGCTCAACTGGGGGTTCGGCCATGCCACACGGTGCATTCCCGTTATTCAATTATTATTGAAGCGCGGCCATACGGTGTTTGTGGCCAGCGATGGCGATGCGCTGGAGCTACTCAAAAGAGAGTTCCCTGCACTTACGTTTTTTCAATTACCCGGCTATGGTGTGAAGTATTCCATCGGGTTGCCCGCATGGTTAGCTACGATATTAAAAGCGCCTGCATTGTTGCGATCCATCCGGAACGAACATCGCGCAATCGAAACGATTGTTCAGCAACAGTCCATCGATGTGATTATATCGGATAATCGCTATGGCTGTTGGTCGGCAAAAGCAACATCGGTTTTTTTATCGCACCAGTTAAACTTGCCGGCACCGAAAGGCTGGGGTTGGTCAAAGAGATTATTGAACTTTTTACAGTACAGGTTTATAAAACGCTTTCACCGGGTATGGGTTCCCGATCAGGCTAACCGTATGTTATCAGGCGAATTGTCGGGCGTTAAATTTCCGGTACAGTATGTCGGGGTGTTGTCGCGGTTTCAACGGATAGGGGCGGAGCAATCCGGTAAATTCAAACCTGCCTGTCGGACAGGTAGGTTTGTGGTAGTCTTGTCTGGTCCTGAACCGCAACGATCGGTGTTAGAGAAAATCGTATTGCCCCAGGTAGTGATGTTGAACGAGCCTTCAGTTTTTATCAGGGGTATGATCCATGAAAAAATGGGCGAGAGCGAAGTAGGTAATGTGCAGATTATAAATTATGTAGATGCTGATGGCCTTGCGGCATTGCTTCGGCAGACTGATATAGTTGTGGCGCGTTCGGGTTACAGCACGGTAATGGATTTAGCCGTGCTGGGCAAGAAAGCCATTTTTATCCCTACGCCCGGCCAGCCTGAACAGGAATACCTCGCCCGAAAATTTTTACAGGAACGGATAGCGTTTTCGGTTTCACAAAACCGTTTCGATCTGGCCGATGCCCTGGAGGAAAGCGCGGACTTTACGGGGTTTCAACCCTGCACACCATCAAACGAATTATCAGAGGTTTTTGATAAGATTGGATTATAAAGAATAAGAAGTTTTGGTGTTACCGGTAATTTCAGTTGTCGTGGGAATTATCATCTTTGCACCGTATGTCAGCATTGAACTATTGGGTTGATACCCACGCCCATGTTTACTCCGAAGAGTTTGCGCCAGACCGTGACGAAATGGTGCAACAGGCCATTGCCGCAGGCATTGGTAAAATATATATGCCGAATATTGACCATAGATCCATTGAAGGTATGCTTGCGTTAGAGCAGAAATATCCTTCGGTATGTATTCCTATGATGGGTCTTCATCCGTGTTCTGTAAAACAGGGTTTTGAAAAAGAGTTGTATGTAGTGGAAGAATGGTTAGCCAAACGCAGGTTTGCAGCCGTTGGTGAGATGGGCACCGACCTGTATTGGGATAAAACATTTTGGGATGAGCAGGTTGAAGCGTTTACCCTTCAGGTAAGCTGGGCAAAAAAGTGTGATCTTCCCATTGTGGTGCATTGCCGCGAGAGCATGGATCAAACTATTGCGCTTGTCGAAAAACTACAAGATGGAAAACTTACCGGTGTGTTTCATTGCTTCACGGGTTCAAAGGAACAGGCAGAAAAATTAACAAATCTTGGTTTTTATCTGGGCATTGGGGGAGTGGCTACTTTTAAGAAGGCCGGTATGGAGCACGTGCTTCCGCACATTCCGTTAGACCGGATTGTACTCGAAACGGACAGCCCGTACCTGGCGCCAACCCCGCATCGCGGCAAGCGCAATATGCCAGCGTACATTCCCATTATTGCACAACGCATTGCCGAAGTTAAAAATTGTACCTTGGCCGATGTACAGCACATCACAACACAAAACGCACATAAGCTATTTAAGCTATGAACATAAAAACGATATTGGTTAACACCGCCTCGCCCGATAAGGCGCGCTCAAAGGTACTGATCATTTATACCGGTGGTACGTTCGGAATGGCACACGATAAAGACGGTACGTTAATTCCGTTCGACTTCGGATTGATCTTAGAGCATCTGCCCACGTTGCGCACCATGGCGTTGGAGCTTACCGTGGTTTCGTTCGAGCGCCCCATCGATTCATCCAATATCAATCCTGAACACTGGCAGTTGTTAGCGAAGATCATTGCCGATCATTACACAACACACGATGGCTTTGTGATTTTGCACGGCACCGATACCATGGCCTATACGGCCTCGGCTTTAAGCTTTATGCTTGAAGGGTTGAATAAGCCGGTTATTTTAACAGGAGCGCAGTTGCCCATCAGCGAACCGCGATCTGATGCCCGTGAAAATTTAATTACAGCGTTAGAGATTGCTTCGGCTAAAGAAAGCGGTGAAGCCGTTGTGCCGGAAGTATGTATTTATTTCGATTATGAATTGCTGCGGGGTAACCGTTCTAAAAAAGTAGAGAGTATGCAGTTCGATGCCTTCGATTCGGGTAACTATCCGCCCTTAGCAAAAGCGGGTGTGAAGATCGACTACAATACAGCCGTTATCCGTAAGGTACAATCTGGCGCAACGCTGCGTTTGCATACCTCGTTCGATTCGGGCATCGCCATTATTAAGTTGTTTCCGGGCATTAACCAATCGATTGTTGAGTCGATTTTAAAAACCCCGGGGTTAAAAGCCGTTATCGTAGAAACGTACGGATCAGGAAATGCCCCTACCGTTCGCTGGCTGATTGATGCGTTGCGGCTGGCCATTGAACGCGGCATTATTGTTTTGAATATTTCGCAATGCCCGGGTGGTATGGTGTTGCAGGGGCGTTACGAAACCAGTAAAGATTTACAACGAATTGGCGTGCTAAGCGGTGCCGACATGACTAACGAGGCGGCTGTAACCAAGTTGATGCTGTTGTTGGGGGAGTATGAACCGGATGTTGTAAAAGATATGATCGGTAAGCCGTTGTCAGGTGAATTAAGCGTATAAAACCTTGCGCGACACTTTGTGAAGGCTTGTTTTATGCTTTTCTTTGCGCCCTGTTTGCCGGAGAGGTGTCCGAGTGGTTGTCCGAAGGACTCCTTTGGAGAAGGAGCACGCCTGGAAAGTGTGTATGCCTGAAAGGGTATCGCGGGTTCTGCCAAAGGCACCCCGTTGGGGGAATCCCGCTCTCTCCGCATTTAGAGAAAGTGTGTATGCCTGAAAGATGTTTTACAGTTATATCCTAAAAAGCCTGAAAGACAGTAAGTATTATTACGGGAGTACAGCGCATGTGGAAAAACGACTTGAAGAACATAATAGTGGAAATGTTAGGGCAACTAAAGGTAGAAGGCCATTTATTCTTCACTTTGTTGAAAAATTTGAAACCAGAAGTGAAGCCTTTCAAAGGGAACACTTCTATAAATCAATTCAAGGATACATATATTTGAAAGAAAATAGGATTATTTGATACTGGAGAGGTGTCCGAGTGGTTGAAGGAGCACGCCTGGAAAGTGTGTATGCCTGAAAGGGTATCGCGGGTTCGAATCCCGCTCTCTCCGCAATATTTTTTATGTCTTTTCTCAGGAGGGATGCCAGAGTGGTTGAATGGGACGGTCTCGAAAACCGTTATACGGGCAACTGTATCGAGGGTTCGAATCCCCCTCCCTCCGCCAAGATGTTCTAAGTTAAGGCTAATTTAGCATTTCGGATTTTTTTTTTACATTTGACTTATGAATGTAAAAAATCGACTTAGGAACAGTTTGATTGAAAAACTTCAGCAGTTATCGGCAGATAAACTGACTGAAATAAATAACCTGTTGAGTGAAATTGAGAGCCAACTTAAATCAAAAGGCAAGACCTTAAAACTCGCGGGAATCTGGAAAGATCTGGATAACGACTTTTTTACAGAAATGACAGATAACCTTCACGACAATAGAGCAAACGATAGGCAACTTAATTAATCGTGACAGGATCTATTGTTGATACCGATATTTTATCCTTCTATTTTAAGGGTGATCAAAGAATAGTTGGTCGTTTCAATGAGTATTTGAAGAGTTTGTTAACAATAATACAATCATTCACATATCAGAAGAGTCCGCGAAAATATCTGGAGATGTGTATGCAGATTTGCGACTAAAAGGAATTACTATTGGAACATCCGACATTTTAATTGCAGGAATCGCTATTGAAAATGAGTTGACATTAATAACAAATAACGAAAGGCATTACGAGTCCATTCAAGGAATTAACATTGAGAACTGGAAAAAATAAGCTATGTGCCACAATATTGTAAAGCTTTGTATCAAATAAATTCAGATCGGCTTCTTGCTTTAGCCCCATACAGTCAGCTTACAAAAGCCATGCTATCGGATTTCTCACTCCATTTCCTATCTTGGCAGGGTTTTACCTATGCAGTTAACCTATAACAACCCCAAAACAGTAAAGGCCTGGTGTATGTACGACTGGGCGAATTCTGTCTATAACTTAGTGATCACCACTACGTTTTTTCCGATTTATTTTCTTTCCGTTACCAAAGCTGCGTATGGCGAAGATACCGTTCCGTTTCTGGGCTTTGTGTTTAAAAACTCGGCACTCTACGATTTCGCTCTCGCGTTTGCTTACCTGTTCATCGGGCTTTTATTGCCTATCCTATCATCCATTGCCGACAGTCAGGGAAATAAAAAGAAGTTTATGCAGTTTTTCACCATCGTTGGTGGATTGGCTTGTATGGGTATGTTTTGGTTTCGGGGCGAGAACGTTGGCTGGGGTATTACCTGTTTTATTTTTGCAGTGATCGGCTATGCCGGTGGATTGGTTTTTTATAATTCGTACCTCCCCGAAATTGCCGCACCCGAAGACCGCGACAAGATTAGCGCACGGGGTTATGCTATGGGGTACTTTGGCAGTGTGTTGCTGCAATTGGTTGGCTTCGGACTGGTAGTTTATTTCAATTCAAAAGGCGATAGCACCTCTGGCGCACTCATTACATTTTTGTTGGTGGGGTTGTGGTGGATCGGGTTTGCGCAAATTACGTTCAGGTACCTGCCTGCGAATAAACCATCCGAAGAAAAATTCAGTTACGGCTTTTTAACAGCCGGGTTTATTGAATTAGGTAAGGTATGGCGGCAGGTGCGCCAGATGAGCGTACTCAAGTGGTATTTAGTCGCGTTCTTTTTTTATAACATGGGCGTACAAACCGTAATGCTGGCGGCTACCATGTTTGGCAGTAAAATGCTGGGTCTGCCCACAACAAGCCTGATCTTAACGGTTGTGATTATTCAATTAGTAGCCATTGCCGGGGCATTTGTTATGTCGAAGTTGTCGGGCAGGTATGGCAACCTCCAGGTATTGATGGGCGTTGTGTTGTTGTGGATTGTATTGTGCGTGGCCGCGTACATCATGGCTGCGTTAAAGGAGTCGGATCATGATGTGCAATATTACTTTTATGTATTGGCTGTTGGCGTTGGCCTGGTGATGGGAGGAATACAATCGCTTAGTCGCAGTACATACAGCAAGCTGATGCCGGTTACCAACGATACGGCATCGTTCTTTAGCTTTTACGATGTTACCGAAAAAATTGCCGTGGTGATCGGCATTTTTACCTTTGGTTTTATTGACGAGTGGCTCGGGATGAAAAACTCGGTGCTGTCGCTGATCGTTTTCTTCGTGCTGGGATTTATCGCACTTTACATTACGTTCAGACGAAGTAAAACACTTGCGGTAAATTAATACTGCAAATGTTTTACGGTCATTCCGTTGTTGATTAGTTGCTTCAGCGATTCAATACCAATGCGCAAGTGTTGCTCAACATAGTTTTTTGTTACGCTGGTGTCGCTTACTTCGGTTTTAACGCCTTCGGGTGTCATGGGCTGATCCGATACAAGTAACAAAGCACCGGCCGGAATTTTATTGGCGAAAGCCGTAGTAAAAATCGTGGCTGTTTCCATATCAACCGCCTGGGCGCGGATTTTCCTGAGATATGCTTTAAACTCTTCGTCCCATTCCCAAACCCTGCGGTTAGTGGTGTAAACAGTGCCCGTCCAGTAATCCTGGTTATGATCACGAATAGTGGTAGAAATTGCTTTCTGCAAAGCGAAAGACGGTAACGATGGCACTTCGGCAGGGAAGTAGTCGTTCGAGGTTCCTTCACCGCGAATGGCGGCAATGGGTAAAATCAAATCACCGATGTCGTTTTTCTGTTTAAGTCCACCGCATTTGCCCAAAAACAAAGCGGCTTTTGGCTGGATGGCGCTGAGGCAGTCCATCATAGTGGCGGCATTCGGGCTGCCCATGCCAAAGTTAATGATGGTGATACCTTCGGCAGTTGCACTGCGAAAGGCACGGTCTAACCCGATAACCGGCACATTATGCCATTCGGCAAAAAGGCGTACATAATTATCGAAGTTGGTGAGGAGGATGTACTTTCCGAATTGATCCAACGACTGGCCGGTATAGCGTGGCAGCCAGTTTTCTACAATTTCTTTTTTTGTCTTCATGTTTCGTTACTTTACGGAATGGTTAAGCTTGATCTGCCGGAGTTCGACTATCAAATCGGTAAAGCTGAAGGCAAGTTATGGATTTTTGATGTGATTCGGAAAAAGCGTGTTGCACTAACGCCCGAAGAGTGGGTGCGCCAGCACATTGTTCACTTTTTCATAAACGGGTTGGGCTACCCCAAAGCATTGATTAAAATAGAAAGCGGCCTGTCGTACAATGGCTTGCAAAAACGTTCGGATGTTACGGTGTATGACCGGACAGGAAGCCCCTGGTTGTTGGTAGAATGTAAATCGCCCGATATAACGCTCGATCAAAAAACAGTCATGCAGGCTTCGGTGTACAACCAACAGTACAAGGCAAAGTTTATTGCCGTAACAAACGGGTTAAAACATATATGCTACGAAGTACAACAGGATGTTGCTACGGTACAACTGTTGAAGAACTTTCCGGAGTATCCGATGTGAGTTTAGTTGTTGGTTGTTCGTTGTCCGATAGCCAACAACTATCAATTATTAGCTATAAACTGTAAATCTTCTCATCAATTAAAAATAAAAGAACAAATGGGATTATAGACTTTGTTGTGGATTGGTTTTACGTCTATTAATTGTTCTCTAAATAGGAGATAGGATTTAAATAAAACATCTTTTTCCATCCTTGTTTGTCACTATCAATTCTCCATGGGTACGGAATCATTGTAATTATTGAGTAATGTAGGTGAGGGGATTTTCCCTTAGCATTCCCAGTAGTTCCAACTGTTCCGATTTTTCCACCTTTGCTTGTCCATGAGAAAAATCCGGTCTCAATGTCTCTCAAGTGAGCATAATAATGAAGTCTCCATTTTGGCCCAACGATTAAAACCACTTTTCCACCGCGCTCGATTTCTCCTTTGAAAATTACGAGTCCACCTGTCGATGATTTAACGGTTGTACCTTCTTTTGCAAAAATGTCAACACCCTTGTGTGTCCCTGATTTGCCCCAGGGATAAAACCAAAATGATTTTGAGTTATAACTGTTTTTGTCAGCCTTGTCAACTGGATTTTCAAAACTCTGAGGGATTATTAACCCTACGACTAATACCATGAAAAGTCCAAGTCCAAATTTTCTTTTGTTAGATGTCTGTCTCATTGTCCAGTGAAACTTATTCGCAATCAACTAACAACGAGCAACCAACAACTATTTACTTATAAAAACTTCTCCACATCACTCAACGGCAACCCGAAGGCATCGGCCACACCTTTATATACCACTTCACCGTTAATAACGTTCAATCCTTTTTTCAGATCGGCATTATCGCGGCAGGCTTGTTTCCAGCCGTAGTTAGCCAACCGTACGGCATACGGCAGGGTAGCGTTGGTTAAGGCAAGGGTTGATGTATAGGGTACTGCACCGGGCATATTGGCCACGCAATAGTGTACCACATCATCAATAATGAATGTTGGATTTTCATGCGTAGTGGGGGTACACGTTTCGATACAACCGCCCTGGTCAACAGCCACATCGACCAGCACCGTTCCGGGACGCATGGTTTTAAGCATGTCGCGTGTTACGAGTTTGGGTGCTTTAGCTCCGGGTATCAATACAGCGCCTACAATCAAATCGTGGTCTTTCACCATTTCACGTATGCTGTATTCGTTCGATACCATCGTGTGAACGTTTTTCGGCATTACATCATCTAAATAACGTAAGCGGTTGAGGTTTACATCAACGATGGTAACATCAGCGCCCATACCGGCAGCAATTTTTGCAGCATGCGTACCGACAATACCTGCACCCAATACCAATACTTTAGCGGGTTTCACACCCGGTACACCGCCTAATAAAATACCTCTTCCTTTTAAGGGTTTCTCTAAATATTTAGCGCCTTCCTGTATCGACATACGTCCTGCTACTTCACTCATCGGTATCAGCAATGGCAGGCTTCTGTCTTCACGCTCAACCGTTTCGTACGCAAGGCATACTGCACCCGAAGCAATCATGGCTTTGGTTAACGGCTCGTACGAAGCAAAGTGGAAGTAGGTAAAGACTAATTGATCTTTTTTAATGAGCTTATACTCTTGTTCGATCGGCTCTTTTACCTTCATGATCATTTCAGCAAGGCTGAACACTTCTTCGGCCGTAGCCAAAATTTTACCTCCGGCTTTTACATACTCTTCATCGCTGAAACCGCTATCGGTACCTGCATTTTTTTGGATATATACAGTATGCCCACGTTTTACAAGCTCTTGTGCACCGGCAGGGGTAAGGGCTACGCGGTTTTCATTATTTTTTATTTCTTTCGGTACGCCTATAATCATAACTATCAATCGTTTTAAACAGGCAGCAAAGATAATGGGCAATAATCAATAGTCAACCTGGCGTCTTACGGGTTAAATGTTATTTATTTTTAAGGTAAATGGCTATTTTTGGGCGGAATGGGAATTCTGTTTCACGTAACCTAATTACATGAGTACGACAAAAGAAACGAAAGTGAAGTTTTCGCAGGCTAAGGTGAAGGAAATTCTCGCAGATTACCGACTTGCCTGGGAAAGCCGCGAGGCAAGTTTGTTAGGCCGCAAAGAGGTGTTTATGGGCAAGGCCAAGTTTGGCATTTTTGGCGATGGAAAAGAGCTTGCCCAGATTGCCATGGCCAGGGTGTTTAAGCATGGCGATTTCCGTTCAGGATACTACCGTGATCAAACCTTTATGTTTGCCATTGGCGAATTAACAGTGCAACAGTTTTTCGCACAGTTGTATGCGCACACCGATATTGATGCCGAACCGGCCACTGCAGGCAGGTTAATGACCGGGCACTATGCTACCCGTATGCTCGATGAAAAGGGCTTGTTAAAAGACCTCACCAAACAAAAAAACAGCAGTGCCGATATTTCGCCCACAGCCGCGCAGATGCCGCGTTTGCTGGGTATGGCCTATGCGTCAAAATTGTTTCGCAATAATCCCGATTTAAAACAGTTTACAAATCTTTCCGTGAACGGAAACGAAATAGCCTTTGGTACGATTGGTAATGCCTCAACATCGGAAGGGATGTTTTACGAAGCCATCAATGCCAGTGGGGTGTTACAAGTACCGATGTTAATTTCGGTGTGGGATGATGGTTATGGTATTTCCGTTCCGGCCGAGTACCACACAACCAAAAGCAACATATCAAAAGTATTGGAAGGCTTCCGCAGATCGGAAAATGAAAAGGGCATTGAGATCATCACGGCAAAAGGATGGGATTACCCCGGTCTGCTGGCGGCTTATCAAAAAGCTGAAAAAATTTGCCGGGACGAACACGTTCCGGTGTTGTTGCACGTAGAGGAGGTAACCCAGCCGCAAGGCCACTCAACATCGGGTTCGCACGAACGGTATAAATCAAAAGAACGGTTAGCGTGGGAGGCCGCGCACGATTGTTTGTTGAAGATGCGCGAGTGGATCATCAACGATGTGCTGGTATTGCCCGAAGAAGTCGATGAAATTGAGAAAGAAGCCAAACAAGCTGCACGCGAAGCAAAAGACAGGGCATGGAAGGCGTTTAACACCGATATTCAAAAAGATTTTAAATCGGTGATCGGTATTTTGGAACAGACCATTCAAGAAAGCCGGCACAGCGAAGCTATTACCGAGATCAAAGAAACGTTGCGCACTACCCTTAACCCGATCCGCATGGATTGTGTGAAGGCCGCCAAGCGAAGCCTCCGGTTAATGCGCGATGAAGAAGGCGAGGCACGCCAGCAACTAATCGACTGGATTAAAGACGTAGAGCATAAGAATCACGACCGTTACAGTTCTCATTTATACAGCGAGTCGGAATTGTCGGCTTTAAAAGTTGAAGAGATCAGCCCTCAGTATGGTGATGATTCACAGCAGGTAGATGGCCGCGAGTTATTGCAGGCGTGCTTTACGGCTGCACTTGCCCGCGATCCGAAAGTATTTGCCTTTGGTGAAGATGTGGGCAGGATTGGCGATGTAAACCAGGGCTTTGCAGGTTTGCAGGCAAAGTTTGGCGAATTGCGCGTAACCGATACCGGAATCCGCGAATGCACCATTCTCGGTCAGGGTATTGGTACAGCGTTGCGGGGCTTGCGCCCGATTGCCGAAATCCAATACCTTGATTACCTGTTGTATGCCTTGCAGATTATGAGCGATGACCTCGCGTGTTTGCAATATCGCACCAAAGGCGGACAAAAGGCTCCTGTTATTATCCGCACACGCGGGCATCGGTTAGAAGGCGTGTGGCATGCCGGTTCACCTATCGGGATGATGCTGCACAGCTTACGCGGAATCTATATTCTTGTTCCGCGTAACATGACACAAGCCGCAGGATTTTATAATACGTTATTGAAGTCAGACGATACCGCGATTATTATCGAATGTCTGAATGGTTACCGGTTAAAGGAACAACTGCCCGATAATATCGGAGAATTTACCATTCCGTTAGGCAAGCCTGATATTCTACGCGAAGGAAACGATGTTACCATTGTAACGTATGGTTCGATGTGTCGTGTGGTAATGCAGGCAGCCGAAGACTTGCAGGAGTTTGGTATTTCGTGCGAGGTGATTGACGTGCAAACTTTATTGCCGTTCGATATTCATCATGTAATTGCCGTTTCGGTAAAGAAAACCAACCGTGTAGTATTTGCCGATGAAGATGTACCAGGCGGAGCTACCGCGTATATGATGCAGAAAGTATTGGAAGAGCAGCAGGCATTTCAATATTTAGATGCCGTGCCTGTAACCATTCCGGCTAAAGAACACCGGCCAGCGTATGCGTCTGACGGTGATTATTTTACCAAGCCCAATGCCGAAGAAATTTTTGAGAAAGTTTATGCCATGATGCGTGAGTCGAACCCAAACAAATTCCCGGCTATTTATTAGTAATGTAACTCACGTGGAAGAGTTTCGTACCAGCATTTTTGAGAAAACAAAAGAGAAAAGCAAAAAGCGCTTAATATATAATTTCTCAATTTTTGGAGCCATTGCAGGTCTTTGGGTATTATTTTTTATTGAATTTCCGTTAGTTGGATTAAAAACGGCAATAACCCTTTCGATTACAATACTCGGTATAAAGCTGTATGACGATAAGTATATGGGAATATCAGCTTATGGTGAGCGAAAAGCTAACCTTGTAATTGCTGACCAGTATTTAGAAATCAGGGATGTCAGGATTCCTTATACTGACCTTACCAACCTGATAATATACGTGAACGAGTATTTGGGTATGCCAAGAGAGTTTTATGGTATTCACCACGGTGGTAATAATCAAATCGAGTTTGAACATAACGGTAAATTAGTTTCAATTAATTATGTTATAAAAAACAAACAGGATTTTGAAAGGGTTGGTAAACTGGTTGACAGAATAGAAAAAAATCCAAGTCTAAAGAATAATTTACGTGAACTGTCGTAACGGGTTAGGCTTTTATTTGTAGGGCATTTCGTCCAGTTTTGATCTAATCATTGATTTCGCTACGATAAATAGATAATAGAAGAATTGAACAACATCCATCCGATACAAACCAAAGTCAGCCAGGCTAACCGGCAGCAGTTGTTGGCGCAAAATGCTAAACTGATTTGGTTTACCGGTTTGTCCGGTTCGGGTAAATCTACATTGGCCGTTCAGTTAGAAGCCTTGTTGCATGAAAAAGGCTTTAAAACCTATTTGTTAGATGGCGACAACATCCGCGCAGGCATTAATAAAGACCTTTCGTTTACCGATGCCGACCGTATCGAGAACATCCGCAGGATAGGCGAGGTGAGCAAACTCATGCTCGACTCGGGTATAATTGTATTATCGGCCTTTATTTCACCATTTCAAGCCGACCGCGATCAGGTGAAGGCTATTGTTGGTAGAGATCAGTACATTGAAGTATTTGTAGATACCCCGTTGGAGGTATGCGAACAGCGCGATGTGAAAGGATTATATAAAAAAGCGCGGGCGGGTGAGATCAGGAACTTCACCGGAATTGATTCCGCTTATGAAATTCCGGTTAATCCTGATATTATCATTCCAACGCATACCCTAAATCTCAACGATTCATTAGCTTTGCTGATGAACGTTATCGAACCGAAGATAACGTTACAGTAAATCAATGAGTCAGTATTATTTAAGTCATTTAAAAGAGCTTGAGTCCGAGGCCATCTTTGTGATCCGCGAAGTAGTGGCGCAGTTCGAGAAGCCCGCATTGTTGTTTTCGGGCGGGAAAGATTCCATCGTATTAGCGTATTTGTCGCGTAAAGCATTTTACCCGGCACGCATTCCCTTTCCGTTAGTGCACATCGATACAGGTCACAATTTCCCCGAAACGTTAGAGTACCGCGATTGGCTGATAAACGAACTGGGCGTGAAACTGATCGTAGGATCGGTACAGGAAAGTATCGACAAAGGCCGGGTACGCGAAGAAACCGGGTACGGAGCAAGTCGCAATGCCCTACAAACTGTTACGTTGCTCGATACCATCGAACAGCATAAGTTTGATGCCGCTATGGGAGGTGCAAGGCGCGATGAAGAAAAAGCGCGCGCCAAGGAGCGGTTCTTTTCGCACCGCGATGAATTCGGGCAATGGGACCCTAAAAATCAGCGACCAGAACTTTGGAACCTGTTTAATGGCCGTAAACATCAGGGCGAACATTTCAGGGTGTTCCCGATTTCAAACTGGACGGAAATGGATGTGTGGCAATACATTCAGGCCGAAAACATCCCGATTCCCAAACTCTACTATTCACATCAACGCGAAGTCATTGAACGCGATGGCGCGATACTTTCAACCTCACCGTGGTTAAAATTAAAACCAACGGAAACACCCATCATAAAAACAGTGCGTTTCCGTACGTGTGGCGATATGCCGATCACTGGTGCGGTAGAATCGGAAGCCGATACCATCGAAAAGATTATTGAAGAAGTTGCCGCTTCGCGCAAAACCGAACGTGGCACCCGTGCCGATGATAAGCGCTCTGAAACTTCAATGGAGGATAGAAAAAAATCAGGATACTTTTAGTTATGACGAACCAGTTATTACGTTTTACTACTGCAGGAAGTGTGGATGACGGAAAAAGTACCCTGATCGGAAGATTATTGTACGACAGCAAATCGATTTTTGAAGATCAGTTGGAAGCAGTGGAGGCTTCCAGTGCCAAAAAAGGATTTGATTATGTTGATCTTTCGCTGTTAACCGATGGATTGAAATCGGAACGTGAGCAGGGGATAACCATTGATGTGGCTTACCGCTACTTTGCTACGCCCAAGCGCAAGTTTATCATTGCCGATACACCCGGACATATTCAATATACGCGCAATATGGTTACGGGAGCATCCACTGCAAACCTTGCCTTAATACTGATTGATGCACGCAAAGGATTGGTAGAGCAAACGTACCGGCATTCATTCATTGCGTCATTGTTAAAAATCCCGCACGTGATTGTGTGTGTCAATAAAATGGATCTGGTAGCGTACGATGAGCAGGTGTTTGAACGAATTGTAGAAGAGTACAAAGCCTTTTCTTCAAAACTTGAAATACACGACATTCAGTTCGTACCCATCAGCGCATTGGCAGGCGATAATGTCGTGAACCGTTCAGATAACATGAACTGGTATCAGGGTGCTACCTTGCTGCACATGCTGGAGACCGTTCACATCGAAAGCGATTACAATCATATTGATAGTCGTTTTGCGGTTCAGTACGTGGTACGTCCGCAAACTAAAGACCATCAGGATTTTAGGGGTTATGCCGGACGGGTTTCCGGGGGCATTTTCCGCGCAGGCGATGAAGTAATGGTGTTGCCTTCCGGTTTTACCTCAACCATTAAATCGATACACATTGGCAGTGAATCTGTTGAACAGGCTTTCGCGCCTATGTCGGTTACGCTTACGCTGGATGATGAAATTGATATTAGTCGTGGGGATATTATCGCTAAACCTAATAATCATCCGCAAACCGAACAAGACATTGATGTAATGCTTTGTTGGATGAACCAGCGCGCGGTGAACCTGAACACTAAGTTTTACATCCGGCACACGACAAAAGAAGTACGAGGTATCCTGAAAGAAATTCAGTACAAGCTTGATATTAATACGTTGCAGCGCGTTGAACACATCGATCAACTAACGATGAATGATATTGCCCGCGTTCGCCTCCGTACGGCTCAACCGTTGGCATTCGATAGTTACCGAAAGAACAGGATTACCGGCAGTATTATCTTAGTGGATGAAGGAACGAATGAAACCGTTGCCGCAGGTATGATTGTTTAATAGTTACCGGTTTCAGGTTGCCTGTTACCGGTAACTGGAAACCGGAGACTGGAAACCTGGAATATGAATTTAAAGGAGTTAGTTAAGATCGCCATCCATGCTGCCGAAGAAGCTTCGAAAGCGATATTAGAAGTATATCATTCAAACGATTTTCAAGTCGAACGTAAAGGCGATCAATCGCCCTTAACCATTGCTGATAGAAAAGCGCACCATGTTATTGCACAAACGTTACAATCAACAAACATTCCTTTATTGAGCGAGGAGGGAAAAGACATCCCCTATAATGTTCGTAAACATTGGGAGTATTTTTGGTTAGTCGATCCGCTTGACGGTACCAAAGAATTTATTAAACGCAATGGCGAGTTTACAGTAAACATTGCACTCATTTATCATCAGGCTCCGGTGCTGGGGGTAGTGGCCGTGCCTGTAACGGGTGAAGTATATTATGCCCGGCAGGGTGCGGGGGTATTCCGGAAGCATAACGGTGTTGAAACGCAGCTTCCCAAACGTCACCCGGTTGATCTTGGGCAGCGGGGTATCCGCGTGGTGGCCTCGCGGTCGCATAGCAATGAAGAGACAACGGCATTTATACAAAAACTTAACGCACCCGAGCTGGTTTCGGCAGGCAGTAGCCTCAAATTCATGTTGTTAGCCGCCAATCAGGCCGATGTTTACCCACGTTTCGCCCCAACCATGGAGTGGGATACAGCGGCAGCGCAGGCCATCGTAACCGAAGCAGGGCTTACGGTAATACAGCATGGTAGTGAAATACCATTAGTTTATAATAAAGCTGATTTACTGAATCCCGGTTTTTTGTGCCGGTGAGGCATGAAAAACGGAAAAGGCTTTCTTTTTTGTATCTTTGAAGGCTTTTTTAATTGACAAAAGGTTAGTTAACCATTTTACATCCTCATGTTGAAGAAACAACGTATTTTGATCACCGGGGGGGCCGGTTTTTTAGGATCGCACTTGTGCGACCGGTATATTAAAGAAGGTTTCCATGTCATTGCCATGGATAATCTGATTACAGGCGACCTGCGTAACATCGAACACTTGTTTAAGCACCCCGATTTTGAATTTTACCATCACGATGTGTCAACCTTTGTACACGTACCCGGTGCGTTGGATTACATACTTCACTTTGCATCACCGGCCAGCCCGATTGATTACTTAAAAATTCCCATCCAGACGTTAAAAGTTGGTTCGCTGGGTATTCATAATTTGTTAGGATTAGCCCGTGTTAAAAAATCGCGTATCCTGATTGCTTCAACTTCTGAAGTATATGGCGATCCGTTGGTACACCCGCAGCCCGAAGAATATTATGGTAATGTAAACCCGGTTGGTCCGCGTGGCGTGTATGACGAAGCAAAACGTTTTCAGGAAGCTATGACAATGGCGTATCATACTTATCATCATGTAGATACCCGCATCGTACGCATCTTTAACACGTATGGTCCGCGTATGCGCCTGAACGATGGCCGTGTGTTGCCTGCCTTTATCGGACAGGCATTACGGGGCGAGGACTTAACTGTATTTGGCGATGGTTCGCAAACCCGTTCGTTCTGTTATATTGACGATCAGGTGGAAGGTATTTACCGATTGTTGATGTCGGATTATCAAGAGCCGGTGAACATCGGTAACCCGGATGAGATCACCATCATGCAGTTTGCCGAAGAGATTATTAAATTGACCGGAACTACGCAAAAGATCATCACTAAACCACTTCCGAAAGACGACCCGAAGCAGCGCCAGCCCGACATCCGTAAAGCCAAAACAATATTAGGCTGGGAGCCTAAAGTTTCACGTGCCGAGGGGTTGCGCATTACCTACGAGTATTTTAAGTCACTAACGCCCGACCAGTTGTTTCAGCGCGATCATAAGAGTTTTGAGAAGTATATCAGGTAATAACTCTGGTACGAAAACTGACAATCAGTTAGTGTATGTCTAAGAACTGGTTTGTATTCTATACCAAAAGCCGACAAGAGAAAAAGGTTCGCGACCTTCTGACAAGAAGGGGATATGAGGTTTTTTTACCACTTCAGAAAGTGATGCGTCAATGGAGTGATAGAAAAAAGAAGGTGGAGGTGCCTTTATTCAATTCGTATATTTTTGTTCACGATACGGTTGACCGGGTTCCTGACATTCTTCAAACCCCGGGCATTGCCTGGAATATCCGGCATAATGACCGTCCTGCAATATTGCATCCGAAAGATATGGACATAATTCAGCGGTTCCTGTCATCGGGGCTATTTGTAGAATCAATGCCAGTAGAAAAATTTAATCAGGGTGACCAGGTAGAGATTATAGATGGACTCCTGAAAGGTTTTCGTGGAACAGTTAACAGAACTTCCGAAGGCGATAAGTTTTCGGTTTCATTGGAATCCATAGGCCATAGCCTTTTGGTTACCCTTGATTCAATTGTGCTAAGGAAGATTTGAACTTATATTTCGCAATGATTTTTTATCGAGTAATAATTTTACTCATTTAAATCTTTCTTTTACTTTGCAGAAGTGTTAGAAGGCCTTATTACATCGAAAACCCGGGTTAAAATGCTGTTGAAGTTCTTTACCAACGGCAATGCTACTGCCTATTTGCGGGGGTTGGCCGGGGAATTTGGTGAGTCAACTAACTCCATTCGCCATGAGTTGAACAACCTGAGTAAGGCCGGTTATTTAACATCGTCCGAGAATGGCCGCACTATTGAATATCGTGCTAACGTTCATCACCCATTATACCAGGAACTTAAAGGCTTGGTACATAAGTATTTGGGTATCGATAAAATCGTTGAAAATATTATTCACAAATTGGGCGACCTCAAGTCGGCCTATATTACAGGCGACTATGCCAAAGGGAGGGATTCGGGTGTGATTGAATTGTTGTTGGTGGGTGATATTGACGAGCATTATTTAGGCAGCCTGGTGGAGAAGGCAAAAACACTGATTCACCGCGATATACAAGTGTCCCACATACAGGCCAATGAATTTCGGGAAGAACAGTTCCGTGATGCACTCCTGTTGTGGCAGGTTGAATAGACGAAACACGGGCACCATGTGTCTGTAAGAATGCGTTTGGAAAAAAACTCACTGTGACTGAGGAGGCGGAGCTGTGAATAGCCGGATATAAAGCTTGCCAGAAATTTGAATATATTTAGCATTTGAATTTTTCAAGATGAGATATTTATGTTTATTACTTGCGTTGGCATTGCTGGCCTCGTGTGTGTCCAACAGGAAGTATGTGTTGCTGCAAAAAGAAGACGTCAATGTAAAAGAACTCCCAACCGATACGGTAGTACGCAGCTACCCATACTCAACTTTTGATTACCGGATTCAACCGGAAGATATTCTATCCATACGGTTTGAAAGCCTTACATCTAAGGAATATGATTTTTTAGCCAGGGAAACACCACTGGGTGGACAGGGATTAGGCCAGAATGCAAACCCGCTTTTGATTGGTGAGTTGGTTGCCCCGGACGGTACTGTACCTTTTCCTATTATTGGAAAAGTGAAAGTGGCAGGGCTTACGGTGTACGAAATTCAGGACACACTTCAAAAAATAGCTAACCTGTATTTAGAAAGTCCGGTGGTTAGAGTACGATTGATAAATTTCCGTGTCACCATATTAGGTGAAGTAGCTAAAGAAGGAGCAGTACCGCTTGCCAATAACCGGGTAAATATGTTGGAAGCCATTGGCCTTGCAGGGGGACTTACGGATTTGGCAGATAAACGAAATGTAAAGTTGATTCGTATTAAAGATGGTAAAACCGAGGTGCAGTATATCGACTTGTTAGATGAGGCATTCGTGCAATCGCCCAACTTTTTTGTTCATCAAAATGATTTGTTGATTGTGCCTGCCCTGCGGCAGCGACCTTACCGGAAATACTTTGGTCAAAATATTTCAATCGTAATTTCTACCCTCACCCTTGTTATTTTAACTATAAACCTCGCCAACAAGTGAACACACCCCTTCCAGTAGATAAGCCTGTAAGAGAAAACGATGGCTTCAATATTGACCCCAAGCGTATTCTTTATCAGGCTGCACGATATTGGTATTTGATCGTACTGAGCATTCTTATCGGGCTGTTTATCGCTTTTACGATTAATCGATATGCTACACGCATTTATGAGGTAAAGGCTTCTATTATTGTAAAAGAAACCCAGGAAGCTTCCAGTGGTGATTTTCTGTACAACAACCCGTTGGTGAAGTTTTACCGGAATTACCTCAACGAGATTTACATCATTAAATCCATCCCGTTGATGGAGCAGACTGTAAAAGAATTATCGTTTGATAAAACATTTTACAGGATAGGTAATCTTCTTACATCAGAAGTATATAAATCACTACCACTACATGTAGATATTACTAAGAATGAAAAAGGTAAGAGTTTGAATTTTAGATTTGAGATTGTTAGTAACTCGGAGTTTGATATTTTTTACGCACTTGACAACCAGGAATACAAGATGCGTAAAAAATTTAATGAGGTAATCCTGATTGGCGACACTGAGTTCAGCGTTCACGTAAAGGGTAAAATAGATGACAGTTTTGGTGAACTGTACGCCTTCTCATGGTTGCCTGCAGTGAATGTAGGCGAGAGTTATGCATCCCGGATTACAGCCGAATGGGCAGAAGAAGGAGCCGGGGTTATTAACCTGTCACTTAAAGGTGCTCAATCTCAAAAAGAGATTGATTTTATTAACGGCCTCATTAAAAATTATCAGCAGTATGACCTGGACAATAAAAATTTGATTGCTACCAATACAATCAACTTTATTGACGATCAACTCAAAAATATTGCAGATTCACTGCGTAAGTCGGAGCGGCAATTAGAAGTATTTAAAAATCAAAATATTGTAACCGACCTGAACAGCGAGGCGCTTCGACTGTATCAGAAAATAGAAGGATTGGAAATCCAGAAAACAGACCTGACCCTTCGCAATAACTATTATACATATTTGGATAATTACATCAATCAAAGTGACAACAATCTTGACCAAGTGATATTACCGACATCTGTTGGTATAACTGATCCGGTTTTAACGGCCTTGATTTCGCAGATGATAAAAATGCAAACCGATATAAAGCTGTTGGTACGAACTGAAAAATTAGAGCATCCGTTAATTGCCGATGGAAGAAAGCGGATTCAGGAGTTGAAAAACGATATTCTGGAGTCTGTTAAAAATCAAAAATCGGTTGACAAGATCAAATTGGATTTCCTGAACAAGGGCATCAAAGAAGTTGAAGTGCAACTGAACCGCCTGCCGGTTGCCGAGCGGCAATTGGTAAACATTAAAAGAAATTATGCGCTGCTCGAAAACCTGTATGTGTTTTTGTTACAACGCAGGGCAGAGGCTGGGATTTCGCGCGCGGCCAACACTACCGATATTATGGTGGTAAACCCCCCACGGGCGTATGGTCCCATATCACCATCACCAAAGAGCAATTATATGTTAGGTTTTTCCGGTGGTCTTTTGTTTCCGTTGATTATCTTTATCCTGCTTGAAATTTCAAACACTCGCATCCAGTCGCGTGAAGACATTGAAAATGTTACTAATATTCCATTTATAGGTGGCGTAGGGCATAAACGTACAACTGAAAATCTGGAAGTATTCGTCAAACCCAAGTCGGCTATATCCGAATCCTTTAGGGCATTGCGATCTAACCTGCACTATTTCTTAGAAGGCAGGGAGAAAGGGGTCTTTTTGATTTCCAGTTCTATCAGTGGCGAGGGCAAAACATTTACGTCTATTAATCTGGCATCCGTATTTGCATTGTCGGGTAAACGCACCTTAATAGTGGGAGCAGATATGCGTAAACCCAGAATATTTGATGATTTTAATTTAGATAACAACATAGGGTTAAGTAATTACTTGGCCGGCCTCGCGCAGTTTGATGAAGTTATTCAAAAAACCGAATACGAGAACCTGTACATGGTAAGTGGTGGACCGGTGCCGCCTAACCCTTCTGAATTGATATTGGGCAAACGGATGGAAGAATTTTTGCGGAAAGCACGTGAGCAGTTTGATTTTATTTTTGTTGACTCACCACCGCTGGCATTGGTAACAGATGCGTTTGTACTTTCTGCATTGGTAGATCACACCTTGTTTATTGTTCGCCAGAACTATACACCCAAAGCTTTGTTAAAAACTATTAACGATTTCTATACAGACGGAAAAATCAAGAAAATCAGTTTCGTGCTGAACGATATTTACAAATCCGGCCCAGGTTACGGTTACGGTTATGGCTATGGCTATGGCTATGGCTACGGGTATGGCTACGGACTTCGTAAGAAAAGAACGGGTGGGTATTATGAGGAATAAGTATTTAAACCTTGTGCTGCCTGGTATTTTGGTATGGATGTCTATGAAACATTTATGCAGTTGGGTAATCATACTAATGAGTATGGGGCTTTAATGAAAAGTTCCAAATGGAACTGCAACAATTTGTTGATGAAAATAGATTTTCAGATAATTTTGCTTTAGCAGGTGTACCGTTGTAGTTAGATATGATTATCAGAGGTCATAGAATTGGTATCGTTTTACTGTCAAGGTTCAACTCCACAAGACTGCCCGGAAAGGCGTTAATTAGATTAAATGGGAAACCCTTACTGTCTAATATCATGAGCCGCCTTACTACATCTTTCAGTAAAGAGGATATAGTAATTGCAACTTCATCTGAAGAGTCGGACGATGTCATTGAAAGACTGGCGTTGGAAGAGGGCGTTAAAGTGTTCCGGGGTGATTTAAGCAATGTTGCTCTTCGGTTTATCAATGCTTCAGGTTTTAATAATTTGGATTATGCTATCAGAATTACCGGTGATAGTTTGTTCATGGACCCTAAAATAGCTATTGATCTTGTTGAATACCTGAGACTGAGTGATTTTGATCTGATCAGTAACAGACAGACAAAAATGTATCCTATTGGTGAAACCGTTGAGATTGTTAATATAAATACAATGAAAAAACTGTATCCATTGTTCTCTGCTCCAGGTGACTTTGAGCACGTAACACAGTTTCTGTATAATAACGAAAGTAAATATAATATAAAAATAATGCACCATGTAAATCCATCCGGTACATTTAGAGGTGTAAGTTTGGCGATTGATACACCTGAAGATTTGAATATTGCCAGTCAGGTAATGCAACTTATAAAGGCAAAATACAGGGATGCAAGTTATTTAGACATATACTCACTATATAGGGAGTTGACTTCCGACAACGATCACTCAGAAATAATCAAGAGCTGATGAATCAATCATTTAAAGGAAAACACGGCCCTTTATTGATAGCCGAGATTGGCGGTAACCATGAAGGTGATTTTGAATATGCTAAGAAACTGACACGTTTAGCTATTGAAACGAATGTGGATTATGTGAAATTCCAGATTTACACAGGCAATACATTAGTATCAAGTCTTGAAAGCCCTGACCGAAACAAGCACTTTAAAAAATTTGAGCTTACACAGCAACAACATATATACCTTGCCGAGATGGTATTGGAAGCTGGTGTAAAGTACACCAGTTCAGTTTGGGATGTAGATGCTATGGAATGGCTGGATAAGTACATTTCTGTGTATAAGATAGGAAGTGGAGATTTAACAGCTTACCCTGTAATCAAAAAAACAGCTATGCTTGGTAAACCGATAATTCTGTCAACTGGATTATCAACCGAGCAGGAGGTGCTCGATAGTGTTGCTTATATACAGTCAATAGACTCTGTATATAAATCAAAAGATATGCTTGCCGTGTTGCAATGTACCAGTATGTACCCTATTCCATCACAAGATGCAAACTTGACGGTGATGAACAGATTGAAACAGTTAACAGGGCTTACGGTTGGCTACTCTGACCACACCGAGGGAAGCAAAGCATTGTGCTATGCAGTAGCTATGGGGGCTGAGATACTGGAGTTTCATTTTACGGATTCACGAGAGGGTAAAGCATTCAGGGACCATAAGGTTTCTTTAACCCCTGAAGAAGTAAAAGTTCTTATCGATGAGGTAAATGTTATAAAGTCCTTGCAAGGTAATGATGTTAAAAGACCTGTGCCTATCGAAATCGACAATGGTCATCTGGAATCATTCAGACGTGCAGTTTATCCTTCCTGTAACATAAAAGCAGGTGAAATATTGACAGAAGAGAATTTAACAGTATTAAGGCCGAATCATGGAATTGATGCAAGAGATTTTCATAAATTGATTGGTAAAATGGCAATTAAGAACCTTGAATGTCACCAGAAACTCGACTGGTCGATGTTTCAATAATGTTTGCTATGAAGCCTTTAGTAACTGTTTATATAACAAATTATAACTATCAGGATTATATTAAGCAATCCATCGAGAGTGTACTTGCTCAATCATTTTCTTTCTATGAACTATTGATTATCGATGACGGATCAACTGATAATAGTAAGAGAATAATTGAAGATTATCGCGCTCAACGAAAAGTGAGCATTATCTATCAACAGAATAAAGGGCTTAATATTACAAATAATATTGCCATGCGTGCCGCACAAGGTAAATACATTATGCGTTTAGATGCCGATGATTTTCTTGCCCCCAATGCGTTGGAAAAGATGAGCACTATTCTTGAAAAGGATGAAGAATTGGGTTTGGTGTTTCCAGATTATTATTATGTAGATAAAGACGGTAATGTTACAGGCGAAGAAAAACGACACAATTTTGAAAAGGAGGTTTCGCTATACGATCAACCTGCACATGGAGCGTGTACCATGATAAGATTAGATTTCTTAAAAAGGTTAGGAGGATATAACGAAAGCTTTACCTGCCAGGATGGATACGAGCTGTGGATTAAGTTCATTACTCACTATAAGGTAACCAATATAAACGAACCACTGTTCTATTACAGGAGACACGGAAACAACCTTACCACGAATGAAGGGAAGATATTAAATACAAGAAAAAAAATTAAAGAGTTATTCGTTAAAGAGAATTTTATCACACCGCCAACACTTGCGGTTATCCCGGTTCGTAATACGTATATTGGAAATGTTAACTGGCCTTTGTATGAGATTAACGGGCAGACTATTCTGGAAAGGAAAATCATAACAGGTCTAAGTGCTAATAATTTGTCTGCCATTGCTGTTTCTACATCTGATAAAGAAATTCTTGCTTGCCTGAGTAATCTAAAATCAAAATACCCGTCTATCTATGTTGTTGAAAGACCGGATGCTTTTTCATTACCTTCCGAAACACTGTTTAAAACTGTTGACCAAGCGTTAGAGATTGTTCAGCAGACAGGAAATTTATTTGAGGCTGTTATGACTGTATCACTCGATTATCCTTTTGTTAATTCGGATATTATTGATGATGTTATTAATACGTTAGTGTTATTTAAAACTGATTCAGTGCTAAGTGTTCGCCCTGATGATAAGACATACTATCAACACACAGGTCATACGCTACAACCAATCTTAAACCATAATTTGTTTACCAGGTTGGAGCGCGAAGCGCTTTACAGAGGATCAGGAGGGGTGTCCGTTTCTACGATTGAAAATTTTAAAATGCAAAAACAGGTAATTTCAGGAAGTGTTGGGCATGTTGTAGTGGATCAGCAATCTTCTTTTTCTGTAACCAGTTCCTTTGAGTTAGGCTTGTTTCGCACGTACCTGCATCAATCCGATTTTGTGAATAATGATTGAGTATTTTAAGAAAAAATTTGTCGGATTATTTTTCTTTTATTCCTATTTAGGTAATAAAACTTTCTATGGAGTCTTGCTGAGCATTCTTGTTGGTTTGCTGGATGGATTTGGAATAACCATGTTCCTTCCACTATTGCAAATGGCTGATAACGCTGCCACCTTTGATTCTACACAACTTGGCAAGCTGAGTTTTTTGATTGACCTGTTAAGGGAAAATGACATCCCGATAACTGTGATTACGGTTTTATTGGTAATGATATTTTTCTTCCTTGTGAAGGGGGTTGTGTCGTTTTTTCAATTCTATTATCGGGTGAGATTGCAAGAGAGTTTTCTAAAGCGACTTCGCCTTGAGTTTATTCAAGATGTTTCATCGGTCAGCTACGAATATTTTTTGAAATCGGAATCTGGACGAATACAAAATATACTGACAACCGAAGTTGAAAGGGTAACGAAAGCATATCAAGCCTTTTTTCTGATAATGCAAAACCTGATAATGGTAGTGGTGTATATGTTATTTGCTTTCTCTGTAAACACCCAGTTTGCTATTCTTGTAACAATAGGCGGTCTTTTAACCAGCCTTGTGTATCGCGGAATATATAAATCGACCAAAAGTATATCCCGCCTGTTATCAGGTGGATTAGGTGATCTACAAGGCTTGATATTTCAGTTGATCCAGAATTTTAAATATTTAAAGGCAACACACCGAATAGTCGGCTATTCAAAAGCTATTGAAACTGCTGCTGTTGGTATTGAAGACAATAATAAGAAAGTAGGGGTTCTTATGGCTATTTTGAACGCTTCAAGAGAGCCTTTAGTGATTGCTGTGGTAGCTGCAGTAATTTATCTTCAAACTTCTGTGTTTGGTTCATCACTTGCCCCGATCCTGATCAGCTTGTTGTTTTTTTATAGAGCGCTTTCGTTTCTGATGCAGATGCAAAGCCATTCAAATTATTATTTGTCTGTTTCGGGGGCAATTGATAATATGATAGAATTTAAACAGATTTTAAATAGTAATTCAGAAAAATCCGGTACGGCTGTATTCGATAGTTTTAAGAAAGATATGACTGTAAAGAATGGATGCTTGTCTATTGACGATAAAGACATTCTTAGAAATGTTAATTTGACAATTCATAAAAATGAAACAGTAGCTATTGTCGGAGAAAGCGGCAGCGGAAAGACCACCCTTATGAATGTGCTTACGGGAATTATGCACTTGAATAAAGGGGAGTTTACAATAGACGGTAAAAGTTTTGAGCAATATGATAAAAAATCTTTTCGTGACAGGATAGGCTATATTACTCAAGACCCGGTAATCTTTACAGATACAGTATTTAACAATATTAGTTTCTGGGAAGAAAAGAATGATTGTAATACATCACGTTTTAAAGAGGCTACAGAACTTGCAGCATGCTCTCATTTTGTGGTAGCGCTGCCTGATAATGAGGATACTGTTTTAGGATTAAACGGTATTAACCTAAGCGGTGGACAACGACAACGTATCGCCATAGCACGTGAACTGTATAGGAAAGTTGATGTTTTGCTTCTTGACGAAGCGACTTCTTCACTTGATTCTGAAACGGAGAGTGAAATCATGGAGAATATTGATTCTCTGAGAGGGCACTATACAATAATCATTATCACGCACAGGTTGTCAACAATTAAGAATGCTGATAGAGTTGTTTTGATGAAGAATGGAACAATAGATGCAATTGGTACATTTCAACAGTTACTAAGTGAATCTGAAACATTTGAGCGTATGGTGAGTATTCAGGAGTTGAAGAAAATAGAATCAGGCTTATGAAAACTGTGAATGTTTTTGTGTTGGGTACCGAATATCATTTTTTGATGGCCTATTTTATTATTCAGGAGCATTTTAATACGGATAATTTCGAAAACCGTGTGGTGTTTTTAGGAAAACGACTCAGGCAGATTGATAAACAAAGGTTACCTCAAAACATAAACACCATCGAATTTTTTATTGAAACAGAGAAGAACCCGGCAAAGAAGGCGCGGGAAGAAATACTGAAGGGAGAGGTTAGTAATCTCTTTATGGTTAATGTTTACAGGCCAGCCGATACAATGATTGTATCTATGGCATCAAAGAAAACCCGCAGGCACCTGATTCAGGATGGTGCTTTATTTTATCACAGAATCGAAAAGTCACTCTGGAAGAACAGGGTTAAAGTAACGTGTGAGATATATACTGCGCTATGGAAAACGGGATATTTCTTTCGTGATATTATCTGGTATGGCAGGTTTATGGAAGAGAGTAATTATATCGATGAGGTTTGGATGACAAACCCTAATGAATACATTGGCCCGCCAATTAAGAAGAAACTTAATATCATTAATTTCTTGCCACATAAGGATAGTTTGCAAAACGTATTGTCTTTTTTTCATGGAGAGGTTAATATTCCTGCTGATATGGTGAATTACTTAATCTACTTGTCACCAATAATCAAAGTGGCTGAACATATTGATATTGAAATTCATCAGATTATACAACTACTTCAAAGACTTAGGATTGATAAAGTTATCATTAAACTACACCCGAATACTTCTGACGAGCATTACCGGAAACTGTATGATGTTTTTGGGGATTCTGTAATAAAGAATTGCATTCCTGCTGAGTTGTATATCGCCAGCGCAAAAAAATCTATTGTTGTCGGGTGTGCTTCTACTTCATTGTTCTATAATAACAGTAACTGTAGATACTTTGCTCTTAAAAAATTTTTTCAATCTCTTGGGATTTATGCTCAATGGAAGAATATTAACCTGCCACCCCATGTTGCTCAGGTCGATTCAATGGAAGATATTCGTAGTTTAAGTTAGTGGATAGATTACATGAGAATAGGCTAAAGATGGTTTCTTCTGCAAGTGTTGAAGGTAGGAGAGATTTCGTAGGGTACCTGATCTTTTTTGTATGGCCTGCGGTAGCATTTTTTCGGTCTATTTTTAAAACTCACGAGCAGTCTTCAAAATTTATTATTGTTTCATTCTTTGCTCTTTGCGGGTATTTTTTCCCATTTTCTTTTTCTGATAACGTAGATGTGGTGAGGCATGCCCAAAGGTTTATGGAGGTGTCGGAAAAACCTTTCTCTGATTTTTATAGCCGACTTACAGAATTATATACCAGCAATGAGTATAAGCCAGACGTGTTTCAGCCGCTTATTGAATATACTGTTTCACGGTTTACAAGTAACTACGCAATCTATTTTGCTGTACTTGGCGCATTAC
This sequence comes from uncultured Roseivirgaceae bacterium, assembly GCA_964404445.1. Taxonomy (GTDB): domain Bacteria; phylum Bacteroidota; class Bacteroidia; order Cytophagales; family Cyclobacteriaceae; genus UBA2336. The sequence continues at coordinate 20,828 of CAYOJW010000002.1, read as the reverse complement.
TGGGTTATGGTGTTTGTGTTCTTGTACGAAGGTATGGAGTTAATTCAAATGGCCTGGAGTTTTCGTATATATTTATTCTTTTTGTATTTGTATTCGTAATGCCCTATCGAATAGCCGGCTTCCGTCAATTTATGGCTATGCTTTTGTATTTGTATAGCGCTATTAAAGTATTTGTAGATGGGGATAAGCGGTACAATTTGATTATTCTTCTCACAGCGCTTATACACTTTGGTTTTTTGGGCTTTTTGCCTTTCTTTTTCCTGGTTAAGTTATTGGGTAGAAGGTATCTCATGTATTACACACTCATTCTGATGGCTTTTCTTGCCAATGACGTTACTGCTCCGTTTATAGAGGGTTTCTCGTCTAATCTTGAAGGTGAGCTTCAAACAAGAGTTTCGGGATATGCAGACCAAAAATATATAGAGAAGATTTCAAGTATGAGAGAAAACGTAAATATTTATATTGTTAATCAGGTAAAGTGGACAGCGTATTTCTTTTTTGCTCTTTTACTTGTTATTCATAGAAAACTAAAGAGTTCAGACATGGCTACCCGAAATCTATATGCTGTGTCGTTAAGCTCATTTATATTTTTAATGTTAATGAGTAATTTGGAAACAACATTTATCCGGTTCGCTATATTGTATATTTTGCTTTGTTGCTTAATTTGCTTTAGGTTGGTTTCAATTAATAATATTCGATTTAGCCAGGTTCAAAAGTTTTTATTAATTCTTGTATTCTCTTTCAATTTGGTTGTATCTACCCGAAAAGCCATAGAGTTTACAGGTATTCAAACGATTTTTCCGGGCCTGTTTGTCGCCTTATCAGTTGAGTCAGAGAAATCGGTGTTAGACTTGGTGAAGTGAGAGAGCATGAGTATCCGAAAAGATTTGAATCACTATTGGATTACTATTACCGGTTGTAATTTATTGTGGTTGAACTTACAAGACTTAACAATTGACTTTGCTTAGTAGGGTTAGATCATTTATTGGAAGAAATAGAAATAATCTCTCGGGTTGGCGGACTAATGAAAAGCTTATTGTTTTTGAGTCTGATGACTGGGGGAGTATAAGAATGCCATCAAGCCGGGCTTATAATGAACTACTCAAAGCCGGTTTCCCATTAGAGAAAAGACCTTTTGAAAGATACGATACGCTTGAAAGCCAGGATGATCTTAATGCGTTATTTGAGGTGCTTACTCTATTTAAAGATGATCATGGGAATCATCCTGTATTGACACTCAATACGATATTAACGAACCCTGATTTTGATAGAATTGAATCTGGGAATTTCTTAGAATATCATTTTGAGACATTTCTTGAAACGTATAAAAAATATTATCCGGCAGACAATACTATAAATGCTCTAAAACATGGTATTGAAAGTAATTTATTGTTTCCCCAACTACATGGCCGAGAGCACTTCAATGTAGAACGATGGATGAAATGTTTGGCTGATAAGAATTCAGATGAACGAGTTGTATTTCATAACCGAATGGTTGGTGTCCCCTCAAAAACTGAACCCGAAGCAGGTAACCGTTTAATGATATCGTTGGAATATGATTCAAAAGATGATCAGATTAACCAGTTAAAAAGATTGGAAGAGGGAACTGATTTGTTTGAGAATATATTTGGATTCAGATCCGAATCATATATAGCTCCTGTTTATACATGGTACGATGAAGTTGAAAAAATTTTATCTGAAAACGGAGTGAAGTACATACAAGGTGGAATTTATCAGCAACACGTTTTATCTGCTCAGGAGATAAAGAAAACCAAGCATTATCTTGGTGAATGCAATAGCCATAATCAACTCTATCTTACAAGGAATGTGTTTTTTGAGCCTTCGGTATCTTCAAATGCCAATATTGTGAATCAGAGCATCGATTATATTAACGCGGCCTTCTTTTGGAGAAAACCTGCCATTATATCAACCCACCGACTAAACTATATGGGGAAAATTCATGGGCATAACAGAACACAAAACCTTAAATTATTGAAGGAATTATTAAGAGCAATTTTAAGGAGATGGCCTGATGTTCGTTTTGTAACAAGTGCAGAACTCGGTAATATGATAAGGTTGAATTCATTTAATGAAATTAGCAATTCATAATACAAACTGGGGTTTTCCTCAAGACTGGATATCCTATTGCGAACAAAACGGCATTGCTTATAAATTAGTCGATGCCTATTCATCGGATATTGTAGAGCAGGTTCGCGATTGTGATGTGTTTCTTTGGCATCACCATCATATATTGGCAAAAGATTCATTGTTTGCCAAGCAACTTTTATTTGCCTTGCAGCAATCCGGAAAAAAAGTTTACCCTGATTTCAACACATCATGGCATTTTGACGATAAACTTGGTCAGAAATATTTATTGGAAGCCATTAATGCACCTTTTGCTCCAACGATGGCCTTCTATTCAAAAGACGAAGCATTGAAGTGGATAGATAGAGCAAACTTCCCTAAAGTTTTCAAGTTGCGGGGCGGGGCGGGGTCGTCAAATGTGCAACTCGTCAAATCAAAAAATGAAGCAAAGCATTTTATCAGCAAAGCATTTGGCAGGGGTTTTCCCGCTTATGACAAATTAGGCAACCTGTTGGAAACGTGGAGGAAATTTCGGTTGAAGAAAGCAGGGGTGATGGATTTGTTAAAAAGTGTGCGGAGACTTTTTGTATCAACCGAATTTGCGCGGGTACATGGCCGTGAACGTGGGTACATTATGTTCCAGGATTACATTGCCGGTAATGCATTTGATATACGTGTTATAACAATAGGCAACCGGGCATTTGCCATCAAGCGGCTGGTTCGTAAAAATGATTTCAGGGCTTCGGGAAGTGGGTACATTTTATATGATAAGCACGAGATAGATGAACGTTGTGTGGGAATAGCTTTTCAGGTAACGGAGAAATTAAAAGCCCAATGCCTTGCTTATGATTTTGTATTTGATAAAGGCGAACCGTTGATTGTAGAAATCAATTACGGATATGCCCACGAAGCCTATTTCCCCTGCCCCGGCTACTGGACACGCGATATGCAGTGGCACGTGGGTAAGTTTAACTCAGCGCATTGGATTTTAGAAGTGCTTATTGAAAAGTAATAAGGATGTTTATAAGAAAAAAGTTTGTACACACTTCTGAAATGGAAGTGGTAAAGCGAACACAAGCCAACGAAATTGTAACTGCCCTCTTTGATTTATTTAAGCCTGATTCAGTGGCAGACATTGGCTGTGGCACGGCTACACTACTATATGAATTTAAAAAACGCGGTGTTTCTATTCGGGGGTATGATGGTAAATGGGCAAATAAAGAGTTGCTTTATCAAAATATTCTACCGAAAGAATTTATTGAATGTGATTTAGAAAAGCCTCTTAGCGAAAAATCGAAAGTTGATTTAGCTGTTTGTCTAGAAGTGGCTGAGCACCTGAGTTCACAACGTGCCGATGGTCTTGTTGAAGATTTAACATCCATATCGGATATTATTATTTTCTCGGCTGCTATTCCACGTCAGGGTGGACAGAATCACATTAACGAACAGTGGCCTGAGTATTGGGAGGGAAAATTTATGAGCAGAGGTTATACTTGCCATGATGTTCTTAAATCTATTTTTTGGGATAATGAAAAAATTCTATGGTGGTATAGACAAAATATGGTACTCTATGTTAAGAATGGAGTTGCATTACCATCCGGTTTGTTGAATCAGCGAAATTATTTAAAGAATGTAATACATCCTGTTCTGTTTACAACGGTTGTTGATTACCGTCAAAAGAATGCAATAAAGCGATTTGCAAGGGGCTTGTGGAAATCAGTTTTATATAAGTTAAAAATTATCAAGTAAGTAATGAATCTTCGCTATAGCCGTTTTCTACGGTGGCCCCGACTTGCTGTAAAATACTGTTTAAGTTTCCTGTATCCTGTGGTTATTAAACTATATCCACTTCCCAAGGTTAAATCAATCGAACAAACACTCGATGATATCTATGAAAATTCCCTGTCTATTTCCCGTTATGGAGATAGTGAATTTTTGTACATTATTGATAAATTAAATCTTCCGTACCAACGGTATGATGAACGTTTACGGAATCGCATGATTGAAATATTGGTGTCTAATGTACCTAATCACTGTGTAGGTTTACCTATTGGATATTATAGCCTTGATAATTTGATAAAGAGAAGCAAAGTAGTTTGGCGCTCACAGATTGTTTGGATATACCCGCGCCTGCAAAAATACCTGAATCTCAACAAGCAATACTATAATGCAAGCATGACACGGGTGTATGTGACCTTTGAAGATAAATCGGTAAGTAAATTGTATTTTGAAAAACTCATGCGGTTGTGGTATAACCGTAAAGTGCTTCTGATAGAAGGTGACAAGAGCAGGCTTGGAGTGGGTAATGATTTGTTTTCAAAGTGTTTGAGCGCGGAACGCATACTGGCTCCTGCTCATCATGCTTTTGAAAAGTATGATGAGATTTTAAAAGAAGCCCAAAAACACAGTACCGAAAAATTAATTCTTATTGCACTGGGGCCAACAGCAACGGTTTTAGCCTACGACCTTGCTAAGTTGGGCTATCAGGCATTGGATATAGGCAACGTTGATATCGAGTATGAATGGTACAGAATGGGCGCTACCGCTAAAGTGAAAATACAAGGGAAATATACAAGCGAAGCCGCAGGAGGTAGGGTAGTGGAAGATATACAGGATCCAGCTTATCAGCGTCAGGTTATAGCAAAGATTCTTTAAAAGTAGTGTCTCAAAAACGTATCTGCATAGTTGGTCCATGTCTCACCATGGGAGGCATGGAGCGGGCATCCTCTAATCTGGCTAATTATTTTGCTTCACAGGGGTATAAAGTTAAATATGTTGCCATGTTCAGGCTTCCACGGTTTTTCACATTGACTGAGTCAATACAGTATGCTGAGCCTGAACAAACCTTTTCAACGTTACCCATCCTTCAAACTGTTCTGCGAATTAGAAAGGAGACTCGCAGTTATAAACCCGACACTGTATTAGTCTTTAATAAATTTTTTTCTGCATTAACTGTTCTTGCTTTGGTCGGATGCGGAGTTCCGATTTACATTAGTGAACGGTCGAGTCCGTTGTATAAATGGAAAACTAAAATAAGGATTTTTAATCGTTTGGCATTTTTTATTAATCATCCTTCTGGGATTATTGCACAAACTTCAATTGCAGCTACTTATCAACGTAAATATTTCGGAAATACTATCCCCATTGCCATAATCCACAATGCAACAAAACCAGTAATCCTGATACCGGGAATAATTAAGAAGAAACAAATATTGGCAGTTGGCCGGTTAACCGATTATTTAAAAGGCTTCGACCGCTTGATTGAAGCCTTTAGCCAAGTGAAAGCCGATGATTGGAAACTGGTGATTGCCGGAGGTGATGAGCAGGGGGCGCATTTAAAAATGCAAGCACGCGCTCTTGGAATTGCTAATGACAGGATAGAATTTCTAGGTCAGGTGAAAGATATGGATTTGCTTTACCAGCAATCCGAAATTTTTGTGATCCCATCGCGTAGCGAAGGCTTTCCCAATGCATTGTGTGAAGCGATGACGGCAGGAGTGGCTTGTATCAGTTTTGATTTCATCGCTGGCCCTGCAGATTTAATTGAAGATGGTGTGAATGGTTACCTCGTTAAGGAAGGCGACATCCAGGCTCTGACTGATAAAATTCAGTTTGTAATTGAAAATGCCGATGTCCGAAAAGGAATGGGGGCAAATGCTGCTAAGATTATTGATAAACTTCGCGAAGAAGTGATTGGTGAAAAGTTTCTTGATTTTATTTTTCCGTGAACCCCATTAATATATTTGTTCTTATCGATAAAGACATTCCAACCGATCATTCTTTTATACAAGGCGTTGTTGAATCGAAACTTCCTGCTCAACATTGCTATGTTACTTTTGTTGGTTTTGGCCCATCAGGTTTACAGGAGAACAGTAAGGTTAAATACAGATACATTGAAATAAAATATGGTTCATTTTTTTTAAGAAAGTTGCACAAGTTGGTTTCCATTACGAGAACTCTCTGGAAAGTTGAAAATCTGGATGTATTATATACCCGAAATGATCCGGTATATCTTGTAATTGCGGGCGTTCTTAAACTCAGAAAAAAAAAGCTCACTCATATTCACCAGATTTCTCATCTGCATGCATACTCAACTACGCTAAAAAGTTTCACTTTCAGGGTAAAGGCTTTTTTTGATATTCTTTTCAGGAAGATATTTTTTAGCAATGTTGATTTGTTTTTTTTGATAAGCGATGAGATGAAATGTTTTATGACTGAAAAATACAGAGCCTATTCACATAAGTTCAGGGTGTTTCCATTAGGTGTTAATGTTGATGAGTTTAACGATGTTATTCCTTGGAGAGAAAGAAGACACGATTTAGTGTATATAGGAACGTTGGCTAAAAGCAGGAAAATCGATGTGCTGATAGATGCTGTTAAAATATACAACAATACTTTCGGAAAGATAAAACTTCATATTTGGGGCGCTTCGCATGATAAAGCTGATGATATATATTTAAGACATTATGCTACGAGCATAGGTGAGGGGGACAGTGTTGTTTTTCATGGTAAGGTAGAGAGGGCAAGTGTTGTTCAGTTGTTGAAGGATTCTAAAATAGGCCTCTCCACTATCCCGTCAGGTGGACTTTTCAAGCAAATTTCCCCGACTAAATTAATGGAGTATTTGGCCGCAGGTTGTGTTGTTGTGGCTTCGCAGGGCATACCTGAACAAGAGATAATCATGCTGGAGTCGAATGGTGGATATCTTATTCCGTTTGAACCAGGAGCTATAGCAAAAGCTATTCACATAGCTTTGATTGACACGGAAGCATCTATAGAAAAATCAGTATCGGGAAGGAAGTATATTTTAGAGAAACGGTCGTATGCCGAGATGGCAACTCAAATACGTAAAGGGTTGGACGAAATATTATAAGCGTGAGTAAATCGAAGTTAATCAGGATAACCACCGTGCCTGTTTCCATGAACATCATCATGCGGGGGCAACTTCGGTATATGAATCAATACTTTGAAGTGGTCGGGGTGACCAGTCGCGATCAAAAACATTTTTATGAATGTGGAGAGCGGGAAAGCATACGGATGCATGCCGTAAATATGTCGCGGAATATTTCTTTGCTCAACGATGTGGCTGCGCTTTGGAAGTTGTTCTTATTCTTTCGGAAAGAAAAACCGGCCATTGTTCATACCCATACACCCAAAGCAGGCTTGCTGGGTATGGTTGCGGCTTTTTTTGCGGGGGTACCCGTTCGGTTACACACGGTGGGGGGCATGCCATTGGTAGAGCGAAAAGGATGGGCACGAAAAATATTGAATTTTACAGAGCGTCTTACGTATCGCTGTGCGCATAAAGTGTTCCCTAATTCAAAAGGCCTTTGTGAAATCATTTTGCAGTATGGATTTTGCTCTCAGGATAAACTGAAGGTGTTGGCAAATGGTGGCTCTAATGGAGTTAATTTGAACTACTTCAGTTCAAACAATTTTAACCCGGCAGATAGAGTCAAAACAAGAGCAATGCTTGGATTGAACACTGACTCGATTGTGTTTTGCTTCGTTGGCAGAATTGCACGGGAGAAAGGCATACAGGAAATGATAGAAGCTTTTGGCCAAATCAAAAGAGAATGTGAAGACGTTACTGTCCAGCTTTTATTGATTGGTACCTTTGAAAAAATTTATGGAGTATTACCCACAACTGTTCAGGAAAGAATCGTCAATGACCCCGACATCATTGCCCCGGGAAGATTTGATGATGTCAGGCCGTATTATCATGCCAGTGATGTGTACTTGTTTCCAAGCTACCGCGAAGGCTTTCCCAATACATTGTTGGAAGCAGGGGCGATGGGTTTGCCGATAATCACCACAGATATTAATGGTTGCAACGAAATTGTAACGGATAAAGTAAACGGATTGATTGTGCCGCCAAAAGATGCGGTGACGCTCAAGGCGGCTATGCTACAAATGATAGTGAGCGAAGCAGACAGAAAAATGTATTCCATGCAGGCAAGGAAAATAATTGAAACACAGTTCAGCAGGGAAGTAGTGTGGGATACTTTATTGAAGGAATATCGAGAAAGACTTGATGCTGTAAATATTGCTTGCTAATTAATGTCTGTCAAAAAGAAACTATCACTCACATTAAAAAATCTTCCGGGCTGGCGGACGAAACGAAAGCTTGTTGTTTTTTCTGTGGATGACTTTGGAAATATCCGGGTGGCTTCTAAAAAAGCAAGGGAGAATCTGATTAAGGCTGGAGTCCGCATGGATGAAAACCGGTTTGACCAGTATGATGCACTGGAGAATGCGGAAGATTTAAATTATTTGTTTGAAACACTCACTTCTGCTCGGGACAGTAATAACAATCCGGCAGTCTTTACGGCTTTTGCCTTGCCTGCCAACATCGACTTTGCGCGGATGGAAGACGAAGGATATCATACCTATTATTATGAGACGTTGCCCCAAACACTTAACCGGTTACCAGGCTATGAAGGTACTTGGGCTATGTGGCAGGAAGGGATGGAAAAGAAATTGATAGTGCCTCAGTTTCATGGCAGAGAGCATGTGAACATAAATTGGTTGATGAGTTATCTTAAAGAATCAAACCCACACGTGTTGGCCTGCATGCACGAACACAGTTTGGCGGGTCTTAATTTTTCACACTACCCCACAACCAGTTACGTCAGTGCATTTTCATTTTACCATTTTGATGAAAACATTGCTCTGGCACAAATCGCCTCCGATGGGTTGAAAATTTTTGATCAGGTTTTTGGTTTTAAGCCAGTGTGTTTTAATGCACCGGGTTCTCCGGCACACACAGTCCTTGAGAAAACACTTGCAGAAGGAGGTGTTCGATATATTGATACTTCTATAGTTAAGAAAGAGCACCAGGGGAGGGGTAAGTATAAGTATAAAGTAAACCCCCTTGGGTCTGTGAACAAATACGGCCAACACTATTTGATTAGAAACTGTGTCTTCGAACCGTTGTTGCATCAAAGCGTCTCGGTTGACAGGACACTTGCTGAAATTGATAATGCGTTTTTGATGGGCAAACCCGCCATCATCAGTTCGCATCGTGTAAATTTTTGCGGGCACGTAAATCCCAAAAACAGGGAAACAGGAATTGGGGCATTGAAAAAATTGTTGAAAAAGATCATACACCGCTGGCCTAATGTAGAGTTTATGGCGGCTAATGAGTTAGGAGATATAATTACTGGACAGAGATTATGAAGTTTAGTGAAGTGTTTAGAAATAAATTTTTCTTTCTGAGGGATTCACTTAATGGAGGGATAGTCGGCCATCATCTTGAAGATATATATTCTGTAATGACAGATATAAACACCCATCAGGTTAAAGGGAAAATTACAAGCCGATTGTCAGATTTACTAAAACATGCTGTATCCACAACGGCATTCTACTCATCGTTCAATGAATCTGATGGAATCAACTCCTTTCCAATAATTAATAAAAATCTGGTACGGGAACGAAAGGATGATTTTCTCTCTACTGCATTTAAGTTTAATGAAATCATCCCCCTTGTGACAAGTGGATCTACGGGCACGCCTTTTAAAACATATCACAATAAGAATAAAAAATACCGCAACTCAGCCGATACCATCTACTTTGCTAAGTTGGGTGGCTATGAATTGGGGAATAAACTTTATTACTTCAAAATCTGGAGTGATTACAATCGTAAATCATACTTCACACAGTTTCTTCAAAACATTGTACCTGTTGATGTACTCAACCTAAAAGCAAATGTGCATCACGTTATAGAAGAGTTAAATAAGAATGCAAGCCCTGTAAGTTTTATCGGGTATGTATCAGCATTTGAAACAATCTGTAAAGAACTGCATAAAGATAACACGCTGTCGAATACGTTGCGAGTAAACTCAATCATCACCATGTCGGAAAGCCTCAACGATTATACAAAGGATGCAGTGGAGAAGTACTTTGGCTGCCCTGTGTTATCGCGGTATTCGAATATTGAGAATGGTATCATTGCCCAACAAACAATGGATGATCATAATAACTTTCTGGTGAACACTGCCAGTTACCTTGTTGAAATAATGGATTTACACAAAGATGAAGTTGTGCAGAATGGAACGCCTGGCCGTATTGTTGTTACAGATTATTACAACTACGCCATGCCATTGATCAGGTATGATACAGGCGATGTGGGTGTGTTAGGTGAAGTTGAAATCGGAGGTAGCAGTCGAACTGTGCTTACCCGAATTGAAGGAAGAAAATTAGACCAGATTTACAATACAAAAGGTGAATTGATTTCCTCTTACATTGTATATCGAAACATGTGGGATTACACAGAGATAGAACAATATCAGTTTGTCCAGTGCGGAGAAAAAGAATATGTATTCAAAATATGTATGCCGGGAGTTTTTAAGAGAGAAGCGCAGCTTGTTAAGCAGTTTAAAGAATATTTGGGAGACGATGCCGACTTTAAAATAGAATATGTTCACGAAATCCCTTTGCTGAACTCAGGAAAAAGAAAAAAGGTGGTTAATGAAATGAAGCATTGAATGTACAAAAGTGTTTTTAAACGTGTATTGGATGTTGCCTCGGTAATTCTTCTTTTAATCATAACAAGTCCTGTTTTTATTATCACCTGGTTAACCCTTCTTTTTCAAAACAATGGCAAGCCTTTCTTCTTCCAGCAACGTCCGGGGAGAAATCAAATTCCTTTTACCATCATCAAGTTTAAAACAATGAATGACGCCCGTGATGGGCACGGAAATTTGTTACCGGATAATGCGAGGCTTACAACATTTGGAAAAATTGTGCGTAAACTTTCGATTGATGAATTACCTCAACTCATCAACGTGCTTAAAGGCGATATGAGCCTGATTGGCCCACGCCCTTTGTTGTTTAAGTACCTTCCGTTATACTCGCCTGTTCAAAACCGCAGGCATGAAGTGAGGCCAGGTATTACGGGCTGGGCACAGGTAAACGGAAGAAACTCCATTAGCTGGACAAAGCGTTTTGAGTTGGATGTTTATTACGTGGACCATGTTTCGCTATCGTTAGATTTTAAAATATTTTGGCTCACTATTTTGAAAATTTTGAAGAGAGAAGGTGTCAATCAAAGTGAAAGTAGGCCGATGGAACCTTTCAATGGAAGTAATTAGATTATGAAAATACTCATTACCGGTGTAGGGGGGCCAACCCCGCGCAGTTTTGCTGTCAGCTTAAAAAAATACAGTTCGTACAAGCCGTATGAGCTTTTTGGAACGGATGTAAATCCGTTATCCATTGGGTTATACCAGCATGAATTGTTCGATAAGGGTTTTGTGATTCCATCTGCTAAAAAAACAGATGATTACTGGAGCGCCCTTGAAAAAATAATCCATGATCACAAAATTGAAGTAGCCGTTATTCTTCCTGAATTAGAAGTGATGGAGTGGAGCAAGCGTAAACAAAATGGTGCATTACCGTGTAAAGCATTAATCCCCGATTGGTCGATTGCAAAACTGTTGGTTGACAAACAAAGAATGACGGAAGCATTAAGTGGTCAGAACGTAGTGCCGCCTTCTGTTGGATTTTCAAGAAGCGATAAGGATTTATCGCGTGTGTTTAATGAGTTGGGAAATGTTTTCTGGGTTCGCAGCACCACAGGAACAAGCGGGTTGGGCTCGCTGAAGGTAGAAAGTATAGAGGCGTTAAGAAACTGGATACAAATCAACCCAGGTGTGGAGCAATTTATAGCCAGCAAGTTTTTACCTGGACGTAACCTTGCCTGTAAACTGCTGTACTACGAAGGTAAATTGTTGCGAGCTGCTTGTGGAGAACGGGTCAATTATATTATGTCGAAGGTAGCTCCTTCGGGCATTACAGGAAATACTTCTTTTGGACGTTTGTTGAATGAACCGGAGTTGATTGAAGTTGCTAAGAAAGCAATGGATAAGTTGTTTGAAACATCGGATGCAGATAAGCATGGTTTTTTTACAGCCGATTTTAAAGAAGATGAGAACGGAACGCCCTTCGTCACGGAAATAAATATACGGCATGTTGCCTTTACGCAATGTTTTGCAGCAGGCGGGGCTAATTTTGCAGAAGACACCATTCGTTTGCTGGATGGTGATGCCACATTTGATCATAACTATAAGATGTATGAGTTTGAGAAAGATTTGATTTTTTTGCGCGATGTGGATTCTCTGCCTGTTTTGATGAAGGAAGGTAAATTGTTATCTTAATGTTTTAATCGGGAAATTTTGAAACCTAACATTGCCATATACGGTGCAGGCGGCTTCGGCAAAGAGGTGAGGGGGATGCTCGAAACAGACCCACGCTTTTCTTTTGCAGGTTTTTTTGACGACTATCTTAAAATGGTTGATAGCGTGAATGGAGATTTATATGATGATGTGTTGTTTGCCATTGCCGACCCGGGCATCCGGGTGAGATTAGTCAAAGAATGGGCACGTAAACAGGTTCCGTTTAATGCGCTGATAAGTCCGGATGTAAAACTTTACTCTTCAGTTCATGTAGGAAGAGGCTCAATCATTTGCCCCGGTGTAAAAGCAACGGTAGATATTTCAATTGGAGAATTTGTTATCGTGAACCTTAATACTACTATTGGCCATGATGTACGTCTTGGAGATTTCTGTTCACTTATGCCTTCTGTTAATATTTCGGGTAGTGTTACTGTTGGTAACGGCACGTTCATCGGTACAGGCGCGTCTATTCTTCAGGATCTCACCATTGGCGAAAATGTAATGATAGGGGCTGGAACTGTTGTAACACAGAATATCCCTGCAAACTGTACAGTAGTGGGCGTACCGGGGAGAGTGATAAAAAAGAATCAGTTGAGATGAGTAATACAGTCCGTCAACTTTTTACCGATAACAAACCAGCAATTTTATTCCTGGTAAAATTCGTTGTTCTCTATTTTACATTAAATACCCTGTATGGCCTTTACATTGAGTGGTACAGCCCCCAGGCCGACCCGCTTACCTGGTTTGTTTCTAATAACACACGCTGGCTGTTATCTTTATTTCACGATCAGATAACGATTAGCCCATCGGTGCTTATTGAAAAAGTAGCTATTCAACACCAGGGTATTACAGTTATTAATATGTTTGAAGGCTGCAACAGCATTAACGTGATGATTGTATTTCTCGTGTTCATTGTTGCCTTTTCAAACCAGTGGTATCAGTCGTGGAAGTTTATCTTGTTTGGTTTAGTTGTTATTTATGTTATAAATCTGGCACGTGTAGCTGGGTTGTTTTGGGTGTCGTACTATTTTCCGGGTTCGTTTTATTTTTTTCATAAGTATCTCTTTACAGGGCTGATTTATATAGGTGTGTTCATACTATGGTATTATTGGATAAAAAAAATCCGAACGCATGAACAGGGAAATAAAGCAGCTTAAACAATCACCCAAAAGAATTGCCTTTTTAGTATTGGGTGTTGCCGGTCTGGCATTTGTTTACCTGTTTCAACGTACTGATGCGCTCGGTTGGTTATGCCAATGCCAGGCCGGGGCGAATGTGCATTTTATTTTTAATAAATCGCTGCGCCTTGTATTGAACGATTTGCTCATGCTCGTCATTATTTATGCGTGGTTTAAAGATAGTGCTGTTACTAAACTTGCGCTTTGGGTACAACTTGTAGATATGTTTTTATTGCTGCCTCTGTATTTGATCTTAAAACTTTTGCTGGAAGGCGATAGCGAAATTTCATCACCTCTGTTGTCGCAAATGCACAGGCTTATCGTTAACCCCACACTTATGATCTTGATTATCCCTGCAATATATTTCCAACGTTATACTAAACAGCCCGAATGAAGCCGCGCGTTTACCTTTCACCCCCGCACATGGGCGGAGAAGAAATTAAATTTGTGCAGGACGCCTTCAACACGAATTGGATTTCTCCGGCAGGTCCGCATATTAGTGCCTTCGAAAATGAGCTTGCGCATTACCTTGGCGATGGTGTTTCGGTAGCAGCATTATCATCCGGCACGGCTGCCATTCACTTGGCACTTATTATGTTGGGCGTGAAACATGGCGATGAAGTGGTGTGTTCAACATTCACTTTTGCAGGCTCATGTAATCCCATAGTATATCAGGGCGCTACCCCGGTGTTTATCGATTCGGAGTATGAAACCTGGAATATGGATCCGCTCTTGTTGGAAGAGGCTATTGAAGACAGGTTAAGGCAAGGTAAAAGACCTAAAGCCATAATTGTGGTGCACTTGTACGGTATGCCTGCAAAGATGGATGAGATTATGGCCGTAGCACGCAAGCACGATATTCCGGTTATTGAAGATGCAGCCGAGGCATTGGGTTCAATTTACAAGGGTGTAAAATGTGGCACTATTGGCGATTTGGGGATTCTTTCCTTTAATGGGAATAAGATTATCACCACTTCGGGTGGTGGGGCATTAGTATCAAAAAAGCATGAATGGATTGAAAAAACTCGTTTTTTGGCTACCCAGGCACGCGATGCGGCTCCTCATTACGAGCACTCACATATCGGCTATAATTACCGCCTTAGTAACGTATGCGCGGGCATTGGACGCGGACAACTAATGGTGTTAGATGAGCGGGTACGGCAACGCAGAGCAGTTTTTGAGTTCTACAAAAAGCAACTTGGCAGCCTTCCGGGTATTATCTTTTTACCCGAACCAGAGGGGTATTTTAGTAACCGTTGGCTAACTGGTATTTTATTTAATGGTACTGATAAACAGGTAGTTACAAGTGACACTGTACGTCTGGTATTAGAAAAAGAGAACATAGAAAGCCGCCCATTGTGGAAGCCCATGCACCTGCAACCGGTGTACCGGCAAGCCCCGGTGTATGGTGGGGCGGTTTCCGAAACTTTGTTTGCGAAAGGGTTGTGCCTGCCTTCCGGCAGCAATCTTCCGGTAAACGACCAGGAAGAGGTGATCCGTAACATCAGGCAAACGCTGACACAGGTTGTATAAAAGCCAAGCCCCTGTTTATATGTATATCCTGCCCATTGATATTGTACGCATAAAGCAGCTTTAACCGCTTTTATCCCAAAAAATACCCTCGCCAGTCGGTTTTTAAGATGCCAACGGAACCTCCGAAAACCTGTTTAAAAAGGGCATTTGTTTACCCTCGGGGGCAAACCTTACAGAAGCCGACCAGCAAACCATCATAAAGTGTGTAAAAGAAGCCTGTACCGGGGTTACAAAGCGTTGAAAACCGTTATTTAGCGTAAGTTTTAACCGCGAAATTCACTTTTTTAATTATTTTTGTATTTTAGTTACAATACGTCTATGAGAAAACTATACTGGCTCGTTCTGTTCGTTTTTGGTGTATCCGTTCAGGGATTTTCTCAGAATTATTTTGCTGTGACGGATGGTCCTTGGAGTGACCTTAATACTTGGGCAAACTCAAGAGGTGGTACACCTGGATTCGGTGTACCGGGAGTCGGAGCAACTGTATATACAGAAGGTTATGAGATAACTGTTGATCAAGATGTTACTGTTTTGAATTTAGCGGTTAGAAGTACAAACATTGGAGGCTCTGGAAGCTCTCAATTGATTTTTGGAGGATTATTTGATCCTTATACAATAACAATCACTGGAATTTTAACGAGTGCGAATGCATTGGGGGCTGCTCAAGCTCCTTTGGAAAGTGTTTTAGAAGATACAGGAAACCTAATAATAAGATTAACAAGTACAAATACTACTGGTGCAATTCAAAATTGGAGTTATAATGCACCAATCAATACACTTCATGTTAATCCGCCTTCAGGTGTTGTTCTAACTCAAAATGCTGCTGGTGGAGCATTGGCTATTACTGAGAACTTGACAATTTTATCGGGGACTTTTCGTCCAAGAAGAAATATTGCAGATGCTTATGGCTATGCAACAATTAATGTTGCACAGGGGGCTACATTAGATTTGGAGCACGCTCAGTCGGGAAGCGTTACAGGTAATGGAGTGCTTGGTACAAAGTTTAATAGCATTGAGATTGATGGAACAGTGAATGTTGGTGGAACAAATAATTGCTCCTTGAGTACGGATAATATAACAATAAGCGGTACAGGAGTGTTAAATGTTTCATTCAATGGTGCAAATCAAAATGAGGGCTGGTGGTATCAAACTGTCAGACCAAGTAGTGGGTCTTTGAACGCTGCAAGTACAGTTAATTTTACAGCTTCAGCTACACAAAATGTATATGCTTGGACTTACGGTAACCTGAATCTTTCAGGTAATGGGAACAAAACGTTTGTTGGTAGCAATACAATGGATATTCTGGGGGATTTTAGTATTCTGTCCTCTGACGTATCTGTAAATTCTACGAGAAGCATTATTTTTAGAGGCAATGTGAATAATGATGGTACATTTAGTAGCATTCAGCCGGTCAGTTTTCAGGGGAGTAAAATGGAGCAAAAACTGGAAGGAAGCCCTACAAGTACATATTCGTTTAATAACGGTTTAACGGTTAACAAAACTACAGGTGTAGTTATAATTGAAAAAGACGTTGCTATTGCAAACGGGATTGCTGTATCAGCAGGATCAATAAATCTTGGGGATATAACAACAACGCTTAGCTCAGGGGTATTTACTATTTCTAATGGAGCCTCGGTACTTACAGAACCATCAGGTGTATTAATTGTTTCGGGTAGCTCTACATTTACAGGAAATGGTACGCTTACGCTCAGTAACCTGACAATTACAGGAACGGCAACGATAAACAAGAGTGCATGGTCAATTACCGGTAACTTGGTTAACAATGGCAGTCTGGTGTTACCATCAACATCAACGGTTACGTTTAGCGGTGGGGCAGCCCAGTCAATATCGGGGAATACCTTTTCCATTGGTAACATAACAGTGAACAAAACATCTTCAATACTTTCAAATAACGCTAATGTAAGGTTGCTGGGTCTGTTAACTGTTACAACTGGTACGTTTAATGTAAACGGGTCGGGTTCAGGTAATCTTATATTAAACTCCGATACAAACGGTGACGCCCGTATTGGCCCGATGGCCGGAGGCAGCATAACCGGTCAGGTTACCTTTGAAAGATACTTTGAAAATACAAGTAACCGGTGGAGAAATTTGGCTTTTCCGGTTACCGGAGTAACGCATACAACCTTGGGTACACAGTTTCCCATACACACCAATTCATTATCGTATTATAATGAAACAGTTACGGGCAACGTGGATATGGGATGGGTGTATGTAAACAGTGGAACACTAAATAACTCGGGCGAACGGGGCTATACTGCATGGATGTATAACATAGCACCTATCACAATTTCGGTAAAAGGCCCCTTGGTTTCAAATACGCCAAAAACGGGAGGTGCCCCGCATAATTTTAATGTAAAATACACACCTTCATCTCCAATACTGCCCAGCGATGACGGTTGGAATTTTGTACCCAATCCTTTTGCATGCCCTATCAATTGGAATAATTCAGGATGGACAAAAACACGAGTTAATGCAGTAGCAGCGATATGGGACATTGAGAATAATGTATATCAGTACACCGGTGCAGGTTGGGATGGAGTGGTAGCACAGGGGCAGGCATTTTGGGTTCAGACAAATGCAGCCAGTCCGGAATTAAAAGCTACTGAGGCAGTAAAAGCACCGGGAGTAACTAAACCGACATTTTACCGCGTGGGTTCGCAAAGCGATAGGTTGATGATTAGTATAAAGTCTGATCAATATACCGATAAGGCAGTTGTACGGTTTATAGAAGATGCAACAATGGAGTTTGATTCGGAGTACGATGCATCAAAACTTCAAAATCCTATCTTTAATTTGTCAACCTTAACAAAAGGAGGACTTTCTTTAGCGATAAACGCACTACCTAAAGGGCCATGTTCTTCAAATGTATTCTTGAACATTACCAATATCGAACCGGGTAATTATTCATTGGATTTTACCGGGCTGGATTCCTTTACGGATCTACAACAGCTATTGTTGGTAGATCACTTCACAAATACCAACGTGAAGCTTTCAGAATTAAAATCATACCAATTTGCAGTTAGTAATGATAAAAACTCTTTTGGTGCTGGAAGGTTTGAATTGATTTTTGGTTTTGCTGACACAACTCCTGCCGAACTTAGTATAAGCCGTAGTCAGGAGGTTATCGTTTCCAATTATAACGAGGGTGAATACCAGTGGTATTTGAATGGTGAAGTTATTCAGAGAGCAACTGAGTCTGTAATCCGCCCTGTTGTAAACGGGCAATACAGTCTGGAGTTAACCTATAAGGGATGTGTACTCCGTTCTCAGGAACTTCAGGTTGAAGATATGACGTACGTGTACCCGAATCCGGTAATATCAGGCAATGTACGGGTCCAGGTAGGTGGATTGATTGCGAGTGAATCAGGGCGAGGGGAGATAGCAATTACATCGCCATTAGGGCAAACGGTTAGAAAAGAGTCGTTCGGTAAACAAGACATTACAAAGGTGATTGATATGCGCGGTGTAAGCTCTGGTCAGTACATCGTTAGTATAGTGGCTGAGGGAAGAATTATTCAAAGAGTAAAATTGATTGTCCAATGAAGTTGAAACTCATCTGCCTAACATTAATAGCATTATCATTTCCATTTGTTGTGCTAAGTCAACCAAGTGGTGGTGGCCCGGGTGAGCCACCTGATGTACCCATCACCGGCATTGAAATACTCATAGCCGCTGGCGGAGCGTTAGGTATTCGTAAGCTTATTCAAAGCCGAAAACAAAAGCAATGAGCAGGGTGCGTGCTAAACGTGTTTGGCTATTTACCCGGCTGCTCAATAATTTAAAAATTCTTCCGAGGTGGGTCATTGTTGTGATCGACCTGCTTATTATAGCGTTCTCTTCCTTTTTAGCCTACCTGCTCCGGTTCAATTTTTCCCTGTCCGACATGGTACGGTACGAGTTCGGGCAAGGCATAATATTTTATACAGCCTGCGGTGCGCTGGCTATTCTTATATCGGGCAGCTACCGGGGCATTATCCGTTATACGGGCATTCAGGATGGCGTGCGTATTTTTTATATGCTCGTGATTAGCCTGTTTCTGGTAACAACGGGCAACCTCCTTTTTAACTACAACACAAGCCAAAACTTCCTGCCGTATTCGGTTGTGCTCATTGCTTTTCTGTCGTCATTTCTGTTTTTGTTCAATTACCGGCTGTTAGTCAAGTACATTTTTTCGTACTATAAAAATGCGCTGCGCAAGCGTAGCAATGTGCTTATTTATGGCGCAGGTCAGTCGGGTATGATCACCAAGCAGGTAATCGATGCTTCTGAAACCATGCGGGTGGTTGGCTTCCTGGAAGACGACAACAATAAAACAGGCAAACACTTAGCCGGTTCGCACATATACGCCAACCATACCGATACCGGGGTGGACGATTTGCTGGTGGCGCTGGGTGTAGATGAGTTGGTGATTACCGTGAAAGACCTGCCGTACGAACGCAAGACCGAAATTGTCGATGCCTGTTTACGCAACCAGGTTCGCGTACGTACCATTCCGCCCATCGAACGGTGGGTAAAAGGCGAACTGAGCCTAAACCAAATCAAACAGGTAAACATTGAAGACTTACTGGGGCGCGAAGCGATAAGCCTGCCCAACGATCACGTAAGCCGTGAACTGGCCGGGAAAGTAATATGTATAACCGGGGCAGCGGGTTCTATTGGTCGCGAAATTGTGCTACAGATATTGAACTACCGGCCACAGAAAATTGTGTTGATCGATCAGGGCGAGTCTGCGTTGTATGAAATAGAGCGTGAGCTGAATAACTTACAAAGCGGTGTGGCTATTTTCCCGTATCTGGCCGACATCACCAACCAGGAGCGGGTAAGGCATATTTTTTTAGAACATAAGCCGCAAATTGTTTTTCATGCCGCAGCCTACAAGCACGTTCCGGTAATGGAAAGCAACCCGTCCGAAGCCGTGTTGTGTAACGTATTGGGTACCAAAACCCTGGCTGATCTTTCGGTTTCCACGCAGGTCGAAAAATTTGTGATGATCTCGACCGATAAGGCGGTTAACCCAACCAACGTAATGGGTTGCTCGAAGCGTATTTCGGAGATCTATGTGCAATCGTTAAATAACCATTTAGATACGGTAGGAGGAAAGCATACGCTGTTTATAACCACCCGTTTTGGTAACGTGTTGGGATCGAATGGATCGGTTATACCGTTGTTTAAAAAACAAATACAGGAGGGCGGCCCGGTTACGGTTACCCATCCCGAAATTACCCGGTATTTTATGACCATCCCCGAAGCCTGCCAGTTGGTACTGGAAGCCGGTGCCATGGGGCGTGGTGGTGAGATATTTATTTTTGACATGGGCAACTCCATGCGCATAGCGGATCTGGCAAAGCGTATGATCAGGCTTTCGGGATTGGAACCCGGTAAAGACATTGATATTGTATTTACAGGACTGCGCGAAGGTGAAAAATTGTACGAGGAACTGTTAAGCGATAAAGAGAATACGATACCTACACACCATCCGAAAATCATGAAAGCCAAAGTGCAGGAGTACGGCTATACCGAAACCAATAGTTTTATTGAATTATTCTGGGATTTGGTAAACGACCGTAACGAGTTGAAGATGGTGGCGTTAATGAAAGAGCTTGTACCCGAATATAAGAGCAATTACTCGCGTTACGAGATATTGGATAAGTAGTAGATATAGGTATTTTTTAAACCACATAGGTACATAGTTTTTAGTATCTTCAGATTGACGCGGAGTGATAACCCATTAAATCTCAAAAAGTCACCAACCATTTTTCAGTGTATTACCACTTTGCTCAAATGGTAATGGTGCCAAAAATGGTTGGTGACATTTAATTAGAAATTTATTTTATTC
>CAYOJW010000001.1:756310-936305 GCA_964404445.1 uncultured Roseivirgaceae bacterium | reverse complement strand
TAGAGCAATACACTTTTAATGTATGGGTCCTGGGTTCGAATCCCAGCGGGATCACAACAACAAGAACAAAAATCACTAAAGCTGCTTAAACGAAATGTTTGAGCAGCTTTTTTGTTTACAGCCTACCAAACAGAATCGTTCAATTTCAGCCTTTATCGTTCTGAAAAGGATACCATCGACAAAATCGACATTGGTACCCGATCTCAATTCAACTCACTGATAATCAGTTGATGGGGTCGGCTTCAAAATGTTTCAATCCTCGTCAAAGTAAAAATTTCGAGGGTACCAAAACAGATACCAATATGAATTTGAATCAAAAGCTATCAATTCTCTTTCGGCTCAACTATTCCAAGCAGAACAATCAGGGCTTCGTTCCGATCTGGACACGCATCACAGTCGATGGTAAGCGTTCGGAGTTTTCAACCTCACATCAGGTTCTCCCCAAGCAATGGAATGTTAAAAAAGAAGAAGTCATCAGTTCCGATCCGGAAGCCGATGTCATCAACGATCATCTTCTCCAGATAAGGATTGAGATCAAGAAACATTTCAATATCCTTCTCACCACGAAAGACCGGGTTACAGCAGAAGAAGTCAGAAACAGCTACAAAGGTATCAAGGCAGTTGTGATCAAAAGAACTTTCCTCGAAGTTTTCAAACAATTCAACCAGCAGCTACTCGAGCGAAAGGAAATCGAAGATCTTTCCGAGGGTCGCTATAAACGCTTCCTTATAAACTTCGGAAAATGTCAGGGTTTTATTCAATACAAATTCAAGAAGTCGGATATTTACCTGGAGGAAGTTCAGCTTTCTTTTGTAGTCGAGTTCGAGCATTATCTCCGCACGGTTGAGAAAATCGGTCACAATACGGCTATGAAGTATGCAAAAGACTTGAAACAGGTTACCCGTTATGCAGTGATGTTGGGTTATCTGTCCTCCAATCCTTTCGAAAATTTCAAATGCACCTACAAAAAGGTGAAGCGTCATTTCCTCGATCAGGATGAATTGAACACACTTTATAGCAAATCCATTTCTATACCGCGACTCGCTGAAGTACGCGATTGCTACATTTTCAGTTGCTACACGGGCTATGCGTATTCCGATGCGGAAGCTCTTACTCCGAATGATGTAGCAGTAGGCATCGATGGCAACCTGTGGATCATTCGTGACCGGAAGAAAACCGACACAACTGAAAATGTTCCGCTCTTGCCGATTGCAAAAGAAATCATTCAGCGTTACAGAAACCATCCCCATTGCAAGGCGAATAATAAGTTGCTGCCGGTAAACAGTAACCAGCGGTACAATGCTTATCTGAAGGAGATTGCCGATCTGTGCGGTATCGAAAAGAAACTGACCACGCATACAGCCCGGCATACATTCGCCACTACTGTTCTGCTCTTGAATGATGTTCCTATGGAAACTGCTATGGAGCTTTTAGGCCATACCGATATTCGCACTACCCAAATTTATGGTAAGATTGTCCAAAAGAAGATCAGTAATGACATGATTTCCTTGCAAAAGAAACTTTCCTTAGTTCCGGCAATTGTCGATAATAAGAATGAAAAGGTTATGGGGAATTTATAGGCATAAAAAAAGGCTGAAAACAGCCCTTTTTTATTTCTTCTACTTGATTACGTTTCTCCCGAAAGAGAAAGAGGCTTGATCAAGCATCACAATACAAATATACGAAAATTATAGTAAAATAGTTGTTTCTGGCCCGCCAATTTCATGCGATACGAACGAATAAAACACTTTATTTCAGCCCCCAGGATAGACCGTTATCTACTGGCTGCTGGAAACCGTAAAAGTAGGGCAATAAAGCTTTACAAGGCTAATTTAAAGGTTTCTCAGGCTTTTTTACCGCTTTTAGCAGTTTTGGAAGTAACATTGAGAAACAGGATAAATGCCATCCTATCAGCTCATTTTACCGATCCGGATTGGATCATAAATCAGAAAACGGGTTTTATGGTAAACCCTTCGTTAAGGTATAGGAATCACCGAACTGGAAGAATGGAAACCAATGATTTTATAAAGCGCGAAGTAATAAAAGCGGAGGCACGTATTAGAAGATCTGGAGTTCCTGTAACGAGTGGGAAGATTATTTCAGAGCAGACCTTCGGATTCTGGACTGAACTTTTTGAATTGTTTTATTACCGCATTCTTTTGGGAAGACCTATACAAATTTTTACCAACCTTCCTTCAGGTCATGGCAGAAGAGAAGTCGCTGATACATTGAATAAAGTCCGGTTATTCAGAAACAGGGTGTATCACAATGAGCCTGTTTGCTTCAATGGAAATTCAATCGATCTTTCTAACGCAGAAGCTATCCATGTAATGATTAAAGATGTTTTAAGCTGGTGTGATCCTGACTTAATAAAATGGATTAAGGATATTGATTCTGTGACAGCAAAAATTAACAGTGCTAAAAAGATTTAAGTTAATAATATGAATCAGCCATTCAGTACAACCCGCCACACTATCTTTCAGCAATCGTAAATGGACAGTGAAAGCTTTTAAACATACAAATTTAAAATCCCTCATCCCAAATCTTTAATCGTTGCATCAACCCTCTCAATAGGCATCCAATCCACAAGTTTCTTTGATCTTCTTTTTCTCAGCTTGAGGAATAGTAAAATCTTGATCCATTTTTTCTTCAGCTTGCTTTGAGGCTCACCATTGATAAATAGTTCGAAATCGCGTTTAACGGAAGTATAGTTACGGATAATTGCTGTGCCAGCGAACACGGCCTGATTCCTATAATTTCTTTCGGTGCTGTTCTGCGGAAAGATCAGCGGCCAAATAAATTGTATGGCATTTTCAATCAGGTAAATATCCGGGATGTTACCAGTGTGAACGTACATATTAGTCCAGGTTTCAACACGCCTGACAACATCAACCGGTACACGTAACGTGATGCGGGGATTTGATTTCAGAGATTCCTGTTTTATAA
Source organism: uncultured Roseivirgaceae bacterium (assembly GCA_964404445.1). Lineage (GTDB taxonomy): Bacteria > Bacteroidota > Bacteroidia > Cytophagales > Cyclobacteriaceae > UBA2336. The sequence goes on along the minus strand of CAYOJW010000001.1, from coordinate 933,359 downwards.
AATCCCATGCCACTTGGGTGGAGATTTTGGCGCGGTTGCCTGACGGCTCCGTGATCCTGTAAAACCCGAGTGTTCTTTTCCCGTACACCTCAATAGTTTGTCGCAGAAGGAACACCGATACGGGAATAACTTCGCGTTGGTAAAATCGTTCTATGTTAATAGATCCAAAATGAAGCAGCGATCTACTGATGTCAAATATTTCCCGTGCATTTTGTTCATCACGGCTACCCAGTTCGAAGTTAAGTCTGGTATTCCTGTAGTTTAATTCAGCATGAGCAATGATCTCATAAAGATCGTAGGCTAACATCGTCAGCAAAAATTCATATTCTTTGAAGTTAAGTGCGGAAACCTTGATAGCGATCCGGGATAAAGTTTGATGTGCGGCAAATAATTGCTTTTCGAAAATTATCTTTCCCTGACTTTGGGTCCATGTGCTTCTAAAGATATGTTCGGACAGCTGGTGATCGGTGAATGTCCGTGATCCTAATACGGCTGTTTTAAGTTGATCATAGTACGGAACAAAAATTTGAAACGCATTGAACTTCTCAGCCGGTGTCTGGTTCTTATCATGCAATGCGTGAATAAAGGGTTGTAAACTCATGTAATAGGGGGTTAGATTCATAAGAAAGAGCCGCATACTCGGCTCTTTCTTGACTTAATATACTTGTTGGTTACATATTAAAAGAATGCTGTAGTACATGCGGTTCCCCAATTATACCAATAACATGCATTGCTGCCCGGGTCTGAAATGCAGCGATATAGGATATTCTCATAGCAAATAAATGAACCTTCTGAATATATTCCACAGGTACACGTTTCGTCAACTGTGCTTTTGTTTTTTAATACGATAGGATTTGCCACCTGTTCAACATACCTGGCATAAATGGTAAATCGTATCGGTTGAGTTGTACTTACGTAATGACATCCGAAATGTTGCCAGTTACCTTTAACTAGTGTAAAGGGAACATCCTCATGGAATGTTTGATTGTTATACGGATAACTTTTCCTTACAAAACCTGCGATAGTTTTGGTTGGGTGAACATTCGTTAAGCGGTAGTAGCAAGCACCAGGCACAACACACGAAAACTGATCGGGACAGTAATTGTCATAACGTAAATATCTATAGGAATCATCAGTTAGCTTGGTACTTAGGTTTTTAGTTTCAAGTAAGTTTAAACTCAGAGTGTCATCTATCACTCCTTTATCAAAAAACCTCCGCTCTAGTGTGTCTGATTTTGTTGTGACTTTAGTCTCATCGATGTTTTGTTGTGACTGTTTCGAGCAAGAAATTATAACTGACATGGCTAACGTCATTACCATAATTGGTAAAGTGTTGGAGAAAAACTTTAAAATTTTGGATTTTGATTTCATGGTATAGGGGATTAATTGTAATGGAAATTACAGAACTGAATAATATCCACTATTCAGTTATAGGAGTAACTCCTACTCAAAACTCCTCTTTTTTATTATTTACGCCCTTTTAACCGACTTTACATCCAACCCTTCATTATGGTGCAGCGCGGCCAGCACCGTTTCTATACGATTGGCAATCAAAGAATAATATTTTCCTTTCCTGAACTCCATCATAATGCCGATCAGGTAAGCTTCCGAAGTAATGTTGCAGTCGTCATCACATTCGATTTTTGTGTACCACAATCCGCCTCCGCTTAAACCGTAGTGCTCAACCCGCAGCTTTTCGGCTTGTCCTGTCTTTATGTTAATCGGTTTGCCCTGCATTTCAAGAACGTAGTGAGATAGTGGGTTAAATCCGTAATGCTCGAAAACCTTGTCTTGATTGGGTACAACAAAGTATCCGGCACCTGCTGTCTTGCCTTTCTCGTTCTTGGGATTGGCAACCGGGAAACCATACGCGCAATAATTCGGCTCATGGAGAAGTTTACGATGATATAAAAATCTTTCAAGCGGTAGAAACTTATACCACCGCCTTAATATGGGAACAATGGCATCTTTAAGTTTGATGTAAGCGATATCCAGCTTCTCTTCTCTTTCCATTTCTGTGCCGCATGCTTTTCCTGCAACAGATATGTGAGCGTCTCCTTCAATCTCAATAAATAACTTGTTATCATTTGACCAATCCTCAATAACATGCGAAGCCGTAAGTATATAGCATGAACTGCCCAGCTCGGCCAATACCCCTGATGCAAAGGGTTCTAAATTCTTATCGGACTTTAACCTCAGAAATTGGCAGGTGTATGGATTGATATCGTGCTCTAACAACCTTCCGAGCTCTTGGTGGATCAGGCTGTCAATGTATTGATCAAGTTCATCGGGTTCTTCCATGCAGACTAAAGTTAAACTTTTTCCCTTCTCACCTTCAACACATTAGAGTAAGCATTTTGTACCCATTTGTTTTAATAACGCTTTCTCATCTTAATTCGCGGCCAAACAGAAAGCTTATTCAATGGCCGTCAATCAAAAGCTGAGTATTCTTTTTTGGTTAAATCGTACGAAGGTAAACAGTAAAGGCCTGGCACCGATCTGGGCAAGAATTACCATTGATGGTATGCGGGCCGAATGCTCAACCGGTAAACATATCATGCCGGAACACTGGCGTACAGGCCTCGGACTTCCGAATAAAAACAGTCCCGATGCAACCGAAATCACCAAACGTATTTTCGAGATCAAGTTTAGCTTAAAGAAGCATTTCAAGTCGCTGGCAAAAAGTCGTGATTTCGTCACAGCGTATGATGTTAAAAAAAGTTTCCTGGGCATAAGTACCCCGGAAGATCAGTATATGTTCTTAAGCGTGCTGCACCAGTTTCATGCTATCCAGGTTGAACGTGCCAGGAGCGGAACCCTCACCATGAGCCGTACTTTCAAATGGAAACAATTGGCCGACTCTTGCAGGGATTACATCAGGCTGAAATTCCGAACAGCCGACATGGCATTAACATCCATGAGGCCATACTTCGCAGAAGATCTTTACCACTATCTCCGCACGGTCAAAAACCTTTCACAGAATTCCGGCATGAAGCGGATGAAAGATTTAAAGCAGTTCATGGATTACGCTGTCCTCCGCGAGTACATTACTTCAAATCCGTTCAGGACTTTTAAATGCGTGTTGGTACCAACCAACCGTGTTCGGCTTGATACCTCGGAAATTCAGAAATTGGCAGCGAAAAACATCGCGAATCAAAGCCTTGATGAAGTTCGTGATTGCTTCCTGTTTGTTATCTACACCGGCTATTCTTACAAAGAGTTGAGCGAATTAACGCCCGAAAACGTTCAGGTAGGTGTTGACGGTCGCAAATGGATCATCAAGACCCGCAGCAAATCCCATAACTCGAAAGAAAATGTTCCGCTGCTTTCAGTTCCGCTACAGGTCATTGAAAAATATCGCGAGCACCCTGAGTGTCTCGCTAAAAACAAACTCCTTCCCGTGTTATCAAATCAAAATTACAACGATGCATTAAAGCAGGTCGCCAGGGTTTGCGGCATAAAGAAAAAGTTAACCAGCCACGTAGCACGGCACACCTTTGCCACTACCATCATGCTTGAGAACCAGGTTCCGATTGAGACCGTAAGCCGCATGTTAGGCCACCGCGATTTGAAAACAACCCAGATTTATGCAGAAATGACCGACACCCGTATCAGCAAAGACACATTGGATTTGGACGAAAAACTTGATCCCGTCAGCTACAATCATTGACATAGGACAAACTCCTATTGACACCCTCGATTCTTTCATTTTCATTTGCACCCGTGAAAAACGAAAACGTTTCGGAGTTTTTTAAACTCGATCCTATCGATAAAAAAACACTCTTCTGGCTCATGGATAATAAGCCTGAAGAAATCAAGGCTTGGATCATCCATGTAGCACAGCAACGCAGTTATACCGAAAAACTGAAGCTCGATCCTGGAAAGTTGTATGAAGAAGTAAAAGTTGAATTTGAATAGAACCCGATTAGGGTTCGAAATAATCGACCTCGGGTAATCCCAGGTTGCTGAATATGGCTACTACCTGCTTGGTTGTGTAGAAATGACCGATCTTTTTTCCGATCTTCTTTTCAATGAGCTTCATCCAATTTTGAAATGTCACCCACGATACACCGTACATAGCGGCCAGTTGCTTGTGCGTATAAGGCCGTGCTTTGATTCCATTCTTCATGTTAAACGATTTTGATGATCGTTCAAGGTAGCCTGTAATGGATTATGCATGGAAAAAATCGGTTATGAATCGGTTGCTGTTCGTATCGACAGGCTTAAAAAAACAGGGATACCCGTCCGGCATCCCTGCTACTGTATCGGTAATAAACTAAACTACTTTTAACGTTGTCAAATATAACGGGTATGCATACGTGCAACAACGATTAATTGTTGAAAGCTGGTACTCGAGTACACAATTCTTTATATAAAATCGATACTGCTTTCTGTATTGTAATCGCATAATCCAATCAGGTTCTATACCGATTAACATAGACACACTTTAAACGTTGAACGGAATATGTTCAACTTGACTTTCCCGTAAATCTTTCCCTCCTTCGTTTCATCGAATCCTGTATAACGTTGCCCCGATGTCGTTGCAGAGACTACATGACGAAAAGCGATTACTCACGCTTTTAGCGCAGGGCAGCGAATTTGCGTACATCCAGTTATACAATGAATACCGTCCGCAGATTTACAGAACAGCACTACGGTTTCTCGATACACGCGAGCAGGCAGAAGAGGTTGTTCAGGAAGTTTTTATGGATGTTTGGTTGCGAAGAACGGAAATGACAAACATACTGAACTTCAAACCGTTCATCTATGCAATGGTTCGTAACCAGGTGCATAAAGTTTACCGGCATCAGGTATACGTTGATGCTGCCAATGAAGAGTTCTCCCGCATTGTGAACATCGATCAGACTACCGATAAAGAAATCGTTTCGCAGGAATACGAAAAGTTATTGACAGATGCCGTTCAGCAGTTATCGCAAATCCAACGCAAGGTATTTACACTTGCGCGCGAGGAACACCTGAGCCACAAAGAAATCGCGACCCGACTTGACCTCACTACGTTATCTGTAAAGTCGCACATGAAGCGGGCACTTCACTCGATCCGTAAGTTTTTGAAGCCGCACATCGGCTCAGGCTTATTTTTGATAATCGGCCTTTTCTGCGAGTAATCGCGGCTTTTTAAAATATTCTGAAATTTTTTGCGCCATAACTGCCCCCTTGGGTCACGTGGCGGTACTTACTATTTAACCGCACCGTAACCCGGTTTCCAAAGGTGGAAATATCAGGCATCCGGCAGCGACCAACGAAAATTCTGAACCTGAACATGAATTCCGACCACGGCAATAACATCGAACGCAACGCCCGCTTTGAATACCTGATGGATATGCTTCTCGAGAGGCGTGCCACCGATGCTGAAAAGGCTGAGCTGCGTAAGATGGTCATTGATGGCTATGGCGACAGGTTTCAGGATCGCTTCGATGATGTAATCAATTCAGATTTGGGCGATGGTGACATGTCGCCCGAAAAGCAACAGGAAATTTTAATGAACATCCTCGACCGCGAACCCGTTGCCACCCTTGAGACGCAAAATCTTGCATCTCAAAAAAATACAACAAGCACATGGAAGTGGCTGGCTGCCGCAGCTGCGATAGGAATTTTTGCGATAGCCGCTTGGTACATCACAGCGCCCAACCTGAAACCCGAAGCAGAAAATCAGGCACTGAGCGAAGTCCAAGCGAAAGGCCCGATGATCTATGCGGGTAAACGCTTTGTGAAACTTGACGATGGCAGCACCATCCTGATGACCGACAGCAGCCAACTTACCGTGCATGAAGATTTCAATACGAAGACGCGAACGGTTTCATTGATCGGAAAGGCATACTTCGATATTGCACATAATGCCGATAAGCCATTTCAGATCATCACACATGATGTTACGACAACCGTATTGGGTACTGCGTTCAGTATCGATGCGACAAATGAAAAGAAAGTTCAGGTTACGGTAACACGCGGCAGGGTTCAGGTCGGTGATCAAAACCATGTGTATGGCTTGCTTACGCGCAATCAGCAACTCACGGTGAACCTCGAAACAAAACAATTTGAAAAAACTTCGACTGATGCGGAGAAAGTCACCGAATGGAAACGCAATTATCTGGTTTTCGATAATGTGACGATGGAAGTCGCTTCCGCGATCATCAAAGAAAAATATAATGTAAATGTATTGTACAGCAACGATGCTATTAAGCATTGCAACTTCACGGTTACATTCCTCGATGGTGAAAACCTCGAACAAGTATTGGAAGTTGTCAGCACGCTGGCGAAAGTGAAGTATGAAATTTTACCCGATGGAAATGTGAAGTTGACAGGCGAAGGTTGTAACCCTGCTCCGTAAGCAGAACCTGCGCTTGAATTTAAAAAGTAAACCTAAAAACAAGAATCTACATGAAACCATTTACTACCACAACTCCGAAAGACAACTAACTCCGCACGACTGTGGACTGTCGACCATTGACTGTCGACCCTCTACAAAAATTTGAGGCCGCCCGGTGACAGCCGAACGACCTCGTGTTTCTAATAATCGGATAACCATTAAAAACAACCCAAGTTATGCATTTTAACTTAACCGGGCTATGCCTGGTCAGGCGGAAAGCTGCATTTTTTAGTGAGCATAAAACCCTTGTATTTCTTATGCGGGCAGGCTTCGTGTATATCGTCATCGGATTGTTCAGCATGACCATGCTGTTTGCACACGTGGGCAAAGGCCAGTCGTTGGAAGAGATCAAAGTAACCATTGAACTGGATAACGAAACCCTTCCGCAACTCTTTAAAAAAATCCAGGATCAGACAACGTTGGTGTTCGGTTACCGGCAGCAGGAAATCGACAAAGTTTCACCGCTTACGTTGGGAAATCAAACGCTCACGGTTAAGGTGCTTCTTGATTTGGTGTTTGAAGGTACATCGTTACAGTACAAGCAGGTCAATAGTAGTGTTATCGTTTTTGAAAAAGAACCTGAGCCCTTGATCGTTAATTCTGCAAGAGAACAGATCTCCGGAACGGTAACGGATAAGAGCGGGTCACCGTTACCGGGTGTAAGCATTTTCATCAAAGGAACTACCACGGGCACAGTAAGCGATAGTAACGGGAAATATATCATCGATGCCAAGGATGAAGATATACTCGTGTTTTCATTCATTGGCTATAAATCATTCGAAACATCGCCTGCGGCACGAGTGATCATCGATGTAATTATGGAAGAAGACACGAAAGTTCTTGGTGAAGTTGTGATTAGTGGCGGCTACTACGAAACAACCGACAGGCTCAAGACAGGGAACATTGTAAAAATTACAGCAAAAGATATCGAGCGGCAGCCGGTAACAAGCCCTATCATGGCTTTGCAAGGACAGGTAGCAGGGTTGGATATTATCTCGAATGGTGGCACTCCGGGTAGCGCACCCCGCATCCGTATTAGGGGCGATAATAGCCTTCGAACGCAGAAGCCGGGAACAGGTGCAGGAAATGGAAATCGTCCGCTATATGTCATCGATGGCGTGCCCATAAGTTCTGCTGGAGTCAGATTGTTAGGTGGAGGTGAACTTACAGGTGGCAACACTATTAATTATGATTACAATGATAATCAAGATCCGCTGAGTTCGATTAATCCATCCGATATCGAAAGTTTTGAAATTCTGAAAGACGGGGATGCAACTGCAATTTACGGATCACGCGGAGCCAACGGTGTAATTCTGGTCACCACCAAACAAAATAAAAAGAGTATTGGCCGGACAAACCTCGATGTTGTATTCTCAACGGGTGCAGGCAGGATGGCAAACCGGGTTGATCTGTTGAGCACTCAACAATATGTTGCCATGCGCAAGGAGGCTTTTGCGAATGAAGGTCTTCCCATCACCGATTATGCTGCCCCCGATCTTACCAAGTGGGATACTACGCGGTATACCGATTGGCAGGATGTGCTCTTGGGAGGAACAGCAACGATAACCGATATCCAGGTTGGAATATCATCGGGAACAAAAAATACATCGTTTCGATTCAATACCGGATACCATAAGGAAACGCTGGTTACGCCTGGTGATTTTGGATTTCAGCGTTTTACCGGAAGCCTTTCTGTTAATCATACGTCCAATGATGAAAGATTCAGAATATCCCTTTCCGCAAACTACGGAGTAAGTATTAATGAGCTGTTTACTGCATCGTTTGTGACAGACGCACTTACATTACCCCCAAACGCTCCTGAACTGTATGATGCCGAAGGAAATATTAATTGGGAAATTCACGATCTGGGTACCGGTTTTTTATACAGTACCTGGAGAAATCCTGTAGCGGGGTTGCTGAACAAGTTCAGATCCGTTACGCGAACGTTCATGACAAATGCGAATTTAAGTTACGAACTTGTTCCGGGCATCTCAATATCTACCGCTATTGGTATGAACACAACGGATGCGGAAGGACTTTATAGAGGCCGATCAGAATCTGTACAACCGACTCCCGGAAACCCGGTACGATACGGTGCAGCCGGTATTCAAAATGACGTACGCTCCGTATTCAATATTGAACCGCAGGTTGTGATGCACAAAAGTTGGAACGATCATCAGTTGGATTTCCTTGTGGGTGCAACCCTGCAGCGCAACCGGGGCTCTATATTTGATATTGCAGGAACGGAATATGTATCGAACGCTTTGTTGGGTTCATTAAAAGCAGCGGGAAGAACGGTCGTTAACTTTGATGAGTCTACCGAGTATAATTTCGCCAGTCTGTACAGTCGTTTGGGATATAACTTCGGCCAAAAATATCTGCTGAACTTGACAGCAAGAAGGGATGGTTCATCACGCTTCGGGCCCGGCAAACGCTTTGGAAATTTTTGGTCGGTAGGAAGCGCTTGGATTTTTACCGAGGAAAAGTTGGTTAAGGAAAACCTTACCTTTTTAACATTTGGTAAGATTCGCGCAAGTTACGGTGTTACAGGTAGCGATAACATTCTGGATTATGGTTTCTATAATTTATATGATGTTGTAACTGAAAAATACCAGGGACTAGCCGGGTCTGTGCCTTGGGCATTGTATAATCCCGACTATGCATGGGAGGAAACCCACAAACTGGAAGGCGCGTTAGAAATGTCTTTTTTCAAAGCCCGGCTGAGCACCGAGATTGCCTGGTACAGGAATCGTACCTCTAACCAGTTGGTACAATATCCGCTGCCGGCCACATCAGGCTTTTCATCGGTCAGTCGGAATTTTGATGCAACCGTTCAAAACAGCGGCTGGGAATTTTTGGTGCGGGGTGCCGTAATCACCAACGACAACTGGAATTGGAATATGTCCGTGAATCTTTCAATTCCCCAAAACAAACTGATAAAATTTGAGGGCATTGAAGATTCACCGTATGCAACCATTTATAAAGTGGGCGAACCGTTGTCGATCCGGTACCTGTACACGTTTAAGGGCTTGAATTCTGAAACCGGATTGTATGAGGTCGAGGACAAAAATAATGACGGCAAGTACAATGATCAGGATAGATCGTTAATGAACAATACCGATAAAAGCATGTATGGTGGCTGGATGAATACAGTTCAGTATAAAGGCCTTGAATTTTCCATTAATTTTTATTTCACCAAATGGCAAATACAGCGTTTTTATGGCGATTCGCCTGGTGTAATTGTTAACCAACCGGCTTGGGTTCTTTCTCGCTGGCAACAACCTGGGGATATAACATCTGTGCAGAAATACGGGTTTAATGACGCGAGTTATCACTATGATCTTATGAAAGCAAGCAATTATAACATTACAGATGCTTCTTTCATCAGGTTGAGAACATTGACTATCGCGTACCTGTTCCCCCTCAAATGGACTGAGCGTGTAAAACTACAGCAAGCAAAGATTTACCTGCAGGGTCAGAATTTGTTTACGCTAACCAGATATGAGGGTCTTGACCCGGAAACAGGTAGTGGCTCACTTCCTCCGTTACAAATGCTAACCTTGGGTCTTCAGCTAAAACTTTAATAATTAAATTTTACTTAACCGGATAACTATGAAAATGAAAACCAATTTGATTACGGGTGTGCTAATGGTGACAGCCATAGTACAACTGGCCTCATGCGGGAATGATGATGACAAGCCGAAAACATTACCCACGGTAGTGACCGGCACAGACATTACCACCACCACAACTACCGCCAATGTTACAGGAGAGATTACTGACACTGGAAATGATAAAATTACAGAAGCCGGTTTTGTCTATAGCATTAATGTTACTGTACCGACTATGGCTGACAATAAAAAAACGGTGACGGACTTTGAAGAGTTTACCGCAGAACTTACCGGCCTTTCATCAGGTACCGATTACTATATACGGGCCTACGCCACAAACAGTAAAGGAACCGCCTACGGGGATGTCGAAACATTTGAAACGGGCAACCTGGCTCCCGTGGCATCGAACATCCAGATTAATGGTGATATACAGGAAGATAAAGACATAACCGTAACCTTCACCTACACAGATGCGGAAGGCGATGCACCGGGTGAGCATGTGTATCAATGGTACGTTGCGAATGATGGTGCGGGTGCAGGCGAAACTGTCATCGCGGGTGCAACAAACGCAACATATCGTATTCTTGCTGCACAAAACGGCAAGCACTTTAAAGTTACCGTAACACCAAAGGCACAGGCGGGTACCATTACGGGTGAAACGGTAACTTCAACCTATACCGGAGCAGTTGGCGCGGAGACAGTAAGTTTTACGTATAACAATTTGCCTGTAACGTATGGAACGATCACCAGCGCAACTACGGGCAAGAAATGGCTCGACCGAAACCTGGGAGCGAGTCGGGCAGCGACTGCCATTGATGATTATCTGGCCTATGGTGATTTGTTCCAGGGAGGTCGCGCTGCGGATCGACACCAACTCATAGCACGGATAAACGGAACGAATGAAGGGGCGGAAGGCGTTAAGGGCATGACATCGGCTGTAGAGCCCTATGAAACCTCGGATGATGATACTCCGGAGACAAATAAGTTTATCATCAACCCAATTGAGCGTGATTGGAGAACTACTGCAAATGATAATTTGTGGCAGGGTGTAAATGGAATTAACAACCCATGCCCTGTGGGGTGGAGAATTCCAACACAGGCCGAATGGATAGCGGAAAATCTCGGCACATCTGCAAATGCTTTTACTGTGTTGAAATTAACACGATCCGGAAGGCGCAACGTAGAAGACGGAACATTCGTTAATACTGGCTCTATTGGCCAATATTGGTCTTCTACACCCGATGCCGTTTTTGTTGATCAAAGACGTAACAACACCGTTAACGTGGGTAGCACCAATGTCACGATAGGTCAAAATACCGGAGCTCCAAGAGGTTATGGCTACGCTTGCAGATGTATAAAAGACTAGTTGTTTAATAAAGATAGGAAGGATGAAAGTCCTTCCTATCTAAATTCAATAAGATTGATTATAGAAGTTAAATTATCGAGGTTATCAAAGATGAAATATTTGCAGGTCAAGCAATGGTCATATCTGGCGATAGTCTTATCGTTAGCATCTTGTGAAAGCTTTCTGGAAGTTGATCCTCCGGATTCAAAAATCCCGGTCGATCTTGTTTTTGCGAACGATCTGGCAGCCGAATCGGCCATGGCCGGGATGTATTTGAATCTACAGGGTTCTAATAATTTTTCCAGCGGTTCCGATAAAAGCGTGGGTTCAGTTGGTGGACTATCGGCAGATGAACTTCATAACTATCCATTGAATCCTCAGAATCTGCAATTTGAAAATAATAATCTAGAGGCTGATAATGCTGATGTCTTGCTCTTTTGGGAGTCTATGTATAGAAGCATTTACATAACCAATTCCATATTGGAAGGTCTCGAACGATCTACAGGAATGACTCCAACTACAAAGGCTCATTTGAGAGGTGAAGCACTTTTTATCCGGGCGTTCAGCCATTTCTACTTGGTCAATTTCTTCGGAGATGTGCCGATTGTTATCACAACAGACTATACACAAAATGCTGTCATTGCCCGGTCACCCATAGACGAAGTATACGAACAAATCTTACTTGATCTTCAGGAGGCTGAGAATTTGTTGGTAGAGAACTACATCACTACGGGCAGAGTTAGGCCTAACAAACATACCGTTACAGCTATGTTGGCAAGAGTTTACCTCTACCGGGAAGATTGGGCACGAGCTGAGGAAAAAGCGGGTAACGTAATTACTCGGAACCTTGTGTACAGTTTAACTTCTAACCTGGATTTGGTTTTTCGTTCTAACAGTGCTGAAGCAATTTGGCAACTACGTGTACAGGATGGTGCTCAGTATACAAATGAGGGTTATTATTTCGGAACCAGTAGGGCACTTAACTTCAACGTTCTCCGTAATGAGGTTATCGATGATTTCGAACCGGGCGACCTCAGGAGAACAAGTTGGATAACAACTCGGATAATCTCGGGTGAAACTGTGTATTATCCCTACAAATACAAATTACAGACCCTTAGCGGCCCTGAATCAAATGAGTATTCCACTGTATTCAGGTTAGCGGAAATGTTTTTGATCCGGTCAGAGGCACGCGCCCGGCAAGGTAAACTCGTCTTGGCAATTGCCGATATCGATGAGATTAGGAGACGAGCTAATCTTCCATTGATTCAGGAAACTAATCCGTCCATCAGCGAAGACGATTTGATTTTAGCAATCGAGCAGGAACGCAGAATTGAATTCCTCGCGGAGTGGGGTCATCGGTGGCTTGACCTGAAACGATGGGATCGGGCGAATACGGTACTTGCAACAAAGAAGCCCGGTTGGACAACTGACGATCAGCTATATCCACTGCCAGCTCACGAATTAAGAAACAACCCGAAACTTAAGCCGCAAAATCCAGGATATTAAGTTTTCGTTTTAAAACAGTGTTAATTCAATAAGCGCAGATTCCTGCATGGGAATTTTATGCCAAGAGAATTTATTTATGCCGAAATTTAACCTGTCCTATATCAGAAAGACATACGCTTTTATGGCGTGTTATTTTTTTGCGCACATCGCTTTTTCACAATCCGGTGAAAAACTTCCGCTTAACTCAGCTGTGAAATATGGAAAGTTGCCGAATGGGTTGCAGTACTATATTTTGGAAAACGATGATACGTCAGATAAAATAGAAATTAAGTTAACAGTTAATGCGGGCAATTTTGATGAGGCTCAAAATGAAAATGGTGTGGCTCATTTTGTGGAGCATCTGGGTGTACGAAGCACGAGTCATTTTCCGCATGGAGTGAGTAAGTTTTTTAGCGCAAGAGGTGCCCGGTGTATTGCATCCACGGGCGGCACTACAGATTACTCTTTTACAATTCCCGATCACGCTAACCTTTTGGACAGCGCCATGCTGGCACTAAGCGATTGTGCAGGTCGTATTTCATTTTTGCCTGCCGAAATCGAACAGGAACGGGCAGCCGTGTTGCGGGAATTGGAGGGAGGAAACAACAAGGCATTCAGGTCACTTAAGCAAATACCCTTCCTTCAGTTGGATAGAAATCCTTACTATGCCTACCCTGTCAGGCAAATCGAGATAGTTAAAACGACATCAGGAGAAACCTTGGTGGATTTTTATAAAGACTGGTACCATCCGATGTACCAAACGGTATTTGTGGTTGGCAACGTGGATGCAACACAGGTAGAAAAACTTATTAAACAATACTTTTCAGGCTTTTCAAATAACGGGGCTAAACAAAAAGCAAACCTTAAAACTTTGCTTGATGTTCCGCTTCATGCAAAGAACAAATTAGTGGTTGTAGAGCAGGGCCGTGAGATACAATCAATCAAGGTTGAACTTTTCAAAAAGAGAAAGCCCGTTTACCGTAAGTTCGTTATCGGTACACAGGACGAAATCAAGGTTGAACTTTGCTATACCTTAGTCAATGCAATGCTGGATCAGCGGTTGAAGAACCTCAGGGAAGGTAATGCCTTCCTGCCCGAGGCGATTTCGATTGACCAAAGGGCAATTGCACCATCGGCAAATATAGAAGCGATTACAACTCATCAGGTCGTTAGCAAATCATCGAATATAAAACAGGCAATTCAATCTGCTGCGGTTGAGTCGAAACGCCTAGAAAAGTTTGGGTTTTCAGAGTCGGAGATTTCCAGGGCAAAAGGAACAATATTGTCTGCTTTGAAAGGTTTACAAAAAAATCCCCAGGGCAACAATCAATTGTTATATAGTTTACGAAGTTATCACGATGAGGGCAGTGCCTTCCCGTTAGATGAATCGAGCCTCAGAATAAAACTATTGGGCAGCCTGACGGCAAAAGAAATTAATGCTACGGTAATTCAGTGGCTTCGCACAAAGGGAAATATCGATATCGTTCTTTCCGTCCCGGATATGAACGATCCGGAGGTTCCTACAGAGACCGAAGCATTTGCCTGGCTGAACGAAGCGAGCCGACAGAAGACAGTGAAGTACGAAGAGCCTAAGCTAAAGTCGTTACCGAACCCACCTGCCATAAATGCCGGATCGAAATATTCGATTCAGGAATTACCGGAACTTGATGCAATCCGGATGGAACTTGAGAACGGGGCGGTAGTGATCATCAAGCCGCTGGCTAAAGATGAAGGAACAGGGGAAAAAATAGAAGTGCAGGGCTTTAACCGATACAGCGCTCAGCGATTGAAGCATGTGCAGGGCGAGATCACAGTACTGAAAGATGTAAAGTTGTTCACCGGGGTTGCGTCACTCAACGCTAAAGAGTTGCAACATTTGAAGGCTGAACGTAAGGTTAGTGTGTTACCATTTATTGATGAAGGTAATATTAAAATTATAGGATCTTCTAAAAGTAAGGATGCGGAGGTTCTGTTTCACCTGATTAACTTATACATGGCAAGTGCCAAACCGGATGATGAAGCATTTAAAAGGTATTGCACCCTTCATTCTCCGGAAAGTTCGATTAAGGTCAGGCTACCGGGAGAGGTATTTGAAGATACGATCAATTCGGTTACAGGTCGTTCCGGTTCAATGGAAAAGCCTGTCGTATCGTACAGCAAAGAACGGATGAAGCAATTTTTCAAACTGTACAATGAAAACTTTACCGATCCGTCAGAATTTATTTTTATCATCACCGGCACGTTCGATAAGCAACGAATAATTCAGTTGGTGAACCAATACTTAGGGGTATTGTCCCGCCCTGACTATTCACAACAGGAAACGAACATTACCAATTACGCATCTGCTTCTTCGATTGCCGGAAGATTTATACCTGGAGCGCAGATTACTTTTGAAAGCGACTCCGCAAAAAATGGTTTGGTATGTGTCTTGTTTGAGGGAAAAAATCCAATCAATGTTAAAGACAAACTGGCGCTTGAAGTCGCGAACGTTGCACTAAAAAAATTGTTCTTCGAGCGATTGCGGGAGAAAGAAAAAGGCGTGTACGGTGTAAGCAATAACATTTGGATAAATAAATCTGCACAAAATTTCTTTCTGGATGTTCGGTTTGACTCTTCCCCGTCCGATGTTCAACGATTGGCCGTAGCCACAAAGGATGAGTTACAACTTCTCGCAACCACCGGTCTTTCCGAAACGCTGTTTGTCAATAGCAAAGCTAAAATCCGGGATAATTTAATCTGGGAGATCAATTCAAGTATGTTCTGGAGACCCTTTCTGTTGAAATGTGAACAAAATGAAAACTTTTCAGCCACCGATGAACTGAATAAGGTTGAAATTTTTGATTCACTTAAACCGTCAGATGTATCCAACGCAGTTCAAAAGTATTTAAACCTCAATGATTACATGATTATTAAACTTCTAAACTGATTTGTTACAGCGTATCTACCCGCAAATAATTGAAAATCAATTAAAAAACGCTTAATATTGCATATTGCGATATACGATATGCGCCAGATACAATACACCATGAAACCACAGGATATCCTAATCCTGCTTAAAATAGTCGCCCTGGGGGCGAAAGACTGGTTTCATCATACCCTGGCGGAAAATCTTGATATAAGTCAGTCGGAAGTAACACAGTCGCTGAACCGTTCGCGGTATGCCCAGTTGATTGATACAGAACGAAAGAAGGTGAATACAGCAGCGCTTTACGAATTTCTTCAGCACGGCATCCGGTATGTGTTCCCCCAACATCCCGGTGAAATTGTTCGGGGATTTGCTACCGCGCATTCTGCTCCACCGCTTAACGCGATGATTGAAAGTACCGAAAACTATGTATGGCCCTCGCCCCGTGGTAATGTGAGGGGGCAGCGCATTATGCCCATTTACAAGAGTGCGGTAGTGGCCGCACAAAACGACCCGGTGCTGTACGAAATGCTTGCCTTGATTGATGCGGTGCGTGTAGGTAAAGTACGTGAGCGCGAGCTCGCACTGGCCGAGCTGAAAAAAAGAATATGCTGAAGAATAAGACCATTAACCTGGGCGTAATAAAAAAGGTAGCGCGGACATTGGCCGAACTGAACGACCAGGTAGTGTATGTCGGGGGCGCTGTGGTAAGTGTTTATGCAGACGATCCTGCGGCAGATGATGTACGACCGACAAAAGATATTGACATCATGCTGCGAATCGCTACGTTTGCTGAGCTGGCAACCTTGCAGGATAATCTTGCACAAAAAGGAATTTTTCCGGACGTTGATTCTAAAATAAACTGCAGGTTCCGGCATGATGATGTGTTGATCGACATCATGTCAACACACGAAGTAGGCTGGGCGCCATCGGATACATGGTTTGCACCCGGCTATAAGCATCGGGTAGCATATCGGGTAGATGAGAACACTACGATCAGCATATTTCCGGTAGCGTACTTTCTGGCATCGAAGTTTTCTGCCTTTGACGACCGGGGTAGTGACCCGCGCATAAGCAAAGACTTTGAAGACATTGTGTACGTGCTCGACAACTGCCTCAACGTGGTGTACGAAGTGCGCAATGCCCCGCAGGATGTAAAAGATTACCTGGTCTTCAGGCTCACCCCATTACTTGACGAAAGCATGACAGAGAGCATCACCTGCCATTTAAGCCCGTTCGACCAGCAACGCATACACCTGCTGCGTAAAAAGATTACAGATATAATCTTGTAATGGTTTTATAATTTAGTTAGCCGGTAGCCGTAAGTATACCGCCTTTGTTGATCTTCTTGAGCAACAAAGAGTGAAATTTCCCTTTTATCAAAAAATAGTTTCTGAAATCTGCCCCTTCATTATCCTTCGTGGTACTTATATGCATGGGGTAATACTCCGTGCATAGTATGAATAATATTGTCTTGCACATTGTGGTAATTTGTTGTGTCATGCTCGGGGCGGTTTCAGGTACAGCACAGGCAAGAAGCACCGGCAGGTGGCAGGTTGATGCCGTTCGCGTCAATGCCGAAGAAGTAATGGTTACGTTCTGCATAAAGCTGGATTCGGGTTGGTATTTATATTCGCGCCATGCACCGGTTAAAGAGGTTGCCTTACAATTTTCATTTAGTGAATCTGCGGATTACATGATTAAAGAGAACATCAGGGAAGAATCCCCGGTAGTTGAAAAATTCGATTCTTTTTTTCAGCGGTATATGCCGCAGCTTAATGGAACAGCTTATTTTTCTCAACGGGTAAAATTGAAGAAGCCGGTTACGGTCGTAAAAGGCTCTATATATTTTGTGGTAAGGTCTGAGCATTCCCAGCCCGTTAAAGAGGTTCTGCATTTCAGTGTTGCGGCTACCACAAACAGTACGGTTCCTAAAACAACCCAGGTTAATAATTGATGATAGACATTTCAAAATACCACTTGCTGGCGCAAGGTTTTGATGCCAGAGAAGAGTATAGTTTTATAAAGACATTTTTAACACGTGAGCGGCTGATTACTCCGGGACGCGGAGTAGAATTTTCTCGCAATAAGACTCCTTAGGTTTAGTAGTCTGGATAAGTATACTTGAAAGCCGCTCCCCGTGTTTGTTTAAAAAACTTGGATCACTGAGGAAAGACAGGCGCTGAGACGCAGCACCTCTTCATAGTTTTAGTTTAGGTTAAAGATTTAGAAACTAGTATGCTTGCTGGTAGTAGAACGGCAGGTAATCTTTCCAAGGTTTACCTGCCGGAGTGAAAACGAAGGCAGGTGGTCTTAGTAACAAGGGTGGCTGAACATACCAGTCACCCTTCCATTAAAATATTTATGTAGAGACGCAAAATCCTGCCTGTCGTCAGGTTTGCGTCTCATTTGTAAAGACAGTTTAATTTAAAATAACCCTTACAAGTCCCTCTCCTTTGGAGAAGGATTTAGGAAGACAACAATCTTAAAATGAACAGCTCAAAGTCCTTCTTTGGAGAAGGATTTAGGGTGATAACAATCTTAAAAAGAGCAACTCAAAGCCCCTCTCCTTTGGAGAGGGGTTGGGGTGAGGCCATGGCAGCAAAAGAAAAAAAAGAAATAATTAATGCACTGATGAATTGCCGCAGTAAAATGCTGCGTAGTCGGGTGAGTCAATTGCTTAAACTTATGAACGTCTTTGGGCGCAATGTGCGCGTGCAGCAGGCTGTCGATAAATTTTACTATATCCAGAAGCAGCAGGAACTTGAAACCCTGGAAGAAAGGCTAAGCGAATCGGTGGAGAAGACACTGAGTTACATGAACAAGCTGGAGGATTCGTACAGCCAGGTATCAGCCCGTTGGAAAAAAGATTTTGTAACCCTGCACAGGATAATTGATAAGAACATAAACGTAGAACAGGAAAACTGAAATGGTAAGATTTAGGTTTGGTTTAGATAGATAAGGCCGTTCCGAAAGGAGCGGCTTTATTAGTTAGAAGACAAAATAACGATTAACTACTAATCACTATGCAACAAACACCAGATTCCGAAAGTGGGATTGCGTTTAAATTGCTCCATAAAGCTTCTAACATAGAAATTCATCTTGATAAAGAGAACGGTATTCTCATATGTAAGTGGATCGGCTTTCAGGAAGAAAAGCCGTTAAAAGATTCCGGTAAAGTTATCCACGACCTGCTGAAGAAGCACAAATGTTCCAAAATCCTGAATGACAATACCGAAGTAATTGGCCCCTGGTATCACTCTGTTGAATGGACTGCTACCGAGTGGTTCCCGAAAATGATTAAGGCCGGTTTAAAGCACTTCGCCTGGGTTTGCCCCAAAGATTTATTTTCACAATTGTCGGCACAGCGTGCTTTGTCCCGGCAAGGCGTTGTTAAAACATTTTACAACATCGAAGAGGCCGTTGAATGGTTGATATCGCAATAAATAAATGTTAAACAGGTTGGAACATATCATCTCGAAAGACATTCCTAATCTTATCAGGATGAATTGCGAGATAGACGAAGTATTGGTTGAAGATTTCAAAAAAGCCCTGCGTGATGAAGCAGAGAGAGTAAAGATAGGCATCACTTCTCGCGTAACGGAAGTCGTAAAAAAGAAGCTCGTTCGCAGATATATCCGTCAGCAACAGCATAGCCTCATCATGCTGAATGCGCAGTTAGTGAACCACGTTCAGCCCGAGCATATCACGGTACCCTCGAAGTTATGTGAACCGGTGGCGCTGTATCATCATCTCTACAAAACACTTGATGATTTGCTAAGCTTCATGGAACGCCATTTTACAGGCTACTTCGAGGCGGAGGCTTGGCTGCCGGTGAGCTACCGGCTCATTGCGGCACAAGAGATTCGTCAGGGAATCGACCGGCTTGAAGCGCAGTTATTGGTTGCCGATGTCGATGAAGAATTGGTAAAGATTATTTTCCACGAGTTCAGGCGGTTCCTGGATATGGAACTGGACAACCAGGTTACATGGCGTAAAGCAAAATATCTGAAAGACCTGAAAGAAGCATTGTTGACTCTCTTGGAAGTGCACGCTGAAGAGCATCTTACCGAACCTGTGCGCCTCCTCTTGATTAGTTTGAACTTTAACAACCTGTCTTTTTCAACTTGGTACACGAACTTTATTATTTCCGAAATGAACACGGTAGAAGATAGCAAGCTTCGGTTGGAGAAGCTTACGTTTTGTGCCAAGCAGGTCAACCAGGTTCGTGATCGTCATGGATACACACTTGATTTGAACTACCGGCCTGTCAAACAACAGATAGCCGCATGGATGGCGGAAGAACTGAGCTTTCACCACACCTCGCAATTGAAGTTTGAAATTGACACGCCCGTAACATTGGCAGATGGTTCACGCAAGCTTGAGCTTGATATGCCGGTACCGGAAATCTCCTGCCTGCTTTGGGGCTTGAAAGGCACGGGCATTATGAAAAACAACGTCATGCTCGAAGTGTTCGATATAGTTGCCAGTATGTTTAGTAGCAGGCGTCAGGAGGCACTCTCGTCCGAAAGCATCCGCAATCACTACTACTCGATTGAATACAAGGCCCGGATCATGATGGCTGAAAAATTTCAGGCTATGGCCGATCTGTTACGTTCAGGCAAATCACCCGGCAAGCCGCAACGCAAACCATAATCCTGAGCGAAGTCGAAGGGCTAATCCCTGATTAAGTGCCCCATCCCGTGGTCATTCAGAAAGTTGATTAACTCCCGAGTCAGTCGATACCCGCATTGCGTAAGATCGGGGAATTGATGCATCGGGGTTTTCAGCAGATCATCTAACGTCTCGAACTTATTGGCCTTTGCCATCAGCAGGAATTCCTGACTGAAGGGCAGTGTCTCTAATGGCTTTTCGGTCAGTGATTTAGCCTGATTTTCCATGAAGTAAAGTTACTAATTCGTTCGCATTATTTAATGGTAACTAATTAATAATACTAAGATTTCATTTGTGGGATGGAGAAGCCTACAAAGAAGAAACCATCCCGGGAAGTTCTCAAACTTGCCAACAGAATCAAACAGCTTCGTATCGAAAAAGGCTATACCAATTACGAGAATTTTGCCTTTGACCACGACCTGCCACGCGCTCAGTTCGGGCGTTATGAACGCGGAGAAGACCTTCGCTATTCGAGTTTAGTCAAAGTCGCCAAAGCATTCGGAATGACCTTGGAAGAATTCTTCAGCGAAGGTTTCGACAAACCGTAGAGACGCAAAATTTTGCGTCTCATTTTGTGCCTCATCCCATTTTCCCGAAACCTGTACCCACAAGTTTTTTTAGAAAATTCCACCTGTCCGTCAAATAGTTAGCGAGGGTTATAACCCTTTACAACTGTTTTCGCATGCATTACCGCGGTTGATTTGTACGAAACAAAATCAATCGAATTTTATGACGGTAAACATTATGACACCCGAAGACATGGATGTATTTCGTGCATCTTTAATCGAGGACTTCAAACGACTGTTGAATGAAAAGCACGGCCACCCCGTTCGCAAGTGGCTCAAGTCGCACGAGGTTCGTAAGCTTCTCACCATTTCACCGGGCACGTTACAAAACCTGCGTGTCAACGGTTCACTTCCCTACACCAAAATAGGAGGTGTTATCTACTACGATTACGAAGACATCAAAAAGATGCTTGAAGAACACAAGCGCGTGGATGAACGCCATCCGTTCTCATTGGAAAAGAGAGCTAAGCTTGCTGAAGTAGTGAAGTGAATTTCATTAAGCACTTCCGGGGCTTTATCGATTTGCTTGCGGATGACCAAAGGCTTACACCTCACCACGTAAGCCTTTACATCATCCTCTTTCAGTATTGGAATCTGAATCACTTCCGTAATCCGGTTTCCATCAATCGCGAAGAAATGATGCGGTTCTCAAAGATTGGTTCGGTCAACACATACTTAAAATGCTTGAAAGAGCTTCACGAATGGAACTACATCCGTTACCTCCCGTCCCACAATCCGCAACGCGGCAGCAAAATTCACTTGTACAGATTCGATACAAGTATAGATACAACTGTCGATAACACAGACAATACAACAGATCAACAACCGGTGAGACCTTCTATAAACAATACAAACGTTACAAACATTGAAAACAGGGAGAAAGACATTCCGCCCGCGCAAGAATCAGTACGTGAATTTTTTCAATCAAAAAATACAAGTAGCGCTGAGGCCGAAAAATTTCACGCGCACTACACGGCCAATGGCTGGCGCCTCGGCCGCTCACCCATGCGCGACTGGCAAGCAGCCGCGATCAAATGGATTCTGAACATTAATTCTTTCAGTGCTGAGCGAAGCACCAAAAACTTTGAACAAGGAAATGGAAAAGACTACAGCGAACCGCTATGAAGGCCTCGATGAAAAAGAAGTCGAACACATTAACAAAGGAAAGGCTATTGACCTTGCTTGGTGCATTAGCTACTTTGGAAAACGTGGCAAGGAAACTTATGGTGAGAAATTCAAAATCTACCAGGAAGATTACGAAATCCTCTACAAGCTTATCATCTATTTCCTCGCGCACCAAGAAGAAGCGAAAAGGTTAAACATCGATCTACACAAAGGCATTTTACTCACCGGCCCGGTCGGCTGCGGCAAAACAACATTAATGAACTTAATGCGTCTAATTCCTCCATTCGAAAAACAATATGCCATAAAAACATGTAGAGACATTTCGTTTGAATTTATACAAGAAGGATACGAAGTAATCAACCGGTACAGCAAACTCTCTTTTCGCAACAGTAGCGAGCCAAAGACGTATTGCTTCGATGATCTCGGAGCAGAACAATCTCTTAAGTACTACGGTAACGAATGTAATGTCATGGCTGAAATTGTACTTACCCGATACGACCTATACATTTCTTCCGGTATGCAAACTCATTTTACCACTAATTTGCCAGCGTCCGAATTGGAAGATGTATATGGCTCAAGAGTGCGTTCAAGACTACGTGAAATAATTAATCTTTATGCATTCCCCACAAAATGCATTGACAAGAGGTTATAAACATTATTGCAAATATTGTTTATACATAAAATTTGAGAAAAAAGGTTCAAGCTTGGAAATTATTTGAGCAGTATAGTCAGCACTAAGCTTGTCTCTATTCTCCCTTAATACAAACCAAAGACTTCTGAATCCCATCATGTATCTGCTATCATTACGGGTTGGCATTCGCTTCTCATGTATAAAACGTTTAACGAGTTGCTCTCTACTTGATAAGCCATTAAAAAAATTACTAATAAAGTATGGTTGAAGTTTTGCGTTTACTGACCACTTGCGGGTCACATCCACAGAAACATCGTAAAAACAGTCGATAAGAATCCTACTTTCTTTGTCAATCGTAAAAAATGGGTGGAGATAAAGTTGTTCAATCATTCTAAGGTGTTCGTCAATTAAGGGTCTATCAGGATTATCCAGTTCTGGGAGAAGCACTGGCTTCTTATTAAATAGTTGAATCATTTTCTTTCGAAGCCAATCAAAACCGTATCCAGTAATAGCAGCAATCAATTCTCCCGGAAACTGTTTAAGCAATTCTAATAAACCCTCCCAAATGTATAAGAGAGATTGTGGAAATCGTTCTGTTCGTAGAGCTATTCGGTTCATAGTCGTAGAGTTTTAAACTTTATAGACTATTTAGAAAATAAGTAACCTCTTTTAAGATCCAGTTATCAGTATGAGGTTCATGAGGTTGAAATCCTCATTATAACTTTCGAAAGTAATCTCGCACCTCACACGAAACATCAAATCAATTAGACTTTTTCTTTCTGAGTGTTTTCTTCTTTGGCACTTTAGCGGAATAGTATTTCTTAAACCATTCAGGCACTTCGGCAGGTTTCAATTTATCCCACTTCTTTTTCTCTGCAATCAATTTAAAATGGGCAAACCAACTTGCATCTTGTCCATCCTTTGAGTTGTCTATAAAATATACCTGATAGCACAACTGGGCAGCTTCAAATAGCAAATCCAATGAGCGATAATATCGCTGCTCTATTTTGTTAGGATCAACATCATGTCCACCTTTATTTCTTCTTGCTTCAACCCGGAACTTATTGATTTCCGGAGATTCTGTTGAAACAAAGTATAGATACACTTTGTAGCCAGCCTCTTTAGCTTCTCGCATAATGTCAAGCTTGCTTGTGTGCGAAAAAACTGTTTCAAATGATAACTTCTTATTTTCTTGCAGCAGTTTTTTGCGAAGGAAATGCGCTAATATTTGCGCGATACGCTCATCAGGTTTTGATATTGCAGTGTTGGCTATCAAGTTTACCTTATTACCATTAATTGTATAGCAGGAGGAGAACTGAGCTTCTGTAAACCCTTCATTAATTAAGCCCGAACGAATGGCTTCTGCTTTGAATTCATCCGCGGTTACAGAAACAGAGTATGCGCTAAAATCGAATGCATTTTCACGCAGATGTTTCGCTATATCATCTGCATTAATGTATATACCAAAGTCAACGAGCTGGCCTTTAACTTTTGCTTTTCGTACAGCATTAATGATAGTACTTTTACCTGAACCATTTGGCCCGGCAAAAACACGCATTCTTAAAAATGAATTTGGATTAGTCGAGGGCAATCGGCTGATTAGATTTATCGATCCTGCTTAACTTGGTTTTTGTTCCATCAAGCTCTTCACGAATCACCCAGCCATTTTCTGCTTTTATCACATAGCCCATGGAATCCTTTGTTGAAACGGAAGCTATCCGAATAGCTTTTCCAATAGCAGATTTCATAACGCGTTTGGTTACATAATTTGCTTTCTTTTTAGTAGCGGTTTTTCTTACATCTCTTTTAATAGGCATGACTCAAATATAAGGATATGACCTAATAATTAAAACGTTAACTGGTCGTAATAGTTCCTGTAGGACTGAACAAATTGTGATGAACGAGCAGCTACCTTAAAGTGGGGATAAGCCTGAGTGTCGTGGTCAGAACTCCCTGCTCAAAGACAGAATCCGCATATCTGGTACTGAAACCGACCCCTCAAATTGGCATGAATTTTAACCTTTTTTGCCGACTACTCATCACTCATCGAAATTATTTGAGATGTTCGGTAAATATTTTATAATTTTAATTAAACCTGTTAGTTTCGCGCCCGTATTTAAGTCACGGTACGTGAGCTAATTAACCCTGAATTCCTATGGCAAAAATTGATGAAAATCAAATTTTAAAGACAGGCGTGGAATTGAAGAGAGAGATTATTGATTTCAACAGCGACAGAGTTAAAACTTTCGTTGTTGAGACGAAGAAAAAACAAGAAGAAATCCTCAACTTCAAAAAGGTCGATCAGGATAAACTGAAACTTGTCATTCAGTTATTCTAAGAAGTAATCTTTCAAAGTTATTCCCCGTACACTTTGCAAACAGTACTCCCTTTCACTGGCGATAATCTTGCGTCTTGTCTTTCCAACAGGTTTACTACGTTGGAGGAGATCAAGAGTAAGTATCATTTTGAATATCTTGAAAAGTACCTTACTGAAATTGGTGCAAAAACAATCGTCATCGAAGACCAATATATAAGTAAGGATTATCTTCGTGATTTCACTTCATACTATTCATTATGCTTCAGTGAATACTCAAAATTTTGTAAGCGAATTCATTTCTTTAGTCTTGATATAACCCCAGAAGTTTTTGATGGATTGATTTTGGGTAAGAGTTATGAAGCAGACTACAAGAATAGCTATCTGGGTTTTATTGTTGTCAAACCTATTCCTCATACCGTTGTAGGTTTCACGGTTCTTAAAACATACCAGGATAGTTTTGAAAGGACATACTGGGGTGTTAAATACTATAGCGTTAATCTTTTCGGATACGAACTTAGTGTTCGCTCTCTGGCCTTTCAGGAACAAGATACGGTAGTGGCGGCATGCGCAACTGCAGCAATTTGGAGTATGTTGCACGGGGCTGTTCAGAATTGTAATCATACCATTGTTCTTAAATCTCCCAGTGAAATCACATTAGATGCAGGAGATTCTTCGGATGGCAGTCGACTATTTCCCAACCGTGGTTTGGAAATAGCCCAAATCTGTGAATCCATTTCCAAAGCCGGACTGGTTTCTGAAGTCAAAAGTGAGCCCGATGGTATCGTGAGCGGTGAGAATTTGCGAAAAATCCTGAATGCTTATGCCGGCATAGGCATTCCAATTATTATTGTTGTAAACATCGAAGACAGTGAAACGCACGGCCTTCACGCGATAACAGCATGTGGATTTTATAAAAAACAATCAGGTGAAGTTGATGTTAGTGACACGATGAACTTCATGTCAGATAACATCACAAAGTTCTATGCCCACGATGACCAATGGGGTCCGTTTGCCAAAATATCCTTTACTGCCGCGGATGATAATAAGCTTGCTACACCTTGGAATCAGGACGATCCGGATGGCAAACCGGTAACAGTAGAAAGCGTTATTGTATCGGTTTATCCTAAAATAAGAATTACATACGAAGAGATTGAAGTATTGGTTCGAGCGTACGATTTTATTCTTTCGAATTTTATTAACCAGATTTTGCAGTCTGACTTGGTTTGGGATATTAGATTGGTCCTGAACAAGGAGTATAAGACATTCTTAAAAACCTTAGATCCTGCCATTTACCCACAAAAAATTTCTTTGCTAAAGAAAAATAGTCCAAAGTACGTTTGGATGGTATCGTGCTATGTAAAAGCAGAAAGGATATTAGACATTTCACTTGATGCAACGGGTGTAAACCAAGCTATGCTAGGAATGGACGTAATTCCACGCCTCCCAGCAAAACTTCATGCTCACATAATTGATTGTTTGCAACACAATAAAACAGAAAAGGTTCTTGAATTATTCAAGAACCCTTCAGCTGGTCGATATTACGATTTTCTATTAGATCAGTTGGTAGCTACTTCCCCTTCCGCTTAGTTGTCTTTTTTAGTGCAACCTTAGCATAGGTCCGACTTCGGGCATGATCAGGAGTCATTTTCACAGTCTTTGTTGTTTTCGTTGTAGGTTTTATAAACTTCTCCGGGTCTGCGAACTCTGCCGGTAAAGCAATAACGGTAGATTCAGTTCCCATTTCCTCTGCTTCTTCATTCTCTTTGTTCACAGGAGAGATCAGTCCATGAGCTTTCAATGCATGGAACAGTGCGTTTTCAATTGTTTTTCTTTCTTGTTTTTTTGGTGAACTCATAAAAATTCTGTCTGTAGTGATTCGGTCAGTTTAAGTGTTGTAGGGTTATATGTTAAATGTCTTTAGCAAGTCTTTTAAGTTTAAGTAATGCTCTGTGCTTGATTATCCTGATGTTGCCAGGTTCAATGTTGAACTCGTCACAGAGACCTTTAATAACATCATCAGGCATATGATTTTTTTCTCCTTCTTGATGATACGTCAAAGAAGTGGTCAACACCGTGTACTCACGTTTTGTCAACCTAGATAGCAAAGCTGTGAGTTGATCAAATTTCAGGCTTAAAATCTGGTTGTAAATGCTTTCATCTTCTTCCTCCAGACTTTCATCGTCAACAACTTCAATCTGCGGTGTCAGTTCCTGTGAAAAATTCAAAAGGTTCTTCTTCACATAATCGTGAAATTCATTCTTTGCGATTCGACTGATCCATGCCTTCACTGATTTTACATCGCTTTTGCCTGCGCGTAAATATATTTTTGTCACAGTTGATTGAAAGATATCTTTTGCAAGGTCAACTCCTTCAATACAGTTTTTGCAGAGTAATAAGCAGCTATTCCATAGGTAGGTAGCATATCGTTTGTAAAACTCACTCCAAGCTTGATGTGCGGCAGCGGGCTCAGTTTCTCGTTTGCTTATTATCTCGAAAAGTTCTCGATCCGTCAAATTGTTATAAGGGGTAGGTTTTTTAGGGTTTTCGATTAAAGGTTGCATATATACAAAGTATGGAATTTTAGTTTCACATATGCTTTAGACTGCAAGCGTTACAACGTGCGGGATGTAACGCTTACCGTCTAAAAGGCAAAAACGCATATGGAAGAAGAAATCATTGATTTGGAGGAATTCGCCAAGCTTGGCAAAACCCCACCAAAAGGCAAAAAGTACCGTTTTCGTGTCGATAACGAGAAATACGTTACTGAGAAGGAAGTTTTGACCGGTAAAGAGATTCTCGAACTGGCTGGAAAATTCCCAATCGAACGATTCCAGTTGAATCAAAAGATCAAAGGCGGTTCTGTAAAGAAAATCGGGTACAATGAAAAAGTCGACCTGACCGAAAAAGGTGTCGAAAGATTCATGACTGTACCGTTGGATCAAACCGAAGGGTAACACATGAGAAGACAGTTTTCTTTGTCAGAACAGGATACTGATCACCTTACAGCGTTGGGTCTCCGATGGGAGACCCTGCTGGAAGGAGGTGCTTCTTGGCTGATTATTTATGATTACCCAATGCCCAAAGGCTATACGGTAGAAAAATCTGATGTTGCACTGATGATTCAGCCGGGTTATCCGGTCGTGCAGATAGACATGGCTTATTTTCTTCCGCATTTACAGCTTATATGTCAGAAGGGTATTGGTGCTATAACTTTTCAGCCAATTGATGGTAAAATTTTCCAACGCTGGTCAAGGCATCGAACTCCTGCAAATCCGTGGCGGCCAGGAGTTGATGATTTAAGTACGCATCTCGCTGCAATGATTGCATGGATAGAACGCGAAGTCCCAAAGTAATGAACATAGATTTAAGAATTTCCGGAATGATGTACGAGGCTCTGAAAACACACTTATTTCCGGGTGATGGTAAAGAGTCTGTAGCAATTGCATTGTGCGGATCACATTACTCAAATGAGTCTACCAAAATTCTTGTTCACAAGCTTATACTAATCCCGATCGAGGATTATATTGTGCGGACAGATGTTCAGGTCAACTGGAGAACAGACAAGTTGATTGAGGTACTGGAACTTGCATCCCGTAAAAAATTCTCCATACTTAAAATACACAGCCATCCTACCGGCTATCCTGAATTTTCCAAAACAGACGATAATTCAGATAATGAGTTATTTGATTCAGTATTTGCATGGATTGATGATGTAAATGTTCATGCGAGTGCTGTAATGCTCCCGGATGGGAAGATTTTCGGAAGAGCCATAACAAGAGAGAAAAAATTGAAGTTTGAGCCTCTAAAGAAAATTACGGTAGTTGGTTCTGACATTCGGTATTTTATCGATCACGAAATAAAAGTGAACAGTTTCAACGTTCGCACTGCGCAAGCTTTTGGTGAAGCGACAACATCGCTACTAAAAAATCTTACCGTAGGGATTGTTGGATGCTCCGGTACCGGAAGTCCAACTATCGAGCAAGTGGCAAGGCTGGGTTTCGGAAAAATTGTGATGATTGATCCAGACAAGATTGAATTGAAAAATTTAAACCGGATTATAAACTCTACCCGCGATGATGCTGAAAAGGAACGCTACAAAGTTGATGTTCTGAAGAAAGCAGTTTTATCCATGGGTTTAGGAACTCTGGTAGATGCGGTCTCTTCAAACCTGTATAACCGTAACTGCATTAACAAAATAATTGATTGTGATGTTTTGTTTGGCTGCATGGATAGTGTTGATGGAAGACATCTGCTCAATCACATAGCAACGTTTTACTTGATTCCATACTTCGATTTAGGAGTTAAGTTGCTGGCGGACGGTAAAGGAGGGATTGATCAAATCTGGACAACTGTTCATTATTTACAGCCTGCGAAATCTTCCTTGCTAACGCGGGGAGTTTATACGTTAGAAGATCTCAACGCAGCATCGCTTTATCGGAAAGACCCGGTTAACTATGAAGCTTTAAAAAAAGAAGGGTACATTAAAAACGTTAACGTTGAAAGCCCGGCAGTAATCAGTATTAATATGCAGATCTCAAGTCTGGCTGTTATAGAGTTTCTGGCTCGGGTTCACAAATTCAGATATGACGATAACGAGGATGCTGCGGTAACGCGCGTAAGTCTTTCAGACAGCTATATCCAAAAGGAACCCGATGGAGATACAGATATTTATCTGGAGAAATTTGTTGGTAGAGGTGATATGATCCCGTTGTTAAATATGCCAGAACTCAGCTAATGTTCTTTTTCAAGAAAAATAAGTACCAACCTGATTATCGAGGAGTAAGTGTAAAAGACATGCCTGAAACCCTTGAACCTAAAATCGTTTATGTGATAGGCGATAAAGGTCACAAATGGGTAGCTGCATTTATTTGTCCGTGTGGCTGTAATCAGGTTATTCAACTAAACTTGCTGACAGAAGGTAGAGTCCTTTGGAGAGTAACAATTCACCGCGATACATCCATAACAATCCGGCCATCTGTGTGGAGAATAACCGGTTGCCGAAGTCACTTTACAATTACAAGAGGCCGCTTGCGATGGTATGGTGACTGGGAAGATTAATAATATTTATGAATGTCCGCTCTAACCCCTTGTTGCCACTATAAGCCTGTAAAATGTCAAGTTTCTACCATACTAAACTTGACACAAAACCTTTAAAGCAAGCTCGTTTACGCATTTTACAATACCATACAGCAGAATAACCTAATAGTCGTACAACACAATAACCTAATTTTGGTACGGATTATTTTAGCCACTACATCAAAAGCAAAGCACAATAAACTAACTATGATACAGCATAATAAACTAATTGGTTGTTACGCTGAATGTCCCCTTTGGCCCCTTTATGTCCCCATTCAGAGTTATTAAAAATGTTTGATTTTAGGTACTCACAGTACCCGAATTGGAACAATTTTAAAGAAAGCAGTCGTTTGAGCATCAGGTTATAGCCTGATAATGTCCCATTGCGATTTGTATTTTTCAGATGCGGCCCGGGCGGGCTTTACGCTATAGTCCTCGCTGCGCTCCGGGCTGCCGCTTCAATCCCTGGCCGAAATTGTTGTAACCTTTGAGTGATTCCTACTAACAGTCCATCCTCCGAACAAAGTTTGTCGTAACTGGAACCAGCAGGTTATAAGGAGTTCGTACATTCCGTGCCGCAAAAGATCACGCCAGCACTCAACGTTCGTGCTGAAACAGCACCAACGTTTCGCCCTGCGGGTTCGCTACGCTCATGCTGTCATGCCTTTTGCAATGGCACTACATTACCTCACGGCAGCTCCTGTGTCTTTTTAGCATTGCCTCATTCAGTCACTCCGCAGGCTACGCTTCATCAATCGGCAAAGCTAAAAATCCACCCGCTGCCTATTGTTGTGCTCGCCTGCGCTGTCGGGCGGGCTGCGGGATTGTCATGCCTTTTGCGAAATGGCAAAAGCCCCGCCAACCCTTGTTCATTCCGTTCCGGCTGACTTTATATTTGGAATAAGGAGCCTGCACTACACTCGTAGTTCACCTCCGTTTGAAACAAACTCCCGGTTCACACCCGCCCTCCAACTCGCAGCCTCCGTGCGTGAAAAACGCACTACGGCTTTGACGGCTCGCGGACTAAGTAGTGATATCCGGTATACCGATGATACAAGAGGCAATTCTCTTATCTAGTCTATCAATGGTGATAACGCTTTCAAACATCTTCTTTAATTCAATATCTGGGATGGGATTCTTTTCAAGGTCTTTCCTGAGTACATCTAAATCAATTACATTTTTCCAACTCTTATTACTTTTCTTCAGTTCAATCATTCGCGGCTGAATGAGATCTAGCCAAAGTTGAGCGAATTGATAGAAATTAACACTGAGAGCGTCCTCTTCAACATTCGGTTGAAAAAAGTTTAATAATTGCTTAACATATTTTTTTCTTACCAGGGAAGCATTATTGTCTGCATAATATTTATGAAGTAATCTTTTGAGCATCTCTAATGCCCTGCGCTTCTTATTGGGCAAAAGCTTTAATTGATTTTTTTCAAGGTTGCTGATGAATTGTTTTAATACTGACTCAGCATGGTCATTCCATTCTAAATTACCCGTTTCGTTAGCGAGTCGAAACCTGAGTTTCTCGCAAATCGAATTTAAGTCAACATAGTAATCTTTATTTTCTTCAAATCTTTCAAAGATTTCGGTCTTGGGTAACTCAAGATAGAACCAGCGGGGAGCGTGATTTTGAGAGCCGCGAATTGCAAAGAATGCCCATGACTCATTAGACTTGATTAAACTAACCCGGCAACGTATCGATTCTCGGGCATCTTTGATTTTTTCATAGTCTGAAAATTTAACGATCGCGTTGTCGCCAATGATTAACTCCCTAACCGATTGAAACGCATCTCGGATTCCGTCCCATTGCTGATTTTCTTGCAGCTTCTTGAAAGTTTCAATTGCCTCATCAGAACTTATAACCTTGTCTTTAAAATCACCAATGAAGTCTTCCGGGAAATCAAAATTTGATCCCAATACATTAGCCACTATTCCAAGTGTCTTAAAGAATCGAATATCTGTTTTAAGCGCAAATTCTTTCGAATCTGTAGGCCATTGAATCTCAACTTTTGGATGCGGGCTGTCCATTCTATCAACTCTGCCAATTCTTTGTTCGATAACACGGACAACACTTGGCATATCGAGTAGTACAACAGCAGATGCTTTTTGAAGATTAACGCCTTCAGCCATGGAGTCCGAGCAAAATCCAACCCAGTCTTCTTCTTGGCTTTCAAGGCCGAATATTTCAGGAGCCTTACGTTTATTGGCGATATCAGTTCCTTTAACAACAATCGATTTTTTGCTTGGATATTTCTTTTTAAACAACTCCCCTAAATAATCCAATGTCAGGCCGCGACTATCAAATGCCAAAACAAGTTTGTTCTTTTTAAGGAGCTCATTAATCAAATCAATTTTCCCTTCTTCTCGTTTGTCAGATATTTTTCTAACGCATGAGAGAATTTTCTGGTAAATATCCCGCTCTTCCTGACAGGCTTTCTGATAAAGGTCTAAGTCAGTGAGCCAATCACCTTCAAATTCAAAATTTCGTGTTGGTAGGTTCTCACTAAGTTTTTCAATCCTGCCGAGCATATCTCCGGAATCTTGCTTAGATGTTTTTTCAATATTGAAATCATCTTTCGCCACTTCACTTCCGGCAATGTGTTCTACCAAAGCAATTTTGGATGACCTAAGCATCGCTTGAATACTATACCTACTAATTGCAGATGCAATTTTTTTTCGTTGCTCAATGTATTTCTGAACCTCAGAAACGTCATTAATTCTATAAGATTCAATTTCCAAATTCTGCAGATTCACGACACCTTTCAATTGTTCACATAGCGTATTGATTTCGGCTGCTTGTTTACGATCCTCTTCATTTTCACCTGTCTTATATTTAACGTGTACTTGTTTTGGGTATTTACATCGTTGATTCTTCTTGTTCTTGTATAAATCGGGATGCTGCTCGATCATTCTGTTAAGATCGATTTTAGTCCTTCTCACCATGAAGTGACTAATAAGTGCTTTGATTTCTTCGTGCTCTTTTTCTCCCTTGAGGCTTTTCATTTTCGCAAGCCTCTTGAATGTTTCTAAAGATTTATCAGAGAGATTATCAATGTCCAGCAATTCGATTAACCGCAATAAATCCTCAATCCTTTTATTAATGGGCGTAGCGGTGAACAGAAGCGTGTGATCGGCTAAACTGTTCAGTAACGTCCGACTTCTTCCGGATGTGTAGTGGAGAAAATTATGAGCCTCGTCAATCAACATGATATTTGAGCGCTTAATATGGTCAATTGCCTTTGCAAAGCCTGCGGATTTCTTGTGACTCAACATTCCGTGTGAAATGCGCTCTGGGGGATTCACGTTCAAATCAACGTACTCAGCTTTCCAATTCTCTTCAACAATAGGAGGGCATACAATTATCGATTTACTTTTATGACCAGTTCCCTTTACCCAGAATCTGTTATAGGCGCTTAATTGAATACACGCACCAGTTCGGGTTTTTCCTGAACCGGTTGGATCAGCAATCAATGCACTCCCTTGGTTGTCTATAATATAGAGCGCTTGTCCGATTGCTTGTCGCTGTGTGGGCCAAAGCTTAATCTGGTCAAGCTCTTTAAAACTTTCAGGGTAATCATCTATCCACTTTCCCTCAATCAGCTCTGCCACTGCTCTCGAAAGTGCCTCTTGCCAGGTTACAACTTTGAGCAGTCTGTTTAAGAGGTTGATGAGATCGTCATTGAAGTCATCAGCATCTTTATAAAAATTCTCGGCAATTTGTTGTAGTGCAGCATACTCCTTTCGAGATTTTGCATAACGTACATTTGCCTCTTTACTTCTTCTTAACCCTGCATAACTGAAATTACTTGATCCAAGTATGGCATGCTCCTGACCAACATAAATTTTTGCATGAAGCTTGTCCGAAAGTTTTACAAACACCGCTCCACTTCTGATCTTCTCAATAAGATTAATAACGCTGCCACATTGCAGAATTGAAATTCCCTTTTCAATCCAATGATTGATCACCTCTTCGGATAGCTTGTCAATGCTCCAAATTTTTCGGTTACTCCGAATAATCGGTTCATAACCTAAAACAATCCTGGTTTTAAGATTTTCAGGCAGATCTACTTTACTGTAGAAATCAACAAAGTATTCGATTGAAGTGAATGCGGTTACGATCAAATAGTCAGTACTTTTTTTGATGTCTTCAACTATTAAATCGTGAACCTCTCTATTGTAGGTTGATAGATTTAAAGGATAACTTTTTTGGATAGGCCAGTCCTTAGAATAGTCATCCGCGAACAAATCTCTTTTTTCCAAGCTTCAACGTTTAGACAGATGGGGTTACCCGGCACGCACTGAATGCGCCACTGGATGGGTATATCGAAGCTACTAAAAATGTTTAACACATTGAAATTCGATAATTGCGTGGGTACTCTTTGAGTTATTCATCTTTCACAGCATTACCCAAATTAAAAGATTGCGCAAAGGTATGGCTGGCCACACATGCCGATCCGCACGCATTGGCAAGGTCAAGCCACAAGGGTTTTCAAAAAAATCTCCAGCCCTACGGGTAGTATTTTTTTGAAAAACCTTGCCAATGCTCCTTTGCCAGCCAAGTAGTGTAGGCTTCTCTTTTATTTTTTTCGGTTTTTCTTTTCTCTTAAAAATGTGTTGTGGCGCAGCGTAAATTTTAAATGCTGTAAACTATGAAAATCAAAACACACAACTCAAACACGCAGTATCTCAACAACAATCACTTCTTTGTTTTGTCAAAGGGCAACAATGCTGGCAAGCCCATGTACAGCCCGTGTCCAAACTGCTTTGTATTTCTTGCTAGCGATCCAAATGAAAAAGAGTATTACTTCTGGCTTTGCTACTTCCTTTGGGTAGGTGGTATGTTTCGTCCTTATCTCACGGGTTCAGTCATTGAGTTCCTCCGCATAGGTGAGCTTAAGCAAGCTATTAAAATCAATCAGTCGAAAGTTCAGTTGCGCAGGCAAGCACTTCTCAACGCATTTCAAATTCTCAGCAAGCTTTCAGCGTATCAGGTCAATCTTCAAAATCAAATCCAACTCATTAAGCAAACCCAGCAAGCCGTTGTCTGCAAAATTTTCAAAACAACTTTGCCACACGCAGTTGTCAAGTAAATAAAAAAGCCCTCCACAATAGTAGAGGGCTTTTTCCTTAGACATTAACGTAAAGAAACATTAACGCCTCTTCAGCTTCTTTGCAATCCACTTCATCCCGAGGGAAATGGAAAAGCTGACCACCGCACCGATCAACGCCAGAACGACCGTCTTGACCACATCTTCAGAATGAATATTCGCAAAGATTGTCAATAATGTTCCGCCCGCTGTACCGGCCACAGTTCCACCGTGGTTGTCATGGGCCGTCATGCTTCACCTCCTTTTTCTCCTTCGCGCTGTCCTGCACGGCAGTCTGGCTCACAGCCGAAACAACTGTTCCGGCCACAACAATATATCCGGCCACTGTAAGCGCAGCAGCAGGTAAGGCCACCGGTGCAGTTAATACAGCTACGCTCGCAGCTGCTAACGACAAACCGATTGTGCGCAGCACCTTAAAAAAATTAGGAGTCGGTGCCTTTACTCGTTCAACAACATTCATCAAGCTTTTGATTTAATGGTTATAAAAACTCTCTCATTGCGTTCCAAAGCTTCCAGCACAAGTGCTTTAAGCTTATCATTCGCCAGTCGTGACTGGCTTCCCTTCCCGAAACCGGTATGAGTTGTTACCGGTGCGATACAGCCCTTTAATTCTTTCAGTGCAGTGTTAGCTGGATGAAATAATATG
Organism: uncultured Roseivirgaceae bacterium; assembly: GCA_964404445.1. Classification (GTDB taxonomy): domain Bacteria; phylum Bacteroidota; class Bacteroidia; order Cytophagales; family Cyclobacteriaceae; genus UBA2336. The sequence goes on along the minus strand of CAYOJW010000001.1, from coordinate 897,479 downwards.
CCTGATCTCCCAGGCACATTCATTACAATCAAATGCTCACCGCGCACTGCTGTGTACCGTTCCTTCAACTCATACCGTCCTTCCGGAATGCAGGAAATGTTGCGCTGGTTTTGGAGCCAGGGGAGCTCTATGGAGTTGCAAACCCGATAGATGATCTCCCCGTTTGTTCCGTGAGGATCATAAGTCCTGATCAGCTCCAATTCCATTAAACACCTCCGTCAATAGCCACAAGCGAAAGCGCATTGAATGCCCCGTTCTTCAGGGGATAGAATTGCCCGTTCACTTGTTGGAAAAACTCGATACCGAATGCCAGGAAGATAGGCTCGGTCATAGCACCTGCTATCGCAGTGGCCAGGTTCAAAGGACCAACCTGAAGGTTGTTCAGCTCGAGCTCAGCACTGAGGTTTACATTGCTGCTGTGTGTACCTGCCTCAAAGTCAATCAAACCTGCACCCATGATCAGTCGGAAGTGCGTAGCACCCGATGGTTTTGAGATCATCTGCTCAGGGTAGAAGTTGGTAACAGCAACTTCGCAAGCACCGGTTGCCCGGTTAATCGTAGCCTGGTACTGCCCGAAGAACGTACTGCCCAGTCGTGCATTCGCATTGAATTCGAAGCCGAGCAGCAGCGCAGCTTCACCGTCAATTACATTCCGCATCCCGCGTGTGTTTGTGGTATCGGCTTGGATAACCTTTACCATTTCCTTCGTCAGGCGGCTTGCCATCCGGCTGTCCCTCGTGCTGAGGATAAGAGAACGGAAAGCCGTTCTCAGGAGCTTGGCTGCGCTTCCTGCGCGTCCAAACTCGGCACCGTTCTCACGGGTTCGCGCAAAGTTCGGGTCATTCTTGATTCGCTCCGCGTCAACCCCGCCTTTCTCCCGCGCAAGATACCCGTCAGTTCCAGTCTTGTAGAAGCTGACGCCCCCCATCTGGCCTTTGAGTTTGATAACCCCCTTTTGTCTTGCCATTAGTTTAAAAAATTAATTATCCATCCTGTTACTGGCTCAGTCTGGTTAAGCCATCGCTGCAGCAATGCGCAAAGGATGATTGAAAAAACAAGGCAACAAAAAGTCGTGTTTATCAACAGATCGAATGAGCAATCTTTTGCCGCTCTATTCCACTTCTAATTTCAGATCAACGCCCAGGCAAAGCCGGGGATGAAGTATAGATAGTGTATGAAAAGTTCTTTCAGGATGGTGATTTATGTTAAGGATATACAGCGCATCACAGGCAGAGGGAGTCGGTATTCCCGCAATCTACTTGGTAAGATTCGACAAAGTTTAGGCAAGCAGAAGCATGACCTTATTTCTGTGAAAGAGTTCTGCAAGTATATGAATCTTTCTGAGGAGGAGGTCATTCAATTCCTCAAGCATTAATAGAAATTAATTGCTTTTAAGACACTCTATTAGTATCTTTATACAAAGAAAACGTTCTTTAAAGACTTGTATTGAAACATACTGAAGGAATCTAAAAAGGATACCAAAGGTTGAAAAGTTTTAAGCAGCTTGGATTAATAGATTTTTGTTCCGTTGGGTCGATGCCAGCGGGATCACAAAAGCCTTGAATTCTTGCGGATTCAAGGCTTTTGTGTTTTTATAGTACGACTACTTGGCTCACTCTTTATCCTTGATTAAAGTAAAGCATTACTTTAATTTTTAGTTTTTTAACCTGTTATCCTCTTTCATCTTACACGTTGGTGTTTTTCACCAACGCGGGCTGTTGGCATGCGAACACAAACAACGGCTAAAGTTAATTACAGCAACTAACCAACAAAACACATACTTTGGAACATTATACAATTGCTTTACTTACTAAATTGTTGTTCGGTATTAGGCTCTCCTGACATATAGAAATATGTAGTTCCTCCTACTTTTATTTTGATAATACTCTTATAGGCCAAAAAATATCCTAAGAATTTAACTTCTGTGAGTGGGATTTCCTGACTTAGAATCATATTCCCGTACACGAGGCTATGATTTTGACTATCGATTGTTGCGTAAATAAATCTATTAACATAAAAAAGTAAAAATGGGATTGAAACGATAAGACAGACGTTTGCTATTATAAAGGCTTCGGTTTTATTAGAACCCCAAGTTTCTCTAAACAGATAACTAAACATAATAATACCTCCTAATTGAACTATAAGAAACGCATAATAGTATAATTTGGGGCCAATAACTTTGTATCTCATAATCTATATATGTTAATTGTTAACAATCAAAATACAACATTTTTTTGACCCCTTAAAATAAAAAATAAGTGGTTCATTTACCGTTATCATTATAACAATACTTACCGCAGAGAAAATAAGGGGCTTTTTGTTTTATTATACGACTACTGACACCATAAAAAAGCCAGCCCGTTAAACAGGCTGGCTTTTTTGATCGTAATAATGATTATTAGTCTTTGATCTTCTTGCCTTCATCCACTACCAAACGCTGATCGCGGTTGGCGATTTCCCACGCGGTATAGAAAACCGTTTGTGCGCGCTTCTCTAACAAGTCGAATTCAATCTTGTCAACTTCATCGCTGGGCTTGTGGTAGTCTTCGTGAATACCATCAAAGTAAAACACAATCGGAATGTTTTTCTTGGCAAAGTTCCAGTGGTCGGAGCGGTAGTACAAACGCTCGGGGTGATTTTGATCGTTATAGGTATAATCAAAAGTCAGGTTAAGGTTGTTTTTGTTGGTTGACTCGCTTAGTGCGTGCAGGTCGTCCGAAAGTTTGTCCGAGCCAATCACATATACATAGGGTTCGCTGTCTTTGTGCTGGGGATCTCTGCGGCCTATCATGTCGATGTTTAAGTTTACAACCGTGCTCGCTAACGGAAATATAGGGTGCTCTGAATAATACTCAGAACCTAATAAGCCTTTTTCTTCACCGGTAACGGTCATAAGCAGAATGCTTCTGCGTGGGCCCTTGCCTTCTTTCTTGGCTTGTGCAAATGCTTTCGCAATCGATAATACCGAAACGGTTCCCGATCCGTCATCATCGGCACCGTTGTTAATGCGGTCGCCTGTTGTTGCGTTCTTTTCGATACCGATATGGTCGTAGTGTGCAGTAATCACAACCAGTTCATCTTTTTTATCGGTTCCTTCCATATATCCCAAAACGTTATCGGAATAAATGGTTTTAATGCCCGTAGAAATTTTATACTGGATAGTGGCTGGCTTTAATTTTTTAAGCGCATTTTTCTTTGGATCGGCCGTTGCGGCAGTTTTCAGTTTGGCAAACGTAGTGTTGAACAGTTTTTCAACGGTAGTTGGCGCTACTAAAAAGTTTTGCATCGTTTGTGCCGATAGGTCTGGTTTTTTCAGACTTAGGCGACCGCCACCCATAAAATTCTTAAACTGTCCGGCCATCAATTCAAACTCTTCGGTTTTTTCGGTTGTGTTGATGATGAGCAGTTTTGCACCTTTTTCGCGTGCCATTTTAACAGCCGGGTTGCCTTGTGTACGCATTTCTTTTGAGAGCAGAACAACCGCCTTATCTTTTACATCTACTTGTGCAAAGTCGGCCTCTGTACCATAGCCTACAAATACAGCGGGAATGGAAACTTCACCGCCAGTATCGGCCGTACCGAAGTAGATCATGCCACCGTAGTTTTCAAACTTGGTTTGTCCCGCTTTCAGGTACGACTCGCCCGGTACGGTTGAATACAACGGCACGGGCTGGTAGTAGCTTCCGTTAACAGGCGCCTGTAAGCCCATCTCCTGAAAATGAGCTGCAATAAAAGCTGCGGCCATCTTTTGGCCACGGGTTCCGGTTTCGCGGCCTTCTAACGCATCCGATGCTATAATCGTCAGGTATTCTTTTAAATCGGCTTGCGATACCACGCTGCCGTACTTTTTGGCAGCCGGATCCTGGGCATTAACCGAGAGGGTTAACAGTAACGCCCATCCTAATAATAGTTTAAACTTCATGTAAAAAAGGTTTTTGTTATGGTCAAATATCACCAGATTTTTCGCATTTCAATACCCAAACGTGAAGGATGCACCCATTTTTACAGGACTGGTAAGATTATCGGCCGATTTTTCCGGTCGTCTGTTAATTGTGTTGTTACTCCTTTAACTTTGTGGCGAATTTTTAGAATCCACTACGAAAACTGCTGTTTCTATTATGAAAATCGACTCCCAATACCAGGAAAAATTCGAATCGCGGCACAACGCCCCTAACGCTCAACAAGTTGAAGAAATGTTGAAAGTTGTAAAGGCAGCTTCCATCGATGAGGTGATCGGCCAAACCGTACCGGCCAACATCCGCCTGAAAAAACCGTTGAATTTACCTGCCGCCAAAACCGAGTTTGAGTTTTTGCACGACTTCAAAAAAATGGTTTCTAAAAACAAAATCAACAAGTCGTACATCGGCATGGGCTACTACCCTAACCATACGCCTAACGTTATACTCCGCAACATATTAGAAAACCCGGGCTGGTACACTGCCTACACACCTTACCAAGCCGAAATTGCACAAGGCCGTTTAGAGGCGCTGATCAACTATCAAACCATGATCATTGACCTAACGGGAATGGACATTGCAAACGCTTCGTTGTTAGACGAAGCTACCGCTGCCGCTGAAGCCATGCACTTATTGTATGCCTCGCGCAAAGCATCGAAAAAAAATGCGCATAAGTTTTTTGTTGATAAAAATTCTTTTCCGCAAACTATTGATGTGCTGATTACCCGTTCGGCACCGATTGGCGTTGAACTTATTATTGATGACCTGTCGGAACTCGACATCACCGATGCCAACCTCTTTGGCGTGTTTGTTCAATATCCTGATGGCAACGGAGCCATTAAAGATCACACGGCTTTCATTCAGGCTGCACACGAAAACGATGTGTTTGTTGCCGTAGCGGCCGATTTGTTAGCGTTAACCTTATTAAAGTCGCCAGGCGAAATGGGTGCCGACATTGTACTCGGTTCGAGCCAGCGCTTTGGTGTGCCGATGGGTTTTGGCGGGCCGCACGCTGCATATTTCGCTACGAAAGAAGATTTCAAACGCCAGATGGCCGGTCGCATTATCGGTGCATCTATTGATGCGCAAGGGTTGCCCGCTTACCGTATGGCGTTGCAAACACGCGAACAGCACATCCGCAGAGAAAAAGCAACATCAAATATTTGTACCGCACAGGTATTGTTGGCTGTAATGGCCGGTATGTACGGTGTGTATCACGGCCCGAACGGCTTGAAAAAAATTGCCGGTCGTGTACACGGATTAACCAAAAGCCTCGAAGCCGGATTAAAATCGCTCGGTATTAAACAAGTAAACGAATATTACTTCGATACATTAAAAATTGAAGTGAGCGATAAAAATGCCATTCAGCAAAAAGCATTGGCGAACGGTATCAACTTCCGCTACTTCAACGATAACCACATCGGCATTTCGTTAGATGAAACATCAACGCTGGAAGATGTAAAAGAAATTCTGAATGTTTTTGGAGCTGTTAAGAGTGAAAACAATGCAGGCTCATCGGTAAGTTGGCCTGCTTCGCTCATCAGAACCTCTTCTTTTATGACACACCCGGTGTTCAGCGCACATCATTCTGAGCACGAAATGTTGCGCTACATCAAAAAATTAGAAAACAAAGACTTGTCGATGGTGCATTCGATGATCTCGTTAGGATCATGCACAATGAAGTTGAACGCCACAACCGAAATGATTCCGGTAACATGGCCTGAACTTGGCAACATTCACCCGTTCGCCCCTGCCGATCAGGCACAAGGTTATGCCGAACTCACACAAAATCTCGAAGCATGGCTTGCCGAAATAACAGGCTTCACCGGTGTGTCGCTTCAACCCAACAGTGGTGCGCAAGGCGAATACGCAGGCCTGATGGTGATCCGTGCGTATCATGCTAATCGTGGCGATCATCACCGCACGGTAGCGTTGATCCCGGCATCCGCACACGGAACAAACCCGGCCAGCGCAGTAATGGCAGCCATGGATGTAGTGATCGTAAAATCAGACGAAGAAGGAAAAATTGATGTTGCCGATTTAAAAGCAAAAGCCGAACAACACAAAGACAAGCTCGCGTGTTTGATGGTAACGTACCCTTCTACGCATGGTGTGTTTGAAGAATCTATCATCGAAATTTGCGAAACCATCCACACGTTTGGCGGATTGGTTTATATGGATGGCGCCAACATGAATGCACAGGTTGGTTTAACATCACCGGCCAACATCGGTGCCGATGTATGTCACTTAAATCTTCATAAAACATTTTGTATTCCACACGGTGGCGGTGGTCCCGGCATGGGGCCGATCTGTGTAAACGATAAACTCAAACCATTCCTTCCGGGGCATGCCGTTGTTAAAGCCGGGGGCGATAAAGCGATCAATGCCGTGTCGGCAGCGCCCTGGGGCAGTGCGAGTATTCTTGCCATTTCGTATGCCTACATTGCCATGATGGGAGGCGAAGGATTGACCAATGCAACCAAAATGGCCATCTTCAATGCCAACTATATTAAAGAACGGTTGAGCCAGCATTATAAAATTTTATATACCGGCACAAACGGTCGTTGTGCGCACGAGATGATTGTTGACTGTCGTGATTTTAAAAAATCGGGTATCGAAGTAGAAGACATCGCCAAGCGGTTGATGGATTATGGATTCCACGCGCCTACGGTATCGTTCCCCGTTGCCGGAACGCTGATGATCGAACCGACCGAAAGCGAACCCAAAGCAGAACTTGATCGTTTTTGCGATGCCCTCATCGAAATCCGAAACGAAATCCGTGAAGTAGAAGAAGGCAAAGCCGATCAATCAAACAATGTGTTAAAGCACGCACCGCATACCGCTGCCGTAATTACTGCCGATGAATGGAACAGACCGTACAGCAGACAAAAAGCAGCTTACCCGTTACCCTTTGTAAAAGAAGCGAAATTCTGGCCAGCCGTAAGTCGTGTTGACAATGCGTATGGCGATAGAAATTTAGTATGTAGCTGTTTGCCGATAGAAGAATACGCGAAGAGCGAAAGTGTTGAGGCGTAAATTGTTATCTTTATAGGATAAAAGAGTTTGTTATGGTTACAAAATCTCAGCTTAAAGAAACGATCGATCAGCTTCCTGAACAGTTTAGTCTTGACGAACTTATCGATAAGATAGTCCTGGTTGATAAAATCAACCGGGGCAATCTTCAATCCGAAAAACAAGAAACACTCAGCGAAGAAGAGGTTGACCGGGAAATGGAAAAATGGTTCAAATAAGATGGACATTTCTTGCACTGGAAGATTTAAAAGAAATATCTGAGTTCATTGCCAGAGATTCTGTTCGTTATGCCAAGATTCAGGTGATAAAAATCCGAGCACGAACGAAGGTGCTTAAAAAATATCCATTAGCGGGCAGGGAGGTTCCTGAATACGGGAATGAGATATTTCGAGAGTTGATAGAAGGCAATTACAGGATTGTTTATAAAGTTGTAAGCAGAGATCAAATTGATATTCTCACCATCCATCATGCTGCACGCGACTTATCAATAAGACTAATCGAATAATAACACTATGCGATTAAAACTGAACATCATATTTTTTTTATTCATAGCCTATTCATCGGTAAATGCTCAAACCAAATACACCGGCTTCCCTTCGTTAGTATGGCCTAAACTGTACGACATTAAATACCAAACCGTAAAAGACGAACTGGGCGATTATCAGAAACCCATCTTCAGTGCTGCAACAAAAGCATTGAACGGAACAGTAGTAATACTGCCCGGCTACATGATCCCGTTCGAGGCCGGCTCCAAAGGCACTAAGTTTATGTTTTCATCGTTACCCATTAACGCGTGTTTCTTTTGTGGCGTGGGTGGCCCCGAAGGCGTGGTAGAAGTAACAGCCAAACAGCCTGTTTCTTTTTCTGATAAGCCCATCGAAATACGGGGTATCCTCCGCCTGAACGACAAAGACCCCGACCGGATGATTTACATTCTTGAACAGGCCGAATCGCTGGGCGAAATCGGGTATTAAAATACGGTTGTATCGCCCGATCGCTAACCGAACTAAATACTTTATTCAATCGTTTGAAATGATACAATAAAGCGGGAATTTTAATCTCGCAAACATATAGCTTATGGCCTTTCTGTTCGACTCCTTTGCTTCGTGGAAACAATACAGCATCGATAAAAAAATGTCGCTGGTACACGTTGTTACCGAATACGAATGCACGCAAAAAAACCGTACCGAAAAAGAAATCAACGATGGCCTTGCCCGCGCCTGGGGGGTGATGAAAGATGCCGTACAAACCGGACTGACCGAAGACATGACCTCGCGTTCAGGCATGATCAACAACGGAGCAAAAAAAGTTTACAACTACCCTACCCCGGTTCTCTCAAAAGAATTTCAAAACCTGATTTCGCGGGCCCTTGCGGCCAAAGAAGTTAACTCGTGCATGGGGCGCATCGTAGCAGCACCCACAGCCGGAGCAAGCGGCATTATGCCCGGTGTGCTTTACACCTTACAAGAGATACACTCGGTTGACGATCAGAAAATTATCGAAGCCATGTTGTTAGCGGCAGGCATTGCGCTCATCATGGAACAAAAAGCCAGCATTGCCGGTGCCGTTGGCGGCTGCCAGGCCGAAACCGGAACAGCCGCAGCCATGGGTGCCGGTGCCATCGTATATTGTTTAGGCGGAAACACCGATCAGGTTTTTAATGCCGTTGCCATCACCATACAATGTATGCTCGGCCTTGTGTGCGACCCCGTTGCCGGTTTGGTAGAAGTACCGTGCGTGGTACGCAATGCCAGCGCGGCTGCCATTGCTTTTAGCTCGGCTCAAATCGGGTTGGCTAATGTTAGCAGCGTTATTCCGGTTGATGAAGTAGTAGAAGCCATGGGTGAAATTGGCGCCAGCATGGAAACACGCTACAAAGAAACTGCCCTTGGCGGATTAGCCGCCACAAAAACCGGGCAAACCATTGCCAAAAAAGTGTTGATCCACGATATTGAAGTGTTGCCCGATGAGGAGGTGCGATAAAATTTCTCTCTCTTAACAAACTGGTATTGCGTATAGCTTTGGTCATTGGTAAATGTGTTTAAAATAGTTAATTTTACTAAAGCCAGTTACTTTCAACGTTAAATTCAAACACCATGAACGAAGAAACCATTAAAATAACCGTTAGCGATGTAATGAGCGACTTCTACAATGAAGTGATGAAAAAACGGTTCGATGATATTGACACTCAATTAACCGATGTAAGGCTTACTACTACTGCGCTTGTTAAGGAAAACATATTACCGGAGACAGAGTAAATTTATCTGTACCCGAAAACATTTACTTTATATCACACAAAACAACATCAAATGACATAGACAAATAGAACATATTAAAACATAGCGTTTTCGCTAATATTTTCTGTATCTGAAATCTACCACATTTCTAACACCACAGGAAAGTAAAAGTGGAAACGCCTACGGTAAGGCGTGGGCGTTCCTTTTTGCTTTGTGGTGTGGGTTCGTGGTAGAACCTCAGATACGGGCAGTTGGAATTAGCTCACGCTGATTTTTTATCAAGACCGTAGCATCAATGAAGTTATACCAGATAGTAGAACAGCAACTTAAAAAAGAACCCAATTACGTTACCGACAACGGAGAACTGAAAAAATGGGTAGTAATAAACAAAGCCCAAAACTTTGACCAGGAACTGATTGAACTGTTGTTGGATAGTGCCGAACTAAAAGACAAGTTTTTTATAAAGGTTAAGGACGTAATGGTATTTAACCAAAACCTGTTCATCCGGTTTTTAGAACAGAAAAACTACCTGAACGACAGCTATACGCAATACAAAAACAAAGTTGGCCTAACCATTGACGGCAAGTACCTGAAACAACGCAACGAAGTGGCTTTGGTGTGGCCGTTTAAAGACTGCATTTTGGAAGGCGGACAAAACCGGGAAGAAGACAAGCGGGAAGAAATCTTCTTCAATGAAATTTTAGCACAGGATGAAATTACCCAGCTTTTAGAACCTAAAGTTCTAACCAATGCAAAACGCATAAACAAGGATGGCAAAAAACCGCTTGACCGATTTAACCGAAACGAAAACGACACCATTACCGACAACCTGATTATTAAAGGCAATAACCTTTTGGCTCTGCATACTTTGAAAGAAGAGTTTGCAGGAAAAGTAAAACTGATTTATATAGACCCGCCTTATAATACAGGGAAAGATGGATTTAATTACAATGATAGTTTTAATCACTCCACCTGGCTGACTTTTATAAAGAATAGGCTTGAAGCAGCAAAACAATTATTAACAAAAGACGGAAGTATTTGGGTGAATCTCGATGATGGAGAAGCACATTATTATAAAGTTTTAGCTGATGATGTGTTTGGTCGAGAGAATTTTGTAGCCAATGTGATTTGGAAGAAAAAGTATTCCCCGCAGAATGATGCCAAATACTTTTCAGATATGCACGACCACATTCTGATCTTTGCAAAGAATAAAGAATCCTTTAAATTAAATCTGATCCCAAGAACAGAAGAAGCAAACAAACGATATAAAAACATTGATAATGACCCTCGTGGGCCTTGGAAATCAAGTGACTTTTCGGTGAAAACTTATTCTGAAAATTATGATTATCCAATTACGCTGCCATCAGGCAGGGTCGTTAGTCCTCCAAAAAGCAGATGTTGGAGAACATCAAAAGAAAATTACGAAAAGTTATTAATTGACAACAGAATCTATTTTGGAACAAATAGTGATGCTGTCCCCTCAATAAAGAGATTTCTGTCTGAAGTACAGGACGGAACACCACCGCAAACCATTTGGGATTATTCAGAAGTTTCTCATAATCAAGATGCAAGAAAAGAAATTACAACGATTTTGGATGACAGCGATTTTGCAACACCAAAGCCTGAAAAGCTACTCGAAAGAATTATACACATAGGAACGAATGAAGGCGACATTGTTTTGGATTTTTTTGCGGGCAGTGGAACAACAGCCGCAGTCGCAATGAAAATGAGAAGGCAATTTATTACCACAGAGCAAATGGATTACATAGAAAACGTAACCGTTGCTCGCTTAAAGAAAGTAGTTAAAGGAGAACAAGGTGGTGTTAGTGAACTTTATAATTGGCAGGGCGGTGGCTCTTTTGTCTATCTCGAACTCAAAAAATACAATCAATCTTTTATTGAACAAATAGAAGAAGCCAAAGACACTCAAGCCCTTTTGGAGATTTGGGAACAGATGAAAGTCATATCGTTCCTGAACTACAATGTGGACATTAAAAGGCAGGACGAACACATTGAAGAATTTAAAGCCCTAAGCCTGAAAGATCAGAAACAGCACCTTTGCGAGCTGTTAGACAAAAATCAACTCTACGTTAATCTTTCTTCGCTAAACGATAAAGAGTTTGTATGCACAGAAGAAGAAAAGCGAGTAACCAGAGATTTTTACCAGGTTAAAGGTTAAGCAAATGGCGTTTTTATACGACACATTATTGCAGGAATTTGGTAAAAGAGCCATTGCCCAGATTGCTATACCTAATCACATTACCGACAATTTAAAACCCGGATTCGGCCAAAGACCTTATCAGACAGAAGCCTTCCAGCGGTTTATCATCTGCCATTCAGAAAACTTTGAAGGTAAGCCACGCAAGCCATTTCACCTGCTTTACAACATGGCAACAGGAAGCGGAAAAACGCTGGTCATGGCAGGCTTGCTATTGCACCTTTACGAAAAGGGGTATCGTAACTTTTTGTTTTTCGTAAACAGCAACAATATCATTCAAAAAACCAAAGACAATTTTCTCAATCCGCAGGCTTCAAAATATTTGTTCAACGATAAGATTGTAATTGATGGAAAAGAAGTTTTGATAAAGGAGATTGACAACTTTGAAGAAGCCGACAGTCAAAATATCAATATCAGGTTTACTACCATTCAGCAACTGCATATCGACCTGAACAACACCAAAGAAAACAGCGTAACCTATGAAGATCTTAAGGACAAGAAAATTATTTTGATTGCAGACGAAGCTCACCATTTGGTAGCTGGAACAAAATCAGGCAATTTGTTTGGTGGTTGGGAAGATACTGTGAAGAAAATTCATGACTCCAATTTTGAAAATATCTTATTGGAATTTACAGCAACGATTGACACCAATACAGCCGCATTGGTAAACCATTATCAGGATAAGGTCATTTTCAAATACGACCTCGCACAGTTCAGGGCTGATAAGTATTCCAAAGAAATCAGCCTCATCCGTTCTTTATATAACGAGCAAGACCGTATTATCCAGGCATTGGTTTTAAACTTATACCGACAGGAGTTAGCCACTTCAAATAACATCAACTTGAAGCCTGTAATTCTGTTCAAAGCCAAAAAGACAATCAAAGAATCGGAACAGAATAAAGAGAGTTTCCATAAATTAATTGATGATTTTTCTGTGCCAATGGTGGAGAAAATCAAAAACACTTCTACCGTTCCGATTGTACAGAAGGCTTTTAAATTCTTTGACGTAAAAAATATTTCACTTAACGAAATCGTAAAACGCATACAAGCCAATTTCAGACTTGAAAATTGCCTGAGTGCTAATAATGATGCGGAAGCAGAACAAAATCAAATATTGCTCAATACATTGGAAAATGAAAACAACCCTATCCGTGCCGTTTTTGCCGTTCAAAAACTGAATGAAGGCTGGGATGTGTTGAATTTGTTTGACATCGTTCGCCTTTACGAAGACCGTGACGGAAAAGATGGCAAGCCGGGAAAAACTACACTTTCAGAGGCACAGTTAATTGGTCGCGGAGCAAGATATTATCCGTTTGCATTAGAAGAAGAACAGGACAGATACACCCGAAAATATGATGATGATATTTCCAACGAGCTGAAAACATTGGAAGAACTGTATTATCACACTAAAGAAGACAGCCGCTACATTTCAGAATTGAAGAAAGCCCTGATAGAATCAGGCATTTATGAAGATGATGAAAATTTGGTGACGAAACAACTTACTTTAAAAATAGATTTTAAAGGAACGGGCTTTTACCAAAATGAATATGTTTTCTTCAATAAGAAAGTGCCCAAGAGTTTTGATAATATAAAATCATTTTCTGATTTGGGGGTAAAAAGAACCAACTATCGTCATGCGCTTTCTTCGGGAATTGGCAGAATGTCGAGTGCCATGATTTTTGAATTGGAAAGCCCAACTTCAAATGATGAAGTAATCAAAACCAGAGATATTGAGTTGTCCAACATTCCAAAACATATTATCCGCTTTGCATTGAGTCAAAATCCGTTCTTTTATTTTGACAGCCTATCCCATTATTTTCCAAGTGTGGGTTCAATTTCCAACTTCATTGACAGCAAGGATTTTTTAGGAGGTTTAGAAATCACGTTTAGCGGAACTAACAACCGGCTTCAAGAGATTGACAACGTAGATTATTTGCAAGCTCTTAACGGGCTTTTACAAGTTATTGAAGCTGATATTAAAAGCAACTCGACCGAATACGAAGGCTCAGCTTATATCAAACAACCAATTCATCAGATTTTTAAAAACAAAGAAATTAAAGTTCATAAAGACAGTGAACGGGCTGACGGGCAGGAGGCTTTAGTGGCAAACGAACCCTGGTATGTTTACAATGCCAATTACGGAACAAGTGAAGAAAAAAAGTTTGTTGAACTTTTTGCCAGACGATTTGAAGGACTGAATCAGAAGTACGAAAACATTTACCTTATCCGAAACGAAAGAGAACTCAAAATCTTTAACAAACTCGGGCGTGCTTTTGAACCGGATTTTTTACTGTTCTGCAAACAGCGCGATGGCGAGCAAATGACATATCAGGTTTTCATAGAACCAAAGGGAGCACATTTAGCAGCTAATGACAAATGGAAAGAAGACTTTTTAAAAGAAATAAGAAATGAACGGAAAACCATTCCAATCCACACAGATAGTTACCTGATAACAGCCGTTCCATTCTACAACTATGCCAACGAAAACGAGTTTAAGGTTACATTAGAGAGTGCGTTAAATGAATAGGCTAAAGATATTATCCGAACGAAGCATGGTTGGACTCCTCTGGAGTCCAAAGGTTTGTAGCTGAATTCGTGCTACAAACCTACGACCCCAGCGGGGTCGTACCTAAATTGAAAAAATCCGACCCCCTTAAAAGCAAGGGTAAATTTTTAGTGCTTTTATCCTTGTTGTAAAAACGAGGGTAAAACTTACCAGCAAAGAAATCTGAGAATATCTTTATAAGATTTCTTTTTTTTGTAGAAAGCGTCACCCGATGAGAACAATACAGTTAAACATACCTGATTCAGTCGATGAAAACGACAATGAATTAATCATACGCATAGCAGCAAAACTGTACGAAGACAGAACGCTATCATCAGGGCAGGCTGCTGAACTTGCCGGGTTATCAAAAAGATCATTTATAGAAATGTTGGGGGAATACGGAGTTTCCGTATTCAGCACGTCCGTTGATGACTTAGAATCAGATACAGCAAATGCCTGATTGTGTAGTTTCGGAAGGTGTAATCGATAATTTGCTAAAACGAAATGGCGAATAACGCTTATTAAAACAATACTGGTGAATGGTTAATACTTATTAGTCATGCACAGCCTTTCGTTACACCCCTACCCCAAAATAATCTTTCAGTACGGGCATTACATAATCGCCAAACTCATACACAGCATAGCACATGGCTACGGCAAATACGCTGGCGCTGATGAGCATGTACAGCATTATTTTCTGTTTCGGGCTGCCAAAACTCACAGCCACAATAGTGCCGCCAATAGGCGTTAACAATAATGGTGTTAATATGGCTACACCGGTAAGGCCGTATTTTTTCCAGATGGTTACCAGCTTGCGTTTTTTGGGTGTGAATTTTTTCTGGTCTTTTTTCTGAAAACGTTGGAGGATTTTTTCACGCAGCCAACTTCCAAAATAGGTAAACAATACTACGCTGGTCATCATGCCGGCAATGGTAACCGCCATGGCCACAAGCATGGGCAAACCGGCTATGTAGCTCAACACCGGGCCAAAAACTACTTTCAGCGTAGTGAGTAAGTAAATAGAAATTATTTTTACGATTGCTTCTGCCATACATCCGTTTCAACCGGTGAACTTCGATTTACGCATACCGTTACCAAAAGGTTTCTGCATCCGTTTTTTTTAAATTTTAGTTCCATAGCTTAAATCCCCGGCATCGCCCAAACCCGGTACAATGTAAAACCGTTCGTCTAACTTTTCATCCAACGCCCAGGTCCAAATCCCGTAAGGCAGCGTAAGGTGTTGCTGTACATATTCAACACCTTCGGGTGCAGCCACCAGCGCAGCAATATGCACACAGGCAGGCTTACCGTGTTTTAACAATGCGCGAACAGATTTAACAATCGATTTGCCCGTAGCCAGCATGGGGTCAACCAAAATTATTGTCCGGCCTTCTAACGATGGCGTTGCGAGATAATCTAAGTTTATAGCAATATCCGCTTCGCTTTCTTTCCGGTATGCCCCGATAAACCCACAATCGGCTTCACCAAAAACATTCTGGAAGCCTGCAAAATACGGAAGCCCGGCACGCAGCACGGTAATCAGGACAGGGTTTTCGGTTAAAATGTTTACGGTCGATATGCCCAAAGGCGTTTCGATCTTTTTAGGATCGTATTGAAATTTCTTCGATAACTCATACGCCATAAGCTCGCCTAAGCGTTCAACGTTTTTTCTGAACCGCGCCCGGTTTCGCTGGATGTTTTGATCACGTAATTCCAGCAAATACTGGTTGGCGATAGAATCCTGCCGGTTGAGCACGGTTATCATAACAATGGGTTTTTAAATCATCAAAATTTAGATAAAGTTGCGGAAGTAAAAAAGCACAAATTCCGTTCGTGCCAAAGCCTGGTTTAAAAATTAATGGCAACCAAACTAAAAGAATACCGTAGATTATTTTACGCCAAACTACAAACACCGCATAGCGTACGCAATTATCTAAATTCTGTTATTTTTGCGCCCCGTAGAGATTATGCGCGATATGAAAATCAAAGATTTAGAGTTCAAAAAATATATTTCTGCGAATAAAATCGAAGAAAAAGTAAAAGAACTCGCAGCACGCATCAACGAAGATTACAAAGGCAAAGCCCCGCTTTTATTACCCATACTGAACGGTTCATTCGTTTTCGCAGCCGATCTGGCACGCGAACTAAAAGTCGATTGCCGTATTTCGTTTGTGAAACATTCATCGTACCAGGGCACCCAAAGCACCGGCCAACTGAATACGCTCATCGGCCTGAACGAAAGCCTGTTCGGCCAGGATATTATCCTCATCGAAGACATCATGGACACCGGCCTTACATTAAGCAAAGTAGCCGATGAGTTCGGGTCGCTGGGAACCCGTTCGCTCGAAATCGTAACGCTGATCAGAAAAACGCAGGCACGCTCACATGCCGTACAGCCCAAGTACGTGGGTTTCGACATCGATGACGAGTTTGTACTCGGTTACGGACTTGATTACCAGGGCTACGGGCGCAACCTAAAAGACTTGTACAAGGCTGTTCAGGTCTGAAAAAGTGACAAATATCATAACCCAAAACATGCTTAGCAGCCATTCACCGCAAGCAATATGCAGGCTAATTGCTATCTTGCCCGTCTTTAATTTTTAAGCGCATGATCAATCTCGTACTCTTTGGCCCTCCGGGCGCTGGTAAAGGAACTCAAAGCGAAAAGCTTATTAAACAATATGGCTTTGTTCACATCTCAACCGGTGACCTGTTTCGCTGGCACACAAAAAACGATACCGACCTCGGCAAACGTGTTAAAGAAATCATGAACAGCGGTTCACTTGTCCCCGATGAAATTACCATTGCCATGCTCAAAGAAGAGCTTGATAAAAACCCTAACGCCAAAGGCTTTTTGTTCGATGGCTTTCCGCGCACCGTGGCACAAGCCGAAGCGCTCGATGCCTTCATGAAAGCACAAGGCACAGCCATCCATCACGTAATTGCGCTCGATGTTACCGAAGCCGAAGTTCGCGCACGCATTGCCAAGCGCAGAAGCATCGAAAACCGTGTAGATGACGAAGAAGAAAAACTTAACAAACGCATTACCGAATATTTTACCAAAACTGTTCACGTTTTGCCTTATTACGAAAAGCAAGGCCGCTTAAAAACCGTGCAGGGCATTGGCGACATCGAAGACATTCGTAACAGCATCTGCACAATCATTGATAAGAAATAATTCGTTACCAGTTGCCGGTTACCGGTAACTAACAACCGGCAACCGAAATGTCATCACCCAACTTCATCGATCACGTAAAATTTCATTCGCGCTCCGGCAAAGGTGGTGCAGGATGTTTGCATTTTATCCGTGAAAAATTTGTCGAGAAAGGCGGGCCTGATGGCGGTGATGGCGGACGCGGAGGTAACGTGATTTTACGGGGCAATTCACAACTCTGGACATTGCTTCACTTAAAATACCGGAAGCACGTAGTAGCCGAAGACGGCAAACCGGGCGAATCGCAAAACTGTACAGGGGCATCGGGTAAAGACGAAATCCTCGAAGTACCGATGGGCACTGTTGCCCGCGATGCCGAAACCGGTGAAAAACTTTGCGAGATAACCGAACACGGTCAGGAGTACATTCTTACCCGGGGCGGGCGCGGTGGGCGCGGAAATTTATTTTTCGCAACCTCCACCCAGCGTGCGCCTATGCACACACAACCGGGCGAACCCAGCGTAGAGCATTGGGTAATTCTTGAGTTGAAATTATTGGCTGATGTCGGGCTGGTCGGGTTCCCCAACGCGGGCAAGTCAACATTGCTTTCCGTAGTATCGGCCGCTAAACCTAAAATTGCCGATTACGCATTCACTACACTCACGCCAAACCTCGGTGTTGTCAGCTACCGCGATTCAAAATCGTTTGTAATGGCCGACATCCCCGGTATTATTGAAGGCGCTGCCGAAGGAAAAGGTTTAGGCATTCAGTTCCTGCGACACATCGAACGCAATGCGTTGCTGTTGTTTATGATCCCGGCCGACTCGAAAGACATCAAAACCGAATACGGTATTTTGCTGAACGAGCTGCGTAAATACAACCCCGAGTTGCTCGACAAAAAGCGTTTGCTGGCCATCACCAAAAGCGATATGCTCGATGCCGAGCTAAGGGCTGAAATGGAAAAAGATGTACCTACCGAACTGCCCGTTATTTTCATCTCATCGGTTATCCAGCAGGGTATTCAGGAGTTGAAAGACCTGATTTGGAAAAACCTGCATTAGCGGCATCGTTTGGTAAGAATTCCTGCCACAAGCCTATGCAACCAAGTACGAAAATGTCAATATGGCGCAAAACACGCTCTGGCAACATTATTGACATCTGGCGCTGTAATTAACGAATCGATTTTTTTAATGGAAAACACGCACGAACAAACCGTTCAAAACGAGAATACAACACCTGAAAATACCGGTGATACCCCCGAAAACACCCCGGTTACAGAAGAACAAACCGCTACCAGCGAATTGCAAAAAGTGCAGGACGAACTGGCCGCGACAAAAGACAAGTATTTACGTTTGTACTCTGAGTTCGAGAATTTCAGGCGCAGAACGGCCAAAGAAAAATTAGAACTGATCCAAAGCGCAAACGAAAAATTAGTAAACGATTTCCTTCCGGTGATTGATGATTTTGAACGTGCCGAAAAAGCATTCAAAGAAAGCAGCAGCAAAGAAATGGAAGGCTTCCTGTTGATCTACACGAAATTCAAAAAAATCTTAGACCAAGCCGGTGTAAAACTCATGGAAGCAAAAGGCGCTGCGTTCGATCCTGATTTTCATGAAGCCATTACGCAAGTTCCCGCCCCTGACGAGTCACTGAAAGGCAAAGTAATCGATGTGGTAGAACAGGGGTATTTACTAAACGACAAAGTAATCCGTTTCGCAAAAGTTGTTGTTGGAAATTGACGTCTTATGCTCAACAGGTGAAACTCAAAAACCGGGAATAAAAAAATAACAATAACGATGTTCGAACATCCAATCTCGAACATCGCAATTCGAACCTCGAACAATGGCAAAAAGAGATTACTACGAAACATTAGGCATTGGCAAAACCGCATCGGCCGATGAAATAAAAAAAGCATACCGCAAGGTAGCTATGCAGTTTCACCCCGATAAAAACCCGGGCAATAAAGAAGCCGAAGAAAAATTTAAAGAAGCTGCCGAAGCGTATGAAGTATTGAGCAGCCCCGATAAACGTGCGCAGTACGATCGCTTTGGCCACGCGCGCCCGGGCGGTGGCGGGTATGGCGGAGGTTCCGGCCACATGAACATGGACGACATCTTCAGTCAGTTTGGCGACATCTTTGGAGGCGGTGGCGGCAGCCCGTTCGATAGCTTCTTCGGAGGCGGCAGTGGCCGCAAGCGGCAACGCAAAGGTTCAAACCTGCGTATCAAACTCAAACTCACGCTCGAAGAAATCGCCAACGGTGTCGAGAAAAAAATCAAAGTAAACCGCCTTACACAAGCCGAAGGCGTTACCTATAAAAACTGTACAACCTGTAACGGTACCGGGCAAACCCGCAAGGTAGTCAACACCATGCTGGGGCAGATGGTATCGACAACAACGTGCCCTGCGTGTAATGGAGCCGGACAAACCATCGATAAAAGACCAAACGGAGTTGACAGTTCGGGCTTGGTTTCAAAAGAAGAAGTTCTCTCGATAAAAATACCGGCCGGTGTGGCCGATGGTATGCAGCTTTCCATGTCGGGCAAAGGCAACGATGCCCCGGGCGGAGGCATTCCAGGCGATTTGCTGATCCTGATCGAAGAACAGGAAGACACCAACCTGAAACGCGATGGTAACAACGTGATCTACGATTTGCACATCAGTTTTATCGATGCCGCCCTGGGTACCAGCGTAGAGGTTCCCTCTATTGGAGGCCGTGTAAAAATCAAGATCGACCCGGGCACACAAAGCGGTAAAATATTGCGCTTACGCGGAAAAGGTGTACGCGACATTAACGGCTACGAAACAGGCGACCAGTTGGTGTACGTAAACGTGTGGACACCCAAAAAGCTTACCCCCGATGAAAAAGCTGTGCTTGAAAAACTGCGCACCTCACCCAACTTCGAGCCAAAGCCCGATGCCAGCGACAAGGGCTTTTTCGAGCGAATGAAGGAGTTTTTTAATTAAACCTGCTGTAACCCTTACCTAACAATACCCGTTACTACCCTCTAACGGGTGTTTTTTTAGCAATTTTTTAAAAATTCTTACATACAGCAACCCTTTGGAGGGTAGTGCGTAAGTATTCATCATGCAGAAATTTTTAGGACTTACGTGTATCGGATTGGTTGTGGCGGGGGTGTCCTTCGGGCAAATCAAGAAGCAATTTTCGGTAGAAGATGCCCCAACCACTGAAAAAATCAAGCTGAAGCTGAAAGCCAACAGCGGCACCTGCTTTATCCGGCCCAGCCACAATGCCGAAATCCTGAACGTATTCAGCAATCAAACAGAAGAAAACTATTCGCACCGCTTTGTGAAAGAAATCAAGGGCAGCGTGTGCGAGGTTATGCTTTCGTTAGAAGAAACCCAATCCGAAAGCTTTAGCCAAACCGTATCGTCACGTATGTTTGGCGGTGATAAGCCCGCCCAGGAAAAATTCTGGAAAATGTACCTCACCGATGCCAAGCCTTATGCGCTTGAGCTTAGTTATGGTGTGGGCAATGCCAACGTTGACCTTTCGGGGCTGGCGGTAAAAACACTGCGCATTAACATCGGTAGTGCCGATGTTAACATCGGGTACCACACCGGGCTTGAAAACTTAGTGGAAATGGACACTTTTTCCGTAAAGGTTGATATGGGTTCGGTAAACGCAAAAAACCTGAGCTTAGCCAAACCTAAATATGTAGTGGCCAACGTGGGTTTTGGTAATGTTATGCTTGATTTAAGCACTGCCCCCATTGTTGCCAACCATGTAAAGGGCAGTGTAGGCGCAGGTAATCTCGTAGTGCTGTTACCGGCCGATCAGTCTGTACCGGTGCTGGTAAAAATCAAAGATTCGTGGTTGTGCAGTGTACGTATGCCCGATGCCCTGAAAAAAACCAGCGAGAACACCTTTGCAAACGCGGCCTACACAAAAGACTCTAAAAATGCCCTTACGTTCGACTTAGACGTATCGCTGGGCAACATCATCTTTAAAGAAAAACAGTAGGGCTACTAATACCTGCGTTGTTTCGTAATTCCTGCTTATCTTTTGATACTAATTTGACAGTATCAAACCATAAGCAGTGGAAGCACTTTCAGCAAAAAATGTAACCAAGCGCTATACAAACCATGTAGCGCTTGACGATGTAAGCCTCACCATCCCGCAAAAAAGCATTTACGGATTGTTAGGCCCCAACGGAGCGGGTAAAACAACCCTGATCCGTATCATTAACCAGATTATCAATGCCGATGCCGGTGAAATCACCATTTTTGGTGAACGCCTCAGCGAAAAGCATATTGGTGCCATCGGCTACCTACCCGAAGAGCGCGGCCTGTACAAAAAATTGAAGGTGGGCGATCAGCTATTGTACCTTGCCCAGCTAAAAGGCATGAACCGCAGCAAAGCCATCGAAAAAAGTAAAGCATGGCTCAAAAAATTTCAGATCACCGACTGGTGGGATAAAAAAATAGAAGACCTCAGCAAAGGGATGGCGCAAAAGGTGCAGTTCATCAGCACGGTAATGCACGAGCCTAAGCTCATCATTTTGGATGAACCCTTTTCGGGCTTCGATCCGGTAAACGCCCGGTTAATTACCGAAGAGATTTTGTCGCTACGCGATAACGGCTCTACCATTATTTTCTCTACACACCGCATGGAAACCGTAGAGGATTTGTGCGATGACATTGCACTGATCAACAAATCGAAAAAAATTCTGGAAGGATCGAAAAAACAGGTGAAAGATCAGTTCCGCAGCAATACATTTTTGATTGAGCACCACGGCAACAACTTTCAACTTGATCCGTCACGCTACGAGTTGGTAAAACAAAACCTGGTTGAGGGCGACCTGTATGCTTCTACCATTAAAGCGCAAACAGGCATAAAAGCCAACCAGGTTATCCGCGAGCTAATCGAAAAAACCGAGCTTAGCAGCTTTCAGGAAAAACTTCCAAGCATGGCCGATATTTTTATTGGCATGGTAAAGGGCGAAGACGAAGACGCCCTGCGCAGGCATTTACAGGAAGTAGGTTAACACACATCAACCGTAATACGTTATGAACAAGATATTATTAATTATACAGCGCGAATTTTTAAACCGCGTACAAAAGAAATCGTTTTTGCTCACCACCATTCTGGTGCCGTTGATTTTTCCGTTAATCATGGGCGGTATGATCTTCATCATGCTGAAACAATCCGAATCGGCCAAAGCCGATACCGTTCAGGTAATTGATGAAAGTGGGAAATTCAATTTTACCGATACCGACAAGTTTCATTTTGTTAAACTCGATGTGCCGTTAGAGCAAGGGAAGAAAGCCTATAACGAAACATCTGATTTTGCTCTACTCTACATACCACCTTTTGACGTGTTCAAGCCTGAAGGATTTGTTTTGTACACCAAAGACAATCCCAGTATTGAAAAAATAAGCACACTCGAACGCACCATGGCCGAACGCATCCGTGAGTTGAAATTAGAAAAGTACAACATCGATGCCGCTACCTTAAAAGCCTTAACAACAAGCGTTAATTTGAAACAGATTAACCTGTCCGTAACGGGCGAGGAAAAAGAAAGCAACTCAGGTTTATTTTATGCCATTGGTTTTGTGCTGGGCATTTTGATTTACATGTTCGTACTGATCTACGGCATTCAAATCATGCAAGGTGTTATTGATGAGAAAACATCGAAGGTTGTGGAAGTTATCGTATCATCCGTTAAGCCGTTCCAGTTAATGCTGGGTAAAATTATTGGTATTGCCTCCGTAGGGCTTTTGCAATTCATTATCTGGATGGTACTGAGCACCGTTGTGTTCACCAGCGTTTTGGGCTCTTTCGGTTTAGAGATGCCCCAAAAGCAAATGAGCGAACAGGTTATAAAGAATATAGAATCACAATCAAATACAATTGAAGCCGTTCCGCAGGAAAAACAGAAAGCCCCTCAAAATGCAGACATCCAAAAACTCTTAGGCAACATGAGCCAGATACCTTTTGGCACCATTGCGGTGGTATTTATCTTTTACTTTCTGGGAGGGTATCTTTTATACGGGTCGTTGTTTGCGGCTGTCGGTTCGGCTGTTGATTCCATTCAGGATGCCCAGCAATTTCAATTCCCGATAACATTGCCATTACTAATCGGGTATCTGGGGCTATTTGTTTTTGTATTACAAGATCACACCAGTCAGGCAAGTTTCTGGTTGTCTATAATTCCCCTTACATCGCCCGTTGCCATGATTGGCCGAATAGCCTTTGGCGTTCCGGCATGGGAGCTTGCCCTGTCGATGGTGTTATTAGTGGCCGGGTTTTTATTCACCACCTGGATTGCCGGCCGCATTTACCGTGTGGGTATTTTAATGACAGGCACAAAAGTTACTTATAAAGTATTGGCCAAGTGGTTTATGACAAAGCAGTAAGTTAGGAGGTTGTCTTGTACCTACAATAAAAACCGGGTTTAACGATCCGGTTTTTTTATTTACTTTTCATTCGTGATGACACGTAAATCCATTGCTTCTACGATCGATTTCTACCGCAACAACTCCAATATTAAATGGATTGTACTGGCCGTGTCGGCTGTAATCAGCGCAGCGTCAATTTTTTATACTGAAATATTAGTACGCCAGTTAAAGCAACGTGAAAAAGAACAGGTAATACTGTATGCACGCGCCATTGAATATACCATTAACGAAGACATCAACACTAACATAAATTTTGTTACGCAAGAGATCATCAGTAAAAACAACTCTATCCCCACCATTTTAATTGATAATGCCGAAAGCATTCTCTATGCGCGAAATGTATCCATCGATTCGACTCGTGGAGCGACTTTCATTGCCCGGCAGTTTAAACGCGAATTAAACACCATGCGCAGCACGTACGAACCTATTCAGGTAACATATATAAACAGCGAAGGGGTTACCGAAAAGTATGGTGAGATTTATTACAAAAACTCTTTCCTGCTCACGCAAATCAACGCTTACCCGTACATCCAGCTTTTGGTAATTGCTGTTTTCGGATTCATTTCATTTTTGGCGTTTAATTATTCGAAAGCTGCCGAACAAAACCGTTTATGGGTAGGGTTAGCCAAAGAAACCGCACACCAGTTGGGCACACCGCTTTCTTCTCTGATGGCGTGGATCGAAGTATTACGTGACGACCCCGAACTCACCAAACGTGGTATTGTTGACGAACTCGAAAAAGACATCCGTAAGCTTACCGTTGTAACCGAGCGTTTTTCCAGCATCGGATCGGTGCCTGTGCTGCGGCAGGAAAATGTTGTAGCCCTTGTAAACCACGTAGTGAGTTATCTGAGAGTTCGTATTTCTTCAAAAGTTAACATGGAGGTGTTTACCCTGTCGGAAAATATCCAGGTGATGATACACCCTCCGTTATTTGAATGGGTTATTGAAAACCTGTGCAAAAATGCCGTGGATGCCATTGGCGGCTCCGGCAGCATTGCCATTAAAATACTGCGCGGCAGCGACAGCAAAGTTTTTATCGATATTTCTGATACCGGTAAGGGTATTCCGCGCTCCAAAATATCGATGGTTTTCAGGCCGGGGTTCACCACCAAAAAGCGCGGCTGGGGGTTGGGGCTTACCTTAGCCAAACGAATTATCGAATCTTACCACAACGGCAAAATTTTCGTGAAGTCATCGGAAGAAAACCAGGGAACTACCTTTCGGATTGCCCTGAATACCGTTTCGTGAAAAACCCGTGTTTTCGGGCTGATTTCAACCAAAATCTTATTTCAAACAGCATTGCCTTTTGGGCGATAAAAGTTACTTTTGCGCCTGAATTTTAATGCCTTCTAACATTGGGCATTCAGGCTCAGGAAAACCACAATTAAACCACATAAATCTCAGTCACACATGGCGAATATTGGCAAGATCACCCAGGTTATCGGACCCGTAGTTGACGTAGCGTTTGATACCCCCGGTTCAAAGCTCCCCAACATCCTCGATTCATTAGAAGTAACAAAAGCTGACGGCACCAAAATCGTATTGGAATGTCAGCAACACCTTGGCGAAGATCGCGTACGCACAATCGCCATGGACGGAACCGAAGGATTGGTTCGCGGCATGAAAGTGACCGATACAGGCGCGCCTATTGCCATGCCGATTGGCGAAGACATCAAAGGCCGTTTGTTTAACGTTATTGGCGAGGCCATCGATGGCATTAAACAACCATCGGGCACGCAAAAATTGCCGATTCACCGTGCAGCCCCGGCTTACGAAAATCTTTCTACTTCAACCGAAGTATTGTTTACCGGTATTAAAGTTATCGATTTGATCGAGCCTTATGCAAAAGGTGGTAAAATCGGGTTGTTTGGTGGTGCCGGTGTAGGAAAAACCGTATTGATTCAGGAATTGATCAACAACATCGCGAAAGCATATTCTGGTCTTTCGGTATTTGCCGGTGTGGGCGAACGTACCCGTGAAGGAAACGACTTGCTGCGTGAGATGATCGAAGCGGGTATTGTAGATTACGGCCCTGACTTTATGAAATCACTCCACGAAGGCGGATGGGATTTGTCGAAAGTTGACCTGGATAAATTAAAAGATTCAAAAGCAACCTTCGTGTTCGGTCAGATGAACGAACCTCCGGGAGCACGTGCCCGTGTGGCATTGTCAGGTCTTACCGTTGCTGAGTATTTCCGCGATGGTGACGGACAAGGTAAAGGCCGCGACATTCTTTTCTTTGTCGATAACATTTTCCGCTTTACGCAGGCAGGTTCTGAAGTATCGGCTTTGTTAGGCCGTATGCCATCAGCCGTAGGGTATCAGCCAACGCTGGCTACCGAAATGGGTGCCATGCAAGAGCGTATTACATCAACCAAAAATGGTTCAATCACTTCGGTACAGGCCGTTTACGTACCTGCCGATGACCTGACCGACCCTGCGCCTGCAACAACCTTCGCGCACTTAGATGCCACAACGGTATTGAGCCGTAAAATTTCTGAGCTTGGTATTTACCCTGCGGTAGATCCGTTGGATTCAACATCACGCATCCTTCGTGCCGACATTGTAGGCGAAGAACACTACAACTGTGCGCAACGTGTGAAGGGTATCTTACAACGCTACAAAGAATTACAAGACATCATCGCCATTCTTGGTATGGACGAATTGTCGGACGAAGATAAGCAGGTGGTACACCGTGCAAGACGGGTGCAACGTTTCTTATCGCAGCCATTCCACGTAGCCGAACAATTTACAGGCTTAAAAGGCGTGTTGGTGGACATCAAAGAAACGATCCGCGACTTCAACGCAATCATGGACGGTGAATACGATCACCTGCCCGAAATGGCTTTCAACTTAGTGGGCAACATGGCTCAGGCAGTTGAAAAAGGTGAGAAAATGATGGCCGAGGCCAAATAATTTTAGATTTAAGATTTGTGATTTTTGATCGTTCAGAAATCACAAATCAAAAATTTTAAATCTCAAATCAGAAAAAATGCAATTAGAAATATTAACACCCGAAAAAAAAATCTTTGAAGGCGATGTAACCGTAGCTACGTTTCCGGGCGAAGATGGTTCGTTTCAGGTGATGGACAACCACGCACCGCTGATCAGCTTGCTGAAAGAAGGTGTGGTAGAATACAAATCGGCAAAAACCACTTCCGGAAATGTTACCATTACCGGTGGCGTGGTAGAGGTGCTGAAGAACAAAGTGATCTTGTTAGCCGATGGCGTGAAGTAATTCAGCCGCCAACAAAAAAATGAAAGGGATGTGAACAGCATCCCTTTTTTGTTTCCATACGAAACGCATCATTAGGTTACAACTTTAGGTTTGCAGGGTTGTTGCGGTTATCCCAAAAAAGCAATAGTTCAATATAGTGCTGGTTAAGCCTGTAATACAAGCTGACTTGTTTTGTTAAAACTGCCCGGTAGGCTTGTTTGCTTTTTGAATAAATATATTGCTGCGGGTTTTGAACAATAAAATTTATTACTTCATCTGTGCGGTTAATGAAACTGTCCAGTTCCTGCACTGTCCATTTTTCCAACAAATACTCCAGTACGGCTTTGTATGTGTGTTCTGCTTCGGGCGACCATTTTACCACATACCTCATTTGCCCAGGTATTTTTCCCGGATTTCTTTCATTACTTCTTCATGCGGCCTGCCCTCACCCCTTTCAAGCTGTTCAATGGCTTTGTTTATCGAGGCTTGTAATTCGGGGTGCAGGCTATCCCACCAATCATCTTCCTTTGTATCCGTTCTGAGTATGTCATAAATCATATAGAGCGAATGTTCATTGGCCTGTTCTATGTACTTATGAAGTTGCTCTTTCAACTGTGCTGTTTCCATAGATCATTATTTTTTAGGTTGTTCCCATAAAGGTAATGATTTTTATTCCGGGTGGGTACCGTTCTTACGATGGCTTTTCGTTCTGAAGAAAATCCGGTTAAAAAACCGTTTCTCAAACTCCCAGAAAAATTTAAACTGCCCGAACACAAAACCGTAAAATAACAGGAATACATTATACACCGGGAAAATCACGATGTAGTAAATAATACTTGCCCACAAAGGCTTTTCCCCATCGGGAAACAGATATTCAAACAAAGGCCGCTTGAGAAACAGCACCGTAAAACCGGTACAGGAAAATACAATCAATACAATAACAACCTGCCAGGTGTTTTGAAGGTTCCAGCGTTGTTTTAGCTTTTCAGACCAACTCATTACCAACTATTAATACTTTATTCGAAAACTGAAAAATACCGCCAGAAAGTGTCATCCGGAAGTTCGGCCTCAATTTTTACGGCTTCTTTTTTTACCGGGTGAATAAACGCCAGGCTACGCGCATGGAGGTTTATACTTTTACCGGTATTTATTATCTCGTTATAGCCATATTTTACATCGCCTCGTATGGGGCAATTCATAGACGCCAACTGCGCACGTATCTGGTGCGACCTGCCCGTAACCGGATTAACCTGTAACAGCCAATGCCCTTGTGCTGTACCTAATATTTTATAGCTCAACTCCGAACGTAATGCGCCCGGTGTTTCTTTGGTGAACCAGGTGGTTTTATTTTTACGCTCGTCTTTCTGTAACCAGTGAACAAGTGTATCCGCTTCTTTCGGAGGCTTGTTTTTCACAATAGCCCAATATGTTTTCGTTGTTTCTTTTTCGCGGAACAGGGCATTCATCCGTTCGAGTGCTTTTGATGTGCGGGCAAATACCACTACCCCGCTCACCGGGCGATCGAGCCGGTGTACAACACCCAGAAAAACGGCTCCGGGCTTTTGGTATTTCTCTTTAATATATTCTTTACAAAGCTCTACCAACGGTTTATCGCCTGTTTCATCGCCTTGCACCAAAATGCCATTGGCCTTATTAACGATCAGCAAATGATTGTCTTCGTAAATAACCGAGAAAGCACGCTGTTCGGTCATTTGGTTCGATTAATCTTTAAACTCCGAAGTAAAGTGGAACTGAATATCCGGGAAGTTATCCTGTACCATTTGCAGCCAGCCTTTTGACTCGGCCATAAACACCAGCTTACCGTCTTTATCACGCGCGATGTGACGCTGTTTCGAATCGATAAACTCCTGGAGTTTTTTCGGGTCTTTGCTACTGATCCAGCACGCTTTGTACACATTTTGACTGGCAAACTCAACCGAGGCCCCGTACTCGTTCTTTAACCTGAACTGGATAACTTCAAACTGTAACACGCCTACGGTACCCACTACTTTACGGTTGCCCAACTCGTAACTGAACAACTGCGCTACGCCTTCTTCCATTAACTGCACCAACCCCTTCTCAAGTTGCTTGCTCTTCATGGCATCCATGTTGATCACCTCTTTGAAAATTTCAGGCGAGAAACTTGGAATGCCTGTGTACATCAATTTTTCACCTTCGGTAAGCGTATCTCCAATTTTTAAATTTCCCGTATCGTATAAACCCACGATGTCACCCGGCCAGGCTTCATCTACCGTTTCGCGGTCTTGTGCCATAAAGGCTGTTGCGTTAGAGAAGCGAATGCCCTTCTCCTGCCGCACATGGTGGTAATTGGTTGCCCGTTCAAACTTACCGGAACACACCCGTAAAAAGGCAATGCGGTTACGGTGCTTCGGATCCATATTGGCGTGGATCTTAAAAATAAAGCCGGTAAATTTTTTCTCGTTTGGTTCAACTTCGCGCAGTGTTGTTTCGCGCGGAATGGGCGGTGGGGCAATGCGGATAAACGTATCAAGCAATTCGCGCACACCAAAATTGTTCACGGCACTGCCAAAGAATACCGGGGCAACGTTACCACTCAGGTAATCTTCTGCATTAAATTCAGAATATACACCTTCTACCAGTTCAACATCGGCACGTAATTGTTTCGCATAATTTTCTCCCACAAGGGTGTCGAGTTCTGTACTGTTAATGTCTGCAACATCAACGGTTTCCTGTACGGTTACTTTGCTGGGTGTAAACAGGCTCAGGTTTTTTTCGAACAGGTTATATACACCTTTAAAGGTTTTTCCCATGCTGATCGGCCAGCTTAGCGGACGAACTTTAATGTTCAGTTTTTCTTCGATTTCATCCAACAAATCAAACGGGTCGCGGCCTTCACGGTCGAGCTTGTTGATGAAACACAATACCGGTGTATTGCGCATCCGGCAAACCTCCATCAGTTTTTCGGTCTGTATTTCCACACCCTTTACGCAATCAATTACCAAAATAACACTGTCAACAGCGGTTAGCGTACGGTAGGTGTCTTCGGCAAAATCCTGGTGACCGGGCGTATCGAGGAGGTTTATTTTAATGTCTTTATAATTGAAACCCATTACCGAAGTGGCCACCGAAATACCGCGTTGTTTTTCGATTTCCATCCAGTCGCTGCGGGCATGGTCTTTAATTTTGCTTGATTTTACCGCTCCGGCTTTTTGAATGGCGCCTCCAAAAAGCAACAGCTTTTCGGTAAGAGTTGTTTTACCGGCATCGGGGTGGCTGATAATACCAAATGTTCTGCGTTTGGCGATTTCTTGTTCTAACGTCATAAAGTGGCCGCAAAACTACGCAATTATAGCATTGCTAAAAGGTTAACGAACCTGACATTTATGCCATTGTGTCATTTATTCGAACCAAAAACCCCTTGGCATAATGATTGACAAATGGTTTCGGAAAGCGAAAATCAAATAACAATGGGAAAAATAATAGGCATAGACTTAGGAACCACCAACTCGTGCGTGGCCGTAATGGAAGGCAGCGAACCAGTGGTGATCGCCAACAGTGAAGGGCGCAGAACCACACCCTCGATCGTTGGCTTTTTAGATAACGGTAAAGGCGAGCGCAAAGTAGGTGACCCTGCCAAGCGTCAGGCCATTACAAACCCGAAAAATACGGTATCGTCCATCAAACGCTTCATGGGTAAAAAATTTGCTGAGGTAGATGGCGAAAAGAAAATGGTTTCGTACCAGGTAGAAAGCGGTAACAACGACACCGTGCGCGTGCGCATTGGCGACCGGTTGTACACTCCACAAGAAATCTCGGCCATGATTCTTCAAAAAATGAAGAGCACTGCCGAAGATTATTTAGGAACAACGGTAACAGAAGCTATTGTAACTGTACCGGCTTACTTTAACGATGCCGAACGTCAGGCCACAAAAGAAGCTGGTCAGATCGCTGGTCTTGATGTGAAACGTATCATCAACGAGCCAACAGCCGCAGCGTTAGCATACGGTTTGGATAAGAAAAACAAAGACATGAAAATCGCTGTCTATGATTTAGGCGGTGGTACATTCGATGTGTCGATATTAGAATTAGGTGATGGTGTATTTGAAGTAAAATCAACCAACGGTGATGTACACCTGGGTGGTGATGACTTCGATATGCGCATTATGAACTGGTTAGCCGATGAATTCAAAGCTGACAAGAACATCGACTTGCGTAAAGACCCGATGGCCTTACAGCGTTTGAAAGAAGCTGCCGAAAAAGCGAAGATTGAATTATCAAGCTCAAACGAAACGGAAATTAACCTTCCGTACATCACTTCCGTGGATGGTGTGCCTGAACACTTGGTGAAAAAACTTTCACGCGCGAAGTTCGAGCAACTGTCGGATGACTTGATCAAAAGAACACTGGAGCCTTGTAAGAAAGCGATTGCCGACTCAGGGTATTCAGTAGGTCAGATTGACGAGGTAATCCTCGTGGGCGGTTCAACCCGTATCCCACGCATCCAGGAAGAAGTTGAAAAATTCTTTGGCAAAAAACCTTCAAAAGGTGTAAACCCCGATGAGGTTGTGGCTGTTGGTGCGGCTATCCAGGGCGGTGTGTTAACTGGTGAAGTAAAAGATGTGCTGTTGCTTGACGTAACACCGCTTTCACTCGGTATCGAAACCATGGGCGGTGTGTTCACCAAGCTGATCGAGTCGAACACTACAATTCCTTCCAAGAAATCGGAAGTGTTCTCAACCGCATCGGATAACCAGCCTTCGGTAGAAATCCACGTATTGCAAGGTGAGCGTGAGCTTGCACAATACAACCGGACTATTGGTCGCTTCCACTTAGATGGAATTGCCCCGGCACAACGCGGTGTTCCTAAAATCGAAGTTGTATTCGATATTGATGCGAATGGTATCCTGCACGTATCAGCAAAAGATCAGGGCACAGGCAAAGAACAAAAAATCCGCATTGAAGCATCAAGCGGATTGACAGATGCCGAAATCCAGAAAATGAAACAGGAAGCGCAGGCCAATGCTGAGTCGGACAAAAAAGAGAAAGAGAAAGTTGACAAAATCAACCAGGCCGATTCGATGATCTTCCAGACCGAAAAGCAACTGAAAGAGTTTGGTGACAAACTTTCGGATGGTAACAAAACTGCGATCAACAGCGCCCTTGAAAAGCTGAAAGAAGCCCATAAGAGCCAAAACCTCGATGCCATTGACGCATCGCTTGCAGAGATCAACACTGCATGGCAGGCTGCTTCGCAGGAAATGTACGCGGCAAGCGGTGAGGCGCAACAAGGTGCGAACCCGGGTGCTGAGAACAACACGGCTAATGCCGATGGTCAGACAACGGATGTTCCGTTTGAAGAGGTAAACGATAAGAAGTAATATTTGCTCCTTATATAAAGGAAGGCTCTGTCGGAAACGGCAGGGCTTTTTTGTTATCTGGAAAAACCGATAGTTAACGCTATTCCATAGCCGAAGCTTTTACTTTGCGCATAACTTTAGGGATAAGTTTAATCCATGCGTACAGAAGAATGCTGATAAGGGTCGAATAGAACGTCCAGCTGGAAAAAATATCGCTCAGTCTGCCCTCTTTTGCTTTCTCAATTGCTTCCAGTACAAGAAAAACCAGAAACAGGGAAAGCACGGAGTTAATTTCATTTCGCATGGTTCCTTTCCAGTTAACCGAACCCTGTGGTTTTACCCAGTTTCTGAAAGCCGGAATGATGGCCGGGGTTGCCGCTGCCCACCGAAGATATTTTTCACCGAACTGCTTCCGCAAAAATTGTTCTTCTGCATACATGATCCGCTCGTAGTAAATCCAGTATACCACCACAAAAACGACCATAAACCACAGGCTTTGAATGAGCATGGCTATGCCGAGTGACATGAAAAAATTTCCCAGGTAAAGCGGATGCCTCAGCTGAGAGTAAACGCCTGAGGTATTGAGGTTATCAGCCACCTGCTTTTTCGTGTTGCGGCCGGATGTTCCTTTGAACCGAAAAGCAACTGCAAAAACCCGAATACCCAATCCGATCAAAGAAATACCCAAACAAAAAAATTCATACCCTGACGAGACCAGTAACGTAGGATAATGCTGGTTGGGAATACTGAAGATCAGGATTGCCACAAGTAAAATAATAACCGGTAGTACCCCCCGGTACCGGAACAGATAATTTCCTTGAACTTCAAGTTCTTCCTGTAATGCCATAACGATTATTTAAACGGCTGCAAGACGATGCAGCAACAGGTAAGGTTGGAATCGCGCGCAAAAAAGTTTTACAGGGCTGACACCTGTTAGCCGCGTTTTATATTTTCCGTTCATTAACTTTGCACGCTTTATAAAAAAACAGATCATGCTAGTGTTAAAATTTGGCGGCACCTCGGTGGGCAAGCCGGAACGAATGAAAAAAATCGCTGAACTTGTATCGGCCACGCCCGGTCAAAAGGTAGTTATACTTTCGGCTTTATCCGGAACAACCAATGCTTTGGTAACGATTGGCGATCACCTGTTAGCCAACGCACCCGATTTAGCCGAACAGGAAATCGCCAAACTTGAAAAACATTACGAAGCTTTTATCGGGGAGCTATACACTTCCGAAAATTTTAAGGCCATCGGCCAGGAAACCGTAAGCCGGTTTTTTATTTTTATCCGCCTGTTAGCAGCCGGTCAGTTTAACGGTAAAAGCTACCGCGAATTATTAGCACAAGGCGAGTTGATGTCAACCGAGTTGTTTTACCAGCATTTACAAGAACGTAAAATCAACTCACGCCTTCTGCCTGCCCTTCATTTTATGTCGATTGACGAAAATGAAGAGCCCGAGTTAGATAAAATCGAGCAACGCCTGAAGCCCCTGATGAATTCGCTGAAAAACATCGACATCATCATCACACAAGGGTACATCTGCCGCAACCATCACAACGAAATCGATAACCTGAAACGTGGCGGAAGCGACTATACGGCTTCGCTGATCGGCAGTGCGTTGCGGGCAGAGGAAATCCAGATATGGACGGATATTGACGGTATGCACAACAACGATCCGCGCATTGTTAAAAAAACGTTCCCGATCTCTGAACTTACGTTCGATGAGGCATCGGAGCTGGCCTATTTCGGGGCGAAAATCCTCCACCCTTCTACCATCGTTCCGGCTCAAAAGTATGGTGTACCGGTGCGGTTAAAAAACACGATGGACGAAAAGGCTGAAGGAACGCTGATTAGCAACAAGGGTACCGAAGGTACTTTTAAAGCCGTGGCCGCCAAAGACAATATTACCGTGGTGAACATCAAATCATCGCGCATGTTAATGGCCTATGGTTTTTTGCGCAGGGTGTTTGAGGTGTTCGAACAACACAAAACACCAATCGATATGATTTCGACATCAGAGGTTGCCGTTTCGCTCACCATCGATTCAACCTCCAGCCTCGATTCGATTGTAACCGAACTTAAAAAATTCGGAACGATCGATGTTCAAACCAACCAAACCATTATTTGCGTGGTAGGGCACAACATTGGCGGACAGAAAGGCATTTTAGAAAAAGTGTTTGGTTCGTTGTCGCAAGTGCCTGTAAAAATGGTTTCATGTGGCGGCAGCAACAACAACATTTCGATTGTGATTGAACCTTCATATAAAGAAAAAGCGCTGATCGCGCTGAATGAAGGTTTGTTTGGGATTCAATAAATAGAGAGGCTGTATCAAAAGTCAAAATAATAAGCCACGTCACATCGAACGCAGTGAGATGTCCCGATTTTAAGCGCTAATTGACGGGGTGTTTCACTGCGTTCGACATGACGTAACACTTTTGATACAGCCTCATCTAAAACATTACTCCAAAAGTTTTTCTGTTCCCGATACATCTTCGCCATTAGCCTTACCTAATGCAATGGCTTTGTTCGCATACTCTTTTGTTTTGGCTTTGTCGCCCAACTTGTGGTACAGGTTGGCTACGGTATCGAGATTGGCATAGCCCTCATCTAATTTTACCGATTGCAACGCCCAGGCCAATGCTTTTTTCAGGTGTTCTTTGTTTTCGACATTCTCAAAAAATGCCCAGGCAATGCTGTTCAGTTCGTTTGAGTTTGTTGACGGATTTTTTTCATAATAGCTAATAGCCTGTTTGGCATAATTGTCCCAATCTTTTGTGATGCGGTACAGGTTCATCGAAAAAGCATTCAGCAACTTAGGCGTTTGTTCGGGCAACACTTTTTTATAGTAAGCATCGGCTTTCGCAATAAATTCCGGAACCTGTTCTTTGGTGATGTCGCGCTTCACGCCCAGTTCTGAGTATGAACTCTGGTAGGCAACCTGGTACATCTTTCCTTCATACTTATCTTTACCGATCGATGCCTGAAATGCCGCAGCATTCTTGCGCATAAATTCAAAATTAGGATCAGAAGCCGACTCGATAAACTCGCTGATAAACTTTACGTTTTTTTCTTCTAACAGATTGGTTTGTGTTTTCAGGTATGCAGCCGCTAACTCGTTCGATTTTTTTACATCATACGCTTTTTGCGCAGCCTTTGCGGCATTGTATAAAAATTCGGGCGAACGTTCACCTGCTTCATACTTACGGATAAGCGTACCATATTGTGTTTCGGGCTTTAAGGCATCGGCCGATGCCGCGATAAACTGATCGGTTGGCATAGAACCCACCACCCGGTGAACCAAGTTACCATCGCCATCGGCATAAATGTAGGTTGGGTAGGCTTGTATGGTATAGGTTTTCGCAATCTCAAGCCCCTCACCCTTTTCCATATCGATTTTCGCGTTCACGAAATTTTTATTGAAAAATTCGCCTGCCTCGGCTGTCGGAAACACGTTTTTGTCCATCCACTTACATGGGCCACACCAGGTAGTGTAGGCATCTAAAAACACATACTTGTTTTCTTTTTTGGCTTTGGCCAGAATCTCAGCCCACGGGCCGGTTTCAAAGTTAATACCAACGTTACCGGTGGTTTCTGTTTGCGCAAAGCCTGCCCCTGCAACAGACAATACGATTAAGGTTACGAAGATTTTTTTCATCTCTATTTTTTTGAATGCCTAAGATAGCGTTTTATAAGCACACATAGCCGCACGAACACGGTTTTCGCTGCCAACGGTTAAAACTATTTTTAAATGGATGCTGCCGGCAGCTAAAAAGTTTAAACAAGTTGTTTGAGCGCAGTTTCAAACGAAGCCTGAGCGATACCTGTTTTGGCTTTGTGAAGCGCGTGGGTCTTTTTAAGCGCGTTTCCGATAGTCTTCGAAATGTCTTCAAAAATTGCCTCATCGTTCATGCTCACTTCACTTTCCATAAAATAGGCAAACACTCGCGCCATGCCGCAGTTGGCAATAAAATCGGGTATCACCGAAAATTTCTGATCGGCATACAAGCCGGTCGGGCCAAAAAATATTTCCGGATCGGCAAACGGCACGTTGGCTCCGCACGAAAACACTTCGAGGTGGGAAGCCATCATCTTGTCAACCTGATTTTTGGTGACAAGGCGTGAAGCCGCTGCCGGAATAAAAATTTCAAATTCCAAATCCCAGATTTTTTCGTTCACGATGCTGAACGGTAACATATCGGGCGAAACCAATTTATTGCCATTACGGTTTACGACAAGCTCACGCACTTCTTCAAACGAATATCCTTTCTGATTAATTAAACCGCCTTCGTGGCTCACAACGCCCACAATCTTAACGCCCATTTGTGCTAAGTAAAATCCTGCGGCAGCACCTACATTGCCCCAGCCCTGCACTACGGCACGTTTGCCTTCTACTTTACCTCCCCACAATTCATAATAATGTTTAACAGCCTGGGCTACACCATAACCCGTACACATATCGGCCACAGTGTATTTCTTCGATAATGAAGGGGTAAATTTTTCGTCTTCAATAACTTTGATAACGCCTTGCCGCAGTTGACCAATACGATTTACTTTTTGTGCTTCCGTTGGTTTAAAGTGCCCGGTGAATACGCCTTCCTGCGGATGCCAGATGCCTACATCTTCGGTGATGGGAATTACTTCATGGATTTCATCCACATTCAAATCACCTCCGGTTCCGTAATAATATTTCAACAACGGCATGACGGCTGCATACCAGCGTTGTAACACACCCGCTTTACGCGGATCGTTCGGATCGAAATTAATACCCGACTTCGCCCCGCCTATGGCCGGCCCCGAAACGGTGAACTTCACTTCCATGGTTTTGGCTAATGACTCCACTTCGCGCTTGTCTAACCCTTTGCGCATACGTGTACCGCCACCGGCAGCGCCTCCGCGCAATGAGTTGATCACCACCCAGCCTTCGGCTTCGGTTTCGGTGTCTTTCCACTCAAAAACAATTTCAGGGCGTTTGGTTTCGTATTTCTGGAGTAAGTCTTTCATAACAGGATTAAAATTCAGGCAGCAAAGTAACTCAAATTTACCCCATGTTAATGTTCTTCACCAACACGCATAGCAACCTTATGGAATTTGTCTACAACATTTATCCTGTTTGGTGGTTATTTTAGTTTGCCTCAAAACCTATGTACCACACTCAACATTCCGGTAGTGCCGTCATACGAAGGGATTATCAGAGTAGCTTTCATTCTTTTTTTCTTTCCCCATGCATACTGATGTGTGAGATACGCCAGGTTCGTGGCGAATATACCAATCGCTGCACCCACAAAAACATCCGACAGCCAATGCCGGTCATTCAGTATGCGCATCGAACCAACCAGTACCGCAGTTGAATACGCGCCAATGCTATACCAAACACTATGATGCCCATATTCTTTTGCCATGAAGGTTGCTGCGGCAAATGCCTGAGCTGTATGACCTGAAGGAAAAGAGGTTGGTTGGCCGGTGTTGGGGCGCGGAACCGCAGTAATTTTTTTCAGGGGATAGACCGTAGCCGCCAGAATAAGTTCTGTCTTAATCAGGATGGCCGTACGGTTGGCAAAATCAGTTTTAGCCTTTACACCCAGTGCGTCCAGCCCATAAACGGCAACAATCGGGGCGTATTGAATGTAGTCATCCACACGGTGTTTAAAGTCGGGGTTATGTTTATGTCTTTCCCGGTACGTTTCTTCATCGGTAAGAAAATCATTGTCTATCTCTGCACGCCATCCGAAAACGGTAAAAAGAAGTGGCGTTACAAATGCCTGTCGCCAGGGATGTGATTTCGCAGATGTTGATGAGGCGGCCAGGCCAAATGATATAGTCAGGTTTTCATTGAGTTCAGGGGTTTGCCGGTAATGCTGATTGTATTGGGCAAAACAAGTAGTTTGCACCAGTAAGGTGAAGAGGAGTAAAACCAGTATTTTCATAACATAGATTGAGGTTTCTTTATAACTTGTCTTCGGGTTATAATAGTATTCTGCCTTCAATTTTTTTATTATGGTATAGCCGATTAACAATTTCGGGGCGTTTATATTCAAACTCCTTTAGTAGTTCGGGCATGGTGGTAACATTAGGCCATAAAAATGGCAAACCATCAGAAACCAATCATTACACCGCTGGAACTGTTTTGTGTTGCCCCGGTTACGCTCTTCAAACAATTTGCTTCGTTACGGATGCGCAACACACCTAAGAAAGCAAACACCAACGCTTCTTTAAAGTTGATGATTTCTATATCGGGTATTACCAGTGTTGCATCATCACCACATAATTCGATCATCCGGTAAATCAGAAATGAATTGAACACCCCACCACCGGTACACAACACGGTTTTGTTTTTTCCGCTTTCTAACAAAGCGGCTGTTATTTCTTTGGCCGATGATTCGGTAAACGTTCTGAGTTTATCGTGAATGGGTATTTTTTTATCCGCTAACAGCGGTTGAATTTCCTTCTCGAAAAATTCGCGCCCCAACGAAGGCCGTTTTGTTTTAATCTTCGCATAAACCTTGTCAAGTTTTTTCAGCAATACCGCGTTCACTTCACCATCGGAGGCCATGCTCCCGGCAGTATCATACTTTTTACCGGCTTGTTGTGCCAAGTAGTTCAACCCCATGTTTACATAACACACATCAAAGGCTGTTCTGTTCTTCTTATGTTCTAACGACAGATTAGCGATGCCTCCCAAATTCAGACACATATCATATTCGCTGAACAACAAAGCATCGCCAGCCGGAACCAACGGTGCGCCTTGTCCGCCTTTGATAACATCCAAACTTCTGAAATCACAAATAACAGGTAAATTCGTTACCGCATGAATCGCGTTGCCATTACCGATTTGCAGGGTGAATCCGTTTTTCGGCTGATGAAAAATGGTGTGCCCGTGCGAGGCTATGAAATGAACACCGCGAATTTTATGCTGTTTGATAAACGTTGAACACAATTCGCCTAAGTATTTTCCGTAGGCCACATCCAACGCAATCAGTTTTTCAGCCGGTAACGTGTGTGCCTCGCTTAATTTTTTTCGCCACGCTGTCGGGTACGCAACGGTTTCTGCCCGATCAATAGTAAACGTCCAGCCCTGGTTGTGCGTAAAGGTGCAACAGGCGATGTCCACGCCATCCAATGAAGTGCCCGACATCAACCCGATAGCTTTATACTGTTGAATTGAATTCATACTTTTGAAAATATTCCGGTTAACCGAATGAATTTAGTTGTTGATTATGGTAACAGTTCGGCCAAGATAGCGATTTTCGATCAGCATCGATTAACAGAGAAATTCGTATTCACCGAAGCCAGCGACCTCAAAAATTTTCTGCACCAAAGCACTGCGCAAAATATCTTAGTTAGTTCGGTAAACACACCTGCCGAAACCATTCTTGCCTGGGCTGTACAGGCGTGCCAAAAATTTATTTTACACCATACATTACCACTGCCCATTGTTAACCACTACGCAACGCCACAAACCCTCGGGGTTGACCGGCTGGCAGCTTCATGTGGGGCGGTACAACTTTTTCCCGGCCAAAACACTCTTGTTATTGATGCCGGTTCCTGCATTACCTACGATTTTACAGATGCCGGTAAAAATTACGTTGGGGGAGGTATTTCGCCCGGGTTGGCGATGCGGTTTCAGGCAGTACATACGTTTACAGCCCGACTGCCGTTAATTAA
This sequence comes from uncultured Roseivirgaceae bacterium, assembly GCA_964404445.1. GTDB lineage: Bacteria > Bacteroidota > Bacteroidia > Cytophagales > Cyclobacteriaceae > UBA2336. The sequence continues at coordinate 857,691 of CAYOJW010000001.1, read as the reverse complement.
ACCGGAAGAAAACATTCCGTTGGTGGGCAACAGTACCGAATCGTGCATTCAAAGCGGCATTGTTAACGGAACAATAGCCGAGATCGAAGGCATTATTGCCCGGTACCGGAATAAATACCCTGATTTACAGGTGATTTTGTGCGGTGGCGATGCGGCTTTTTTTGAAAACCAATTGAAAGCCACCATATTTGCGTCCCCTGATTTAGTGCTTTTAGGTTTAAACAGTGTTTTGATTCATAATGTCCTGGCATAAAAAATTTTTTCCCTTATTCTGTATTGTGGTGTTGGTGTCAACCGCGGCCTTCGGACAGGCCGCACAATCGCCTTTTTCGGCTTTTGCGATGGGAGAACCCTACGGAAACCTGCTCATTCAAAACCAGGGAACCGGCATAGGTGTAAGCCAGCCGCAATTTTGGTCTATCAACAACCAAAATCCGGCATTGTTGGTGTATAACTATTATACCTCGTTTCAGGCCGGTGCGTTGGTCGAATCCAGAACCTTCCGTAACGATACAGCCAGCCAGCGAAGTGTAAACGGAAACCTGAACTATTTAGCCATAGCTTTCCCGGTGATGCGCAGTAAAAAAAGACCAGAGTTGATGGTATGGTCAACTTCGGTAAGTTTAATGCCGTTTTCAAAGTCGAATTATAAGATAGGCTACACTACCTACTTTCCGGGAAATAACACAACAGCGCTTGATACAGTTACTATGATTGAGCGTGGAAGCGGAGGTCTTTCGCAATTCAGTTGGGGCAATGGTGTGCGGTTAACACCTGAGTTAGCCTTGGGGTTAAAGGCAAGTTATGTATTTGGATCGACCATTGTCGATCAATCGGGGACACCGCTTAACACCATTCAAACTACGCGCTATATTTTAGGCATTAAAGACCAGGTCTACGTTCGTGATTTTATGTTCACAGCGGGGTTATCGTATGTCAAGGATTCTATTTTTCGCGATGATATGCGCATTGCTCTTGGTGCAACCTATACCTTCGCTGCCGACATGCGCGCATCACGCACCATGATCATGCAACGCAGAGACATTAATAACACTCCCCTTTCATCGGATACATTAGAGGTACCTTTTAGTCGCGGATCGGTTAACATACCCTCATCGTTTACAGCAGGTTTTTCGGTAAGCAAGGGTGTACGATGGTCGGCCGGTGCCGAATTTACCTTACAGGATTGGTCGAAGTTTCAAAATATTAACAAAGAGACTGTTGAACCGCGAGAAGATATTTATACTGTAAATCTTCAAAAATCGTGGAAGGTTTCGATTGGCGGTGAATTAACACCCGACCAAAACGCATTGAACAGTTATTTACAGCGCGTTACCTACCGGTTGGGCGCGAGCTACGAAAAAACCCCGTACGCTGTTAATGGCAACCAGTTAAACGATGTTGGCATTAATGTTGGTCTTGCACTGCCCGCAGGGCGGTCGAGTTTTGACCTGGCCTTTCGCTTTGGCAAACGTGGCAACATTGCCGATACTTCGGTAGAAGAAAGCTACTTCAAAGTATTTTTCGGGGTAACCTTTAACGACCAGTGGTTCTACCAACGCAAGATTGATTAAGCTGAGAGGCTGTCTCAAAAGTCGGAATAATAAACCACGTCACATCGAACGTAGTGAGATGTCCCGGTTTTAAGCGCTGATTGACGGGATGTCTCACTGCGTTCGACATGACGTTACACTTTTGAGACAGCCTCTTCACATACATACCTCCACCATGAGCATGAAAAAACTGTTTTTCGCAATACTAATACTGATTGTTTGTGCAGCGTGTGGTTCGAAAGAAAACACCCAGCCGCAGGAATACACCGGCCCTTTACAGGAAGCCGAAAACGTTGAGCTTTTATACACCGAAAACACGCGCATCAAAGTTAAAATGCGGGCGCCATTGTTGTACGAATTTAAAAATGGCGACCGCGAATTTCCCAAAGGTATAAACCTGGAGTTTTACGATGAAGTCGGCAAACTCACCTCTACCATGAAAGCCAACCACGCCTATTATTTTAAAGCCGATGATAAATGGCGCGCACAAGGCGATGTGGAAGTCATTAACCAGGAAAAAAACGAACAACTGAACACCGAAGAACTCTTCTGGTTTCCCACCAAAGAAAACATCAGCTCCGATAAATTCGTAACCATACGCAGGCAAAAAGAAATCATGTATGGCGAGGGCCTGGTTGCCAAACAGGATATGTCATCGTATGAAATTGCCGATCCGCACGGAAGTTTATCGGTAGAAGAGTAAGCAAATATTGCTACGTTTGTTCCATGAAGTTAATTGATGTTGTCTTACTTTCACTCGCAGTGGCCTTCTTCATCATGGGCGTTCACCAAACCATTACGGTAAGTTTTGCCAAAGCCTACTGGCTGATTATGCTGGCCACCGTATTTCTGTTTGCCTATACCTACCGCAAGAAAAAATAGACCGGCCAATACCTGCCTAAACCCGTCATTATTGCCCCAAAATATTCCCCGTAAGAGATTGAATTACAGATTATTGACTATCGGTTAAACATTTTACCTTTATTTTCCCGGCCTATTTTTCTAATACAGAATACGGGTTAAATTTGCGGTTCTTTAAAAATGAGTATATGGCATTGATTGGAACTTTACGGGAAAAAATGGGTATAGGCGTGGTCATCTTTGTGTTTGTGGCCATTTCAGCTTTTGTATTAGGCGATTTATTAGGAAACAATTCAGTATTACTAAGCGATAACAGCGTTGGCAAAATTGCCGGCCGGTCTGTCTCAATCGAAGAGTACCAGCAAGCCGTACGCGAGCGCGAAGCCAGTTGGATATTAAACACCGGCCAGCAACCCAACGACAAGCAAATGCCTATGCTGCGCGATCAGGCGTGGGAAATGCTCATCGTTAAACATGCTATCGAAAGCCAGTATGAAAAAGTAGGTTCGGTAGTTACTGCCGAAGAGGTGCTGGATATGCTGTACGGTAAAAACATCAACCCGAGCATTCGCCAGTCGTTCACCGATCCGGCCACAGGCCAGTTCAGTGTTCAAGATATTAAGTCGTACATGAAAAGACTTCAGGAACCTCCTGAAGACCAGCAATTACTCGGTATGTGGCAGGAACAACGCACACGCTGGGAGATTCTCCAAAACGAGATGATCACAGCACGCGCCCGTATCAAATACGAAAACCTGCTCATTAAAAGCTCGTACGTAACATCGGCCGAGGCCGAACAAGACTACCACAACCAAAGCGATGTGGCCGAAGTAAAATATGTTTACGTTCCGTACTTCTCGGTAAACGATTCATCCATTACCGTTACCGAAGCCGATTTCAAAGAATACTACAACGAAAATAAAGCCCGCTTTAAAACCGGACATACCCGCGATTTAAAATTTGTTCAGTTTGAAGTTATCCCTTCAGCGGCCGATTCGGCTGCCGTTCGTAAACAATTAGAAGATATGGTAGCCGATTTCAAAAACGCTACTGAAGATTCGGTTTTCGCTGCCGCAAATTCCGACAGCCGCGAACCTTACACAAAATACACCTCGGCTAACCTGCCCGCATTTATCACGCCTGCCGAATTAGTTACCGGCAATGTAAAAGGCCCGTTTGTGGACGGCTCGTCTTACAAACTCGTTAAAGTTTCGCGTGCCGGAAAAGACACCATCGCTACCGCACGTGCAAGCCATATTCTTTTCCGTTGGGATAACGAAACAGCCGAAGCCAAAAAGGCCGCCAAAAGCAAAGCACAAGTTGTATTGAACGAAATTAAAGCCGGTGCCGACTTCGCAGCTAAAGCCCGCGAGCATGGTTCGGACGGTACAGCCTCTAACGGTGGCGACCTTGGTTTTTTCAGCACAGGCGATATGGTGAAACCCTTTGAAAAAGCCGTGTTTAGCGCAACCAAAACCGGTGTGATCAACGACATCATCGAAACCGACTTCGGTTATCACCTGATCAGTGTAACCAATTTGCGTGACGATAACTCATATTCTTTGGCGGTGATTGAGCACGAAATTCTGCCCAGCGATGCTACTATAAACGATGCGCAACGCAAAGCCGAAATCTTTGCCAACGACCTTTCGGGCGTTGACAACTTCGTTAAACGTGCCGAGCAGGAAGGCATTACCGTATATGATGGCAAAAACATTGGTGTTGCCGAAAGAAGATTAAATACCCTGCCCGATGCCCGCCAGGTTATTCAGTGGTTATTCCGCGAGGCCGATAAAGGCGATGTATCAACCGTATTTGATTTACACGACACCTACGTTGTAGCCGTTATGACAGGCGAAGTAGAAAAAGGTGTTAAACCATTAGCATTGGTAAAAAATGAAATCACCACAGCCGTGAACAACCGTGTAAAAGGCAAAGTAATTATTGCTAAGTTAAACAGCCTGCAAGGCTCAATCGATGAGATTGCCACAGCTTATGGAAAAGACGCTACCGTAAGCTCATCGAGCGATTTAAAACTGAGCAACAACAGCCTGCCCGGTGCCGGATTCGATCCCTTAGCCATTGGTGGCGCGTTTGCTCCTGAAAGCGACAAACGTTCAAAACCGTTTGCTGTTGAACGTGGTGTGATTTTAGTGGATGTACAAACCAAAACCATTGCCCCCGACCTGGGCGATTACAGCAGCTACAAGGCGCAGTTAGAACAAACAGCCAGCCGCAGAAACACAACCGGTATTGGTGATGCCATTAAAGACAAATCGAACATCAGCGATACACGCTACAAATTCTATTAATCAAGAACTTTAAATTTTTAAAAGCCGTTTCCTTACCGGAACGGCTTTTTTAATTGCTTATGGATGCTGAATGGATAAATAATTTTAAAAAGAAACTGGAAGAGCATTACAGTTGGCCTTCGCTTTACCTGTTCAAGTTCATTGTACCACACGAAAAAACAGACGACCTGAAACAGTTGTTCCCCAGCCACACCTTAGTCGAAAAAGCTTCGGCCCAAGGCAAGTATGTAAGCATTACGTTTCAGATTATGGCCCCTTCAAGCGAGGCCGTAATTGAAGTATATCAAAAGGCAGCACATATTGATGGCCTGATCGCGCTTTAATAACGCCCTGATATAGGACAGCTTGCCGGAATCCTGTACCTTAGAAGTTTAGGATATAAATCGTGTCTAAATCCTGATTATCCTTTAATCCTAAAACACTGCTCCGATGTGGAAAGAAGAAAACAACCGGCTTACCAAAACGTTTAAATTCACCGATTTTAAACAAGCTTTTGGTTTTATGGCACAGGTAGCGTTGATTGCCGAAAAGATGGATCACCACCCCAACTGGAGCAATGTGTACAATACCGTTACCATTGAGTTGACCACCCACGATGCCGGCAATATGGTAACCGATAAAGACCGGAAGCTGGCCGAAGCTATTGATAACCTTATTTAAGTGGACGGAAAAATTTCATTATACTTAGTTCCTACCCCCATTGGCAATTTAGGCGACATCACCTTGCGTGCATTGGAGGTGTTGAAGTCTGTCGATGCAATTTTAGCGGAAGACACCCGCACCACGGGCATCCTGTTAAAGCATTACCAGATCAGCAAACCGTTGCAGTCGTTTCACATTTTTAATGAACACAAAACCGTTAACCAAATCATCGGGCGTTTATTGAAAGGCGAAACGTTAGCGTTAGTGAGCGATGCAGGCACACCCGGTATTTCCGATCCCGGTTTTTTATTGGTACGTGAAGCCCTGAAAAACGGCATTACCGTAGATGCCCTGCCCGGGGCTACGGCCTTGATTCCCGCGCTGGTAAAATCAGGCTTCCCTACCGACCGCTTTGTGTTTGAAGGATTTCTGCCGCACAAAAAAGGCAGGCAAACATTGTTGAAAAAATTGGCCGAAGAAGACCGCACCATCGTTTTGTACGAGTCGCCTCACCGGCTGATAAAAACTTTAGAGCAGGTAAAAGAATTTTTTGGCAGTACCCGGCCGGTATCGGTATCGCGCGAGCTCACTAAAAAATTTGAAGAAACCGTAACCGGAAGCGTACAGGAAGCGCTCAACCACTTTACAGCCAAAGAAGTTAAAGGCGAAATCGTGATCGTCATCAGCGGAAAAACAAAAGAAAAACAATCTGACGAAGATGACGTTTAAACAATAGAACGGAGTAACGCATGGATTTAAAAAGTATTGACCTCGAAGTTATTGACCTCTGCCGGGAGGTAGCCCGGTTTATCCAAACCGAAAGCGAAGCCTTCGACCATTCGCGTATTGAACAGAAAGACAAGTTCAACAACCTGGTGTCGTATGTAGATAAAGAGTCGGAAAAGAAGATTGTAGCCGCCCTTCAAAAAATTTTACCGCAGGCCGGTTTCATTACCGAAGAAGGAACTGTTGCCCAATCGCAAAGCAACGATTATAACTGGATTGTTGATCCGTTAGATGGCACCACAAATTTTTTGCACAACCTGCCCGTGTATGCCATCAGTATCGGGCTTTCGTACAAACAAAAAATAATTTTCGGTGTTGTACACGACATCGTGAACAACAACAGCTATCATGCCATCGAAAACAACGATGCCCATTGCGACACTAAAAAAATACGTGTTTCACCTGCACCATCATTGGCCGAAAGTTTAATGGCTACCGGTTTCCCGTATTATAAGTTCGACAAAACTGATGCCTACCTCGAAATCATTAAAACATTTTTAGATAAGTCGCACGGCATCCGCAGGTTAGGCAGTGCAGCCATGGATTTGGCGTATGTGGCCTCGGGCAAATTAGAAGGTTTCTTTGAATACAACCTAAACCCGTGGGACGTTGCCGCAGGGTCGTTTATTGTGCAACAAGCCGGTGGAAAGGTTACCGATTTTTCGGGCGGAGATAATTTTCTTTTTGGCGGTGAATTATGCTCGTCTAACACACACATTCATGCTGAGATGTTAAACGTCATCCAAAACAATTGGAAGTAAAGTGTCCTACACCTTATTCACTCCGCAACGAATTCACCGGGTTAGCCGAAGCCGCCTGAAACGATTTGTAACCGGTAGTGATAACCGCAATCAGCAAGGTTAACACTAACCCTGCAATGAAGATAACCGGCCCCATAGTAATGCGGTAAGCGAATTCACTCAACCATAAATTCATCACATACCAGGCAAAGGGCGCTGCCAGCGCAAACGAGATGGCTATTAAAATAACATACTCTTTCGAAAACGAAAACACAATGCCGTTTACGGTAGCGCCCAACACTTTTCGGATACCGATTTCTTTAATTTTCTGATTTGCCATAAACGTTGCCAATCCGAATAAGCCGATACAGCCGATAATAATCGCGATCGATGTAAACACCGTAAGCAGCGTTGACATTTTTTCTTCACCTTCATAAAAATTCTTAATGCGGTCGTCTAAGAACGAATAGGTAAACACATGTTTCGGATAAGTTTCTTCCCATAATTTTTGAATCGAAGCAATGCTTTGCTGAAAAGCTTTCTGGTTTACCTTAACACTTAAGGTGCGGTAGTTGCTGATGCGGTTAAACAACACAGTAGGCTCTATTTTTTGGTGTAACGATGTAGTATGGAAATTTTCTACAACGCCTGTCACCGGGTACAAACCGCCCCAGATGCGAACACGTTTACCCACAATGTCCTGCGGATTGGCGAACCCCGCCACACGGGCAAACTCGCGGTTTACCAGATACGCTGTTGCTGTATCGCGATCGATAATATTTTCACCGGCCAACAATTTTAACCCGAACAACGGCACATAATCTGCATCGATGGTTTTGACCTGCGTATTTTTCCGTTGCTCTTCCGATTCTCCTTCTAAAATGAAGCCTGTTCCGCTCACACTACCGGATGAGGGCGGTGTATTGCATAAACTGGCTGCCTCAACCCCGGCAATGCGCAACACTTCATTTTTAAGTGTACGCATTTTGCTCACACTTTTGGTTGTATCGGCAGCAGCCTGTTCACGCTCCGGAACAGGCATATAAATGACTGCATTGGTGTTATAGCCCAAATCTTTGCTCTTGAAATAATTCATTTGCGATACGATCACAATCGTACCCATAATAAGCAACTGCGAAATAAAGAACTGAAAAACCACCAGCCCTTTCCGCATAAAGTAACTTGCAGATGAGGGCGTGGAAGCCGAGCTTTTCATCACCTGTGCCGGCTTGTACCCCGACATAATAAAAGCCGGGTACAGTCCTGAGAGTATCGTAACACCTACAAACGTGGCCACTATAAATACCAACAATGCCGGATCGCTTAGAAGGTTAAGGTTCAGCGTTACCTCCATAAACGGGTTCAGGTACAACAGCACAAGTTGTGAAAGGCCGATGGCTAATAAAATCGAAATACCGGTAACGATGGCGCTCTCTCCCAAAAATTGCGCGATTAACTGTTTGCGCGAGCTCCCCAGCGTTTTACGGATGCCTACTTCTTTCGAGCGTTTTATAGACTCTGCCGTTGACAGGTTTATGAAGTTGATGCACCCGGTTACAATTAAAAATGCAGCAATACACACCAATGCCAGTATGTTTCCTTCGCTTACGTTTCTGTCGGAGTAACCATAATACCGCGTATCGTAGTGTAATTCGCGCAACGGCTGAATGTGAAAAATACGCTGGCTGTAATTGTCCTGGCCGATGTATTTATCGGTAAAATCTTTCATCCGGGCTTTTACACCATCGATATGTTCGCCCTCTTTTAATAAGAAATAGCATTGATTACCGCTTGACGTACTGCCCCATCCCTGTTCTTCGTAAGCTTTACGCACTGTTTCATACGACAGGATAACCGTGAACGGGAAATTGGTGTTTCCGGGAGGGTCGTCAACAATAGCCGTTACCTTATACTCCTGATTATTGTGCATCAGCAACTCACCAATGGCATTCTCTCTGCCAAAATATTTTATCGCATTACTTTTTGCCAGAACAACTTCATTCGGTTCGTCAAGCGCTTTGTGAATAGCACCATGCAGTACGGTTACGGTGAAAATGTTAAAGAATGACTGTTCCGTATAACCAACCCCCGACTCTTCTGAATATTTGATTGGCTCATCGTTTTTCTGCGGTATCAAAATCAGATCGTCACCAAAATATGCTGTAATGGCAACGTGTTCGGCTTCCGGAAAATCGTTCCGGAACGAAACCGGTAAAATGGTGGGCACACCCGGTGTGTGGAACAACTCTTCACCATTCGATTTCTCCTCGGTTACCACGCGGTAAATCCGATCGTAGTTCTCCTGGAATTTATCGAAACTCAGCATCCAGTTAACGAGCAGAAACAAAACCATGCTGCCGGTAATACCCAGGGTTAAGCCGGTTACATTAAAAAATGTGCTGGCACGTTTTCGCAATAAATTACGATAAGCAGTAATGATATAATTTTTAAGCATCGTGTTGAATATCAATAATGGAGTAACTAAAGATGGTGAGGCCGGTGAAAAAATTTAGCACGAAAAACCCAACAATCTCGCCCGGAGTTGGGTGTTGCCAAGTTTAATGCCAACAGAAAAACATACTATTCAGCCTCAAATAAGCGGTTTGTAGCTTTAGCCTATGTTCACTTTATCAAATTCCTGTCCGCAAACGGACGGTGAACTGTTTGGGATTACGGAGTGTTATTCCTGCGGATTCTGTACTTTTGAACCATGCTTCAGCAGATTATTATCATACTCTTATTCATTGGCGCGCTGGCGTACTTAGGCCGGATAATCTACCGGTCGTTCAAGGCAAAATCGTGCGCAACAGGTTGTGGCAAGTGCAGCGCGGTTGATTTCGAGAAAATAGAGGCAGAAATCAGATCGAAACATAACTGACTTTAATTTGTATATCTCTGCATAGCAAATTATGGAACAAGCGGATACTTGCGCTAATGTGGGTAGCTGTTCTTAAATCGTAATTCGAAAATCGTAAATCTTACATTTAAAACTAAGCCCACACCTTCGTTCCTTCCGTACAATTCTTGCACATTTCAATCTCATCGCGTGAGCGCAGCAAACTCGCCCGGAAATTGTTGTACTTCTCACCCTGCCAAATTTCTTTAAACGACTGGGTTTGCAAATCGCCCATTACATAATGCGCATCTTTATCGAAACAACAGGGTACGACTTTGCCATCCCAGGTAATCACACAACTCTGCCACATTTTCCAGCAATGGCTGGCCAACTCATTTTTAATCGAGTAGGTATTATCACCATTTTTTTGATAGCGTGAATACTTATCGATGGTAGGGATCAGCTCCGAGCCATTTTCATAATCATAAATCTGGGCGGTTTTTAACGCTACGTGATCTACACCTATTTCTTTGGCAAGTTTGTGTACTTCTTCAATTTGATGTTCGTTCGGCTTCACCACTAAAAACTGGAATACCACAAAAGGCTTGATCGACTTCAGTTCTTTTTTCCAGCGCACAATGTTGCGCGCACCTTCAATTACCTTATCAAGTTTACCGCCTACACGGTATGATTGATACGTTTCCTGAGTCGTACCATCAATGGAAATGATCAGCCGGTCTAACCCCGATTCGATAGTGCGTTTGGCCATTACATCATTTAAGTAATGTGCATTGGTAGAAGTGGCCGTGTAAATATTTTTACCGGAGGCATACTGCACCAACTCTAAAAACTGCGGATGCAAATACGGCTCGCCCTGAAAATAAAACGTGAGGTACGATAACGTATCGGAAAGCTCATCAATCACTTTTTTAAAAAGACCGGCTTGCAACATACCGGTTGGCCTTGTAAACGACCGCAATCCTGACGGGCACTCCGGACAGCGAAGGTTACATGAAGTAGTCGGCTCGATAGAAATGGCCGTAGGCAAAGCCCAATGCGAGGGTTTGCCCGACCAGCGCGCGTAGTGGTAACTCGACAACACCTTAGCCGCATTGTACAGGCGCGCAGGCGTGGCCTTTCTGGCCAAGTTCATTACATCCCTGAAATTTCCGCGCAACGCATCCATCCGTCAAAATTACCGTTTGGAAGTCGATTGTTTTATCTTTAGGCTCATTTATTTGGATCATGCAACGCTTTATATTAGTCATACTCCTGTTGTTCTCGCTGCCTGCCTTTGCACAAGGCCCGGCTTTATCCGATCAGGCGCAGATTTCGGTAATTACGTTGGGCCCGTATCAGGGCGAGTTGTATTCGGCTTTTGGGCATAGCGCTATCCGCGTGTACGATCCGCAATCGGGTATGGATCTGGCATTGAATTATGGCGTGTTTGATTTCGACCAACCCAATTTTTACCTCAACTTCACCCGTGGTTATTTGTTGTATAAGCTGGGGGTTTATCCTTACGATCTGTTTCGCGATCATTACATTTCGCACAACCGTTATGTACACGAACAGGTAATTGATCTCAATGCCTATCAAAAACAAAAACTGTTCGATTATTTATACTGGAATGCCCAGCCCAAAAACGTAAACTACCGCTACGATTATTTTTATAATAACTGCGCCACCAAAGTGCGCGATGTGTTTGTAACGGTATTTAAAGATAGCGTAACGTTTGACGGATCGTACATCACAACAGATTATACCATTCGCGGCCTCACCGATATTTACCTCGCCCAACAACCGTGGGGCGATTTGGGTATTGATATTTGTTTAGGCTTACCGATGGATAAAAAGGCAACTCCGTATGAGTATATGTTTCTGCCCGATTATATCGAATCGGGTTTTAACCATGCAACACTCGGAGGCAAACCGTTGGTGAATGAAACCATTGTTGCCTATGCCTCCACACCCGAAGAAGAATCGTTTAGCCTACTCCATCCGTGGATTGTGTTAGGCGCGTTTCTACTGGCAACCCTTGCGCTCACGTGGTTCGACTGGAAAAGAAAAAAACTCAGTCGTTGGTTTGACGTAACGATATTCTTTACCGTTGGATTAATCGGGTTGCTGTTGTTTACGCTTTGGGTTGCTACCGATCATCGCGCAGCGGCCAACAATTTTAATTTGCTTTGGGCATTTCCGTTGCACGCTATTGCCGTTTGGTTGATGTTCAGTCAAAAACGACAGGCTTTTGTAAAGAAATATTTTACCGCTACCGGAATTGTATTAATTGCCACGTTAGTGCTTTGGTTTGTTCTGCCACAACAACTCAATGTTTTTTTGATTCCTGTGGTGATGGCATTAGCCGTACGCGCCTCTGCCATCCAACGGTTATTGTAGTTGTTTTACAACGCCCGCTTTATCAATAAAGCCGGTATTCGACCAGATTAATTTTTTATCCTGATACAGGTGTAGCACGGGTAATGCCTGTATGCCCAATGTTTTACATAGCTCCGGATTTGCATCGGCATCGATACGCACTACTTCCACTGTTTCGTTCATATCGCGGGCGATTTCTTTTAAGTAGGGTTCCATCTTCCGACAGGGTGCGCACCAATCGGCATAAAAATCAACCAACACTAATTTAGGGTGGTCGATCCGTTCTAAAAATTGCTCGTGGGTCATACCGGCAGATGCCTTCCGCTTGAATACTTCGGGCAGGTTGGCCGCACGCCATGCTAACATACCATCCGTTAACTCATATACTTGTTGAAATCCATCTTTACGCAACTTTGCAGCCGCAGCCGCGCTTCGTCCGCCACTGAGGCAATACACAAAAACCGGTTTTGATTTATCGAGCGTTGAAACCTGGCTGTTAAAGGCTTCATCGTTCCAGTTGCTGTTTAATGCACCGGCAATGTAGCCTTTCGAAAATTCTTCGGGTGTGCGAACATCTAAGATTACAGCGCCCGGTGTTTCCGCTATTTTTTGTTGAAACGCTTGGGCGTCTAACGACTGCTTCGTGGGTTGTGCCTGACAGGCCGAAATCCAAACCGCTAACAGTAATAATGCCCAAGGGGCTTTAGTGTAACTCATATATGTTCGCATCATCCTCAAAAATAAACTATTTAAACTGTTTCCATAACCCGTATGTGCGGGTTCATGGTAACTTTCGATTTGATTGAATTAGAAATCAGGCAGGCCGCTTCTGCTTTTTGCAACACACGCATGGCGCGGTCGTAATCTTTCTCGTCTGTAATGGTTACTTCGGGTTCCAGCAATACTTCACTCATCCAATACTTGCCGTCCTGCTGCTCTAACTTACCTTTCGACCGACAGCTAAATTGTGTGAAATTCAGTTTCGAGTTTTCGGCAACGGCTAAAAACGTAGTCATTAAACAACTGCTTACTGCTGCCGTAAACAAATGTTCGGGCGACCATATACCCGGAATACCCTTGTTAAACTCAGGCGGTGTGGCCACCTCAACACAATTATTCTGTCCCTGATTTAGTTCGGGCGAACACATCACTCCTTTACGGTCGGTGTTCCATTCGATGTTAACATTATAAAAATGCGCTTCCATAGTATTTATTATTTAATTTTTTGTTGAAGATTTGTCCACCCTCCGCCATTATGCACCTGCGCATAACCGGCATCTTTTAAAATTTGTCTTGCTGTTGCACTACGCATACCCGAAGCACAACAGGTAATGATCACGCGGTTTTTATCGCCCACCTGTTGCAGCTTATGCGCCAGCGTATTCACGGGGATATTCGTTGACCCTTTAATATGCCCACCGGCATATTCGCCTGCGCTGCGCACATCTAAAATCAAAGCGCCTTCTTTCACTAATGTTGCGTAATCGGCAGCGGGCTCAATGCCCAGAAAATTTTTAATCGTATTGATCATGTGTTTTAAAGTTTATAAAAAGTGAGTTTATTTTTCCTGATTCGTATCCTGATTTTTATCAGGCTTACGAAACATACTCAGCAGTAAGCCGCCCATAACCGCACCATATACTGTACTGTTAAGGGGTTGTGACGTGATGGGGCAGGTTCCGCTTAAACAACCGATGTAATGGTAATAGGTATATCCTGCCAAAGCACCGGCCACTATGCCTGCTATAATTCCCCAATACGATAAAAGGAATTTCATTTTCGGGGTGCAGTTTTACACGTTGACATGCCCAGCAATTTGTATAACGGGCAAAAACCCACTGCCGAAACCAATGCCAATACACCGGCCGCAACCCATACTACGGTACCCCATACACCAGATACCACTCCGGTAGAAACCAATACCACCAGCAAAACGGCTACCGTTAACCGGATTACCCGGTCGATATTTCCCATGTTCTTCTTCATCGCTTTTATTTTTAATACGATGTAAAGATCACGGTACGCGAAAACATTAACGGTGACTTTTGTTACACAAGCTCAATTTTATTCCGGCCAAGCCGGATAAGCCCTTCGGTTTCTAACTGTTTGAGCAACCGCGAAACCACTTCGCGGGCGGTTCCCAGTTCGTTGGCTAACTGTATGTGCGTTACGGAAAGGTTTTGGCTGTTATTTAACGCGGCCTTTTTCCGGATCAGGCTCAACAAACGTTCGTCCATTTTTTTAAAGGCTACTGCATTTACCATGCCCAGCAATTCTTCGAACCGTTTATGGTAAAGCTTAAAAATATAATCGAGCCACTCCGGAAACTCCCGGATAAACAAACTCACTTTATCAATTGGAATAAACAATACTTCGGTTTCTTCTTCGGCCACGGCTTTCACCTTACTGGTGTCGTGATGGAGACCGCCCAGAAAAGACATAATACAGCTTTCGCCCGGTCTGATATAATAGAGTAAAATTTCACGTCCATCTTCGTCTGAACGCATTACGCGAATACTTCCCGACAATACAATAGGGATTGCCCGGATGAAGGCATTCTCTGTTAAAATCGTGTTCCCTTCGGGGAATACCTTTGTGCTACCGGCAGCCACAAGCTTTTCGCGGAGTTGGCCGGAAACAAACCCGGCAGCCACATTTTTTTCGTTCATACAGTCAATTTTTCGTAACAACCCACGTATTAATCCCGGTTTTAAATCATATACGATGATCTTCAGCGATAAACACAATCGGCAAACAGAAAAGTATATGAAAAAATTCTAAAAAGAAATACCCATCCGTTAGCGAAGTTCATAACAAATCACCCTCCAGGGTTATTTTACAATGCGGTTAGCGTTAATAATTTTAACATGCCACGCACAAACCTCAACCTTTCAGGTTACTGAATAACATTGGTTTACCTGATTATAAATATCATCGGTCTTAACCATCAAATTATCAGACGGTAATCCATTTTGTTGATTAAAAATTTTGTTAAATATGATTTGCATCATGTTTAATGCACGGTACAACAAGTACCTTCCAGTCCACTTTTTAAACTTGTTATGCCATGATCATGCTCGAAGAACAGCCCATCGTTACCAAGCTTCAACTTAACCAACAAATTTTAAGCGACCTGATCGTATATATGAAGTACGCCCGCTACCTGCCCGAATTAAAACGCAGAGAGTCGTGGGACGAAATCTGTACGCGCTACGAGAACATGATGAGCGAAAAATATACAGCCTTAAAAGACGACATTCAATACTGGATGCAATACGTACGCACTAAAAAAGTATTGCCATCCATGCGTGCCATGCAGTTTGCCGGCACGGCCATCACACGCAACAACAGCCGCATTTATAATTGTGCTTACCTTCCGGTAGATGATTTACGTGCTTTTTCTGAAACCCTGTTTTTATTGTTAGGCGGAACGGGTGTCGGGTATTCGGTACAGTTTCATCACGTAGAAAAACTGCCCCCGCTAAAAAAGGCAGTAAAGCATAAAAAGTTTTTAATTGGCGACAGTCTTGAAGGCTGGGCCGATGCCATCAAGGTTTTATTAAAAGCTTACTTCGGCCTGAGCCAGTATATGCCGGTATTTGATTACTCCGACATCCGCCCGAAAGGCGCACGATTGGTAACAGCAGGCGGTAAAGCACCCGGCCCCGAACCACTTAAACTTTGCGTGGCACACGTGCAATCTGTTTTAGACCGCAAAGAAGATGGCGAGAAACTTACCCCGTTAGAATGCCACGACATTATGTGCTATTTAGCAAATGCCGTGTTAGCCGGAGGCATCCGCAGGTCGGCCATGATTTCACTTTTCTCGGCCACCGATGAAGAAATGCTTACCTGTAAGTTTGGCAACTGGTGGGAGTTAAATGAACAACGCGGTCGCGCTAACAATTCGGTCGTATTACCGCGTGATACCACCACGCGGGAGGATTTTTTTACGCTTTGGAAAAAAATTGAACTGAGCGGAAGCGGTGAACCCGGTTTTTATTTTACCAACGATGTTGACTGGGGTACAAACCCCTGCTGCGAAATTGCATTGCGTCCGTTTCAGTTCTGTAATTTATGCGAGATCAACGTATCGGATATTGAAAGCCAGGAAGATTTGAACAACCGTGCACGGGCCGCTTCCTTTTTGGGAACATTACAAGCAGGCTTTACCGATTTCCATTACCTGCGTGACGAATGGCGCACCACCACTGCCGAAGATGCCCTGATTGGTGTGGGTATGACCGGCATTGCCAGTGGTGAAATTTTAAAATATGATTTACAAGAAGCGGCCGATGAAGTAAAACACACAAACCTCGAAACATCGGCACGTATCGGTATTGCTTTTGCCGCGCGCACTACTACGATCAAGCCATCGGGAACCACATCGCTGGTGCTGGGCACATCGTCAGGTATCCACGCATGGCATAATAATTTTTACATCCGAAGGGTTCGCATTGGCAAGAATGAAGCGCTCTACACGTATCTCAGCATTCATCATCCCGAACTGTTAGAAGATGACTTGCTCAACAGCAAGCAAGCCATTATTTGCATTCCGCAGTGTGCGCCCGAAGGCAGCATTGTACGCACCGAAGATGTAATGGATTTATTGGAACGCATTAAAAAATTCAACACCGAGTGGGTTTACAACGGCCTGCGCAGAGGCAACAATGCCAACAATGTATCGGCAACGGTTTCTATTGCCGAAGGTGAATGGCAACGTGTGGGCGAATGGATGTGGGAAAACAAGGCTTCGTATAACGGGCTTAGTGTATTGCCGTTCGATAACGGAAATTATAAGCAGGCTCCGTTTGAAGATATTACCCGCGAGCATTTTACTGAACTCGAACAAAGCCTGAAAGCCATTGATCTCACCCAAGTGTTTGAAGCCGATGACGAAACCGATCTTACAGGCGAAGCCGCGTGTGCAGGCGGAGCGTGTGCGGTTGTGTAGGGTGTTTCTATAAACTTTATTTTATATTACCACAACCCTGTCTTTACCAACAGGGTTGTGGTGTTTTTTGAGACATCCTTATACAAAAACATGATACAAAAATGACTACATTCAACACGCAAAAAAGAACCCGACTTATAAAACATGACCTCAAAAACCGCCATCAAATTTGGTTTTATCATCGTTGGTTGTTGCCTCTCTTTGCTCTTACGGGCACAATCATCTATCGACTTGTTTACCATTTCGGGGTTTTACGGAATACCCGCTGCTTACTCGCAACCGCTTAACGGTAAGGCAACAGAAGCGGGTTCGTTGATCAACCTGAAAATACCTGTTGTAATCAGCGACAAAACAGTATGGTATAACGACCTCACCTATACGCTATATTCAATCAACCACAACCTGAACACAAAGCCTGCTGGTATAATGACCTCCATGAATCTTCATGCGTTTATCTTGCAGACGGGTATCGCACAAAAAATCAACGACCGTAACGGTTTTCAACTGTTGCTTGTGCCGCGCTATACCACCGACTTTGAAGGCAGCAGTCGTAAGAACTGGCAATTAGGCGCTATTGGTTTGTACGAACACCGCGTAAGCCAGCGGCTACTGATGCGCTTCGGTGTGATGTACAATGGCGAGTTGTTTGGGCCGTTGCTGGTTCCGCTGATCTATATGGACTGGCAACTGAGCGAACGCTGGAGCATCAATGGCCTGATGCCCATTAGCCTCAAAGCCAGCTACAAATTTAACGAACGGCTTACGGGAGGGTACAGCCATTTCGGGCTTATCACAACGTATGCCATTAACCGGCCGGAGTTCAGTTCCGATTACATTGAACGCAACAGTATAGACGAAACACTTTTTTTGCGTTGGAAAATGATTGGCAACCTGCATATAGAAACCCGTTTTGGTTATTCGTTGAGCCGCGTGTACGAACAATACGATCAGAACGAAAAAATGGATTTAAGGCTTAGCATAATCGGGTTTGGCGATAACCGTATGCAAAAAAACGTTAGTTTCGGCAGCGGGCCGATTGCTTCGCTAAGGTTAGTGTACTCGCTTCCACTTAGTGAAAGGGAAAAATGATTTGAAAAGCACTGTAAACAAAAAAGCTGCCTTTATCGGACAGCTTTTTATATGGGTGTTAATACAATCACAAATGAATCGGCCTGTTAGCCGTAGCCGCCAAACACGCTTCTTTCACGGCTTCCATGTACGTTGGGTGCGCATGTGAAGTACGTGCAATGTCTTCTGCTGATGCGCGGAACTCCATTGCGATAACGCCTGCGGCAATCATATCGGCAGCGCGGGCACCAATAATGTGTACACCTAAAATTTCATCGGTGTTTTTATCAGCCAATACTTTTACAAAACCTTCCAAATCCATTGAAGCGCGGGCACGGCCTAAAGCTTTGTACGGGAAGTTGCCGGTTTTATAAGCACGACCTTCGGCTTTCAATTGTTCTTCGGTGAAACCAACACTCGCTACTTCCGGCCAGGTATAAACAACTCCGGGAATCAAATTATAATTAATGTGCGGTTTTTGTCCGGCCAATTGTTCGGCAACCAGCACACCCTCCTCTTCGGCTTTGTGCGCCAGCATAGCACCACGCACTACATCACCAATGGCATATACATTATTCACTTTGGTTTTCAGATGATCGTCAACCGGAATTTTTCCTTTGTCAAGTTCTATACCGATTTTATCAAGTCCTAATCCATCGGTATAAGGTCTGCGGCCAACACTTACTAAACAATAATCGCCTTTCAGTTCAACGGCTTTGCCACCGTTTTTTGGTTCGGCCTTTACGATCACTTCTTTCCCTTTGTTTTCAACCGAAGTTACTTTATGGCCGAGGTAAAACTCCATGCCCAACTTCTTGGTTGATTTCTGCAACTCTTTCCCCAACGACAAATCCATAGTCGGGATCAGGTTATCCAAAAATTCCACCACGGAAACTTTTGCACCGATACGTGCATACACCGAACCCAATTCCATACCAATCACGCCTCCGCCAATCACGATCAGGTGTTTCGGAATTTCTTTTAACTCCAATGCTTCGGTGCTGGATATAATACGTTTCTTATCAAACGAGGCAAACGGAAGCGGTGTGGGTTTTGAACCTGTTGCAATAATCACTTTCTCGGTAGTAATCTGGCTTTCTTTGCCATCCTTACCCGTGATCTTAATCGTGTTTTTATCTACGAATGACCCTACACCCGTATGCACTTCAATTTTATTTTTCTTCATCAGGTAGGCAATACCATCAACATTGGCTTTCACCACTCCGGCTTTGCGTTTGATCATCTGCCCGATGTTGGCTTTTGGCTCGCTGATTTCAATGCCATGCTCTTTAAAGTTGTGTGCGGCATTATGAAAATGCTCGGTTGAATCGAGCAACGCCTTCGATGGAATACATCCCACATTTAAACAGGTTCCACCCAATGTATCGTATTTTTCAATCAGTGCTACTTTAAAACCAAGTTGCGCGCAGCGAATGGCTGCTACATATCCTCCGGGGCCTGAGCCGATAACAGTTACGTTGTATTGCATAATTATAACAATTTATAAATCAATTTTACTGACAGTCCGCCTGTCAGGTAATTACTTTTCGGTAACGATTCATCATCGTGAAGCTCCTTGATCAACACAATACCAGCACCGGGAACGTGGTAGGTCGGGAACTCATCGCCCTGCGGTCGTTTAAATAAATAGGTAATGCGACCGTTGGGCACGATAAATAGTTTATTGCCTAACCGAATCCATACGTTTGACTGGATTTCAGCAAAAAAAGATTCTTGTTTTTGTTTGAGCACCGACACGAGGTCGCCATAATAAGGCCCTTCAAAATAGGCTTTGCCTGTTTCGGTATAGCGGCTATACCCGATGTGAAACGTTGGTTCAATAATATTTTTAAATAAATGCCCTATGCCGGCTTTCACATAATATCCTTCGGAAGTGTAATCTAAATTGATAAGGAGTTCGTCTTCGTTAACCCTCGACTTGCCTACCGTAATATGATAAGTGTTTTGATTGGGTGCTACAAAACTCAACGAAGGCTCTAACACAAAACCACCATCAACCATATACGGAATGGTTTTTAACAGATCCAAGCCGATATACAATCCTTTCATATTGGTTTGCGCACCGACATTTAGTGTTATCCAAAGAAATGCAATCGTTATGATATTTCTTTTATTCATCGGATGTCGAGATAGAAATAACGCTGTTTGAAATACTGTAAATATCTACCCGTTCAAAAGTGGTTGGTGCTGTTACGCGGATGTTTTTCAAAAACAAACGAACACCACAACGTAACGATTCGGCTTCAACATCTCTGGTGTAGGCTATCGTGAGCGTATCGGTATGCGATTCGGCTTCAAAAATTACCGTGGTTGTATCGTCTATTATCGAAACCGGTACAATCCAAGTATTGGTATTCTGAGGCGGTATCGGCTGAATGGTTTTTTTTAATCCGTAAACCCGTGTATAGATACGATTGCCTGATACGCTGATCCGCATTTCAGGCTCAGAGTCTGCCCCACATTCGGGAAGACCAATACAACCCGCATACGTTAATAGCAGAATCGGGATTGTTAGTATGCTGATTAAAAATTTAAACCGCTTCACGCTACCGGTATTTGCATTGTATCTAAACACCAAGAATTAAACGGTTCGGATCTTCCAGCAATTCCTTCACACGCACTAAGAAACTTACGGACTCTCTTCCATCAATAATACGGTGATCGTACGAAAGCGCGAGGTACATCATCGGGCGGATAACCACCTCGTTGTTGATCGCAACCGGGCGCTGCACAATGTTGTGCATACCCAAAATGGCCGATTGCGGAGGGTTTAAGATTGGAGTTGACATCATTGAGCCAAACACACCACCATTGGTAATCGAAAATGTTCCGCCCTGCATTTCATCAATCGAGAGCTTGCCATCGCGACCGCGTGTTGCCAAACGAACCACTTCTGCTTCGATCTGATCGAACGATAACGATTCGGCATTGCGGATCACCGGAACCACCAATCCTTTCGGTGTTGATACCGCAATTGACACATCACAATAATTATGGTAAATGATTTCTTCGCCATTGAGTTGTGCATTAACAGCAGGCCATTCTTTCAAGGCGATACACACGGCTTTGGTAAAGAACGACATGAAGCCAAGGCCCACGCCATATTTTTCTTTGAACTTGTCTTTGTATTTCGAGCGCAGATCCATCAGCGGCTTCATGTCAACCTCGTTAAACGTGGTGAGCATAGCGGTTTCGTTTTTCACCGACACCAAACGTTTGGCAATGGTCTTGCGCAGCGAAGTCATTTTTTCGGAACGCTTATCGCGTGTGCCGCCCGATGCAATTACCGGAGGTGTTGCCGCTGTTTTGGCTGGTTCAGTTTTCGCTGATGATTTCTGTGCGTTGGTAGCGTCTTCTTTGGTGATGCGTCCGCCTACACCAGTACCCGAAACTTCGGATGATTTAATTCCCTTCTCTTCGAGGATTTTTGAAGCTGCCGGTGACGGATGCCCTGACGCGTAATTCTTATCGGTTGATTTAGCTTCCTCTTTCGGAGTTTCGGTTTTCTGTTTTGGCGTTACCGCGCCTCCTTCGGTGATTTCGATTTTGCAGATCAATCCGCCAATCGGAAGTGATGTTCCTTCTTTCGCCACAATGCGCAAAATACCGTTGGCTTCGGCCGGCAACTCAAACGTTGCCTTGTCGGATTCTACTTCGGCAATGATCTCGTCTAATGCTACCGCATCGCCATCTTTTTTCAGCCAGCTTGAAATGGTTACTTCGGTGATTGATTCGCCTACGGCCGGAACTTTCATTTCTTTTATTCCTCCGGTTGCCTTCGCTTCGGTTTTGGCCGAAACTGCTTTTTCTTCTTTCTTCGCTTCTTCTTTAGGCGCACTGCCCGAGGCCGACTCATCAATCTCACAAATCAGTTCGCCAATGGCTGCAGTTTCGCCTGCTTGTTTTTTGATTCGCAGAATGCCCGAAGCCGATGCCGGCAATTCAAATGTTGCTTTATCCGATTCCAACTCGGCAATTACTTCGTCCATCTTCACAACATCGCCATCTTTTTTAAGCCAGTTGGCAATGGTTACTTCGGTAATCGATTCGCCAACGGTTGGTACTTTTACGTGTGCCATGTATTTCTATTTAAGTATTGTGAATTATCTTTCTTTTATTGATTGCCAGACAGTATTAAATCTCAAACGCCTGCGTTATAATTTTCTCCTGCTCTACCTTATGAACTTTTGAGTAGCCGGTAGCCGGTGATGCACTCGACTTACGGGCAACAACCTTCCATTTATCATCAGGCATAAAGCGCTGTACGTACGACCAGTACCCCATGTTATACGGCTCTTCCTGCGCCCAGATCAACTCGGCATCTTTATACTTTTTCAAGATGGCTTGAACCTGCTGTTTCGGGAACGGATATAACTGCTCCAGGCGTACTACCGCAGTGTTTTTGATTTTTTTCTTTTGCTGATAATCGAGTAAATCGAAATACACTTTGCCTGTGCAAAACACAATACGTTTTACATCTTTTGCTTTTACGTTTGTGTCGTCAAACACTTCGGTAAACGAACCAGACGTAAATTGTTCTACCGGTGAAACCACACCCGGATGGCGAAGCAACGACTTAGGCGAGAATAATACACAAGGCTTACGGAATTCCCATTTGACCTGCCGTCTGAGCATGTGGAAATAGTTAGCCGAAGAAGTGATATTAGCCACGATCATGTTAAACTCCGATGCCTGCTGTAAAAAGCGTTCGGGACGTGCACTGGAGTGTTCTGGTCCCTGGCCTTCGTAACCATGTGGTAACAATAACACCAACCCGTTTTGGCGTTGCCATTTCGATTCGGCAGAGGTTATAAACTGATCGATGATTACCTGCGCACCGTTCACAAAATCGCCAAACTGAGCTTCCCAAACCACTAATGCGCGTGGTGTTGCCAGGGCATAACCATATTCAAAGCCCATCACACCAAATTCGGAAAGTAACGAGTTGTATAAATGTAGTTTTGACTGTTCGGGGTCGATGTGATCTAATCCGCAGTATGACTGATTGGTGTTAACATCCCAGAAACAAGCATGGCGATGCGAGAACGTACCGCGTTTCACGTCCTGACCCGACATGCGCACGATGTATTTCTCATCGAGCAACGATCCGAAAGCCAGCAATTCGGCTTCGGCCCAACCTAATTCTTTTTTATCAAAGAAAGCCTCCTTGCGGTCTTTCAATAATTTTTCAATCTGTTTGATGGGCTTAAAATCATCGGGGATAGTGGTAAGTGCTTTGCCTACTTTCTCAACCAATGCTTTCGTAATGGATGTATCGGGCGAGTTGTCAAAATCTTCGGGCTTTGATTTGCGCAACGATTGCCATTCTTCTTCCCGCTCCTGAAGTTTGTACGGCAACGCCTTTTGTTTCACTTCGTTCAGGCGGTCTTGTAACTGGTTGCGGAACCGGGCATCCATCTCATCGGCCAGGGCAGCATCCACACCTTTCTCTACTAAGTTTTTAACATATACCTCGCGCGGGTTGGGGTGCTTGGCAATGATATTATAGAGTTTGGGTTGTGTAAACTTCGGTTCATCGCTTTCGTTATGGCCGTGCCTGCGATAGCAAAGCATATCGATAAAAATATCTTTACCAAATTGCTGACGGTACTCTGCGGCAAGTTTGGCGCACCAGGTTACGGCTTCGGCATCATCGCCATTTACGTGCAGCACGGGGGCATCTACAATCTTAGAAACATCGGTACAGTAAATAGCGGTGCGGGCATCGTCAAAATCAGTTGTAAAGCCAACCTGGTTATTGATCACAAAGTGAATCGTTCCACCGGTTGTATAACCCGGCAAGCCCGACATCTGCACCACTTCATACACAATGCCCTGCCCGGCCACGGCCGCATCGCCATGGATAAGAATGGCCATCGCTTTTTTCAGGTCGCCATTGTATTCATCATCAATCTGGCCACGGGTATAACCCACCACCAGCGGATCGACCGCTTCGAGGTGCGAAGGGTTAGGCGTTAGCTTTACATAGATTTTTTTACCCGAAGGTGTGTTGATGTGGCTGGCATATCCCAAGTGATACTTAACATCACCATCGCCCATGGTCAGGTCGGGGTTTACATTACCCTCAAACTCGGTAAAAATTTGCTCGTAGGTTTTTCCGAGAATATTGGTAAGCACATTTAATCGGCCACGGTGCGCCATGCCAATCACCACTTCTTTTACATCTAATGCAGCAGCCTGGTTTATAATAGTATCAAGTGCGGGTATGGTGTTTTCGCCTCCTTCTAACGAAAAACGTTTCTGACCTAAAAATTTGGTGTGCAAAAAGTTTTCAAAAACAACCGCTTCGTTCAGTTTGAACAAGATGCGTTTCTTCTCGTCTAAGTTGGGGTTGTATTCGTAATACTCTCTTTCAATTTTATTATGTAACCACGCACGGATATCATCGTTACGGATAAAGTTATACTCAAACCCGATCGGGCCGAGGTAAAGCGTTTTCAGTTTCTCAATGATTTTGCGCAGCGATGATTTAGGCATTCCAATTTCGGCAGCCACATCAAACTCGGTATCTAAATCGGCATCGGTAAGCCCTACACTTTTGTGGTCGAGGTTCACGTTGTGATCTCTGCGTTCGCGCACCGGATTGGTTTTCGATTTCAGGTGACCGAACGAACGGTACTGGAAAATAAGGTTGCGCACCTGCGTTTCTTTAATAGAGAGCGAATCGCCCACTCCCGCTGAGGCAAGGCCATTACCGCTTTGCGATTGCGAAAAGTCGAACCCTTCAAAAAACTTTTGCCAGGTGGCATCCACCGAGGCCGGGTCGCTTTTATAATTTTGATAGAGTTGGTCAATATAACCAACATCGGCATTCGAGATATAGGAAAACTTATCCATGGTTATTTGTGAAAAGGAACCAAATGTAAACAGCTCTGTCAGAATAAAAAAATCGTATAATCGTGTATGCAAATATTATTGAATATCACACGCTTAGGTATTTTGGCTTCTCATGGTTGTTAAACAACATATTTGCCTTATCTTTGCAGACTTTTAAAAAACCGGACGAGTTCCAAACATTTAAAAACTAACCAAAAATGGCAGTTAAAATCAGATTGGCCCGCAGAGGCCGCAAAAAACTGGCGAAATTCGATGTAATCGTAGCAGACGCCAGAGCACCACGTGATGGTCGCTTTATTGAAAAGATTGGCACATACAATCCATTAACCAACCCGGCAACCATTGAACTGAACGATGATAAGGCGTTCCAATGGCTGATGAACGGGGCACAACCTACCGACACGGTAAAAGCAATGCTTTCGTATCGGGGTATTTTGTTCCGCAAGCACTTGCAGGTTGGTGTTATTAAAGGCGCTATCAAGCAAGAAGAAGCCGACCAGAAGTTAGCCGACTGGAAACAGGCCAAAGAAACCAAAATCCAAGGCAAGAAAGACAACCTTTCACAAAACAAGGCTGCACAGGCTAAAGCCCGTAAAGAAGCCGAAAGCAAGGTGCGCGAAGCCCGCGCAGAGGCAATCCGTCAGAAACAAAAAGCGGCTGAAGCCGCTGCAACCGAACAGGTTGCCGCTCCTGTTGAAGAAGGTGAAGCTCCTGCCGCTGAAGGCGAAGCACAAGCTTAATTCAGCTAAATATCATGTTAAAAATGCTCCTGAAAAATCAGGGGCATTTTTTTTGATGTCCTAAAGGATATTACGTCTATTTTTAACCACATAGATACATAGGGTTGATGGCACAGTAAAGAATGACACCATTACTATTGTGATTTTTGCATGCAAAACTATGAATACTAATTTATGTTTCAGTTTAGCATAGAAACGCAAGCATTACACATAGCAGCCAGCCTTTGATAATTGAAACAAAACACTATGTCGCTATGTGGTTTAGGGCTAAAAGTGGATATTCATATTTTTTTACCCGGTAAGCCGAAATCAGATTACCTTATGAAAAAGTTTTCTCAAAAGAACAAACCCAGGAACATTGTTGAAATGATGGATCGAACTGAAAAATCATCATTAAAACTGCCAAAGGAGTTAATAAAGGCTTACTTCGAAAAAAGAAAGAAAAAGTACGGATTTTGAATCTCAACGAACTCTATAAAGCCGGTTTTGTAATGCGCCCGCACGGACTGAAAGGCGGGGTAACGCTTTCGTTAGATGCCGATTCGCCTGCGGAGTGGGAGTCGCTGCAATCGGTTTTCATCGAACAAAAAAAACAGGCAGTCCCCTATTTCATTGAACACGTTTCGGTACGGGGCGATAAAGCCTTCGTAAAGTTTGAAGATGTAAACACACCCGAAGCCGCTACCGCATTAAAAGGCAGTTCGGTTTACCTGCCCAAAGCCAGCCGGCCTAAACTTAGCCGGGGCGATTTTTATAACGAAGAGGTGGATGGCTTTGAAGTTATCGATGACACATTGGGGTTGTTAGGAACGGTTTTACACATCGAACAAGCAGGATCGAATCGTTTCGTAGTGTTTTCGCACCACACGAAAGAAGTAATGATCCCGGTAAACGGACCGTTTATTAAAAGCATCAATAAAGCAAAAAAGAAAATAACCGTTAGCCTTCCGGAAGGGTTTTTAGATATTTGATTCATGCACATCTCCATCATCACCTGCGTTCCTAAACTGCTTGAAAGCCCGTTTTCGGATTCTATTTTAAAACGCGCTATCACCAAAGGCTTGGTTACCGTTGAAGCTATTGACCTGCGCAACTACGCAACCGACCGCCATAAATCGGTGGACGATTATGCCTACGGTGGCGGTGCCGGCATGGTAATGATGATCGAACCCATCGACCGGTGCCTTGCCGATTTAAAGTCGAAACGCAACTACGATGAAGTTATTTACATGAGCCCCGATGGTGAGCCATTTTCGCAATCCATTGCCAACGAGCTAAGCCTGAAACAAAACCTGGTTTTGTTGTGTGGCCATTATAAAGGTGTGGATGAACGCGTGCGCGAGCACCTCGTAACCCGCGAAATCAGCCTGGGTGACTACGTGCTTTCGGGGGGCGAGCTGGCCGCAGCCGTAGTAGCCGATGCTGTTATCCGCCTGCTGCCCGGGGTGCTGAACGATGAAACCTCTGCCCTGACGGATTCTTACCAAAACGGGCTGGTAGCCCCGCCCGTATATACCCGCCCGGCAGTTTATAACGGCTGGGAAGTACCCCCTGTACTGGTTTCGGGGCATGAGGCCAAAATCGAAGAATGGCGGCACGAGCAGTCGCTGGAGCGCACCAAAAAAAGACGGCCGGGGTTGATTTCTTAAAGCAATTGTAACGGGCTGTGCTGCGCGATAAGGTCAAAGTCGCTATCGTTGTGTAGAAGTGCTATGTTGTGCGTAATGGCATACTGAGCAATGAGGCAGTCAGTGGTTTTTCTGACGGTAATGCCATGTTTTCGTAAAGTTCTGTAAAGTTGTGATGCATCTACAGCCGATTTTAAAGGATCCAAAATCAGGATAACATAGCCGAACAACAAATCGTATATTTTAGCATACTGCTGATCAGTTTTTACCCCTTGTAAAACCTCTTGCACGATAGTGGGCGACAGGCAAATGTGTTCGTCCCGCTCCATGAGCGCCACAAGCGTGGCAACTTTCCCAGACGAAACGCCCTTAAAATAATCTACCCATACCGATGTGTCAACCAATACTTTTTGTATCATCAGTCCTGACGCATTTCATTCAAATCACCTTCCCATTGAACCTTACCCCTGAGCGTAAGCATTTCCCTTCTTTTTAAATAGTTGATAAGGGCTTCGATGGACTTTTCGATTGTCATACGCTGCGATTTAATCTGGCTGAGTAGTTTTAGCTCGGCAAGAAGCGCTTCTCTAACATCAATGTTGGTTCTCATTTTGTTTGTCCTCGTTTTTTCGCTGTTCTTCGTAGGCTTTTTCGCGCAACAACTCATCCCTGTAATACAGCAGGGCGGTGTTCACCAACTCTTTCTTGGTTTTTATCCCGCTCATTTTCAATGCCTTTTCCATCAGGGCATCGTCAATGTCAACGTTAATCCTCACCATTTTTTCCATACACAAAAATAGCCGTTTTTATACACATAGCCGGCCACTACCTCTCCTAAAATTTGTAATCCCAAATTCCCAATTCTCAATTCTTTTTCTACCTTTGCAGTCCGTTTTCGGAAAAACACTCGATTTATGGCAGATTTAATTAAACTCGTTGAGCAGGAATACGCAAAAGTGCAGGAAGGACTGCCGTCTTTCAAAGCCGGTGATACCATCAATGTTCACGTAAAAATCAAAGAAGGGAACAAGGAGCGCGTACAGCAGTTTCAGGGCGTTGTAATCCAGCGCAGAGGTTCAAGTTCAAATGGCGAAACATTCACCGTACGCAAGGTTTCAAACGGTGTAGGTGTTGAACGTATCTTCCCTACTGCCTCGCCTTCTATCGACAAAATTGAAGTGCTGAAACGCGGGGCTGTGCGCAGGGCAAAGCTGAATTACCTGAAAGGCCGTCAGGGCAAATCGGCTCGTATCAAAGAAAAAATATAATCCGGTATTTTTATAGCAAAGCCATCCCAAAAGGATGGCTTTTTTGTTTATTAACCCCTATTTTGGGCGCTGTAAGCACAAACGCTTACACGTTTTTCACTCAAAAAAATATCATGGCAAAGAACATCGCAGACATCTTAGGCAAAGACGCCAGCTACCTGCTCGAACACAAAAGCAAAACGATCTCTAAAGATCAGCTCTTTACTCCCACCCCGGATTTTGTTGACAGGGTTTTTATCAACTCAAACCGTAATACACAAACATTAATGAGCCTTCAGGCCATGTTTGGCAAAGGCCGCCTGGCAAACACAGGCTTTTTGTCCATCCTTCCGGTCGATCAGGGTATCGAACACAGTGCGGGTGCTTCCTTTGCAAAAAACCCGATTTATTTTGATCCTGAAAACATCATCAAACTTGCTATCGAAAGCGGATGTAACGCGGTAGCCACTACCTATGGTGCGCTGGGAGTAATGTCGCGAAAATATGCACACAAAATCCCGTTCATCGTAAAGATCAACCACAACGAGTTGCTAACCTACCCAAACAAAGCCGATGAGATTATGTTTGGTACAATACAGGATGCCTGGAACTTAGGCGCTGTTGCTGTTGGCGCTACCATCTATTTCGGATCTGAAAACTCAGGCCGCCAAATCATTGAAGTATCAAAAGCATTTGAACATGCACATAAATTAGGCATGGCTACTATTTTATGGTGCTACACCCGTAACAACGCATTCAAGAAAGATGGCGTTGATTATCACGTATCAGCCGATTTAACCGGTCAGGCCAACCACATTGGCGTAACCATTCAGGCCGACATCATCAAACAAAAACTTGCCGAAAACAATGGCGGTTACAAAGCCCTGAACACAGGCGGCAGCAGCTACGGAAAACTTGATGAGAAAATTTATTCCGAACTGACTACCGATCACCCAATTGATTTATGCCGTTACCAGGTAGCTAACTGCTACATGGGGCGTGCCGGGCTGATCAACTCTGGTGGTGAATCGAAAGGTGCTAACGATTTGGCCGATGCCGTACGCACAGCGGTTATCAACAAACGTGCCGGTGGCATGGGCTTGATTTCCGGTCGGAAAGCATTCCAGCGCCCGATGAAAGAAGGTGTTGAAATTATGAATGCCATTCAGGATGTGTACCTGGATAATTCTATTACGCTTGCTTAAAAGTTGTTAGTTGTTGGTTGATCGTTACTCGCGAATCAACCAACAACTAACAACCAATAACTACTAACGAACAAGGTATGTCTTGGTTTAACAGAACAGATAAAGGAATTCTCACCCCTACGGAGTCGAAACGCGAAGTACCCGATGGGCTTTGGTTTAAGTCGCCCGGTGGAAAGATTGTTCATACCCGCGAATTAAAAAATAATGCGTATGTGGTGCCCGAAGAGGACTACCACGTACGCATTGGCTCGAAAGAGTATTTCGAAATTCTTTTTGACAACAACGAATTTACCGAACTGGATGCTGATATGGAATCGGCCGATCCGTTGAAGTTCAAAGACACCAAGCCTTACCCGAAACGGATAAAAGAAACTCAGGCCAAGGTTGATCTGAAAGATGCTGTTCGCACAGGCTATGGAAAAATGAACGGGCTTGATATCGTTATCGCCTGTATGGATTTTAGTTTTATTGGCGGATCGATGGGATCGGTTGTGGGTGAAAAAATCGCCCGCGCTATGGAACACAGTTTAAAACACCGCATTCCGTGCCTCATGATTTCGCGATCGGGTGGTGCGCGTATGATGGAAGCCGGGTTGTCGCTCATGCAAATGGCTAAAACTTCGGCACGCATTGCACAGCTTGATCAGGCTAAAATCCCATACATTTCTTTATTAACCGACCCAACTACCGGAGGTGTTACGGCATCGTACGCCATGTTAGGCGATTTTAACATTGCCGAACCCGGAGCATTAATCGGGTTTGCCGGCCCGCGTGTTATCCGCGAAACTATTGGCAAAGATTTACCGAAGGGTTTTCAAAGTTCAGAATTTGTGTTAGAACACGGCTTTTTAGATTTTATCGTTGACCGCAGAAATCTGAAAAACAGATTAAGTACGTTGTTGAGGATGATTCAATAAAAACGGCCTCTTAATTGTTGTTAATACACCTATTATAAACTATCAGGCATCTTTTATTGATTGTTCATGGTGTAACTTCAATATTCAATTGAGCAATAATTACCTTACCATTCCCATCAAGGCCTGCAACCACAATTACAAAATTTCCTATATCATCACCCATATTAAAGAAAAAATCAGCGCCATCTTCAGGTACAGTTAGTCTTGAATTCCAGTATAAAAACGTTCTAAAATAAGGTCTTCTTTCATGGCTGGTTTTTAAATGGATATCGGCATATCCATGATCAACACCTACAACATCTAATGTATTCAACTCTTGTTCAAGGCCGCGATCTCCTCTATAAGTATCAATAACAAGAATTCCATTCTTACCTAAATCTCCAAATCTACTTAAAAGTTTTTCGGTACGAATAACTCCTACCTGCTTGATATCAGATGGATTTAAATTAAGAACATACGAAGCGTCATCACACATTACACCGTCCACTATAAATAACGGGTTTGATTTCCCATAAACCGCACCTTTCTGCAAAAAAACCCTGAGACCCCTTACTCCTTGTGATCCCCGGTAACTCACCATTGGCACAATATTGATTACTACATCCTTCATTGAAAGAAAAGGTTCATATTTCTCTAAAGAAACATGATGATCTACTTTCACCATAGGCCGACTGTTCTTCTTAGGTACCGCATTTAAATAGTAATCAAATGACTCGTTAATATGACCTACTTTTATCTGAAAGTTATTGTATTTCTCTGTATTAGGAAGATGTTTATTATCCAAAAACGGAAATGAGTTACTATATGACCCGATATTATCAGAATAAATCACATATTCTGACAGATATTTTTCGTTTTGACTAATTTTATAAAAGATTTTTTCGTCTCCAAAATTTTTAAACAATGGGAACAAAAAGGTTCCATCACTTTTTGTGACAATCTCATAGGTGAAATCACTATGATTTAGATAAAATGTTATCTTAACAACCTCGTTAAGTGCATTCTTTGTTTTTTTATCAATAACAGTCCCTTTAAAATAATACAGGCGTTCACTCCCCACATCTACTGCGTTAGAAAAGGCTCTTGGGGATAATGCCCACAGCAATGGTTGATCACCCTGCGTTTCAAATACCTCCTGATTATATACGGATGTTGATAGTATTTGTTTACTGTGCTGGTTTTGAGGATTATTTGCAACATTAATTTTTATCTTATCTCGAACAGAATAGACTGGAGCATCTGTGCTAAGATTCAGGCTCTTTTCTTGACTATATCTAACAGGTTCTATATGCTGAGGCATTACAATATTTTGCTCAGATACTGCAATTAAACCTTCAAAAAAAAATGTTGGATCACCCTTACTTGTTTCTATATAACAAACAAATAAATAGTCACCCGGACTCATCGATGTCGGGAAAGTCAAAAAACTCGTACCCAAGCCGTCTATTACCTCAATGCGTTTCTGCAATATCATCCCTTTCCCCTCACTAAAAAGCATAAGCCGCATTATCCTTTTCCCGGTTAATTCACCATATTCTGAAAATGCAAATACAGAATAATACGCTGTGTCTTCTATGGTAAAATATGGCTGATTCAAAAAAAACGTTACACTTCTATTTACGTTACTTTCTGCGCTCTGTGCAAAAGGGAAACGCGGAATCAAAAAAACAATAAAAATTATGAATAAGATGTATTTCATATACTACCAAAATTCTGGTCTATTCGTTGTTGGTTTTTTAAAATAATCTAAACAAGAAAAGGGTACTATAGGCAAAGGTGGTAAATCCACCGGAACTACAGATCTGTCTATAAAAAATGATTTTGTAGCTATCCCTGACACGCCAAAGAAACCAAGAACCTCTTCATTTGGGTCCGTTATAGAGGTTATATTTCCACGGATCTTTATCATATTTGGCTGAAAAATATCTGTTGCCCCCCTCTGTTGTTTTTCAATGAGCCTCCAAAAATCATAAGCGCTTTCCGACAAACTCAATTGCTCAATAGCAATATGATATTTATCAAAGAAATGCATTGCGGTTACCGGAATAGCGCCTATGTATTGCATATTAAAAATATTATCGCGAGTATATTCATTTTGAGACACCCGAGCTCCATCATTGTAGTTATAGGACCAACATATACAACAGGTACAATCACTAACCTTAACCAATCCACCACCCACAACAATGTACCCACTACACCCTGGAGGATCCGGAAACTCACCCCCGGGAGTGAGTTTCACACGTAGTTCAGGGTTTGATATTGTTTTGTGTACGGTAGTCCATCTCCACCGAAAGAAATTATTTTCACCACCTGCTCCTCTTGCGTTTACGTAAACTTTAAGAGAATGGATCTGTTCTCCACTGCTTTCCGATCTATTGTTTACAAACCCAAAACTTACATCCTCAATAACGCCCGATGGCCATAATTTTTCATTGGATGATTCATATTGCTTTTCATCAACTGTAGTAATCAAAAGTTTATACTCACGATCAGCCGTTACTATTAATCCAGAATTCTCTGTACTATAAACTCCTGCCATCACCTCATATAAAATATACTGATTATTCAAATCATCACGAACGATTACGGAAGCTGCTGTTACAGGTTCAAAAGGCTTTAAAAACCGACTTGTTGTCAATGGGTTAGAGTAAAATAATTTAACCAAATGAGGCCCCGGTTGATCTGTAATTAAGCCATCAACAATTAATCTTGTGTTTTCACCTGTTACCTTTACACCCAATGGATCTATACACGCATCTAAAAACAAAAACAAAACAACGAATAATCTACGCATGATTATCAGAATTTTAATGTATATGATAAAGAGGGGACCGGAATACCAATTAAAGCAATTTGCTTAGGCAAAACTGCACCGGAAACGTTATACGAGAAAAAAGCCGAATAAGGGTTCTTTCTTCCATACAAGTTATAAACAGACAGAGTCCAAAAACCCTGAATACGTTTCGATTTTCGCATGTTCCCTTCAGCGACCAAAGCAACATCCAACCGATGATAATCTGACAATCTGTAATTATTTCTATTAGAGAAATCTATAACTGGAACTCCATTGATTTCATACGCTGCAATGGGAACCGAAATGGGTCTTCCTGTTCGGTATGTAAAAACCCCCGAGAAAAACACATTGCGTGTTATTGAATATCTCCAATTCAAATTCAAAATATGTGGTTGATCATAATTTGCAGGGTACCGTTCGCCCTTATTGATTTCTTCGGTCGGGTGAATGCTCTGTACTTGTCTAAATGTTCGCGAATATGTGTAATTCAACTCGGTTTCCAATCTTCCTCTATTCTTGCTAATTGAAAACTCTACCCCATACGAAAACCCTTTTCCGGTTAATAAGGCTGTTTCAAGTTTAGAATTTAAAATTAAGTTAGCTCCATCTTTAAAATCCAAAACGTTCTGTGTGTGTTTATAAAATACCTCAACAAAACTTGTCAGAGTGTTTGTTTTAGAGTTTAAAAAATACCCCAACGATAGTTGATCAGCGATTTGTGGCTTAAAATAGGTGTTGCTGGACTGCCAAATGTCAACAGGGGTAACCACGGCCGTATTTGACACAAGATGGACATACTGGTACATTCTGTTATACCCCAGTTTAACAGAAGAACGGTCACCAATTATATACCTTAACGATAATCTGGGCTCCGGGCCTATATAGGTTTTCATTATTTCTCCCGCTGAGTATTGCACGGAGTCTTTTACGCTTCTCAGCTCTCGTGGACTGTTTGTCTGGTATAGAAAAACCTTTCCGGAACCAAATCGGTTATATGCTGATAATCGAAAGCCGGTTTCAACAAACAAATGTGATCCAACCTGAAAATTCTCACCATAATATAGAGCCGTCTCAACTGATATTTCGTTAAGCATGTCAACATCTTTACTATTAGATTGTTCTGATGTTGGTCTTAATCTGCCTGGTTCGAAATTATATAATGTAACATGTACACCAAATGATTGCTTTCGCTTACCATCACGATTTACATCAAACTTTAAGGTTGGATAAAAAATCTTATACTTTAGTGAATAAGCCGTTTCAGGTCTGTGATCCGAAATTTGATATGAATAGTTCCCTATATTAAATCCAACACTGTAATAATACTCATTACGAAACTGCTTTCCATACTTTAAGGAAAGGGCTAAACTTGACCAGTTGTTTATAGAGTCGTTTGCTAATTGAAACCTATCACGGCTAAAGTATGTAGAAAAAATAAGTTTAGCCCCATCATTAAGTTTAGTTGAATATTTTAACGAACCATCGTGAAACCCCACTGAATTTTTTTCAACATCGTTACTGTATCGTTTGACTAAAGAAAGTATCCAGTCAGAGTATGATGATCTAAAGGACAGATTTAAAGCACTCGTGTCTCTTTTAATAGGCCCACCTACTACTAAATTTCCGGATACGAGACCTACCCCTAAACTCCCCTTCCATTTTTTATAATCACCTTCTTTAGAGTCAATATCAAGAACAGACGACACACGGCCACCATATTCTGAAGGTATTCCGCCTTTAAAAAAAGAAACACGATTTATTGCTTCAGAATTAAATGCCGTGAAGAATCCTATTGCATGCGATGCATTAAAAATTGGCGTACCATC
The DNA here is from genome assembly GCA_964404445.1 of uncultured Roseivirgaceae bacterium. GTDB lineage: Bacteria > Bacteroidota > Bacteroidia > Cytophagales > Cyclobacteriaceae > UBA2336. The sequence goes on along the minus strand of CAYOJW010000001.1, from coordinate 822,321 downwards.
GTACAATACCAAGTTTTGATCAACCCCACCACCACGAACGTTAAACCCTCCATTTGCCTCGCTAACAGAGGTTACACCCGTTTGCATTTGTAGTGCTTTTACCACATCCTTTTCTCCTAAAAAAGCGGGGGCACGGCTTACTTCCAACATCTTTATATTCGTTTCCCCAATCCTTCTATCAATAATTGATTGTTCAGAAACAACAACTTCGCTTAGCATTACAGGCAGCTCATTTAAACTAATTATGGTTTGGCCGTTTTCATAAATAGCCAAATCGATTAGCTTTTCTTCATAATCATAGATGTTGAATATCAGAACGTGCTCACCAACCGGAAGAGAAATTTTAAAACTACCTGATCGATTTGTCCGTACGAACAATTGTTCTCCACCAACTCTAATAAGCACGTCAGCCAGCGGAGCCTTCGTTTCTTCATCTCTAACTATTCCGGCTAACTCAGCTACTTCATTCTTACTTATCTTATGCTTAGTCCCTATAATAATTTTATTGACTGTTATCCTTTTTGAAACCGCCTCTGACAACAATTCATCACGCACCTTATCTTGCTTAGGGTCTTTATAAATAACAAAAGCATAGCTGTAAAAATTCAAACAATTCAATTGTGCACTACCTGTAACATACGAGACAATTTCCTGCAGAGATTTACCGTGTTGACCTTTATCAACAACTAAATCTTTCACCCATTCATAAATATAAAAAAATTTATAACTCGAATTATTCTCAACATATTGAACGAACTCAATAAAACTCTGATCACGAGTAACCCGTACAGAATCTGCGTTAAAATCACTTTGAGCAACCGCACCGTAGCCACTTAAAATGAATATAACAAGTATTAACCTCACCCAAAAAGAGCACATCGCTTTGTTTGTGTTTATGATACAAAGAAAAAGGGCTCTCTACTTTAGAGACCCCTTTTTACTTTTTAATAATTATTACAAAGATTATTTATGGTTTATCCCACCAAACGCGACCAGTTAAATCATCAGCAGCAAAACCTTGGTTTACTAAAGCTGCTTTATGGTTTTCACTATTCAGGTTTGCTTCATTTGTTCCGTAAGCCTGTCTTCTTGGTATTTGTAAATTAGGTGTCATGGCACCATCTGGCGCAGCCAGTTCCGGGAATCCTGTTCTTCTCCATTCAGCCCAGGCTTCATAACCATTTGGATATGTTGCTATCCATTTTTGTTCGATAATCTGCCTTTGAGCATTTGCCGGATCGAAAGCAACAATATCATTTGTTATGTACGTTGCGTAGCCTGCGCTTACTCCATGTTGCGCTAAAGATGCAGCAATACCATCCTCGTAAAATTCCTGAACAGTACCATCAGTAATCCAGTTATTTAATCTTCCTTCTGCTAAAATAAAGGCTACCTCTGCAGACGTAAAAATGTAAGCCGGGGTAGTCTGCTCTCTGAAGGCATTACCCATAAATGAGGTTTGAACTGCAGGAATTGATCCCGCTTGACCTTCAGTTAATCCGTATGGCATACCAATGAATGTGTCTGTTGTGCCTTGAATAGGATTCGCATATACAGGAAGCCGAGGGTCTGCCACCACATTTAAGAGTCCTGTTTGGGTTTTATACGGATGGCCGTCACTATACATACCTCGATGAGGGCTGGCGTATGTATCTATTTGCATGATGTTCATAAAAGGATCGGCAATTACCCAATCCCTTCTACCAGAAGTTACAAATGAATTATAGTACGGGTTTTCATAAACCTGTATAGCCTGATATTGATATGCAATATTTTCTGAATTATCTAAAGCAATAACACCGTCACCATATGCGTCAGAAAACTCTGCAGCCGCAATTGCCGGTGCAACTTTAGACAACCTCAATGCAGCTTTTAAACGAATAGTATTGGCAAACTTTATCCACATATCCATATCACCATCAAACAAGGCGTCACCGTTAACCTTAGCTATCCCACTTTGTGGCGTTCCTGTATTAATCATGGCAACCGCATCCTTAAGTATCTGGAAACATCCCGCATAAATATCCTCTTGCGAATCATACACAGGGCGCAACTTAGATGCCCCCTGTAGTGCTTCAGAGAAAGGCAGGTCTCCCCACCGATCAGTCATATACAGATAATAATAAGCCTTCAAAATATTTGCAATTGCAATCTGGTTATCATTATATCCATCCGCTACTACAGCATCTGGTGTTTCAGTATTCATCTCTATAATCTTCTGCAGATCCATTAATGGGCCATTATATAACCCATCTGTTGCAAATGTTATCGTTTGATAATTATCTCCGGATGTGTATTGTTTATTCGATAAATACTGGGCATATAATGCTCCCTGTGTGGCAATAATACCACCTCCCATCGGTATGATACTATTAGTTAACAACATACTGGTTTTAGGCGTTGTAGCTTCATTTGGGTTTACGTTCAAATCCCCAAAATCATCCCAATTACATGAGGCCAACAACACGCTGGCGGTCATTATGAATACTATAAATATTTTTTTCATTTCTATTCGGTTTAGAATTTAAGTTTAATATCGAAACCAAAGCTTCTCGTACTGGCCAGGTTACCACCCTCAACCCAAGAACCATTGTTTCGAGCCTCTACTGTATCCCCACCTATTTCTGAAGGGTCAATGCCATCAACTTTAGAGTATAACAGGAACGGGTTATTAGCAACAAATGCAACAGATGCCCCTTTTACATACTTTAATTTCGTTAAGAAGTCTCTGGGCACATTGTAGCCTAAACGAAATTCACGCATTTTAATAAAAGTTGCATCGTACATCCAACGTTCAGAAACCCCAAACAACGTAGTCCAGTAATCGTCTGCTGTCAAATAAATGTTATTTGGCGTACCATCTGCAAATACCCCACCAAAACTCATACCACCACCCTCTGCTGGAGCATCACGTTGCGGATTACCTTTATCGTTATTCCCAACGGTTTCCATGGTCAAGCCTGAGTAAGCACCAAACATTCTGGATATAGACAGGAATTTACCACCAACTTGGTAATCAATTGTAAATGCTAATTCGAAATTTTTATAGGATACTCTGTTAAACATACCTCCTGTAAAATCAGGCAAAATATGACCTAAATCCTGGTTAGCATCTGTTAGCGGACGGCCGTTTGCATCTACCATAACGTTGCCATTGTCGTCCCTGCGTATTTTACGGCCAACAATCACGCCCCACTCTTCTTGCCTCCGTGCCAATGCCTGACCGTCCCAACCACCGCTCGTACTGGTGCCCCTAAATCCGTTACCTAAAGCAAATGCATTTAATCCATACTCTGCGGCAATCTCATTGATAAATACTGTGTTTTGTGAAATATTAAAATTCACATCCCATACTAAACCACCAGTCCTTTTAACTGGTGTACCACCTATGGCCAACTCCCAGCCCCGGGTATATGAATCTATTGAATTTGTTAAAAACGTACTGGCTCCAGATGATGACGGAACTGTGATGTTTAACAGTTCATTGGCATTATCCTGATTGTAAAATGAGAACTCTGCACGCAATCTGTTTTCCAAAAAACCTAACTCAAATCCAACCTCAACTGAAGATGTAGTAGCTGCCGTCAGGTTTGGGTCGATTATCGTATTCGGAACACCTGTGTTTGGTAATCCGCCATACGTTTGGCCTAACGCATAGGTTGGTCTTGTTATATAACGTCCTACTTCGTTACCTACCTTAGCATAGCTTGCCCGTACTTTTCCAAACGATAACCATGGCAAATCCACTAACTCAGTAAACACAAACGAAAGCGAGGTACTTGGGTACACATAATCATTTTTTCCATTAGGAAGCCTAGAGTCATAATCTTTACGGAAAGTAGCATCCAGAAATATCGTTCTTCTCCAGTCAATCGACACACTCCCAAAATAACTATTCACCTTGCTCTTACCTATTGTATTACCCACAGAGGGGGCTTGCGCAGATGCAGAAATGTTATATAGTTCATCGACACTAAGCCCTCCATTGGTGTTCATGTTGATATAATCTTGTGTGTTTTTCCGCCAGTTTAGACCAGCACTTGCAAATACCGATATATCCCCAAATTTTTTATTGTAGCTTAACATAGCACGAATGTTGTCTTCAACAACTTTGTTACTGTAGGTTCTAAAATAGGCAGGGCCAATTTTCAAATTTTTATCTCTGCGATCGTAGAACACTTCATTACGGCTATTCCGTGTAAGTAAAACAGATGCTTTTAAGTCTGTTATAATTTCATAGTTCAATGCAAACTTAGAACTTAACACATCCCGTTCCCATTCACTATAAGCTCCGTACAAATAGGCGTATGGGTTATCCCAGTACAATGGTTCAGAGTCTTCCGGTGAATTGATGTTCCAGGAAGTCCATCTGCCATCGGGCATCTTATAATATTTCTTCAAATCGCCCATATTCAACTGGCGTTGGAACCATTGGTTAAAGTTAGAGCCAATACTATTATAGCCTTCAAACAAATTACCTTTTGTGTACGACTCATTATAATTCGCCGCTGCCTCTACGCTCAGTTTTTTGGTTAGGTTCGCAGAAAAATTAATGTTAAGAAATAACTTATCCTGATTGGTGTTTTCCATCACCCCTGTACGCGATGATTTACTCAACGTAGCATTCAATGCATAAGATTCACTGCTCTTACCAATACTTATGCTAGTATTATTCATAACACCAGTTCTATAAAAATCCTTAATATTATCTGGTTGGGGCGACCAAGGGTGTGCCTTACCATAATTGGCGGTGCCTGGGGTAAAAGAATCCCATTGGGCAACCATAGTCCCGTCCATTTTGGGACCCCAGCTTGCATCTGCTGAGAGCTCGGGATAAGGCATACCATCTAAACCAGCCAATGCCGGATCATGAACAGCCGGATCATAATTAAACGTGTAAAAATTTGGATCATACCCGCCTCCATATTCATTTTGAAACTTGGGCATAATATAAACACGTTCAAATGTAGTAGTCTGATTAACATCAATGGTTACCGCATCCGACTGTGTGCCTTTTTTTGAACTCAAGATCACAACACCATCACGTGCCCTGTTACCATAAAGCGCAGCTGCATTAGCACCTTTTAAAACGTTAATATCCTGGATGTTGTCCATGTTGATCGAAGCAGGGTCATCAATGACAATGCCATCCAACACATAAAGCGGACTTTGACCATTAATACCACGAATACCACGAATACGTACAGCGGGGGCGCCAAACTTTGCGCCTGAACCTGATACAATTTGAACACCGGCAATTTTTCCAGCCAAAGCAGTATTCACATTTTGTTCACGTGCTACGCGAATGTTATCTCCGCTGATTTGCTGTGTAGCGTACCCCAAAGAAGCTTTATCCCTTTTAATGTCAAGTGCGGTTACAACAACCTCCGAAAGAACAGAGATATCCTGCTCCAAAGCCACATTAATGGTTGACTGGTTACCAATGGCTACTTCGGTGGTCTTTAACCCGATAAAAGAAAAGATTAACGTACCGCCAGACGCGGGAACTGATAGTGAATAATTACCATCAGAATCTGTTGCTGTTCCATTGGCGGTTCCTTTAAGCGTTACGCTTACACCGGGCACGGAAGTTCCATCTTCAGTAGATGTAACCTTACCCGTAATCACTCGGTCTTGCGCCCACAATACACTGGACACAAAAACGAATGAGAATAGTAGTAAATACTTCCTCATAGTTAATTTAGTTTAGGTTTAACCCCGGAAATATAGCACATCTGCGGAACAAAAGACTAATAATAACCCAATAAGCGGTATTTTATTTCGATAATATGTAACCCATATTATACTATTTGGTTTTTTTGAAGAATATGGCTCAAAAAATCGGACTATCCCAAACAAAAAAGCCCCTGTTCTTTACAAGAACAGGGGCTTTTTTTAGCCGTTCCGGCTTCAAAAATTAAGCTTCAACAACTACCGTAGGTTCTACCGAAACAAAAGATTTGTCGTTTTTACCTTTTTTGAACATAACCACTCCGTTGGTAAGCGCAAACAGGGTATGATCTTTACCGATACCCACGTTTTTGCCCGGATGGTGTTTTGTACCGCGCTGGCGAACAATAATATTGCCCGCAATAGCTTTTTGGCCTCCGTATATCTTAACGCCTAACCGTTTGCTTTCCGATTCGCGGCCGTTTTTTACTTTACCTTCACCTTTTTTGTGTGCCATAATCTATTTCAGATTTACGATTTTAGATTTACGATCGCAGGGTTACCCGATGCTTTCGATCTGTACTTTGGTGTACTGCTGGCGATGGCCGTTTTTCACAGCATAGCCTTTGCGTCTTTTCTTTTTAAAGATAATCACCTTGTTACCTTTTACGTGCTCAAGTATCTTCCCTGATACTGAAGCGCCTGCAACAGTAGGGGCGCCAATGGTTACTGTACCACTAATGTCTGTAAGAAGTACCTGGTCGAACGTTACTGCGTCTCCAGCCTCTCCCGACAGCTTAGGGGCATAGATGTATTGATCTTTAGCCACTTTGAACTGCTTACCGGCAATGTTTACGATTGCGTACATAGTTTTTCCAAAAATTGGACTGCAAAGGTAGAAAAAATGTTGAAATTTTAGAATCCTGATTAATCATTTTCCAGATAACCCCTCAAATCAGGGCGGAATCGAAGTGTGGACAAAAAAAAATATTTTTTTTACCCCCGTTTTTACTGCAAGTCATGCATTGCAAAACGGAAAATAAGCCCCTCTTTAACAATCACTTATCGTTTCAAAAACCTTTGAAAACACTTTGAAAACGCATGTTTTTGACAAAATCAAGCCCTTTGATTTAAGGCTTTACTAACTCATATTTGTACACTTACGAAGATTTGACAGGTAAATCTTTTCTTCGAGAGAATAAGCAAATTTTAACGTGTTTTTTAAGGTGACTTTTCCGGCCCGTCACCCCGGAAAGTCTTTCTTATAGTATTAACAACCCTAAACCCATTGTAGGAAATGAGCAACAATATTCAAGAGGAACCGATCTTAATAGAAAACAAAGACCGGTTCGTCCTCTTTCCCATCCGTCAGCACGACATTTGGAAATTTTACAAACAAGCCGAAGCCAGTTTTTGGACAGCCGAGGAAATAGACCTGGGACAAGACCTGAAAGACTGGGAAAACCTGAACGATGGCGAACGCCATTTCATTAAACACGTACTGGCCTTCTTTGCAGCCAGCGATGGCATTGTAAACGAAAACCTGGCCGAGCATTTTGTGGCCGAAGTTCAATACACCGAGGCGAAGTTCTTCTACGGGTTCCAGATCGCAATCGAAAACATCCACTCCGAAACGTACTCCTTATTAATAGACACCTACGTAAAAGATCCTAAAGAGAAAGACTCACTTTTCCATGCCATCGACACGATGGACTGCGTAAAGAAAAAAGCCGAATGGGCCTTGCGCTGGATTGACAAAGGAAATTTTGCCGAACGCCTCATTGCGTTTGCAGCCGTTGAAGGCATTTTCTTTTCTGGTTCGTTCTGTTCCATCTTCTGGCTTAAAAAACGCGGCCTGATGCCCGGCCTCAGTTTCTCTAACGAACTGATTTCGAGAGATGAAGGACTGCACTGCGATTTCGCCTGCCACATTTACACCCGGCACGTGGTAAACAAGCTGCCCGAGCAAACTGTTATCGATGTAATTAAAGATGCCGTTGAGATCGAAAAAGAATTTGTAACCGATGCCCTGCCGGTAAACCTGATTGGTATGAATGCCGAGCTTATGCGCCAGTACATCGAATTTGTGGCCGACCGCCTGTTGAACGAATTAATAGGCAAAAAAATCTACGGAGCCACCAATCCGTTCGACTTCATGGATATGATTTCGCTGAAAGGTAAAACCAACTTCTTTGAAAAACGGGTTGCCGAGTACCAAAAAGCGGGTGTACTCAACAGTGCCGAAAAAGAATCTTCACAGAAGTTCTCTTTAGATGAAGATTTTTAATAAATTCAACTCACTTTTTAAACTTTTTAAACAACCCACTGATAATGCTGGTTCTTAAAAGAGACGGACACAGAGAATCCGTTAAGTTTGACAAAATCACTGCCCGCATAGAAAAACTCTGCTATGGCTTAGATCTCAAATATGTCAGCCCCGTAGAGATTGCGATGAAAGTGATTAATGGTTTGTACGATGGCGTAACCACAGTAGAATTAGACAACCTGGCTGCCGAAATTTCAGCCACGTTAACTACTAAACATCCTGATTACGCAAAGCTGGCTGCCCGTATTGCAATATCCACACTGCACAAGGTTACAAGCAAGTCTTTCTCAAACACCATGAAAAGGCTGTACACCTACGTGGATCCTAAAACCGGCCAGAACGCCCCTTTAATTTCGAAGGAAACCTGGAAGGTTGTAAAAGAAAACGCTGCCGAATTAGACGAGGCTATTATATACGACCGCGACTTTGGCTACGACTACTTCGGGTTCCGCACATTAGAGCGTTCGTACCTGATGAAGGTTGACGGCAAAGTAGTAGAGCGCCCGCAGCATTTATTGATGCGCGTAGCCGTAGGTATTCATGGCAACGACATTCCGGCTGCTATTGAAACCTACAACCTGTTGTCAGAAAAATGGTTTACGCACGCTACTCCAACGTTGTTTAATGCGGGCACACCCAAGCCACAGCTTTCATCATGTTTCCTGCTAACCATGCAAGACGACAGCATTGATGGTATTTACGACACATTAAAACAATGCGCTAAGATTTCGCAATCGGCCGGAGGTATCGGCCTGAGCATCCATAACATCCGCGCGAAAGGCTCTTATATTAAAGGAACAGGCGGTACCTCAAACGGTATCGTACCCATGCTCCGCAACTTCGACATGACCGCCCGTTATGTTGATCAGGGAGGCGGTAAACGCAAAGGCAGCTTTGCTATTTATTTAGAACCTTGGCATGCCGATATTTTCGATTTCCTCGCACTGAAGAAAAACCACGGTAAAGAAGAAATGCGCGCCCGCGACTTGTTCTATGCCATGTGGATTTCCGATCTGTTTATGAAGCGCGTGGAAAACAACGAAATGTGGTCGCTGTTTTGCCCGAACGAAGCCCCTGGTCTGGGCGATGTATGGGGTGAAGAATTTGAGCGCCTGTACGAAAAGTACGAGAAAGAGGGCAAGTTCCGCAGGCAAATAAAAGCTCAGGATTTATGGTTTGAGATTCTTGAATCACAAATCGAAACCGGAACACCGTACATCCTGTATAAAGATTCTGCCAACCGTAAATCAAACCAGAAGAACCTCGGTACAATCAAATCAAGCAACTTGTGTACGGAAATTATCGAATACACCTCAAAAGATGAAGTTGCGGTTTGTAACCTGGCATCTATTGCATTAAACAAATTCGTAACCGAAGAAGGCAAATACGATCACCAGCGTTTATACGAAATCACCAAAGTGATTACCCGTAACCTGAACAAGGTAATTGATGTAAACTACTACCCAGTTGAAGAAGCCCGCAATTCAAACATGCGCCACCGTCCCATCGGGTTGGGGGTACAAGGGCTGGCCGATACATTCATTATGATGCGTATGCCGTTCGATTCGGAAGAGGCGCGCAGACTGAACGAGGATATTTTTGAAACCATCTACTTCGCGGCCATGGAGGCATCGATGGAATTAGCGAAAAAAGATGGCGCGTACGAAACCTTCAAAGGTTCGCCCGCTTCGAAAGGTATTTTCCAGTTCGATATGTGGGGCGTTAACCCGAAGAGCGGCCGTTACAACTGGGAGCAGCTAAAACAAGATGTGAAGAAACACGGTGTACGCAATTCGTTATTGGTTGCCCCGATGCCAACAGCATCTACTTCGCAGATTCTTGGTAACAACGAGTGTTTCGAGCCATATACTTCAAACATTTATACCCGCAGAACACTTTCGGGCGAATTCATCATTGCCAACAAGCATTTGATGAAAGACCTGATCGATCTGGGATTGTGGAACGAAACCATGCGCCAGAAGTTGATCGCCACAAACGGATCAATTCAGGCGATCCCTGAAATTCCGCAAAACATCAAAGACATCTATAAAACCGTTTGGGAAATCTCTCAGAAAGCAATCATTGATATGTCGGCCGACCGTGGTGCGTACATCTGCCAGTCGCAAAGCCTGAACATTCACCTGAAAGACCCTAACTTCGGCAAGCTTACTTCGATGCACTTCTATGCCTGGAAGAAAGGACTGAAAACCGGTATGTATTACCTGCGCACACAAGCCGCAGCCGATGCCATCCAGTTTACGCTTGATAAGAATGCAATCAAGCAACCAGCCGCAACAGAAGAAAAAACCGTAACGGAAACCGTTAGCGTAACAGCACCTGTTGCTTCGGGTATTGCACCCGAAACACAACAGAGCATCCAGTACGATCAGAACCGGGCCGACATGGCCTGTTCACTTGACAACCCTGATGCCTGCGAAGCGTGCGGCAGTTAACCGAATTAACCAGTAATATAAAAGCCCGGTCAATGACCGGGCTTTTTGTTTTATTTGCATAACCTAACACTACGCTGTATGAACCGAAGAAACTTCGTAAAAAATACCAGTCTGGCCGCAGCCGCTTTCTCTATCCTGCCGGCCGCACAACTTTTTTCGCAAGCACCCAAAAGTAAAGTAAGGCTTGCCTTTATCGGGGTTGGCTTACGCGGACAAAACCATTTAGAACTGGCATTGAAGCGAAGCGATACAGAAGTAGTCGCCATCTGCGACATCAGCGAACGTATGCTTACCGACTCGCTGAACATGGTTAAGAAATCGGGCAAGGCAACACCTAAGGTTTTTAAAGGCGATGTAAACGCCTGGAAAAAAATGCTGGAGCTGAAAGACCTCGATGGTGTGATCATCTCTACCCCGTGGGAGTGGCACGCACCCATGATCATCGGCTCGCTCGAAGCCGGCATTAAATACGTGGGCACCGAAGTAATGTTAGGCATTACGTTGCAAGACCACTGGGATGTAGTAAAAGCTGCCGAACGCCACAAAGCCCAGGTGATGATGTTGGAAAATGTTTGTTACCGCAGGGATGTAATGGCCATTTTAAACATGGTACGGCAAGGTATGTTTGGTGAACTTGTACACCTGCAAGGCGGCTATCAGCACGATTTACGCGAAGTAAAATTTAACAACGGCCAGCAACCCTATGGCGGAGGTGTAGAGTTTGGCGAAAAAGGTTTCTCCGAAGCCGCCTGGCGCACACAACATTCGGTTCACCGCAATGGCGATTTATACCCTACACACGGCATTGGTCCGGTAGCCGAAATGCTCAACATCAATTATGGAAACCGGTTTGTATCGCTCAACTGTTTTTCAAGCAAAGCACGCGGGCTGCACGATTATGTTGTAAAACACGGAGGCAAAGGCCATTCCAATGCCAGCGTTGAATTCAAATTAGGCGATGTCGTAACCACACAAATCAAATGTGCCAACGATGAAACCATTCTGTTGCAACACGATACCAATTTACCGCGACCATATTCGTTAGGCTTTCGTGTGCAAGGCACAAAAGGCATCTGGATGGATCTCAATAAATCGTTGTACATCGAAGGCGTAAGCCCGAAACCGCATCAGTGGGAAGAAGCCAAACCGTACCTCGAAAAATACGATCACCCGTTATGGCAGCGTTGGACAAAAGAAGCCGATGGTGCAGGGCATGGCGGTATGGATTTCTTTGTATTACACGCTTTCATCGAATCCATCAAAAACGAAACACGCACACCCATCGATGTATATGACTCTGCCGCATGGAGTGCCATTACGCCATTAAGTGAAAAGAGCATTGAGTTAGGTAATGAAACCGTTGAATTCCCCGACTTCACCAGCGGCCAGTGGATGTACCGCAAAAACACCTTTGCGTTAGACAACACATATTGATGGAGCCGGTAGTTTTCGCAGCCGAGCGGTTCGGTCTATATACACCTTCTTTTGAAGAGTTAACCGATGGACTAATCCATAAAACGTATAAGGTTACCACACCGGATCGCGCGGTTATTTTGCAACAGGTAAATGTTCATGTTTTTAAAAAGCCCGAACAGGTTATCGATAACTACAAATGTATTACACAATACCTAAGCAATACCACAACAAAACTGCCTGCACTTCTGCAAACGCGATACCGGGAAGATTTCTGGATCGATACACACGGATTCTGCTGGCGGGCATTCGAGTATATCGCCAATACCTATACTGAATGTTTACCGGCCTCTGCCGAAAAAATTCACAGTGCGGCACAATGTTACGGGCGTTTCACACATTCGTTGGCCGGATTAGATATGCACCTGCTTCAACCTGCCATTACGGGTTTTCATAACCTGCGTTACCGGTACGATCAGTTTCAGCAGGCTGTTGCCACGGCATCTGCCGAACGGTTACGAGCATCAGAGGCTTTATTGGTTAAGGTTGAGCAACGAAAAAGCTTAGTCGATTTCTATGATCAGGTCGAGCATGATCCTCAGTTTGTGTTACGGGCTATGCATCACGACACCAAGCTTAGTAATATTTTATTTGATAAGATAACAGGACAGGCCGTTTGCCCGATTGATTTAGACACGACCATGCCCGGTTATTTTTTTTCGGATTTGGGCGATATGATCCGCAGCATGGTATCCGCACACGATGAACACGCACCGGCCGATTTGGTTAGTGTCGATCCCGAAATATACAATGCTATTGTATCGGGTTATCAAAACGGTATGGACAACAGTTTTACGCAAACCGAAAACGATCACATCCATGAAAGCGGTAGGATTATGTTATACATGCAGGCGATCCGGTTTTTAACCGATTACCTGATGAATGATGTGTATTATAAGATTACATACCCCGAACAGAATTTTAACCGCGCATTAAACCAGCTTACGTTGCTGGAAAAACTCGAACACTTTCTGCGGGAAGTGTATGGCTACAACACAATCAGATAAACTCAACCTTGTGTAAAATCCGGTCGGAGGTTTTGCTCAGTAACAGGGTATGCTTTACCGGGCTTTTGTAGCATTCGTAAAAGGTAAACGTTTCGGCTTGTGCCTCCCAAAAGAAAGCTGTCGCTTCTTTTTCTTCGGCTGATAACGCAGGGGGTTCTAACGGATTCAGGGGCGAATCCATCAACTCGCACGTTAAAGACGATGGCCTGTTATCTTTCAAAAATGGCAAGGCTGCAATTCTTCGTAGTGTATCTTGTTTATTGGCCACATAATCGAAGTAATAAACATACCGGCCTGTTTGTGGGTGATAAATTTTTACTCCGGCCGTCTGGCGGACTTCAAACGTATTGTCTTTAAAAATTTCATGTTGTACCGAAGCCTCGCTGATGGTTGCTGTCCACTCAGCCGGTTGTGGTTTTTGATGATGAGGCGAAAAAATAACGAAGGCTGCAAAGAATACCATGATCCCTGCAGCCCAAAGATATTTTTTTATGATGTCCGTTTGCCTCATCCGTTAAAAAGGAAGATCATCGCTCCCGTTACCTTCGGGCATATACGATGAATCGATTGGCGGAGCCTCATTTTGCTGGCCGCTGCCTTTCGCTATTTTCCATGCGCGTACATCGGTGTACCAGCGACCGTTGTATTCGCGGCTTTCGATATTGATGGAGGCGGTGATTTTTTCGCCCACGCTTAAACGGTTTTCATCAACTTTTTCGCCCCACAACGACACACAAACTTTTTTGGGGTACTGTCCCGGGGTTTCCAGTATAAATTCCTGCTTTTTCCATGCTGATCCGCTTTTGCCCTGACCTGATTGCATTGGTAATAGACTGATGACTGTTCCTGTTATTTCCATGATTACTATTTATTGGGTATAAAGGTATTAAAAACATTTAAAGCCTTCCATTTTTAATCTCCTCCACCACGTTTGGGTCGAGCAATGTGCTGGTATCGCCCAGGTTATTCATTTCACCTTCAGCGATTTTCCGTAAAATCCTGCGCATGATTTTACCCGAACGTGTTTTCGGTAACCCGTTTACAAACTGAATTTTATCGGGCTTGGCAATGGAACCGATAATTTTCGCTACCGTTTCGCGGATTTCCTGCCGGAGCTTTTCTTCGTCTTTCGGCTTTTCGTAACAAATGGCAAACGCATAAATGGCCTGACCTTTTACATCGTGCGGATAACCGACCACGGCCGCTTCAGAAACCCCGTGGTGTTCTGTCATGGCATTTTCAATCTCGGCTGAGCCCAGGTTGTGGCCCGAAACAATAATCACATCGTCCACACGGCCGGTTATCCGGATAAGCCCTTCTTCATCAACACGGCAGCCATCGCCTGTAAAATATTTTCCCGGAAAGGTTGAAAAATACGTTTCACGAAAACGCTGATGGTCGCCATAAATGGTGCGCGCCATGCCCGGCCACGGAAACTTAATCGCCAGCCGTCCTTCAATTCCGTTCCCAGTCAGTTCGTTTCCTTTTTCGTCCATCACCGCAGGCTGAACACCCGGCATCGGAAAACTGGCATGTGCCGGTTTTAATTTTGTTGCGTGGGCAATGGGCGAAATCATAAACCCGCCTGTTTCGGTTTGCCACCAGGTATCGATGATGGGGCATTTCTTTTTGCCGATGTGCTCGTAATACCACTCCCAGGCTTCTTCATTGATAGGCTCGCCAACCGAACCCAGCACCTGTAACGATGAGAGATCGTGGCGTTCAACAAACGAAAGCGGTGCCAATTGTAAAGCACGGATGGCTGTTGGCGCTGTATAAAAAATATTAACCTTATGCCGTTCGATCACCTGCCAGAAACGCCCCATATCAGGCCATGACGGAATACCTTCAAACATAATGGTAGTAGCCCCTGCCGACAACGGGCCATATAAAACATATGAGTGCCCCGTTACCCAACCCACATCGGCCGTACACCAATACACCTGACCGGGTTTATAATTAAAGGCCGTGCAAAAAGTATAATGGGTGTGCACCATATACCCTGCGCAGGTATGCACCATGCCTTTTGGCTTTCCGGTTGAACCGGAGGTGTATAATATATACAGTAAATCTTCGGCTCCCACTTCGGCAGCTTCACACACCGGTTCGGCCTTTTGGATTTCTTCATGCCACCACACATCGCGGCCGGATTTCATGGTAACGGCTGTTTTAGTGTATGCAAGCACAATGGCTGTTTTTACGGTCGGGCATTTTTCGAGCGCCTCATCAACAATGGATTTAAGATCAATTCTTTTATCGCCCCGGTTGGCACCATCGGATGTAAGGATGATCTCGCTGCCCGAATCATTCATACGGTCGGCTAACGAGCCGGACGAAAACCCCGCAAACACGGCCGAGTGTACTGCCCCAATGCGGGCACAGGCCAGAATAGCAAAGGCCAGCTCAGGGATCATCGGCATATAAATGCACACGCGGTCGCCTTTTTTAACACCCTGAGCCTTGAGCATATTGGCCACCCGCGAAACTTCTGCCAACAGTTGTTTGTAAGTATATTTTTTTGCTTCGTCTTGAGGATTATTCGGTTCCCAAATAAGTGCTGTTTGGTCGCCTGACTTTTCAATGTGACGGTCAAGGCAGTTTTCGGTGATGTTGAGTGTAGCTCCGTTAAACCATTTTACTTCCGGCTTATGGAAATCATACTCTAAAACGGTATTCCATTTTTTCTTCCAGGTAAAATCATCAGCAATAGAAGCCCAAAATGCCTGCGGGTTGCTGACACTTTCATTGTACACACGTTTATAGGCTTCAAAAGAATCTATGTTAGTCATGTTTCCGGTTTTTGTGAGAACTAAAATGAGTTCTTTTGCCGGAAAATCAAACGATTATTTTGTATGCTTTACAAGAAATGTTCGGCCACAACCGCCAGCAACGCCCCTATTATGGCAACGCTTAATTTTTTTGCATCGAACCGGTGCCCGGGGCTGCTTTCAAAAACAATGGTAGTGGATATGTGTAAAAAATTTCCGCACACAATAGCATACAAGTAAGTTAATGCCGGTGCCGAAAGCACTTCCACATGAATGAGGTAGGTGCTGATGAACAAACCGATTGGTGCGGCTAATGAAAAAAATACAAGATAAGGAACAGCCTTGCGTTTGGAGTGCAACTGAACGGACAGCACCGTCATCAATGCAAAGGCAGCCGGAGCGCGGTGCAATGCAATACCCATTAAAATAGCCCGTGTATCGTACTGAAATCCAAAGGCAGCTGTTGAATCGGCCAACATGGCACCTTCTAAAAACGCGTGAACAAACAATGCACCCAATAAAACAAAAGCCGAAAGTGTATGCGACTGGTGATGATGATCGTGCGCATGATGGTGATCGTGGTTAGATGGCAAATGCCCATGCTCAACACCCGATGTAAAATACTCTAACACCTGTTGAAGGAAAAAACCCACCAGTACAAACAAACCAATCAACCCAACTTCAGAATTTTGGATGTACAGTTCGGGTAAAATATGCACGACTGTAATGCCAAACAGGTACGCCCCTGCAAATACAAGCAACAACCGAAAATTCGTGTTTTTGCCCGATGGAAACAGGTAAATCGCCAGCCCGGATAATAACGGAGTAAAAAATAAAACCAACAATTTTACCAGCATACGCAGTTCAAATAGTGTAAACGAGGCGCAAAGTACGAACAAAAAATCTAAATGCAACAATGTTGCTTTCAGGAATATCGCTTTTGCATGCGTACCTTCGCCTCACTTGTATTATGCGGGAAGATTACTTGAAAGGTGACGGTGAAAACCTGAATGCAACCGAAAAGGAAATTGAAAAAGCGCTGCGGCCTTTATCGTTCGATGACTTTACCGGTCAGCAAAAAGTGGTAGATAACATTAAGGTGTTTGTAGCGGCTGCCAAACAACGCAACGAACCGTTAGACCATGTTCTACTGCATGGCCCTCCGGGCTTGGGCAAAACCACGCTCTCGCACATTATCGCCAACGAACTGCAAACCGGCATTAAAATAACTTCAGGGCCAGTATTGGATAAGCCCAGCGACCTGGCCGGTTTATTAACCAACTTAGAGGCTCACGATGTTTTATTTATTGATGAGATACACCGGTTAAATCCTATTGTAGAAGAATACCTGTACTCGGCCATGGAAGATTTCAAGATCGACATCATGCTCGACTCAGGGCCTAACGCGCGTTCCATCCAAATCGGGTTAAACCCGTTCACGTTAATTGGCGCTACCACCCGTGCCGGACTGCTAACTTCACCATTGCGTGCCCGCTTTGGTATCAATGCCCGGTTAGAGTATTATGACTCGGCACTACTTCAAAAGATTATTGACCGTTCGAGCGGCATACTGAACACACCTATCCATACCGAAGCCTCACACGAAATTGCACGCAGAAGCCGGGGCACACCGCGTATTGCCAATAATTTATTAAGGCGCACGCGCGACTTCGCACAAATAAAAGGCAATGGAACCATCTCTATTGACATCGCTCAAATGGCCTTACAGGCTTTGGATGTGGACGCAAACGGGTTAGACGAGATGGACAACCGTATTTTATTAACCATCGTTGAAAAATTTAAAGGCGGCCCCGTGGGGTTAACCACCATTGCCACTGCCGTTGGCGATGAAGCCGAAACCATCGAAGAAGTATATGAACCTTTTTTAATTCAGGAGGGGTACATTAAACGCACATCGCGCGGGCGCGAAGCAACCGAAAAAGCGTATAAACATTTAAAAATTGCACTGCCACCGGGTAAAAGTGGCGGGTTGTTTGGGTAGTCACCTATCCGTGGGGAGAGGGTCATGAAAAATCACTCAGCACATACACATCTTATAAAATCACTTGCCGCCCAACTCGGCTTCAGCTATTGCGGCATTTCTAAAGCGGAGTTTTTAGAAGACGAAGCCCCGCTGTTAGAAAACTGGTTGAAGCGCGGCTACCAGGGGAAAATGCAATACCTCGAAAACCATTTCGACAAACGCCTCGACCCTACCCTGCTGGTGCCCGGTGCAAAATCAGTAATCAGTTTGATGTACAATTATTATCCTGAAAAAGGTTTAACATCAGAGAACGATCTTAAAATTGCAAAGTATGCTTACGGAGAAGATTACCACTTCGTAGTAAAAGATAAACTCAAAACATTTTTTGATACGCTACGCGAAACCATTGGCGACATTGATGGGCGTGTGTTTGTTGACTCGGCCCCTGTAATGGAACGCGCGTGGGCTAAAAAATCAGGCTTGGGCTGGGTCGGCAAAAACAGTTTGTTGCTTACAAAATCGGCAGGCAGTTTTTTCTTTTTGGCAGAAGTTATTCTTGATCTTGAATTAGAATACGATGGCCCTGTAAAAGATTATTGCGGCACGTGTACCGCCTGCATGGATGCCTGCCCTACCGATGCCATTGCCGAGCCGTACGTGGTCGATGGCAGCAAATGTATTTCGTATTTCACCATCGAACTGAAAGAAGAAATCCCGGCCGAAGTAAAAGGGAAATTCGAGAATTGGATTTTTGGGTGCGACATCTGCCAGGATGTTTGTCCGTGGAACAGGTTTTCACAACCACATCGTGAACAACGGTTTAACCCAAACACACAATTAGAGTCGATAGCGCAAAACAACTGGCAGGATATTACCGAGGAGGTTTTCCAAAAAATTTTCAAAAATTCGCCTGTTAAACGAACAAAGTTTGAAGGGCTGAGACGAAATATCCGGTTTATTTCGGAATAGCTATAATAAAATGGCTGTCTCAAAAGTGTAACGTTATGTCGAACGTAGTGAGACATCCAGTCAATCAGCGCTCAAAACCGGGACATCTCACTACGTTCGATGTGACGTGGTTTATTATTTTGACTTTTGAGACAGCCTCTGAAACAACTGCGTTTCTACGCTGCTACAAAACAGCGATTTAATATCGCTTGGTGTTCGTTCCCAAACAGGTTGTAGCACCATTGTTTGAGTTCCTGCACGTCTGCGCCAGCTAAAACTCCGATGGCTTTCCGTAGCTCTTTTTCAAAGAGCCGCGCGTCAAAACTCACTTTTGTGAGCACGGTTTTGACATAATTCAGCATAGGCAAAACATTAATTGCGTTTAAAAAATTATGTTAAATGCACGACTAATTTAGTAAGCGGTTAAGCTAACTAAAAGAACATTTTTAGTTTTGTAACGTGATATTGGTACGAAGATTGACAATGAAGCCTTTTTTTTCGATAAAACAACTATTACCCCTTTGTTTCGTATGGGGCTGCGCAGCTTTTACGCACGCGCAAACCATACAAATTACGCTGGGCCCTGATGAAATTGGTGAAAACCAAAACTGGACCATTACCGTATCGGTTCAAAACGGGCGGTTTAATTCGCACGATTATGTTTTTCCCGACATCGCGGGCTTTCGCAAGCGGGGCACCTCATCGCAATCGCAAACCAGCATTGTAAACGGACAGGTTTCATCGTCACAAAGCGTGGTCATGAATTATTTGCCCACCAAACAGGGCACTTTTACAGTACAACCTTTTAAAATGACGGTGAATGGCGAAACCATTTTTTCGGCCGGCAAAAAAGTTAAAGTCGGGCCTCCGGTACAGCCGCAACGCGACCCTTTCGCCAGTCCGTTTAACAACGATGATTTTTTTGGCCGAAACAACACCGAGTTTGTCGATATTAAAGAAGACGCCTTCTTAGCCATAACCAACAGCAAAAGCGAAGTATATGTGGGCGAAGGCTTTACCACATCGCTGTCGTTTTACGTGGCCGATAACAACCGCGCGCCCATGCAGTTTTATGAGCTGGCCAAACAGTTAAACACCATCCTCAAAAAAATAAAGCCCATCAACTGCTGGGAAGAAAACTTTAACATCGAAAACGTACAGGGCGAAAGCATAGCTATCAATGGTCAATACTATACACAGTATAAATTGTACGAAGCAACCTTTTATCCGCTCAATACGAAACCTATCGAGTTCCCCAGCGTAGGGTTACAGATGATCAAGTTTAAAGTAGCCAAGAACCCTTCGTTTTTCGGACAAAACCGTAAAGAAGATTTCAAGACGTTTTACACCAAACCCAAAACCGTAAAAGTAAAAGAGTTGCCTCCGCACCCGTTGC
The DNA here is from genome assembly GCA_964404445.1 of uncultured Roseivirgaceae bacterium. Taxonomy (GTDB): domain Bacteria; phylum Bacteroidota; class Bacteroidia; order Cytophagales; family Cyclobacteriaceae; genus UBA2336. The sequence goes on along the minus strand of CAYOJW010000001.1, from coordinate 802,296 downwards.
GCGATAAAGTTGCCGTTGGCGATTACCGCCTCGATGAAAAAATAAGCAGCACGGCTTTACAAACCGGCCAAAGTTTTTCGTACGATTTTAACGTGTATGGCGAAGGGAACATATCGGCCATCGAAAAACCCGGAGTGATGAAAGATGGTAGCTTTGAAGTGTATGAACCCAACGTACGACAAAACATTAACCGCCAGGGCGGCCGCGTTACCGGAACAAAATCGTTCAGTTACTTTATGATACCGAAAGAACCGGGCGAATATCGTATGCAGGATTTTGTTCAGTGGGTTTATTTTAACCCTGCACTCAAAAAATACGACACCCTGAAAGCGAAAGCGGCCATTGTGGTAAACGGTGAGAGTTTAAAAAACGAAGCTATCGAGTCGAACGACAACGGTTCGTTTTACGATAAAATCGGGGCGGCCGACAACACACTGCGCACTTCGGCCAATTCGAACAACTTAGTTTGGGCAGCCGGAATTTTTATGTTGCTCATGTTAGGCACTTCGGCTTATCTTGTGTTCAAAAAATAATTTCAGATTTCACAAACCAGTAAAAATCTGAAACCAGAAATCTGAAATATCATGAACAGCTACGGTACACTTTTCCGCATAACAACGTTTGGCGAAAGCCACGGCCCTGCTATTGGCGTAATCCTTGACGGATGCCCGGCCGGGTTACCCATCGATGAAGCCTTTATTCAATCGGAATTAGACCGCAGAAAACCGGGGCAATCAAAAATCACAACCCAGCGCAACGAGAGCGATACGTTTAAAATTCTTTCGGGGGTTTTTGAAGGCAAAAGTACCGGTACACCCATTGCCTTGGTTATTGAAAACGAAGATCAGCGCAGCAAAGATTATTCGCACATTCAGCATACGTTCAGGCCGTCACATGCCGATTACACCTACGAAACCAAATACGGTATTCGCGATTATCGCGGAGGCGGACGAAGCTCGGCACGCGAAACCGCTGCGCGTGTGGCAGCCGGAGCCATCGCCAAATTATTATTGAAACAATCGGGCATTGAAATTTCCGCTTATGTATCGCAGGTAGGTGAATTGAAAGCCGGGCATTACACAACACTCGATCTTACCAAAACAGAAGACAACATTGTGCGGTGTCCCGATCCGGCCGTAGCCGAAAAAATGATTGCCCTGATTGATCAGGTGCGGTTAGACCGCGATACCATTGGCGGATTAGTAACGTGTGTTATTAAAAATACTCCGGTTGGTTTGGGCGAACCGGTATTCGATAAACTCCATGCCGAGTTGGGCAAAGCCATGTTAAGCATTAATGCGGTAAAGGGATTTGAATACGGAAGCGGCTTTGAGGGCATTACACTTCGCGGCTCGCAACACAACGATGAGTTTTATAACGATGGCGGGAAAATCCGCACAAAAACAAACCGCTCGGGCGGCATACAAGGCGGCATTAGCAACGGTGAAGACATTTATTTTAATGTTGCCTTTAAACCCGTAGCCACCATTATGCAAGATCAGCCCAGCATAGATAAACACGGTAACGAAGCCGTTGTTTCAGGCAAAGGCCGGCATGACCCCTGCGTGGTGCCGCGTGCCGTACCCATTGTAGAAGCTATGGCCGCATTGGTATTGGCCGATTTTATGCTGCGCGCTAAAACATCGAAGGTTTAAGATAAAATCAGTAACATTGTTGTTTGAAAGTCGATGGTTTTCAAACGATTTTAATTTTATCCCGTACTATGGAATTACCTGCCAAACCTGAAAAGAAAAGCCGTTTAACTTTATACATCATTATCGGATTGTTTGTTGGCATTGCAACCGGTTTTGCGCTGAACAAAAGTTATGTACACGAAGAGAACGCAAAAATCGAAACGCTCGATGAGCAACTGAAACAGGTTAAAGCCGCTCAACATACCGCTACCGACAGCGCCACACTGGCTACGTTAGCCGTACAAAAACAAACCATTAATACCGAGCGTAACGAAGTATTGAAGGCACGCGATGAAAAAACCGAGCCTTTCTCGGTATTGGCCGATGTTTTTTTGCGGTTGGTGAAAATGATTGTTGCACCGTTGGTATTCACCACATTGGTAGTAGGCGTTGCCAAACTGGGCGACATCAGTGCCGTGGGACGCATTGGCGGTAAAACCCTGTTGTGGTTTATTGGCGCTTCGCTGATGAGCTTATTGTTAGGGATGATTTTAGTAAACCTTTTTCAGCCCGGCATTGCCATGCACCTGCCCGTACCCGATATGGGCGAATCATCGGGTATTGCCAACGTTGGGTTCTCGCTCAAAAATTTTCTCTATCATATTTTTCCGAGTAGCGTAATCGAATCGATGGCTAAAAACGAAATTCTGCAAATTGTTGTCTTCTCGTTATTCTTTGGGGTTGCTACTGCCGCCATTGGCGAACAGGGAAAAATTGTGATCAATTTTATGGATGCCGTAGCGCACGTTATTTTAAAAGTAACGGGCTACGTGATGAACCTCGCACCCATTGCCGTGTTTGGGGCTATGGCCGCCATCATTGCCAAGCAAGGTATGGGCATTTTAAAAACCTATTCGATTTTTATTGGTGAATTTTATCTCGGCCTTGGTTTGTTGTGGGTATTGTTGGGTGTGGCCGGGTTCTTCGTAATTGGCAAACGTATTATCGGCCTGATCAAAAGTATGCGTGAGCCAATCTTGTTAGCGTTTAGTACGGCCAGTAGCGAGGCGGCTTTCCCAAAAACCATGGAAGAGTTGCAGAAGTTTGGCTGTAAAGACAAGATCGTGAGTTTTGTATTGCCATTGGGTTATTCATTTAACCTCGATGGCAGCATGATGTACATGACGTTCGCTTCGCTATTTATTGCGCAATCGTATGCCATCGATTTACCCATTGCGACTCAAATCACTATGCTATTAGTGTTAATGCTCACCAGCAAAGGCATTGCCGGTGTACCGCGTGCCTCGTTGGTTGTTATTGCCGGAACATTGGCCACATTTGATATTCCGGAAGCCGGTCTTGCGCTTCTGTTGGGTATTGATCCGTTGCTTGACATGGGCCGCAGCGCTACCAACGTTGTAGGTAACAGCGTGGCTACGGCAGTTGTGAGCAAGTGGGAAAATGCACTGGAGCCGGAGCAAACAGATTAACATTTTTGAATTTACCATATTAAAAAAAACCCGCAACAGTCGTTACGGGGTTTTTAATTTAGACTGATGAGAAATTAACGTTTACGCCCTGCGCACGAACTTTAATTGCCTAATTTTGTTTTCCATTTATCACCATCCATTTAAGAACTATGTTACAGGCTACTCCTAAAAACATCCATATTTACCTCGAATCGAACCCTAACCCGAATTCGCTCAAGTTTGTGGTAAACGAAATGCTGGTGCCCGAAGGCGTAAGCTTCGATTTCCCGAATGCCGAAAGCACTGCCCATGCCCCGTTGGCTCAGGAGCTTTTTGAATACCCGTTTGTTGATCGTGTTTTTTATGCCAGCAACTTTGTTACCGTTACCAAAAAAGACGATGTAGAGTGGCTCGAAATCCAGAACACCATCAAAAACCACATTTTGAAATTCCTCGAAATGGGCAAGTTTATCGTTGAAGTTCAGGAAGAAAACTCAACCCCGGCTGAAGAAGAAACCGAAACCGTTAAAAAAATCAAGACCATTCTGGATGAATACATCCGTCCGGCTGTTGAACAGGATGGCGGTGCCATTACCTACCATTCGTTTAACGAAGGTATCGTAAAAGTAAAGTTGCAAGGTTCATGCAGTGGTTGCCCGTCTTCGATGGTAACGCTAAAAGCGGGTATTGAAAACCTCTTCCAGCGGATGATGCCCGGTGAGGTGCGTGCCGTTGAGGCTCTATAAATTTTTAAAAACCCGGCTTATCCGCCAGCGGTATTCCGTATCTTTAGCCATGCGATTTTTAGTAACTATTGTACTGTTTATAGTTGTGCCCGGTTTTTCGTTCGGTCAATCCTTTAAGGTAATGAGTTATAACCTCCGGTTAGACATAGCCAGTGACGGAGTTAACCAATGGCCCAACCGGGTTGATAAAGTAGTGGCGCTCATTAACAAATACAATCCCGATGTGATTGGCGTGCAGGAAGCCCTCCATCACCAGTTGCAGGATTTACTCAAAATGCTGCCCGATTACTCGCATTGCGGTGTAGGCCGCGATGACGGAAAAGAACAAGGTGAGTACAGCGCCATTTTGTTTCGTAACAACCGGTTTGGGCTGTTGCATACGCAAACCGTATGGCTTTCCGAAACCCCCGAAGTGCCCGGAAGCATAAGCTGGGATGCCGCCATTACACGCATTGTAACCTCTGCACGGCTGTTCGACCGCGAAACAAAACAGGATTTTTTAATGGTGAACACACACTTCGACCACGTTGGCAAAGAAGCGCGTAAGAACAGCGCGCTGCTCATCAAAAGTTACATTGATGGCGTTCAGACCGGTATTTCCTTAGGCGATGATTCAAAAAAAATCCCCGTGATTGTATCGGGCGATTTTAATTCGGAACCTACCGAAGAGCCTTATTTGATGATGGTCGATCAGGCATTGCCCTTCATAAAACTATTCGATTCAAAACCTGCGGCCAGTACAGCCGGTACGTTTTGTGGTTTTAAGGTTGGCGAGATGGAATGCAAAACCATCGATTTTATTTTCCATAGTAAAGAGTGGGTTGTGCGCAACTACCAGGTGATTACCGATAATGACGGCACACATTATCCATCCGATCATTTACCCGTATTGGTAAGATTTGATTTGGCGTTAGAGAAGTAGCCAAACAACTATCAGCACGTTATTGGTTACTCCCTTTCTGTTAATTTTTCGGGGTCGCGTTTGTCGTGATAAACTGCATATACTACGATCTGCGCTTTTTGTTCAATCTCATAAATAATCTTGTACGGAAATCGTTGCATAAAAGCTACACGTTGGTTTCTGTAAGATTGATAATGTTCAGGGTTTTGGGTAATCCGATCAAAGTATTTATCCACTTCATCTAAAAACTCTGATCCCAATCCTGTTCGCTTATCTTCATACCAATCAAACGCCAAAGACATATCGTGTATGGCTTCGGCCTTTATAATAAGCTCATACCTCATCCCCGTTTTTCTATTTGGGTTCTGGCTTCCGGCCAACGATAAGATTTTGACTCCCCGTTTTTGTGGCGTATGATGCGTTTATCCAAGTCATCTTGCTGGTCTGCCGTTAAAAGCCCTTTCTGATCGGCTTTCATCATGCCATATAGTAATGTCAAAACCCGTTCATCGGCCTGATTGATGAACTGATGCAATTCTTCCCTGATTTGTGCAGCTCCCATAATGCAACGTATTGATTGATCAAAGATAACGATTCCGCAGAAGTTTTTTGCCGTTGTTTTCGTCTGACGGATATTAACATTAACTCAAGCCCGCTAAAAAATCTTCTTCAAACTCTTCGTTCTCGATCGAAAACTCATCGGCATCGTAATAGGCCGGAAACTTATCGCGAAACGCCTGCAACGAGTTCGCATTCAGCTCTAACGTTTTAATGGCCTCCACACCTTCCGATACAAAAATCACCTCGCCCTTCGGGCTGACGATGGCCGAGCTGCCGTTGTACTCGATACCGTTGCCATCCATACCTACACGGTTCACGCCCACGACATAACTCAGGTTTTCGATGGCACGTGCTTTTAACAATGCATTCCACGCCTCTACACGGGCGGTAGGCCAGTTGGCCACGTAAATCAACAAATCGTAGTTCAGGCGTTTGGCGAAGGCATCGTACGTGTTACGGCTCCACACCGGGAAACGCAAATCGTAACAAATAAGCGGGCATATACGCCAGCCTTTCCACTCACCAATTAACAGGCTTTCGCCCGATGCGTAAACTTTATGCTCGCCCGCCATGCGGAACAAATGGCGCTTGTCGTAAGTCTTGTAATTTCCGCCCGGCTCCATCCACAACAAGCGGTTAAAATGGCGGTCGTGCACTTTGCACACAAAGCTTCCCAGTATCAGCGCACCGGTTTGGTCGGCCATTTGGCGCATCCATTTAAAGGTGCGCATGTTCATCATCTCGCCATGGGTTTCGGCATTCATGGTAAAGCCGGTGGTAAACATTTCGGGGAGTACAATCACATCGGTGTGCTGCCCGATCTGCCATATTTTTTCTTCAAAAGCCGATAAATTCGCCTCAATCTCTTCCCAGTACAGGTCAGACTGCAATAAGGTGATCTTTAAATCACGCATGGTGTAGTGGTTAAGCCGCAAAGAAAGTCAATGAAAACCTAAGTTCTAAAGAAAACAGGGCAGAATTTGAGTTTTACACCCGTTACAGCTTACGCAGGATGTCAATGGCCTGGTCGAGTGTGCTTTCGTGTTTGGCAAAACAAAAACGCAAAATTTTGTTGTCGGTTTTATCCTGATAGAAAACCGAAACGGGAATAGCCGCTACGCGGTGTTTTTTCGTAAGCACTTCGGCCATTTGTTTATCACCCAGCGTGGCCAATTGCCGGTACGACAGCGATTGAAAATACGAACCCCGACACACCAGCGGCTCGAAAGACGACCCTTTAATGCCCTGTAAAAAATAATCGCGCTTTTGCTGATAAAATGTACCCAACTGCTGATAATGCGCGGGAGTAGTCATGTATTCGGCCAGCGCCAATTGCACCGGTGTGTTTACGCTAAACGTAATATACTGGTGCGCCTTTCGGATTTCCGTTGTCAGTTGGGGTGGCGCAACAGCATAGCCCACTTTCCAGCCGGTGGCATGAAACGTTTTGCCAAACGAAAACACCGCCACACTGCGCGCGGCCAGTTCGGGGTAATACAATACACTTTGGTGTGTAACGCCATCGAAAACGATACGCTCATATACCTCATCGCTCAACACAATCAAATCGTGTTCGACTGCAAGGGTTTGAAGTGTTTTAAGATCATCGGCCGATAACACCGCGCCACTGGGGTTATGCGGTGTGTTGATCATGATCATGCGTGTACGCGAAGTGATCTTTGTCTTCACTTCTTCCCAGTTAATCGAAAAATCGGGGAACGATAAATTGATGTGAACCGGAATACCTCCGTTTAACCGGATGGCCGGGTTGTACGAGTCGTAGGCCGGATCGAATACGATTACTTCATCGCCTGCATGAACCAACGAAGCAATAACGGCATACAATGCTTCGGTTCCGCCTGCGGTAATGGTAATATCTGTTTCGGGATTAATGTTACGGTTATAGGTTTCTGAAATCACACCGGCAATTACCTGCCGCAAAGCCGGTGCCCCGGGCATGGGTGCATACTGATTATGCCCTTCGCGCATGCGCGCATAAATCAAATCAATCAATGTTGTATCGACCGGGAAATCAGGGAACCCTTGCGACAGGTTTATCGCGTGATGTTCCTGCGCCATCTTCGACATAACGGTGAAGATGGTTGTACCTACTTCCGGGAGTCGCGATTGAATGTTCACGTTAGGGGTTCAGGTTACGGGTTGCAAGTTGCGAGTTTCTGGTTTTGTCTGCCTGGCTTCGGTCGGTAAACAAAACAACTACTTCCTTAACGGTGCAAGTATGCGATAGTCGGTGCGTACATCACCTTTGCTGATGTCTGCCAGCTTGCCTTTGAGCATACGCTTTTTTAACGGGGTAAGGTAATCGATAAACAGTTTCCCTTCGATGTGATCGTACTCGTGCTGGATAATGCGTGCTTTCATACCATCGTACGTTTCTTCGTGCTGGTTCCAGGCTTCATCGTAATACCGGATGCGCACGTTTTCTTTACGCCATACTTTCTCGCGGATGTTCGGAATGCTCAGGCAGCCTTCTTCAAAATCCCACTCTTCACCATCTTCTTCGAGGATTACCGGATTAATAAATGCCTTTCTAAAACCGCGCATATCTTCGGCCTCATCATCGTCTTCATCTTGCATAGAGGAACCATCGACTACAAACAACCGAATGGCCTTACCAATTTGCGGGGCGGCCAATCCTACACCGTTGGCAGCTTCCATGGTTTCGAACATATCGGCAATCAGTTGTTTCAGGTCTGTTCCTGTTTCGATGTCGGTAGCTTTTTTACGAAGCACGGCATCGCCATACATTACTATCGGGTAAATCATGCGTTATCGAAAAAATACAGGCAAAATTACGCATTATTTTGAGGTATTTTAACTGGCGATTGATACGCATTGGCTATTTTGAAGCATGATTACATCCATCTTTATTTTACTCGCAACGCTTTTTGAAACGATGGGCAACCCCTGTTCATCGCAGGATTTTTTACAAAACCTGTCGGCATTTTGTGGCCATCACTATGCAGGTCAGGTTGTTTTTCCAGACGAAGAAAAAAATCCGTTTAAAGGACAGCCGTTAAAAATTCATATTGCTTCATGCAGCCCGGCAGTGGTACACATACCGTTTCAGGTTGGCGATGACCGCTCGCGCACCTGGGTAATTACCTTAGACGAAAAGGGACTGCTCTTAAAACATGACCATCGGCATGAAGATGGTACACCCGATAAGATTACAGAATACGGTGGGTATGCGAAAACCGGTGGTACAGCCTTTATACAAAATTTTCCGGCAGATGAGTACACGGCTAATCTCATTCCGGCTGCAGCCACAAACGAATGGACACTAAAACTCAGTGACGACAAAAAGACATTAAGTTATATGCTTTCACGCAATGGCGAACTAAGGTTTCACGCCACATTCGACCTGACCAAAAAAATTGAACAGCCTTAACGGCTTTCCATAAACGATTGTAAAATCAGAACCGCGCTGATTTTATCAACGTTGCCTTTAACCTGACGATCTTTTTTTTTCATGCCTCCGGTAAGCATGGTTTGTTGCGCGATTTTGCTGGTGAACCGTTCGTCTGCTTCGTGAACGGGTTTGCCGGGAAAGGTTGCTTTCAGTTCGGTTATAAATTTTCGCACGAGCGGTGCGGTTTCAGAGTCTTCGTTGCGTAATGTTTTCGGCATACCGATCACAAACGCCTCTACCGTTTCTTTTTGGGTATAGCTTTTTAAAAAATTCAACAACGTAAGAGTATCGACTGTATCTAATGCAGTAGCAATAATTTGCAGCGGATCGGTTACGGCAATACCGGTACGTTTTTTTCCGTAATCAATAGCAAGGATTCGTCCCACGTTCTTCCGTGTAATGGCCTGAAGCTATAAAAATCAATTCAGTTTGGTCTTCTCAAAAAACATCTGCTTCACGCGGCTTTCTAATGCCATGGCTTTCGGGAAAAGAATTTCATTCTCGATGCGGGCGTGGGTGATTAAACTTTTTTCAAACTCCTTCAGTTCGTTGTAAATTACTTTTACGTGCAGCGGTGAGTCGCTGTTTAGGTGGTAATCTTTGGTAATAGCGCGTATGCCTGCCATTTCATCATCGTGTACATCGTGCTCCAGCACAAACTTCTGTACCGAATGTTTTTCGATGAGGTAGAAAATTTTTGTCGGGATATAATTTTCTTTCGAGATACGCTCCAGCACTTTGACGTAACGGAACAATGTATCTTCTTCCTGGTAAATATGATGGATAAAATCTTCGACAAACAACGGGAACACAATTTTCAAATCACGCTCTACCGCCACATACTCATCGTGATCGGCTTTAAACGATTTCACCAGCCCCGCAATGTACGGCAGCTTATGTTTGATAAAGAGGTAATGCGAATGTTTCAGGTATTCGATGATCAGATCTATCGGGTACGACACCAACGGTAAATCGGCTTCTTTTAAATGTGTAGGGTTTTCAAGCTCACGCACTACCTGCTCTACCCGCAACCCTTTGCGGGCGCAGGTTTGCTCTAATGTATCTTCGGGGTACTCATCGAACCGGATGCCGAAATAATACAACACGTACGCATGCACGTAGTTCTCGTCAACTAATTGGGCAATCCGTTTACTTTTTATGTGTGCGCTGTCCATTGGTTTTCAAAGATACGGAAAGCCTGCAACAAAGTCCTGAAAAACCGCCAGAGTATGCCTTGCGGTGACAAAAATCATCTTTTTATCGATTTCCGGCCAAAAAACCACGTTAGCATAGGCCAACATTTGCTATATAGCACCGTTAAAGAACATCGAGTGTAATTTGAATATGAGCGAACAGAGAAATACCCGGTACCAGATCAGCCTTCCCCTTGTGCTTTGCTTAGGCCTGGCGGGTGGTATTGTTATCGGTACCAGCCTGAACACGAAGCGAACTTCTTCGGAGGTAAGCCGTGATGTGCAAAAGCTACGCGAAGTGCTTACCTACATCGATCAGAAATACGTGGACGATATTAAAACCGATAAGTTAGTTGACGAGTCGATCCAACACCTGTTGGCCAAGCTCGACCCGCACTCGGTGTATATCCCGGCTTCGGATCGTGTGCAGGCCAACGAAGATTTGCGGGGCAACTTCGATGGCATTGGCGTGGAGTTCAATGTTTTTCAAGATACCATTGTGGTGATCTCGCCCTTAGCCGGTGGCCCTTCTGAGGCGCTCGGTATTTTATCGGGCGATAAGATTATCAAAGTAGATAACAAAGACATGGCCGGTGTGGGCATTACCTCAGCCGAAGTGATGAAATCACTGAAAGGCCCCAGCGGCACCGAAGTAAAAGTTACCATTGTGCGTTCCGGTTCGCCCGAACCGCTTGAGTTTAACATTGTGCGCGATAAAATTCCGCAGTTCTCGTTAGATGTAGCCTACATGGTTGACCCTGAAACCGGGTATATCAAAATCAGCCGGTTTGCCGCTACTACCTATGACGAGTTTAATGCAGCGCTCACCAAACTGAAAGGCAAAGGTATGAAACGCTTAGTGCTTGATTTGCAAAGCAACGGTGGCGGCTATATGCAAATGGCTATTCAAATGGCCGATGATTTTTTATCGAGCGGTAAAAAAATTGTTTATACCAATGGCAAAGACAAACGCCTGAACACCGATGCCACCTCTACCAGCAAAGGAAATTTTGAGTCGGGCGATTTGATTGTGCTCGTGAATGAATGGAGTGCTTCGGCCTCCGAAATTTTAGCGGGTGCTTTACAGGATAACGACCGCGCCCTGATTGTTGGCCGCAGATCGTACGGAAAAGGATTGGTACAAAGTCCGTTCGACATCAGCGATGGCTCCGAACTACGCCTAACCATTTCGCGGTACTATACACCCAGCGGACGGTCTATTCAAAAACCGTATGATGATGAAGACGCCTACTCGCAGGATATTTTAAGCCGTTACCGAAAAGGTGAGTTTTTTCATGCCGATAGCATTCACTTTAACGACACTTTAAAATACAAGACCGCACACGGACGCACGGTGTATGGTGGCGGTGGCGTTATGCCCGATTATTTTATTCCGTTAGATACCACACTCAACAGCCATTACCTGAACGAACTGTATTCAACCACTACGTTGTACGAATATGCTTTCACGTATGCCGAAAAGAATAAAAAAGTATTAGAAGCAAAAGGTGTTGATGATTTCTTTACAAAATTTGTTGTAACCGACCAGATGTTAAACGACTTAGTGAAACTCGGACAAAAGAAAAAGCTCAAACCCGATTACGAAGAGTTAAGCCGGAAAAAGCGTCTGTTTCAAATTCATGTAAAAGCACAAATCGCCCGCAAACTTTGGGGCAACGAAGGGCTATACCCTATTATGAACGAAACCAACGAAATTTTTCAGCAGGCGTTAAAACTGTTCGACCGCATACCGGAGCTTGAAAAAACACCGATGTAGCGTATTCCTCACCCTATTGTACCATTGGTATAAAGTCCTCGTGGATTATTTCCACGAGGACTTTATTTTTAACATCCCTTTATTTTGATGAACCTGAAATATATGAAACACACTATACTCTTGTTGTTGCTCGGCCTTTCGGTAACGGTAACAGCGCAAAAAAAGAAAACACCCGTTGTTGTTAAACAACCCCTGACCCCCGCAGTGTATGACGGATGGAAAGACATTACGACAAAATCTATTTCGCCTGATGGCCGTTATGCCGCCATTACCATCAATCCGCAGGATGGAGATGGACGAGTATCGTTCTTTGACCTCTCTACTTTAAAAGAAGACTCCGTTCAACGCGCCAGCGAAACCATAATCACATTCGACAGCCGGTTTGCTGTTTTTAAAATCAAACCCGAAAAAGAAAAGGTAAAAGAACTGCGCAGGCAAAAGAAAAAGAAAGAAGACCTGCCGAAAGATTCGCTGGGCATTTTTACGTTTGGATCGCGCTCGCTCGAAAAAATCGCCAACGTTAAATCGTTCAAAGTACCCGAAAAAGCCGGGCAGTGGGCAGCCTGGATGTTAGAGGCCGCTAAAGAAGAAAAATCGAAAGCCAAGCCCGACACCGCTAAAAAAGCCGAGCCGGCCAAAACAAAAAAAATCAAAAAGAATACTGACGACAACGGCTACACCTTAGTGTTGCGTAACCTGAACAATAAACAGGAAACAAAATTCAGCTATGTAAAAGATTATGCTCTCGCCAAGTTTGGCCAGAGTTTGTTGTTTACAACTTCGGGCAACGACACACTTTCCATACAAGCGGGGGTATATTGGTATGATTTACAAACCGGAACACAGCAAGCCCTGTTTACCGGCAACAGCAAATTCAAATACAAAGGTTTGGCCATTAGCGAAGACGGAACGCAGGCAAGTTTTTTAGTGGATACCGACACAACCAAAGCGCCTAATCATGTTCATAAACTGTACCACTGGACAAAAGGCAATACGGCCGCTTCGGTATTGGTCGATGAAAACACAACGAACGTTCCGGCTAACTGGTTTATAAGCGAACATGCCACACCCGATTTTTCAAAAGACGGCTCTAAATTGTTTTTTGGATTAAAGCCCAAGCCTTTAGTACAGGACACCAGCAAATTAGAAGAAGAAATTATTAAAGTAGAAGTGTGGAACTGGAAAGACAGCGTACTCCAAACACAACAAAACGCACGCCTCGAAGCCGAAAAGAAACGTTCGTTTCAATCAGTGATTAACCTGACCGATAAATCCATTGCGCTGTTAGGAAGCGAAACCATTCCGCAAGTTGTGCTGGCCGATGAAGGAAATGCTGCCGTTGCGCTTGGCCTGTCCGACAAGCCGTATCGCTGGAGTAATTTTTACGACATCAGCGGATATACCGATGTTTATAGCATTGACGTAAGAACCGGAAACAGTAAACGCATTGCCGAAAAAATAAAAGGTAATGTAAACATTTCACCAAAAGCCAATTATGCCTTTTGGTTTAGTCTGCCCGATACTGCATGGTTCGCACACCACATCGCCAGCGGAAAAACACAGTCGTTAACAAAAGCATTGCCTGTATCGTTTGCCGATGAAGAAGACGATCATCCCGATTACCCTTCATCGTACGGATATGCCGGATGGCTCGAAAACGATGCACGTATTTTAGTCTATGACCGGTACGACATCTGGTCTGTCGATCCGCAAGGCAAAACAGCGGCCGTTAACCTGACCGGCATTGGCCGCGATCAAAAATTAATTTTCCGTAATGTACGCCTCGATCCGGAAGAAAAATTTATCAAGCCCAATGCCACACTGCTGCTTTCGATGTTTAACGAGCAAACCAAAGCCACGGGCTATTACAGCCTTTCGCTGAAAACGGGTGAGCTGAAAAAATTAATCAGCGGCAATTACCGGTATGCTGGTGTAAGCAAAGCACTACAAGCCGACAGGATTTTATTTACACGCGAAAATTTTGTAGAGTTCCCCGATGTGTGGATCAGCAACCTGTCTTTTACATCGTCCCGAAAAATAACTAACGCCAATCCGCAACAGAAAAATTATTTGTGGGGCACGGTTGAATTGGTGAATTACACATCGCTTGATAACATACCGTTACAGGGCTTGTTGTACAAACCCGAGAACTTCGATCCGAATAAAAAATATCCGATGCTGGTGTACTTCTATGAAAAAAGCAGCAATGGGTTATATTCTTATTTCAAACCGCAGCCTGCGTGGTCTATCATACAACGGGTGATGTGCGCAAGCAATGGTTACTTAGTATTTGTACCCGACATTGTTTATAAAAACGGGTTGCCCGGTGAAAGCGCTTACAACTGCATTATGCCGGGCGTAAACCAGTTGATCGGCAGTGGTTTTGTCGATGAAAAAAATATCGGCATACAAGGGCAAAGCTGGGGCGGTTATCAAACGGCTTACCTGATTACGCGCACCAATCTGTTTAAGGCAGCCGGGGCGGGCGCTGCGGTAGTAAACATGACCAGCGCGTATGGCGGTATTCGTTGGGGCACTGGTATGAGTCGTATGTTTCAATACGAGCAAAGCCAGAGTCGCATTGGCGGAACGTTGTGGGAAAAACCGCTCTATTATATAGAGAACTCACCGTTGTTTTATGCCGATAAAGTTCAAACGCCTGTGTTGATCATGCAAAATGATAAAGACGATGCCGTGCCGTGGTATCAGGGCATTGAATATTATATGTCGCTTAGAAGATTGAACAAACCTGTGTGGATGCTGGTGTACAACGATGAAGCACACAATCTGCAAAAGCGACAAAACCGAAAAGATTACGACATTCGTTTGATGCAGTTCTTCGATTATTATTTGAAAGGCGCACCTGAGCCTGAGTGGATGAAGAAGGGTATTCCGGCTATTGAAAAAGGGATTAACACGGGGTATTGATATTTCATTAATGAAATGACAATCGGTTTAAACAACCGATTGTCATTTTCGTTTGTCCTGCGATTTTATTTAACTGTCTTTTCTTTTTCAATACCCACTTTATCGAGGATCATTTCCAGCGGACAAAATCGCGTAAAAGAAGATTGCAATAAGTTCAGGCCGACAAATGCAGCCAGCAACAACCAGTTGATGCTGATAAAATAAGCCAATGAAATGCTGATCAGCACCAGCGTACCGGCAACAGCGCGTACAATTCGTTCTCTCATACTAAATTAGTTATTAATGGTTAGTTTTTTTCGATATAGTTTTCTGCGACAGAAATAGGTTTGTCTGAACTCACGGCATACATCATCCAGTATATGCTGTGCTTTGTCGAACAGCAAAATGTATTGCTGAGTTTCGGTTATTGGTTTTGTATTCATACTATTCAATATCGTAGCTTGCTTTTTCAACCGGTAACATAAAAGCTCTGATGGGAAACCCTGTATTGTTCACCTGATTATAGTTACGAATTAACTCCAAAGTATTGTTAGCATTGGCTGTATCTGTAAAGCTGAACAGAAAAATAGAGTTGTACTGATCGCGTGAACGCGCATACCAATTCGTAAGCAGGTTTTCTTCGGCCGGATTTTTAAAGCCCGTAGTTTCGGAGGCGCTGAACACCGTAATACCGGCCTGCTCCAATAATTTTGCAACATCGGTTTGATGTTCTTTTAAACTGGTTACAATTAAGAGTTTCATGGTTTTGATTTTTGTTTTTGACTACGCATCATTCTGAAATAAATCAACGGCACTACCAACAGTGTGAGGAAGGTAGATGTGATTGTTCCACCCATCAGCGAAATGGCTAAACCCTGAAAAATCGGATCGAACAAAATAATTACCGCGCCCAGCACCACAGCTCCTGCTGTTAACAAAATAGGTGTTGTACGCACGGCTCCGGCCTCGATAATCGCCTGTTTTAACGGGATGCCTTCCGCTAACCGGATGTTGATAAAGTCGATCAGTAACACCGAGTTACGCACCATTACTCCGGCCAGGGCAATAAACCCGATCATGGATGTAGCGGTAAAATATGCGCCCAGCATCCAGTGGCCAAGCACTATCCCGATCAGCGAAAGCGGTATGGCCGCCAGCATTACAACAGGCACACTGAAGTTTTGAAACCAACCGACAATCAGTATGTAGATGAGCACAATCACCACACCGAAAGCAATGCCCAAATCGCGAAACACTTCGTAGGTAATTTGCCACTCGCCATCCCATTTTAACGTAAAGTTATCTTCAAACTCGGGTTGCTGGTTAAACGACTCTCCCAACGTGTATCCGGTTGGTAGTTTTATTTCTTTCAACTTATCCGACACATCGAAAATGGCATAGGCCGGACTTTCCAGATCACCGGCCAGATCGGCCAGTACATACACCACACGTTTTTGATTTTTACGATAAATACTTTTTTCTTTTGCCACTTCACGAACGGTAACCAAATCACCAACCATAACTGCCTGACCGCGCTGGTTGATGATGGGCAGGTTGCGCAAGTCGTTCACACCCGCTTTTTCATCATCGCTTAACTGCAACACGATATGTACCGGATCGAACGATACCGGGTTGTGCAATACGCCTGCGGGCATATTTGAAAGTGCTGCATGAAGCGTTGCCGTTACCTGTGCCGGTGCAATACCCATACGCATGGCTTTATCCTTATCGATTTCAAACCGGTATTCGGTTTGGTTGGCTTCAACCATGTCGTCAACATCCACAACACCTTCGGTATTTGCGATAAGTGTTTTAACCTGTTGTGCGATGTTTAATTGTTGTTCATAGTTTGGTCCGTACACTTCGGCAACGATGGTTGACAACACCGGAGGCCCGGGCGGAACTTCTACCAGTTTTACATTGGCATTGTATTTTGCAGCGATCTGCTGAATACGAGGGCGAAGCTGTTTGGCAATATCATGACTTTGCAGGCTGCGTTCTTTTTTATGCACAAGGTTCACCTGAATATCGGCTACGTTATCGCCCGAACGCAAATCGTAATGACGAACCAATCCGTTAAAACTGATCGGCCCGGCTATGCCTACATATCCCTGATAGTTTTTAATAAGTGGTTGTGTGGAAAGGTATTGTGCAATTTCTTTGGTAACCACTGCTGTACGTTCCAGCGATGTGCCCTCCGGCATGTCGATAATCACCTGAAATTCATTCTTGTTATCGAACGGCAGCATTTTTACCGCTACCCATTTGGTATAGAAGAAGGATGCCGAAATCAACAACACGACAACCGTACTCATGATAAATGCCCAGCGCTTCCAGCGTGTTTCCAGCATCGGGTTAATTAACGCTTTGTAGATTTTATAAATCGTTGATTCTTCCAATGACGGATGTTCTTTGTGATTGCGCCCTTCTTTTTGGCGCAGGAATAAATAGCCGAGGTACGGAGTTAGTGTAAGTGCAACCACCAGCGACAACAACATGGCAATGCTGGCGCCAATCGGCATTGGGCTCATGTACGGGCCCATCATACCCGATACAAAGGCCATCGGTAACACGGCAGCAATCACCGTGAAGGTGGCCAGTATGGTAGGGTTACCCACTTCATTGATAGCGAAGATGGCAGCCTGCAAAAACGGCAGGCGCTTCATCTTGAAATGACGGTGCATGTTTTCGGCTATGATAATGGAGTCGTCCACCACAATACCGGTAATGAATACCAGCGCAAACAGTGTAATACGGTTGAGCGTGTAATCAAGAAAGTAATAGCTGAACAGGGTGAGTGCGAATGTAACGGGCACCGAAAGAAACACTACCAGCCCACCGCGCCAGCCCATCGCCAGCATGACAAAAGCGGTTACCGCTACAATGGCCACTAATAAATGCAGCAACAACTCCGATACTTTTTCGGATGCCGTTTCGCCATAGTTACGGGTTTCGGTTACGTGTACATCGGTAGGAATAATTTCTGTTTTAAGATGTTCTACTTTGCTGAGGATGCGGTGCGATAAATTCATGGCATCGGCACCCTTCTTTTTTGCAATGGAAAGTGTTACGGCAGGGTAATCGGAAGGATAGGTTGTTTGGGTTGTGTCACTTTTTCCATATCCGTAAAAAACATACTGCGATGGTTTTTCGGCACCATCTTCAATAACAGCAACTTGTTTGAGGTAAACCGGTTGATCGTTGTTTAACCCCACAATGGTATTGCCCAAATCTTCCGCTGACGCGATGTAACTTCCCGCATCCACCGAGAACACGGTATCGCGGTTCACGAAATTACCGGCCAACAGTTGCGTGTTGTTGCCTTGCAATTGCTGACTGACGGTGAGAAAATCAACACGGTTTTGCGTCATTTTGTCTTTATCGAGCGTAACCTTTACCTGGCGGCTGCGCCCACCGATGATGTTTACAGCGGCCACATCAGGTATTTTTTTGATTTCGTTGGTAACAGCCTGGCCAAGTTGTTTGAGATCGTAGTCGTTGTAGGTTTCGCTCCACAACGTTAAGCCCAGCACGGGCACGTCATCTATTGCGCGGGTTTTCACTAACGGCATGGAAACACCCGGAGGCATCTTGTCTATGTTCTTCATCAACTCGTTATACAGCTTTACCAATGAGCGCTCAATGTCTTCGCCTACATAAAACTGTACGATCAGCATTGCCTGACCTTTCATGGAAGTAGAATACACATACTCCACACCTTTAATGTTTGAGATAATTTTTTCAAGCGGCTGCACCACGCGGGCTTCCGTTTCCTGTGGCGATGCCCCCGGATAGCGCAAGAATATATCCGCCATCGGCACGTTAATCTGGGGCTCTTCCTCACGCGGAATCAGCATTGTGCTGTATCCACCAATCAGTAAAAAACCAATCATCAATAAAACCGTCAGCTTTGAATTGATAAAGGCCTTTGCAATATTCCCTGACAAACCTTCTTTCATGTTCAGTTAATTATTTATATAGTGATTTGTTAGGTTAATTAATTGGATTGAACCTGAACGGGAACCCCGTTATACAGTTTCCCTTCTGCTTTAAGAATAAACCTTTCATGAGCATTCAAACCTGCAAGTACCTCTACCTGATCATCGTATGCCTTACCCAAACGCAGCCAACGCAAAACAGCGGTATTGTTTTCACTTACCGTGTATAAACCAACCAGTTGATCTTTATAGATCAATGCCGTTGCCGGAATTACCAGTTTACCTGAATCAACATTTAAAATGGCAAAGTTTACCGTAGCCGACATACCACTGTATAACCCGGTATGCGCAGTTTGCGGAATAGAAATTTTAACACCGTAACGGCCTCCGCTATGGCTTGATGAAGGACTGATTTCCGATACCTGACCAAGTATTTTTTTACCGGTTGCTTTTACAAGTACCGTAACCGGTGTACCGGTTTTGAGGTGCTCAACATCTGCTTCGGTTACGGATGTAATCACTTCATAACTTCCTTTCTTTTCAAGAATTAATAAAGGCACACCCGGGTTGGCCATACTTCCTTTATCGGCCATGGTTTGTGTTACTACCCCGGCAAATGGAGCTGTAATGCTGGTGTAGGCCAGCATAGCTTCGGCTTCGAGCTGCATTTGTCTGGCAACTTCAGCTTTGGCTTTCATAGATTGATAGCGTAGTGTTATGCTTTCAAGCTCTTTTTCGGATGCACTTTGTTGTTTATATAGTTCTGTGTAGCGATCAAAATCTTTTTGTGCGTCCTTCAGGGCGGCTTCGGCTTCAGTAACCATAGCTTGTGCCTGTGCCCTTTTGGCAAGGATGTCGCTGTTACTGATGGCGATCAACAATTGGCCTTTGTTAACGGTATCTCCCGGCTTCGCATGAACTGACGTGATAAAACCCATTACCCGCGTACTGATAACAGCTATTTCGGTTGATTCAATTTGACCACTGGCCGTAATGTTACCTGTGTTTTGTGGCACTGCCTGCGTTAAAGTAACAACAACGGGTGTTGGTTGATGTAAAGAGGCCGGTTGCTCATGCGAACAAGATACCATGAATAAACCGATAGCCAGAACGATACTAATTTTTTTTATAATATATGATTTCATAACGTTTAATTACTGATTGGAAGTGGTTAATAAAAAATGTAAATACGCTTGCGTGATGTTCAACTGAAACACTGCCTGCGCCCAGCTCAGTTTTTGCTGTGCTACCATTGTTTGAGCCTGAAGTAATTCGGTGGTGGTTACCAGCCCTTGTACATGACGGTTCTGCATCAGCCGAAATACTTCTTGTGACTGCGCTACCGCAAGCTTCTGTTGGTTAACTAAGTTTTGCGCATCCTGCTGCTGGCGTTTAGTTTTATTCAGCTCTACACTTGCCTGTTCTTTTTGATATGCCAGTTCACGCGTTGCTTTATCACGCTCAAGGCGTTGCGTTGCAATTTTGTTTTTAGTGGCTGTGCCGTTAAATATTTTCCACGATAGCTGTGCGCCAACCAAATAAGCATCTGATCCAAAACCAAAAGCCGAGGCATCGTTAAACATATATTCACCAAACGCATTTAGTTTAGGCACGTATGCCATGTTATTTGATTTTAACATCTTATCGTGTGCGTCAACCGCAGCCTGCATGGCCTGAAAGTCGGCACGGTTATCGGGAAGGATTTCATTAACCGGAACAGTAACAACCTGTGTTGTTGTATCTACAATATATACCACACCTGCCTGTGCGCCCATTAGCAGACTTAAATAATCGGAGGCGTTTTGAATATTGCTTTTTGCTTCGGCTAATTTGCTTTCGGTATTGACAGTATGTACTCCAACCTGCAATACATCTGATTTTTGCAGATACCCTTTTTCGAATCGATTGTTAGTAGCCGTGTAAACAGCTTGTGCAGTTTTTACGGCTTCGTCAAGTACGGCTACTGCCCGATGTGCCAACTGCAATTGGGCATAAGCTTTTTCGACCTCAAATGTTACATACTGTTGAATTCGCTTATGCTTGTATTGAAACACCACTATCTGGTACTCAGCAGCTTGTCGTATATACAACATATCTATATTTAAAACGGGCTGAAGCAACTCGGCCTTGGTCATGAAATTTTGCGTTGCCGAAGGACTGTTTAGCAGACGCGGATCGAAATCATTTTGTGTAATAGACTGTTGCTGAAGTTTAAATCCAAACGCATTAAGCGGATTGTTTGTGCTCATAGCGGTATAGCTCAGGTTCACCTGTGGAAGAAATACAGCCTGTGTTTGTTTATATCTTGTTTGTGATGCCTCCGAATCGAGTTCAGACAATTTAATGGATTGATTGTTTTTCTGAGCAGCCTCAAGTGCCTGTTGCAGGGTAAGCGAAGCGTTTTGCGCGTCAACCCATAACGGAATCAGTAAATTCACAATAAAAATACTTCGTAGTAAATAGTTCATGTGCCGGAATAATTAGGACACAAAAGTATTTTACCAGTCAGGGCTTTAGTGTGACCACAGTCACACAACCAAAAAAAATTAACCAGAGAATAGAATCCGGGAATAATTGTCGAACCAGAACAAGCATTTATTGATTAGCGTAACATACTGTGTTTGCGGTTAATCCGGGTACACCGCTCGTTTATTGTGCCCCTTAGCAAAATCGAATCGGTGCGCAATAAAAACATTTACCTGGCCGGGAGGCGCGAAGTGCCCATCGGGCAAAGCTACGAAGAGTCGTTCTTTAACGTTTTTAAGCGTTAAACCGGTTCAATCGTTTGAACACTTCTTTTTTAAAGAAAAAGTTTTCAATTTGAAGGTTCAAAAAAGAGCCTTATGTATTATTACCGTTTAGGACAAATCCCACCCAAACGACACACGCAGTTTCGTCAGCCCGATGGCAGTTTGTACAAAGAAGAGTTAGTTAGCTCAGAGGGTTTTTCAGGTATTTATTCAAACCTATACCACATCTATGCGCCCACCCGCATTAAAACCGTGCTGGAACCGGTAAAGTATGGCGCAAAAATTATCAACGATTACGCGCTCAAACAAACACACTTAAATACTTCGAAGGTTACAACAACCGGAACCGACTATTTAAGCGCACGAAAAGTATTGTTGAAAAACAACGATTGTTCCATTTCCATCTGTTCGCCCACGCAACGCAGCATGGATTACTTCTATAAAAATGCCGAAGGCGATGAAGTGCTCTATGTACACGATGGCAGCGGTGTGCTCATCTCACCTTTCGGGAAATTGGAAATCAAACAAGGCGATTATGTGGTTATTCCGCGCACGGTTATTTATAAACTCGAATTTAACGAAGGCCCCTTGCGCCTGTTAATTGTTGAGGCCAGCTCACCGGTTGAAACCGTTAAGCGTTACCGCAACGAACTCGGCCAGCTTGGCGAACATTCACCGTATTGCGAACGCGACATCCGTCCGCCACACGAACTTATTACCGACAGTAGCAAAGGCGAGTTTTTATTGAAGATCAAAAAACAAGGATACCTGCACCAATATATATATGAACATAGTCCGTTAGATTTAATTGGTTGGGACGGATTTTTATGGCCGTATGCTTTTTCGATCCACGACTTTGAACCTATTACCGGTCGCATTCACCAGCCGCCCCCCGTGCACCAAACGTTTCAGGCGCACAATTTTGTGATCTGTTCGTTTGTACCGCGCCTGTTCGATTACCATCCGCAAGCGATACCCGCACCGTACAACCATAGCAACATCGACAGCGATGAAGTGCTGTATTATGCCGAAGGGAATTTTATGAGCCGCAGAGGCATTGAGCGTGGATCATTCACACTGCACCCGGGCGGCTTACCGCATGGCCCTCATCCGGGTACGGTCGAGAAAAGTATCGGGGCGAAAGAAACACACGAGTTGGCGGTGATGATCGATACGTTCCGTCCGTTATTTTTAACGGAAGATTCGCTGGAGTTTTTGGATAAAAATTACCCGATGAGTTGGACGGATCATACGGAAGGTGGGTTTAATGAGGTGAATACACCTTGACGTGTATGTGTTTGGAGGTTACATGTTAGACTACCGCACTGTCCGACAATCAATAGCATTTTGGTGAACAGCCCGTCTTTTGCCAATTTTTAGAAAGGATTATCGCGAACAGACAATCACCTGACACCGATTGAAACAATTTCCTAACACTTAACGCAAACAAAAAGCCCGATAAGTTTTTTTCTTATCAGGCTTACATGGACACCTGGTATCAATTACTTGTTTGCTTCTGAAAATTTATCAGAGTCTTCATAGAAATGATACTCATAAATCTTATCATTTTTTATCACACACATTAAAGCCCAATCGCTTGAAAACGTTTTTCCACTTGACTTTACAATATGCGTAAACTTGCCATTTGCAAAAGCGATGCTTCCTTCACTAACCACGTTGTCAACCGAAAAGGCTTTTGTATTAAAAGCATTACCCAAGTTTGAAATAAACGTTTTTGCTCCATCTTTTCCTTTATATGTGCCATAAATTTGCGATTTGTTTCTGTCTGCTTCCCTCACAGCCGTTATAGTGCAACTGTCGTGAAAGGAATTAATGATTCCATCAAAATCCCCGCTGCCAAAGGCATTAAAAAAACCTTGAACAACCTCTTTGCTTTGCTTTACTGTTTCCATCTTTTCTGATTTTATTGTGCTGTTATCACTTGTTTGTGCTGTTACGTTTACTGTACCAACGGCTATCAGGTACACTGTTACGATTGTTGAAAATGTTCGTTTCATAAATTACGGATTTAACCATTTCGTGAATACTTTGTTGTAAAGAGGCAGTATAAGATAGAATACTATCGGTACTGCAATAGCAGTTAAAACAAAAGTCCTTACTGTCAGTGGATACCTTGTTAGATAATCCCCGAATAACCAAAACAGAATAGTTATTAAGGGATAAATAGCAAGCCATATCAGAAAGGCTCTCTTGTGCTGAACGTGTTTATTCATTTCTCTATTTGTTTAAATTGTTGTTGTAAAAGTAGAATGTATATATATTTACAACAAGTATGTACTAAATTGTATGCTACATACTAAAAGTATTCTATTGTTGATCCACAACTACATAAAATGGTAAAAAAAATTCAGGAAATTGCAATGTGTCCCGTTGACTATGCCTTTAGAAGAATTGGCGGTAAGTATAAAGCCCGAATTTTATGGCACCTTTACCGAAACAAAGTGCTTCGATATGGAGAACTCAAAAAAACATTGCCAGACATTACAACAAAAATGCTTACCCAATCACTACGTGAGCTTGAGGACGACACATTGATTAACCGAAAAGTATTCCACGAAGTACCACCAAAAGTAGAATACACATTAACCGACATTAGCAAAGAACTTATGCCGTCAATCAAACTCATAATGGAATGGGGTGACAAACAAATGAAAAAGAAGAAGTCAAAGGCAACATAAAACACGATCTGTAACATCGACATCCATTGCACAACCAAGAAACTGTTGA
The DNA here is from genome assembly GCA_964404445.1 of uncultured Roseivirgaceae bacterium. Classification (GTDB taxonomy): domain Bacteria; phylum Bacteroidota; class Bacteroidia; order Cytophagales; family Cyclobacteriaceae; genus UBA2336. Next base: position 778,239 of record CAYOJW010000001.1, on the reverse strand, counting down.
TTAGACGGTTTTTATTCACATTTGTGGTAAGTGATTCAATTCCCACGCTGACTGCACGTTGCGAACCGTTATAGGAAAGGCTAATAGGGCGACTGAAGTTCGTTGACAGTTCAGCAGAAGTAAACAAAAAAAGACAACTGATCTAAAATCAGTTTATCGCGAACGGCTTACCCAAAAGCCAAAAATGGCCGCTGTAAAAAACATAAGCAGGCTGTAAATGGCAGGCGGAACAGACATGACTGAATTTCCCAGCACACTCAGGGCTATGTAAATAGCCAGCGTTCCGTTATGGATACCGATTTCCATGCCAATGGCAACCGACTGGCGCTTATCAATGTTTAGCAATCGCGGCACATAATATCCTATGGCCATACTCAACACATTAAACAACAACACGGGCAACCCCAAGCTTCCGGCATAATCGATCAGCACTTGCTTTTCACGAAGCGTAACCGAAACAATCAACACAATTAAAATCAAAGCCGAGGCAATTTTTACGGGCTTGTCCATTCTAAAAGCAAAAACCGGCCATTTCTTTTTAACGATCATCCCTAACGAAACGGGTATCAGCACGATGGCAAACACTTCTACAATTTTTTGAAACTGCACCGACACGTATTGCCCGGATTCCATAAAATAACTGAGCGAAAAATTTACAATCAGCGGAAGCGTGAACAATGTTAATATACTATTGATGGCGGTAAGCGTAATGTTTAACGCCACATCGCCTTTCGATAAGTGACTGTACAGGTTGGCGGTAGCCCCTCCGGGCGATGCGGCCAGTAACATCATGCCCACGCACAACACCGGATTGAGTTTTGTTGCAATCACCAACACAAAACACAACACGGGCAACAGCACCATCTGACAAAACAAGGCGATGGCAACCGCTTTGGGGTATTGTGTAACGCGCTTAAAGTCGTGAACTGTTAACGACAGGCCAAGACCCAGCATGATAATACCTAATGCGATGGGCAAAAGCACGGCAGTAGCAAGTGATTGTTGCATAACCTTCGATTTTGTGTGCGAGAAGTTACTACTTTTGACGTTTATACCTAACACTATGTCAACGTTTTCGATGCCTATTTCTATCCGTTGGGCAGATATTGATGCCAATCGCCACTTGCGCCACTCGGTGTATTACGATTTTGCGGCCGCAGCCCGTATGCAATTACTGAGCGAACGCGGGTTAACCACTACGAAGTTTGAAGAGCTTAGCCTCGGCCCGATTTTATTCCGGGAAGAAGCGGTGTTCAGGCGCGAAATCATGTTGGAAGATAAAATTACGTTAACCGTTGAGATGTTCCGCTGCACCGAAGATTTCAGTCGTTGGAGTTTACGCCACACTTTTTTAAAAGAAGATGGCGCATTGGCCACAACATTAAGCATTGATGGGGCGTGGATCGATTTGCGTCTGCGCAAGCTGGCCAAGCCTGGGGAGTTTATTCAAAAAGTATTTGCTGAGTTTCCGAAGTCGGCCGATTTTGAATGGATAGTCCCTGCAAAAAAATAACATGAGTATGAGTTTCAACTCTTAAAAAAATCCGACTATCATTTTTAACCCCATAGACACATAGCTTGTTATTGATTCATTATCAGATACCGACAAAGTTGGGACTATGTTTTGCTGAAACAAACAGGTGAATATAGTTTTGCAAGCAAAAAACACAATAGCGATGGCATAATACTATACGTAAGCATACCGAACATTTCTATGCACCTATGTGGTTTAGGGCCAAAAGCGGATACCCATAAAAATAAAGTCAATCACTTGTTCAAAACCCATCGCTCAATAGTTTTCGGATAATGCTCATGCTCTAATTGATGAACTTTATCAGCGATGGTTTCGGGCGAATCGGTAGCCGCTACTGTACACGATGCCTGAAATAAAATTTTTCCTTCATCGTACCGCTCGTTCACTTCGTGGATCGTGATACCCGTTTCGGTTTCACCGGCTGCCTTCACGGCCTCGTGCACAAACATACCGTACATACCTTTGCCCCCAAACTTAGGCAACAGAGCCGGATGGATGTTGATGATCTTCCCGGCATAATTTTTTACGAGGTAATCGGGCACTAACCACATAAAACCCGCCAGCACAAGATGGGTGATGTGATTTTCGTTGAGCCAGTGCAACACCTGTTCGCTTTCGCGGAACTGACTGCGGGTAAAAACCTTAGTGGGTACTCCGAATTTTTCTGCACGTTTCAGGGCAAACGCCTGCGGATTGTTACTCAACAACAAGGCCGCCTCAACAGTAGTATGATTTTGAAAGTGCTTCAAAATTGCTTCGGCATTGGTTCCGTTACCGGAAGCAAAAATGGCCAAACGAAATTTTTCCATGCCGCAAAGAAAACACCCTGATCGTTAAAAACCATATCGTTCCGGAATGCCCGCATGAGGACATACGGTGTTCGGATATGCTCCTTCCTTAACTCTACCATCAAATCCCAAACCGCCCGTTTCCGAACATTCACGCCCGTCCGTGAACAGGGGTTTTCTCATTTTCTTCTAAAATCAACCCAATAGGGCGGTTTTACTTTGGTGCAGTTTTTGGCATCCCGATAGCCATCGGGACTGCCAATTTTTTTAACAGAACCTAAACAAAAAGAGCCATGCTGAAAAATTATCTCAAAATCGCTTTTAGAAACTTAGTGCGGAATAAAGCGTACTCGGCCATTAACATACTCGGTCTTGCCCTGGGCGTAGCCTGTTGTTTGTTGCTTACACTTTATATACAAGACGAAGTAAGCTACGACAAGCACCACGAACGGACGGAAGATATTTATCGCATTGTATCGCACTTTCAATCAGAAATGATAGTCAACAAGTCGGGCACTTGTTCCCCGCCCATAGCCATGACCATGAAAGATGAGATACCTGAAGTTGAAACGGCTGTGCGTGTGCTCCCGTCATTCGATCAAAGCCTGATCCGTTACGAAGAAAACCTTTTTTATGAATCAAACGCTTTCATAGCCGACTCCACGTTGTTTGATATTTTCACATACGACCTGAAAGAAGGCAACCCCAAAAAAGCGCTCACAGAGCCTAACACTATAGTGCTTTCGGAAACACTGGCGCAAAAGCTTTTTGGCAACGAGCCTGCACTCGGTAAAACTATTTCCATCAGCCAGGGCACTGCACCGGTTGAATACAAAGTAACCGGGGTGTTCAAAGAAAAATACAACAGCATCATTAAGGCAAATTTTTTCACTTCCATGACGAGCACTACGGGGCTGAGCGATTTCATCACCAAAAGCGAAGGAGGAGCCAACCAATGGGCAGGAGAGAATTTTGTGCCTTCGTTTTTAAAATTAGTTTCCGGGCACAACAAGGCCGCAGTAGAACAAAAAATGAACGAGGTTTTGCAAAAACATGGAGCCGAGCAGATGAAAGCCCTCGGGCTTTACAAAACGCTTTCGCTGGAATTGGTAAAAGACATTCACCTGAAATCGGATGTGGGGCAAAGCCCGCGCATCCACTATTTGTATGTGGTGGCGGCTATTGCTGTTTTCGTTTTGCTGATTGCCTGCATCAACTTTATGAATTTGTCAACGGCAAAAGCCACGAAGCGTGCTGCCGAAATCGGCATACGCAAAACGCTGGGTGCGTTCCGTTCGTCATTGGCCGGGCAGATTTTAGGCGAAGCTATGGTTATTGTTGTTATTGCCATTCTCATCAGCCTTGTGCTGGTGCAAACCACACTCCCATTTTTCAACCAGCTTACCGGTAAAAATATTTCCTTCCATTCCGAAAACATGGTTTGGTTCATTATCGCATCTGTTATCATCACCGTGGTAACCGGGCTGTTGGCCGGAAGCTACCCTGCATTTTATTTGTCGTCCTTCCAGCCTGCACGGGTGTTAAAAGGAAAACTCAACCTCGGTAATTCATCCGGGCGGCTCCGGCAAGCATTAGTGGTGTTTCAGTTTGTGATTGCCATTGTTTTGGTGTGCGGCATTTTCATCATCTCGCGGCAAATGAATTTCATGATCGAAACAGATCTGGGCTTTGACTCCAAAGCGAAAATCATATTGCCGCTCCGCACGGACGAAGCACACAAACAGTATGATGTATTGAAAAAAGAACTGGAAAAGAACAGTAATATAAAAGCCGTGTCGGGCACCCGCTTTGTTCCGGGTTCGCAGGTTTTCGGTGATATGATGTTTTACCCGGATGGCGGCAGCATGGAAAAAACAGTTGACATCAGGCGCAATGTGATCGATGCCGGGTATATGGAGTTGCTGGACATTAAACTGATTGCCGGCCGCACGTTTACCGATAATCGCAAAGCAGAGAGCGGCAATAAATTGATTTTAAACCGGACAGCCGCAGACAAACTTGGGTTTACTCCCCAAGAGATTGTCGGGCAAAGCCTGCACTTCGACTGGCAGGGAAATAAATACGACTTTGAAGTGATTGGTGTAATGGAAGATTTTAACCAGGTTTCCCTGCGCGATGAAATTCAGCCGCTCTTATTTGAAATCCCCAACGATCCCAACCGCTACAATTATGTAATTGCCTCGGTTGCTTCGGCCAATTTTGAGCAAACCGTGAAGTCGATTGAACAAACCTGGAAGTCGCTCGTCAACGATACGCCTTTTGAGTATTCGTTTCTCGATGAAGACGTAAAGAAACAGTACGAAGAAGACCGCAAAGTATCGAGCATCATCACCAGCTTTGGCCTGATTGCCATGGTTATTTGTGCGCTTGGGCTGTACGGGCTTTCCTCGTACATGGCCGAGCGCAGGTTTAAAGAAATCGGCATCCGCAAAGTGATGGGCGCAAGCGTTACACAAATCGTAACCCTGATGTCATCGGAATTTGTAAAGCTCGTATTGATTGCCTTTGTTATTGCCGTGCCCGTTGCATGGTACAGCATGAACAAATGGTTGGAAAGTTTCGCTTACAAAGCCCCTGTTGAATGGTTTGTATTTGCGTGGGCGGGAATAGTAGCGTTAGCCATCGCGTTAGCAACTGTAAGTTTTGAATCCGTTAAATCGGCAATGGCAAATCCGGTGAATAGTTTGAAGTCGGAATGAGTTTTGTTCAGATACCGATAAGTTCGTTGGTGCTATACACCTCGTCTATGGCGAGAAATGACAAATAATTGCCGTCAATTATTTCAAAATCATTTTTCTGATCTTTCGATAATTTTTGAATGGCCGGGAATTTATCTAATGGCACAATAAACGTTCTGTCGTTATCCAAATGAATAAACATAATACTGCTATTGAGAAAATCAATGCTGCGGATAGCCGGAAGTGTAAGTGTTGTTTGATTCATTTTCTGATTGCCTTTACAGATTCTCGATTATAGAGTATTTGAATATGCATCCTGAAAAATTTCAGGAATGAATGTGAATATACGCTTTTGATCCTAAACCACATAGATACATAGTTGTTTTGCTTTCATTATCAAGACCCGGCAGCTATGTATAATGCGTGCATCCTATGCTTTGCGAATAATAAATAAGTAGCCATAGATTGCAAGCAAAAAACACAATAGTCTGGTAATACTGTATAGGCATATCTATGTATCTATGTGGTTAAATACGATATGCCGTTGAGCGATTGCGGTCAAAACCTGTACGAAAGCGTACAAACGTTTCCACCATACCCTCAAAATCAATCCAAAAAACGCCTTTAAACGATTGGCATAATTATTATTCCTACATTTAGAGAATAATAATTATTCAATGAAAAATTATCAATTAGGTGAGTTTGAAGAAATCGTAATGCTTACGGTTGGCATCTTAAACAACGAAGCATACAGCGTAGCCATTAAAGATGAAATCGAATTGCGCTTAGCGCGCACGGTAAGCATGGGTGCGCTGCACACGGCATTGATACGCCTCGAAGACAAAGGTTATTTAAAATCATACTCAGGCGAAAGCACCGAAGACCGGGCCGGAAGGCCAAGACGTTATTTTGAAATAACCGCGTTGGGAAAGAAAGCGATGCTTTACGCGAAAGATACCCGTGAACAGTTGTGGAAAGCTATACCGAAGACCGTGCTGGAAGCTAAATTCAGTTGGCAGTAAGCAGTCGCCAGTAGGCAGTTCGGTATCTAAACTTGCCCACTGCCTACTATTCACAAAAAGTGATCAAAGAAATGAATAACGATACACCACCCAAGCTCTTTCTGAAATTCTTCCGCTGGTATGCTAACCCGCGCTTGCAAGGTTACATCGAAGGCGATTTGATGGAGGTGTATGAACGAAGATTAAAAACATCCGGTAAACGAAAAGCAGATTTACTTTTTATAGTTGATGTGCTGATGCTTTGCCGGCCGGGCATAATTAAACCAACAGAAGGTTATAAAAACATAAACACCTACGGTATGTATAAGAGTTATTTTAAAACAGGGTGGCGCAATTTATTTAAAAGTAAAGTTCATGCCTTCATTAATGTTGGCGGGCTGGCACTGGGTATAGCCAGTGTTTTTATTATGACCATGTATGTAAAGCATGAACTCGGTTACGACCGGTATTACGATCAACACGAAAATCTTTACCGGATAACATGGGAAAACGAAAACCCGCAAACGCGCACACCTCACCCGATGGCACAGGCGATGGTGAACGATTTCCCCGAAGTAGAAAGTGCCGTGAGTTTGTCGCCTCTTTGGGGGCCAGGACTTACACGCGCAATCTTTTCCATCCGCAACCCCGAAAATAATTTACGGTTTGACGAAACCAACGTACTTTCTGTTGATACCACTTTCTTCGATGTGTTTCGGTTTCCCGTGGTGCGGGGCGATGCTAAAAAAGCACTGAGAAATGTAAACGGAATTTTAATTTCCGAATCCACTGCAAAGAAATATTTTGGCGATGAAGACCCCATCGGCAAACATCTTGCCGTGGACACCGAAACATCTGTGCTGGAAGTGATGGCCGTTTTTAAAGACGTGCCGGAACAAAGCCATTTTCATTTTGATATGCTGGTTTCGTATGTACGGGAAAAATCGCTTGACGACCCGGATGCTGAATACTACACATGGGCCGACTTCGGGCATTTTAATTACGTGCGCTTAAAACCGGGTGCAGACCCCAAAGCATTGGAAGCCAAGTTGCTTTCATGGGTTCGTAAATACATCAATATATCCAATGAATATTTTCGCAGTGCCATCGCCAACAACAATGGGTTTCGTGTGCAGCCTGTTACCGATATTCATTTAAAATCTCACCTGCGCTGGGAGCTTGAAACAAACGGCAACATCGAATACGTGTATATCATGGCAGCCGCTGCTTTGCTTACGCTGATCATTGCCTGCATCAACTTTATGAATTTGATGACAGCAAAATCGGCAGAGCGCGCGAAAGAAATCGGCATCCGAAAAACGCTTGGCGCATTGCGCAGACAGCTTTCGTTTCAGTTCCTCAGCGAATCGCTCATTGTTACACTCATGGCTATTGTAATTGCAGTATTACTGATTGAGGCAAGCCTTCCTTTTTATAATTCACTTACGGGACACTCGTTCGTACTGCACTACCGTGAAACTGTTCCTGCGCTGATCGCGCTGAGTATTGTGGTAACGCTGATCGCGGGCATCTATCCGTCTCTTTTCTTATCGTCTGTACAACCGCATGTTGTTCTGAAAGGAAAATTTCAGGGAAGCAATAAAGGCAGCAGGCTACGCAGCACGTTGATTGTATTCCAGTTCGCCATTTCTATGGTGCTGATTTCGGGAGCGGCCATCATTTTCAGCCAGTTGGATTATATCCAAAACAAAAATCTTGGTTTTGATAAAGAAGAGGTACTCGTTATTCCAGTAAAAAACAATTCGGTAAGCAAGCGTATGGAAGCGCTTAAAACAGAGTTATTGAAAATTGATGGCGTAAATTCCGTTTCGGCAAGCTCGAATATTCCCGGGGGTCAGTTTAACCAAAATTCGGTTACGTCAGTTGCGAACCCTCAAGACCATGTCGATTTTTCTGAAGCTTTTGTGGATTATGATTTTTTGAAAACCCTGAACATCGAAATGGCCGAAGGACGTTTCTTTCTTCCCGAAAACCAGGCAAACACTTCCATAACTTTTGTGATCAACGAAACCGGAGCGAAACAACTGAACCTGGAAGAAGCAGTTGGTAAAGAAATCAACTGGGAAGCAGATGGTCGGGTGTTTACCGGACGCGTAATCGGAGTGATGAAAGATTTTCACTTCCAGTCGTTTCATCGCTCTGTGCAGCCATTGCTTTTTATTTCATACCCGGCTTACAATTATTTGGTCATCAAAATGCATACACAGAATTTTGAGAGCACGATTGCGCAAGTCAAAAGTGTTTACGCACAATTTGATAATGCTTTCGATTTTGAATTTTCTTTTCTCGACAATCGCTTAGACCAGCAATACAAAACCGAACAACGCACGGGTTTTGTGTTTGGTATATTCGCTTTCATTGCAGTAGCCATTGCCTGCTTCGGACTGTTCGGCATGGCCATGCTTACTTTTCATCAGAGGACAAAAGAAATCAGCATCCGAAAAGTTTTGGGCGCTCCTGTACACGAATTAATTGTCTTGTTGCTTGGTGATTTTACAAAGCTCATTTTTCTTGCCATTCTCATGGCTGTTCCGGTTGCGTGGTGGATGATGGGAAAATGGCTGAACAACTTTACGTACAAGGTTGGTATTCACCCGGCCGTGTTTTTAGTTTCGGGATTGGTACTAATTCTTATTTCGTGGATTACGCTTAGTTATCTCACATTTAAAACATCGCGCATTAACCCGGTTGAAACGCTTAAAAATGAATAACAGGAGGAAGAACAGTAGGCAGTCGCCAGTTCGGTATCTAAACCTGCCAACTGCTCCTTGCCTACTGCCTACTATTCACAAAAAGTGATCAAAGAAATGAATAACGATACACCACCCAAGCTCTTTCTGAAATTCTTCCGCTGGTATGCTAACCCGCGCTTGCAAAGTTATATCGAAGGTGATTTGATGGAGGTGTATGAACGAAGACTAAAAACATCCGGTAAACGAAAGGCAGATCTATTTTTCATTATCGATGTGCTGATGCTTTGCCGACCGGGGATTATTAAATCACGAAACACATCACCAAAATTTTATCATACCGTTATGCTTAAAAGCAATTTTAAAATCGCCATCCGTAATTTGTGGAAAAACAAAGTATCCACAGTTATCAATGTGTTCGGGCTTACCACCGGCCTTACCTCTTGTCTGCTGATTGCACTATTCATCCGCTATGAAGCGAGCTTCGATCAGTTTCAACCTAACAAAGAAAGAATTGCCCGCGTGGTGATGGAATACAGCTTTGAGGGCAGTGAAGACAAAGCCCGTGGTACATTTACCAGCACCAAAATAGCACCTGTTTTTTCGCGCACGTTTCCCGAAGTTGAAAAAGGTATTCGCATGACGAATGCCGATATGATTGTGGTATTCAACAACGAACCGGTAATGGAACGCAATTTTATGTTTGCCGATTCTTCTTTCTTTAATGCTTTTCATTACGAGATGTTGCAAGGCAATCCGGCCACGGCATTGAACGGCCCCGATAAAGTTGTGCTTACCGAAACAACGGCCAACCGGTACTTTGGCAACGAAAATGTTTTGGGTAAAACCTTGCTGATCGGCAATGATGCAAAACCTTACGAGGTAACCGGAGTTATGCGCGATTACCCCGCTAACTCACAAATGAAATTTGATTTCCTGGCTTCATTCTCTTCGCTGAGGCGAAACCAGGAAGAAACGTATTTCAATGCCAATTACACTACGTACCTGCTGTTAACCGATGCGCAAGCCTTTGCCCCGTTACAGGAAAAGCTGCATCCGTTTATGGAAAAAGAAATGAAAGGCACGGGTGCTTCTATTCATATCTATCTCGAACCGTTTGAAGATGTACACCTGTATTCTCCACACTCTGATTTTGTTGCCAACACCAGCATAACGTACTTATACATTTTAGGTGGTGTTGCTTTACTCATTATCATCATCGTATGTTTCACCTACATTAACCTTAGCACGGCAAAATCCATTGAGCGGGCACGCGAAGTGGGCATCCGTAAAGTATCGGGCGCTATGCGTGGGCAATTGTTTTGGCAATTTATTGGTGAATCGCTTATATTATGTAGCCTCTCGGTATTGGTAAGCATTGCATTGGCTGGCTTGCTCCTACCCCCTTTTAATATTCTTATTGGCAAAAGCCTTCAGTTAGCCGATCTGTTTACACCTTCATTTATAGTGTGGACAGTAGTTGCTACAATGTTTGTTAGTTTGATAGCAGGCGGTTACCCGGCTTTGGTACTCGCGCGGTTACAACCGGCACGGGTATTAAAAGGTGTTTTCAAAAACACACAATCGGCTAAAGTGTTGCAACAATCGTTAACCGTTTTTCAGTTTGCCATTTCGGTGTTCCTGATTATTGCCACAATAATTATTCAGGGTCAGCTTCATTTTATTCAAAACCAAAAATTAGGTTACGACCGTGATCACATCATTACCATGCCTGTTGGATGGGGCACGGATTACAACTTAGTTTCAACATTAAAGAACGAATTAAAATCAAACACGCATATTGTGAATGTATCGCGTTGTGTGAACAGCCCGGTAAGCATTTACAGCGGGTATAGTATGCGCCTGCCTTCTATGCCCGAAGGCGAGATTATACCTACCAACGCCAACCCGGTAGATGCCGATTATATACGCACCACCGGATTACAGCTTATAGCCGGTACCGATTTTTCTGAACAATACATACAGGAAGCCGCTGCCGAAGAATGGGAAGACAAAAAATTCCATTACATCCTGAACGAAAGCGCGGTTAAAAAACTTGGCTTTGCCTCACCCGAAGAAGCCATCGGGAAGACAATGGACTTGAACAGCCCGGGTATTATTGTTGGCGTGGTGAAAGATTTTAATTTCCAGTCGTTACGCAACAGCATTAAACCGCTTGTGTTGTTTACGGCTTCGTGGGGCAATCGTGTGCTGATAAAAGTAAAAGACAGCGACATCAGCGGCACGTTGTCGTTTATCGAAAGCAAATGGAAGCAACTGCTACCCAACCGTCCGTTTGAGTATAGCTTTCTCGATCAGGAATATGAGCGCATGTACCGCACCGAAGTTCAGTTAGGCCAGGTAATGAACCTGTTTGCGGGCATTGCTATCGTGCTGGCTTGTTTGGGGTTATTCGGATTGTCGTCTTACATGATTCAACAACGCGTGAAAGAAATCAGCATTCGCAAGGTGCTGGGCGCATCGGTGTGGAGCTTGTTCAGAACACTTTCGGGCAACTTTGTAAGGTTAGTGCTGTTAGCGATTGTAATTGCTGTTGTCCCCGCTTATTTCTTAATGAAGCAATGGCTTGACGGGTTTGTCTATCGGATTGATTTAGGAATTTGGATTTTTATCCTCGCAGGTTTAGCCACACTGTTAATTGCTGTTATCACGATCGGTATTCACGGGATGAGGGCTGCTGTTGATAATCCGGTGAAGGGGTTGCGTTCGGAATAGATATTAGTAGTTAGATGTTAGTATCAAGATGCAAGACGTTAGTACAAGATGCACATAAGAAATCTAACGTCTAACTACTAATATCTAACGTCTGATAAAATCAAGAAATCAGCGCCATACTTAAAATACCGAGCAACATAATTACTTTGCAAAAACTGCTCAGCCAGCCAAAATCTTTTTTGGTATCGGCTTGCACCAACCGCAGGGCTAACCACGCCAACGGAACGAACAACAGCATCACAAAATAAATCATGGAGAGTTTTACATAAACAAGGTTGATGATGGCCACGATTATCGAGAACAGGAGTACGATGGCATACAGCACAAACTTCGTTTTACGGATGCCCCATACAATCGGAAGTGTTTTGCATCCGTAAGTATTGTCGCCTTTCAGGTCTTCCATGTCTTTAATGATTTCGCGGATGAGCGTCATAAAAAACGCAAACACGGCATACACAATAATCAACCCGGTGCTGATTGTATAAAGCAATAAAAGAATGGCTATGGAAAAGCCGGTGAGCAACGCTACCGTAAAGTTGCCGATAAACGGCTGGCGTTTTAACAGGTTTGAATAAAACCACAACACCGAAACCGAAAAGAAATTTACCGCAGCAAGTTCCCATGAAACCAACAAGCCGATAAAAATTCCGGCCGCAGAAAGGGCAATGTGCAATAAAATGGCAAACCTGCGGTGAATGGTTTTACCGATCACTACCCTATCGGGATTATTAACAAAGTCGATTTTAACATCGTAGTAATCGTTGATCACGTAGCCACCGGCTGCAACCAGCACGGTCGAAAGCGACAATAAAAACAGATTCAGGTCGTGCAGCACATCGGCTTTCGCCAGAAAGTATGCCGTGAAATACTGCGCAAAAACAATAATAACTAAGTTCCACGCACGGGTTAAGCGTACAAACGATTCAACAAGAGTTTTGCGCGATGCGGGCATCCCGCAAAATACAAAATATAAAACGTATTGAGGCTGTCTCAAAAGTGCAACGTCATATCGAACGCAGTGAGACATTCCGTCAATTAGCGCTCAAAACCGGGACATCTCACTGCGTTCGATGTGACGTGGTTTATTATTTAGACTTTTGAGACAGCCTCATACGCCCATCAAAACTTCAACGTGAGCATCGCCAGGAAGTTAATGCCGGCCTGCGGAAAATAATAAGCAACACCATCGCCATACGTTGCCCCGTTCGATGAATACGCAACATCGAAAAGGTTGTTCACCAACAGACTTACATCAACAGCCTTTATACGTTTAGGTGTAAAACCATAGCTTACTTTCAAATCGTTGATAAAATACCGGTCGAGCATCAGGCTTTTGTTTTCGGTGTTATCTAAATATTGTTCACCCACATATTTCGACAGTAATGTTGTTTGAAAGTTTTTAAACGGACTCCACGTAAACTGGCTTCCGGCAATTACAGCCGGTGACAGAATGATGGTTGTATTTTGTGTTTCGCTCAGATTATCCGCATCAACAACAAAGTCTTTATTCCGGTTGATGCTGTACGTTACATTGGCGTTCCACCATACGCGATCCGAAAATTTAATCATCCCCGCCAGCTCAATACCGGTACGATAGCTTTTGCCAACATTCGCACGAACCGGGTTACCTACGTTATCGAGTTTTCCGGTAAGCACAAGCTGATCGGTATAGTTCATATAATAATAGTTTGCCTCTATCGTGTAGCGCGGGGCATTATGCCTCCACCCTGCTTCAATGTTATCGAGCCGTTCGGGTTTGGGTTTTACATCGCCATCCACATAATCGCTACGGTTGGGTTCGCGGTTCGCCACGGCATACGAGGTGTATAATACATGATTCTCGTTAAGCGAATAACTTAACCCGGCTTTCGGATTAAAGAAATTGAGCTTGTCGTGAAAATCGTATGCTGATAAATCATCGTCTGTACCCGCTGTTGTATAATTTACCGTACGGTATTGCAAATCCACAAAGGCATTCAGCTTAGACGTGAGTTCGTAGTTCCATTTTACATAAACATTGAAATCGTTTTTTTCGGATTCGCCCGCGTAAAAATGCTGGCGCGGAGTTGAGTTTCCGGCAAATTGTGCCCACACAATCTCACCAAAATGTTTTGCATTAGCATATTGACTGAATGCCCCTCCGATAATCAAATTGGTTTTATCTTTTTCATAATTGAACGAAAAAGTTGTGCCGTAAAATTTGTTATCTAACCATTTGCGGATAATAAAATCGCCATGGGTAATTGTTTCACCGCCAATCACCAGATCGGGTAAGCCCATCCGCGAAAACGCACGGGCTTGCTTATACTGTTCGTAATACCCGCGACCATACGTGTAATGCAACGATACGTTGGCATTCCAATTTTCGCTCAAAGTTTGCGTAAGGTGAAGTTGATAGTGATCTTGTTTATAATTATCAACCTCGTTATCGTAATAGCCAATTACATTCCAATCGTTATCGTACAATGCCCCGGCCGAATTAAAGGTGCGGTTGGTTTTCATCGTTTCGGCATCAATTCCGTTCCACGATTGATACGTTACTTCCTGGCCGCCAAACACAATAGCTTTTACAATAGTTTTATCGCCATAATATCCGCCACTGAAATAGTACGAATCCAAATCGGACGAAGCGCGATCGATATAACCATCCGATTTAATTTTAGATGCACGGCCATCGAACGACCAGCGGTTGTTGATCAACCCCGTACCAACTTTAACCGTATAGCGTTGCGTGTTAAACGAACCTCCGCCCAACATCAGTTCGGCATAAGGGTCGCGCTGTTGCGAAATAGTTTGCACGTTTACACTCCCGCCAAACGAGCCTGCACCATTGGTTGATGTACCCACACCACGTTGTATCTGCACACTTTGCGTGGACGATGCAATATCGGGCAGGTTAACCCAAAACGTTCCCTGACTTTCGCTGTCGTTATACGGAATACCGTTAATCGTAACATTAATGCGTGTGGCATCGCTTCCGCGGATGCGCACGCCTGTATAACCAATACCGGCACCGGCATCGGAAGTAGTTACCAATGAAGGTGTCCAGTTCAGGATAAACGGCATATCCTGTCCGAAATTTTGTTGCTGGATGGTTTGATGGTTTACGTTGGTATAGGTAGTAGGCGTTTTATCGTTAGCCCGTGTGGCACGCACCACCACTTCATCCGTTAGCTGAAACGATTCTTCCAATAAAACATCCAACACCACACGATCATTCACCTGAACGCTTTCGGTATAATCTTTATATCCCAAAAAGGTTATGGTGAGGGTATAGCTTCCGGCCGACAATTTATCGAACCGGAAATTACCGAAGGCATCGGTAACGGTTAGTGTACCCGTGCTTAACCGCACGGTTGCTCCGGTGAGTGCCTGACGGTTGCGCACATCCTTCACCGTACCTGCAATGGACAACTGTTGCGCCATTGCACTTGCCGACAACATTATTGCCGCCAGCATCATACTTACTTTAAACATGATTAAAAAAAATTTAAACCCGCAGGCGCAGAGGGGACCGCGCCTTACTTACGTGTTTTACCGATAGCTATCGGTATGCCTCCCTTCGGCCGCATTACCGGCATCAGGTTCTATGGGTATAATCTCAGCCCTTGTTTTTGGCACCCCTTTGTCTTCCGACAACGCAAAAGTAATTACGAATTACGATTTTGGAAGTATGATTTTAGATTTTACGTTGATAGTGCATTTACGACTCCCTAACGCAGATTTTAGTTAAAGAAAATCGTACATAGTAAATCTGAAATCGTAAATTTCGCCATGGCAACGATAACCGTAAACAAAAAATCAGTTTTTGAAGTTGAGCAATCAGCCGAAGAATTAACGCTTAACGGCAAACCTTTTGTGTGGGACATCGCCCGGCTTAGCGATGGTTATTTTCACATTCTGCATGATAACAAAAGTTATCGGGCCGAAGTGGTAAAAGCCGACCGCACCACAAAATCATTTACGCTGAAAATCAATAACCATATCCACACCGTTGAGGTAAAAGACAAGTTCGATTTGTTGCTGGAAAAATTAGGCATGAGCAATGCCCTGGCAAACAAAGTAAACATCGTAAAAGCCCCTATGCCCGGTTTGATCATCGATGTAAAAATCAATGCAGGCGATACGGTGAACATCAACGATCCGCTGTTGATATTAGAGGCTATGAAGATGGAAAACGTTTTAAAATCGCCCGGTGAAGGCATTGTAAAATCGGTGAGCGTTAAAAAAGGCGATAAAGTTGAAAAAAATCAGGTACTGATCGAATTTCAGTGATTTTAGCCCTGAAATGCGGCAGGCTTCAAGTATATTTGCGCGTTAATCCACAACAAATCCTGCATGAAATACAAGCGCATCCTCCTCAAACTTAGTGGCGAGTCCCTCATGGGCTCATCTAAAAACAGCAACATCGATCCGGCCATGCTCGAACAATATTGCGAAGAGATTAAAGCCGTTCGCAGCGAGGGCGTTGAAATAGCCATTGTAATCGGGGGCGGAAATATTTTCCGGGGCGGTCAGGCCGAAGCCTTAGGCATAGACCGCGTGCAGGGCGATTACATGGGTATGCTGGCAACCGTTATCAACGCCATGGCCTTGCAAAGCGCATTGGAACGGCACGGGATTTATACCCGGCTGATGTCGGGCATTAAAATGGAACAGGTGTGCGAACCGTTTATCCGCAGGCGCGCCATCCGCCATTTAGAAAAAGGAAGACTTGTGATTTTTGGTGCCGGTATCGGTAACCCCTACTTTACTACCGACTCCACCGCGAGCTTACGGGCGGTTGAATTACAGGCCGATGTGGTATTAAAAGGAACACGGGTTGACGGTGTGTATGATAAAGACCCTGAAAAATTCAGCGATGCCGTGAAGTACGAAAAACTTTCGTTTCAGGAAGCTTATGAGAAAAACCTGAACATCATGGATATGACAGCCTTTACCTTGTGCATGGAAAACAAGCTGCCGATTATCGTGTTCGATATGAACCAGAAAGGCAACCTGTTAAAAATTGCCAAAGGCGAAACAGCCGGAACATTAATTAGTTAAAATTTTAGATTTTTGATTTTAGAATTCATCCGATTTAAAAATCAAAAATCCGAAATCTCAAATCTTAAATTCAAGTATGGAAGAAATAGAATTATACCTCGAAGAAGCAAAAGATTTAATGGGCAAAGCATTAACCCATGCCGCAAGCGAACTCACAAAAATCCGGGCGGGCAAAGCAAACCCTTCGATGTTAGATGGGATTATGGTTTCGTATTATGGCGCTCAAAGTCCGCTTAACCAGGTTGCTTCGATGACCACGCCCGACCCGCGCAGTATTTTTATTAAACCGTGGGAAAAAGGATTGATCCAGGAAATTGAAAAAGCCATCCGCGATGCCAACCTCGGGTTAAATCCGCAAAACGATGGTCAGCAGGTAATTGTTAACATCCCCATGCTTACCGAAGAACGCAGAAAACAACTTGTAAAACAGGTAAGCGCTGAATGCGAGCAGGGAAAAGTGAGCGTTCGCAACATTCGAAAAGAAACCAACGAACAGTTGCGCAAAATCAAAGGCGTATCGGAAGATGATGTTAAGAATGCCGAAGACAAGGTTCAGAAACTCACCGATGATTTTATCGTAAAAATTGATGGCTTGCTGAAGAAAAAAGAACAGGAAATCATGACCGTATAAATGTTATGCAAAAACTAATGAGCATTCTGAAAAAATTCCTGCTTGTGGTTGTGCTGCTGGGCGTAGGCGTGTTCGCATTTTTTTACTGGGGAACATACGAAAGCGGCTATTGGGCAGGCAAAGTGCTAAGCGTTTCCGAAAAAGGAATGCTCTTTAAAACACACGAAGGCCGACTGAGCATGGAGTCGTTTGGGGCATTAAAAAACACAAGCCCTATTGCTGAGGTGCGCGACTTCTCGGTAGAAAGCAGCGATACCGAAGTATTAAAACAATTAGAAGCCGTTGCCCTTACCGGTGAACGGGTAAACCTGAAATTCAAAAGGCGCTTCATGCGTTTCTTCTGGCGTGGCGACACGAAATACTTTGTTACAGGCGTTGAACGGCTCGAAAAAAACATCCCTCCGGCCACACCCGGTACGCCTTGAGAAACAACACCATCATCGTTTACGGTTCGTACGGTTACACCGGGCGGCTTATTGTGCAGGAATTTAAGCAGACAACTTTCAGCATTATCCTTGCAGGCCGTAATCACCAGGCTTTACAACAGCAATCTGCCGAAACAGGCTACCCGTTTGAAGTCGTTGACATTCACGAAACCGCCAAACTCAAAAATCTTTTATCGAAAGCTGCGCTAATCGTGCATTGTGGCGGGCCGTTCCGGTTTACAGCCAAACAAATGATCGATGCCTGTATCGAAACCCAAACACATTACACCGACATCACCGGTGAGTGGCAGGTGTTTGAACTGTTGGCCGGTTACGATGAAGCGGCCAAACAAGCTGGCATCCAGATCATGCCCGGTACAGGCTTCGATGTTGTTCCGTCCGATTGTCTGGCCGTTCATTTAAAGAAACGCCTCCCTTCGGCCACACATTTACAATTAGCGTTTGCTATGGTTCCGGGTGGTATGTCGCGCGGAACAAAAAAGAGCATGACCGAAAGTTTAGGGCATGGCGGTGTAATGCGCAAAAACCATTTACTTGTTCCGTTCACGCTGGGGAAAGATGTTCTTGATCTCGATTTTGGTTCGTTCACTGCCAAAACAACGCGCATCCAATGGGGCGATATTTCAACCGCGTGGCGCAGCACGGGCATACCGACTATTGAAGTTTTTGCCGGGGCATCAAGCGGCTCAATCCGTGGATTAAAAATCAGCAATGGATTAGGCTGGCTGTTGCGTAACCGTAAGGTTAAAAACTATTTGCTTAAAAAAATCGACCGGGGAAGTGCAGGCCCCTCGGCCGAACACCTGCAAACCGGAAAGTGCTACCTGCGCGGACAAGTGTGGGACGATCAGGGCAACACCAACGTAAGCTTGTTCAACGGCCCCAACGCCTACGCACTCACGGCTAAAACCGCTGCGCTGATTGCCCAAAAAATCATGCACGGAAATTTTTCGTCCGGCTATAAAACACCTGCACAGCAATATGGCCCCGACCTCGTGCTTGAAATAAGCCATACCGTGCGGGAGGATGCGGTGTAAATCTTAGGGCTGCTTCAATTATTCATGCATAGAAAGAAAATATAAGCAATGCTTATGTTGAAAGCGTTGCGGTACCCCGACAAAGCAATGGTTTTATTCTGTACAGGCAGGTAGATTTGTTTTTGTTACAATTTGTATCTTAACCAGATTTTTGTATTTCCGGTATAAAATGAACAAAAAGACCCTGTCCGAAAGAGATATTTGCACCAAGTTTATCACCCCTGCATTGGAAAAAGCAGGTTGGGATATTCAGTTACAGGTATCGGAAGAATTTTCTTTTACGGATGGAAAAATATATGTTAAAGGGAAGTTCACAGCGCGAGGCAGCAGAAAACGGGCTGACTACGTCCTTTACTACAAGCCTAATATTCCGGTTGCAATCATTGAAGCCAAAGACAATAACCATTCTGTAAGAGCAGGGATTCAACAGGCGTTGGATTATGCTCAAATTCTTGACATACCTTGTGTATTCAGTAGCAATGGTGACGGCTTCCTGTTTCACGACAGGACAACAACAGGCGAAAACATAGAAACGGAAATTGGGTTAGATAATTTCCCTACTCCGCAGCAACTTTGGGAGAAATACAAAAAGTACAAAGGCATCACTACACCGGGCGCTGAAAAAATCGCTTCGCAGGATTATTATTTTGATGGAACGAACAGGAAACCGAGATACTACCAGCAGATTGCTATAAACCGAACTGTTGAAGCTATTGCAAACCAACAAAACAGAATTCTGTTGGTGATGGCAACCGGTACAGGAAAAACCTATACAGCATTTCAAATTGCATATCGGCTTTGGAAATCGGGAGCTAAGAAGCGCATTCTATTTCTTGCTGACCGTACAGCCTTGATTGATCAAACACGCAGGGGCGATTTTAAGCATTTTAAAGGAGCCATGACCGTGATTAAAAAGAAAGTTGTAGTAAGAAAAGATGGAAAGGAAGAGCTTATCGCAAATTTGAAAAGAGGTATTGATTCGTCTGACAAAGCATTTGAAATTTTTCTTGGATTGTACCAGGGGTTAAGTAATTCTGATCCCGAAATGCAGGATGCGTATAAAGATTTTTCTCCCAACTTCTTCGATTTGATAATAATTGATGAGTGCCACCGTGGTAGCGCAAAAGAAGACAGCAGTTGGAGGGAAATATTAACCTACTTTCAGAAGGCTACACATATTGGTTTAACCGCAACACCAAAAGAAACAGACTCAGCCAGTAACATAGAATACTTTGGCGACCCTGTTTATACCTACTCGTTACGGCAGGGCATTGACGATGGCTTCTTAGCACCTTACCGTGTGGTGAGAATTGCCTTGAATGTAGATGCTGAAGGATGGCGACCCGAACAAGGCAAGATTGACAAAGACGGAAATGAAATTAAAGACAGGATTTATAACCGCAAGGATTTTGATAAGAATCTTGTAATTGAAGAAAGAACAGATTTAGTCGCGAAAAAACTTACTGAGTTTTTAAAAGGCTACGATCGCTTTGCCAAAACCATTGTATTCTGCGTGGATATAGATCATGCTGAACGAATGCGAACCGCATTAGCCAGGCATAATGCCGATCTGGTTGCTGCCAATTACAAATACATCATGCAAATTACAGGCGACAATGATGAAGGCAAAAGAGAATTAGACAATTTTATAAATCCCGAAGAAAAGTACCCGGTTATTGCCACCACTTCCGAATTAATGACAACAGGTGTTGACGCGCAAACGTGCAAAGTAATTGTGCTGGATGCCAACATCAATTCCATGACCAAGTTCAAACAGATTATCGGGCGGGGCACTCGAATAAATGAAGAATACGGCAAACTCTATTTCACCATTCTGGACTTCAGGAACGCAACAGATTTATTTGCCGATACTGCATTTGATGGCGACCCGATTAGGGTTAAGCCGGTAACAGAAGAAACCGACCTGGGCAATATTGTTGACGAGGAAGAAGCCAATGAAGAACCCATCGTTGATATTGAAACCGGGGAAGAAGTTATCATGGAGGCGCCTGAAATACGCTATCCCGAACCTGACTTTTCGCCAACAGAAGTAAATGAGCCAAGAGAAAAAGTGTATGTAAACGGGGTAGATGTTTCTGTGCTGATTAGTCGCGAATTGCATTTCGACCAGCATGGCAAACCCATCACCACAAGTTTAAAAGACCACACACGGGAAATAATAAATGAGCAGTACACCTCTTTGGAT
Organism: uncultured Roseivirgaceae bacterium; assembly: GCA_964404445.1. Lineage (GTDB taxonomy): Bacteria > Bacteroidota > Bacteroidia > Cytophagales > Cyclobacteriaceae > UBA2336. The sequence continues at coordinate 757,404 of CAYOJW010000001.1, read as the reverse complement.
GATTTCCTTAACAAATGGAAAAACGCTGACCGCAAAGAAGCCATCATTGCCGAGCTTACAGAACAAGGCGTAATGGTAGAGGCTTTGTATGAAGCCGTTGATAAGCAGGTAGATTTGTTTGACCTGATTTGCCATGTGGCATACGACCAACCACCCATGACCAGAAAAGAAAGAGCCAACAACGTAAAGAAGCGAAATTACTTTACAAAGTATGGCGAACAGGCGCGAAAGGTATTGGAAGCATTGTTAGACAAATACGCAGACCAGGGTATTGAAAATATTGAGAACATTCAAATTTTGACTGTGCCTCCCATCAACCAATTTGGTTCCGTAACCGAAATCATCAAAGCATTTGGCAGTCGGGAAAAATACGAAAAGGCCATTAAGGAATTAGAGAATGAGTTGTATAAAGTAGCATAATATGTCCGGAACATTTTCACAAATCTATATTCAAGTAGTATTTGCCGTGAAAGGCAGAGAGAGTTTGATACAATATAATTGGGAAGAGGAGTTGTATAAATACATTTCAGGAATTGTTAGAAATAAAGAACAGAAAATGTTGGCAATAAATGGCATGCCAGACCATATTCATTTCTTGATTGGATTGAAACCCAGTTGTTGTTTGTCTGACTTAGTTCGGGAAATTAAAAAATCATCCAATGAATTTATAAATGAAAAGAAGTTTTCAAAATTCAAATTCCAATGGCAGGAAGGATATGGAGCTTTTTCTTATAGTCATTCTGTATTAGATAATGTTATTGCATACATCAACAATCAAAAAGAGCATCACAGAAAGCAGACATTTAAAGATGAATACAAAGAGTTTTTAACCAAATTTCAAATTGAACACAAGGATGAATATTTGTTCGAATGGATTGATTAATATGACATTTTCAGGATCATATATTTAGGGAAAAATCAGATTAATTATGGCGTGACCTCGAAGAGGTCGGATGTTTATAGAACGAGTTATGTCAATGATTGTGCGACCCCTTCGGGGTCGCACAATCTGGCCGAATATGTTTTCTATAAACATTTAATCCCGAAGGGATTTAATGAACAGCAAGAAATAATGACAATATGAACAACACATT
>CAYOJW010000001.1:0-756210 GCA_964404445.1 uncultured Roseivirgaceae bacterium | reverse complement strand
GAAAGGGTCATATATTTATAGAAATAATCAGATTAATTATGATGCGACCTCGAAGAGGTCAAATGTTTATAGAACGAGTTGTGTCATTGAATATACGACCCCTTCGGGGTCGCACAATCTTGCCGAATATGTTTTCTATAAACATTTAATCCCGAAGGGATTAAATGAACAGCAAGAAATAATGACAATATGAACAACACATTGAAAGGGTCATATATTTATAGAAATAATCAGATTAATTATGATGCGACCTCGAAGGGGTCAAATGTTTATAGAACGAGAAACGAATGGAGCGTTGAATATACGACCCCTTCGGGGTCGCACAATTTACCCAAATACGTTTTCTATAAACATTCAATCCCTTCGGGATTTAGCAAACAACAAGAATTAAATACAATATGAGCAACATAGGAGGCACCATAAAATCCATCCGCGATATTTTTCGCAAAGACCCCGGCCTGAGCGGTGATGCACAACGCATCGAACAATTAGGCTGGATGATTTTTTTGAAACTCTTTGACGACAAGGACAAAGAAAAAGAACTCCTCAACCCGAAATATAAATCGCCCATTCCGGCAAAGCTCCAGTGGCGAAACTGGGCAGAAGATGATGAAGGTATAACAGGCGATGCGCTTATCGCTTTTGTAAACAACAAATTGTTTCCGCAGCTAAAAGAACTGCCGGTAACAGCCGATAACAAGTTGGGCGTTATCATCCGTAATATTTTTGACGGCACCAACAACTACATGAAAAGCGGAACAACCTTCCGTCAGGCTATCAACAAGCTCAACGAAATTGATTTTAACAGCAGTAAAGAGCATCATATTTTCAATGCCATTTACGAAGATATTTTACAAGGGCTTGCCACCAAAAAAGATACCGGGGAGTTTTATACGCCACGGGCGGTAACGCAGTTTATCATTGACATGGTAAACCCGCAATTGGGTGAAAAAATTATTGACCCGGCCTGCGGCACGGCAGGCTTTTTAGTGTGTGCTGTTGAGCATTTGAAAAAACAGGTGGCCACTGTTGCCGACCGCAAGACGTTGCAACAAACCATTACCGGTATTGAGCTAAAGCCTTTGCCGTTTATGCTTAGTGTGGTAAACCTGATTACCCACGACATTGAAATACCGCAAATAGAAAATACCGATGCCCTTAGCCGTGAGCTGACTTCCATTAAACAAAAAGACCGTGTTGATATTATTGTAGCCAACCCGCCATTTGGTGGTGTGGTGGGCGATGGCATGGAAACCAATTTCCCGCTAAACTACCGCACCAAGGAAAGTGCCGACCTGTTTCTGATATTGTTTATCCAGTTGCTCAAGGATAGCGGACGCGCAGGCATTGTATTGCCCGATGGCAGCTTAACAGGTGATGGCGTAAAGCAACGGGTAAGGCAAAAGCTGTTGGAAGATTGCAACGTGCATACCATTGTGCGATTGCCTCAATCGGTTTTCGCCCCGTATGCCACCGTAAATACCAATCTTATCTTTTTTGAGAAAGCCTCTTCCTCTTCGGGGAGGACGGGAGGTGGGGCTACAAAAGAGATATGGTATTACGAACACACCCTGCCCGAAGGCGCAAAAGCCTACAGCAAAACCAAACCCATACGCATAGAAGAATTTGAACCGCTTAAAAAATGGTGGACAAAACGGAAAGAAAGCGAAGTAGCGTGGAAAGTACCCATGCAAACCATTATAGACCGTAATTATGATTTGGATATTAAGAACCCGAATAAGAAAGTGGAAGAAGTGGTGTATGATAGAAAGATGATTTTAGACAAGCTTGAAAAATCATTTAATGAATCCCTTTTGCTGTTGACTGAATTAAAAGCTGACTAAAATGGGATGGACAAAAATGAAACTTGGTGAGGTTCTAAAAAACCGCGAAGGTCGTTACAAACCAAATGACTCTTCTGTTTCAGGGCTTAAACGAATCGATAAAATAAATTTTTCAGGGCAGCTATTTCTTTCAGACAAAGGTTCAAATACTGATATGATACTTGTCAAAAAGGGAGATTTAGTTATTTCGGGAATCAATGTTGAGAAGGGGGCGTTAGCTGTCTACGAAGGTGAGGAAGATATTTTGGCAACTATACATTATTCATCATACATTTTTGACACCAAGAGAATTGACATTGACTTCTTAAAAGTCTTCCTAAGAAGCCCTGATTTTGTTCAGCTTTTGAAAGAACAGGTTCCGGGAGGGATAAAGACAGAGATTAAACCAAAACATATTTTATCATTAGAGGTTTACTTTCCTGAAACGATAAAAGAGCAAAAAGCAATTGCACAGCATTTTTTTGAAAAGGAAAAAAAATTCGGTCAATTGGATGAACATATTACCCACCAACTCACCCTCCTCTCCAACCTCAACCAAGCCATTTTACAGGAAGCCGTACAGGGCAAGTTAGTGCCACAGGATAAAAATGATGAACCCGCAAATGAATTACTAAAACGCATTAAAGCAGAACGGCAAAAAGGCTTGCCTGCCGGAGCAAAGCGCAGGCAGGAAAAACCATTGCCACCCATCAAACCCGAAGAAATACCTTTTGAAATTCCTGAAAATTGGGTGTGGTGTAGGTTGGGGGAGATTGCAAACATAGTTAGAGGTGGTTCACCACGGCCAGCAGGAGACAAAACTTATTATGATGGAAATATCCCGTTTTTAAAAGTTGCGGACTTGACAGAAGGAAATGATGTGTATTTGTATAAGCACACATATACTATAAAGGAAGCAGGTCTTTATAAAACAAGATTCGTTGAAGCAAATACACTATTACTTACAAACAGCGGAGCAACCTTGGGCTATCCAAAAATTTGTACTTTCCCAACAACATTTAATGACGGCATTGCTGCATTTCTTAATTTGTCAGAAGATTTTGATAAGGTCTATTTATTCTATTTTTTAAAATCACTAACAAGTTGGTTTTTAAAAGAAGCATCAAAAGGACAAGGTCAACCCAACTTGAATACCGATATTATTGGCTTAACTCTATTCCCTATACCACCAAAGGAAGAGCAAAAACGTATCGTAACCGAAATAGAAAAGCAATTAGCCAAAACCAAGCAGTTAAAGGAACACATAACTGCCAACCAGCAAGCCACCGGGCAGTTGCTCAAAGCGTTGTTGCACCAGGCGTTCCTGCCGGAGCGGTAGCGCAAGCGGGTGAAGTGAAGGAAATGGAAGAAACCTAATCCCGAAGGGATTAAATGTTTATAGAAAAAGCACCATACATTTTATACGACCCCGATGGGGTCGAACAATACAACAATTAATCATCTATAAATATGCCACCCCTTCGGGGTATTTAAAATAGAAAAGCAATTAGCCAAAACCAAGCAATTAAAAGAGCACATCATCGCCAACCAACACGCCACCGGGCAGTTGCTTAAAGCGTGCTGCACCAGGCGTTGAGCCTGCGCAGGAGGTGAGGGTTGAGTGACTACTACTTATACACTTAATTGCTGTTCAATTTCCGGCATTCCGTCATAAGTCCGTCCGTTTAAAAGCCGCCCGGCTGCTTTTTTGTTTCGGCCACCCCATTGTTTAAAGAAAAAAGCAACACCTGCATTTTCGCATTGCTCCTGTATATCCAAAACCCAATCGGGATTCATTGGCCTTGGCTTGTGTCCGCTCTCTCCGCCTACAATTACCCAATCAATTTTTTTAAGATTTAAATTGGGCAATGCTCCGATAAGAGGTTCGAGCGATAAAAATTTTACTTTGGCTTTCGTCTTTCTTAAAAAATCAATGCGGTCAATTACTTTTTGGTTCTCTACCGAAACGCCCATCCATATATTATGTGTCCATTTCAACTCTTTGTGTAATTCAAAAAGTCGTTCTGCTCTTTTTGTCAACACCTGAAAAACGTGTTGCGGATTGTCGTTCATTACATGGAACACTTTCTTAATAAAGTCAAGCGGTATGTCTTTATGAAACAAATCACTCATGGAGTTTACAAAAACCACTTTCCCATGTTTCCATGTGTAGGGTATATTCAGTTGGTCTTCATGTGTTCTTACTTTGAAGCCATCCTTATATTTTTCAACACCCATTGCTTTAAGGCGTCTTGACATGATTTCGGCATAACAAAATTTGCAACCCGCTGAGATTTTAGTACATCCCGTGGTTGGGTTCCAGGTCATTTCAGTCCATTCAATGCTTGATTGTGCCATTTTTATTTAATGTTAAAACTCACTTTCTTGCTTTCATTTGCGTCTTTATAGTATTTATAATCAATGTAGAAGGATTTTTTTCTTGCCTTTTCTCCATTCGCTGTAGTTACATCAATCTTGTCATTGTTTTGCCAGTTATAAAATATCTCATTTGTGTGCTTCGGCAGAAAACCTTGTCTTAATGTAAATTCGTAAACTTCTCCATTGTGCTTGTTTTTATCTTTTAGAAATTCTTTCAGCTTATCTTCAAGGGGGTTTGTTTTTTGTGCGTGAAATAAACTTGGTTGGTTTCCTGTATAGTCCCAGCCCTTTCCCTGTTCTGTATCGATTTCCCACTTTGCTTCAAGCATTTTTTCAAAACCCCTGATATGTGAGCTAAAAAAGAACAGGCAAAAAACAGCATTGGCATCCTTCTGAATGGTAAACGTATCAACAAAATATTTATCACCTAAAAATCTCTGAAAGCCTTCTTTTAACCGAGATATAAAATCCCAAACATTTTTGCTTTGCCAATCCTTAAACACTTCAAGTTCTTCAATGAAATCTTTTAATGCTTCGGGGGTTCCGTTCGTGGCAAAACGATACATGAACTGTGTTGGAAGCCAAAGCAAAACTTCTGCATTTCTTTTTGCCATTAGGCTTTTAATCTGACTGGCTTTAATGTGTTTATATTCATAGGGGTCAATGAAAATAAACGCTTTCTGATTTTGTGTTTTTAGCTTCGGTAAGTCAGATACCAAATTTTCATACATCACCTGATAATCGTTTGTGGAATATTCTATTTCTCCAAATTCAGGGTAGTAAAGCGATTTATCCTTGACTGCTTGCTTTACTTTCTCAACTTTTTTGTCATCAATATCATTGAAATGACAATCAATTTTTGGAATGTTTACTGACTTGGCAACATTTATAAAATGGACATCTTTGACTTTTCTTAGTATAACAAGCGGGCTTCCTTCCCCACCATTCTCATATAAACCTTCTCCACAAAATAAATCATAAATTTTTATTCGCTGGGTGAAGTGGTCATTACAAATAATATTCAGATACCTCTTCAGGTAATCTCCCAGAAGCCGGACTTTTGCCTCTGAATGAGTGAGGAGATTTGTCTTTACATCTTTTTTTGTCATGAGATGGTTTTTATTCAAAATTATTCAAAATCCTCTCTCTGTCTTCGTTCTCTTTTTCGTTTTTATGATACAGTTCTACGAATATGATTTTTTGTTCGGCAGAAAAGTGAGCGTATATCAACCGCAATCCTGAATTTACGCCCCTTCCTTTTAATGCCTTACAGGCAATTTTCTTAACCTTGATTATACACGTTTTTAATCTCAAATTATCAATACGAAAACTAAACGGTGGCCGTTCATCGGGTGTAACTTCCAACACCCGTTTAACCACGCTTAAATCGTCATGCAGCGTTCGGTATTTTTTTAAAAGGTTTTTCAAGTCCTTTTTAAATTCGGCTAATTCGTCAAAGGTCATGGCGCTTCAAGTTCATCTCCGTAGTTTCTTACAGAAAAAGGAGCATCTCTGTAAAAAGCTAATTCGTAATTTATTTCTTCGCCTTCTTTTGAAGCCAGCCAGGGCATATCCTTATGCGAGTAGTTGCTGATGGCGGTAGCCGACCAATCACTCATCTGTTCAATAACCCTGTCTATGATTTCTTTTTCACTTGCCCGTAACGCGGTTAAATCAGCTTTTACCAATGGCAAGTATCGGGTTTGAGGATAACCGTGATATTCTGTTTTTACCCGTTGTAATTGCCCTTTGTCAATCATTCGGGTAATGATGGTATCTAACTTTTGCGGCACCGGGCCATACGGTAATTTACGATACCGGGCACCGGTTAAATGTTCCTCATACAATTCATAATAGTTGAAATCAGAGAAATAGAGCAGCTTGTAAAGCACGGTTTCGCCTACATTGGGCTTACCGGCACATCGTTCAAGAATATACAACAACACATTTTTGAACTTATCGAGTTGTAACACCGGAACAGAAATACGTTCATCTTCTTTTTGTGGCTCTTTTTCTTCCTTGCTTTCAACTTCGCGGCTTGCGGAGAAATCCTCAGACATAAAATCGTCTAATGAAAACGCTAACACCAACGACAATTTTTGCAGTTCAAGAATATCAACACTTCTGTTCCCTAACTCAATCTGCGCCAATGACGGCCGCGAAATCTTGACACGCTTCGCCAAATCTTCCTGCGACAGCCCCTTCATTTTACGAAGTTCGGTTATCCGCTCACCAATTTGCTTTTGCGACAATTTTACACTCATAATCAAATCAGGTTATTCTGTATGAACGCAGCAAAGGTACGATTGTTTCAAATTAAAACATAGTGTTGTTTCAGACCAAAACAACAGCGTTAAATTCGCTCAAAAACGGGTAAACGACATTACTTTTACTCGTAAAAACTATTTCCGATAAATTTGTCGTAAATATAAATTGTTTCTTAATTTGCCCCTGAAACAACATGCTTATGTTTTCGAAAGCCTGCGAACACGGTATTAAAGCCATTATTTACATTGCCACTCAGTCACTCGAAGGACGCAGGGTAAAAATTGGCGATATAGTCGAAAACTCAGGCTCGCCCGAAGCCTTCACCGCCAAAGTGCTGGGGGCGCTCACCAAACACAACATTGTAAACTCCCAAACCGGCCCGTACGGGGGCTTTGAAATAGAAACCGGCCGGATGAAACAAATCCGCATGAGCGACATCGTGCAGGCCATCGATGGCGACACCATCTACAACGGCTGCGGCTTAGGTCTGAGCGAATGCAGCAACATACAGCCCTGCCCCATGCACGACAAGTTTGTGAAAGTGCGCAGCGATATAAAAAAAATGCTTACCACAACTACCATACACGACCTGGCGCTCGGCCTTAAAGCAGGAAAAACAGTATTAATGAGATGAAAAAATTTTTTAACTGTATTTACGACAAAATTGTCGCTAATGAAAAAGCATGGCTGATGTTGGTTCTGATAACAGCCATCACACCGGTATCGGCACAAACCCAGCCCAACCCCGATACCAAAAACTGGATCGTAAGCCCGGGCATAATCGGCACGGTTATCTTAGTCACCATCGTAGTGCTGGTCGCTGTACTCATCCTGTCGGTACGGTTATCGGCTTATATCGAATTCATCAAACAAAAAAAACGCGCACAAAAGAAACTCGAATTTTCGGAAGAACTGATTGGCTTGGACGACCCCGAAATCGACAAAATTCTTGAACAACGAAAAGCAGCACGCGCTTTCAAACTTACAGGAGCCGAATTAGGCAGTGAACTAACGGCACGCGACAGCAAGGGCGTAATCGCACGTGTAACCAACGACCCCGACAATCCTTTAGTGGACGAAAAAAAAAAGACAAAGCTCGGTCTTGAAACACCCGAACCCTTAACGAAAATCATCACCTGGTATTTGGGCGCCTCGGTATGCTGGCTCGTTATCGGAACGTGCATCGGGCAATACGTGGGGATGAAATTTGTGTGGCCTGAAATGGACACCGCCTCGTGGCTCTCGTTTGGCAGGCTGCGAGCCGTTCATACCAACACAGTGTTTTGGGGGTGGGCATCTTTAGCCATGATCGGGCTGGGTTATTTTGTTATCGCCCGTACATCTAATACGGTTATACACAGTTACAAACGGGCATGGCGTGCCTGGTGGCTTATCAACCTTTCTGTTCTATCGGGCAACATACTGTTGATGGCCGGTATCAACAATGGCGGAGGCGAATACCGGGAGTACATCTGGCCAGTGGCCGTACTGTTCGCGCTGGGGCTTATCGAAACGTTTCGTAATTTCTATCAAACCGTTGCAAAACGAAAAATATCTGAAATCTATATCTCTAACTGGTACTTGCTGGGCGGGTTGATCTGGACTATTACGCTGGCTACCATCGGCTACCTGCCCAACTTTCAGGATGGCCTTGGCGAAACGGTTATCCAGGGCTACTATATGCACCAGGGTGTGGGTATGTGGTTTATGACGTTTACGCTGGGGCTGATCTATTACTACCTGCCCTCTTCTCTCAACAAGCCAATCTACTCTTATTCGCTGGGCGTGCTGGCTTTCTGGACACAAATGCTTTTTTATACCATGATCGGTACGCACCACTTTGTATTCAGTCCCCTGCCGTGGTGGTTACAAACCGTAGCAATTGTTTTCAGCGCAGGTATGGTTATTCCGGTAGTGGCGGGTACGGCCAACTTTCTGATGACCATGCGGGGCAGTTGGAGCGAAATTTCAAAAAGCTATGTGCTGCCGTTCTTCTTAGTGGCCGTGATCTTCTACTTCGTAGGATCAACACAGGGAAGCGTACAGGCATTCCGCTTTACAAATTATGTATGGCACTTCACCGATTTCAACGTGGCACACTCACACATGACCATGTACGGGATCATCACCTTCGCCTTGTGGGCGTGTGTATATGCCATTCTGCCACGCATTACCGGGAAAGAGCCCCGGCAGTTTTTCGTGGGCGTTCACTTTTGGCTGGCTTTCATCGGCCTGTTCGCATACATGATCTCGATGATGGCCGGAGGAACCCTGAAGGGGTTAAGCTGGATGGAAGGTGAACCTTTCATCAACTCCGTTGTATTAATGCAACCTTATTGGGTATGGCGGGCCATTGGCGGATCGCTGATGTTCTTATCGCACCTGGTATTTGCTTACAACTTTTATGTTATGGTAAAAACCGTTAAGCCTGTCGCAAAAGCCGAAGGGTTAAACCTAAAACCATTGAACACCTGATGTTATAATCGCTATGTTTGACTTTCATAAAAACCACAAGACGTTAGTTGTTACAGCCCTGGTTGTATTTGTAGGACTTAGTATGCTGATCGCAGTAATGCCCGCATACCAAATGCAGCAAACCCAACCGCTGCCAGCCATGCGCCCGTTCACATTACAGGAAACAAACGGACTTAAACTGTACACCGCAGAAAACTGTATGGCCTGCCATACGCAACAGGTACGCAACATTGAAATGGATAACACGTGGGGCGAGCGGCCATCGATACCATCTGATTACTATTACAGCAAAATGCGATTGGATTTTTGGCGACAGTCGCCATCGCTGTTGGGAAGCGAGCGCACCGGCCCCGATTTAACAAACGTAGGCAAACGCCAGCCCGGTCAGGAGTGGCACCTCCTGCACTTGTACAATCCGCGTATCGTGGTTAAAGAATCCATCATGCCCGGCTATCCGTGGCTGTTCGTTCAGAAAGACGAAAGCGAAATTGATGAAAACGATGTTATCGTACCCGTACCGAAAAAATTTCTGAACGATAAATCCAAAAAAGTAGTGGCAACGCAAAAGGTGATGGAGTTGGTCGCTTACCTGCAATCACTCAGGCAAACAGACATCGCTGCCGCCAACCGTACGATCGATTTTATTCCATCCATTAAGGAAAAGAAAACCGAAACAAATGCCGGTTCATCAAGCCTGCCCGATGGCCAAAAACTATACATGAATACCTGCGCAGCGTGCCATCAGGCCGATGGAAACGGATTAGCGGGTGCATTTCCGCCTTTGGCCGGAAGCCCAATCGTGAACAACGATAATCCTGAAACACTTATCAAAATTATTATGCAGGGATATGACGCCCGTGCCGAGTACGGAGTAATGGCAGGCTTTGCCGATGTACTCACCAACGAAGAAATAGCCGCTATCGCCAATCATGAACGGAGTAGCTGGGGGAATAACGCCCGTGCCATTACGGCCGAAGAAGTGGGCAAAATCAGGGATTACATAAACACATTAAACCAATAACAGTATGGAAAACGAAGAAATTTGGTTAGAGTCGTTACTAACCGACACACCACAACAGGGAAGAGCACTGGCCATTAAAATGGCACGGAAATCCATAGCGGCCATTCAAACAAATTCAGACATACGAAAAAAACTCCGCAGCGCCTATGCCGAAGACACCGCCCAACTCATTGCCTCAGCCCAGGTGGTAGCACTTGAGTTTCAAACAATAGCGGCAGCCAATAACTATTGGAAAAAACCCGGCAAGTGATGAAAAAGTTTTTTTGGATACTCATGGCTTGCTTTGTACTCACCGCTTCTCAGGCATGGGCCTGCGATGTTTGTCAGGACAAGCAACCTCGTGCGCTGAAAGGGATCACACACGGCACCGGGCCGCAAGACGACTTCGATTATATCATTATCAGTGTTTCGATCGTGATCGTTGCCTTAACGTTCGTGTTCAGTCTGCGGTATTTGATCAGCCCGAAAGAAAGCGACAGCAATCATATCAAGCACAGTGTACTGCAATAATCACCAAACAATGGAAGACAACAGAATTGTAAAAGTATTTCTCGATGATGACCCAGCGCCCTTTGCCGAGTTTTTGCCCCCGGTAAAATTTGTGTTCGATACCACGAAAATCCCCGATGGTAAACACAACCTGAAAATCGTGGCGAAGTCAACAAACGGTGTTGAGGGCATTCGCACAATACCGTTTGAAGTGCGTAACGGGCCGGCCATTGCTGTTGTGGGCCTGCACGAAAATGAAGTTGTAACCGAACAAATCCCGATTACCATCAATGCCTACGGCAGCGAACGTAAAGATGTGTTTGTGGTAACCGGGTCGGAAACACCCAAAGCCATACCGGCATGGGTTTGGGCATTGCTTATTGCCTTTGTGGGCTTTGCCATGTTTTACATCATCATGTATTGGAATCCCGACCTGTATAAATCTTTCGTGTAATGACGCCACACAACGACATAAAAACTATCGAGGATATTAAACTATTGGTCGATACCTTTTACGGAAAAGTGCGTGAAGACGCACTGCTGAAAGATATTTTCGATAACGTTATCCGCAACAAATGGCCTGAACATTTAGAAAAGATGTACCGTTTCTGGCAAACCATACTGCTGGAAGAACATACTTACTTTGGCAGTCCGTTTCCGCCACATGTGAAACTGCCCGTAAACAAAGAACACTTTAACCAATGGCTGAAACTGTTCTTTGAAACCGTAGATGAAAACTTCGCAGGCGAAACATCGGCATTCGCCAAAAAACAAGGCGAACGCATGGCCGAAATATTTCACACGAAAATTATGTATTTCAGGGATAACGCCTCAACATTGTTGTTGTAATACTTTATAACGATAATAGCCTCACGCTTTAAAACCGAATAAACATGAGTAAAGAAAAAATCATCAACGCTATCGAGTTAAAATATCAGCAATTAGGCGAAAATCCCGAAACGTACCTGAAAGGGTTATTGCAGGCCAAACCTATTAATTATTGGGATTACATTCAGGTCGATACGCTGTTGTCGTTACAAAAAACACGTACCGATTTTAAAGATGAGGCCATATTCGTGATGTACCACCAGGTAACAGAATTGGTTCTGAAAATGATGGTGCACGAAATACAGCAATTGGTTTTTGAAGAGTTGAGTGAAGCCACCTGGATAGACAAACTCAATCGTCTGAACCGTTATACCTCCATGCTCATCACATCGTTCGATGTAATGAAATACGGAATGAATTATGACGATTACAACACCTTCCGCAGTACGCTCACGCCTGCAAGCGGTTTTCAGTCGGCACAGTTTCGCTATCTGGAAATTTACTGTACTCCGTTGGAAAACTTAATCCATGAAGAAGGCAAAAAACATTTATCGGCCAATCCGGCAACAGCCGAATTGTTTGAACACATTTATTGGAAAGATGCCGGAACCAACCGGCAAACCGGTACAAAATCGTTGACGCTCCGCCAGTTTGAAGAAAAATATTTAGACAGCTTTATCGCGTTGGCAAACAAGGTGAAGGGCAATACGCTGGCCGAAAAAGCAAAACGGTTTTCCAATCCCTCGGCTGAGTTTATTCAAAAACTGAAACAGTTCGATCATTTGTACAATGTTCAATGGCCTTTGGTGCATTTACAAACCGCTCAACATTATTTAGACAGCAAAGGCGAAACCAAAGCAGCAACCGGAGGCAGCGAATGGAAAAAATATTTACACCCGAAGTTCCAGCAGCGTAAATTTTTCCCTGAATTGTGGACAGCCGAAGAGTTGGGGCATTGGGGCGATAATCCTTAAAAAAGTATAACCATGAATATAAACAGTAATCAAATTATCGGTGAACTGGTAGCGCAAGACTATCGCACCGCGTCTGTATTTAAAAATTATGGCATTGATTTTTGCTGCAAGGGCAACCGTACCATATCCGAAGCCTGCACAGAAAAAAATCTTGACGCCCAACAGTTAGTGCAAACGCTCGAACAAATTTCACAAGCAGGCGCTAACGCGGCAACAGATTATCAATCGTGGCCGATCGATTTGCTGGCAGACTACATCGAAAAGAAACATCACCGGTATGTGGACACAAAAATTCTGGAAATAAAACCGTTCCTGAACAAGATTGTAAAAGTACACGGAGATCGTCACCCGGAGCTGGCCGAAGTGGAGCAGTTATTTAACGAGTCGGCAGGCGAGCTAACCGCACACATGAAAAAAGAAGAATTTATCCTCTTCCCTTTCATCCGGAAAATGGTAAAACTGAAAGACAGCCGCGAGCCTTTAGCTCCACCCCATTTCGGTACGGTGCAAAACCCCATCGCCATGATGCACCACGATCACGATGCCGAAGGCGAACGCTTCCGCAGAATTGCTGCCCTTACCGGCAACTATACACCTCCGGCCGATGCCTGCAACACATATCGCGTTACGTTTTCGTTGTTGAAAGAATTTGAGGAAGACCTGCACCTGCACATCCACCTCGAAAACAACATCCTGTTCCCCAAAGCCATTGAAATGGAAAAATCTTTCGCCACAGCTTGAAACAATTTTCAAATTATAAACATAAAACCATACACAAATGAAAAATCAATTTTTAGCGTTAATCTGTTTAGCGTTTATCTTCTCAGCTTGCGGTAACTCATCTACTACCGAAAACAAAACCGAAACAGCCGCTCCGGTCGAAAAAGGCCCCGGCAAAATCGCCATCACCATTAATGGCGGAGATGACATGAAGTTCGACCTTTCGGAAATTAAAGTTAAAGAAGGGCAAACCGTAAGGCTTACGCTGAACCATACCGGCAAAATGACCAAAGAAGTCATGGGGCATAACTTTGTATTGCTTGCCGCAGGAACAGACCTCACCGCCTTTGCAACAGAGGCCATCGCTGCCAAAGACAATGACTATATACCCGCAAGTATGCAGGACAACGTGATCGTACACACGCATACAATAGGCGGAGGCGAAACCGCACGGATCGAATTTACCGCTCCGGCAAAAGGCACGTATGATTTTCTCTGTTCATTTCCCGGACACTCCGCGCTAATGAAAGGAAAATTTATTGTAGAGTAATTAATTTAATCACAGGGGCTGTCTGGATTAAAAATTCAGACAGCCTCTTATGTTTGTCCGAACCGGTAAACTATTTATGCAAACATCTTTACAGTATGAAAATTAAACGTATTTACGAGAGTCCCGAACCGGAAGACGGATACCGTATGCTCGTGGACAGGCTATGGCCAAGAGGATTGAAAAAAGAAAAAGCGTTTATTGATGAATGGAATAAAAACATTGCCCCCTCGCCTGAATTGCGCAAATGGTTTGGGCATAAACCTGAAAACTTCAAACAATTTTCTAAACTCTATACTACTGAATTGAAAACAAAAGCAGCAGAACTGAAACGCATAAAGTCCATTCAAAAAAATCAAAACCTCACCTTGCTATACGCAGCAAAAGACACGCAAATAAATCACGCTGCCGTGCTGTTAAAAGTTTTGCTAACTGTTAAATAGCCGCCTGATGAACAACAAGCCGCTTAAAAGACATGAAATGTTACAGCCCCTGAGCCGCGATCACCATCACGGTTTATTGTTGTGCTGGAAAATACGGCAAGGCTTTAAAAAAAATGTAGAGCCTGAACGGATCAAAGCCTATGCCGACTGGTTTTGGGAAAACCACCTGAAGGCGCATTTCGAAGCGGAAGAAAAATACTGTTTTACAATACTGCCCGCAGATCACGAAAACGTAAAGCGGGCTTTGGCCGACCATAAAAGAATACAACGTCTGTTTGCCACCCACACGGGGCTGATAAAAAACCTGAACCACATCGAAGAAGAATTAGAAAAACATATTCGCTTCGAAGAGCGCGTTTTATTCAACCAAATACAGGAAATAGCCACCAACGAACAGTTACAGGCCATCGAAACCGCTCATGCCGAAAAATTCGAGGATAATACGGCAGACGAATTTTGGCGATAAATCAGGATTAATTTTTATAGTTAGGAATCCTTACTATATTTGTTCCGGCAATATAGCCGTAGAACAATTTAATCCTTTAAAAACATGGAAAAATCAATTTTCTATCATGCAGGGTGCCCCGTGTGCATCAGTGCCGAGCACGACATCGTAAGCTTAGTTGGCACAAATAACGTAGAAATCGTTCACCTCGGTGAAAACCGAAACCGCATCGCGGAAGCAGAAAAGGCAGGCGTAAAATCTGTGCCGGCACTGATTACACCTAACAAAAATGTATTGCACATCAACTACGGTGCATCAATGGCCGATGTGAAAGGCTGAATTTGCCACGAAGGCACTAAGTCTTTTTTGAATTGCGCTTAAAAAGCTAACGTTTTCTTTGTGTCTTAGTAGCAGAGATTCCAAAATAACAGTTATCAACTTCAAACTTAATTATCATGAAACAAATCATTCTATCCGTAATGGCAGTGGTATGGGTTAATGCCGCCTTTGCCTGCGACAAGTGTAAATCTTTTGCAGAGTCGGCCGATTTTAAAATTAAATCCGCAAGCGTGGTTCACAACAAGAAGTTCGGCACGCTTGAATTTGAAATTGTAGTAGAAGGGAAGGCTGGTAAAACCACACCCAAACCAGTTGGTAAGTTAGACATGGCCCCGGTACTGGCGTATGTATTTCCAACAACCTTAAAGCCGGAAGACATCGGGTTTAATACAACAGCCGGTATAGTAGCCCTGGCGCTAACATCGCACCCCGATTTTGACGATAGCCCTTTATGGGATGAAAACCAGGACGGCAATTATGACAATGACGGACTTACCTGGCATCCGCACTGGGTTGTGCTGGTTGAAGATAAGCGCGTGGCCGGTGGCCTTGCCGTAAAGGAACACATGAAAGCCGACAAAATCAGGAAGCCCGCTACCGCGCCCGATATGCCGATGTACATGGACTCGCCCGGATTTCCGGTTGTAACGCAGGATAATGCGATCAGGGTTTCGGTGCCTGTTTACCGGGTTAACAGCAAAACGGATTTCAGCTACGATGTCGTTACGTGCTACCTCGAAGTTTCTGCGCCTGAAGACGGTATGTCGATGGATAAGCCTATGCTCGGTGTTTATAACGTGTTTAGTGTGCTGTCGAAAAACCTTTCGCTGCCGTATAAAGTGAAATAAATTTTTTGCTCCATAAAGTTAGGATTCCTATCTTTATGGAGCAATTTCACAATGTCATTGGAAATTAGTTAAGAACAAATAAAACATCATCAACATGAAAGTAGCCGTTTGGGATACCTATGTAACAAAGAAAGATGGAAGCCTGATGCATTTCGATATTATTACGCCCGAAGAAACAAAAGATGAAGCCGTGATTTACGGCTACGGAAAAGCGTATCTTGAAAACAAAGGGCAAGCCGGTCAGCCGCTGACCTCAGAAGAATGCAGGTTTTGCCACATCGAAACAATTAAACCGCAATGGGAAGAGGCCATCCGCCAAAAAGGATATTACATTTACGAAATGGAAAATTGTCAATAGCATGGCTTCATCGTTCAGCCTGACAGAACAGGAAAAAAAAATAGAAAGCAAAATCGTAGTAGCCCTTGAACGCGTTTCGGAAGCGTTCAGGGTGCTGCTATGGAACGAAAGCAAGGAATACGCGCTCAGCCCCATACAGGTTCAGATTTTGATTTTCCTTCTTTTTCACACACAAGAAAAATGCAAGGTAGGGTATCTGGCCGATGAGTTTAATATGACCAAAGCCACCATCAGCGACAGCGTAAAAGTTCTGTTGCAAAAAAAGTTAGTCGATAAAATACAGGACGAGTACGATACCCGCAGCTTTACCATCCGGTTAACGCTGAAGGGAAAAGAGATTGCAAAAAAATCATCGCTGTTTACAGGCCAATTTGAAAAACCGCTCAACCAGCTTACCCTTTCGCAAAAGGAAGTTATGCTCAACGGCTTACTGCGGCTGATCTACGACCTGAACCGCGCGGGCGTTATTACCGTACAGCGTATGTGCTTTACGTGTAACCATTACCAGGTTACCGGCAGTAAACAGTATTGCACGTTACTGCAAGCTCCCTTACAGGATAAAGACCTTCGCGTTGATTGCCCCGAACATGAAATGCTGGCATGAGCACGATAGTCGGTAACCTTGCCCTTACCAGGAAAAGAATAGCGATATCATGTGAAGAATCGGGCAGAAACCCGGCTGATGTAAAGCTGCTCTTAGCCACCAAAACCGTTCCGGCAGTGAATATAAAAATAGCGCTCGAAGCCGGTAAACCCGATAACGATTGGATGTTGATCGGTGAAAACAAAGTGCAGGAATTGAAAGAAAAGTTTGAAGACTTAACATCAGTTCCGCATCACACCCATTTTATCGGGCATTTGCAAACCAACAAAATCAAAGAAGTTACCCGGTATGCCGATTGCATCCAATCGGTTGACCGTTGGGAGCTGGCCGAAAAACTTCAGAAGCGTCTTGAAGTTGAAAACAAAACCATCGATGTTTTTCTGCAAATAAATACATCGTACGAAGAAAGCAAGTTTGGCATTGCGCCCGAAAAAGCCCTCGACTTTGCCTTGCGCGTTCATACATTAGACAGACTCTATATTAAAGGACTGATGACCATCGGGTTGTTTTCGGCCCAAACCGAGCAGGTACGCAAATGCTTTCGGCTGCTCAAAAATCTGCAACAACAAATGCTCGAAAAAAGCATTCCCGTTCACGAGCTTTCCATGGGCATGAGTGGCGACCTGGAAACCGCCATCGAAGAAGGTTCAACCATGGTGAGAGTAGGAACCGCCATATTCGGTAAACGAATATATTCCGACAGCTATTACTGGAATGAGAACAAGTAACTGGTAAGAAAATTCACCCCCCGTTGCCAACTATTATTGCAGGTTAACTTTATGTAGGGATAGCATTAAATTACCTACCTTCAAGGCCATTCACCATCGTTACGATTATGGATGTACGTGTAAAATTTCTGGGTGCAAGCGGATCGGTTACCGGGTCGCGTTACTTATTGGAAATCGGTGATTTCAGAATTTTGTTTGATTGCGGGCTGTTCCAGGGGTTAAAAGAACTACGCCTGCGTAACTGGGATCCCTTTCCGGTAGATGTTACGACCATTGATGCCGTGATCATCAGCCATGCACACATCGACCACACCGGTTATTTGCCACGTCTGGTTAAAGAAGGTTATGGCGGCCCCGTTTACTGCACACGCCCAACAGCCGATTTAGTAGAACTGTTGTTACTCGACTCCGCCAAATTACAGGAAGAAGAAGCCGCGTATGCATACGCCAAAGGATATTCGCAGCACAACAATCCGCAGCCGTTATACAATACGCACGATGCACAAAAAGTTTTTCCGTTACTGAAAACGTACGATTTTGATGAAACGATTGACCTAAACAACCGCATACACATTGTATTTCGCAATGCCGGTCACTTATTAGGTGCGGCCATCACCGAAATGGTTATCCGGGGCGATCAGCAAACAAAAACCCTGATATTCTCGGGCGACCTCGGACGCCACAACGATGCCCTGTTAAAGCCGCCTGCACAAATCAAACAGGCCGATGTGTTATTCATCGAATCAACGTATGGCCATAAAAAAAATCCTGCGGGCAACCCTGCCGGTGACCTGGCACGTGTGGTAAACGAAACCTTTAACCGGGGCGGCATCGTGCTGATACCGGCATTTGCCGTTGGCCGAACGCAAAACCTGTTGTATTACCTGCACCAGTTAATGGAAGAAAACCACATACCCGATGTGCCGGTGTATATCGACAGTCCTATGGCCACATCGGCCACGTATTTATATTATCGGCATACCGGTTACCACAAGGCGGCTTCCATTGCAACGGGTTTTGCCCGGCAATTAGAAACCAATATGCTGGTGTTTGTTAAATCGAGCACGCACTCCAAACAATTAAACGAATTGAAAAGCCGGGCTATCATCATTTCGTCTTCCGGTATGATGACGGGCGGTCGGGTGTTGCACCATCTGTACAATCGCCTGCGCAACGAAAACGATACGGTGTTAATAGCGGGTTATCAGGCCGAAGGCACACGCGGGCGCGACTTAGTCGATAAAAAAGAGAGCGTTCGTATTTTCGGTGAAGATGTGCCCGTACGTTGCCACATCGAAAACATGGCGAGCTTATCGAGCCATGCCGATCGCGATGAACTTTTTGAATGGATGAGCGCTTTTACCGATAAGCCTAAAGTTACTTTTACCGTGCATGGCGAAAACCCGGGGCTAAGCCTGTATGCGCAGGAAATCCGCAACCGTTTTGGATGGAACGTTATCCAACCCGAATACCTCGAAAACGTTTACCTGTTTAAAGGCATTTAACATAAACTTTAAAAACGAAATAGTATGATAGAGAATCTCACCAACGACCAGATCAACCACGTGTTAGCCATGCAATTGGTTGGCCGCATCGGCTACGGCACCGGCAAGAAAATATACGTGGTACCGGTAGTCTATGTTTTTGACGGCAAACATATTTACGCACATTCAAAAGAAGGCCAGAAAATCAACATCATGCGTAAAAACCCGGCTGTATGTTTTCAGGTCGATGCCATCGAAGACCTGGGCAACTGGCGCAGCGTGGTGATACAGGGACGCTTTGAGGAACTGACCACAAAACCGTTACAGGAAAAAGCCATTAAACTATTAAACGACAGGTTTATACCGCTTAAAACCAGCAACGCTGCCAAGCCATCGTACGAACGTGTACGCGGTTCGCACGAAATTGAAAAACCACTCAGGGCAATTTTATTTCGGATTTCCATTGATGAAAAAACCGGGCGTTACGAAAAAGAGTAGATCGTTATGGTTGGTGGAAGCATGACGTTGCACGATCACATCCTATACGAAGATGAGGCTATTCTCGTTATTAACAAACCGGCCGGGCTGATGGTTGAACCTGATCGCAACAACCACCCGAATTTACTGCAACACGTTAAAAATTATCTGAAAACTTTACAGTCTGCCGGAACGGAAGTCTATGCGCAACACATTCACCGTCTTGACAGACCCGTAAGTGGCATTGTGTTGTTCACGAAACAACGCGCCCTGTTAAAAAATTTAAGCGAACAGTTTGCCGAACGCAGTGTGAAAAAATATTACCAGGCGCTCACCGATCATGCCCCGGAAAAAATAAGCGGCCGGTTAGCGCACTGGCACCGTAAGGAAAAGAAAAAAGCTGTACTCTATACCGATGCGATAGAATTTGCTGAAAAGGCTATTTTAGAATATACAGCAAAGCCATTATCCGGCAATCGTTTTTTGTGGGATATTGAACTGCATACAGGCAAGTATCACCAGATACGGGCGCAGTTAGCAAGTTTAGGCTGCCCGGTTATCGGTGATGTGTTGTACGGATCAACAATACCATACCGCGAAAACGCGATTGCACTTCATGCGTGTAGATTAATTTTTAAGCATCCGATACTAAACAACGAAATGGTAATTGAATCGCCATGCCCGTTTGTGTAACAGGTTTTATAGAAAACTAATCCTCTTTCCTGCCAAACCGCCTGCCATGCCACAACGCCTGCATACGGGCGGCATCGTGAATGCTCGCGTTAATTTCGTAGCCTATCAGCAATACTACGGTTACCAACTGTACCCACACCATCAGGGCAATGAGCACCCCGATGGAGCCATACACTTTGTTGTACGTGCCAAAGTTGGTGATGTAGTACGAAAAGCCGTACGACACACCGAGGATCAGCAACGTAGCCATAAACGAACCGATCGAAAAAAAACGCCAGTTATAATGAATGGCCGGCCCGAAATAATAAATAGTGGACACCGCCAGAAAGAACATCACAAAAATTACTACAAACCGAAGCACCAACAGCAACGTTACCGTCCAACTGTCGATGCCCTCCAACCATTCAAATTGGTTGAGGTTATGCAACACGTAATCCAAAACAAGTTGCCCCACTACCAACAGCACTACCGCCAAACACACTACCACGGTCAGGTTAATGGTTAAGCCCGTGGCCACCAACCGCATTTTCCAGGCAGCCCTGCGATCGTTTGTTTTGTAACAGGCGTTAAAAGCTCCCATCAACGACATCATGCCGTTGGTTGCCAGCCAAAGCGAAAACACAAAACCTAACGTTAACAACCCACCGCGTTGATTGCTGAGAATATCACGTACGGTAACATCAATCACATCGTACATACTGGGCGGCATCATGGTAGAAAGAAACTCCATGATGCTGTCGGTATTAACCGATGGTATAAACTGGGTAATGTAAGGGATGAGTGTAAACAAAAAGATAACAGCCGGAAAAATAGCCAGCATAAAACTGTACGCCACGCTGTTGGCACGGTTCAGTATTTCGTCTTCCTGGAGGTTGTTAACAAAAAGTTTTACGATCTTATACAACGATACGTTATCCCACCGCTTGAATTTGATCTTGCGCATCCACTGAATGACCGTGTGCGAAGGCCCCCATGCAAAAAAATAACGTTTAAACTTATACTTCATTTAAAAAAAGGTTCAAGCACGCGCGTCATCATTTCGGGCGGACGGCACGGTCTTCCGCTTTCACGATCGACAAACGCTAACAGGGTTTCACCCTCGTTAATCAGCTTATGTTGTTCATTATAAATCTGGTATTCAAATTTAATCTTTACCGTGGGTTTATCACGAATTATGGTAACAATTCGCAGTAATTCGTCATACCGGGCAGCAGCAAAATATTTAGAGTGGTTTTCCAACACCGGCATCATCACACCCGAAGCCTCTAATTCTTTATACGTTACCCCTAACTGGCGCAAGCTCTCTACACGGCCTACTTCGTAATACATGGCATAATTGCCATAATACACATACGCCATCTGATCGGTTTCGGCATACCGCACGCGGATTGATGTTTCGGATTGGTACATTATTTCGCTCCTTGCTTTTTACGTAACGCAGCCCCGATTTTTTGTTCGCGCGTTAACGCAGCCTGATAACGTTGTGCATTGCGCAGGTGCTCGGCATAGGAAGCCGAAAAATTATGGCGACCTGAAAAATCTTCTTTCGCACACATATAAATGTAGTCGCTGGACAGGTAGTTGAGTGTTGCATCCAACGAACCGATTTCGGGCAGGTTGATTGGCCCCGGGGGAAGCCCGGCATACATATAAGTATTGTAAGGCGAATCGATCAATTTATGTTCGTTGAGCACACGTTTGAGTGCAAAATCGCCCGAAGCAAACACCAGCGTAGGGTCGGCCTGCAACGGAATAGCCTTTTTAAGCCGGTTAATGTATAACCCGGCTATCGTGGGCGCTTCATCGCGCTTTACGGTTTCGGCCTGCACGATAGACGCCAGTATGGAAACTTCAATGGGCGTTAGTTTCAGGGCTCCGGCTTTACTTTTTCGTTCGGCATCCCAGAATTTTTCATACTCATCGTACATTTTTTCGATGAGTTGTTTGGGTGAAACATTGTAATACACTTCGTAGGTGTTGGGGATAAACATGCACAACACATTGTCTTTATTAAATCCGTAAGGATTATTAATCGTGAACTCCACCAAAGCGGTTTCAAACGCCTGCGGTGTCATTTGCAGGTTGCGGGTTATTTTCTCGCTTAAATCCGAAACCAACCGAACATTGTTAAACGTAATGTTAACCGGTTCCTGCAAGCCTAAACGCAAATAACGGATGGCTTGCAGATTTGTCATGTTGGGTTGTAAGGTATAACGGCCTGATTTTACACCTTTATCGTAGTCCATCAACTTCGACAGGAAACTGAACGAAATCAAATCCTGCACGTAATTGCCTTCGTGTAACAGATCTTGTACGGTTTTAAAATCGGCACCATCGGGAATTACCAGCACCTTTTTTTCTTTGCCCACCAGCACGTTGGGCGTATAGCAAATCTGGTAGCCATAATAGACAAACGAGATCAACAGGATAGATACCAGCAGAAAAAACGCGAGTTTTCGCATTCCTTTAAACATAAGCGATTATTAAGGTTTCAAAAATACAAACCCTCACCCTAATTACCACCGATATTTATAGTCAAAAAGAACTACCCTCTCCCCAGGGAGAGGGTACGACACGTTTTATAGTTACACAAATTTCTATTTGGGTGAGGGGGAACTACAATTATGATTTCGTGTTGTATATTGAAAGCCTCAAATCATGGCTGCCGAATTACTGAAAATCCATCCGCAAAATCCCGAGATGCGTAAAATAAACCGAGTAGTGGATGTTTTACGCAAAGGCGGAATAATTGTTTACCCTACCGATACCATTTACGGTATCGGGTGCGATTTGATGAACCGTAAATCCATTGAACGGTTATGCCGCGTACTTGACATTAAGCCCAACAAATTAGATTTATCGTTTATCTGTAACGACCTCACGCATATTTCGGAATACGTTAAGAATTTACAGACCCCTGTATTTAAGGTGTTGAAGAAATCATTGCCCGGGCCGTTTACATTTATTTTGGAGTCGAGCAGCCGTGTTCCTAAAATTTTGGATGTAACCAAAAAAACTGTTGGTATTCGTATTCCCGATCATAACATTCCGCGTGTGATTGTGGCCGAGTTGGGTAATCCACTAATAACTTCTTCTATTAAAGATGACGACAAGATTAAAGCCTACACCACTGATCCTGAAGAAATTTACGAAGACTTTAAAAACTTAGTCGATCTTGTAATTGATGGCGGAGCCGGAGGCAACGTACCCTCAACCGTTGTGGATTGCACAGGCGATGAATTAATTCTTGTAAGACAAGGGTTAGGTGAAATTGATTTGTAACATTTCAACAGGCAAAGCGCAATAGGCAAAGAATCTAATATCTAACATCTAATATCTCACATCTAACACTTGAACTGCCTCATCGAACTTCACTACCTTCCTTCCATTGCCTGGTTTGCAGCCACGCAATCGTTCGATGCCATCGTTCTTGAAAAGCACGAACACTTTATCAAACAAACGTACCGGAGCCGGTGCCGCATTCTTACTTCGCAAGGCGTTCAGGAACTCACCGTACCGCTTACCGGCAAGCATGGTAAAACGGTGATCCGCGACATTCAAATCGATTACAGCCAAAAGTGGCTCAACAACCATTGGCGCAGCATTGTATCGGCTTACAACAACGCCCCTTTTTTTGAATATTATGCCGATGCCCTGCACAACACATTATATAAGGAGTACAAATTTCTGTACGACCTAAACTACGAATTGCTGACAATCTGTCGGGGCTGGTTAAAACTTCAACATCCGGTTACGGAAACAATGGCGTACGAAAAAATACCTGCTGCGGGCACCACCGACCTCCGCAATATCGTAAACGCAAAGAAACCAGCCGCTTGCGAAAAATATTTCCGGCCCCGGCCTTACACTCAGGTTTTTGGACAATCGTTTGCACCGAACATGAGCGTTATCGATCTGATCTTTTGTGAAGGCCCGAATGCCCGCCAGGTGATTACCTCCCCTGCCGTGGCGGAATGAACAAATTAATCCGCGTAAGCGTTTAAAATCTTAGCAAAAAGAAAGGGTACTAAAACTCCTAAAGTTTTTTACATTTACACTAATCATTCTCATTCCCAATCTATGGAAGCGAAATTTTCCAACCGTGTTAAAGAAGTTATTTCACTGAGCCGCGAAGAGGCACTGCGGCTTGGCCACGATTATATTGGCACCGAACACTTGTTGTTAGGGCTTATCCGTGAAGGCGAAGGTGTAGCCGTGGGCGTACTCAAAAAATTAGGCGTACCGTTAGACGAACTGCGTGGCGAAGTCGAAAAGGTATCGAAAGGCACGGCCACACACGAAATAAAAAACCTCGCCAACATACCCCTTACCAAAGCGTCCGAGAAAGTGTTGAAGATCACTTACCTCGAAGCCAAAATCTTTAAGGCGCAGTTAATCGGTACCGAACATTTATTATTATCCATCCTGCGCGATGCCGATAACTTAGCCACACAAATTTTAAACAAATTCGATGTGAACTACGAAACCGTAAAAGAAATGCTCGAATACCAGGCCGAAGGCCCGCAGGCCGCTTCTGATACCGATGACCCGGATGATGACTCATCGCGCATCTTTGGCGGAGCTTCAGGTGCAGGACAGGGCAGCGCACCGAAAGAGAAAAAAGGCAACGAAAAATCGCGCACACCCGTGCTCGATAACTTCGGGCGCGACCTTACCCGTCTTGCCGAAGATGGTAAGCTCGATCCGATTGTAGGCCGCGAAAAAGAAATTGAACGTGTTGCACAAGTGCTGTCGCGCAGAAAGAAAAACAACCCGATATTAATTGGTGAGCCGGGCGTGGGTAAAACCGCCATTGCCGAAGGTCTTGCCCTGCGCATTATTCAAAAGAAAGTATCACGCGTGTTGTTTGGCAAGCGTGTGGTAACGCTTGACCTCGCATCGCTGGTAGCCGGTACCAAATACCGTGGTCAGTTTGAAGAGCGTATGAAAGCCGTGATGAACGAACTGGAAAAATCGCCCGATGTTATTCTTTTTATTGATGAGTTGCACACCATTGTAGGAGCCGGAGGCGCTTCAGGCTCGTTAGATGCCTCGAATATGTTTAAGCCGGCATTGTCGCGCGGTGAAATTCAGTGTATCGGTGCAACTACATTAGACGAATATCGCCAGTATATCGAGAAAGACGGGGCGCTGGCCAGGCGTTTCCAAATGGTGATGGTCGATTCCACAACGGTAGAAGAAACCATCCAGATTCTCGAAAACATTAAAGAAAAATACGAAGATCACCATCATGTAATCTTTACCAAAGAAGCTATTGAAGCGTGCGTGAAGTTTTCGGATCGTTATATCAGCGACCGTTTCCTTCCGGATAAGGCCATTGACGTAATGGACGAAGCCGGTGCGCGCGTACACATCAACAACATTCACGTTCCGGAAGAAATCGTGAAGCTCGAAGAAGCCGTTGAAGATGTGAAGAAAGAAAAAAACCGCGTGGTGAAAAGTCAGAAGTACGAAGAAGCCGCCCAACTGCGCGACCGCGAGAAAAAATTATTAGAACAGTTAGACATCGCCAAGGCAAAGTGGGAAGAAAAAACCCGTACCGAGAAATACACGGTTAACGAAGACAACGTTGCCGATGTTATCGCCATGATGACGGGCATTCCGACCAAGCGTATCGCGCAAAAGGAAAGTAACAAGTTGCTCACGATGAGCACCGAATTGAGCGGCAAGGTAATCGGCCAGACCGAAGCGATTAAAAAATTAACAAAGGCCATTCAGCGCACGCGCGTGGGCTTGAAAGACCCGAAAAAACCAATTGGTTCGTTTATCTTCCTCGGCCCTACCGGTGTGGGTAAAACCGAATTGGCCAAAGTGTTAGCCACATACTTGTTCGATAAAGAAGACTCGTTGATTCGTATCGACATGAGCGAATACATGGAAAAGTTTTCGGTGTCGCGTTTAGTGGGCGCCCCTCCGGGATACGTAGGCTACGAAGAAGGCGGGCAGCTTACCGAAAAAGTAAGGCGCAAGCCATACTCGGTAGTGTTGTTAGATGAAATCGAAAAAGCACACCCCGATATTTTCAACATTTTGTTACAGGTGTTAGACGATGGTATTTTAACCGATGGCTTAGGCCGCAGGGTCGATTTCCGGAACACCATCATCATTATGACCTCCAACATTGGTGTGCGCGATTTGAAAGATTTTGGCAGCGGTATTGGTTTCTCAACAGCCGCCAAACGCGATAACATCGAAGAAAACATGAAGTCAACCATTCAAAGTGCGTTGAAGCGTGCGTTCAGTCCCGAGTTTTTGAACAGGCTTGACGATGTGATCGTGTTCAACTCATTGCAGCGTGAAGACATCCACCAAATTATTGACATTACGCTGAAAAAAGTATTCGACCGCATTACGCAATTAGGCTACAACGTTGAGCTTACCGAAAAAGCAAAAGACTTTTTGGCCGAAAAAGGCTACGACCAGCAATTTGGTGCGCGCCCGTTAAACCGTGCTATCACCAAATACCTGGAAGATGCCGTGGCCGAAGAAATCCTGAAAGGCGAAATTGAAGAGGGAGGCACCATCATTGCCGACCACGATGGCCAATCGGATATGCTTACGCTGAAAGTAAAAAAGCCCAAGGCTACTTCTAAGAAGAGCGAATAATTTTCAGGTTAATTTTTTAAATCAATACAAGGCGAGCTGATGGCTCGCCTTTTTTTATGATTGATCAATCTTTTCCGTGAAGAATTCGCTGAATTTTAGAATAAGACATCGTGCTATCTCTTAGAAGCAAGAAAGCAATGATCAAAAGAATGGGCAATGCTATGAGGATAAAAATTACCATCAAGATGTACTTCAATAAAGTATTCATTTATCGCATTTCTTGTAAAACGGAAACGTCAAATAAACTGTATTTGCAGCTTTGCTTTAGGTAATATTGATGCAATTACCGGTAATTTAATGCCTTAAGTTAAAAAGCTGACTACATGGCGCAACACGAGCACACTATTATGGTAACAGACAATACTCCGATCATCCTTACCGAAATGAATGGGATCTGGAATTAACCATTCTGATCATGTCATCTAAGTATTCTTTACAGTTTGCAATTTTGCAATAACGAACCGGGATAATTCAGGATTTAAAATTCAAACACCGTTTTAATACCCTCCATAAAACCCTAAAAATTGAAAAGATTACCTGAGTTTCGCTATACAGTGCAATCATAGAAGATCAAACAGCGGAAACGATTCTCATTCTTTTTATTTATACTTGAAGATTATTTATCTAAAGACATGATCACCCTCTCAAAAAAAGTTTTGATACTGGGCTTTTTTGCCTTTTTCATTACCTCAACAAACATCAGTTTTTCACAAAAAAAAGATAGCACTCTCCATTTTCATGTTAGCGGTGGTGGAGCAATTGCATTTGGCAAGAATATCTCAGAGGTATACACTCTCGGCAGTAAATTATCTACTGCTCTCTCAATTCCCATTTTAAAATCTCACGTCAGAATCGTCCCAACGGTGTCCATAACTTATTTCGGGAATTACGTTAACGAATCTGCACGCGACAATCTCATCTATTTTACATTTGGATCACAAGTTGAAGGAAACAAAATCAGCGCAAAAAAAGCATATCTTATTCCATCAGCAGGAGCTTTCTATATTTCTGGAGTTGATTATGTAGCTCCTCGAAAGGGTTACAGTGGTGACAATACAAGATTAGTTGAGTTTAATGGTGTTGGCGCTAACCTAAGCATGAGACTTCAAATGCAGTCTGGGGTGTTCTTATTTACCGAATGTATTCTCGCCAGTCCAAAAGTTCGAGTGAGTGATGAAGTCTTAGCGGAAATAAAAGACTCCATGAATGCATATAGTTCAATTTACAATCTCGTGTATGACAATGGCAAAAAGATGTCATTCAATAGTGTTACCATGGGTGTCGGATTTAAGTTTGCAAAAAAATGAAGACAATAGTCATAACTTTTATTCTTATAATCTTATTTGGGTGCTCCGAAAAGGATGCATTCTTAATTGAGAATACAGAACTCGATATCCCAACCTTAAAATTAAAAGAACTTTCAGATGCAGGCATTTTTCATATCGACATAAAGGGTTATAATCAAATTTCTGGATTTACAAACGACTTTGCCTTTCGAACCAACAATGCATTTAATAGTTATCAAAAAAATACTGGAGGCATCAACTCCGACTGGGAACTATTAACAGAATTCTCTCGACCAAACTACTCTCCTGACGGTTCTGAAACATATTTTTTAAAATGGGACTATTGGAATCACCAAGGCTGGGTAATAACGAGTCGATTATATCATTACCATCCAGCTTCGGGTGAATTTGTAGGCTACTTTGATAAGTATCTTCTGAAGGATGAGGATAAAAATTTTATATATCCCTATAGCTATGACGGAACGATTAGCCATCCTCGGGCATTTTTACGGTCTGAAAATAATGGCTGGATGATTGCGCGTTTTATAAGGGGCTCAAATGGTCCTGATCAAAATCTTTTCCCTCATGGAATTAGAGTCTATAAAATTGATGGCTCTCAAAGTCTTATTGATAATCATATTTCAATTATTGAAGGTTATGATTATACTCCTGCTAATATCTTCTTTCTGAATGATACTGAAGGGTACATTCTAGCAAATAAATCAACAAGTGAATCAGGATATTTGTTTAAGACAATAGATGGCGGGCACACTTGGACAACTATTGGTACACTCTCTAAAAAGGTAGATAAATTGTATGTAATGGATAGCGATCACATTATTGTATCACACGAAGGTGGTTTTTTTTCTACTCAAAATGGCGGTGCCGTTTGGTCTGAAACTACTTTGGGAGAAAACATGATCACATCACACATGACAAAAGATGGGATCCTGTTCGCATCTATAGTAATCGAATCAGACCAGGTAGAGGCCATCTGTAAACTGTATGTTTCCCAAGACAAAGGCCTTACTTGGAATTTGGTAAACGGAAAATCTTTTTACGGACGTAAAATTAATTTTTTTGATAAGCACTTCGGTGTTGCTTATGGAACCCGGGTGTTACAACTGACTCGAGACGGAGGGAGGACGTGGGAACTGCTTGCTTTTCCGTTAGAAGAAGACACTGGTAATTAATTTGTGGCGGTCAAAGATTTTTCTCATTACAAATCCCCAACATGCACCTTTAACAATTTAAGAAATACCACCAGTTCTAATACTTACCTAAGTAACTGCATAAGCTTTGTTAAAGAAACTTATGGCTCAATCTCAAACCTTTACCCCTTACCGTCCTCGTTTTAACGAGAACACTTGAGAACTGCGAATCCTTCACAATTCTAACACCGATCAATACCCGCCATAAAACTTCCGTAAAAACCATTCGGCTGTTACCAATGCCAGCAGCAAAAAGAAAAACCATTTCAGGTTAAGCAGGTTATCGAATTTTTCTTCGCTATGAATAACGCTACGGGCTTCGGCTGTTGTAAGATCGTGCTGCATTTTTTCGGTTTCGGCCATGCCGTAAAACCTGCCGCCCGTTGCCGCAGAAAGGCCGCGCAGCAAATCAAAATCGGCCGTGAGGTTTTGCAGTTCGGCCTGTTGCGCGGTAACCAAAAACTGTCCGCGTACGCTTTCGGTCTTGGCATTCATAACCGTACGTGCCGTGTACTTATAAATCCCTTCAGGCAAACCGCCAATCTGGTAGCGGGCATTGCCGGGACTGATCACATAATTGTAAGCATATTTTTTTCCGGCATCATCGGTGATTTCCAAATCAATGCGATTGCCAAAAACAGGTTCGTAAATATCGTTATACACCTGACTCTCGAACACTACCGCTTCGGTATCTGAAAACTGTTGTTGCAGCGGATAACTCTTAAACTTATTCCGGTCATCGGTTGTGCTCAGGTATTGGATGAGCTTACCAAACACTTCATCGAACGCATTGGTGTTTTCATTTTTTGAATACTCTTCCAGCCGCCATTGCCAGAAGCCCTCGCCCAACATCACGGCAGTCTTCCGTTCATTTTGCGTGTCCATCCACAACAGGGGTTTTTCGGTTGTGATGCTGCCTATGCGTTGCGACAACAACGTGGTTACGGAAAGCGGCACCTGCATACGGCCGAACGGAACCCACACCGGAGGGAAGCCCGCGAACACGGTGTTCGCTTCGGGTGAAAGCATAAAGTGCGTAAAGGCCGGATTTACTACGGGCATTACATCATCGTACTGCCGGGGCTGTTGCTCGAACTTTAACGGAACATTGTGTTGTGCCAGTACATTCAAATCGGTTTGTGCGCCTACAACAACAAACATGGATGTTTTACCGGAAGCAAACCGTTGAAACAACTCGCGGGTACGGCCGCGTTTGTCGGGCGATTGATGGAAAACAGCCAGATCAATTTCTGATGGTTGTAAATTTTTCGGTGAGGTTTCTTCCGTTTCCGGGATGTGCAGGATGAACTCGTAGTTCGTGTTCTTGTCGATGATCGCACGCAGGGCTTTAATATCAGGATGAGGCGCACTTGCCACTACCACTATTTTCTTTTTGCCTTCTACCACATCAATAAAAGCCGTTGCCTTATTGTTGCGGATATTTTTTTCGGTCGGTTTTGTTTCTACCTGTACTTCGTAACGTTGAATACCCTGTTCATCTGCGGAAGCGTTAAACTCGGCAACAACCAACTGATCGTTCCCCGAATTTTTTGTTTGCTTTTCGGGTACGCGGCCACCCCGGATTAACGAAATGGTTATCGGTTCGTTCGGGAACCCTTTCACCAACACCTCGGCACGAATTGGGAATTTATTTCCCTGGTATGCAATCTTATTATACACCACATCTTTAATGGCGATGTCTTGCCGTTGCGCGGTATCGCCCACACCCAACGTATAAACCGGAAAATGATGTGCCGCATACAGTGGCGACAACCCCGAATTATAAATACCATCGGACACCAACAATACACCGGCCACTGTTTTGCCTTCGTACTGGTTGGCGACTTTCCGCAAAGCGCCCTGTAAGTCTGACGAAGGTGCATTAAAAACGGGTTGGGTTGCTGTTTCGCCCGAAAGTGTTTTCTGTTCAACAGCATATCCTTTATCGTGTAACGATTGCTGCAACGCCTGAAGCGATAGAACAAGGTTATAACGACTTACCGAATCAGTTGTTTCGCTTACCGAAACTGAGTTGTCGAGCAACACAACAAAAACCGGTTTTTCGTAAATGTTATTCACCTGGCGGATGATCGGGCTGAGCAATAAAAACGCTAACAGAAATACAAGCACTGCCCTTCCGGCAAATAAAATCTTATTCAATGTTCCCGGCCACGGATGCTTGCTTTTGTATAACAAAAACGCATAGCCGACCGCTACCGCAAGGCAGAGAATGATGAAAGAAGGGTGTGACTCAAGCGTGATGTTTTGCATATTTTCGTAAGGGCAGCATTCTAACTTCTAACTACTAAATACTAATGTCTAATATCCATATTTCTCTTTCCACAACGCCCGCAGGTATTTTCTCAACTCCTCTTCGCGCGGATTGTTGCCCGGTTCATAAAATTTCTGTCCGCTGAGTTTATCCGGCAAAAACTCCATATTCACAAAATTATATTCATAGTTATGTGCATACTGGTAACCTTTTCCATATCCGAGGTTTTTCATCAGTTTGGTAGGCGCATTGCGCACGGCTAAGGGCACGGGCAAATCGCCTGTTTCGCGCACAGCTTCCATCGCCTGGTTAATTGCCATATAGCTTGCATTACTCTTTGGCGATGAGGCTAAGTAAACGGCACACTGCGCTAAAATAATCCGTGCTTCCGGGTAACCGATCACCTCTACCGCCTGAAACGTATTGTTGGCCATAATCAATGCCGTGGGGTTAGCGTTGCCAATATCTTCCGAGGCCAGTATGAGCATTCTGCGGGCAATAAATTTCACATCTTCACCGCCTTCTACCATACGGGCTAAATAATAGATGGCCGCATTGGGGTCGCTGCCACGGATGGATTTTATAAAAGCCGAGATGATGTCGTAATGCTGTTCACCGCTTTTATCGTAGATGGCGATTTTTTTCTGCGCTACATTGGTCACCAACTCATCAGTAATGACTACCTCCCCCTCGGGAACGGAATCTACAACAAGCTCCAGCAGGTTCAATACTTTGCGTGCATCACCGCCCGATAATCGAAACAACGCCTGATGCTCTTGGATGGTTACCTCACGCTTCTTCAATTCGGTATCGTTTTGAAGTGCCTGGGTAACAAGTTTCAATAAATCTTTTTCTTCGAGCGCATTGAGGGTATATACCTGCGCCCGCGACAGTAAAGCCGAGTTAACCTCGAACGAAGGGTTCTCCGTTGTGGCACCAATCAGCGTAATAATTCCTTTTTCGACCGCACCCAGCAACGCATCTTGCTGCGATTTATTAAAGCGGTGAATTTCGTCAATAAATAAAATCGAACGGGGCGAAGCTTTGGCCTTGTCAATAATCTCACGAATATCTTTTACGCCTGCGCTGATGGCGCTTAAAATATAGAATGGTTTCTTCGCTTCGTTAGCGATAATGTTGGCGATGGTCGTTTTGCCCACGCCCGGAGGCCCCCATAAAATCATAGACGGGATATTGCCCGACTGCATGGTTTTGCGGATAATGCCTTTTTCGCCAACCAAATGCTCCTGCCCTACCAGGTCGTTGAACCGGGCAGGCCGTAAGCGTTCGGCCAGTGGTGGTTTATTGTTGAATAACATGGATGCTACAAGTAATGCAATACAAATAACAACGGTATATCCGTATTTTAAATTCTTCTCAAAAATTCTTTCAAAGGTAAATCCGCTAAATACAACGGCCCGACTTTTAAGATTACTTTGGTTTTTCGGGATGAAAGCCGTACCTTTGTCGTCCAATATCGCGGGGTGGAGCAGTTGGTAGCTCGTTGGGCTCATAACCCAAAGGCCACAGGTTCGAGTCCTGTCCCCGCTACTACAAAACCTCAGAAATTGCTTTCTGGGGTTTTTTTCTGTCCCAATGCACAAAAATGGCTTTTTTATTGAGTCGTTAGCCTGTATCAGGGTTGTGGCTCTAAAAAATTTTACACAAAAAAATGCAGGGCTTCGGCAAACAATATCGCATATCTTTCCTGACAAGTTTTTTCCGTTAAAAAAGCTGTCGTTTGTATTTGAAACCGACCGGATAATCAATAATGGAATTTAGCGCGAACTCCTCATCAGTTTTTTTTATTTTGTCTCAAAAAATGAATGACTCATATTTATGAGCTGTATGCAAAGAAACGTGCGGAATTTTGAGGTTATGATTTCATCGGTAAAAACATATTGCTGCATTTTTCTGGTTTTTGGTTTAATGCCCACACTGGTACGGGCGCAGAGCGGGCTAAAATTTTATGGAAACGAAAAACCCATCAACCAACGGACTTCGTATAATGTTTTTGGCGATAAGCCTGCCCGGTTTTCAAATTACTTCGCTGTCGGGTTTAACCTGGCGCTCTATCCTACAACAGAAATCGGGTACATCATACGAATTAAAAACAAAGAAAATAACCGGATCTACAACCTGTTTTACGATGGCCAGGGTCGAAACCTCAATTTCAGGTTTAATGAAGAAGGAAAGAACAACCTGATTACGGCAAGCATGAACAGGGAAGAATTACTGAATGTGCCCTGGATTAACATGAAAATCGCATTCGACTTGAAAAGCGATTCTATTAAACTTACCATCCACAACAAAACGTTTGGCGCAAGAAGCGAAAACCTTCCGGATACATATTCGCCCATAATTCTTTTTGGACGAAGCGATCACATCATTGACGTGCCCTCTTTTGCGATCAGCAACCTTTCGGTTGGCAATGAAGACCAATATCTCTTTGAATTAAAAGAAAGCAAGGGCAACAGTGTTCATGAAGTAAACGGTAAAACGCTTGGTGAAGTTTCTAACCCTGAGTGGTTAGTGAATGATGCCTATCATTGGCGGTTTCAAACCTCACTCCATTCACGTTCGGTAGCCGGTGCGAATTATAATCCTGAAAAGAAAGAAATCTACTATTTCAACCGTGATTCGCTGCACATCTACAATGTACGGTCTAACCAAACAGCCGTTACCGTGTTTGAAGAAAAATGCCCGGTAAAACTCAAGCTGGGAACGAACTTCATCAACACAAATGCCGGCAAACTGTATTTGTACGAGCCTTATAATGATAATTACAGTGGGCCAACCATAGCAAGCCTTGATCTTAACACCTACCATTGGACTGTTGAAAACTCGCAACAACTCGTCAGCCCGTTGCACCATCACGGTTCTTATTTTGATCCGGCTACGGAACAGTACACATTGTTTGGCGGGTTTGGACGAATGCGATACAGTAAAAATTTCTATTCGTACGATTTAGCCCAACACGAATGGAGCACGCTCGAAGGCTTTACGGGCGATTTCCTGTCGCCCCGTTACTTTTCTTCGGTAGGATATTTAAAAGAAACCAACGCCATCTACATTTTTGGCGGAATGGGGAATGAGTCAGGCGAGCAGGCTGTCGGGCGACAATATTATTATGACCTCTATAAAATAGACCTGAATACGAAACAGGTTTCAAAACTTTGGGAAATTCCGTGGAAACAAGACAACATGGTTCCGGTAAGGGGAATGGTGATTCTCAAAGACTCTTGTTTTTATACCTTATGTTACCCCGAACACGTTTCCGAGTCGTTATTGAAACTATACCGGTTTTCTTTGAAAGATGGAAGCTACGAGATATTAGGCGATTCAATCCCGATTCGGTCGGATAAGATTACAACCAATGCCAATCTGTATTACGACAGTACGCTTAATAACCTCTATGCCCTTGTGCAGGAATTTGATGATGATATTTCTTCTGATCTTAAAGTTTACTCGTTGGCGTTCCCGCCTCTCACCGCTCAACAATTGGCGAGTTATTCAAAAGAGAAATCCAACTACACCTTCGCTGTAATTCTCGGATCGGCTGTACTTATCATGGGTATTGCTTATTTCCTTTACACGAAAAAGAAAAAATACTTTTCTGATGAGGCTGACGCTCATGTTTCGGATAATCCACGAAGCGGATCGCTTACAGGTACTAAGCCGGAAGCAGCCCAGCCTAACACGATCTGTCTTTTCGGAACATTTACCGTTCGCGACCGCAAGAACCGCGACATTACCTATATGTTCAGCGAACAGTTGAAGCAGGTTTTTTGCCTTATTCTGCAACACAGCATGACAGAAGACGGCATTGCTTCGCAACGCCTCAGCAGCATTTTGTGGCCTGATAAACCTGTCGATAAAGTAAAAAACTCAAGAGGGGTTACCATCAATCATTTGCGCAAAGTATTAAGCGAACTCGATGGCATAGAGTTAATCTATGAAAAGGGGCATTTCAAAATCGTACAAACCGATGCATTCTATTGCGATTATAGCCGGTGCATACAAATTATCTCGGCCAGTAAAGTGGAAGAACACCGCGATGAATTTGTTGAGATTCTATCGCGTGGAAAATTCCTGCAATTTTCCGACAACCCCGTGTTTGATTCCTTTAAAGAGGAAATGGAAAAGAAACTGGAGCCGGTATTACTGTTAGAAATAGAAAAGAGTTTTGAGGCCGAGCTTTATCTGCCCGTTATTGCTTTTGCAGAAGCTGTTGCAAACATTGATCCGTTAAACGATGCCGCACTGAACTTTCAGCTTAAAGCCATGCAACGCTTAAAAATGAATGACGAAGCACGAATGCGGTATCAGGCTTTTGTGATTGAGTATAAAAAAGTAATGGGGACTGACTATCCCCATCCTTACAAAAACTAACCTAAATTAAACTAACCTATAAAAAAAATTCTTGTTCGGTTACCCTGCCAGCAAATGACTTTTTCCCTCGTTCGTTAGTTTTAACACCAACTCGCCAAACAACGTGTTCGCCCAGGCAAACCATTTGCGGGTGAAGTTTGAAGGGTCGTCTTTATGAAAGCTCTCGTGCATGAAGCCGGTTTCGCCATCGGTATTGCGAAGGGTTTTTGCACACCAGGCAATTTCTTTGTCATCGGTGCTGGTCATGGCGCGCATGATAATGCTCATCGGCCAAACCATATCGTAACCAATATGCGGGCCTCCAATGCCTTCGGCTGCTTTTCCTTTAAAGAAGTATGGATTATCGGTGCTCCAAACCAGCTTACGGGTGTTTTTATAAACCGTATCGTTTTTATCCACACAGCCTAAGTACGGAAGCGCCAGTAAACTCGGCACGTTGGCATCGTCCATCAGCGCTGCATTGCCAAAGCCATCAACTTCAAAAGCATATACCTTTCCGTATTTCGGATGATTTACGATGGCATATTTCTGAATGGCAGCTTCAACTTCGTTGGCCAATGCCAGGCATAGTTTAGCAAATGCTTCATTCTTCGTTACGGCTGAACTGATTTCCGCCAACTGTTTTAATGATACTACGGCAAACAGGTTCGATGGAATAAGAAAACCGTACGTTGTGGCATCGTCTGACGGGCGGAATGAAGAGTTTATCAACCCAACCGGGTTCAACGGCTGTCCCCAGCCATCGTTCGAAAGTGTATCCAACTGGCGTGTTGTTTCGCGTTCAAACTTGTAAGGCCCTAAGCCATTTTTACGTTGTTGGGCTTTAAAAGTATCTACGATCGAAGCAGCGGCTTTTTGCCAGTCGGCATCGAAAACCGAAACATCACCGGTTGTTTTCCAGTAGTGATACGCCAGGCGCACGGTGTAACAAAGCGAATCGATCTCCCACTTGCGTTCGTGCAGTCCGGGTTTCATATCGGTTTTATCTGTTGCCCAATGGCCTTCGGTCAATTCTTTATTGAATGCGTTGGCATACGGATCGAGCAGCACACATTGTGTTTGGCGGTGAACAACCCCGGCCAGTAACGTTTTCAGCTTTTCATCTTTGGTTGCCAGCGGAAGGTAAGGCCAAACCTGGGCGGTCGAATCGCGCAACCACATGGCATGAATATCGCCCGTGATCACAAACGTATCGGGGTTGCCGTTTTTTGTTGCGAACTCAACCGTAGTGTCTAACGTATTGGGAAAACAGTTTTCAAACATCCAGGCCAGCTTCGGGTCTTTTATCTTTGCTTTCGTTGCTTTGATGGTTTCTTCTACCGCAACAGAACTAAAGTTTCGCTGGCCGACAGCAGGGCGCTTGCTCACAAGCGTATCTTGTGATGAAAAGCCGAAAACTGTATTTGTACCTGCCAATGAAACTCCGGCCACAGCCATTGTACCTGTCTTAATAAAATCTCTTCTGTTAATCATCCTGATTATTTTTCAAGCATTTTAATAAAATAACCTCCCACGACCGAACGTGCCTGGAACCCAACCTGTTTGGCATCAGGGGTTTCATACCAGTCGCCCATCGGTACGCGGTCAGGGGTTTCCGTAACATATCCGTACAACGGATCGATAAACTTTTTAAACGTGGCGGTGTCGTTCGCCAAGGTCGCTGTCCATACAATCCAGTCGGCTTTGGTGTATGTTCTGCGGTTATCGAGCGGCAGGCCATACTTGTTTTGCTTGGTAAGGTAATAGGCAATTTCTTTCTGCATTACTTCCTGCGGAAAAATATTGAGCCCTAACAATTTATCCCAAACCAAATTGTATTTCTGGCTCCACGTTCCAGGTTGATCGAACGTTAATTTAAAATGATCACCATCGTCAGCCATCTTAATCCACTCCTGCGCCATCTTTTTAGCTTCGGAAGTATATTTTTCAGCCACATCTTTTTTGCCCAGCATCTCTGCCAGCTTTCCATACCCCGCAATGCCCATGATGGCTTTTGCTGAGAGGTTTACATTATGCGCAAAATGTCCGGCAAAGTCATCGGTGCAGAGCTGGTTCTCCGGATCAAGACCTTTTTCCAAAAGATAATTCGCCCAGGTTGTCAGCGCATCCCAATGCTTCGCTGCGTAGTCGGCATTTCCTTCGGTATGAGCGACGGCCGTAGTCAGGATGAGCATATTGCCCGATTCCTCTACCGGCATATCACCGCCATAGGTTTGCCCATTGGCCAATGGATACGTGCCTACATCGTGCGCGGCAAACGGTTTTGTCCATTTTCCGCTTTCGGTGTAATAGAAGATCGGGTTTAACATACCTTTCAACAGCTCAGGATTGTATTTCAAATACAGCGGTGCAGACGGATAGGTTACATCTACCGTTCCGATCGAGCCATTGCTGAAATTTTCTTTCGACAGGAAGAGTGTATTGCCTTCGGTGTCTTTTACCAGCTTATGTGCTGCAATGGACTGACGATATGCCAGCAAACAAAGGCGTGCATAGTTTCCCCCTCCTGCTTTCAGTGCTTCCTTATAAATCTTAGCATCCGTATTATTACAACGCGCGATGATTTTCCGGTAGTCGTTAGCGGCAGATGTCAATGCCTGATCGAAACTGACCTTTCCATCGTTAGTCCACCAGGCTTTCAAATTTTGATTGAAATATTGAATCGACTCAACATCATCATACGCGAGCATTACATAACCTTTTGCCGGGGATGTCGATACCTTGCCTACATTGTGGGTATAAGCCAATGCCGGCATAGTGGTTGACATGATTGCAGTGATCTCGTTTTTTTCAGAACTGATCTTTCCGCTCTCAAGAAAAGATTTTTTCAAACCTGAAAAATCACCTATTGCCAACGATTTGTTTTCGGATGTTTCAGCCGCGAGGTAAAAATAGCCCCAGTCGATGCGCACATCGTCACCCTTCCTTTTCAGGATTGGCTGTTCGGTAGTTCCAGCTTTCGCAAAATTTATGTTACCGATTTTTCCAGTGGTTACAATAACTTCCTGGTTCAGTTCATTTACAGCCCATTCGGGCGTAGCTTCAAAATACACCTCCACATCGTGCGCCTGTCCATCCGTAGAAACTACCTTGTAGTTTACATAGTTTACGGGTCGTGACAGCAGATCGAGATCATCCATCAACAACGGTGAAACAAACTCTACTTTTAAATTTACAGAGCCGCAGGTAAAATCATACTTCGTTTGTGTAGCCGTGATCTTCACGTTGTTCTGAACTGCCGTTTCAGCAAACACTGGTCTGGTTTCGCTCTCTTTAAAAATACCAAAGTCAACATACGTTAACCCGCCACGATCCAGGCAGTGAGCGGCTATTACATTTTCACCTTCTGCATTCAGCAGACTCTTATCGAGCTTTATAATGTTGTTATTTTTCGCGCGATTCCCCGTGTTTATAACCTGTGTTCCGTTCACATACAATTCAAAATCATCATCGTGTGAATAGTTCAGGTACAATTGACCGGCTTCATCCAGCGCAAGCAAGGTAAACGCTCTGCGCACCCAGATTTCTTTTGTTTCCCAGGCGGTTTTTGTTTCGTATGTACCGCGCGTGCCGAAAGCTCCCTTGCCTGTTTTCCATGACGCATCGTTAAAGCCGGGCTTTTCCCAGCCTTTCGCGGGCGCTGTAGTTACATACTTTCCTTCCCACGCTTCATGCTTTGCGTTAGGCAAAACCGGTTGCAATGGAATTTCTTCTTTCCCCAGGAAGCGGTACGTTTTTCCATCCACACGAATAGCACCAATCAGCGATTGGTTTTTGCCCGTCCAGTGTTTAACCGGTGTACCAAACAACTGATCGGAAGTTGACCATGCGCTTAAATACGGATCAACGGTTACCAGCGGATAAGCCGGTGCGCGAAACGAAACGCCTGCTTCTTGAGCTGTCGGCTGGTTACACGAAGCCAATATGCTTCCGGTAATTGCAACAGCCAGTATTCTATTGAAAGAGATTTTAAACATAAACCTTACCTTAACTTACTTTTTCTGTTGATTTATTTCGTTTGAGAATGAATACGGGAAATCGTTCTTATCAGCACCCCTGCTTTTATTCGGGGCTGCACTCATCGTAAAATGAATTTTCGCCCCGTTCATCAGGTCATCGTGTGCCAGGTAATTTTTTGTGTAGGCAATGCCATTTAATTTCATTTCATGGATATAGCGGTTTGCTTTCGAATTATTTTCGGATGTTATCGCTATTTCCTTTCCGTTGTCCAATTGAATTTTCACTGACCTGAACAGCGGTGATCCCAGGATGTACTCGTTGCTGCCCGGGCACACCGGATAGAAGCCCAGGGCTGAGAAAACATACCAGGCCGATGTTTGCCCGTTGTCTTCGTCACCGCAATAGCCATCGGGCGCGGCTGTGTAAAGCTTGTCCATGATTTCGCGCGCCCAGTACTGTGCTTTCCACGGTTCTCCGGCATAGTTATACATATACACCATGTGCTGTATCGGTTGGTTGCCGTGCGCATACTGCCCCATGTCCATCACCTGCATTTCGCGCATTTCGTGAATCATCGAACGGCTTTCCATTCCTTTCGCTCCGGGAATGATGAAAACTGAATCAAGCATGTTTATATATTCTTTCGGTCCGCCCATCAGGTTGATCAATCCCTGCGGATCGTGGAACACCGACCATGAGTAATGCCAGCTGTTGCCTTCGGTGAAATCACGACCCCAGTCGGTCGGGTTAAACGAATCGGGGAAAACGCCTTTTGTTGTCCGGCCGGCCATTAATTTACGTTTCGGGTTATACAAGTTTTTGTAGTTCATCGCCCGTTTGGCATAAATATCAATCTCTTTCTTCGGCTTGTTTAATGCTTTCCCCAGACGATAGATCGTCCAGTCGTCATAGGCATACTCTAACGAACGCGCAACATTCTGATCAACATCCACATCGTTCGGGATGTAGCCGTATTTATTATAGTGATCGTAACCTTTTCTTCCGGTAGCCGAAACTTTCGGGTG
Source organism: uncultured Roseivirgaceae bacterium (assembly GCA_964404445.1). GTDB lineage: Bacteria > Bacteroidota > Bacteroidia > Cytophagales > Cyclobacteriaceae > UBA2336. The sequence continues at coordinate 715,494 of CAYOJW010000001.1, read as the reverse complement.
CACGTTGTTAGCGCCATGCTTCAATGCTTCCCACAAGGTTTCAATGTCGTAACCGCGCAAGCCTTTCAGGTAAGCATCGGCAACAACAGAAGCAGAGTTATTACCCACCATAATATCGCGGTGGCCAGGACTGGCCCACTCGGGAAGGAACCCGCTTTCTTTGTAGGCATTCACAAGCCCTTCCTGCATCTTTGTATTCTCGGCAGGGTATAAGAAGCTCAGGAAGGGGAACAAGCTGCGGAATGTGTCCCAGAAACCGGTATCGGTAAACATGTAGCCGGGCAATACTTTTCCGTTGTACGGACTGTAGTGAACGATCCTGCCAGCGGCATCAATCTCAGAGAAATTTCGCGGGAATAGCACTGAGCGATAAAAAGAAGAATAGAATGTTCTAAGGTTGTCGATGTTGTCATCTTCAATTTTGATTTTACCCAATACTTCGTTCCAGCGTTTTCTTCCTTTGTTTACGACCTGATCAAAACTATCGGTACCCAGCTCTTTTAAGTTAAGCAGCGCCTGCTCTTCGCTGATAAAGGAAGACGCCACACGGGCGTGTACCTGCTCGTGGTGCGAGGTTGCAAAACCGATGATGGCTCCGGCATGGTTTCCTGAAAATTCTTTTTCGCCTTCTGCAATCTTACCATCCTTAACGGCTGCTGAATACGTGAACGGCTTATCGAAAATGATAACAAAGTAGTTTTTAAAGTTGTCGGGAACCCCTCCGGTGTTCCGGGTTGTATAGCCAACGATTTTATTTTCTTCAGGAATGATCTTTACATACGATCCCCGGTCAAACGCATCGGTAACAATGAATGCGTTTTTAGTGTCGGGGAATGTAAAGCGGAACATGGCTGCTCTTTCGGTCGGTGTGATCTCTGTTGTTATATCGTGATCGGCTAAATACACTTTGTAGTAATGCGGCTGGGCGACTTCGGCTTTATGCGAAAACCAGCTTGCGCGTTCGTCTTCATGAAAGACAGCTTTTCCGGTGACCGGCATGATGGCGAACTGACCGTAATCGTTCATCCACGGGCTGGGCTGGTGAGTCTGCTTAAATCCCCTGATCTTATCGGCTGTGTAGGTGTACATCCAGCCATCGCCCATCTTCCCGGTTTGGGGCGACCAGAAATTCATCCCCCAGGGAAGGGCAATAGCCGGATAGGTGTTGCCGGTTGAAAGCTCGTACTTGGAATTTGTTCCTACCAGCGTGCTTACATAACTGACAGGGTCTGTGCCTTTCGCATTCACGTTCAGAATAAAACACCACAAAAAAAATGTCAACCCTGATAATCCAATTTCCTTCATCATCTTAATTCTTAATCTGTATTAATTCAATTTACTTCTTGTTAACGGCTCACCATATCAACTTTACATGAACACCTTCCGGGTTGTTTTCAAAACTCAGAAAACACGTTCTACTTGATGCATCCCATGAAGTCTTAGCCGACAATGCTGTTCCGGCAGCATCTGTAACTTTTATTTCTTTTGCTTCTGCCGGCAAAAGAACCCGCATCACGTTGGTGGTGTTCAACGGACTTTTCGCTACGAAAGAATATTGCTTCTTTGTTATTTTCTCATCGTAAACACGAGCAGCGGCTGCCAACACTTGTGGCGTTTTCGGATTTTTAACACTGCCGATATTATACAAGAACGCCTGTTCGCCCGGTTTCACCTGCTTCTCATCCAGCACCGGAATTTCGGGGTCGAACAAATCAATCAGTTTTCCTTTGACCGTATAAGAAGACTGATCGGCATTTTCATCCACTACCGAAATAATTTCGTACGGCCCGCGGGTAAGGGCGAAGCTGTTTTTAAGCTCAAGTGTTCCGGCTTTTGCTTCATACAGTTTTTTAATGGTGCTTAAGAATCCTGTATCGCTGTCGGCATTCAGCACAAACTCTTTCGGATCGTTGCGCAGGATCACTACTTTTCCTTTACCGCAAGCATACTCGCCTGCTGCAAACGGTTCTTTCAGCCCAAGCTTCATAAACAAATGCTCGGACGGAGCGTTGAATTTGTTTGAGCCGGTATTCCACCATTCCTGCACGGTTTGAAAGGGGTCGTCATCTCTGCCGGCATACACCAGCGTGCCTCCGTTTTTCACCCATTCAGCAATATAGCCATGCGATGCTTCTTCCATGGGTTTCATGTTGGAGTATGACATGATCAGGATGCTTAAATCCGTCCATGTTTTTGGGAAGGAAACATTTTCGATGTGCACGGTTTTAACCGGAACGCCCCGCTTCAGCAACGGGAGCGCCTGTCCGTAAAAATTGGCAAGCTGCGGATCTTCATAACCGTTGTGGGTTGGGAAACGCTGGAACATCAGCGAGTTGGCCATCAGCACACCGATGCCTTGCGAGCCGCTTACTTTATTATCCGACAGGGGCATGTTGTTCAGCGTGTTGATCATCACCTGCATCTGTGTTGAGTAAAAGCGCGGAATCTGCTCTTTCTTTTCGCTGTTGGCGCTGGTGCGATACAACCCTCCATAAATACGATCCGGCCACGGCATTACTTCATAGTTGGCAATCATCGGGTATAATAATTGTGCGGCAAACGTTGCCTGGTAATTCTTTTTATAATCTACCCAATCACGCGGCCAGTCTTCAATAGGATCGGTCAGGAAAAACATTTTTCTTCCGGTAGGCGCTGTCATCGACTCCATCGAACCGTATTCGAGGAAGGCCGTTTCAAACACCCGTTCTTTTCTTTTTCCGTTGAAGAAGTTCGGTTCACGTGAAGTACCCGTCCACACCTGTGCGATGTAACCGTCCACACACGGCAACGAGGCAAGGCTTGCTTCGGGGCTGACGATCATCCATTGCGAATAATTTACCAGCGAATGTGTAGGCACATAACACCGAACATTCATCCCTTTGCTTTTGCCGTACGCTTTCGCAAATGTGAAACATTCATTTAATGCGCGGTAGTACAGGTGATACTTCAGTTTATTAGCTAAGTACGTGTTTTCAGGCGACTCATGCTGTGGCCTCCAGTCGAAACCGTAATATTCTTTCCACTCTTTCTTAAAGGCTGTACTGTACCCGGCACGCGCCCAAAATTCAGGTTCTTCGAGATAGATCGCATCAATACCGGCATCGATCACGCGCTTAATGATTCGCTCTTTCATATACTCGATAAAGTTCTTTGAAGGGACGAGATACGGCACTAAACGGCCGTGCCATAACGTATCACCTTTTTGCGTTACCTGTCCTTCATCAAGATGCCATTTTCCATCCCATCCACCGGTGAAATAATCCTGATACTCGCCCCAGGCAATACCCGTCATAAAATGTGTTGTATATCCCCTGTCGCGCCAGGTTTGAACACGCTCTTCAAACGTCATGCTGCTTCTGCGGTGATGATCTTTCACGCTGTAAACAATCGCTACATCAGCGCGTACATCGGTTACAGGTTTCCAGGGATTTGAAGTTTGAAACGTGGTTTTCTCGCGTGCGGAACCCTGGGGATCGTTCGCTTTTTGCGGAGGCGGGGAACAAGCCTGAAAGAAAAACGCTGCCAGTATATAAGGTATAATCTGCTTTTGCATCCGTATAGATTTGTTTTATAAATAAAATAAAAGGAAAAGGGAGTATGCTTCCCGTTAAACTGAAACACTAAACCAGTATAAACTGCGGCATCTGCCGTAGTACGCTAAGGCTTAAAGCCACCCCATTAAAGAGGTGACTTCAATCCCTAACCTTATTTTTATGGAATCAACACTTGCCGGGCTTCGTTGTAATTCCACCTTCTCGTTCCACTGCCTCTTGGTGTATCGTAGTTGATACGAGCCGCAGCGCGGATAAATACTGCCCTCCCTGAAGGAATGGTTCCGTTGGATTCAATGTTAATGGTTTGCCCCAACAACGAATTAAATGCCGAACCGGAATATAAGATTTCATTTGACCAACGTGTGTCGCGCGCACGGTAACCTACCGTAGAAGAATAGCTCACAAACAGTTGAATGTCGGTAACATTTAAAAAACTGCTGCTGTAACCGCCCATCGGTTCAATTTTTGTTTGGAAATCGGCTGGCGATACAGCTCGTGTAACGCGCACCTGCGCCCTGATTCTTCCATTGATCACCTGGGGTTCGCCTACCCACTCTACTTTCAGGAAAGGCTGTACCTCAAACCTGACATTCTTGACTCCTTTAATATCTACCGTTTGGGTTTCATCGGCAATGGGAACACCTCGGTCGTCTTCGCGGATCAACGGAATGAAGGGCCCGTCAATGCGGACGTTATACGTTCCTTTAAAGAGTTTTGTATTCTGAAATGTCCCGTCAGGCATACAAAAGAAATCCGGGTTAGGCGTCACATTGGGCCCCCAACTGAGTTCGGTTAATCGTACACGAATACCTTCGCTTCCCTGATCTGTAAGTACCGGCTCACCGCTGGCTGCGTCCACTACTTCGCCTCGCAGGGTTTCGGAAGGCTCATCGTAGTTATCCAATTCAAACAGGCTGCACGAGTTGAAAGAAAACAGCACGAACACTATGATTATATATATTATCTTCTTCATCTTCTGTTAAGCTAATCGTTAATAATTCATTATCGGTTCGGTTGCTGGTCAATTACCGGGCTCTTCGATACTTCCCCGCCCGGAATGGCAAAGTAGTAATCGATCGGGTTGTACTCGAACGTTTTCAGGCTTATCCATTGGAAACGAGCATCGAAGAAATACTGTCCGGCTTGTGTTGAAAAGAATGGATACAAGCCACGGAAGCGATAACGCGCATTGCTGCTGTACGCATCTTTATCTCGTTCTTCGCCCCAAAAACCATCGCGGCCTTCATAATGCTGTACGCGCCACCTGCGTAGATCCCATTTGGTTTTGTGTTCCAGCGCCAGTTCTTTTCTGCGCTCTTTACGCACAATGTTACGTCCCGTTACATCGGGTGTAATGTTGCTCACTAAAAGTGTGGCACCAGCCCGTTCACGTATTTCGTTTACGGCCGATGTCGCTACCTGCATCAGGTCAGCGCCATCAGGCGAGGTTGCTCCTGCTAATTGCAGTTCTACCGCTGCCTCGGCTGCATTCAGTAAAACTTCAGCATAACGCATTAAAATAAAATGTTGTGCCGATCTTCCTTCGGCTGCTTCAAACGCAGGATCAGGGTTTAACCATTTGCGGCCATAGAGTCCGGTCAGGCAGGCTTCACCATTATCATAAAAAGGACCGTTGGCACCGGCAGCCGTAATGGTCCCTCCGTTGTACGGTACGATTTCCTGACCGTTTCCTTCGCGCGGGCTAAGGAAAAGTGTTTTGGATCCGCCCGTATAAGCCGGCAGGCTTTGATAACGGGTTTCTGCTGTTGCATACGAATAATTGTTAAACAGCGGGTTAACTGGTGTGTTGCCCGTAAACACACCGGCCCGGATTTCGATTTCACGGTTCTTGAACACATCGCCCGGGAAGATCACATAAGCACGAAGGCGCGGTTCGGCATCGGCAAAGAAATCCAAAGGCGAATCGTACATCAGGTATTGTCCCTGTGTGTTCGAAGAACCGGTCGTTACCCGTATAGTTCCATCGGGGTAACGGTCGAAGCCTTCAAACAATTCTAAAAAGTCGAGCGTTGGGCATACGCCCGATGCTAACGGTGCTTTAAAAATAAATGGCGCGCTGTATGCATCGTAGCCATGTGTAGATGTAGGGAAAACATATTCTTTTACATAGATGTTTTCCGTGCTGGTTTCGTCAAGAAACATATCGGCCATGTTCTGGTATTGTGCCTGCGGATCGTTAGCCGCCCATCTTTTTTTATAAAGCGAGTACCGGCCGCTGGCGATCACTTCACGGGCAGCGAGGTACGCTTCCCTGAAATATCGTACCGATGCCGCCTGCGCGGTTCCTTCGTCAAAACCCATCACACGTACTCCTGTTTTAAGGCCAAAACCGGTAAGCCGCCCCGGAACGGTTTCATTGTATTTTGCCACACTGCCGGCATATAACATGGCTTCGGATTTAAATGCAAGGGCAACATACTTGTTCGAGTACCCCGATTTTTCGTGGGCCGGCCGTAACAAAGCAGTTGCCTGATCATAGTCGGCCAGTACCTGATCCCAGGTTTCTTCTTCCGTTGAACGTGGTACTTCTAAATTTTCGCCCGGATAACGGATTACGCGCGTTACCAGCGGCACACCCCCAAACCGTCTGGCCATGGCAGAAAATACAACGGCACGTACAAAATAGGCTTCACCTAAGTAATGATTGTATGTAATCTCAGGAAAATTACTTTGATATTCGGGAAGCTTCTCCAGCAAATAGTTGGCATCGCGCAACAATACAAAAGCGTTTGTCCAATACGGTGTTCGTTCGCTTCTGAACGCTGTACATATTCCATCGCGGTTTAGCGCTTCGCCCGTGCCTTCAATGCCCATGGCGTTAAGCCATCCGTTATACTCAATACCCCATTGTGCCATGTATTTAAAGTCTTCAAAGGGCATTCGGCTGTACATGCGCGCCATGTAAACATCCATCCCCGATTCACTCGTAAAGAGTACGTCATCACCAATCACGTTTGGCGGAGGAATGTCAAGTTCTGCGCAGGCAGAAAAATAAAATACGCCAACCAGAAATAATATGTATATCCTCTTCATAGTATAATCCATTTTATAAGCTCGTTCTCACTATCAATTTTTAAAACCTGACCGAAACACCCAGGGTATATGTTTTGTTCAGTGGGTACATCCGCCCCAGGTCATCGTCCGGGTGTTCGGGATCAACAAATTTTACCCCTGTTATGGTAAACAGGTTATACGCATTGGCAAACACCCGCACACTCAGCGAAGATGATGTGTTACGTTTGGGCAGGGTGTAGCCTAATTCAATGCTCTTCAGGCGCAGGTATGCGGTACTCACACGGTTAAACGATGAGTTCTCGAACGGATAGTTTCCGGTAAAACCATAGTATCCGCTTACCCATTCTGTTTCCGGATCGTACGGATCAGCTGTCGGATCAACCGGGTGCCAGCGGTCGAGGTACTGCGTTAACGTACCACCGCCATTGGTTCCCCATATTGCATATAACGGTTCCCTGTATTGCATGGAGCCCATGCCCGTTCCCTGGAGGAGAAGGCTCAGATCAAAATTTTTGTAAGCAGCATCAAACGACAGGCTGAAATTCAACCAGGGTGTTTGATCGTACGCAAACGGGTGTTGGTCTAACCCATTAATCTCACCATCACCATTCCAATCCTGGTACTTGTAATCGCCCGGCAATATGCCTCGGTCTTTATAAATCGGGTACGACCATATATCGTCCCAACTGGTATAACGCCCGGCACCTTCGTACCCAAACTGTACGCCCTGGTAGCGGTTGTTCAGGTTGTCGTTGCGCCAGCGGTCATACGAATTTCCATAAGGCCCGTTTTGCAAGGCAACCAAATACTTTCTACGTGTAATAGTACCGATGGCCTTTACCCCGTACGAAAGTCCGCCTATGCGATTACGGTGCGACAACTCAAGGTCTATACCATATTGCCGGTCGCTATTCAGGTTCTCCAGCGGTGCGCTTGTTCCCACTACCGTGGGAACGTTTGAATTACGTCTGGCATGAATGCCCTGCCGTTCACGATTGAAGTAATCTAATGAGAAGCCGAACAACCCATTCCACCCTTGAAAATCCACACCCACATTGAATGTTTTTGAGGTTATCCAGGTAATTCTTTCGTTTGGTACAATCACGTCTGCACCATTTACAAAAACACCATTGAACATATATCCTGGTGCATACTGATTATAATATCCGTTTGCAGCATTTGTATTCGTTGATGGGAATTCGTAACCCGGATACCATTCATAATTCAGATCACCATCGTTCGATGTTTCACCGTAGCTGGCACGAAATTTCAACTGCTCAACAAAAGATAACGCATCAATTGACTGGAAGAACGGTTCTTCCGATACCCGCCAGGCAACTAATGCTGAAGGAAAGAAGCCCCATTTCTTGTCTTCCACGAATTTCGAAGAACCATCATAACGGAACTGGAACTCGGCAATGTAGCGGTCAGCAAAAATATAATTCAACCTTCCTAACAACGCGGAATTAGAATATTTGTAAAGATTATTTTTATCGATTGACATACTGCCAACCATACTACCGTCATTGACACTGCCTAACAAATAGGGTATATCAAAGGCAAGATTGCTTTGCGCAAAAAAGTTATCGCCAGTTCGTACCTGGCTTTCCCAACCGAGAAGGCCGGCTACTTTATGGTTGCCAACAGTACGGTTATAGTTCAGTAAGAATTGCCACAAGGCTTGCTGCTTACTGAACGTTTCACGCCTCATGTTATTTGTTTGGCTCAGGTTGTACAATTTCGAATTATAGGTGTCTGTCAACGCATCGTACATGTATTGATAATACTCTCTGCGATAAACCGCGTTGTCATTCTGGCGGAAATCGTAATTGACCATCGCTTTTGCAGAAAGTCCTTTCAGGGAAGTTGACAGTGTTTCAAAATCGAAATCAAGTGAAGCTGATGACTGAAAAGTTTTTTGCCTGAATACCCTGTACCCCGAAATATCGGACGTCATCATGGCTACTGTATTTTGTTCGAGGTCAAGCCCTTCGTAACTCAGCATCGTATTTCCAGGATCGGCATAGGCCGGGAACAACACACCCTGCCGCCAGTAGTTCCGGATAATATCTACCGCGCTGGAGTACGGGGTATTGCGCACATCAGAAATGCCCGCCAGGTTGATGTTGAACTTTAGTCCTTCAGTAAGTTCGGTTGTGATGTTCGAACGCAGGTTAATTTTATTGTAATTCAAATCGCCCGACTTGAAAAACCCTTCCTGGTACAGGAAACCTCCGCCTATAAAGTATTGAGTTTTATCCGTTCCTCCGGTAATGCTGATGTCGTGCTGGGTTTGCGGTGAAACGTTCGCAATCACCAGCGAATTCCAATCGGCCGACCGAAGTTCACCACTGCGGTACGCTTCAAATTTATCAGGCCCGTAAATGATCGTTGGGTTATCGATGCTGTTCATGGATTTCTCGTTGTAGAGTGTCATGGTTTGAAAGGGATCGGCCAACTTGGGCATATTTGACGGCCGCTGCATTGTGTAAGAACCATTATACGATACTGTGGTTTTACCTGCCGTGCCTTTTTTTGTAGTTACCAGCACCACCCCGTTAGAACCACGCACTCCGTAAATCGCTGAAGAAGCATCCTTCAATACCGATATATCATCAATGTCGTTTGGGTTTAATCGTTGAAAATCTTCAACCGAACGGGGAATACCGTCAATAACAATCAGCGGTGCACCTAAGCCACGAATATCAAAGTTGTTACTGTACGTGCCCGGCTCTGCGCTTCGCTGCCATACACGAACACCAGCTACCCGGCCGGTGAGCATGTTTTGCGGGTTTTCGTTTTTAGTGCGCATCATTTCATCGCCCTTAATGCTCGCCACCGATCCGGTTAAGGTAACTTTTTGCTGTGTACCGTAACCCACTACGATAACCTCGTTAAGCAATTGGTTATCTATGGCCATAATCACATCGATTACCGTTTGTGATGCCACCGTTACCTCCTGCTTAACATACCCGATATATGAAAAAACCAGTACGGCATTTCCATCGGAAACCCGTATCGCATATTTTCCGTCAGCGTCTGTGCTGGTGCCCATGTTGGTTCCCTTCACTAAGATGCTCACACCCGGCAAAGCGGTTCCGTCTTCAGCCGATGTTACCTGACCTGTTACCGTAATCTCTTGCTGTGCAAAAACAGAAACAAAAAGAATACACTGAACAGCTATTCCGAATGCGGAATAGGTTATCAGTTTTTTAAATAATTGCCTGTATTTATTCTGCATATACTAAAATGGCTTTATTCATTTTTCCAGTTCAAATCGGGACAGTACGGCATATTCGGCAGCAAACGCAAAGTTGAACATCCCTTCTGTCCGGTTGTTGTTATTGTCCAAGCTCCAGCCTAACAGTAAGTTGGTAGGCAGAAAACCGTTGTAGAGATAGTTTATATATCCGAAATCAAGGTTTTGCTGGAACGAATCGATGTACTCAGCAACCGTTTCATACGCCGGGTGCGCATCCACATATCCGCGCATGAGCACACCATTGAACCAATTTCTGAAACCGCTGATGTCGTAGGTATAATATCCCGGTTTTGATTGCCCGAGTTTTGCAAAATACTGGAAGCTGGCATCGGACAGGTTCTTTACATCATTTTGATAAACATTTTCTCCCGTTGCCCGGTACAGGTCTGCTCCACCGGATAACATAGTACCACTGTTATAGGTAATGGCCGGGCCTACACGATCCTGACACGTAATCCCTCTGCGGTAAACTGTTCCGTTAACTGTTTCGGTTTGCGGGCTTCCGGGTGTACAGCCTCCGCGCATGTCATCATACACACCATCGCTACGCAGTAACTGGCTCTTCTGCCAGGCATATATTTTTTTGGCAAAGTCGAGGTAATAATCACTTTTCTTTACCTGCTCGGTTTTACGTGTTACTCTGTCCGTAGCATCGATGTAGCGGTGCGTTACTTCATCGTTTTTGTCTTTATACAACTCGTGCAACCATACCAGCGGGCTTACCATAGGCCCGTTGCTGCACGCATGTTTAGTAACATAGCCGGGGCCCCACGGAATACCGCCACGCTCTGTTCCGTTGGTATTGCGGGTGCAATCCCAGCCGTCCAGCACATACTCGGTTAAATACTCTGCTTTTTCTAAGTACGCGGCTTTACCCGTCAATTTATAGGCTTCGAATAATTCGCGCACAAGCCACATCTGGTCATCGTACACATTCAAAACTCCTGTAACATTGGCTGAGCCTTTCGAGCCTCCACGGTTTACTGCATATACCGACCATGATTTGGTTTGTGTATAGGAAACCAATGAGAACGTTCCGAGGTAATAATCTGCATTGTCAATCAATCTGTCCAACAGATCGGCATATCTGTTAAAATGCTCATTGTATAATGCACTATTACCATGTTCCTGCTGCGTGTTGAGCGCATGAAGAATGGCATTTACCGCTTCAATGGCTGCCGTGTACATCCATATACTGCCTATTTCGGTAGAGCGGACATTGGTGTACGGGTTATAATACCGAGCCATCGCCATGCCGTCACCCGTAAAGTTAGCGGCAATAGCGTTGTCCGTAAGCTCCATCGCGCGGAGCAGGTTTCGTTCGGATAGATTTACCTCCCCCGGCTTTTCAGGTTCTTTTCCGGGATCCGGATCACTGCACGCGGTTAGTGTCATCAGCAAGACGAAACTGCAAGCAGTGATCCGGGAAGCCATCACATGAATTACGATCATCATTATTCGATTCATTGTTTTTAGTTCAAATCAATACTGTAAAAGGCCAGTTTGTTTTCACTTGTATTCGCTGCGCCATTATACACACCAAAAACGAGTAGAACATTGCTGCCGTTGAATTGCGATAAGTCATATACAAACGAAGCAAAATTTTCAGGTTCGTCTTTCGTGCCCTGATAGTGCCTAAACTTCCAGCAGCCGTCAGCTTCAGCGTTAGCATTTTCGGCTGTATTTGACGCAGGTTCTATATGCGTAACGGTACCGTCTTCCTTAATAGCCGTCAGTTTAAAATAGGTATAGTGATCAGGGGCGCTTCCACTCTGGAAGTTGCGTGTTTTTAACGTTAATTGATTACTTCCCGAAGCAATAGCAAATTTCGCATAGATATATGCCTCCGGTACTGTGGTACTCACCTCTGAGGTACTGCGTGTTTTAATGAGATATCCTTCTGCCGGGAATACTTCGGGATCTTTCTTCAGCGGAACAAAATGCCACTCGGCCGCTACGTGGTTATTCGTGCGCCATGAGCGGTAGGCATCGGCATAATCATCGCGGTTACCGTTTATTGTGCTGATACCGGTAAAAGATTTTTTGGTATGCGGCATGGTAGAACGTGCGGTTTCCTGCGACAGTTTCCATCCTGCAACAACTTCAGTACCGGGCAGCCAATCCCAGTTTTCTACTTTTACATCGGCAAACCGGATGGCACGGAGCACAAGTTGTTTCCAGTAATCTCCGGTAGCCTGACGGTAAATACCAACGGCAATGATCACTTCTTTACCCACGTAAGCGCTCAGGTCAAAGTCAAAGTCGGCATAGGCTTCACCAGCATAAGTTTTGTTGTCGCCTATTTTTACAGCAACCGGCTGGGCAGCAGAAAGGTCTATTACCTGTACACCAAAGTGTGCAGGGCTTCCGGCATCGGCATTATGGGTACGCAACCTTAACGACATGATTTTGTTGTCTGCGGTAATCCGTTTGCTGCCAAACACATAAGAATCGAACATATTCAGGTCGGCTGGATTGGATTGATCTTCCCCGTTATTACGGATCTGCAAGGTTGTTCCCTCGTTCTGTTCTTGCCATGCGCCACGGAAGTCCAGTGCACACATATAGTCACATGCCCAATCCCAGTGTGGATAAGCATCGGCATTTCGTCCACCGCGATATTCGTTGTAATACCATTTATCGGCATCGGCCAGGTCGGCAGCCGTTAACCCGCGCAAAAGCTCCTGGCTTCCCATGGAAACGTTTACTGTTGCAATACCGTCAATAAAGCTGGCGGAAGTTACCTGCCGGGTAACATTTTCATAACCATCTTTTGTAAAGGTTACCGTGTAGCTGTCCGGAATCAGGTTTTCAATAGTATATGTACCCCCGGCTGAACTTTGGGTAGTACCTGCAGCACCTACACTAACCGTAACACCAGCAAGCGGAGCGTTATCGTTCCGGGCATCTAAAACCGTACCGGTAATTTGAGCCGATGCATTTATCAACGTGGCATCTACCGTAGCTGTCTTATTCGAGCCAAAACTGCTGGCCGAAACGTTTTTGCTAACGGTTAACCATCCGGTTTTAGCGAAGGTAACGGTGTGCAATTTCAGTGAAACGCCTTCAACCGTGTAATGCCCTGCATTATCGGTGGTTGCCGTCTTATCCTGCTCACTCAAGCCCGACACTGTAACGGTAACATTGGAAATGGGTGCTCCGTCAGGATCGGTTACGGTACCGGTTATTGTGCCCAAACTACTGCCTGCCGGGTCATCGTCATTACAGGAACTCAGCGCTGTCATGAAGAATGTTCCCAGCAAGAGGAACGTAAAGATTCGTAGAAGTTTGCTCATTGGTTTAAATGGTTTGTGAAACATATTTTAAAGTCTGCTTTTTAATGTCAGGCATGGGGCTTCCAAAACCAGTCGCACAATGCTATCGATTGCAAGCCTTATTTTATTGCAAACGTTAGCGACACCTGGTTAAATTCTGGGTTAAAACAGGGTTAGCAGAACAGAAAAAAACATTAATCTTCGGCCGATTGCAGGCCGGTTAAGGCATTTAGCCTGAAAAAGCGGCATCCAATACTTCTGGTAAGGAAATCTCTTAACAAAAGAGCAAGTATCGAAAGTTGGGCATTTATGCGGATTCGGGCATTGCAATGAACTTATCCATCCCGACAACTTGCATTAATGGCCTTTTTCAGAGAAATTTGTGAGTGTTTTGTTCCCGCTACTACAAAACCCCGGCTGATTGCAGGGGTTTTTTCTTTTAAAATCGTATGTCCGCTGCGTTTAAATCAGGTTTTGTGAGTATTGTGGGCAAGCCCAATGTGGGTAAATCAACCCTGATGAACCGCCTGATGGGCGAACAGCTTTCTATTATTTCGCCTAAAGCCCAAACCACGCGGCACCGTATTATGGGTATGCTCAACAGCCCCGGCTACCAGATTGTGTATTCGGACACGCCCGGCATTCTGGAACCGCAATATGCACTGCACAAGGCCATGATGAGCTATGTAAAAGTTTCGCTCGAAGATGCCGACCTGATTTTGTTAGTGGTTGAATTGAGCGAAAAATATGATGCCCTCACGTTCGAACGCTTCAAAAAAATACAAACACCTGTTTTATTGGTGTTGAATAAAATCGATACTGCCAAAGGCACGCAGGTACACGATAAAATCGAGCATTGGAAAGAACACCTGCCGAACGTAAACGAAATTGTTGCCGTTTCGGCACAAAGCGGTGAAAACACGTCTGCGCTGTTAGACAAAATCGTGGCGATGATGCCCGAACATCCTCCGTATTACCCGCAAGAGGAGTTTACCGATCGGTCGGAGCGTTTTTTCGCTTCGGAAATCATCCGTGAAAAAATATTTTTAAACTACGAACAAGAGATTCCGTACAGTACCGAAGTATCCATCGAATCGTTTAAAGAAGAAGAAAATATCATCCGCATCCGTGCACAAATTTTCGTGGAGCGCGATTCGCAAAAAGGTATTATCATTGGCAAAGCGGGCAGTGCTTTAAAAAAATTAGGAACCGATGCCCGCAAAGACATGGAGGCTTTTTTCCGAAAGAAGATATTTTTAGAAACACACGTAAAAGTGGCCAGCGACTGGCGGAAACAACAGAACAAGTTAAAACATTTTGGATATTTGAATGATTAGTTAATTCGTTGATGTGGTGATTCGTTCATGAATAAAAATCAACGAATCAACTTCACTAACGAATCAACGAATTAAAGAAATTATGGCAAACATTGTAGCGATTGTAGGAAGGCCAAACGTTGGCAAGTCAACACTTTTCAACCGGTTAATTGAAAAGCGGCAGGCTATTATGGACGATGTATCGGGCGTTACCCGCGACCGCCACTATGGCTATGGCGAGTGGATCGGAAAGTTTTTTACGGTGATCGATACCGGAGGTTACGTTACCGGATCGGAAGACAAGTTTGAAACCGAAATCCGCAAACAGGTAAAGCTGGCACTTGACGAAGCAGCAGCCGTAATTTTTGTAGTGGACAGTAAAGATGGTATTACCGGTTTCGATAAAGATTTTGCCAACGTTATCCGTGCTTCTAAAAAGCCCGTGTTTTTAGCGGCCAACAAAGCCGATACCCCTGAGAAATCAACTCATGCCGCAGAGTTTTATGCATTAGGCATGGGCGAAGTATATCCTATCTCGGCCGAAAACGGTTCGGGTACGGGCGAGTTGTTAGACGATCTGGTAAAAACATTTCGTAACGATGGCGTAGAAGACCCCGATGCGGGCATTCCGCGCATTTCTATTTTAGGTCGCCCCAACGTGGGTAAGTCGTCCCTGTTGAATGCTTTGTTAGGTATCGACCGCAGCATCGTAACCGATGAGGCCGGCACTACGCGCGATGCCATCCACTCGCGGTACAAAATGTATGGCAAAGATTTTATCCTGATCGATACAGCCGGTATTCGTAAAAAAGCCAAAGTACACGAAGACATCGAGTTTTATTCCGTACTGCGTTCGTTGCGAACACTCGAAGAAAGCGATGTGTGCATTGTGGTAATCGATGCCGAACGCGGACTTGAATCGCAGGATGTAAACATCATCGGTCTGGCACAACGCCAGGGCAAGGGCATTGTGCTCATGGTAAACAAATGGGACTTGGTTGAAAAAGAAACCGGTACGGCCGAAAAATTTAAGAAAGAGATTCTCGAAAAAATAGCCCCGATCGATTACCTCCCCATTATTTTTGCTTCGGCACTTAACAAGCAACGCATTTTTCAGGTAATTGAAAAGGCCGTTCAGGTTTACGAAAACAAGACCAAAAAAGTACCTACTTCGCAGCTTAACAATCTGTTATTGGAGGACATCAGCCGCAACCCGCCACCGTCTATGAAGGGTAAGTTCATCCAGATTAAGTATGTAACCCAGGTACCGGCACGATTTCCATCGATTGCATTCTTTTGCAACCTGCCACAATACATACAGCCTTCGTACGAGCGGTACCTCGAAAACCGCATACGCGAACATTTTGACTTTGAAGGGGTTCCGGTAAGGCTCATTTTCCGTAAAAAATAACTTTTTTGGTACATGTACCCCTCATATAAACCTCAAATCCGTTATATTTGCATGATTTTCAAAAAAACCTGTAAACTATGAAAAAAGTATTCGCATTATTGATGGTAAGCGCTTTCGCGGTTGCTATCGTAGCTTGTGGTGGTAAAAAAGAAGAAACTGCAACAACACCTGTTGACACAACTGCAGTAGAAGCTCCTACCCCTGCTGACACACTTCAGGACGACAGCACTGTTGTTGAAGAAACAACTGCTGACGACTCTGCTGAGTAATCAATCAAAAAGATTGTTCCCGGGAAGGCTTTAGCGATAAAGCCTTTTTTTATTTTATTACCTTCCGGTTTTTCACAACAGCACAGCCGTGACGGAACAACAGGTACTCGCCATTCTTCGCCAGCACACTCCCGAACAATCGGTTGCCTATTGCCTGCAACTTTGGAAAGAAAAACCATTCAAACTAAAAGTTGCCAAAAGCCGGTTAACCAAAATTGGCGATTTCACCAGTAAACGCCATGCCGCGCAACCTCAAATTACGGTTAACCACGATCTCAACCCGTTTACTTTTTTAATTACCTACATCCACGAGGTAGCACACCTGCACGTGTTTGTTGCATACGGCAACCGGGTTGACCCACACGGTGAGCAATGGAAAATATCGTTTCAACACTTGCTGCATCCGTTATTAACGCTTGATGTTTTCCCGGAAGAAATCTTAGTGCCGCTTTTAAACCACATGGTTAACCCAAAGGCAAGTTCGTATGCCGATGTGGCGCTGACCAAGGCTTTGCGTGGTTTCGATACGAATGCTCATGAAATGATCGTTCTGTCATCGTTGCCGGAAGGCAGTATCTTTCAACTGAACGGCCGTTACTTTAAAAAGGGGAAACTGAAACGTACCCGTATCTTGTGTAACGAGCTGAACTCTAAACGTCAATACTTAGTTCCGGCCGAAGCCGAAGTATGCAATGTTCAATTAAGTCTTCTTTGAATCAGTTTATCTACAAGGTCGCACAAAACTTCGGGGCGTAACGTGCGCCATTGCGTTATTTCGAGCGTGCCGCCCATGTTTACATACATATCGATTTTGTACTTTATCATTTCCTGGCGGATAAACTCCGGAAACGAAACAGCCGCAACCCAGCCGGCTTCAACATCGTCAAACCATTCTTCGTAGTAACTATCATCCGAACCGTGAAAGTTTAAAACGTTTTCACCGATCAGAATAAACTTATCAATGCCCTCCGTTGTCATCATATCAATAACGTTACGTTTCAAGTGCATGATGTCGTTATGCAAGGTATCGTTCCATTCACCTATAAATTCAATTATCCCGAAACCTTTGTCGTAATCAACAAACAGAGTTTTTATATACAACGTTTCGGAACCGATGTAATCCCAGGCCGGATCTATATAATAGCCGTAGATGGTTTCGGAGTATTGATCGAAGTTATATTCTTTTCCATAAAAGGGCGATTGTGGATCATCTGCCGGATTGTAATACTTCAGCCAATTGTTATAGGGTTCGATTTCGTGCAAAAGACAGGGGTTAGGACTTAGGGATTAGGTGTTAGGGATTGGTGTGAGATTTGAAATGATTTATGGCGTTGCGTACCGAACCATGCTCTTTTAACAACGCTTCGGCCTGCGTTTGACCGATATTCAATTCTTCCATAATCATACGCACACCCCGGTCAACCAACTTGTTGTTGGTAAGTTGCATATCTACCATTTTGTTTCCTTTTACCCGTCCCAGCCTGATCATTGCTGCGGTAGAGATCATGTTCAGCACAAGTTTTTGTGCCGTACCAGCTTTCATACGAGTGCTTCCGGTAACAAACTCCGGCCCTACAATAACTTCGATGGCGTAATCGGCCTGGCGCGCAACTTCCGAACCGGCATTGCACACAACACAACCTGTTACAATGTTGTACGCACGCGCTTGTTTTAATCCGCCAACAACATAGGGTGTTCTGCCCGAAGCGGCAATGCCTATCACTACATCATCGTGTGTAATGGCATACTGTTGCAAATCCTTCCACGCCTGTTGCACATCGTCTTCGGCATTTTCAACCGCTTTGCGGATGGCGCTATCGCCACCGGCAATCAGCCCAATTACTTTGCCGTGCGGCATACCGTACGTTGGCGGGATTTCCGAAGCATCAACAACACCTAACCGCCCGCTTGTGCCCGCACCGATGTAAAAGAGCCGTCCGCCCGCTTTTAGCTTTGCAGTAATTACTTCTACCAATTGTTCAATCACCGGAATCACTTTCTCAACAGCCAACGGCACGCTTTTATCTTCCCGGTTAATGTTGTGCAGCAAATCGTGCACGCTCATCTGTTCGAGGTTGGTATAATGCGATGGTGATTCGGTGGTGCTCACAATTATTGCAATTCGTGTTGATGGTACAGTGTTAATCCGGCAATAGGGTTTTCAAGAATGTTTTTAACCATAATGCCTTTATCGTTGGCAACCTGGCGCAATACATCGCTAAAATAAAAGGCCACGGATCCGGTAAAGTGTACTTTCAACTTATCGTAACGATTATACTTCATCACATTCTTTTCAAAAAATTCTGAAAAGCTGTCGTACACAAGTTTATAACAGTATGGTTCTTTGATGTGCTGAAAAATAAAGTGCGAGAAACTTCCCAGAAACCGGCTGGGCATTTCCTGCGTATATACGCGATCAAGTATTTCATCGCGGTCGAACGGGAAACGTTTTTTAAACTGATCCCACAATTTTTCGGGAAGGTCTTTCCGCAGGTAATCGGCAATAATTTTTTTGCCTAAATAAGCACCCGAACCTTCATCGCCCAGCACATAGCCTAACGAAGTAACGTTATCGGCAATCTTGCTCCCGTCATAATAACAGGAGTTTGCACCCGTGCCCAGAATGCACGCAATGCCTTCTTCCGTTCCGCACAAGGCACGGGCAGCAGCTAACAAGTCGTGCCATATTTCGATGTGGGCTTCCGGATAAAAAACTTCCAGCACATTGCGGATCAGTTTTCGGTTCTTATCGGACGAACAGCCCGTTCCGTAATAAAAAATTTTTTCGATCGGCTGTTTCACCTGCGGAACTAACACTTCGCGCACTTCCTGATCGAACTGTTCGATGGGTTGATAGTAGGGATTAAACCCAATGGTTTGGGCTTGTTCAATATTCCCGGCACTGTCGAGTATTCGCCAGTCGGTTTTAGAGGCACCGCTATCGGCTATAAGTATCATGTAGTAAAATTACGAATTTAAGAATGACGAATTACGATTAATGTTCAGCCTTAAGTTTGCCGATGGGTTTAAACTTGTCGAACACCTTTTCGGTGTGCGGGGCATCTTTCAACTCGTGCGTTAAATCCTGGCCAGCCCAGTGCTCGTAATGTTTACCCGCTCGCCATAAGCGTGAGGCGGTTACGTCATAAATAACGCCACGCAATGCTACCCATATTTCGGGCTTATCCTGACCGTTGCGCAAAGCAAGTTGTGCACGGGTATATGCCGGAAGATTTACCGTATCGGGCTTGAGTTCGTCCACCTGTATAACAAGATTTGTCTTCAACCGGATTTTGAATACTTTCAACTCAAAATCATCACCATGCAAAGTAAATATTTTATCATCGTTCTGGTAGCGCTTTTAGTTGCGTGCTCTGCCAAAAAAGAAATCGATTATGCTTCTCTTCCGGATGAACAGTTAAAGCACATTGCCGATTCATTAGCGCAAGCCTACATCATTGCCGATGGGCACGTTGATTTGCCGTACCGGCTCACCGTGAAACGGTTCAGACTTACAAAAGAATTTATGGGTATTCCCGTAAGTTCGCAGGAGGGTGATTTTGATTATGTGCGCGCAAAAAAAGGCGGACTCGATGCACCGTTTATGTCGATTTACATACCGGCAGAACAACAGGAGGCAGGAGTTGCCAAACAGACTGCCGATTCGCTGATTAACATGGTATTGGCGATTGTCAACGAACATCCCGATAAGTTTGCGTTGGCCGGAAGCCCCAATGAAATAATGGCCAATACCAAAGCAGGAAAAATATCGCTGCCGTTTGGCATGGAAAACGGGGCGCCCATCGAAAACGACCTCGCTAACGTAAAATACTTTTACGATCGCGGCATTCGTTACATCACGCTGTCGCATAGCAAGGATAACCAGATTTGCGATTCAAGCGGTGATACTACACGCACATGGGGCGGACTAAGTCCGTTTGGTGTTGAGGTTGTAAAAGAAATGAATCGCGTGGGCATCATGGTAGATGTTTCGCACGTTCACGACAACACGTTTTATCAGGTGATGAAACTCACCAACGTACCGTGTATTGCCTCACACTCATCGTGCCGCGCATTTGCCCCCACTGTAAAGAGGGACATGACGGATGACATGATCCGGAAGATGGGCGAAAATGGCGGGGTAATCATGATCAATTTTTACAATGCCTTTTTGGATTCAACAGTTGTAAACCAGAACGAAAAGAATCGCAAAAAACTTCAGGCATTGTTAGCTGAAGGAAATTTAACCTATAAAGACTCACTCGCCCGGCCTTTGATTGCGCAGTTTGAGAAAGACAACCCATCGTTGAAGTCGGACGTTAATATGGTGGCCAACCATATCGATCACGTGGTACGCATTGCCGGGATCGACCATGTAGGCATCGGCTCCGATTTCGATGGTGTGGACGGGCAATTGCCAACGGGTTTAGAAGATGTGTCGAAATACCCCAACCTGATTTTTGAACTCCTGAAACGCGGTTATTCACCCGAAGACATCGAAAAAATTTGTTCGGGAAATGTTTTTCGGGTTTGGAATAAGGTGATTGAAGTGTCAGAAAAATAAATCACATACTCACATTCAGGAAACCGCCCGTAGTGTTCGGGCGGTTTTTTTATGCCCGGCAAATTATAATCTGCCATATCGTTACAGGATTAACCGCGTTGGTTTATTTTTGCACAATTTTTAGATTAGGATTTATTGGATTTCAAGATTCGCACGACTGATTTCACCCAATTTCGCGGGCTGGCTGTACAAAAAAACCTCTTTATACCTGATTTTCCTTTTCGTTCCACATTTCATCATCTTATAAAATGCCCAGAGACAGAAGCATCCGTTCGGTTTTAATTATCGGCAGCGGCCCCATCGTAATCGGCCAGGCCTGCGAATTTGATTATTCAGGCTCGCAAGCCGCCCGTTCGCTGCGCGAAGAAGGTATTGAAGTAGTGCTGATCAACTCCAACCCGGCCACCATCATGACCGATAAGGTGACGGCAGATCATGTATATTTAAAACCGCTCACGAAAAAATCGATTCGTGAAATACTTGAAAAACACAACATCGATGCTGTGCTGCCTACCATGGGCGGACAAACCGCACTAAACCTGTGCATTGAATGCGATAAGGCAGGTGTTTGGCAACATTATGGCGTACGCATTATTGGCGTGGATATTAAAGCCATCGAAACTACTGAAGACCGTGAGAAGTTTCGCCTGAAAATGCTTGAATTAGGTGTTGGAGTCTGTAAAGGCGGAACGGCCACTTCCTTTTTACAGGGAAAAGAAATTGCACAAGAGATAGGCTTTCCGTTGGTGATTCGTCCATCCTATACGCTTGGCGGAACAGGGGGCGGCTTCGTTGAAAAAGCCGAAGATTTTGATGAAGCCCTGAACCGTGGCTTGCACGCATCGCCCATTCACGAAGTGTTGGTCGAGCAAAGCATTATGGGTTGGAAAGAGTACGAACTTGAATTACTGCGCGATGGTATTGGCAACGTAATCATCATCTGTTCGATCGAAAATTTCGACCCGATGGGTATCCACACCGGAGATTCCATTACCGTAGCCCCGGCCATGACCCTGCCCGATACGGTATATCAAAATATGCGCAACCTCGCCATTAAAATGATGAATGGCATCGGCCAGTTTGCCGGAGGATGTAACGTACAGTTTTCGGTTAACCCGGTGAACGATGACATTATCGGTATTGAAATCAACCCGCGTGTATCGCGTTCATCGGCATTGGCATCGAAAGCTACCGGTTACCCGATTGCAAAAATTGCTGCCAAGCTGGCTATTGGGTATAACCTCGATGAATTAAAGAACGCCATTACCGGAACAACCACTGCATACTTTGAACCTGCGTTGGATTACGTTATCGTAAAAATCCCACGCTGGAACTTCGATAAGTTTCACGGAGCCGATCGTAAACTCGGCTTACAAATGAAATCCGTAGGGGAAGTAATGGGTATCGGAAGAAATTTTCAGGAAGCGTTACAAAAAGCCTGTCAGAGTTTAGAGATCAGAAGAAACGGTTTAGGTGCCGATGGAAAAGAACTATCCAAACAAGCCGATCTGTTGTACAGTTTAGAACACCCAAGCTGGAACAGGCTCTTCCATGTTTACGATGCCATGAAGCTGGGCATCTCGATGAAAACCATTCAAAAACTTACCAAAATCGATAAGTGGTTCCTCGAACAAATCTGGGAATTAATTGAGTTAGAACAACAGATCGAAAAACATGAACTAAACACATTGCCCGTTTCACTCATGCGCACGGCCAAAGAAAAAGGCTATGCCGACAGGCAGATTGCGCATTTGTTAGATTGTTTAGAGAGTGAAGTACACGCTAAGCGCAGAGAAATGGGTATCAACCGAACGTATAAATTGGTTGATACGTGTGCGGCCGAGTTCGATGCAAAAACCCCGTATTATTATTCAACTTTCGATGCCGAGAACGAATCGGTTTCATCCAACAAAAAGAAAGTAATTGTATTAGGCTCTGGTCCCAACCGTATTGGCCAGGGAATTGAATTTGATTACTCATGCGTACACGGTATTCTCGCGGCCAAAGAAGCAGGTTACGAGGCCATCATGGTTAACTGTAATCCTGAAACGGTTTCTACCGATTTTGACATTGCCGATAAATTATATTTTGAACCCGTATTTTGGGAACATTTGTGGGACATCATCCAGCACGAAAAACCCGAAGGTGTAATTGTACAGCTTGGCGGACAAACCGCGTTGAAGCTGGCCGAAAAACTTCATAAGTATGGCATTAAAATCATGGGGACTTCTTTTGAAGCACTCGATCTGGCCGAAGACCGTGGAAGTTTCTCGTCTTTATTAAAAGAGTTGAACATTCCGTATCCTGAATTTGGTGTGGCTACCGATGCCGATGAAGCGTTAGAAGTTTCCAAATCAATCGGATTTCCGTTATTAGTGCGACCCTCGTATGTATTGGGTGGTCAAAGTATGAAAATCGTGATCAACGAACAGGAGCTTGAAGATCACATCATCGACATCTGGAAGCATTTGCCTGAAAACAAAGTATTGCTCGATCACTTCCTTGATGGCGCCATCGAAGCCGAAGCCGATGCAATATGCGATGGCGAAGATGTGCACATCATCGGTATCATGCAGCACATCGAACCGGCCGGTATTCACAGCGGTGATTCGTATGCCGTACTGCCGCCTTACAACCTGGGCGACTTAGTGATCAAACAAATTGAAAACTACACGAAACGCATTGCGGTTGCCTTAAAAACTGTCGGGTTGATCAACATCCAGTTTGCCGTGAAGAACGATAAAGTTTACATCATTGAAGCGAACCCACGCGCATCGCGTACGGTACCGTTCATCTGTAAGGCGTATGACGAGCCGTATGTAAACTACGCTACCAAAGTAATGTTGGGCGATAAGAAGGTGAAAGACTTTACCTTTAACCCAACCAAAAAAGGTTACGCCATCAAAGAACCCGTATTCTCGTTCAGTAAATTCCCTGATGTAAACAAAGAACTGGGCCCTGAAATGAAATCGACCGGTGAAGCCATCTATTTCATTGACGATTTAATGGACGATTATTTTATGAAGATTTACAGCGAACGTAATCTCTATTTGAGCCGGTAATATGCCTAATCTTTATATCATCGGAGGGTGTAACGGTGCAGGAAAAACCACTGCATCTTACACCATACTGCCGGAGATATTAAACTGTAAAGAATTTGTAAATGCCGATGAGATAGCAAAGGGGCTGTCACCCTTTCAGCCCGAAAAAGTTAGTTTTGAAGCTGGGCGGATTATGCTTACGCGGATCAAAGAGCTACTCAAACAGCAAGTTGATTTTGCGTTTGAAACAACGCTCGCAACAAGGAGCTATCGCGGATTAATCGAAAAAGCGAAAGCTGAAGGATACACTATTACATTAGTTTATTTTTGGCTTGAATCTCAGCAACTTGCTCATGAGCGTGTAAGGTTCCGGGTTGAAAGGGGTGGTCATAATATCCCAAAAGAAATCATTTCACGTAGGTATGAGCGGGGATTACGAAACCTTTTCGGCTTCTATTTACGTTTAGTGGATAATTGGTTGATCTACAATAATTCATCCTCTACTCCCGACTTAATTGGAAAGGGTGAAGGCGAAGAAATTATTATCTTTAAGACCGATATTTGGAAACGCTTAACACATGACAACACATTTTAATGAAATAAGTGACAAAATAACCAAAGGCGTAGCACTTGCTATTGAACGTCTTATTGAGCAAACCAAAAAAGAAGACGGTGAGCTTGTTGTTTCCAAAGACGGCAAGGTAGTCCGTATCAAAGCCCGTAATCTCAAAAAGTAATTTTCTATGCTCCGCTGGCTCATTATTATAACATTAATCGGATACGCTTTATACAAACTCGGCTTCTTTCGGGCATTTTCGGGCGGATATACCGAACCGCTAAACCGGAAACAACCGAACGATAACGTAAACATTAACAACGCTGCCCAAAAAGCTAAAAAACGTTCAACGTTTAAAGGCGGTGAATACGTTGACTACGAAGAAATAAAATAAACCTGCCTGCGCATTGCTTCGGCAGGCTGGCACAACACGAAACCCGTAACCCGTTGAAAATCCCTTTCTATAAATACCAAGCCACAGGCAACGATTTTATACTGATCGATAACCGGTCGGGGGAGTTTTCGTTTTCGGTTGAGCAGATTAAAAAAATATGCGACCGCAAGTTTGGCGTTGGCGCTGACGGACTCATGCTGATCGAAAAACACCCGCAGTTCGATTTCAATTTAGTGTATTATAACAGCGATGGCTCACAAAGTCTTTGCGGTAACGGAAGCCGTGCGGCTGTAAACTTTGCAGCATACCTGAACATGATCAGCGACCACGCAACCTTTCAGGCATACGATGGCCGGCACGAAGCCGACCGGCAACCCGGTAATATCGTCCGGCTTAAAATGAACGACACGCACGATGTACAAACCATCGGTAACGATGTGTACATCAACACCGGTTCGCCCCACTACATTCGCTTTGTGAAAGACGTTCGGCACTTCCCGGTTTTTGAAGAAGGGAGAAACATCCGTTACAGCGATACCTTTAAAGAAAAGGGCATCAACGTAAACTTTGTAGAGTTGCTGCCGAACAACACCATTTTTGTACGCACGTACGAGCGCGGGGTCGAAAACGAAACCCTTTCGTGCGGTACGGGCGTAACCGCTGCCGCATTGGCTGCCTCCGCCAAAGGTTATACTTCGCCCGTATCCATCAAAACATTGGGCGGTGAGCTTTCCGTAGCGTTTAAACCTGCACCGGCCGGCATCTTTGAAGATATTTTCCTGATTGGCCCTGCCGAACAGGTATTTAGCGGAACCATCAGCCTGTAAGCGCATAATGGCAGTTCATGTCCCAATCTGCCAGCGATAAGCACAAAATCCTGCCAAAAAAGGTAACGATCGGCCTGCCAACAGGTTCAACCGCAGGTTGGAACTATAATTGCCACTCCCCTAAAAACAAACTAACTTTAGACCCATTTTTAAATTTATCCGCTAATCGTATGAGGTAATGCCTAACGAGCAACGGATAACGAATAACTACCAACCGACATGCTAAAATTCATTGCCAAAATTTTCGGAACAAAATCCCAAAAAGATATTAAACAAATTATGCCGCTGGTAGAAGACACCAGGGCCGAAGGCGAAAAACTGAAAACTCTTTCGAACGATGCGTTGCGCCACAAAACGGTTGAAGTACAGCACTATATTAATGAGCACCTCCGCGACATCGATACCCAGTTGGCCGAACTGCACCAGCGTGTTGAAAGCCAGCCCGACCTGAGCCTGAACGAAAAAGAATTCATCTTCTCGCAAATCGATAAAATCGAAAAAGAACGCAATACCGAGCTTGAAAAAGTGCTCATGAAAGTATTGCCGTTAGCCTTTGCCATCATCCGCGAAACCGCCAACAGGTTTAAAGAAAACGAAACATTAGAAGTAACCGCCAACGACTTCGACCGCGAAATGGCCAGCCGGTTCGACAACGTAAAAATATCGGGCGACAAAGCCATCTGGCACAATCAATGGAAAGCTGCCGGTAACCTTATTACCTGGGACATGGTGCATTACGATGTTCAGGTAATCGGTGGTATTGTATTACACCAGGGTAAAATTGCCGAAATGGCAACAGGTGAAGGTAAAACGCTCGTGGCCACGTTCCCGTCTTTCTTAAATGCGTTAGCCAAACGTGGCGTACACATCGTAACCGTGAACAACTACTTAGCCACACGCGACAGCGAGTGGATGGCACCGCTCTTCCAGTTTCACGGGCTTTCGGTTGATTGCATCGACAAACACGAGCCTAACTCCATCGAGCGTAGAAACGCCTACAAAGCCGACATCACTTACGGAACCAACAACGAATTTGGTTTCGATTACCTGCGCGACAACATGGCGCGCGAACCGCAAGACCTGGTACAGCAACGTGGCCACCACTTTGCCATGGTCGATGAGGTGGACAGCGTGTTGATTGACGAAGCCCGTACACCGCTAATCATTTCCGGCCCGGTACCCCGTGGCGATCAGCACGAGTTTTACGATTTAAAGCCACGCATCTTTAAATTAGTCGAAGCTCAAAAGAAAATTGTTGGCGAATACCTCGTAAACGCCAAAAAGCTCATCAACGATGGCGATGAAAAAGAAGGAGGCGTTGCGTTGTTCCGCGCATTCCGCGGATTGCCCAAAAACAAGCCGTTAATTAAATACCTGAGCGAAACCGGTAACCGCTCCATTCTGCAAAAAACCGAAAACTACTACTTGCAGGACAACAAGCGTAATATGCCCGAAGCCGATAAACCGTTGTACTTCATCATCGATGAAAAAGACAACAGCGTTGAACTGACCGAAAAAGGTATCGACCTGATTACCGGTGAAGGTGAAGACCCGAAGTTTTTCATCATGCCCGAAATCGGTACCGAGTTGAATAAACTTGAGAAAGACTCTTCGTTAGATGATGCAACCAAACTTCAGCGCAAAGAAGAATTAATCCGTGAATACCAGGTTAAATCGCAACGCATCCACAGCGTAAACCAGTTATTAAAAGCCTATACCCTATTCGAAAAAGATACCGAATACATTATCGTTGACGGAAAAGTTAAAATCGTTGACGAACAAACCGGTCGTGTGCTCGATGGCAGACGTTACTCAGACGGGCTGCACCAGGCCATCGAAGCAAAAGAAAACGTAAAGGTTGAAGACGCTACACAAACATACGCCACCATTACGTTACAAAATTATTTCCGCATGTACCACAAGCTTGCGGGCATGACGGGTACTGCCGAAACCGAAGCAGGCGAGTTCTGGGATATTTATAAGTTAGATGTTGTTACCATCCCCACCAACCGGCAAATTACCCGTAAAGATCACGATGACTACGTGTATAAAACCATGCGCGAAAAATTCAATGCTGTGGCCGATGAAATCGTAAAACTCACTGAAGCCGGAAGGCCGGTGCTGGTCGGTACCACATCCGTTGAAATATCTGAATTGGTGAGCCGCATGTTGCAGATGCGCAAAATCAAACACAATGTATTGAACGCAAAACAGCACCAGCGCGAGGCCGAAATTGTGGCCGAAGCCGGTAAGCCGGGCACGGTAACCATTGCCACCAACATGGCAGGCCGGGGTACCGACATCAAGCTTACGCCCGAATCGAAAGCTGCGGGCGGACTTGCCATTATCGGTACCGAGCGGCACGAATCAAGGCGTGTTGACCGTCAGCTTCGCGGTCGTTCAGGCCGCCAGGGCGATCCGGGTTCGTCACAGTTTTATGTTTCGTTAGAAGACAACCTCATGCGTTTGTTTATGCCCGAGCGTATTGCCCGCATTATGGACAGGCTGGGACTGAAAGAAGGTGAGGTTATCCAACACTCGATGGTAACCAACTCCATCGAACGCGCACAGAAAAAAGTTGAAGAAAACAACTTTGGTATTCGTAAGCGTTTGCTCGAATACGATAACGTAATGAACTCGCAGCGCGAAGTAATTTACAAACGCAGAAAGAATGCCTTGTTTGGCGAACGCTTAGAGCTTGACATCCTTACCATGCTGTACGATTTAAGCGAAGAGATTGTAACCAATGCCAAAAATGCCGAAGACTACGACAGCCTGCGGTTAAATGCGTTGAGTTCGCTGGGTATTGATTACGAGCTTTCGCAGGAAGAATTCGAGAAAGCCAGCATCAACAAACTTACCGAAGAATTGTACAGCAAAGCGCTGGCGCACTATCAGCAGAAAAATAAACAGGTTGCCGAAAAGTCGCTTCCGGTTATCCGCGATATTTACAAAACACGCGGTGCCACAATCGAGAACATCTACGTTCCGTTCAGCGATGGCACAAAAACCATTGGTGTTACAGCCGAACTGAAAAAAGCCGTTGACACCAACAACGGGGAGCTGATCAAATCGATGGAAAAAGTTATTTCATTAGCCATAATCGATCAGTTGTGGAAAGAGCACCTGCGCGAGATGGACGACTTAAAACAATCGGTTCAAACAGCGGTGTACGAACAAAAAGATCCGTTGCTGATCTATAAGTTTGAAGGATTCGAACTGTTCAAAAACCTGATCGGTAAGGTAAATGAAGGCACCATATCTTTCCTGATGAAAGCCGACATCCATGCGCAACAAGCCGACCAGGTAGAAGAAGCCCGCACACAGCGCAACACCCGATACCGCGAGCAAAAAGACGAGTCGCAATCGCTGTTAAGCGGAGGCAACCAGCCACAGGCTGCCCATCAAACAGGCCGGCCACCCCAGGAAAAAGTGATGCCTGCGAAGTCTGAAAAAATCGCTAACCGCAACGATAAGGTAAACGTTCAATATACCGATGGCCGCGTGGTAAAAGATGTGAAGTATAAAAAAGTTGAAGACGATATTTTGAATAACCGTTGTATTGTAATCGATTAAGGTATGCATATCCGTAATATTCTTCCGGCTTTAATTATTGTTTTGTTGGTTATTGGATGTAAGTCCACTCAAACCGGTTCAACATCATCGCAGGATGGAAAATATTCGGAAGACCTTTCAGCCCTGCGCCCGAAAGTGGAAGAAACAGTAACCCCGGAAAATACGGCTACATCCGCAAAACGCGACCCCAAGGCACATATTGATGCGCAGTTTACCGTAAACCGTCCGTTAGAGGCCGTATTGGATAGCATTGACCGGATTAACCTGAGCCGAAAATTTATTGAAGGCTATACCATTCAGGTATATTCGGGAAACAAGCAAGACGCCCTGAATGTAAAAAAACAGTTTGCGCTTTCAATCCCCAACGTTTCATCGGATGTGCATTACGAACAGCCCAACTATAAAGTAAAGGCCGGTAAATACTACACCCGGTTAGAGGCCCAGAAAGATTTCGAGCAGATCAGAAAGTATTTCCCCTCGGCTATTTTAGTGCCAGGGCAAATAAACCTCAACTAAAAAGCTCAACCATTTTAAAAGACCTGCACAAGCGGGTCTTTTTGTTTACAATTGGTCATCCCGAGGAACGAGGGATCCGCGTATGCCTTTAGGCTTATGTTGCTTTTATATTCGAGGATGCCTCGTAGTTTGAT
This sequence comes from uncultured Roseivirgaceae bacterium, assembly GCA_964404445.1. Lineage (GTDB taxonomy): Bacteria > Bacteroidota > Bacteroidia > Cytophagales > Cyclobacteriaceae > UBA2336. Next base: position 685,763 of record CAYOJW010000001.1, on the reverse strand, counting down.
TTTTCACTTTGTCGAACACTACTGCACTCGGCATGACCCCGCAAAAAGTTTCAGGTAAGTCTGTTTCATAACAATTCGAAATGCACTCAAATCCCTTTGGATGAAAAATTTATGTACGTTTGTATATCATGACGTTACTCAGCAAAATCAAATCGCTTTCGCAGGCATACACGCACGATGTGGTAGGTTTGCGCAGGCATCTGCACGCCAACCCCGAACTTTCGTACCAGGAATTCAACACGGTAAAATTTGTTGAACAAACGTTGCGCTCGTTCGGCATCAGTACAATACAACCCATGGCAGCCACCGGGCTTATTGCCGAAGTACAGGGCAAAAACCCCTCGAAAAAAACCATCGCCCTGCGGGCTGATATGGATGCCCTGCCGATTATCGAAGCCAATGAAGTTCCGTACAAATCGCAAAACCCGGGAGTGATGCACGCCTGCGGCCACGATGTGCACACATCTTCGCTGTTGGGTACGGCAAAAATTTTACATGAAATCCGCGATCAGTTCGAGGGAACTGTACGGTTTGTTTTTCAGCCGGGCGAAGAAAAAAATCCGGGCGGGGCATCGTACATGATTCGCGATGGTGCCTTGCAAAACCCCACTCCGGCTTCCATCATCGGGCAACATGTGTTTCCGTTATTGCCATCGGGCAAAATCGGGTTTCGTGAAGGTATGTATATGGCCAGCAGTGATGAGTTATACTTAACCGTAATCGGTAAAGGCGGACACGGTGCTGCCCCCGAACTTACCATCGACCCGATTGTAATTGCTTCACACATCATCATCGCCTTGCAACAGATAATCAGCCGCAACGCATCGCCCAAACAACCGACAGTATTAACCATCGGCAAGATTGCCGGGGGTACAACCACCAATATCATTCCCGATGAGGTTAACATTGTAGGAACCTTTCGCGCCATGAATGAAACCTGGCGTGCCGAAGGACTGAAAAAAATCAAACAATTAGCCGAAGGCATTGCCGAAAGCATGGGCGGAAAATGTAATGTGAATATTTCTCACGGTTATCCGTACTTAGAAAACAACCCGGAACTAACGCGCAGGATTCGTGCAGCAGCCGAAGCATACGTAGGCGCTGAAAACGTAGTCGATATTGATATTACTCTTGGCTCGGAAGACTTTGCTTTTTACTCGCATGTTATACCTGCTTCGTTTTACCGCTTAGGCACGCGCAACGATGCCAAAGGCATTACCTCGTACGTGCATACATCAACTTTTGATATTGATGAAGATGCCCTCATCATTTCGCCCGGACTAATGGCGTGGATGGCCGTACAGGAGCTATCGCTGTAAAGCCATATTAAATAATTGTTAAGGAATACAACCGGGCAAATGGTTCGCGTATCTTTGTCTGTTCTTGGAAAACCCTGTTCCCATACAAACCCCGCACGTTTCGCGAAAAAACGTAACCACGGTTTTATACATCGTGGGTATGCTGGCTTTATTTGTTTTTGCACTGGATTTGATGATTACATCGCTCCAGCACATCAGCAAGCCGGCAGCCGAAACCATCATCCAGGCCACGTCTAATCCGTTTACGGCACTGTTCATCGGGTTGCTGATTACGGCTATGATCCAAAGTAGCTCAACCACAACCGCTATGGTGGTGGCACTTGTAGCTTCGGGATCCATTACATTACAGAGCGCCATCCCCATTATGATGGGCGCGAACGTAGGCACTACCATTACCAGCACCATTGTATCGTTAGGCTTTATCAATAAGAAAAAAGAGTTTCGCAGGGCGGCTGCAGCCGGAACTTATAATGGCTTTTTTAAAATCTTAGTTGTAGTGATTTTGTTTCCGCTGGAATACTACTACGGTTTTCTATCGGGGTTGTCGAACTGGATCGCCACGCACTTCTTTCATCCTCCGGCAACACCTGTTCAACATTCGTTTGCACCACGGTGGTATATTTTCGAGCCGGTATCTGACTACATTATCAACATCATCGACAATGGTTTTGTACTGGCATTGATTTCGTTCGTGCTGCTATTCAGTTCCATTCTCTTATTCCGGAAACTTATTTCGGGTTTGTTATTGGCTAATTCGCCAGAACGTTTCAGTCGTTTCTTTTTTAAGAACGGATGGAAGTCGTTTTTCTGGGGAACGATTACAACAGCGGCCATTCGTTCAAGTACCATTACCACTTCGGTAGTAGTGCCCATCGTTGCCCAACGCATTGTATCGTTACGAAAAGCCGCACCGTTTATTTTAGGCGCAAACATTGGTACTACCATTACGGCATTTATTGCGGCACTGTTTAATGGCAACACCAGCGGGGCGTTAAGTATGGCCATTGCCCATTTTCTTTTTAACCTGATTGGCGTATTACTGTTTTACCCGATACCCATTTTGCGGAAAATCCCGCTTACGCTTGCCAGCCGGTTAGGCAAGCTCACACTTCGGTACAGACTTATCGTGTTTGTATATATACTGGTTATCTTTTTCTTTTTACCGTTCTCGCTGATTTACCTCAACAAAAACTCGGTGCAGGAGGCGGAAGCGAAACACGAAATTCTGCACGAGGGTATTCCGGAATAATCGCTTTTTCCCGGCATTAAACGTTTTTCTCCCGGTTAAAACGCAGGTTTCCGGCACCTGTCTTTTACGATCTTTGCCTATATTGCATGGAATCAAACGTTATGATAAAAGATACCCTGTTGAAGTTCTTAAAGCTTGACGGCCTGGTGAACAACCTTACCGGGTACTTAGAGGGTCGCATCGAGCTGGTGAAGTATGAAATGAAAGAAGACCTGGCACGCGCACTGGCAAAAGTTTCATTGCTGATGCTGAGCGCCCTGTTGTTTACATTCTTCCTGGTTTTTGTAAGTGTAGCCGTTGCCTTTAAGCTGGGCGAATCGTTAGGCGCCTTTGGCGGATTTGGCATTGTAGCCGCATTTTATTTTTTGCTGTTGTTGATTATTGTGATTTTTCGCAACAGCATCAGCCGAAGCCTCGAAAAGAAGTTGAAAGATATAATCATTCAAAAGTGATATGGAATTATCAGACACAGACGATCCGGTAAAAAGTGCTTTGTTGACAAAAACAGCGCGTCACCGTAAAGGGCTGCAAGACGAAACGCAGGCCATTGCCGAGCGTACCGAAAAAATTATTACCAATGCGGTTATCATCGGAGGCGCATTAGCCCTCACCTATTTTGCTTATACGCAACTATCCGGCTCTAAAAAGAAGAAGAAAATCAAAAAGGCTAAAGAGCGTGTGTCCGAATCAGATATTGAAGAAGACGATGAGCCTTCTACCGTATCGGCCATTTTATCGCATGTAGGCACTGCATTGGTAAGCCAGGGCGGAGCGTTATTGTTAAGCATAGCCAAAGAAAAACTAACGGAATATTTACAAGCGCAGACCGAAAAGAAGGAGCATGAACAGAATTCTTGACACGTTAACGGATCGCTCGCGCAGCGGAAAAAAATCAATTGCCGTTTTGGTTGATCCTGATAAGATCAACGATACAGCCCAGCTTCGGCATTTAATAAACTTAGCCAGCGAAAACTTAGTTGACTTTTTTTTAGTAGGCGGCAGTCTGGTAACAACTGTTAATATGTCGGAGGTAGTGAAACAAATTAAAGACAGTGTGTCTATTCCTGTTATTTTGTTTCCGGGCAACACCATGCAAATCGAGCCATCAGCCGATGCCATCTTTTTTCTTTCGTTGATTTCAGGTCGCAACCCGGAGTTGTTAATCGGGCAACACGTTGTAGCCGCACCCATCATCAAAAATACAAAACTCGAAATTATCCCTACCGGGTATATGCTCATCAACTCAGGCCGTACCACATCGGTAGCGTACATCAGCAACACCACACCTATCCCTGACGATAAGTATTCGTTGGCCGCCTGCACCGCTATGGCCGGTGAAATGTTAGGGTTACGTGCCATGTACATGGATGCAGGTAGCGGTGCCGAAAAAGAAATCAGTGCCCGAATGATCGCTACGGTTAAAAAGGCCATTAACATTCCGCTCATTATCGGGGGCGGTATCAACACCAAACAAAAAGCCTTTACAGCATTAGAGGCCGGTGCCGACATGATTGTAATCGGCAATGCGTTAGAAAAACATCCCGATCTGTTAATCGAAATTTCAGAAAAGGTGTACGAGTGGAATCAGGGCGTGGGCAGTAACTCGTAAATAACACACATTTCTTTTCGTTTCGTGCTGTTTTAACAAGTGTTAATAGCTTGTTAAAGCCCAAGCGCTCAATGCTTTTTGCTGTACTTTTGTATCGTGAAAAGTTCTACCATTCGCTTTATTGTTGTGCTGGCCACGCTGTCGATCGTGGGCATTACCATTACGCAGGTGTATTGGGTAAAACGTGCGTTCGATTTAAAAGAAGATGAATTTCAGCGCAGCGTAAACACCGCCTTGCTGAATATCGCCCACCAGATATATTCTTTCAGTGATGCCCCTATCCCTACCAGCAACCCGGTAAAACAACTCGCCACCAATTATTTTGTGGTGATGGTAAACAACGAGATCGATGCCAGCCTGCTTGAATATATGTTGCGTATCGAGTTCGAGAAGAGAAAAATCGTGGCCGATTTTGAATACGGTATTTACGATTGCGCCAACGAGCGCATGGTTTATGGCAATTACATCCCGGTAAATGATGTTGAACAAAAATCGGAGTTGAACAAAAATCTTCCACGTTGGCATTCGCAGGGTTATTATTTCGGGGTACAATTTCCGAACCGTGAAGCGCAGATCCTGAACCAAATGGGTATCTGGACATTCTCATCGGTAGTATTGCTGGTAGTGATTGTGTTTTTCGCTTACACGCTGTTTGTTATTCTGAAACAAAAACGGTTGTCCGAAATCCAAAAAGATTTCATCAACAACATGACACACGAGTTTAAAACGCCCATTGCCACCATTGCCGTTTCAACGGAAGTGCTGAAAAACCCCGATATTCTGAAACAACCCGAACGCCTGCTGAACTATACCACCATCATTGAAAACGAGAACAAGCGTTTAAAGCAACACGTTGAACGGGTGCTGCAAATGGCCAAGCTCGACAAAGAAGATATTCAACTCAAAAAAGAAAACGTTAACCTGCACGATGTAGTACAGGAAGTTGTACGCGGTATGCACGCGGCCTTGCAGGAAAAATCGGTTGCCGTAACACTGAACCTCGAAGCCGAAAACCCGGTGATCGTTGCCGACAAACTACACATTACCAATGTTGTTTATAACCTGCTCGACAACGCCATTAAATACTCGGCCGAAAGTCCCGTTGTAACGATTAGCGTTAAACAGGCCGATAAATCGATTATGATAGAGGTGCGCGATAACGGCATTGGCGTAAAGGAAGAGGATCAAAAGAAAATTTTTGAAAAGTTTTTCCGCGTGCCTACCGGCAATGTGCACAACGTAAAAGGTTTTGGTTTGGGATTGAGCTACGTTAAACAAATTATAGAAACCCATCACGGACGTATCACGTTAAAAAGTCGGTTGGGGGAAGGGTGTACATTCAGAATTTACCTCCCGGCATAACACGATGAACAAACCAAAAATTTTATTAGTAGAAGACGACCCCAGCCTCGGCTTTGTGGTGAAAGACAACCTGTCCATGAAAGGATATGACGTTACGTTGTGTAAAGACGGTGAAGAGGGCGAACGTGCGTTTTCAAAAAACACCTTTCAGCTTTGTTTGCTCGATGTAATGCTGCCCAAAAAAGATGGCTTTGCCCTGGCACGCACCATCCGCGAAAGCAATACCGAAGTGCCCATTTTATTTTTAACGGCCAAAGCGATGACCGATGATAAACTGGAAGGCTTTAAAACCGGTGCCGATGATTACATTACCAAGCCTTTTAGTTTGGAAGAATTGTATTACCGCATTGAAGTTTTTTTGAAGCGTGCTGCCGTGCCTAAAACTGAAAAGGTATATGCGTTAGGCAACTATGAATTTGATACTGCAAACTTTACCCTTCGGCTGAATGGTGACGAGCGTGTGCTTACTTCGCGTGAAGCGGAAATTTTAAAACAGCTTTACCTGCATCGCGAGCGTGTATTAAAGCGCGAAGAAATATTAATGGCGGTGTGGGGCAACGATGATTATTTTTTAGGCCGCAGCCTTGATGTTTTTATTTCAAAAATCAGAAAATACTTAAAGGACGATCCCAACGTGCAGATTACCAATTTTCACGGGGTTGGGTTTAAGCTTGATATTCCTGCGTAACAATCAATACCCAAAAACAGCATTACAGGCATCGGTTCATTTACCTGACAAACTACCAAAAACAGACAATAGCCCGATTCACCATCCTTGAAATATTCAAATCGTATTTGAATATTTCAAGGATAGCACTAACTCAAAACGCAGGGGTTACTGCACAGGCTAATACAATGATTTTCTTCAATTATAACAGAAGTTTATACTGTTTTTGAATAAAGTTTCAATCGTAACGGAAGAAGAAATCGTACAACGAGCCGGCTTGGCATTACAACAATCGAACGACAGAGGAAAAAAATGGGTTTACAGGCACTTCTTATCCTCCTTTGTTGCTTTCAGAACTGGCGTAGCATTGGTGGCCGTCAGTTCCTGAAAAATTAATCCAGGCACTTGGTTTACCTGCAAATAATATGCTTTACCAGCTTCAACATTTAGGGTAAGTTTACTCACCCTTTCATTATCAGTCGAAGTTTTTTTATAGACCCTAAGATAAAAAGTATGTTCCCCAGGAGTTACTTGATGAATGCTGTGCCTTACGTTATTTAACTTACAGACAAATTCATCATCAATAAAGCACTTAAAACTAACCATACTACCGCTATAAGCATACGGCCTTATAAAATAAACGGTTGCCGTTTCCTGAGCAAATGCCCCAATACAGGCAATAGAGAATATGGTGATTAATAGTAGTTTTTTCATTGGTTTAGTTTTAATTATTCTGTCCATCGAACTGTCAATACAGATTTAAGGGTATCTAAATTTATCTTCCTATTGGTTTAATAATTTGTCTTGCGTTATCAATGTCTATAAAAAAATATCCATCAAGCATATCGCCATTATTGAACTTATCCAAATTGGAATTAAAGTTCTCGACCTGATAATCAACCGCATCAGCAAACGTGAAACTTACATTACCAACAGCCGTTGTTTCTAACAGAAATAAAGAAGTTTTAGCCGCATCAGTATAATAACCAAGATACACGTGGCCGGGCACGAATACCATAATTGTTGATATACCCACTTTTTTTAAAGCACTACAAAAAAACGCTGTTCCATCTGCACAATTAGCCTGCGTATTGGTTAAAACCTCATCGGCAAACCTGATATACTGACTAACTATGTTTGGGTTTGTATTACTGGTTGCTGTAATACTGCTGTATTTAATACCCTTCTCACGTAATGTGATAAACATAGCCGCAACCTGGTTATGGACATTGTTACTTTGATAACCATCAAATTGTTCTAAGTTCGTTGTTGTTAACACTTCCTGTAAAAATGGATCAATAACAGGGCTATCTTCATTGACATACCCGCCCATCATCCAATATAAAGGAATCACTTGATTATCAAGCCTCGCAATTAAAACACATTCCTGAATAGCCCTGTAACTTAACCTCAGGTTTTTCCTGTTTACCTCTGTACCGTCAAGGTATAACACAAAGGTTATGTCCACATTTCCGGGTTGGTTCAAATTCATCAACGAGTTATATTTCCATTTTATCGCGGGAATAATTTTGGTTTCACCTGATACATTGTTTTGCGTTATAATAGTTTCATTGTTTATATCACTCTCTTCAATCACTATACGAATGTTGGATTTTGTGTTGGGCTTAATTGTAATAGAGAAATAGTCCATTGTTTCACCCTGAAGTTTTTCTATTTCAGTTAAGCCGAAAATGAAAGAAGGATATAGTGTATTTGAAAATTCTGATTTTACAGATACCTGAAAATCTGATGACGGTCGGATAACATCCTCATCCGAGCATTGACTAAACAGAACACAAAATAAAGGAAGTAGTAAAACATACTTGTTTTTCAAGCTAAATAGTGATTTCATTGGCTGAGAGAGTTTTCGGGTTGAGCAATTTAAGGAGGATTATTATATTGAGCAATATAATGCTCAATTGATTTTACATACTTGCCATAGCTTGGCCGTGTGGCCGAAGACACCCTCAAAGAACTTTTTGGAAAAACGCTTGCCCAACTGCGAAAAGAAAAGGGCATGAGCCAGCAAGAGCTTGCCGATAACTGCAATATTGAGCGGGCTTACATTTCGCGCTTAGAGCGCGGGCTTTTTCAGCCCACTATTTCCATTGTCTTTAAAATAGCCGACCACCTCAACATAAAACCTGCCGAACTGATTGAGCAAGTGGATGCGCAACGCAGGAAACCTAAAGGACGGAAAACGTAGTCGGGTGCCTAAACGTTGGACTCCGCTGGAGTCCTAAGGTTTGTAGCAAATTTTTATGCTACAAACCTGCGACCCCAGAGGGATCGAACCGCGCCACGTAAAAATTGGGGGAAGATCAATTACCCGCGCAAACAGCTTCCTCGATGAAATAATGCTGAGAGAAAAGTGTAATTATTAGCCCCAAAACCGGGAGAAAAGTGTAATCCCCTACCCCAAAACCTCCCGCAACACTTGTACCGACTTTATTTCGCCCAGCGAATCGAGGTGCTCGGTATAAAAACGGATGATCGCTTCCAATAAATTTCTGCGTTGTGTGTTTGTTATCGCAAGCGGTGTAACAAAATCGGTTTCGGTTAATTGTTTTAAAATTTCTTCTTCGGCAGGATCCAACATACGGCCACCCAATATTTCTTCGGCCTGGTGTGCGCCAAAACCTAAGTACCGGCTTAGTTTGATTAAAAATATCAAATGAAAATTTTCAAAATCTTTTTCCTGCTGGTCGAGGTAGATTAACGCATGAAGCAAAAAATCAAAAATATCTTGCGCATGGCTTTCGTCTTTTACCGTTTTGTTGATCATTTCACCGATAAACAACGCAATAGATGATTTACGGATGTCAGTTGTAAGTGCCTGATACGGATAGAGGCATTTTATTTCTTTGATGCGCTTAATGCTGGCGTTCTCTTTGTAATACACCACCAAGTCGAGCAACGTGAGCGGCTGGTACAGCGCCATTTTACTTTTGGCACTCTTGCTGCGCACACCATTCACCATGTACGTTTGCAGTCCGAACAACTCGGTAAAAATAGTAACGATGATAGACGAGTCGCCATATTTGGTAAACCTGAAAACGATGCCCCGTGTTTTGTGCAACATGATAACCGCTTTCTGTTAATTCACTATCGCTATTTTCCCCACCACACTTTCGGAGCCATCGGGTGCGATACAAAACACTAAATACATTCCCGTAGCTGCACGCCTGCCGTTATAATCGCGTACATTCCACGAAACCGAGCCTCCGTTGGCACGGCTTTGCCAAACGAGTTTGCCTGCGGCATCGGTAATTTTTACGATGGCATCAGTAACAATACCCGATATACCTACCTGACCGTTAAATGCGTTGGTAACCGGGTTGGGGAAAATCTTCACCGGTTGAAATTTTTCATTGCCCAACGTTGCATCGCTTCGGTACGAAACCATTCCGGCATCGGTGATCACGAACAACTCGCCCGACTGCCCGTTAATTTCCAGGTCAACAACTTTATTGGTTAACATCGGGCTATTGGTTGTATTGAAGTGATGAACCTGCTCTTCCCCGTACGGATTGAACAACCATAAACCGTTATCGCTGCCCATCCACTTGCGGTTGCCTCCATCTATTTCAATCGCGGTTACACGTTCGTCACGCAACAGAAAACGACTGCCAAACACCGGCTTGATGGCCGTAACGTTTCCGCTAAATATCGAATACGGATCAGCAAAATAAGCTGCACCGGCTGCCGTGCCTGCCCAAACAAAACCATCGCGATCTACGGCAATGGCATACACCAACCGGCTGGGCAAAGCCCCTACCCCGACAGCATCCGTTAAATACACACTTTGATTGCTTGTTTTATTAAACACCAAAATACCTCCGCCTTGTGCGGGGCTGAGTACCATCCAAACCTGTCCGAGGTGATCAACAACAATGTGTGTCGGATAACGTGCAGCGGAAATCAACGGGAACGAAAACGACTCCCACGTATTATCATGCTTTAACAGGTGAAGCGGTTGCGTTGCCCCGGCATTGGTTACCCACAACCCCTCTGCCGACAACGCTAAAGCTGTTACACGCACGTTCCGGCCTGCTGCCACATTACTTAACGGACTGTTGGTTTCATCCCACAATGTTGTGATTGATCCGCTGATCTGCTGCACACCGTGCGATGCTGATGCCACAAATATTTTTTCGCCCGCTTGTTTGAAATCTGTTACATCGTGATCGAGCCACGGCTCGGTTTTCCAGTTACCAGTTGAAAACGAATTTACAGGTTCCGTTATCCCCAATGGTGCGAGGGCTGTAGTGTATCCGCCCGAAAGGGCTATCATGGCATTTCTTTCGTAACTGTATGCCAATCGTAAGCCGCCCGAAAACGTGGGGCCGTTGGCCGCATAGCTTTCAAACACATTCGAGTGATCGGTTACTAATCCGTTTTGCTGATCGCCAATCCAAAGTTTTCCGTTTACATCTTCAACGGCAACGTGCGGCACGGTTATTTTATCGGACGTTACGGCTGTTGCCACTTCACCGGAGGTAATGCGGTACAGCGTATTACCGGCTATAACTTTTAGCGATCCGCCCGATGTTATGTTTTTATACTGTAACCCTTGCAAATAATCTTTCAACGTCCATGCCCCGTACTGGTAAGCGTATAGTCCCGATCCGTTTACGGCAGCATAAACGTGCACACCCTGTGCGGTAACAGAAGGGATGGTTGCATTAAACACACCGGTGTTGAACCGTTTCCAGTTATTAAAGTCCATGAGGTTGTCTGCCAAATCACCGGCCAGCACACCGTGTTCGGTTGCCAGAAAAATACTGTCGTTATAAAATGTGCTTTGGTTGATACGCATACCCGCCCCTGCCACACCAATGTCGCGCCAAGTTTCTTTAATGGCTAACTGTATCAAATCAAATACTACTACGCCAAAATCGGTCGATAAATACGCGAGGCTTCCCAAAACAGCAATGTGATTAATGCGCTTTGAGCCGGTTATGGTGGTGGCATTTTTTAATGTGCTGAAGTTGATGATCTCGTTATTCCGCACAATGTCAACATCACCATCATTATAGGTTACCAATAGTTGGTTGCGCGGTGTATCAAACGCCACGCAGGTAATGTTGGTACTGCTCAGGCCATCTTGTTTGGTAAGGGTTGACAGGTTGTTGCCTGTTACATCCAATACCATGATACCGTTTGGCGCTGCCGCATATACAGTTGATGGCGATAAGCCGATGGCATGAACATCAGAAAACGAAACGTGCGAACGCCATGTGCCGATGGGAATATTCTGGGCAATTAACAATTGGCCATTTGCAATTAACAATAAACAGATGTACGAGAATATTTTCATCCTTCTTTGCGCCTGTTCTTCATGCCTTCTACAAAACTCTTGCGACTTCGGGCTTCGTACTGGTTGCGTTCGCCCAGCATAACCTGTTCGTTGTTATCCGACAACCGGAACGAGTACGAGGCGATCTCACCGGTATCGGTACATATAGCATGAACCTTCGTAACAAACTCGGCCACGGCCAACAAATACGGCATCGAGCCGAAAGGTTTGCCTTCAAAATCCATATCAAGCCCGGCCACTACAACACGCTTGCCGTTATTGGCTAAGGTGTTGCATACATCAACGATGGCTTCGTCAAAGAATTGCGCTTCATCGATGCCCACCACATCGCAATCGCCTGCCAGCAATAAAATATCGCTGGCAAAGTTTACCGGGGTTGAACGGATAGCCCGTTCGTTGTGCGAAACAATGTTGCTTTCGTGGTAGCGTGTATCTGTTTTGGGTTTGAAAATCTCTACTTTTTGTTTGGCAATCAGCGCACGGTTAAGCCTGCGGATGAGCTCTTCGGTTTTGCCGGAAAACATACAGCCGCAAACCACTTCAATCCAGCCGGTGCGGCTGGCGCCTTCTTTTTTGCCTAAGGGCGGTTCAATAAACATCGTGCAATTTATTGATTTGAAAATTTGAAAATGAGGTAATTTGAAAATTGCTCTGCACCGGCTCACGAATACTTAATGTGCGGCAATTTGCTACCCTCCGGAACTTCAAGCTCAATTTCGCCCCCGGTAATTTTTGCCTGACAGCACAACCTTTCGTTTGCGGCCAATTGCCCCTGAGCTTCGTACCGTAACTCGGCTGGTGATTTGGCAATCAGGTTTTCACCGCCCCGCAATACAATGGCTTTACACGTTGTGCACCTGCCCTTGCCCCCGCAGGCGTGCATCCAGTCGAGGCCGTTTTCGTGAAATATCCACAACAACGGCTTAGTGCTGTTGGTTGAAAAGGTTTTCTTGTCCAGATTTCGGATGACAATTACGGCCATTGTACGGTAGGATTCGGTAGAACAATTAACTTTAGGCTTAAATTACGCGATTAATTTAGTTTTGACCATGGATGAGAAGATCAGTTTAGAAGCTATTGCCCTGTACAGCGATGCCTATGCCGATAAGGTTTTAAAACGCGCGTTTGCCTCAAAAGAGAAAATAACCGGCCCGGAAATACTGGCGTTGTGCGATGTACACCAGATTAACCTGTTCATTGTCCGTGAGCTTTTTAAAACCTGGAAAGAAGAAATCAAAAAACTGAAAAGCCCGTATTTTAATTACGATCACCCCGCTGTAAAAGAAGCCCTCGAAACATTTATGGGCATTTTATCGAAAAACATTTCGATTGACCGCCAGCATTTTGCTCCCCTGCTTAAAAAAGCCATCAGCCAAACGGTGATGATGATTTTGAATCCGTACGATTATTTTTCGATGTTGCTCGCGGGCACAAACAATACATTAGATGTGTCGGCTTTTCGTGAAGAAATAAAATACCTGAAGATCAACCGGGCACCGCTCGAAAAAATGCTTCAAAAGCTGGAAGAGAAAAAGCTGAAAGAAGTAAGCGGCAACGAAGCCTTTGCGTTGCTCGACCGCATTCTGGAAGAAGTAAGCTTTTCGCCAGACGATGTGGAAGAGTACATTGGTAAGTTCTCGGAGGTTGAGCCGTTTACCATCGAACGGTTTTACATTAAAAAAACACCGGCACAACCCGTGCAAAACGTTGCGGTTAACAAACCCAAAACCGTACAACAACCCGTTACACAACAACCTGCCCCTAAAATTAATACTGTAAACAGTACGCAAAAAATACAGCGTATTAAAGAACGGTTAACTATAAACCAAAAGTTTATGTTTACCAAAGTGTTGTTCAAAGGCGACTTTGAAGTATTCAGCAAAGCCATTGATGAGCTCGATCAGCAAAACAGTATGCCGGGTGCGCTTCAGTATTTAGAGAAATACTATACGGCCTGGGATAAAGAAAGCCCCGAGTTCCATGAATTCATGGAAATTGTGGAAAGGCGATTTTCTTAAATTATTAGCCCGGGATTTTTTTGAACAGTGTACGACCCCGCTGGGGTCGTAGGTTTGTAGCATAAATATTTATGCTACAAACCTCAGGACTCCAGAGGAGTCCAACTGAAGACAAAATGGGTTACCTGAAATGCTGATCTAAAAATTCATACACATAGCCGAAATGATTCAACGGTTCCACATGCCCGCCCTCCAGCACAATATGTTGGAAGTAGTGTTTAAAGTCTTTTTCGTTAAGGCGTTTAATAAGTTGTTCTGACATATACGTGGCCGGCCATTGCTCATCGTTTTTAGCTGACAAAATCAGAATCGCTCCGTTTATTTTTTCAACTGCTATCGTTGCTTGTTGTACAGCCTCTTCGTTTTTAAGCATGATTGAAAACGCCTCGTGCAAATCACCCTTCAATGCCGGAACAATTGTTTCGTAAGGAGCCGGAACGTATGGAACTTCAACACCATCATACATCCATGAAGATGTGTTGGCCGACCAGGTAATGGCCGGGAAGCTGACATGTGAAGTGGATAGCGCCACAACAGTTTTAAAGTGATTAAACCGGCTGGCAAGATTCAGAATAAGTTCTCCACCTTTTGACCCGCCCAGTAGTGCAATTTTGCTGGTGTCAAGTTGCGGATGCTGCCTCGCTATACTCATAATAGTATCTGAAATCGCGTTAAGCGAAATGCGGTCAAGTGAATTGGGTGTATTACCCGAGTTAAAATAACCGATTGCCAAAACAGCATAACCTCTGCTGAGCAATTCTTCGCGTTTTTCTTTAAGGTAGTTGCGCGTCCAGTCGTTACCGCCAGAACCTCCGCCAAATGCAACGATGAGCGGCTGACGAATGCTTTCACCAAGGTATAGTTTGGTATCTAACTTTCCGTGGTTTTCGGAAAGCGATGGTGTGTACTGCGTTAAAAAGATCGCTATGAAAAGAATTAACAAGGCGATAGCAAGAACTATTTTTTTAATCATAGTTTGAAGTTGGTTAAGAACTGTGTTATGTAACTTTTGCCACAAAGGCACCAAGACACAAAGAATGCCTTGTTTTTTTAGAGCAATCCAAAAAAGCTTAGTGTCTTCGTGGCGTTTATGTGTAAGCCCGATTAAAAAAATTAAACGCTTAGTGCAACCTGACCGGTTGGTGATTTAGACAAATATTCATACCCCCGGTACAGCACTAATATTTCTACAATAATGGCAGGAATCATAATCACGCAGGCAAGGAAGAAAAGTATTACCGTAATCAGCGTGCAGCCTATAAGGATTTCCAAAATACCGGCAACCCGCGATAATTCGCCCATGCCATCCTGAAGCCTGACGAGTGCAATACCAAATACGAAGGAAAGCACCCCTAAAACAACGGCAACAATAGAATAGGGCATCCAAAGTTGATCTGCGTTTTCCGAGAAAAGCGTTACGATGTCTAATATACCATTACACAATATGCCGGCAATCATCAGGTAAGCCGCAATGCTTAGAAGTTTATTTTCAAATAATCGACTCAGCAAAATAAATCCTCTTGCAAACAGGGCGTAGGAGGCCATCATCACTATGGTCAGGCCTATATATACAAGGTTAATCCATTGCGCCCAGGCATGTTCTTTGGTAAGCCAGGCAATGTCCATTGCGCTTAGGCTGATTTCAACGGCTAAGTAAATTGCACCGGCAATTACAGCAGTGAGCAGCCCGCTGCGGCCGGAATGTTCCAATACATCAGTTTTTGTTTCCATGTCAGTGGGTTTCGTTAAAAATGTTTCGTACGATTCCCCCAGGGCTTCCAGCAGAATTTTTACGGTTATGGTGCGCGGCAGCACTTCACCCGCTTCAATGCGTTGAATGGTGCGCACACTTACATTACTTTTTTCTACCAGTTCTTCCTGGGTAAGGTTTCGTTCTTTTCGCAGGGCGGTTAAGCGCCTGCCGAGTTCGGGCTGTTGCATTGTACAATACGGTTTAGCTATGCAATGATACGGCTATTACCGGTTGGTGATAGCGGATTTACCCCGCCATTTGCCCGTCATTTAATGCAAATGCCCGTAGTGAAACGTTAAGTAAGCGTGGGGTCGCTGCGCAGACCCCACGAAGACAGGTTTGGGATAAAGAAAGCCCCGAGTTCCATGAATTCATGAAAATTGTGGAAAGGCGGTTTTCTTAAATCATTTACTCCGGCAAAAGTTAAGGGTTACCCATATTACTGGATTTAGCCAGGTGTTTTCTTTTTTTTCTTTAAGAAGAAAAATAATACTGTCACAATCTCAGCAACAATTAAGAAACCAGTCATAAGAATTACAATAGAGAAAGCCTTATTTGAGATCGCTTTAACCCGCCAAATTTTACCGTTTGACAACTCCAGATTGATTTTTAATTCATGAGGCAATTCTCTATATCCCTCTTCTTTGGCAATACTATTATAATTCTGTTTAAAAAAATCATACGCTTCGCTGGAGTCTTTATTAAGAAGACCCAACATAAGTATTACTATTGCTAATAATCCATACAGAATTATCTTTACAACTATCTTGTTCGTCATATCAGTCTTGTTAGTATCACGTAAATCTTACAAACTATAACTTAACGAATTTTCCAATTATTCATATTGGGAGTCCCATTTGAATTGTGGTTTCTTAACTATCTCAAAAATACTTAAATGATCAGAATGTTTTTGAAGGGCCTCTGGATTACTCCGGCAGCACCGGTCGGGGCATATCGTAAGGTTTCGTTGTAATAGCCCACAAAAAAGCAATGATGTCTTTTTTTTCCTGGTCGGTGAGGTTAAGGGGTTGTATGATAACATCTTTCATTAGATTCAACGGATGATCAGGCCGGGTTTCTGTTTCGGGCACGCCATCGTTGTAGTGGTTGAGAATATCCTGCATATTCGTAAACAACCCGTGGTGCATCCACGGTCCGGTGCGCATCACATCGCGGAGTGACGGTGTTCTGAACTTGCCGGCATCGTGCGAATCGCGGGTTGCATCGTACCTGCCTAAATCCTGAAGTGGTTTACCAAAAAGCGATAAGCCCGTGTTGTGAAACTGGTCGTCTTTAAAATAGGTGCCGTGATGGCAATTCATGCACCGTGCCTTGCCCCGGAATAAATCAAGCCCACGAATTTGCTGATCGGTGAGCGCTTCGTACTGGCCTTGTATAAAAGCATCGAACTTGCCGGGGTTACTTTTAATGATGGTTTCAAACGCAGCCAGTGCATCCAGTATCCTGTCGAACGTTACGTGCGCATCACCGTAAGCCTTCTCAAAATATATTTTATACCCGTTAATCTTCCCGATTTTTCCTGCCAACAAAGGCGTGTTCATGTTCATTTCATGCGTTGTGCTGATCGGGTTTATTGCCTGGTCTTCCAACGAGCCGGAGCGGCCATCCCAAAAAAATGTTTTTTGTTGCGCCACATTTAACAGGGTTTGCGCATTGCGCGCTCCCTGTAAACCATTATGCCCTGACGATACACGCATGGCATCGCCCCATGCCCGTTTGGGATCGTGGCACGTGGCGCACGAAATCTGACCAGAACCCGACAAACGTGGATCGAAAAACAACAACTGCCCTAATTTGATTTTCGCATCACGCTCTACCAGCAACCATGCGCTATCGTTTGGCAGCGCGCCCATCTCTTCATAAACAATATGTTTGTCGATATTAGGTTTAGGCCATTGCGAAACAGGACGTGCATACAGGTTGCGAAGCGAATCGCTTTTCACCTCCTCACCCATGCCTTCGTGCTTTTGATTAGACATTAACGTTGCCAAAAACAACAAACACGAAACCACCAATACCATCTGACGAAAAAACCCTACTTTCATGATTTGTGTTGATTACATCCGTTCCAACATCTGCCCACGGTGCGCATCGAGTTTCAATAAGATAAACAACAAAATGGTAAATGCCCACAACGATGAGCCACCGTAACTAAAAAACGGAAGCGGAATACCAATAACCGGGAACAAGCCTAACGTCATACCGATGTTTACCGCAAAATGAAAAAAGAAAATACATGCAACCGAATACCCGTACGCCCGTGCAAACCGGCTCTTTTGCCGTTCGGCCAAAAAAACAAGCCGCATCAGCAACGCTATAAACAATGCCACCACGATAAAACTGCCTATCCAGCCGTGCTCTTCACCAATCGTACAAAAAATAAAATCGGTGCTTTGTTCGGGCACAAAGTCAAACTTGGTTTGTGTTCCGTTTAAAAAACCTTTTCCGGCAAAACCCCCGCTGCCGATGGCAATTTTCGATTGCGTAACATTCCAACCATACCCCATCGGGTCGGAGTCGGGATTGAGCAATACCAAAATTCTTTTTTGATGATGTTGCGGAAGTTTGGAAAACACAAACTCTACGCTTTCAATAACAGCAATCAGCGCTATTGCACCCACTGTAATAAAAACAAGCTGTTTGAGTTTTCGCCTGCGGTTTGCGTACATCACCAGCAACCATACCACGCCTATAATCACAAACAAAATCCAGTTGCTTTTTACCAACAGGGTTACGATAAATAAAATGGCAAACGATATACCCGCCAACAGGTAAAAAGGTGTTTGCCCTTCACGGTAAAACATTAACAGGAAAACCGAAAACACCATAGCGGTGCCAAAGTCTTTTTGCAAAAGAATAAGACCAATCGGCACACACATAATAATAAAGAGGATAATTTGGTTGCGTACATTATCCATTCTGAAACCAACGGAGCCGATAAACTTGGCCAGCGCCAGTGCCGTTGCAAACTTGGCAAACTCTGAGGGCTGTAAACCAAACGATCCCAACCCGATCCATGATTTATTACCGGCTACTTCTTTTCCGATAACCGGCACCAACAGCAGTACAAACATGGCCACGCCAAAAATCAAATAGGCAAACGTTTCATAAAAACGCATATCGATGATGAGAATGGCCAGGATGAGAATAAGCGATGTAGCCATAAACATTAACTGCCTGCCCGAGTTGAGCGACAAACTGTAAATAGGCACGTTGGCCGACTCGTCATACACGGCCGCAAAAATGTTAAGCCAGCCCATGAACACCAATACGGCATAGATGAGTACCGTAACCCAGTCCATCTTGTTCGATATGCTTATCTCGTTTCTCATGGCAGGTCAACCACAACCGGGTCGATGGTTATTGTTTTACGCTGAGGGCGATCGCTGAAATCGTTATTGAGAACATACTCTTCTAATTGTTTGCGCTTTACTTCACCATTCACGTAACGTTCAATCATTAAGCTGGCCACCGATGCAGCCGCCCGGCCGCCCCAGCCTGCGTTTTCAACATACACGGCAATAGCAATCTTCGGATTTTCTTTGGGCGCAAAAGCCATAAACACCGAGTGATCTTCGCCCTGCGGGTTTTGTGCGGTACCTGTTTTTCCGCAAATGATCATGTTGGGAATGAGTGCACGGGGCGCGGTACCCGAAATGGCATCGGTCATGGCATTGGTTACAAACGTATAGTATGCACTGTCGATCCCGGTTTCGTGCCGAACGTTGTACTTGTTGTTAATGCTTCCGTTCGATATGTCTTTCACCAAATGCGGAGTATAGTAATACCCCTTGTTTGCCAGGATGGCCGCGAGGTTGGCCATCTGCATAGGCGTTACCAGCATTTCGCCCTGACCAATCGATAACGAATAAATGGTTGAATACTTCCAACGGCCTTCGCCATAAATGCGGTTGTACAATTTGCTGGAAGGAATCTGCCCGCCTTTTTCGCTGGGTAAATCAACACCCAATGGCGCGCCCAATCCAAAACGCAACACATACTCGCGCCATTGATCAAGCCCGATGCGTGAATCGGTAAATGTGTTGGGCGATTTATTCTGATTGATGATCCTGCGGAACGCCTGGTGAAAATACGGGTTACAGGAATATTGAATAGCCCCATGCAAATCGGCCGGGCCGGGATGGTTGTGACATTTTACCAGCGATTTGTCACACGCAAAGCGTGTCTGGTAATTAATCACACCTTCTTCTAACCCGATAAGGGTTTGAACTATTTTAAAAATAGAACCGGGCGGGTACATGGCCATCAGCGGACGGGTAAACAATGGCTTGGTTGTGTCGCTGCTGATGGTTAAAAAATTTGAACTGAAGTGGCGGCCTGTTAATAACGTTGGATCGTACGAAGGTCCCGAAACAATGGCAAGGATTTCACCGGTAGATGGTTCAATGGCCACCAAACTTCCCACCTTGCCTTTAAACAAATGTTCGCCATATTCCTGTAAAGCAATATCAATGGTCGTAGTAAGGTTTTTGCCCGGCACCGAAAGCGTATCGTATT
Organism: uncultured Roseivirgaceae bacterium; assembly: GCA_964404445.1. Classification (GTDB taxonomy): domain Bacteria; phylum Bacteroidota; class Bacteroidia; order Cytophagales; family Cyclobacteriaceae; genus UBA2336. The sequence goes on along the minus strand of CAYOJW010000001.1, from coordinate 665,927 downwards.
TACCGTGGTCGAACGATCCCTTTTCAACACCGGCTACATCTTTATACTTGATGCGCACACCGCGCTTGCCGCTCAATACGTTTTCGTAATACGACTCCAGCCCGCTTTGCCCGATGTAATCGCGCTGACGATACACTTTTGTAGTATCGCGCTCAAGCTGCGTTTTGGTGATCTCGCTCACATAGCCCATTGAGTTGGCTAATGCCGCTGTCGTATAAGCGCGGGTTGTACGCGGCTGGATTTGAAAGCCGCTGAACTCATCGATGTGTTCCTGAATTTTAGCAAAGTCGTAGTTTGATAGCTGCCGCAAAAAAATGGTTGGCTTTACAGGCGAATACTCTTTACGTGCCCGCATTTCCCTGAATTTTGTGCGGAGTTCTTTGGGTGTCAGCCCTGTAATCTGGCAAAAACGTGCCGAGTCAAAGTCTTTCATTTCCTTGCGCACCACCAACAGGTCGTACTCGGGTGTGTTGTAAACGATCAGCTTTCCGTTGCGGTCGGTTATCAATCCCCGGAAGGGATATTCGATTTCTTTTAAGATGGCATTGCTGTTGGCTAATTCGGCATACCGTTTATCAAGCACCTGTACAAAAAAAAGCTTGATGGCGAAGAGTACCCCAACAAAAACAAAAACCAACTGTATAACTTCTCTTCTTCGTTCGTTCATATCCTTCTGCTCCCCGGGAACACATATTGAACTATCAGTATCATGACCATCGTATAGATGGTGCTAAAGAAAACTTTCATTACGGTAAACCAGAAATGCTGAAACCCTCCTGCTTCCATAAAGAACAATACGGTATGGTGTATAAACACTAACGGCAGTGTATATACTACAAACCATTGCACGCCTCCCAACACAATGCCCGGCACGGCACCGTTGTCGTAACCGCCTTGCGGAGTTACCCGCGCCAGCCAAACGTTACGCAAATACATAATCAGCACGCAGGCAAAAGCATGTGTACCGGCACTGTCGTAAAACATATCAACAAACAAGCCCATGCCAAAGCCCGCAAACATTAACACCAATGCCCCGGTTTCGACCGGCAACAACAATAAAAAAGCGATGTACAAAAAACAAAAAGCCGAACTGAACAGCACAGCATTTTTGAATATAACCACCTGGAAAAACAGGTAGATCACAAACGAAACAACTTGTATGATGGTAGCGCGGCTCATCGTTTCATATTTGGTACACTACGTTCAAGCGAATCAAGCTCGTTGAGCAAATTACTTCGGATTACCGTAACGTACGATAGTTTTCTAAAGTCCTGCGCGAGTTTCACGCGCAAATCGTGAAACGATGTTTCGTTCGATGGATTGATTTCGGAAATGGTGCCAATTAAAATATCGCTCGGAAAAACACCACTGTAACCCGATGTTACAACCGTATCGCCCAGGGCGGGTTTTACGTGCAATGGTATGTACCGGAGTTTTACATAATCCGGATCGTACCCGTCCCACTCAACCGTTCCGAAATACCCGGTATGTTTCATTCTGGCCGATACCATAATATCGATGTTGAGCAACGAAGTAACAACGCTGTAATGGCGGGAGGTGATTTTTACTTTGCCCACAACACCCTGCGAACCAATTACCGCCATACCTGCTTTTATGCCATCGGCACTGCCCCGGTTAATGGTGATAAAATTTGTTTGACGTTCGGTGCTGTTGTTCTCTACTTTGGCGCTCATAAAATCAAACCGGTTGATAACGGTCGAATCGGCCGTGCCGGTTGTGTCGGCCTGTAACCGCACCTGATACAGTTGCTCTAATTTTTTTCGGAGCACCGTGTTTTCATCGGCTAATTGCTGGTTGGCGTCACGCAGCGAAAAATACTCTTTCGTATTGTGCGAGAACCCGTTTATGGCAGCCACAAAGCTGTTGGCTGAATTAAAAAAGCTTGCTCCCTGGTATTGATTGTTGAGCACAATCAACCATGAGCAAAACAATTCAAGCACTAAAAAAACAAAGAATGCGCGGTATTGATAGATGAAAAGAAATATCCGCCCCATGCCTTTAGGTCATCAAAACACCCCGGTAATGATCAAGGCCTTTTAATGCGGCACCCGTTCCGCGTACAACGGCACGCAACGGATCATCGGCAACGTGTATCGGTAACTTGGTTTTCAGCGCCAGGCGTTTGTCAAGCCCACGCAGCAATGCACCGCCACCGGTTAAATAAATACCACGCTCATAAATATCGGCCGAAAGTTCCGGTGGCGATGTTTCGAGCGCTTTCAGTACAGCTTCTTCAAGTTTCGATACCGATTTATCCAATGCAAAGGCTATTTCGGAATATGAAATTTTGATGGTTTTCGGGATACCTGTCATTAAATCGCGGCCACGGATTTCGTAATCTTCAGGGCCGTCATCAAGTTCTGTTAAAGCCGATCCGCATTCGATCTTTACACGCTCGGCCGAACGCTCGCCAATCAACAGGTTATGCTGGCGCCTCATGTAATCGAGAATATCGCGGTTAAAGGTATCGCCCGCTACGCGGATAGACTGATCGCATACAATACCCGACAGGGCAATTACCGCAATGTCGGTCGTTCCGCCACCAATATCCACAATCATGTTACCGATGGGTTGTTCAATATCAATGCCCGTTCCGATGGCCGCAGCTATCGGCTCGAAAATCATATACACTTCTTTTGCTCCGGCATGTTCGGCCGAATCGCGCACGGCACGTTTCTCTACTTCGGTAATGCCCGAAGGGATACAGATTACCATGCGGTACGATGGCGGGAACAGGCGTTTGCCGGTGTCGATCATTTTAATAAGGCCGCGAATCATCAACTCGGCCGCCTGAAAGTCGGCAATCACACCTTCTTTTAACGGACGAATGGTTTTGATGTGATCGTGAGTTTTTTCGTGCATTTGCATAGCCTCGTGCCCGATGGCTAATACCTTGTTGGCTACTTTATCGATGGCCACAATCGAAGGCTGATCGACTACGATCTTGTCTTTATAAATAATCAGGGTGTTGGCTGTGCCCAGATCAATTGCAATGTCGCTGGTGAAGAAATCAAAAAATGCCATTGAATACAGTTAGAAAAATTTGACGGTTTTATTCAAGGGCTGAATTTACATAAATATTGTGAGCAACGTGAACAGCCGTAATATTTTGCCACGATTTTACCATTTTAACCGATCAATGCCTGAAGTGGCGGATGCCCGTAGTAACCATTGCCATGTTGTGCTGGTCGCAGAAGCTGACCGAATCCTGGTCGCGTACCGAGCCGCCCGGCTGGATAACCGCTTCGATGCCTTCACCGTGGGCAATCTCTACACAATCGGCAAAGGGAAAGAAAGCATCCGATGCCATGGCTGCACCTTGTAAGGAAAAACCGAAAGTTTTTGCTTTTTCAATAGCCTGGCGCAATGCATCTACCCGTGAGGTTTGGCCAACACCGCTGGCTAACAACTGGCCTTCTACCGCCAGCACAATGGTATTCGACTTGGTGTGCTTGGCAATTTTGCTGGCAAAAAGTAATGCTTTGATTTCTGATTCGGTAGGCTGGCGTTTGGTCACAACCTTCAGGTCTTTTTCTGAATCAGTATGTAAATCGAGGTCTTGTTCGATTACACCGTTCAATAAACTTTTGTACTGAACTGTTTCGGTCAATGGTTTCTTTTGCACCATGATCATCCGGTTCTTTTTCGACTTCAGTAATTCTAACGCATCGGCATCGTAAGCCGGGGCAATCAATATTTCAAAAAACAGTTTGTTGATTTCTTCGGCTGCTGCCCGATCAATTTTTGTTGTGGTTGCCAGCACTCCGCCAAAAGCCGAAGTGGTATCGGCCTGAAAAGCCTTGAGGTAGGCTTCTTTAACAGACGCACCCGTAGCCACACCGCAGGCATTGGTGTGCTTGATAATAACAAACGCAATTTCACCGGTAAACTCCTGTACTAAGTTTACAGCCGCATCAACATCTACTAAGTTATTGTACGAAAGTTCCTTGCCGTTGAGTTGCTCAAACAGTTCATCGAGGTTGCCAAAGAATTTTCCCTGCTGGTGCGGGTTCTCGCCATAGCGCAACGTGCGGCCTTCACCAAAACTCTTTTTAAACGCAGGGATTTTTTGTTCCTGATTGAAGTAATTGAAAATGGCTGAGTCGTAATGCGAAGTAACCTCGAAGGCTTTGGCCGCAAAACGTTTACGGTCGGCTAAATCGCTCGAACAGTTTTTGGTTTCTAACAAGGTTTGCAACTCACCATACTGTGCGCGTGATGACACAATCACTACATCGTTAAAATTTTTGGCCGCTCCACGGATGAGCGATATGCCACCAATGTCGATTTTCTCAATAATATCTTCTTCGCTGCCACCCTTCGCTACCGTTTCTTCAAACGGATATAAATCAACAATTACCAGATCAATAGGCGGAATGTTGTATTCGGCCGATTGTTTTAAATCGCCTGCGTCATCTCTTCTATATAATATGCCTCCGAAAATAGCGGGGTGTAATGTTTTAACACGACCGCCAAAAATGGACGGATAGCCTGTAAGCTTTTCGACCGGTGTAACCGCGTAACCCAATTTTTCAATAAACTCTTGTGTGCCTCCGGTTGATACGAACTCTACCCCGGCTTTGCCCAACGCATGAACAATGGGTTCGAGGTTATCTTTGTAAAAAACAGAAATTAAAGCGCGGGTGATTTTACGGTTAGGCATTTTAGAATTCAGATTTGTGATTTCAGATTTTGAGGCGTTCTCTAAAAAGAACCGCAAATCTTAAATCTTAAATCACAAATCACAAATTTTAAATCGTAAATCTTAAATCATACCTCGTAAATCGTTAAGCTATTTCCGGGTCGATAAATAAACCCCGCCAATCACGGCTGCCATACCCACAAAATGCCCCCAGCCTAAGGTTTCGCCATCTAACAAGCCCCAGCCAACGGCAACAACAGGCATTAAATACGTTACCGAACTGGCAAAAACCGGTGTGCTGATTTTCACAAGTTTGTTAAACAGAAACGTTGCTGTGGCCGTGCTCATCACGCCCAGCAAAACAATAAATGCGGAGGCTCGCCACGCACCCTCTACGGTTTGAAGTTTGGCCGTAAACCCGGTAAAGCCAAACAAATAGATCATCGCCAACGGACTGATTAACAAAACCGATACGCTGGTAATGGTAAGCGCATTCAGGTCGGGGATTTTGTACTTAATAAAATTCAGGTTGCTTCCGTAAAAAATACAGGCGATTACAATCAGCAATGCAAAAATATTCAGACTCCCCAATGAACCTCCGCTCCGGGCAAACATTAACGTAAGCGCACCGACCAAGCCTAACAGCACGCCTGCGATGGTGAGATTCTTAAATTTTTGTTTGAAGATAAATGCCCCGATCAGCACGGTGAAGATCGGTGTTATGGTGTTGAGCATTCCGGCTAAAGAGCTGTCCATACGGGTTTGGGCTACGGCAAACAAAAACGATGGAAAGAAAATGCCCATTAACCCCGACAGGAAAAGTTTCCAGTAATTTTCTTTTGCTAACTCCTTAATGTGCACCAACGCTACCGGCAGTAAAAACAATGCGGCAGCCGTTACACGCAGTGCGCCTACTTCATCGGCCGCAAAAACTTTTAAGCCTTGTTTGATGAGGATAAATGATGTGCCCCAGATTAAGGTTAGAATAACGAGAAGTGAAATGGCGGTTGCTCGATTGCGATCAGTTGTCTGCATCAGGATTTTAAGATTTATGAATTTGCAGGATGATGTTCCTGATCAGATTAATATTATTAACAACATTCTTAAACCTCTGCCAACTGCCCTGAAAACCTTTCAGCAACTTCATCCAAAATCGCATACAACTCAGTGGGGTTAATGGTTTCAACCAACCGCGTGCGGTACGGCTTAAAATCAGGAATACCTTTAAAATAATTGGTGTAATGCCTGCGCATTTCAAACACACCAACCTTATCGCCTTTCCAGCGGATGGAAAACTCAAGGTGTTTTTTGGTTACACGAACACGTTCGGCAATATCGGGCGGTGTTAATTTTTCACCGTGTCGCATATAGTGTTTGATCTCGTTGAAGATCCACGGATAACCAATGGATGCACGGCCAATCATTACACCATCTACACCGTATTTGTTTTTATACGCAACCGTTTTTTCGGGCGAATCAATATCGCCATTGCCAAAAATGGGAATGTGTACGCGCGGGTTTTCTTTTATCCTTCCGATCAGTGTCCAGTCGGCTGCACCTTTATACAACTGCGCACGTGTGCGGCCATGCACGGTTAATGCCTGTATGCCGATGTCCTGTAAACGTTCGGCCACTTCTAAAATATTTTTGGTGTTATCGTCCCAGCCCAAACGGGTTTTCACCGTAACCGGAAGGTGCGTTGCCTTCACCACGGCTTCGGTCATCTTCACCATCATGGGTATATCCTGTAACAGCGCAGCCCCCGCCCCGCGACAAGCTACCTGTTTTACCGGGCAGCCGTAATTAATGTCGATCAGGTTGGGGTTTACAGCCGAGGCTATCTCGGCTGACTGCCGCATACTTTCAACATCGCTACCGAAAAGTTGTATGCCGATAGGGCGTTCGTACTCGAAAATGTCAAGTTTCTGGCGGCTTTTGGCCGCATCGCGGATAAGCCCTTCGCTCGAAATAAATTCGGTGTACATCAAGTCGGCACCGTTTTCCTTGCACACGGCACGGAAAGGCGGATCGCTCACGTCCTCCATGGGTGCGAGTAAAAGCGGAAATTCGCCCAATTCGATGTTACCGATTTTTACCACGATTGTCTTTAAACCAAAAAAATCCCGTAAGGATTCAGATTTTACCCGTAAAGATAACAGACTATTCGCAGGTTTTGCAGACTTTTGGGATCGTTGAAATTGCCATGACTGACCCGCACGAACCGCTTGTTTCAAACAGGCCTCCGCTTACCTCACTGCTGTTGATTTTTGCTGTTGTCTTTATCGGCTTTGTTGTTATCGGGCCGATGGTTGGCATGATCATAGCGATGGGTATGTATGAAGGCGACCTGATTCAGGAGGTACTCAGCCACACTCCGGGCAAAAGTGCTTTTCTGCCGATGATGATCATGCAGGCTTGTGCAAGTTTTATCGGGCTGGTTTTGTTGCCTGCCCTGTACATCCGGTACACCGAACAAAAACCGTTGGCCACATTCTTTAAACAAGAGCGCAATTTGCCACTTACCGTTGCGCTTATTTGTTTGCTGGGGGTGAGCGTTCTTGTAACCCTCTCGCCCATTACAGCCTGGAACATGAACGTAGAGTTTCCGGAGGCGCTCAAAGCGTTTGGCGATTGGGCACGCGAACAGGAAGACAAGGTTGCGGCCATGACAAAATTCCTGACAGCGTTTAACTCAACCGGGGAGTTTTTCATTGGTTTGTTGGTTATTGCGGTAATCCCTGCGATTGGCGAAGAGTTTGTGTTTCGCGGGTTAATTCAAAACGAGCTTTATCGCGGCAGCAAAAATATTCATGTTGCCATTTGGGTAGCCGCTATTTTGTTTAGTGCCATTCACATGCAGTTCTTTGGGTTTTTCCCGCGTGTGTTGTTAGGGGCGTTGTTCGGGTACTTATACTATTGGTCGCAAAACCTGTGGGTGCCCATCATTGCGCATTTTTTTAACAATGGTTTTTCGCTAACGATGTTGTACTTGTATAGCCTGGGCATTTCAGACTTAAATGTTGAAGACGAAACCGCAGCGCCATTTTTGGCTGTTGCTATTTGCGCAACCGCTACCTTTGCTTTACTTTACTACTTCAGAAAACAGTACGCAACACCTCAACAGCCATCGTGAGCACACCACTTTCGAAATTCAGCAACTTAACACAACGCATTGTTACCGGGTTGGCCGGCTCGGCCGCCATTATTACGGGTTTGATTTACAGCGAATGGTTGTACTTCGCCATCTTCGCCATTATCTGTTTTTTTTCGCTGCGCGAGTTTTACCGGCTTATGGAGTATGACGGGCTGGCTCCGCTTAAAAACCTGGGGTTAGTTACGGGCATGGTTATTTTTGTTGTGTCTTTTCTTATTGCACAACAAACGCTGGAAGCAAACTATTACTTCGCGCTTTTCCCGCTTATCGCGCTGGCATACATTCTTAAATTATATCAAAAAGGCGATGCGAAACCATTTACCAATATCGCCTTTACGTTTCTGGGCATCGTTTACATTGTTGTGCCGATTGCATTGTTGAACCATGCCGTATTTCGTACCGAAGGTGATGCAACACTTGCGGGTATTATTGGACACAACGTCTATTGTTTTGAAATTATCTTAGGCTCACTTTTAATTCTCTGGGCTACCGATACAGGCGCTTATTTTGCCGGAACGTTTTTGGGTAAACACAAATTGTTCGAGCGCATCTCACCTAAAAAAACCTGGGAAGGTTTTGTTGGTGGCGCAGTGCTGGCCGGTATCATTGCTTTTACGTTTTATCAGATTTTAACAAGTATCGATTCATATACACCCATTCTTACTCCGCTTGATTGGGTAGTGATTACGATCATCATCATTATAGGCAGCACGTTTGGCGATCTGGTTGAATCATTGTTAAAGCGCAGCATCGCCATTAAAGATTCAGGCAACAGCATTCCGGGGCATGGCGGCTTTTTAGACCGCTTCGATGGACTGTTTATTTCAGCTCCGTTTGTAGTGGCCTACCTCAAACTATGTTATGTATTACCGGGCTTGTAACACCATTGGCAAACCGCCTCGCAAGGGCATACAAACAAATTGGGGAATTGTTTAATTTGCAACCGTTTTCGGACTATCATTTAGCACTAAAATCCTTATTCTCAATATATTATGGCATACATCGAACCAGCTCCGCTTCTTGACAAAGAAAATCCGTTTGAAGCCATGATGTCGCGCTTTCGCGTGGCCTCACAAAACCTGGGATTAGAAGAAGAAGTTTACAACGTATTAAAATCGCCTGCACGTCAGGTAATCGTTTCGCTGCCCGTTACCATGGACGATGGCAGCATTAAAGTATTTGAGGGCTACCGTGTGGTACACTCTACCATTCTCGGGCCATCAAAAGGGGGCATCCGGTACGATCCGCATGTAAACCTCGATGAAGTAAAAGCATTGGCCGCCTGGATGACCTGGAAGTGTGCCGTTGTGGATATTCCGTACGGAGGTGCAAAAGGAGGCATTACCTGCAACCCGCGCGAAATGAGTGCCGGTGAAATTGAACGCTTAACACGCGCCTACACCAGCGCCATGATTGACGTGTTTGGCCCTGACCGCGACATCCCCGCGCCCGATATGGGAACCGGCCCGCGCGAAATGGCCTGGTTGATGGATGAATACTCTAAAACACAAGGCATGACCGTGAACGCTGTTGTTACCGGTAAGCCGTTAGTGTTGGGCGGATCGCTTGGCCGAACAGAAGCTACCGGCCGTGGCGTAATGATCTCGACCCTTAGCGCGATGGAAAAACTGAAAATGAATCCGTACAAAGCCACGTGTGCCGTACAGGGTTTTGGTAACGTGGGTTCGTGGGCAGCACGTTTGCTGTCCGAACGCGGGCTTATGGTACAAGCGGTAAGCGACCTGTCGGGCGCGTATTATAATGAGAAAGGAATTGATTTTGTTGCCGCCATTAAATACCGCGATCAGCACAAAGGGTCGCTGGAAGGATTTGAAGGTGCCGAAAAAATTAACGGCAACGACTTGCTTACCCTTCCGGTAGATGTACTCGTACCGGCCGCTACCGAAGATGTGATCACCACTAAAAATGCCCCGGACATTAAAGCCAAGCTGATTGTAGAAGGTGCCAACGGCCCAACATCATCGAAAGCCGACAGCATCTTAAACGATAAGGGCATTGTTGTAGTGCCAGATATTCTGGCCAATGCCGGTGGCGTTACGGTGTCGTACTTCGAGTGGGTACAAAACCGTTTGGGTTACAAGTGGGAAGCCGAGCGTGTAAACCGCAGATCAGACCGGATTATGAAAGACGCACTGAACAACGTTTATAAAACCGCGCAAGAATATAAAGTATCATTGCGCATTGCCGCATACATGGTAGCGATCGATAAAGTAGCGAAAACGTATAAGTATCGCGGAGGCTATTAATGATTTTAAATTTTTGACTTTAGATTTTAGATTGATGACCATACATAAAGAAGGAAGAACACTGTTATTTGTTTTACTGATCGTTTTTGTAGGCATTGTTTGGGCGGTCGATTATTATTTACCCGAAATGCCTGTTGTTCGCAGCCTGGTTATTGCCACGTGTGTGATTTTATACCTTGTTGTATTGCAGTTTTTCCGCAATCCCGTTTTTACCGTAGCAAAAAACCCCAAACACATTATTGCCCCGGCCGATGGCAAAGTGGTAGTGATTGAAGAAGCCGAAGAGCCTGAATATTTTCAAGGCAAACGCAAACAGATTTCCATTTTCATGTCGCCCTTTAATGTGCACGTAAACCGTATGCCCGTAAGCGGATCGATCAGCTATTACCGCTACCATGCCGGAAAATACTTGGTGGCATGGCACCCGAAATCAAGCACCGAGAACGAACGTACAACCGTAGTGGCCAAAATGGATAACGGAACCGAGGTGTTGTTCCGCCAGATTGCCGGTGCGCTGGCTCGCAGAATTAAGTGTTATGTAAACGAAGGCCAGAAATTAGCGCAGGGCGATGAATTCGGGTTTATCAAATTTGGCTCGCGTGTGGATATTTTTCTTCCGTTAGATGCCGTTGTGAAAGTAAACATCAACGATGTTACCAAAGGCGGCCGAACCGTTATTGCCGAGTTCGCCTGATTGTAATAATACTCTATATAAAAAGCCCGATATTTTACATCGGGCTTTTATATTTCTTCGCATCACAAAAACCTCTCGATCACACGCATTATTTTTTGCAATTCGCGTTCATCGGTTGCGTCAAAATCATTTAAGGCTTCGCTGTCCACATCCAGCACTAAAGCTACTTCGCCCTGTTTGAACGCAGGCAACACAATTTCTGATTTCGATGCCGAACTGCACGCAATGTGCCCCGGAAACTGTTCAACATCAGGAACGAGCATAACTTTTTTTTCTTTCCACGAAGCACCGCAAACACCTTTGCCAAAGCCTATGCGCGTGCAGGCAATCGGCCCCTGAAACGGCCCGAGCACAAGTTGATCATTCTTCACAATGTAAAACCCAACCCAGAAAAAATTCATGGTTTGTTTTAAGGCCGCAGCAATGTTCGACAGGTTTGCAATCACATCCGGTTCACCGGCAACAAGTGATTCAATCTGCGGAAGCAATGTATTGTAACGTTCCTGTTTGCTGGTTGATGTGGAGATAATCAGTTCTTCGGCCATGATACCTTATTTATATCCTTTCGAGATTTTTTTGAGTTCGTTCATTTTCAACATTGCCGGTATTCAATGTTGATACTGGCTCAAATAATAAAATTTCAACTTCTTGTTCAGCCACCGGCTTATGTTCTACACCGCAGGGTACAATAATAAATTCGCCCTCGTTGATGATTTCCGTTTTATCGCGGAACTCCATTTTTAAAACACCTTTTATTACCAAAAACAGTTCGTCTTCATGATCGTGATGATGCCAGTAAAACTCACCGTGTAGCTTCACGGCTTTCACCTGCTGTCCGTTTAATTCACCAATAATGCGCGGGTTCCAGTGATCGGTGAAAAGGCTCAGCTTTTGCCGGATGTTAATTGTTTCCATGGGTGTTGGCGTACATGTTTAAGGTATCGTTCAATACAGTCTGTTGTGCGATTAAGTTCCCCTTGATAACGGGCGCTGAAATTCCCGAACCAAATTTTGTATTGGCTGTAAACACACGGGCTTCATCCCACAAACCAGCTTGTATAAATTGCGCTAATGTTATTGCACCGCCTTCTATAATGACTGATTGAATTTTGCGGGCGTACAAATCCGCGACAAGCGCTGCCATAAAATCCGTTTCCGGAAATTTAACATATACGAGATTATCCTCTTCGCGCGAAGTTGTAAGGTTGTAACAAATCGTTTTTACAGAGCCATCAAACACATTCAGCGTATGCGGTAACCGCAAATACCGATCAATCACCATGCGAACCGGGTTACGCCCCGTCCAGTCGCGCACGGTTAATGCCGGGTTATCGTGGCGTGCTGTACCGCTTCCTGTTAAAACAGCGTCTTCTTCGCTGCGCCACTTGTGCACCAACTGACGCGAGTATGCATTGCTGATCCATTTCGAGTCGAAATTTTCGCGTGCGATAAAACCATCGGCTGTTTGCGCCCACTTTAACATAATGTAAGGTCTCTTTTTTTCTATGAAGGTGAAAAAGCGTTTATTCAATTCACGTCCTTCGTTTTCCAACACACCGGTTACTACTTCTATGCCGGCAGCTTTCAGTTTTTCAATTCCTTTTCCACCCACGAGCGGGTTCGTATCCACATTGGCGATCACCACTTTTTTAACTTTATGGTCGATCAGCATATCGGCACATGGCGGTGTTTTGCCTGTATGCGAACATGGCTCTAAGTTTACATACACGGTGCTGTTCTTTAACAGCGACACATCCTTCACCGAGGCAACTGCATTTACCTCGGCATGCGCCTCGCCATAATGCTGATGCCAACCTTCACCGATAATTTTTCCATCGTACACAATCACACACCCGACTAACGGATTGGGGCTTACGCATCCTCTTCCGGATTGCGCCAAAGCAAACGTTCGTTGCATAAAAAACTCATCCGAAGAAAAGGCCTCCATAATAATTACTATACTTGCACGGATCGCCAAGGTATGAAGAATTCCAAAGATTTATGGACTGACTTACGTGCGCGCATAACGCTGCCGGATGATGATACTGAAATCGACAGCATACTTTACCTTGTTTTGGAAGATACAATAGGTCTGACACGGGCAAGCGTTCTGTCACGGCAAAACATCGCTTTGTCTGTTAACGATCAACACAACCTTGCCGAAATCATTGCACGTATCAATACGCAAGAGCCTGTTCAATACATTTTAGGGAAAGCACATTTTTATGGTCGTGATTTTTTGGTGAACCCCTCGGTACTGATACCCCGCCCCGAAACCGAACTTTTGGTGAGCCATGCCCTTGATCTTTTAAAACCCGTACCCGGAAAAATTCTCGACATCGGCACCGGTAGTGGCTGCATAGCCATCACGTTGGCGAAAGCCCTTCCGCAAAAAGAAGTTTTCGCGATAGACGTAAGCGAAAACGCACTGAAAACAGCCGCCATCAATGCCGAAAATCTGTCTGTCCGTGTTGGTTTTCACCGGATTGATTTTTTAATCGAAAACCTGCCGTTTACCGGATTAGAGTTGATCGTGAGCAACCCTCCGTACATTACCGAAGCCGAGAAACCGGCCATGCGAAAAAACGTTCTGGAGCACGAGCCGCATACGGCATTGTTCGTTCCGGATAACAACCCTTTGGTTTTTTATGAGCATATCGCACAAAAAGGTTTTGCCGCACTTCAACCCGGAGGCCATGTGTTGGTCGAAATCAACGAACAGTTCGGGCATGAAACTGCGGATGTGTTTGCACAAGCCGGGTTTGCCGCTATATGCATAATGAAAGACTGGCAGGGAAAAGAAAGGATGGTTTACGCTTTAAAACCAACGTAAAACACTTGCTTAAATCGTTTCGCAAATCCAGAAACCGTACTCGCGGTGCAGGGTGAAAATTCCATCTTGTTCAGTAATCAGTGTGGGGTGTGCTTGTCCGGGATATACCGTGATGTGTGTACCGGCAGGGAGCCATTTTTCGAAACGGCCCGAACGGATAAACACCCAGCGTTTGCCCTCCTGAATAACGGCTACGTCCAATGCATAAAATTTTTCAAACGACTCCAGCGCGGCATCTGTAACCACGTTAACCGCCTTTTGTTTAGAGGCCGTCAAAAACATCAGGGCTGTTTCCAACTCTTCCGATTTTCGGTTAGCCGAAATAATTTTTACCGGAAGCTGATCATGCAAAACTACTTTCAACTCTTCTATGCGCGTGTTCACCGCTACCACTACATCGATCTTAATGCCCCAAAGCAAAATGTTTTTCAGCGCCCTGTCCGTTACCACCACGGTAGGGCTCCACTCTAACAGTTGTTGAATACTCTCGTGATCAGCCCCGCTTACGCCATCCATTACCAGCGCGGGCTCCTGATCTTCGCGTATAATATGATGTGATGACATGCTGGTAAAATACTTAACTTACGGCATAAATATAACCGCATGCTCAACGCCAACCAATGCTACCAGGTATTTCAACAAAGTATTGATGATTATCATGTTCACGATCACGTGGACACGCCCGTGAAGAATCCCTATCCGGCCGACCGGTTCGAACATTTGCTGTACACCAAAAACTGGATTGACACCGTACAATGGCACTTAGAGGACATTATCCGCTTACCGGAAATCAATCCGGTGGAGGCATTGCAAATCAAAAGGCGCATTGATAAATCGAACCAGGATCGTACCGATATGGTAGAAAGGTTAGACGATTATTTTTTAGAGCAATTTAAAAACGTTACGCCAAACCCGTCTGCCCGCATCAATTCAGAAACCCCGGCATGGCTGCTCGACCGCATGAGTATTTTGCTGTTGAAAATCTATCACATGAAAGAGCAAACCGAACGTACCGATGCTTCGCCCGACCACATTGCGAAATGTCAGCGTAAGTTGGATGTACTGTTGGAACAACGTAACGATATGCAACTGGCGTTCGGTCAACTGATGGAAGACATTCTCGCAGGCAGCCGGAAAATGAAAGTATATCGGCAAATGAAAATGTACAACGATGCATCGCTAAACCCGATGTTATACCAGAAGAAATAATGTACGAAGTGCGATTTTTGATTTACAATTTAAATTATGTTAAACTATTAAAATTGTAAATCGTAACATCTAAAATCGTAAATACGAATGGTTTTAAAAAAGATTCTTGTACTCCGTTTTTCTGCCATGGGCGATGTGGTGCTGTTAGTACCTGTACTGCGCGCGCTTGTGGCCGAACATCCCGGTGTAGAAGTTACAGTGGTTACCCGCCCGAAGTTTGCCGCGTTTTTCAGCAACATCGAACGGGTAAGCGTTTTTGAAGCCGATGTCGATCATAAGTTTAAAGGGTTTTTTGGTGTACGGCAGTTGTTCCGTGCCCTTATCCTGAAACAAAATTTCGATGTGGTTATTGATCTGCACGACCACATCCGCACGGTGGTGCTGCGCAACCTGTTTAAGTTGTTCGGAATCCGCGTAGTTGTTTTTACGAAAGGCCGGAAAGAGAAAAAAGCCTTTAGCCGGAAAGAGAACAAGATTACCCACAAACTGCCGCATACGGTTGAACGGTACAGGGCTGCTTTTGAAAAGGCAGGGTTCGCGTTTAAGCTCGGCCAACCGCCTTACCTGATCCCTACTGACGAATCGAAAAAAATAATTGAAGCATGGTTCGTTAAAAAAGAATTAACCAAAAACGAAAAATGGATTGGCCTGGCGCCCTTTGCCATGCACAAATCGAAAATATGGCCGGTGGCCAATTATCCTACGGTGCTAAACGCCATCATTCAAAAAACCAATGCCAAAATTTTTCTATTTGGCGGTGGCGATGAAGAGATTCAATACTTTGAAGACCTGCAATTGCTGTTTCCGAATAATTGCGTGATGGTGGCCGGGCGGTTAAAAATGCCGCAGGAAATTGCCTTGATGACACACCTCGACCTGATGGTGTGTGCCGATTCATCAAATATGCACCTGGCATCCTTAACGGGAACCCCCACGCTTTCCATTTGGGGCGGCACGCATCCCGATGTGGGCTTTGGGCCGTTTGGGGTTAATCAAAACAATATGCTGCAAATCAGTCGTGATGAACTGCCGTGCAGGCCGTGTTCGGTTTATGGAAAAGAAACCTGTTACCGTGGTGATTTTGCGTGTATGAACAACATATCACCGGAAAGGGTTACAGAAGAGATTTTGAAGCGGGTTGTGTAACGATAACGCGCAATATCCTGTATTGCTACACTTTCATTTTATACTTTAAACCCCAACACACATTTCTCAATAATATCACAACATTCGTGCAGTTGATCTTCGGTGATCACCAACGGAGGCGCAAGCCTGATGATGTTGCCGTGCGTAGGCTTGGCTAACAAACCTTGTTTGGAAAATTCAATACATAAATTCCACGCAGTTTCGCTTTCTTCAGTATCGTTGATGACAATGGCATTCAGCAAACCTTTTCCGCGCACTAATGTTATCAGTTTTGTTTTATTCATCAATGCCTTCATCCGGTCGCGGAAAATTACACCTAAAGCATTCGCACGCTGTGCTAACTGTTCATCCTTCACCACTTCTAACGCCTCAATCACAACCGCTGCGGCCAACGGGTTGCCGCCAAACGTAGAACCATGCTCGCCCGGTTTTATCACCAACATAATGTCATCATCGGCTAATACTAACGAGATGGGCAACACACCGCCTGATAACGCTTTGCCCAAAATCAGTATATCGGCACGAACGCTTTCGTGATCAGAGGCCAGCATTTTTCCGGTGCGGGCAATACCGGTTTGTATTTCATCCATCATCAGCAACACATTGTGCTGCTTGCAAAGTTTTTCAGCAGTTTTTAAATAACCTTCGTGCGGAACATACACACCTGCTTCGCCTTGTATGGGTTCGATCAGCAATCCGCACACGTTGGGGTTAGCCAATGCTTTTTCCAATACCGCCACATTATCATACTCCACAATTTCAAAGCCCGGCATAAACGGTCCAAAGCCTTTTCGGGCTGAGGGATCGGTCGATGCAGAAATGATAGACGTTGTGCGGCCGTGAAAATTTTGTTTCGCTACCACGATCACGGCTTCGTTATCGGGGATATTCTTTTTGGTATAGCCCCACTTGCGCGCAAGCTTGATGGCCGTTTCGTTGGCTTCGGCACCGCTGTTCATAAACAGTGCTTTGTCGTAACCAAACAATTCGCACATATACTTTTCGGCCACGCCTAATTTGTCGTTATAAAACGCGCGTGAGGTAAGCGTAAGCTCTTTGGCTTGTGTAATGAGCGCGTTGATAATACGCGGATGGCAATGTCCCTGGTTTACCGCACTGTATGCCGAAAGGAAATCGTAATACCGTTTACCTTCCACATCCCACAAAAAAACGCCTTCGCCTTTTTGCAGCACTACCGGCAGCGGGTGATAATTGTGTGCGCCAAATTTATCTTCTAACTGAATAGCGTTCTGGCTGGAAGTGATGGTTTCGGTCATAACATTAGTTTTATGGTATAGGGCATTCGTCCAACTCAAAGCTAAAAAATCAGGGGCGCAAAGCCTAACCTTTTGCCGTTCCGACACATCCTGTCAATACTTTACACAAGATTTGGCCGTACTATTCATAACTTTGCACCATGGACATTCTCTTTTTACTCATCGGATTGATCGCAGGCGGCATAGCCGGATGGTTTTTCGCCAAATCGAAAAGCGGATCAACTTCTGACGCCCTGTTAATGGTTGAACAAGACCGGAGCAAAAACCTGCTGAAAGAATTAGAAACCGCCCGGCAGGAATTAACCCGTTACCAGGCCGAAGTGCTTGCCTTAAACAACCGGCTTTCGGCCAGCGATGCCAACCACAAAAACCTCCACGAAAAATTAGCCGATCAGAAAAAAGAATTAGAAGCGTTGCAGGAACGCTTCACCATCCAGTTTAAAAACTTGGCCAACGAAATTTTTGAAGAAAAAAGCCGCAAGTTCACCGACCAGAACAAAGTGAACATCGGTGATATTTTAAATCCGCTGAAAGAAAAAATCAGCGAGTTTGAAAAGAAAGTTGAACAATCGAACAAAGAGAGCATTGATCGCAATTCGGCATTGCGTCAACAACTCGACAATTTAAAAGAACTTAACCAGCAAATAACCAAAGAAGCCGGCAACCTCACCAAAGCCTTAAAAGGCGAAACCAAAACACAAGGCACATGGGGCGAATATATTTTAGAGAGCATCCTCGAAAAATCGGGTCTGCGCAAAGGCGATGAATATGCGGTTCAGGAATCGTTCACAACCGAAGACGGCAAACGCCTTCAACCCGATGTGGTGATCAAACTGCCGGATAACAAAAACATCATCATCGACTCGAAAGTAAGTTTAGTTGCCTACGAACGCTACATCAGTGCCGAAGATGAAACCGAGCAAGCTGTTAACCTTAAACAACACATCCACTCGTTGCGCACACACACAAAGGGATTAAGCGAAAAAAATTATCAGAATTTATACAACATTGGCGGACTGGATTTTGTGCTGTTGTTCATCCCCATCGAACCGGCTTTTAGCACCGCAGCCCAACACGACCGCGAAATTTTTAACGATGCGTTTGAGAAGAACATCGTTATCGTAAGTCCTTCAACGCTGATCGCTACCCTGCGCACCATTGCCAGTATATGGAAACAGGAACATCAAAACAAAAACACGTTAGAGATTGCCCGACAGGCTGCCGCACTCTACGAAAAATTTGTCGGTTTAACCAACGACTTAATTGATGTAGGCAAGCAAATGCGCAAATCGCAGGAAACTTATGAGGCCGCCATGAATAAACTTTCTACCGGAAAAGGCAACTTAGTAGGGAGCGTAGAAAAAATTAAATTGCTGGGATTAAAGACTTCCAAAAACATCGATCAAAACCTGTTGAACCGCGCAGCCGATGAATAACCACGAACAACTTATCCACTCATTTTACACCGCTTTCGCCAAACACAATTACGAAGGCATGGCCGCGTGTTATCATCCCGAAGTTGAATTTACCGATCCTGTATTCGGTACGTTAAAAGGCGTTCAGGCAAAAGCCATGTGGCAAATGCTGCTGGAACGATCAAAGGGAAATCTCAACATTGTTTTCAGCGATGTGCAGGCAACCGAAACCACGGGCAGCGCACATTGGGAAGCATTTTATCCGTTCAGTAAAACCGGGCGCAACATTCACAATAAAATTGATGCAACGTTTGCGTTTAAAGACGGCAAAATCATTAAACACACCGACCGGTTTGACCTTTACCGCTGGTCGCGCCAAGCATTTGGCCTTACGGGAACATTGTTAGGTTTTACACCGTTCTTTCAGAAAAAAATCCGCGACACGGCTGCGAAATCGTTGCAAACGTATTTGCTCAAATTCACCTGATTCACACATTTAATTTTTAATTATCAATTAACAATTGACAATTGTAAATTGCGCATTGTTAATTGACATTCATGCGCATTCACCGTTCCACATCCGAAGCTGTTGTTCAATCGCTTGAGCAGATTTTCCTCGAAAAGAAATATGCCGATAAGGTGATTGAAAAAACACTGAAACAAAATCCGAAGTGGGGTTCGCGCGACCGCAAGTTTATTGCCGAAACTACCTACGACATTGTGCGCTGGTACAGGTTTTTCCGCAGCGTGGCCAATGCCAAAGGTGACGAGTTCTGGACACTGTTAGCCGTGTGGTGTGCCGCGCACGATGTTCAGTTACCCGATTGGAAAGAATTTTCAGGTATCAACTATCGTCAGTTACAGGATCGGGTTAATCAAAATCATCCGGTGCGTAAAATACATGAATCCATTCCCGATTGGTTAGATGAAATTGGCGAACAAGAATTAGGCAAACGCTGGGACAGCGAACTTCGTGCGTTAAACATCGAAGCGCGTGTTGTGCTTCGCGTGAACACATTAAAAACATCGTTACCGGAATTGGAGGAAAAACTCGAAGCGCAGAACGTGTTTACATTAACCGATAAAAATTATCCGGATGCGCTGATCTTAGAAGAACGTCAAAATGTTTTTCAGTTACCCGAGTTTAAAGAAGGATTGTTTGAAGTACAGGATGCCGGCTCGCAGGCTATCGGTCATTTTACACACGTAAAACCCGGTATGCGCATTATCGATGCCTGCGCTGGCGGAGGCGGAAAAACATTACACCTCGCAGCGTTAGTACAAAACAAAGGCCGCATTATTGCCATGGATACCGAAGCCTGGAAACTTGACGAACTTAAAAAACGCGCCCGCAGGGGCGGGGTATCGACCGTAGAAACACGTGTGATTGAAAACTCAAAAACAATTAAGCGGTTAGAGAACTCTGCCGACTTGTTATTACTTGATGTTCCGTGTTCGGGTACTGGCGTGTTACGCAGAAACCCCGATGCCAAATGGAAACTTACACCCGAGTTTATCGACAGTGTGCGCACGGCACAACAGGATATTCTCAGTTCGTACAGCACCATGGTAAAACCGGGCGGCACATTGGTGTATGCTACGTGTAGCATTTTACATTCCGAAAATGAAGATCAGGTTAAAAAGTTTTTATCCGGTACAACATCATTTTCGCTGGAAGAAGAAAAACGCATCTGGCCAAGCGAAGGCTTCGATGGTTTTTACATGGCCCGCTTAAAACGCAACGCATAATGGCCGGTTTATCATTGGATGTTTTGCGCGTGGGCAAAAAATACAGGCTCACCAATTTTGGCGAAACCCGTGAGTTCGAGGTAGAATACATCCAGCCCAACCGCGATTTAAAAGTAAAAGATTTATTAACGCTCGAACGCTACCTGTTGAAAGACCTGATACGGTACGGAAAAGGAAACGATTTTGAGATACAGGAAATTTATTGACACCATGAACACCGATCACGCCACAATAACGGCCGCCACAACAGCCGATGCAGCCGAACTCGCCAACTTAGTAAACAGCGCTTACCGGGGCGACAGCTCCCGGCAGGGATGGACTACCGAGGCCGATCTTTTAGGCGGTACACGGGTTGACGAGACCATTGTTCACAATCTGTTAACCACACCCAACACCGTTGTTTTAAAGTACATGGAAGGAAACGAAACCTTAGGTTGTGTGGAGCTGCGCGTTGAAGCACGCGGACTTTACTTAGGTATGCTTTCGGTACGGCCTAATTTGCAGGCAAAAGGCTTTGGTAAAAAATTACTCTTTGCTGCCGAAGCCTACGCACAACAACAGGCCTGCACTAAAATTTTTATGCTGGTGATTTCCGCACGGCACGATTTAATCGCCTGGTACATCCGGCACGGGTACCAGCTTACAGGCGAACGCAAACCCTTTGTCGTACCCGATAAACGTTTTGGTATTCCCAAACAGGCATTAGAGTTTGTTGTATTAGAGAAGGCGATCAATACAATGTAGATTACTTTACCAACGATCTATGATTAAAAAGATTTTTCGCATTGTTATTTATGTCCACGTTATCGTTGGCGTGGCACTTTTGTTAACCTACTGTTCGTTTCGTAAATCGGTTATCCGGTCGTACCAACATGCTAAAACCGAACGGCCTTACGATGTGATTATCGTGCCGGGCATTCCGTACGATAACGAAAAAACCTCTGCCATTATGAATATGCGCCTGCAATGGGCTAAACATTTATACGACAGCGGATTTACGCACAACATAATTTTTTCGGGCAGTGCCGTATATACTCCGTTTGTTGAAGGCATGGCCATGAAGGTGCTGGCCGATTCGATGGGCATACCGCCCGAACACACATTTTACGAAACCAAAGCCGAACATAGCACCGAAAATATTTATTACGCATGGACGATGGCGCGCGAAATGGGCTTTGAAAAAATTGCGCTGGCTACCGATCCGTTTCAATCGGCCATGCTGAAAAGTTTTATCAAAAAATACTGCCCCGGTGTAATCTCTATCCCCGTGTTCATCGATAAGATCGATATGCGTCAACCTCTGCCCCTGATTGACACTACCTCATTTTATATGCCCGGTTTTGTTTCCCTCAAAGAACGCGAAACATTCTGGCAACGCTTTCGCGGAACCCGTGGCGGAAGGATTGTGGATGAGGTTAATACCATTCGATAATAAGTATTGTAATCGTTTATTAACCAGACTTACGCAAAACAACAACCTTCCCACAGCGCTTGCCAGCGGATCGAAGGGCTTCTTTGGAGTAGGAGCATACAGCATAACAGCAGTCACAGGGGATGCAGCATTATTATATGACTGAAGTATCGGAAATGTGTATAAAAGTGTGATTTACTATCGATTTTAAGTGCTAAAAAGTGTACAGAGTTAAAATAGAAGTGCTGAAAATGTGGCAACACAGCCCCACACGAAAACCATTAGTGCTTTTTGGTGCGCGTCAGGTAGGAAAAACCTACCTGTTGCAAGCGTTTGGTAAGCAGGCATACAAACAAACGGTTTACATCAACTTGAGCGTGCCCTGGAGATGCGCCAAACCTTTAGCCGTAATCTTGATCCACAACGGCTCATTACAGCATTTGAGTTGTATTCGGGCATCAAAATCACCCCCGAAAACACACTCATCGTGTTAGACGAAATACAAACTGCCCCGCAAGGCATTACGGCACTTAAATACTTTTATGAAGAAGCGCCCCAATACCATATCATAGCGGCAGGCTCGTTATTGGGTATTAATCTCTACCCGGGCGAGTCGTTTCCGGTAGGCAAGGTTGACATGCTTACGCTTCAGCCAATGTCGTTTTACGAATTTTTGCTGGCCACGGGCGAAGAAAACGGTCTGGCTCGTATTTTACGCGAAAAGGCTTGGGGTTTTACACCCACTTTTGCCGAAAAATTTAAAGAGTTTCTCAAATACTATTTTTATGTAGGCGGTATGCCTGAAGCTGTTGCCGCTTTTGCTCATAACCGCGATTGGAAAACAGCCCGCGAAATTCAAAACAAAGTTCTTCAAAATTACCGCAGCGATTTTTCGAAACACGCTCCGCCCGAGCTTGTTTTGCGCATCAATATGGTGTGGGACAGCATTGCTACGCAGTTAGCCAAAGAAAACCGCAAATTTATTTATGGCGTATTAAAGGAAGGCGCACGGGCAAAGGAATTTGAACTGGCCATTCAATGGCTGGCCGATGCAGGCTTGCTGCACAAAGTAAATGCGGTTACCAAAGTAGTCAATCCGCTAAGTGGCTATCAGGATTTTTCGGCTTTTAAACTCTATCACAACGATGTGGGTTTACTAAGCGCAATGGCAAAACTAAAAACCAATACACTTGTTGCAGACGATGCCGTTTTTGAAGAATTTAAAGGCGCACTTACTGAGCAATATGTTTTTCAGGAATTGTTAACAAACGAAGAAACCTCCATCCACTATTACCCTTTTGGTAATGGCAGGTACGAGCTCGATTTTGTAATCGAAAACCACGAGGGCAAGCTTATTCCCATAGAAGTAAAAGCTGGTGAAAACCTGAGGGCTAAAAGTTTTAAACTCTTTTGTGAAAAACACCAATCGAAAAATGCCATCCGCACTTCGCTTTCAAACTATCGGAAAGAAGATTGGATGACCAATGTGCCCCTATACATTATCGGGCATTATCTTAACAACAAATAACCTTAATCCATAAAAAAGCCCTCTCGATAGCCTCTCGTCTTTTGGTCTTCTTCACCAACAAACTCGGTCGTCTGCCAATACGGGTTTCTACTCAGGACATGTTGTTATGATAAAATCAGGATGCTGTTTGGTAAATAACTCCATTTAATAAAGTTAACGATTCGCAGATTGTTTTAGAACAGTTGAGCAGTTTTGCCGGTGAAGAACATCGGCAAAGGCGAAGAGAACACCGGCAAAGACCTAAACTCAGGACGGCAATTCAATCAATTTTTCGTTGCCCGTGTTTTCATTATGAAGTATCAGCCCTGTTGCCGGATTGGCAAACAACTGTTCTTTCAAATTTAAAAGTTCGATACCATAAATTGAACCATCTGCGGCCATATCCACTACAATATCTTCGCTGATTTTTAAGGAAGTTACCTGATCGGGTTTTTCCTTAAACTTTATATAGCCGATGTTGTACTTAATGTCATACTTGAGTTGCATACTAAAAATATTTTACGAGTAAACTTATCACTAACCAGTCCTCCTGTTCCTGCACGGCATAGCACTCAATCTGTTTTCCATAATAGAGTTTTCCTTGCCATATGTCGTTATATATAATCGTTTTTCTAAATCCAACCCTGC
Source organism: uncultured Roseivirgaceae bacterium (assembly GCA_964404445.1). Classification (GTDB taxonomy): domain Bacteria; phylum Bacteroidota; class Bacteroidia; order Cytophagales; family Cyclobacteriaceae; genus UBA2336. The sequence continues at coordinate 641,954 of CAYOJW010000001.1, read as the reverse complement.
CATATTTTGCAGGAAAAATCTCGCCTGTTTCTACTACATCTATAATCTCATGCTCCGTTGTCCCTCTTTCCAAAGCTCTGATTTTTGCATGTGGATGGATAACAATCATTATTCAAATATAGTTTATGGTTCGCGTACGGCCAACTCTCAACTGCCGCTATCCGTAGAGCCCTCTCTTTTTCGCAAATTCCGTAGTGACTACCCGCTAAATAAAACAAAAAAAGCCCTCCCGATCCCGATCCCGATAGCTATCGGGATCGGGATCGGGAGGGCTTTTAAATCCACTAAATCAACATTAATTGAAGGTATAGCGCAACGTCAACTGACCCTGCCAAGTATTACCTACAACTATACTCTTTATAAAACGATCACGAGCCAAAACCACTTCTGTATTTCCGGCTGAGTTTACAACGGTCTGGGTAGCCATTCTGAAAATAGGTCTTCCATCAGCAGTAATACCCGTTGTACCTACACCTTGCACAGCTACTGGCTGAACTGAATTTGCATTACCAGAAGCCAGAGTTAGCGGAGTTGCCGTTACGGGAGTATAACTCACACCCCAGTCTTGATTAATCAAGTTACCCACATTCAAGATATCAAACCTTAATTGGAAGGCATTGCGAACTCCCTTTTTACCAAATTTCACAAAGAAATCCTGAGCAACAGAGAAGTCAAATCTGGTCAGCCATGGTATTTCCTGACCATTTCTTTCTGCATACTGACCTCTTCTGCTTGATAAATACTCATCTCCATCAATCCAGGCATCAAAAGCTGCCTCTTGTTGTTCAGGGGTAAATATTGTTCCGTTAGCTAAATGTAATGGATCAAAAACTAATTCTGATGCTGAATTAGGAATGTAAATCAAATCATTGGTTTGACCATCACCATTCATGTCATTACTGTAAATGTACGAAATCTTGTTGCCGCTATTGGAAACCATTCCTAACGTAAAGGTTGTTGCTCCTCCAAACTTACCTCCATACTCAATTTTGTAGTTCAAGAAACCAACGATTCGGTGACGTAAGTCATTGTCGGAATACGCTCCGATTAAGTGGTTTTGACCAACAGTGGTTGGCATATTAGCTTGTACAGTGCTTCCTACTCCCTGCATATCTTTAGCTACACCATAGGTATAAGCGAGCATTCCTCCCAATCCCTTCGTTGTAGGCTTTTCAAGTTTGGCCGTTAATGTATAAGAATAACCTTCTTTCGTATTTCTCAATACAAATACGTTGCTAACTTCTGTGTTCATAAAACGTGGATTACCCGCTGTGTTAAATCTATCACGCGTATCCGGACCTGTAAAATTTACAGTGGCTTCATTTAAGTTTGCATCAATGTAACGCAATCCATAAATATTTTTGTTATAGATAACTTCCCCTGTTGCAATGAATCCATAAGGCAATTTTCTATCTACCGCTAAGTTGGCTTTTAGAATCATTGGATATTTTAAATTCTGATCAGATGCATTTACTGCGTAGCCAGTAGGCGCTGTCGGGTTAATAACACCAGCAGGTAAATCAGCGGGGTTTAAACGGAATGGTACGGCCGTTGTACTGTTAATTGTTACCAAAGCTGTACTCACACCATTATTGCTTAACTGATTTGATACTAACACCTGAGGAATACGGGAAGTAAACGTACCCACACCACCACGGATTTGAGTTACCTGATCACCCGTTACATCGTAGTTAAAACCAAAGCGAGGTGACACCAACAACCTGTTTTTAGGGAACGCCCCAGTGGTTACTTTATATGTATCTCCATCCTCGTTCGTAAAGTCCAATGCGGCAACTGTTTCATTGTTGTACATTTCAGTTGTTGAGTTATCGTAGGCAAATATATCTCCTCGAACACCCAATGTAAGTTTCAATTTATCACTTGCTTGATATTCATCCTGAACATAGAAACTGTATGTGCTTGATTTTAGTATTTGCCATGGTTTTTGACCGGCGGGCAACAATGAAACCCGCAAGTTATAACGAGCTAAGTTAACCGGTGAGGTTGTTTCATTGGGATCATCCAAGTAAGAGTCCATCGCTGTATAGAAATCTGCGAGTGAGCGATAAACATAAACTCCGTTCGAGCTGGCAAAGAACAAATTGTCTGACTTGAAATATTCAAATGCTATACCCGCTGTTAGTGTGTGTTTACCCGCATAGTAAGTAAGATTGTCGGTAAAATTTAAAGTGGAATATCTCAAGCTATTATCCGGAGTAAAAGGATCAAATCCGATGGTTGTGTAAGTAGATCCTCCATCCTGGATTTCAATCGTAGGGAATATTCCTGTTCTGTACTTACGATCTTCAATTTGTTTATTAAATGTTACGATTGCTTTGTTAGAAAATTTGCTTTTAAAATTTGAGTTAAGCTCAACAGCAACTGAACGTGTGTTATCCATAATCAGATAACCCGTGTTTTCCATCGAAATAGCACTTGCCAAGTTGTTTCTGTTTCCAAAACCTGCGGTATTACTACTGTTACTATTACTAATAATTGAACCCGACTCTGAATCATGGTGTGAATAGCGTAACGATAGTTTATGATTATTGTTAATGTTATAATCTAAACGAATAAGGGCTTTTTTACTGATAATGTCATTATTGTAATTATCAATTGCTCCACCATTCCAGCCAAAATTTTCATTCATATAATCACGAAGATCCAATAAATCTGATGCCGTTACACGCGAAATGTTTGATCCACCTGTTCCCCGATCTGCTGACCATGTTAATGCTGGCGTTGAGCTTTCGAACTGCTCAGCATTTACAAAGAAGAATAATTTATTTTTAATGATAGGTCCTCCGACACGAAAACCTACGGTTTTCTCATCTATGTTAACCCCTTTCAACTCCTCACCATAAACCCTGTCGCCAGTCAAGCTATTGCTTCTTGTGATATAGTACACTGAACCAGAAACATCATTTGTTCCTGAGCGTGTTACCGCATTAATGCTTGCGCCCGCAAAGCCTGATTGACGAACATCAAAAGGGGCAATGTTCAACTGAATCTCATCTAATGCATCTAATGAAACAGGAGTAGTGCCTGTGCGGCCACCCGCCTGTGCTGAACTTCCTAAACCAAACCCGTTATTAAAAACTGAGCCGTCAATGGTAAAGTTATTAAATCGACTGTCCTGCCCGGCAAATGAACGTCCATTTCCATATGCATTATACTTAACAATATCATCAACTGTTCTTCCAATGGTTGGAACACTGTTAATAACAGCCGTTCCGTACGAAGCGGCAGCACCTGTACGGTCTTTACTAAAAATACCATCGTTAACGCCTGAAACCACAACTTCATCAAGTTCTGTGCTTTCGTCAACCAACCTGAAATTTAAGTTTGTGGCAACCCCCAAAGCGATGTAAACATCTTTTATCGATTGCTCTTTATGTCCTACAAACGTAACTTTAACGGTGTACGGTCCTCCGACACGCATACCCGGAATCACAAAACGGCCATCGGGTAATGTAGATACTCCGTACGTTGTTCCTGATGGTTCGTGTTTAGCGATAACGGATGCATCGGCCAATGCCTCGCCTGATGAATTAGTGACCTTTCCGGTAATGGATGATGTGGTCACCCCCTGCGCATACGCTCCCGTAAAGGCCAGCAGCGCAAAGGCTGTTAATAGTAAAATTTTCCTCATAGTGTGTAGTTTGGTTTTAGGTTTTTAAACGCATAGCAAAGCTAAGCCTTTGCCTTTAATTTCAGTTTACAGCAGGTTTAAATCTGCGCACAATTTGTTTACATACCGGTAACATGGTTCATGCCGTGTATTGCAAAGCCAGCCTAATATATTGTTTATCAAATTCTTATAATGATGCTCCTTTGTTTAAAAAAATTTTTTAAACAAATGCCCCCTTCCCAACCCGCCAACGTTTGCTGATGGATGCCATCATCATTAATTTCTTACCCTGCCTGCCCTCCCGAGGACTATCGGGAGGTTTGACGATCCCACGGGAAATCCCGTTCTTTCCACGCATAATTATTGTGGATTTCGTGCGGATGCCCTTCACCTGTTTTATACGTGTTTTTATAAGCTGTTGCCTGTTCATGGCCAGCCTGCAGGCAGTCGCCCGGCAGCAAAGCCCGTCCGAAAAAAACGGGAAAACAAAACTCCCGGCCAAAATCTCGTCACGGGTAATGAAAATGGTGAAACAAAACCGGAGCGATACCATTGTGGACGAAAAGTCGGAGGTTGATTTTACAGCCTACCAGGGCAAAATCATCCGCAAAATCAACATCAGCCACATTGGCTTTGAACGCGACCTGAACGACACCACCCGGCACCGCATCGTTACCCGCGTTACCCGTGCAGCCAATTCATTGCATACCGATACCAAAATGCGGGTAATCCGTAACAACCTGTTTTTTAAACCCAACAAACCGTTAGACCCCTACAAACTTGCCGACAACGAGCGTTACCTGCGCGACCTCCTCTTTATTTTAGATGCCCGCATTGTGGTTACGCCCGTGCGCGGAAACCGCGATCAGGTAGATGTAACCGTGTTCACCCGCGATGTGTTCAGCTTAGGCGGCAGCGGCAAGATAAATTCAACCGGGGCGCAGTATCGTTTGTACGATGCCAACCTGAGCGGCTGGGGTCAACGCACCGAATACCGTGGTGTTTTTGATGTTGACCGCACACCACGCTTCGGACACCAGTTTTTGTACAGCAAAAACAGCATAGGCGGAACACTCATCAACGGCACGGTGTCATATACCGAATTGAATACAGGTGCAAGCCTGGGGCTTGAAAATGAAAGCTCGTTGTATTTAACGTTAGCGCGGCCGTTGGTTTCGCCCTACACCCGTTGGGCCGGTGGCCTGGAGTTTAGCCGTAACTGGTCGGTTAACGTAAACGGTGTTAGCGAAGCCCGGTTCAGACAGTACAGCTATTACATCCGCGATTTATGGATTGGCTACAACATCGGTATTAAAAACCGGGTTGAAAACCGTAACCGCTACTTTGTTGCCGCGCGCGCATTTGGCCAGAGCTTTAATGAGCAACCCGCGCAACCCGAAGAACGGTGGAACAAGCTCTATAATAACGAACAGTTTTTCTTAGGATCGTTTACGTTTTATAATCAAAACTTTTACCGTACACGCTATGTGTATGGCTTTGGCCGAACGGAAGACGTGCCCTATGGCGTTCGCCTGAGTGTGCTGGCAGGTCAAACCAAACAAATCGATTCGATACGGCCGTATGCCGGTGCCGAACTTGAACACGCAGCTTTTCGCAAGCATGGCGATTTCCATCAGTCATCGTTGCGCTTAGGCGGTTATTTCTACCAGGGCAAAATGCAGGATGTTGTCTTGCTCGCATCTACATCAATGTTTAGCCGGTTAATAGCCTACCGGGGATTAAAAATCCGCCAGTCGTTAAACCTGAATTACACCGCCATCTTCAATCAACAACTTAACCTGCCCCTGCGCATCGACAATGCGTATGGCATTCAGCGTTTGCGCAGCGACAGCATTACCGGCACGCAACGGCTTGGCATGGGTTTCGAAACCGTAGTGTATATTAAACCTACCTTGCTGGGGTTCAATTTTGCACCCTTTGCTTTTGCCGACATGACTATGATCGCACCCCAACGCGAAGCGTTGTTCAGGCAAAAACCGTATTATGCTTTGGGTGGCGGCCTTCGTACGCGCAACGAAAACTTAATTTTTGGCACCATCGAACTGCGTATGTTTTATTTTCCGCGTGTGCCGGAAGATATTTCCAGGTTTCGCATTACCGTTTCAAGCAACCTGCGGGTAAAATACAGTTCGGGTTTTGTGAAAGCTCCGGGGCTTATCCGGTACAACTGATTGGATTCATTCCATTTTACGCCCTTTACCGCCATATTCTTTCGTATTGCGTTGGGTATTTGCGTACATCGTTTTACCTTGTTCGACCCAACCAATACTTATGAGAAAACTATTCATTGTCAGTTCACTGATCGTAACAGCCCTTGTGCTTGTATGGGCGTGGTTCTGGATTTACGCCCTCCTCGCCTTTGTGATTATCACGCCCCTGATGTACATGGGCTTTATCGATATGATACAAAAACGCCAGGCCATTCGTATTAACTTTCCGTTGCTGGGCCGGTTGCGCTATGTATTTGAAGATATGCGCCCGAAAATCCAGCAATACTTTGTTGAGTCAGATACAGACGGAACACCGTTAAACCGCAATGAGCGTTCGGTGGTTTATCAACGCGCCAAAAAGCAGGTCGATACCATTCCGTTCGGTACGCAATTAAATGTATATGCCGAAGGCTACGAGTGGATGACACACTCCATCAATGCGTTAGATCATAACAAATTAGACCACAACCCGCGTGTGCGGGTAGGCAATAAAGATTGCAAACAACCGTATGATGCCAGCATCCTCAATGTCTCGGCCATGAGCTTCGGTTCGCTCAGTCCGCAGGCGATTGAATCGTTAAACCTCGGTGCGAAAATCGGTGGCTTTGCGCACAACACAGGCGAGGGCGGCATCAGTCCGTACCACCTCAAGCACGGTGGCGATCTTATCTGGCAAATCGGTACCGGGTATTTTGGCGCACGCGATGCCAACGGAAATTTTTCAGCGGAAGTATTTCAAAAAAACGCCCTGCGCCCGGAAGTGAAGATGATTGAAATCAAACTTTCGCAAGGTGCAAAGCCCGGGCACGGGGGTATTCTTCCGGCTAAAAAGAACACACCCGAAATTGCCGCCATTCGCGGTGTACAGCCCGGCACAACGGTATTCTCGCCACCGTACCATAGTGCGTTCAGCACACCCGTTGGTCTTATTCAGTTTGTAAAACAATTGCGCGAGCTTTCGGGCGGAAAGCCCGTTGGCTTTAAACTTTGCATCGGCCGCAAAAGCGAGTTTCTCGGTATATGCAAAGCCATGGTACAATCAGATACCTACCCCGATTTCATTACCGTTGATGGTGGCGAAGGCGGAACAGGCGCTGCACCTCCTGAATTTTCAAATTCTGTTGGTATGCCGTTGTTAGATGCCATTGCCTTTGTGGACGATGCCCTTCGCGGCTTTGGCATTCGCCAACACATTAAAATTGATGTTTCCGGAAAAATTTTAACGGGCTTTAACATGGTTCGTGCGATGGCGCTCGGTGCCGATTTCTGCAACAGCGCCCGCGCCATGATGTTAGCACTGGGTTGCATCCAGGCATTGGAGTGCAACAAAAACACCTGCCCTACCGGTGTAGCCACACAAGATCCCTACTTTACTAAGGGATTGGTAGTGGAAGAAAAGAAAAAGCGGGTGGCTAACTATCACCACAACACCATAGCCAGCTTTGTGGAGTTGCTCTCGTGCTCAGGCATTGACCATCCCGATAAAATAAACCGCAGCCATGTATATCGCAGAGTGTTTATGAACATGGTAAAAACGTACGAAGAAATTTACCCTCCTGTACCCGAAGGGTGTTTGTTAGACGGCAAAGATTCGCCTATTGAATTTGATATGTATTTGAGCCGGGCATCGGCCGATTCGTTTTAAACACTAAACCATAGCCACAGGTTAAAACCTGTGGCTATGGTTTTTTTATTCTACTGTAACCGATTTTGCCAGGTTGCGGGGCTGATCGACATTGCATCCGCGCATTACCGCAATGTGGTACGATAACAACTGAAGCGGGATCACCGACACAATAGGCATTAGTGCTTCTTGTACAGCCGGTACTTCCACCACAAACTCGGCCATGGTCGGGATTAGTTTATCGCCTTCGGTTATCACGGCAATTACACGTCCTTTGCGGGCTTTTACTTCCTGAATGTTCGATACGATTTTTTCGTACGAGCTATCGTGTGTGGCGATAAACGCAACGGGCATTTCTTCGTCAATCAAAGCAATGGGGCCGTGCTTCATTTCCGCAGCCGGGTAGCCCTCGGCATGGATGTACGAAATTTCTTTCAGCTTCAATGCGCCTTCTAATGCAACCGGGAAATTATAGCCACGGCCTAAGTACAGGAAGTTTGTGGCATCTTTAAACGTATAGGCGATTTCACGTATTTGATCGTTGAGTTTAAGCGCCTGTTCAACCTTGGCCGGCAGATTTTCAAGTTCCACTAACATTTCATGGAATTTCTGATCGGTTATGGTGCCTTTCTTTTGGGCAACGATCAGGCAGATCATGCTTAATACGGTAAGTTGTGCCGTGAATGCTTTTGTGCTGGCTACTCCAATCTCGGGGCCAGCGTGGGTATAAGACCCTGCATGAGAAGCACGGGCAATGGAGGAACCCACCACATTACATACACCAAAAATTGTAGCGCCTTTTGATTTTGCTAATTCAATGGCCGCTAACGTATCGGCTGTTTCGCCCGATTGCGAAATGGCAATCACAATATCGGTTTCGCGCACAACCGGGTTGCGGTAGCGGAACTCCGAGGCGTATTCTACTTCAACCGGAATGCGACAAAATTCTTCAAACATGTATTCAGCCACTAAACCGGCATGCCACGATGTACCGCAGGCAACAATCAGAATACGGTCGGCATTGGCCATTTTATTAACGTACTCGCGGATGCCGCCCAATACCAACCTGCCCGATTGAGAATCTAACCTTCCGCGCAGGCAATCTTTAATGGAACGGGGTTGCTCGCAAATTTCTTTCAACATGAAATGATCGAAGCCGCCCTTCTCGATAGTTTCTAATTCCAACTCCAATTTTTGGATGTACGGAGTCATGGGGGCATCTTCGATGGTTTTGATTTTAAGCTGGCCGTTGTTGATAATGGCAATTTCAAAATCATTGAGGTAAACCACTTCTTTGGTGTACTCAATAATAGGTGTGGCATCAGAGGCAATAAAGAATTCGCCTTTACCAACACCAATCACTAGCGGACTTCCCTTACGGGCAGCAATCAATAAATCAGGATCTTCCATTGACATGATCACGATCGCATACGCACCCACTACTTTGGTAAGCGCCAAACGAACAGCTTCATCTAACGAGCAGTTATTTTTATCCTGAATATCTTCAATGAAGTGAATTAAAACCTCTGTATCGGTTTCGCTTGAAAACACGTGGCCTTTGCTTTGCAAATCTTGCTTCAGCGCGCTGTAATTTTCGATAATGCCGTTGTGGATGATGGCTAATTTTTTCGAAGCCGAGTAATGCGGGTGTGCGTTGGTATCGTTCGGCTCACCGTGTGTTGCCCAACGGGTGTGCCCGATGCCGATGGTGCTTTGCAGGTCTTTGCCTTTCAGGTATTCTTCCAGTTCAGAAACCTTCCCTTTCTTTTTATAAACATTCAGCCCCTTGTTTAACAAAGCAATACCGGCACTGTCGTAGCCCCGGTATTCCAATCGTTTCAAACCTTTGATGATAACGGGCTGGGCATCGCGGTGCCCAACGTAACCAACAATTCCGCACATAATGTCTTAATTAGGTTTAATGTAATGAATGCGTAGCTTCATTTGATCGCTTTTCAGCACCACCCGGTTAACAGTTTTTCCCATAGCCGGGTTCACGGGCACCAAAGCAATGTAGTACAGGTCAATATCGTCTGCATTTCTGTTGTCAAAAATATTCTGGAAGAATAAACTGGTATTGCCGATGTATGCCTGACGGCTTGCGTTATACGTTAAGGTTGCCGGAACCCGGCTGGAGAGTAACCCAAATGGATTAGAGGATTCGTCTTCGATGGTATAGAAACCGCTGTATGGCATTACGCGGTGCTTTATCATTCTCAGACTGTCGGTCTCCACCGTGTTATCTAAATATATAAATTCTGTTTCGGATGGTTTTTTGAGAATCTGAAGCACCAGACTTGACGGAGGATCCATACCTGCCGGTGGTGTTTCTACCCCAATCGAAAACTCGGCCGAGTTGATGATGATATGCTTCAACGAGTCGCTGTCATCATCATTCTTACCCCGGATAAACTCATAGAACGGCTTAATGTCGATGTGCGAAATAACAGGCGAACCATTTTGCAAATAACGGTTGCCATTGACCGGTGAAACTTTCTGGTTAGGTTGTGCCCCGGCCAGTTCGTTGGTGCGTGTGGTTTCAATATTGCTGAAACTCATAGCGCCCGATAGCGCTGATAATGAAAAGATACGCTGAAGTGTGTCTTGACCACTTTTGTACCGCAAAATAATGTTGTTTAACGTTACGTTGGCCGGGTTAAAGCCAACGATATACTTATTGTTTTTCGGCACAATGGCCAGACCTTTAAAGTGAGTTCTGAAAACTTTGTTGTACGCTGATTTCAGAAGCGAATCATTTACCATGATGTAACTGAACAGTTCGTGTGCAAAAGCCGGATCCAGGTCAACATTTGTGAGGCTTGCGTTTGCCACTGAATCGCGATCGCTTCTGCCCTTGTAATAATTCAAGTTAAAATAGCTCATCTCTAAGTTAAATTCAGCTATGGGTGTAGGGTCGTATCCAAAACTTGAATTATAGTAATACCACACCGAATGGCTGATGCTGTCTTCGGTTATCCGGTGAACGGAATATTGTTCGTTGAAATCATCCGCAGAGGCCGGCCCGTAATAGTAATAATCAAACAACAATCGCAGCTCGGCCGATAACAGCGTTGCGCTTCCATCGCCAATGCGACCCGTTACCGTAGGCTGGAACTGCGTGAAAACAGTTGAAGAAACAGTACCAAAATCGGGGTCGAGGTATTGACCCACTAAAAACCTTTGTGTACCGGTGGCGTTGTGAGTAATCACCGAATCGAGCAAAAACGAAGAACTCGCATCACCCGAAAAAGTGAACTCCTGAACCCTGCCCTTAAATTTTGAATTACCCTTAAACCCTAAAAGAAGCGAATCGTCTTCGCATGAAATAAAAAAAAATAGGACAGCCACTACAAGTAGCTGTCCGGCTCGTTTAGCCTGCCAGTTCATTATATAAGTTATAGTAAGATTCGGTGTAGTCTTCGTCTTTGTCGATCGATTCAACTTTCTTTTCCTTCATTTTTTTGAAGAGGCCCTCCAGCTTTTTGTTTTCGCCTGCAGTAATCACGGCATCCGAAAACTCAACGCCCATTTTAATGAACCCTTCGTAATCGGCTGTCTTCAAATTGCCTAACATTTTGTCTTCAATGTCTATCATTTTTACTTTCGTCATGATGTCATCTTTAAACTTAAAGTTGAAGCTATTATTGTAAATGGTGAAAACTGTTTTTGCGTTTTTAAACAACGGATCGTTTTTGTACGTGGTTTTCAGGTACAACGGAATAAAGCTGGTGATCCAGTCGTTGCAGTGCACCACATCGGGCGCCCAGCCGAGTTTGCGCACGGTTTCAATAGCGCCTTTGCAGAAGAAAATAGCACGCTCGTCATTGTCTTCGTAGAAACGGTTTTCTTTATCGTGGAAAACAGACTTGCGGTGAAAATAATCTTCATTATCAATAAAATACACCTGCAATTTGGCGTTCGGGATGGAAGCTACCTTAATGGTGAGGGGTTTTTCTTCATCGCCAACGGCAATGTTAATGCCCGACAGGCGCACAACTTCATGCAAACGGTTTTTGCGTTCGTTGATAATTCCAAAACGAGGAACCAGAATCCTGATCTCCATACCTCTTTCCTGCATGGCTTGCGGAAGTTTGCGTACGAAATCGGCAACTTCAGAAGTTTGCAAAAAGGGGTTTATCTCACTGGCCACATAGAGAATTCTGAGTTTTGACATAAAATCTTGGATTAAAATAAAATGAATGAGAAACGAGGCACAAAGGTACAAAAAATACCCCCCTTATTCAACTTCTATGCACAATTACCCTACCTTTGCCAGCCTTTTCAGTGGGGCTACAACATGCAGATTTTCAGGGAAATTGACCCTTTGAGGGCATTTTTAGTTGATAGACGGAAGGAAAACAAAACCATCGGTTTTGTGGCCACTATGGGCGCCCTGCATGATGGCCATCTGGCACTTATCCGCAATTCCCAAAATGAAAACCCGGTTACGGTTTGTTCCATTTTTGTAAACCCTTCTCAGTTTAATAATGCGGCCGACCTGCAAAAATACCCCCGTACATTAGACGAAGACATTAAAAAACTCGAAAAAGCCGGTTGCGATGTGCTTTTTTGCCCGGAGGCAGAAACTATGTATCAGGAACAAAGTCTGGTAAAATTTGATTTCGGCCATCTCGATAAGGTTATGGAAGGCCAATTTCGGCCGGGGCATTTTAGCGGGGTGGCCTTAGTGGTGACCAAGCTTTTTCATATTGTGGAGCCGAATGTCGCGTATTTCGGCCAAAAAGACTGGCAACAGTTTGCCATTATCCGCCAACTTGTACACGAACTGAAATTTAATTTGAAGTTGCAAAGTGTGCCTACACTGCGCGAGTCCGATGGTCTGGCCATGTCCTCCCGGAACGTACGCCTTTCGGCAGCGCAGCGCAAAAAAGCGGTGATTATTAATCAGGCTTTACAGGATGCTGTTAAACGCCTTCGAAATAACGAATCCATCGAACAGGTAAAAGCAATTGTTGAGCGACATTTCACTGGCGATGTCGAAATCAACCTCGAATATTTTGAGGTGGCCGACAGCGAAAACTTAAAGCCGCTGAACAGCGTTACAGAATCGGCACAACCTGTTTTATGTATGGCCGCTTTTGTGGGCGAAGTGCGGCTGATCGACAATATGTTTTTCTGATTCTTTTATTTTTGCGCCCTTGATTTAGTTTATGTTGATAGAAGTTCTGAAATCTAAAATTCACCGCGTTAAAATCACGCAAGCCGAACTGCATTATGTGGGCAGTATATCCATTGATGAAGACCTGTTGGATGCCGCCAACCTGATTGAAGGCGAAAAAGTTACCGTGGTAAACATCAACAACGGTGAGCGGCTTGAAACCTACATCATTAAAGGCGAACGCGGCACGGGCGTGGTTACGCTAAACGGCCCGGCTGCACGCAAAGCCCAGGTAGGCGATGTGGTGATCGTGTTCTCGTATGCGTTGATGAATTTCGAAGAAGCAAAAACATTCAAGCCTTCCATTATTTTCCCTTCGCCCGATAATAAACTAACCGCCTGATGTCCAATACGCTCAAGTCGGCTTTTCGGTACGCCCTTATTATAGGGTTAACAACCTTGCTGATTTGGTTTTCGTTGCGCGGATTGCACGTAAAGGAAGGCGAAAATAAATGGCAGTATTTATATCACACCTGGCAAACAGCTAACAAAGGATGGTTGTTGCTGATGGCGGCTGCGTTTATGCTGGGACAGGTAATTCGTGCCGAACGCTGGCGTATGCTGATGGTGCCAACCGGCAATACGGTAAAATTCTCTCATAGTTTTTTGTCGCTCATGGTGGGTTACTTGGTTAATCTGGTAATCCCACGCGGTGGTGAAGTGTCGCGGTGTTACAATTTGTACAGGTTAAGTGGTTGCCCGGTCGAAACTTCGTTTGGTACCGTGGTAGTTGAGCGGATTGTGGATGTGTTATGTTTGCTGGTACTTATTGTATTTTGTTTTGCCGTTGAGTCAGAAAAACTTTTTGCTTTTATCGATACGTTGCCTCTTCAAACATCAGGTTTATCAGGCAAGTTAATTGCGGCAGGTTTTGTGCTGGCAGTGCTGTTGTTATTTGGATTGGCATTTTATTTCTATGCCCGAAAAAATCAAAAAATCAGTGCGTTTATAAAGCGCGTATTCGATGGCTTCAAACAAGGCTTGGTTGCTGTGTTTCGCCTCGAAAAAAAATCGTTGTTCATCGGTTATACCTTAGCCATTTGGGCTATCTATTTTATCATGAGCTATTGTGTAGTAATGGCTTTTAAAGAAACCAGCGTGTTGGGTGTAAGTGCGGTGTTATCGCTTTTTGCCATCGGTGCTATCGCCATGGCCGCCCCTTTACCGGGCGGGGCCGGATCGTATCATGCCTTAGTGCCTGCCGGATTAGTGTTTTTATACAGTATTCCGCAAAGCGATGCCGTTGCCTTTACGTTTGTATTCCATGCCTGGCAAACTCTGATCACCATTGTGAGCGGTGCCATTTCAATGCTTCTTACCTCATACTTGCTCAAAAAAAAGTAGTAGAGGCTGTATCAAAAGTCACATAAATAAACCACGTCACATCGATCCCGATTTATCGGAAGAGATGTCCCGGTTTTGAGCGCTAATTGACGGGATGTCTCACTGCGTTCGACATGACGCAACACTTTTGATACAGCTTCCACACCAATAAATTGCCGTTTTGGCAGGTTTTGAATGCTGGTTCGATACTTGCATATTTGATTCGAAAAATAATTTGTAACGACTATGGGGTTTGGCGCAATGATTATTACAGGCTTTTTTATGTTGGTGGGTTGGATTGTCAGCTCACGACTAAAAGGCAAGTTTCAGAAATATTCTGAAATACAATTAACCAAGAATTTAACCGGGGCAGAAGTTGCCCGTTTAATGCTGGCCGATCATGGCCTGAGCGATGTTCAGGTTATTTCGGTTGAAGGACAATTAACTGATCACTACAACCCGACCAATAAAACGGTTAACCTGAGCGAAGCGGTTTATAACGGTCGCAATGCTGCGGCTACTGCCGTTGCTGCGCACGAATGCGGTCACGCAGTACAACACGCAACAGCGTACAGTATGCTGGAACTCCGCTCGGCTATGGTGCCTGTTCAAAATGTAAGTGGCAAGGTTATCAACTTTGTGTTTCTGGCCATGTTGTTTGGCTCTATTGCTTTAGGGGCGGCTTTACCCATCAACTTAGCGTTGATGATCATCATCGCGTGTTACGGTGTGTTCGCTTTGTTTGCGTTGGTTACACTTCCGGTAGAGTTTGATGCGAGCAAACGTGCGTTGGCCTGGATCGATCAGCGCGGTATCGTAACCCGCCAGGAGCACGACATGGCTAAAGATGCTTTAAAGTGGGCGGCCATGACCTACGTGGTGGCAGCCATTGGTGCCATTACCATGCTGTTGTATTATGTGATGCTCTTTTTGGGAAGAAGGGATTAAGAAGATTTTTGATGTAAATTTCAAAGAGGCTGCCTTTTGACAGCCTCTTTTTATTTGCGCTCCGCCTTAACTTTTATAATTTTCGGCTCCCAAACGAGGGCTGTTAAACCTGATCATCATGAATTTCCAACTATCCGAAGAACAATTAGCCGTACAACAAGCCGCACGCGATTTTGCACAAAGTGAATTGCTGCCGGGCGTGATCGAACGCGACACGCACCAGAAATTCCCGGCTGAGCAAGTGAAAAAAATGGGCGAGCTTGGTTTTATGGGTATGATGACTGACCCAAAATACAACGGTGGCGGTATGGACACCATCTCGTATGTGTTGGCTATGGAAGAAATCTCGAAGGTTGACGCCTCGGCTTCGGTATGCATGTCGGTAAACAATTCGCTGGTGTGTTGGGGGCTTGAAAAATTTGGAACCGAAGAACAGAAAGAAAAATATTTAAAACCGTTAGCCGCAGGCGAAGTGATCGGAGCATTTTGCTTGTCAGAACCCGAGGCCGGCTCGGATGCTACGAGCCAACGCACAACAGCTGAAGACAAAGGCGATTATTATTTGTTAAATGGAACAAAGAACTGGATCACCAACGGTAATAGCGCCAGCGTTTACATTGTGATTGCACAAACCGACATCGCAAAAAAACACAAAGGCATTAATGCCCTGATTGTGGAAAAAGGAATGCCCGGTTTTGTGGTTGGGAAGAAAGAAGATAAAATGGGTATTCGTGGTTCGGATACACACTCGTTAATGTTTAGCGATGTTAAAGTGCCAAAAGCAAACCGCATTGGCGATGAAGGCTTTGGGTTCACGTTCGCGATGACAACCCTGAATGGCGGGCGCATCGGCATTGCATCGCAGGCGTTGGGTATTGCAGCGGGTGCTTATGAACTTGCTCTGAAATATTCGAAAGAACGCAAAGCATTCAACAAACAATTATCCGAACATCAGGCAATTCAATTTAAACTGGCCGACATGGCTACCAAAATTGATGCTGCGCGATTGTTGATCTGGCAAGCGGCCTCGCTGAAAGATCAGAAAAAAGATTTTGTGAAAGCTGCTGCGCAAGCGAAGTTGTTTGCCTCACACATTGCACAAGAAGTTACATCAGAAGCTGTGCAGATTCACGGAGGTTACGGGTATGTAAAAGAGTACCATGTAGAACGCCTGATGCGCGATGCGAAGATCACTCAGATATATGAAGGGACAACAGAAATCCAAAAGATGGTGATTTCGCGTGAGTTGTTGAGGTAATGCGGTGAGGGTCGTATGCCACAACTATGGTGCATCCTGTAAAAATGTTTAACCATATCTACTAAAACTATAAGAAAGAAAATCTTAATTTTCTACTTAATAAGTTTATTCTTTACCTCATTATAAGCAATCCTCCAGTACCGAAAATGGTGAACTCAACGTAAACTGTGGTTAACTTACAGCAGTAAAGCCATGTACCGCAAATTAATTTACATACTCTTCATTTTTACACTTTCGTGCGAAGACAGGGAAGCAGACGAACAGGTTTATTACTTCTTCCAGCCCAACGCCTATTATATGGTAGCCGATGGGGAGAGTGAATTAGTGCTAAGCGTGATGAAAAATAGGATTACCCTGAATGGAAGGTTTCATAACATCAGCAAAGTTGAAGGAGAGATTGAATACTTCTATAACGGGCAACCGTTAACAGGTAATACTTTTACCACCACACAAGCAGGCGAACATACTTTTCATGCAACTTATAAAAACTGGAAAAGTGAGGCGGTAACCATAACAGCACGGTCGCCAAAAGATTATGAACTGATCAGCATCCCTTTAATTTTTCATGTGCTGTACAATAACGAGCCCGTAGGGCAAGGGGCCAACATCAGCAGCAGCGACATCGAAAACATTGTTTCGATCATCAATCAGCGGTTCAGGAACACATACTACACGCTTAACTACCCCGAGGTGGTTCAAAGCCCAAACCACGTGGACACCAAAATTGAATTTCGATTAGCACAATACGACCCCAACGGAAATCTGTTAGACGAACCCGGTATTAAACGGTACGCTGGGTATAAGGCTAATGAGTGGAAAGATATAGGGCCTCAAACACTGTTCTTATCCGAAAATATGTGGTCGCCTCATGATTACATAAATATTTCTGTTGCAAATCAGAATAATTTAAATGGTGCAATTCCACCTGTTTCTGAAAACACTAATCAATTATGCTTCACTGAATTGGTAGAACCAAATATCAGTTGGGATAATTATTGGTTTCATAGAAGTCAAAATGGAACACATATAGTTTTCCATGGAATAATAATAGGCTTGAATTCTCTTTATTCACATAGAACAATAACACACGAGTTGGGGCATATTCTTGGCTTATGGCACGTGTTTGATTTGAGTTGTGATAACGACCGGTTTCCAATTGGGCAGAACGACTGCATTGAAGACACACAGTTTTACAACGAACTTGAGTATGTTAATCCACAAAAATCATTGTCAAAAATATTTTACGAGTGCAATACAAATTATTTGGTTGTTCACGACAATTATATGGACTATTACAGAAGCGCTGAGCCGGAAACATTTGGCACTTATTATGGCTTTACTTACGACCAGCGCGACCGCATGAGGGAAGTGTTACAACACAGCCCGTGGATAAAAGATTTAAAACACTCAACAAAATAATGAACCGTGACTGAACGATAGTCTTTATATTTAAACCATGTACCGCAAATTAATTTACATACTCTTCATTCTTACGCTCTCGTGCGAAGACAGGGAAACAGACGAACAGGTTTATTACTTCTTCCAACCCAATGCCTATTACATGGTAGCGGACGGGGAAAGTACGCTTTATCTGGCATTATTCCGTATAGACCGAAACGGCAACCGAAATGATATTACTTCTGAAGCTATTTTTTACCATAACGGCCAACCGATAGAAGGTAATATGTTTACGACCACAGTAGCCGCTGAACATCGATTTAAAGCAACTCTCCGTGAATGGAGCAGTGAAGAAGAGATCGTTATCTCACGTGTACCGATAGAGTATGATTTGATTAGCATACCTGTAATCTTTCATCTCTTGTATAACAACGAGCCAATAGGTACAGGCTCCAACTTGAGTGCAGAAACTATTACAGCATTGATTGAAACTGTAAATGAACGATTTCGGAATACATATTACGACTCTCACTATACTGGTGTAATAAAAAAACCTAATCATGTGGACACAAAAATCCAATTTCGCCTTGCCCAGTACGACCCAGAAGGAAACACTTTAGCAGAACCGGGTATAAAACGGCATTCAGGTGTTGATGCGACCAAATGGGGGCAAGACGATTCTCATTGCGCATACCACCATCAAATTCTGTGGCCGATAGACCAGTACATAAACATTAGTATAGCCAACAGGGCGGGGGTGTCTTTTGCCTCCCCACCAATTAGCTCTGTAAGCCATCCGCTATGCGGAACAATATTGGTACCTGACGATATAACATGGGAAGAATTTACAGACAGTCGCTTTTGTATAACTGCATCAGCATACCTCACCTTTGGTGCCATAACTGAAGATGCCTACACCCTTACTCATGAACTTGGCCATGTCCTCGGCCTACATCATACGTTTACATCGACCGTAGAATGTGGTTACACGCTACAGCCATTTGGGAAGTACGATTGTACCGAAGATACTCAGTTTCATGAAGGGGTTTGGGTTTCTGAACCTTATGGTTTAAATGGATATAAGGAATGCGCTTCAGGCAGATGGGTGGTTCATGACAATTACATGGGGTTTTTCAAATATAAATACTCTAACCCTTTTCAGGGAAATCATGGAGAGTATATGGGCTTTACCTACGACCAGCGCGACCGCATGAGGGAAGTGTTACAATACAGCCCATGGATAAAAGATTTAAAATACTCAACAAAATAATGAACCGTGACTGAACGATAGTCTTTATATTTAAACCATGTACCGCAAATTAATTTACATACTCTTCATTCTTACGCTCTCGTGCGAAGACCGGGAAACAGACGAGCAGGTTTACTATTTCTTCCAACCCAATGCCTATTACATGGTGGCGGACGGGGAAAGTACGCTTACCCTAAGTGTAATGAAGAAAACTATTGTCATGAACCGGTTCCATAACATCAGCAACGTTGAGGGAGAGGTTGCATATTTCCATAACGGGCAACCGTTAACAGGTAATACTTTTACCACCACACAAGCAGGCGAACATACTTTTCATGCAACTTATAAAAACTGGAAAAGTGAGGCGGTAACCATAACAGCACGGTCGCCAAAAGATTATGAACTGATCAGCATCCCTTTAATTTTTCATGTGCTGTACAATAACGAGCCCGTAGGGCAAGGGGCCAACATCAGCAGCAGCGACATCGAAAACATTGTTTCGATCATCAATCAGCGGTTCAGGAACACATACTACACGCTTAACTACCCCGAGGTGGTTCAAAGCCCAAACCACGTGGACACCAAAATTGAATTTCGATTAGCACAATACGACCCCAACGGAAATCTGTTAGACGAACCCGGTATTAAACGGTACGCTGGGTATAAGGCTAATGAGTGGAAAGATATAGGGCCTCAAACACTGTTCTTATCCGAAAATATGTGGTCGCCTCATGATTACATAAATATTTCTGTTGCAAATCAGAATCTCTTAAACGGAGCCACATCCGCAAAATCAAATTACGAACATCAACTCTGTGGAACAGAAAGAACAGATGAAACTTGGGAGGAATATTTTGAAAGAAACAGTCAAGGAGGAGAAAATACTGTTGTTTTTGCAGGGATAGTAATGACAATGAATGGTCTGTTTAGTCATAAAACACTTGCCCATGAACTGGGTCATTACATAGGACTATTACACGTTTTTGACAATGAGTGCTACATAAACAGATGGCCCTTTGGATTAAACGACTGCATTGAAGACACACAGTTTTACAACGAACTTGAGTATGTTAATCCACAAAAATCATTGTCAAAAATATTTTACGAGTGCAATACAAATTATTTGGTTGTTCACGACAATTATATGGACTATTACAGAAGCGCTGAGCCGGAAACATTTGGCACTTATTATGGCTTTACTTACGACCAGCGCGACCGCATGAGGGAAGTGTTACAACACAGCCCGTGGATAAAAGATTTAAAACACTCAACAAAATAAAAACGTTTAACCAAACCTATTAACACCATGAGAAAGAGAACCTTTACATTGTTGCTTACCGCCTTACTCCTTACCGCTTTTATAAGCGGGCGCTCCCAAACCTGTTCCATTACCGGGAATAATGAAATCAATGTAAACCAAACCTTAACGTACTCTACTTCCGCCACATCCGGGGCAGGTTATTTCTGGTCGGTTACGGGCGGGCTTACCATTACCGGGTCAAACACCGGTAGCAGCGTTTCGGTAAAGGGCGTTACAACCGGAACGGGGCAGGTATGTGTAACAAAATATAAAGCAGGGACTGCCCCTTGCTGCGAATGTAAACCATTGGTTATAAATCCTGGACCACCAGTCTGCCCTCCCGAACCATTTATTTACGAGGGAACCTGCGGGGGTTACCCTTCGGTACACCCCCACTGGCGGTTTGGGCTGATCGAAGACCCATTTGCGGGTACAGGCACATACAGTTGGTCGGGCACTAATTTTACTTTCGATTCTTCTACCAGTATAGGCTACGTGGTAGGCAGGCCAACTTCTGCGGGCTATTTCACAATCTACTGCACCGTAACGTATAACTGTACGCCATCGGGCACAATAACCTATAACCTTTCGTTAACACTGCACACCAATGATTGTCCCTTTCCGCCAAAACAAATGGCAAGTGTGTACCCTAACCCGGTTAGCACATCAACAACCGTAAAATACCAACTGGCCGAAGAGGGTAACGTTACGGTACTGTTAAAAAACGATGCCGGAGAAAAAGTAGCCGTGTTGGCTAACCAGCAGCAAAAAGCCGGTGACCATGAAATGTTTATAGCGGGCGAAACGTTCCCCAAAAAGGGAATCTATATTCTCGACTTGTACTTTAACAATAAAATATTAAGCCAACACAGGATTATCAAGGAATAAACCACCAACAGGAGGGGCTGTCTTAAAAGGCAGCCCCTCTTGTTTTGATCTCAACAAAGTAAGTGTAGCACAACTACCCAACCGTAACCGTACTAAACTCTTCGGGGTTTAAATACCGATTAGCCGCCTCCTGCAAATCGGTTGCCGTAAGAGCATCGATGCGCGCAATCAGAGTTTGATAATAATCGTGCGGCAGCCCAAACAACACTAAATTTCTGATCTTATCGGCATGGGCAAAAGGCGTGGTGATTTCGGCCTGTAAACTTCCGATAAAATGATTGCGGGCAGTTTCCAATTCGCCCGAACGAACAACCTGATCGCACAACACCTGCATTTCGTTTTTTATTTCCTGTAAGGCCAACGTACGGTTTTCTTTGTTTACATCGGTGCCAACCGATATAAAGCTGTCGTTTCGTAAAGCGGTAACAGACGAATAAATTCCGTAGGTAAGCCCTTTCTCTTCACGGATGTTTTTCATAAGCCGCGAACCAAAGTACCCGCCAAAAATATGGTTAAGCAAAAGCAACGCTCCGTAATCTTTATGCGTACGATTAATGGTGCGGTCGCCCAACCGTAACGATGCCTGCACGCTATCGGTCTTGTCGAGAATTTCGTGTTGTTTGGCTATCGAAACAGGTTGCGGAATAATAGATGGAACAGCGGTAAACGGGATGTCGCCAAAAACGGTCGTCAGTTGTCGGATAAGTGAATCGGTTACGTTGCCCGAACAAATAATGCGGAAATTATTATAATATTTTTTATGAAAATCAATCAGCCACGTTTGCTCAATGGCTTGCACTTCATTCAGGTCGGCATCGCGGCCGTAAGCATGTTGCACACCAAATAAGTTTTTACGCAACGCACGCGAAGCCAGGAAATTAGTTTTGCCTAAATTGATTTTCAGGCTTTGGTTGTAAATGGTTTTGGCCTGATCTAATTCGTGTTGCGGAAAAACCGGTTCGGTAATAATCTCGCGGGTAAGCGCCAACACCTGATCGATGTTTTTTGTAAGACCGTAAAGCGCCACGCTTGTAAAATCGAAACCGGGGTTCACCTCGAAATGAACGCCCCGCTGTTCGGTTTCTTCCGAAATCTGGTAACTGGTTTTAGACGAAGTGCCTTTCGGCAACAGGTGTGCTGCAAAGTACGAAACGCCTGCGTGTTGTTCGTGCCATTTACCGGCTTCAAACACAAACTCAACCTTTACCACGTTTTGTTCGCCTCCGCGCACAACGGTTAGCGGTAAACCATTAGTAAGAATGTGTGTTTCGGGTTGGAGTAATGAAAACGTACTGCTTTTTACAAAAGCAGGCTGTACGGTTCTGTCCAACATGTTAATCGGTAACGGTATCTTCCCGGGTTTTGGCCGGAACATTAAACTTCAGGCCGAAGCGAATGGTTTCGGCCAACGGGTGTTCGCGCATATTGGTGGGCACCAAATAGGCGACATCGAACCCGAATTTTTTGATGTTAAACCCAACGCCAAGCGTTAAGTATTTGCGGTTGCCTTTTAGCTGGGCTTCTGAAAAATACCCTGCCCTGCCGGCAAAAACATTTTTGTACCAGTATTCAATACCTGCGCTTACGGTTACTTCTTTAAATTCTTCTGATCCGCCACCGGGCGCATCGCCAAACGAAGAGAACATTCCGCTGATTAACGATTTATCAGGCATTTTTCCGTCTTCATCGGGCGAAGGAACCATGAGCTTGTTAAAATCGAGCAGGAAGGTAAATGAATTGAACGGGTCAACTTCTACTCTGTATGCTGCGCCCAACTTTAAATTGGTTGGCAGCTTGCTGGGGTTTGCATCGGTTGAATTGGATAAACGCGGGCCGATGTTTGAAATTACAGCACCTAACGAAAGCGTAGTGGTTTTTGCGCCTTTCAGTTCGGTAGAATAAAACACGCCAATATCGGCCGCTACACTATTGCCGGGACTTTGGTCGCCCGCAAACGTATTGTTGGTTCCTTCAAAACTCCCCAAGAGGTTTGAATGAACAAACCGCCCGGTTAAGCCAACGCTAAAGTTTTCGGTTAACAAACGAGAGTACGTTAAATCAAAACTGAAATCTCGTGGGTGAAATGTTCCCTCCGAATTTCCATTAATATCTCTTGCATCGAAAATGCCCATATCGAAATATTTCATGCTAAGGGCTACTGTTTGCTCGCGGGTAATTTTGTAAAAACCATTCAGGTAGCTGATGGACATATCGTTGGTGATCTTGCCCAACCAGGGCGTGAACGAGAACGATCCGCCATACGGGTTTTCAATAAAAGTTAACTTGGCAGGATTCCAAAAGGCTGCGCTGGCATCGGGCGAACTGGCCACACCGGCATCGCCTAAGGCAGCATGGCGTGCATCAGGACTAACCAATAAAAACGGAACACTGGTAGTGATCGGATTAAACTCCTGTCCGATGGTAGATTGCTGTTGTCCCATAACAAGTGTTACACAACATAACAGGGCAACTGAGATTAAAACAAACTTCATTGTACTATTTCAGGGTTCAAAGATAGTTAATTCGGGTAATTAATTCGATAAGACGAGCTTTGTAACACGCTCGTTTTTAGAGCCGTTCGTTAAAGAACGTACCTGCAGGCGGGCCAAGTATATGCCCCCCGGCTGATTTTTAACAAAATTGGTTCCGGGTATCAATTCCAGCAAATCGACCCGGTAAGGGCTGTTTACAAGATGAAACCGGTGCGTGGCAACAACCTGCCCGGTGCTGGCATACAAAACAAGGTTTGCTTCGAGGTCATCGCCCGAATGATTGTGCGTGAAGAAAAGCGTGGTTTCACGTTGAAAAGGATTAGGGTAGTTGCCAAACGATTCGATTACAAGCCCGGAGCCAACATAAAACTCAAGTGTGGCCTGGGCGGGGTTGTTGTGTGTGTCCCACACATATAACGTAATAATATGTTTGCCTGTTGCTAAGTTGGTAAGCGGAAAGGTTACCGTGCCTTGTGTATAATCGTTGATATCGGCAGTATAAAAATCGTTCAGGATAAACGTTTGTGTATTGTCTAATACAGCAGTAATGCTGTTGCCGATTCCGTAACCCGATATATTAATGCCCTGATCATCGCGCAGGCGTGCCACTAATTGCGTGTTGTTACCGGTAAGGCCACCGTTAACAAACGTTGTATCACCCATGTACAACGCTACTGTCGGCCCGGTGTAATCTGGTGTAACGTTGCTTTCACTTAAACCGATCTGAAAACTTTTCGAGTAACCCGCAGCTTCAATGCCCTGCGTGGCATCGCGTGCATACAAACTTAATTTACCGGCCGCTACCTGGTACGCAATGTTTTTGGGGATAACGAATTGGAATTCAAACTGCCCGTTTTCTACGGAAGCCTGCCCGCGAAACAACCGGTTATACCATTGCGAATACGCAAAGGGTAAATTCTGGTTGCCTAATGTTTGAAATGCCGTTTCCTTATCAAACAATACGGCTTCTAAAACACCGTTGAAATTTTCGTCCACACCATTTTCATTACGCACTTCACCGGTAACGGTAACCGTTGACAACGATTTTAACGTTGTTGATCCGGACGCTGTTTGAATATCGGTTACCGTAATGTTGTACGCAGGTTGTGCTAATTGTAAAGCAGGGTCGCCAATCAACGAAAAGTTGCGGTTATTAACACCGCTTGTACTGTTGTTTTTAGTTCTTCTGAAAATTTCGCCCAAAGGTAAATACGCATTGCTTTCGCGGATAAACAGTGCTTCGTAAAAAGCCTCGTTCACTAAAAGATTTGTGTTGGCATAAACATCGCGGCCGGTAGCAACCAACCCAATAGCTCCGCTTTGCGGGCGCAACAAACAAAGTTCGCCTCCCGAAATAATAACAGGGTCATCCATACGGCCAAAACCGCAGGTAGCGGTTACTAACAACGGAAGGTTTTTGTTTTCGAGTTGGGCAATCATAATGTCATCGAAAATCCGCTCATCAGCCAACAGGCGTGGCGCACCGTGCCCGGTGTAGTTGATAATGAACGAACCCTGGTCGAATGCTTTTTGAATGGCTGCCCGTGTTTCGGGCGAGGTTTCCCCACCGGGCTGCGCAATTTGCGGAAACTGGTCAAGGTAAATTTTAGAAACATTGAAAGCCGCATAGTTATCTTCTACAAACTGCGCCAGGTCGTTGGCATCGCTTTGGTGCAGGTTGAGGTCACCATCATCGGCTACAAACACAATATTCTTTTGCCAGCTTCCCCGGTATTTCGGGTCGCTTTCGTAACGGATTATTTTATCGACTACGTTTTTGCCTTCGGTAATCGATTTTACCGGTAACCGGCCAATGCCAATATCTAACGAATGGTTTACGGCAGGCGATTCGCTCCACGTGCCTTCATGATTTTCGAGAAAACCAAAATAGTCGTCAGATGAATAACTGTCTAACGGGTGAAGCGAGTTGCGCGATTGATAGGTTGGCACATAATTGATGTTATCGACAACCCGGTTTTTATAATCGTACGATGCTTTTCCAAAAAGCAACACTCCCTTTAACGTACCCGGGCTTTTATCGTACAGATTTTTAATAAAATCCCGAATGGCGGTTACATCCTGCCGGCCGCTCGAAAATTCGTTATAGATATGGTTTACATCAACCACTTTCGTGACGATGTTTTTCGCGTTACGGTAATCGGCCAAACGTTGTGCTTCACTTAAAAAGTTGGTGTGCGCTATAATAACATAGTGTGGCACGGGCAATGTGCGGAGGTTTTGGTTGGCCACTTTTTCAACTAATTCAGGCTCCGGGCAATTTGAAGAGAACACAACAAACTCTTTTAATGTGCTGGTGATTACCGAAAACGATGTTTTGTTGCCGGCAAAAGCCGATGGTTGGATTTCGGGTTCGTACGGATTGGTAACATTCCATACAACTGCCGATGATGGCGTATTTTCAATTTCAAACCGTGAGGCCGGGTTATTTACACTGGCTAACGAACGAAACGTTAATTGTTGTTCGGTTAACGTTAGTTGTTGTGTAGCCTGCACTAAAAAATAATTGAGGTATCCGGTCGATCGCCCCGTAGTGGCCTTGATGTACCGGTACCGAAGTTGCTGCGAAGTTTGCCCGGTAGCCGAAAAGGTTTCGGCATTTAGCGTAAGGGTATCGTTTCGTATCCGACCTTTTAGTTCATACCGATCGTTAGGGATTTGCGAAACATCTTGTTGCACAACCGGGTTATTGTTCAGCGAAACCTCAAACGATGATGTGGCAAAGGCTTGTGCCATCACGCTGGACACTAATTTTAGTGACGACCCCGGTACAATATTTTTTAAATCGACCTGAAACGTTTGTTCGGTAGTGATGTCGAACCGTTCGCCAAACCATTCGCGCCCGGATTTTAATTCGTTGTATTGATCAAGTTCGTGGTACGAAAAATTCTCGAATTGATTTACCACGGGAAGCGAACCCGGAACATCTTCGGCCGTGGTGATTCGTTTTCCGGGCGTATTGCTTACGGTAATAAAGTAAAAATTTTTATCGGCATACAGGTTTTTCTCGTAAGCAAAAGCCGCTTTCGTTTCATCAAAAGAATAACGGTCAGCGCCCTGCGCATAAAACAAAATGTAATCGTTGCTGTTAAACACACCATCGGCCTCACCGGAAACAACAATGGCATTTTCGGTCAGGTCAACCGGTCGTGCGGCATTATTGGCCTGCGGCAGCATACCTCCTGCGTTGCCATAAATTTTAATATTGCGCGGATCGGTTTTGCTGAGGTCAAAACCCATTTTACGGAACGTATTGCTGCTGATTTTATAAACCCCGCTTTTTTCGACAGCAACCTTGTACCAGTTGCCCGTAGCTAACACCGATGATTGCCCGAAAGCGGAAGGCATGGTGAAGACGAACCCCGCTATAAAGAAGGGTAAAACCAGCAAAACAAAGCCTGTTGAAGCTTTTTTCAAGAGTAGAAATAGTGTTTAGACCGGTAAAAATACGGCTATTTTGAAACCGCCCGAAACCCTAACGACAGGATTATGTACGATAGTATAATCAGCGGAATGGCCGCAAAAGTGAGTGTAATTAACAGCACCAGCGATAAGGCGAGAAAAATATACCGGACTTCGTTCCCTTTAAAGCCGAAGTTTTTAAACTTCAACGCAAACAGCGGAATACCCGATACTAACAGGTAAGACGATATGATTGTAATGGAGCACAAAATCCAAGGTTCGTACAACGCAATGGCGATGTTCCCGATTAACAACGGCAGGGCGGTAATGAAGAGCGCATTGGCCGGAGTGGGTAATCCTCTAAAAGAGTCGCTTTGTGTTTCATCGATATTAAAAATCGCAAGGCGTACAGCCGAAAACACTGCGATAGAAAATGCTATGTAAGGAAGGTACTCGTGCGCGTTGGTCATACGCAGCATCGAAAAAATAACCATCGCGGGCAGTACACCAAAGCTCACGATGTCGGCTAACGAATCGAGTTCTCTCCCGATCGGTGAAGATACTTTTAATAAACGTGCAGCAAAGCCATCAAAGAAATCGAACAAACAGGCAATCCATACAAAATAAGCGGCCGACTCCAGGTTGCCTTGCAACACAAACACAATGCCGATACAGCCACACAGTAAATTACAACAGGTTAAAAAGTTCGGAATGTGGCGGATCATTTATTGGTTGGTTAAAGCGCAAAACGGATTGGTTCTTTTTTCAAAACCGATGCTGGTTTCATCTCCGTGGCCGCAATATACGGTAACATCGTCAGGCAACGTAAAGAATTTTTGGTGTATGCTGTTTATCAACGTCTGGTGATCGCCTCCGGGTAAATCGGTGCGGCCAATACTGTTCTCGAACAAAACATCGCCTCCTACTAACAGTTTGCTTTCGGCATGGTAAAAGGCAACGTGCCCCGGACTATGCCCCGGAACAAAAAGCACTTGCAGGTTTTGTTCGCCTACGCGGAATGGTTTGCTTATATCGATAAAACCATCGGGTTGAACATCGGCATACCGGTGAAATCCATAATTGGAGGCATACGTGACAACAGCACGCAACAAAGGTTCTTCCAGAGGAGGTATCCATAAAGGCGCGCGAAACGTTTGTTTGGCGAACGTATTGCCCAATACGTGATCGATATGGCAGTGGGTATTAACGATAGCGCTTACCTGTAAATTATTGGCCGAGATAAATGCCGTGAGTTCGCGTTCTTCTTCCTTATCGTAACATCCCGGATCGACAATAACACACGTTTTGGTATGGTCGTACACGATGTACGTGTTTTCGGCAAAGGCATTGAAGGTAAATTTTTTTAGCTGCAACATCGTAATCATTCAGAATTCAAAATTAAGTTTGATTTTTGTTTTTTAAAGCACATCCGTTGAATTCATCGCTATCAGTCGATTATATTATTGTGGGGCAGGGCTTGGCCGGTTCGTGCCTGGCGATGCAGTTGATCAAACGGAATAAAAAAGTAGTGGTGATCGACAAGCCGCACGATAACAGTGCAACCCGCGTGGCGGCCGGATTATTCAACCCCATTACAGGGCGGAATCTTTCCAAAACCTGGAAAGCCGATGTGCTTTTTCAGGAACTTCACCGGTTTTATCGCGAAGTGGAAGAAATAACAGGCGCACATTTTTTTCATCCAATGCCGTTGTACCGGCCGTTTGTTTCCATCGAAGAACAAAACGAGTGGATGGGCAAAAGCGCGAACGAAGATTTCGCCCCGTACATTCAGGAGGTTTGCACTACCCCTTCGGCACAACAATTTGTGCGCAATCCGTTTGGCGGCATCCGTTTACAGCAATGCGGTTATGTGAACACATTGGTTTTTTTGCAGGCGGTTCGCACTCATATTCAGCAAAAAGGTGTTGTGCTGGACGAGGTTTTTGATGAAACAGCCTTAACGTTTTACACCGATCATGTCGAATACAAACAATTCAGGGCATCGAAAATTATTTTTTGCCAAGGTGTGGAGGCGTTGCAGAACAAATTATTTTCATGGTTGCCCATAAGACCATTAAAAGGTGAAACGTTAAGTATTAAACCTTCTGTTAACGTGCCTGAAATTTATAATCGTGGCGTATATGTAGTACCCGGCCTTTGGCGGGTGGGCGCAACGTATCAATATGCCGATACCACACCGGCCATTACCGAGGCTGGCCGCTTGGAGTTGATTGAAAAATTAGAAGCCTTGCTGGCGTTTCCGTACGAAGTTGTCGGTCAAAGTTGGGGTATGCGGCCTACCACACCCGACCGTAAACCGATAGTAGGTTCGCACCCCGATCATCCTCATGCCGTAGTTTTTAATGGACTGGGTACAAAAGGGGTTAGTTTAGCGCCCTATTTTTCGCAGGTTTTAGCTACATGGCTTGAAAATAACGGGTCAATAAACAAAGAGGTGGATATTGATCGTTATAAACACTATAATTATGGTGGAAATTTGTCGAGATGAGAATGACCGTGCGTTTTTTAGTATTCCTTGCTTTTTTACTGTACTTCCTGCCCGAAGCCAATGCCCAACGAACGGTTGACCCGTTTGGCAAGAACCGTATTCAATACCGGACATTCAACTGGCTTTACCTGAGCGGTGAAAATTTCGATGTCTATTATTACGATGGCCGCAGGGCCGTGGCTACCGAAGCCTTGCACTATTTAGAAGGTGAATTTGACCGCATTACCGATTTGATTGGCTACGCCCCGTATTACAAAGCCCGTATCTTTTTATACAACTCATTGGCCGATCAGCGCCAGAGTAACGTTGGCCTGAACCGTACCGAATATACTGTTAATGGCGAGGTAGAGTTTATTAAACCGTACATCGAAGTTTCATACCCCGGCACATCGCAAGAGTTTAAAGAAGAGTTGATGTTTAAGGTTACCGAACTGATGATCAACGAAATGATGTATGGCGGTAATTTTAAAGAAATCTTACAAAGTTCATTATTAATGAACCTGTCGGACTGGTTTGTGAAAGGCGCCATTGAGTACGTGTCGAAAGGCTGGACTCCCGAAATGGACGATTACATCCGCGAGGTTATTCATTCTAAAAAATTCTCGAAAGCATTTAAGTCCGAAGGCCGTGAGGCCATATTAATGGGGCAATCGTTTTGGAATTTTGTGGCCGAAAAATATGGCCGCAGCAGCATATCCAATATTTTAAACTACGCCCGCATTACCCGCAAGGCCGAGCAAAGCATTTTAATTACGCTGGGTGTAAGCTATAAACAAGTTGTAAAAGAGTGGCAGGACTATTACACGCAAATGAATACCCAGGTAAACCAGTCGTACGTTACCGCACCCGACTCGGTTAAAATACGCCTGCGGCATAACACTACCACGCAGTTTACAACCTTAAAGGTCAGCCCCGATGGGCGTTACATTGCGTATGCCGAAAATGATCGTGGCCGGTATATTGTTAAAGTCCGTTCGGTAGAAAGCGGAAAAGAAACAACCATTCTTCGCCACGGAAGCAAAGTAATTAATCAGGAGGTTGATTATCGTTTGCCGATTATTAGCTGGTCTGATGCCAGCACATTGGGCGTAATTGCCGTGCGCAATGGCGAATACACTTTTTGGCTGTACGATATGAACACCCGCACCAAGCTGCCCCGCGAGTTAGACAGGTTTAACAACGTGCGAAGCATCAGCTTTTCCAGCAATGGCCGGTTGGCGGTGGTCAGTGCCGACTACGAAGGCCGGAACGACTTATACCTGATCAGTTCGCGCAGAGATCGCATCAGGCGCCTCACGAACGATGCATACGATGACCTCGACCCATCGTTTATCCCCAACACCAACCGCATCGTTTTTTCATCGAACCGCACCAGCGATTCACTGAACACATCGGCAAAGCCATCGTTATCGTCATTAAATGATAATTACAGTTTGTTTGTGTTTGATTTAGATACAACCAAAAACACATTACAACGCATTACCAACACCGTAAGTAAAGACTACGCTCCCATTGCATTAAACAATACGGTGTTTTATTACCTCAGCGACCAGCGCGGTATTGTTAATTTGTTTCGATACGATATAGCAAGCGGTATATATACCCAGGTAACCAATTTTGCTACGGGTATAAAAGAGTATGATTTAAACATGGCCAACAATACACTGGCGATGGTGAGCCGCAGTAACCTGAAAGACGAAATACACCTGAACCGCGCATTTAATTTCAATCGACAGATATTCACACCGCCCACGCGCAGAAGAGAGCTACAACAATCGCGTGGCATCCGTGAAAAACGTCAGCAAAAAGAAAAAGAAGAAAATAAAAACATGAGCATCCGCGATTTGCTTAATGCCCGTATGCAGGCCAACCGCGACACCACAACCCTTGTTGTTGATACGTTAAAATCTCAAACCACTATTCCGGCCGATACAATCAAAACACAACCTAAAGAAGAAGTAATCAATACCGATAACTACGTGTTCGAAGACGAAGCGGTAAAACAAACCCAGCCATCCGAAACGTTTTTAAACCGGTATGTAAAAGCCCGCGATCGCTCAAAAGTACAGGGGCCGTTTCCGTACGAGTCGCGTTTCAGTGCCGATAACTTTGGCTTTATGCCGGTAGTTGATCCGTTGCGCGGGTTTGGTATGGCCATCGACCAGCAAATGAACGATATGCTTGAGAATTATCGTTTCCTCGGAGGGTTAATGACACCGTTTAGCTTGCGCAGCGGTGAGTTTTATGCCGAGGCGCAATACCTGCCGCGCTTCTTAGACTTCAGCCTGCGGTTCGACCGGAAAGGGATCCGTTGGGAAGAATATGCGAATGTTCCGGCATACAAGTATTCATCAAACCGGTTAGAGTTTGGCGTAGCCATGCCACTGAGTGAGCGTGTTCGCTGGAGTGTAAAACCGTTTGCCATACACACCCGCGCTGTCGATTTGGGTAAACCCAATGCTTCAACCAAAGAGCCTTCACCCGATCCGGTCAATAATTTTTACGCTGGCGTGAAATCAGAGTTGGTGTACGACAACTCCATACCAACCGGAATGAACGTGATCGAAGGCACACGCGCCAAGTTGATGTACATGCACTACCAGGGATTGACCGATAGTGAACGAAGCTTCAGCCAGGTAACACTCGACATCCGCCATTATCAAAAAATTTACAAGACCATCATTTTTGCCGTGCGTGGTTTTGGCGGATCGTTTTACGGAAAAGCCCCTAAACAATATTTATTAGGCGGGATGGAAAACTGGGCTTTTAATGACAGACGAAGAACTGGCACTACGGCTACCGGTGAAACAAACCCACTGGGTCGTATAGGTATGAACGAAGATTTGTTGTTTACCGAGTTTGCAACAAACCTGCGCGGGTTCGATTATGCCACGTTGTTTGGTAATCATGTGCTGTTGTTAAATGCCGAGCTGCGCATTCCTATTGTGCAGGCGTTTAGCAGCGAACCGGTTTCGTCACCGTTTTTGCGGCACTTGCAATTTGTAGGCTTTTACGACATCGGCACCAGTTGGTCGGGTAAGCCGCCCTTTACCGAAGAAGGAAGCGTAACGTACGACCGGATTAAAGACCAGACGTTTCAGATCGATGTTAAAAACTACCTGAACCCCTGGCTGTACAGTTATGGTTTGGGCGTTCGTACAACCCTGTTGGGGTATTACCTGAAGGTAGATGCCGCCTGGCCGGTGATGAATTACGAAGTCGGAAAAACAAGCTGGTACGTAACCTTAGGCTTCGATTTCTGATAAAGGTTGTATTTTGCCGGTCGTAAATTGCTGATATGATAAAATCCATGACCGGCTTTGGCCAGGCCCAATACGATGACGGTGCGTTGCGTATTAACGTTGAAGTAAAAACCCTCAACTCCAAATACCTCGACCCCGGATTAAAATTTCCGAAACAGTTCTCAGAAAAAGAACTCGAATTGCGTACGCTGGTCGGTGAACAGCTTGAGCGCGGAAAAATTTCGTTGGTTATCGAATGGCAACGGTATGGCGAAATCGAAGTAAAGCAGGTTTACAACGAAAAACTTTTTTTAACCTACTTACAGAATTTAAAAAACTTAGAAGCCGCCTCGGGCACACTGGCACACAACATTTTTGAACTGGCGCTTAACTCGCCCGATGTTATCCAGACAAAATCCGATAACGAAAACATTGAAGACGACTGGCATAAGGTAAAAGAAGTATTGCTCAAAGCGATTGAAAAATGTAATGCGTTCAGGAGTGATGAAGGTAAATCGCTTTCGCTGAAGCTAACGGAATACTGCACAACAATTGATACCGCCCTTAAAAAAGTGGTTGAACTTGACCCGAAACGTGTAGAAAAAATCCGCGAGCGCCTCAAAGGCAATGTAACCGCTTTGCTTGGTGAAGAGGGTTACGACAAAAACCGGCTGGAGCAGGAAATTATTTTTTATATCGAAAAGTTAGACATCCACGAAGAGCGCGTGCGCCTGAAAACTCACCTCGATTATTTTTTGCAGATTTTAGATGAAAAGCAATCGAACGGGAAGAAACTCGCATTCCTTTCGCAGGAAATTGGGCGTGAAATTAACACCATAGGCTCGAAAGCCAACGATGCCGAAATTCAAAAGCACGTAGTAACCATGAAAGAAGAGCTCGAAAAAATTAAAGAGCAACTGAACAACGTGCTTTAATTTATGAAGGACTTTAAAAAATACTATATCATTCCTGCCCCGCCCGAAGATGTTTACCTCGCCCTTACGTTCGAGCCTACCCTCATGCTTTGGACAGGAGCCGTAGCCACCATGAAAGCAGAAGTCGGTTCGGAGTTTTCGTTGTGGGACGACAGCATTGTGGGCAAAAACCTGGAATTCGATCCCGGAAAAAAAATCGTACAGCAATGGTATTTTGGCGATCAGCCCGAAGCCTCCATTGTAACCATTAAACTGCACGAACATCCTAAAGGCACTTCAATGGAAGTGCGCCACACCAACATTCCCGATGTTGACTATGACGACATCATAGCCGGGTGGGATGAAGAATACGTTCGCTCGTTACAAGATTTTTATGAAGGTGAATGATCTTAAACGTTCATCCATTCAACTTTTGCCACCTCAACGTTTTTCCATTTGCCGAGTTTGCGCACATCTTTAGAGAACAATAAATCGCCCCGGTTTTTAAAACGCTTGTTCATAGTGTCTTTAATCACCCACAACCCATCGATGGCCGGATCGCCCGAAGTTACCAGCACAGTATCGCCATAATGGAATTTGCCGTTCCAGCGTTTTAACAGATCGCGCGAAAGCGCCATCCACCGTACGTTTTCGTTGCGCAATTCTTCCACATCAATTTTTGCATTGCTGGCGGTAATCAGTGGTGTACTGTCACATTGTTTACGTTCGGGGTTATAAATAGTGAGAGCGTCCAGCACAACACGGGTATCGCTTTTAACATAAATTTTCTGATTGGTTTTGTTAACCTTCGTTGATGTTGCGGCCAATGGCGATAACACCAGCGCAGTTAACAGCAATAAACTGTACACAAAATGTTTCATGTATTTATAATTTTTGATTGACAGGGGAATTGCCTTTCGGGCAATGGGCAGTGCTGATGAATATTGGTTAACGCACGGATACACCCCTCAAAGCCCCTGAGTGTATGCTTAAAATGTTACGTTTTAATGAAGAAGCATACACGGCATTCTTTCTATAAAGATCGTGCCAGTGTTACCCACAAATTTTCTGCACACGTTTTAAATGATTTTTTTGTGCTGATGTTTTTTTCGTTGTGGAAAGCGTTATCAAAAAACTGCCAAAAGCGTACATCCATACCTATACGATGGCATAGAACGAAATAAAAAATATGTGTACTGAAAGATGGGGTGATAAAATACTGTATGTGTTTATGCTGACAGTCTTTTTTGTCTGTCAGATTATAGTTGTACAAAATAAACTGCGGACAAAAATTAGCTGCTGGTGCAAAGCGCTTGCAGGGCTATTTCATAAAAGAGTTTTTTATGCCTGTTTCTTTTAGGGTTTTTATACCTTCGGGCATATCTTACCCGGTATGAAAACAAAACTTCTGCTTTTATTCATGTTTTGTGCGTTCATGGCAACAGCACAACAACCTTTTGAAAAACACTATATCGATTTACGAAAAGAATTTTCGGCCGAAAACGCATACACCACCACGGCCTTTGTAGAACAACGCTGGCGACTGGCAGGCAACAAAGGCTTTGACGAAAGCATCTATTACGTTGAAGAAATTCTAAAGCAAGCCGGTTATACAAAAGAAGTAAACGGTGAAACCGATGGCCCGTTAACGTACCGCATCGAAACACGCGCAATGAAACGCCCAACATGGGAACCGGTAAGCGCATCGTTAACCTTACACGGTGAAAATGTTCCGCTTCTACAATTCTCAACCAACCGCAATATGCTGGCGATAAATTCTGCCAGTACACCGCCCCATGGCATAACAGCCGAAGTAATTGATGTGGGTCGTGGCCGCAAAGAAGATTTTGAAGGAAAAGATGTAAAAGGAAAAATTGTATTGGCCGAAAGCGGGGCTTACCGTTTATACCAGTTGGCTATTGAAAAAGGAGCTGTGGGGGTTTTGGCATATTCGATGCCTAACTACAACCAGCCAACCAAGCACATCAACTCCATTCAGTTTCAAAGCATTGCCTATACAGATTCGGTCAGCCAAAAATGGGCGATGATGCTTTCGTATCAGGCTAAAGAAAAACTGAAGGCAGCATTGGCAAAAGGCCAGGTAACCGTTACAGCAAAAGTTGAAACGAAAATTTATAAGGCCGATGAGTTGACTATTGTAGCCAACGCGCGCGGAACCGTAAAACCCTATGAACGGTTTGTGTTCAGCGCCCATGTTCAGGAACCAGGCGCGAACGATAACGCCACAGGTGTGGCTACGTTGGCTGAAATGGCACGTGTTACGGCACAACTTATCCGCCAGAAAAAATTTACACCGCAACGTACCATCACGTTTTTATGGGGCGATGAGATTATTTCGACCGACCGCTATATTAAAGATGATGCGGAACGCGCAAAGAATATTAAATGGGGACTAAGCCTCGATATGGTGGGTGAAGATGTTTCAAAAACCGGGGGAACATTTTTGATTGAAAAGATGCCCGACCCTTCGGCCATCTGGACACGCGGAAACGAAAAGCATACCGAGTGGGGTGGCGATGTATTGCGTGAAGATCAGTTATTCCCGCACTACTTTAACGACTTGCTGTTGAACCGCTGTTTACAACAGGCGAAATCAAACGGCTGGGTGGTAAACACCAATCCGTTTGAAGGCGGCAGCGATCACACCCCGTTTCTGAAAGCGAAAATCCCGGGATTGTTAATGTGGCATTTTACCGATGTATTTTATCATACTGATGCCGACCGCTTAGAAATGGTATCGGGTGAAGAGATGAAAAATGTAGGCGTGAGTGCGCTGGCTACGGCATACATTCTCGCCTCGGCTGATGAAAAAACTGCACTCACATTAGTGGATGAAGTAAAAGCTAATGCCCTCAATCGATTGGATGTGGAGTTTGCATTAAGCAAAGAAGCTGTTGCAAAAGGGGCAAAAGTGAGTGACGAGCAACATATTCTCGATGTATGGACAGGTTATTACCTTACCGCACTCGAAAAAATGACCGACATTTCCGTAAGCGGAACAACCAAAAAGATTGATGCGAAGATTACCGACAGTAAAACGATCCTCCGGAAGAAGCTTAACGAATTACAGCAGCAGTTGGGGAAGTGATTTGTTTTAGATTGACCTGTATCAGCCCGAACTTATAGCAGAAACGATAATTACTAACCCTTCAAATAAAAAAGGCCATCACTGTTCGCGATGGCCTTTTCTAATTGCTCCACTGATTACTCCGTAACAGCAGTTGTGTCGGCAGGAGTTTCAGCGGCAACTGTATCAGCAACTACCGGGGCAACTTCAGTTGCTACGGTGTCCTGAGTTTCGGCAGTTTCAGCAGGCTTCGATCCGCAGAAAGTAAGCGCTAACGCAAAAACAGCGCACAAAGCAGTCGCAAAAGTGATTTTTAATGATTTTTTCATGTTATCAGGTTTAAAATTTTCCTTCATACCGAAAAAATCAGAAGGTCACCCATAGAAAAAGAATATTTTTGTTGGGTTACCTTACGGGGAAAATTGTATCAAACCGACTTTGTTGCAGCGTGGCGCACTATTTTGACGAACTAATACTCGCAGAGATCAGAAAAAACAACGAAGCAGCCTTGGGCGAGTTGTATAAAACGCACTATCCCATGGCGGTAAACCTGATCTGTTCAAACAGCGGCACCGAGCAGGAAGCAAAAGATGTTTACCAGGAAGCGGTAATCGCTTTTTACGAACGGGCACAGCAACCCGATTTCGAGCTTACGTGTAAAATCAAAACCTATTTGTACGCAGTGTGCCGAAGGTTGTGGTTGAAACGCCTGGCCGAGAAAAAACGCTTCAGCATCAGCATACCCGAAACCGAAACGTTTAACGGTGTAGATGCCGAAGTAGAGGATGCGGAAGATAAAGAGTTAAGTTTTAAACGCATGGGTGATTCACTGCATGCGTTGGGCGAACCCTGCCGAAGCATCCTTGAAGATTTTTATATCCATGATTTTTCGATGGAAATCATCAGCGAAAAATTCGGGTACACCAGCGCAGACAATGCTAAAAATCAAAAGTATAAATGTCTGCAACGACTTAAAAAATTGTTTTTCGGAACCCAAAGCAAAGAGAAATGAACGAGAACAGTGCGATAGTAGAATTGCTTGACCGATATGTGAAAGGCGTCTTGTCACCAGAAGAAACGCTGGCGGTTGAAACACGTATGCAGCAAGATGCTGCATTTAAACAGTTGGCAGAAGAGCACCTTGCACTCACAAAAGCACTTGGTACTTATGGAAAGCGGGTAGTGCTTAAACATAAACTTAATGCACTCCATACCGGTATGGAAAAACCTGTTGTTGCCCTGCCGGTTACGGGCTGGAAGAAATACAGAACACTAAGCGGAGTAGCCGCATCGGTTGCGCTGATCAGCGTAGTGGCCACACTCTGGATTACCCACAACATCCGCTCGCAACAAACCTCCGATTACATAGAGTTAAGAAGAACCGTTGATAAAATCCAAAAATCACAAACCGAGTTAGAGAAAGGGTTGAAACGCAAACCCGTTGTTATACCCAAGGCACAATTTGCCGCTACGGGTTTTTTGGTTTCGGCACAGGGTTATGTTATCACCAGCCAACACGTGATTAATAATGCCGACTCGGTATATATCCAAAACGAAAAGTATGGCAGCTTAAAAGCCGTTGTTGTACACAGCGATCCGGTTAATGATGTTTCGGTTTTGAAGATTGTTAGTCCGGTAAAGATCGAACCACTCCCCTATACAGTAGCCGATACCGATGCCGAACTGGCCGAAGATGTTTATACGTTGGGTTTCCCGCGTGAAGAGGTAGTGTTTGGCGAAGGTTCGATCAGTTCGTTAACAGGTTACCGCGCCAACCCCAATGCGTACCAGGTTTCGGTGCCGGTGAACCCCGGAAACAGCGGAGGCCCGTTGCTGAACACGAAAGGCGATTTAATCGGGATGATCAGCGGTGTGCAAACACAAGCATCGGGAGCAACGTTCGCTATTAAATCGGCCGTGCTGAAACAGATTGTAACCGATTCGGTGTTGGATTCATTGAGCGTTCCGGTAAAACTCCCAAAACAAAACTCGTTGAAAAACTCAACACGTGTTCAGCAAGTGAAAAAACTGAAAGATTGTGTTTTCCTGATTAACGTGTATAAAAATTAAAGACTATCTCAAAAGTCAACATAATAAACCACGTCACATCGAACGCAGTGAGATGTCCCGGTTTTGAGCGCTAATTGACGGTATGTCTCACTGCGTTCGACATGACGCTACACTTTTGAGGCAGTATTCTACACCATAACAGGATTTTAGTTATTTCGTTTCGGCCACGATGCCAGCGCAATAGAAACGAAACACAATATCAGCAACACACTGTATTCCGATCCGTTTCTTCCGTGCCCTACTACAAACCATCCTTCGGGGCCGTGCACTAATATAATGCCTGCGATCAGTTCAACACAAAACACAAGCGATAACACGCTAACCCAGCGGTTCAGCATAATCAGCACGGCAGCTACTAATTCAAACACGGTAATAATCCAGGCCGAGTAAGGCGGAAATCCGAGTGAAGACAAATAGCCGTCAAACGGAACAACACCATCGGTAGCAACACGCGCGATACCGTGAATGAGCATATTGCCTGCGGCCGCCACACGGATGAGCGCAAGCGCAAAATCTTTTAAAGTGAAATTCATTGTGCAAAATCAATTTTTTCAACGAACTGTACATCCCCGCCAATGGGGTATATTCGCTACATCAACCTGGCTAATGTTGTAATGTACCGCTCGGGTACTTCACCGCTTGTGGCCAATTGATAATCGCTGTAACTGCACGGCACAATGCTGTTGCGTGCGTAGCGTTCGCGCCCTGCGGGATACGGAACTTCCATCCACCATTTTTCGCTCACTTTGCTTTTGTAGAACGTGATGGTTTCGGGTTCGGCATGAAGGGCAGCCACGTATTTTAAGAAATCGTTGCTCTTGAAATTCTGTTCTCTTTTGCGATGGTAAAATCCTTCGATAAAATACCAAATCATCGTGGCTACCACCGATGCGGTTTTTTTGTGCACATCATCGTAACCGGGATTGTATTCATAAAACCCGATAGAGCTTAGTTTTTCGTTCTGGCCGGCATACCAGCAAATCTGGCAAGCCTCTTCACCGGTAAGCCCGAAAGGTTGCGCCAGGGCATTGCCGGGGGCATCCGATGAACGGATGGCCGTAACATCAAACGACAGCATATCGGCATTACGGATTACCGGCTCCATCTCTTGCAGGCCGGTGCGCATTTGCCCGATACGAAAGGCTTCGAAATAAAGTTTCTCCAGCACGGCTACTTGTGTGGCATCGATCAGATACGATTGATAGGCTAAGTGTGTGTAGCTAAACAGGTAGTTAGGTTCGTGTAATAAAATTTTATTGATGTGCTGTTGATTAGCGGTCGATCCATTCCTGTCTTCCAGGTCAAGGTAGGCATCGATGTTGAGTAAACTCACCAACTTGCTCATGGTTTCGTACCCAACATACTGGCCGTAGTCGAGGTCGTGTGTGCCACCCAAAATAACAGGCAACACATTATGCTCAAGTAGCATGCGGCACACTTCGCTGATACGCACGTATGTTTCATCTAAGTCGCGGCCGGGGTTGAGATTGCCCAAATCAACAATGCGATAGCTGCCGTTTCCTTTTTTGAGATTGTATAATTTTTTGCGGATTTCATCGGGGGCATCTGAAGCACCGGCATTGTTTTCGCCTCCGCGCGATTCTTTTACACCGAAAATGGCAATGTGCGCTTCCCGGTACGAAGGCATTTTATCGCCAAAAATGCGGATGCTTTTACAGAAAGATGCGGGTGAGGTGATGTTCTCGTGTATCGATTCATCAACCGGTGAAAACAAAATGGTTAAGTCCATAGCTGTTGTTTATACAAAGCTATGAGGAATTAACGGTATGGCAAATAAGAGGGGTGCATTTCAAATTGTTGCGAATTGTTATGAGGCGGGTCTGTCTGAAATTGAAGGTCATGCCGGGTGCAGTAATGTTCAGCAAAGTGAAAAATCAAGCCACGAGGCATCCTCGAATGTAAAAGCACCGCAAGCCTAAAGGCATACGCGGATCCCTCGTGCCTCGGGATGACCAACAAACTATATGAGTTTTGTAAATTAAAAAACAACCGGCAAAAATTTACACTGCCGCAACAAGTTGTTCAGCTTTTACCGAAGCCTCAAAATTTGCCTGCGGAGCGAGAATAACACTGGTGTTTTCGTTTTGCGACCACGCTTTAAGCTGTGTAAAATTTACTTTGCCAATGTTGTATTGCTGGCCGTTGGCAGCATAACCCGCTGTTAATTTTTCGAAATCGCCAATGGAAATGTTTTCGTTGTGCGGGGCGCGCACAAATGCTTCGATCGACCAGTCGTCTGAGAATTCATTTTTTGGCAACTGATTGATTTTTTTATACTCGTAACGGTAATCGTAGGTGAGTGCAGAAATATCCGATAAAACAGCCGAGCCTGTCGGGTAACTTCCCGCGCCCTTGCCAACAAATAATTGCTTATCTGCGAAAGCGCCCTGCAACTGAACAGCATTGTATTCGAGCCGTATATTGCTAAGCGGATTTTCGGCTAACACAAATTGCGGTGCCACCAGCGCATAGATTTTTCCTTCGGCACGAACTGCGCGCGCAATCAACTTAATAGCGTATCCGTTTTCGCGGGCAAACTTCAGGTCGAGGTCGGATATTTTATCGATACCGATGTTAACAATGTTTTCGGGTCGCACTACAACACCAAAAGCGTGCGCAATGGCAATGGTCAATTTAAACTTGGGGTCGAACGCTTGTACATCAAGGCTTGGATCAGACTCAGCAAAGCCTAACTCCTGCGCCTGCCGTAATGCTTCGGCATAGCTTTTCTTTTCCTCAAATACTTTGGTGAGGATGTAGTTTGTAGAGCCATTAAAAATACCTTCAATGCCGGTTAACAAATCGTTGTCGTAATACTCTTCGAGGTTGCGTAAAATCGGGATACTGCCGCAAACCGCACCCTCATATAATATAGAACGATCGTACTGCTCCTGTAAGGTTAAAATTTCGGCTAAGTTTTCGGCAATCATTTTTTTGTTGGCGGTAACTACATGCTTCCCGTTTTGAATGGCCGTTTTTACAATTTCAAATGCGGCTTTGGCATCATCAATCAGTTCAACCACTACATCAATTTCGGGATCGTTCAGCACATCGGCTTTATTGAAGGTGAACAGGTCTTTGCAGAGTGGCCGCTGTTTGTCTTTGTTTTTAACAACAATCTTTTTGATGGTTGCTTTTACGCCATGGGTTTCTTCCAGTACATGGTATAAGCCTTGCCCCACACATCCAAAACCGAATAATCCTAAGGTTAATTTCTTTCTCATAATGATACAGTGCGTAATGTTGTTTGATAAAAAGTTGAAATGATATTTTTTAAAAGCTCGTATTCCACTAAAAAGCCATCGTGCCCGTACACCGATGAAATGCTTTGTAATTCAGCATTGGGGATGTGATCGGCCAGAAATTTTTGTTCGTATGGCGGAAACAACACATCCGAGTCAATACTCACTACCAATGTTTTTGCACGGATACCGCGCAGGGCTTCTTCAACGGATGTTCTTCCCCGGCCAACGTTATGGCTGTCCATCATTTTCGATAACAACCAATAGGTAAAGGCGTTAAACCGTTTGATGAGTTTTTCGCCCTGATAACGCTGGTAGGTAGCGGCACGAAAATCATCCAGCGTGTTGTCTGTTTTCTCGCTTTGCGTTTGTGCGTAACAATCATAATGCCGGTACGAGAGCATACCAATGGCACGTGCGGCTTTCAGTCCGTTTAAGCCGGCAAAGTGATCGTTGGTTTTCCATGTAGCGTCTGCCTCAATGGCTAAACGTTGTGCTTCGTTAAACGCAATGCCCCAGGGCGAATGGAAAGCATTGGTAGCAATGGCGATCAAATGTTCAAAGACAAACGGTTTTTCAATTACCCACTCTAACGCTTGTTGTCCGCCTAACGAACTGCCAATAAGTGTATGGATTTTTTCAAAACCCAGATCAGCGCGAAGCAAATCGAATGCTCTAACAACATCGCGATTGGTAAGCTCCGGAAAGCTGTGGTAAAAAGGTTTACCGCTTTCGGGATTAACCGATAAAGGCCCCGTAGAACCATAACATCCGCCCAGCATATTAGCGCAGATGATAAAATATTCGTTCGGGTTCAGCGGACTGTCGTTTGTGAACAGGGTATTCCACCAATTGGTAAAGTCTGAACTGCCCGTTAACGCATGGCACACCCAGACGATGTTTGAACGCATGGCGTTAAGTTTCCCTAAGGTAGTATAACGAAGCTGGAAGCCGGGAAGTGTTTGCCCCGACTCCAGCTCGAAAGGTTTTTCATAATGAAACGTGTAATCTGCTTTTTCCATTTTCTTTAGTTCAATCGAAGCCTCTCTCAAAGAGAAGTTCTACCCCGCTATCAGCTCTTTCTTAAAAACTTTTTCAAATGCCTGTTCAAAATCTGCTTTAATGTCGCTGATGTGTTCGATGCCTACCGATACGCGCAGCAACGTAGGCAGCACTCCG
This sequence comes from uncultured Roseivirgaceae bacterium, assembly GCA_964404445.1. Classification (GTDB taxonomy): domain Bacteria; phylum Bacteroidota; class Bacteroidia; order Cytophagales; family Cyclobacteriaceae; genus UBA2336. The sequence goes on along the minus strand of CAYOJW010000001.1, from coordinate 598,748 downwards.
GCTGTTAGTTGTTCTTCACTGCTTAGTTGCTGGTGTGTAGTGGCCGAAGGCTGGATGATAAGCGTTTTGGCATCACCCATATTGGCTAAGTGACTCACTAATTTCAGGTTGTCAATAATTTTCCCGGCATTTTCTTTCGTGCCTTTTACCGTAAACGAAAGCACCGCACCAAAACCATTGCGTAAATATTTTTTGGCTAATTTGTGGTACGTGCTGCTTTCCAAACCGGGATAATTCACGCTTTCCACATCGGGATGTTGTTCCAACCATTGCGCCAAGGCCAGGGCGTTATCGACCGACCGCTGCACGCGAAGCGATAAGGTTTCCAATCCTTGCAATAATAAAAATGAATTAAACGGACTGGCTGCCGGGCCGAAATCGCGCAGACCTTCTACACGGGCACGAATAGCAAACGCAATGTTAGGCAGACCTAACGGATTGCCTTCACCAAAGGTGTCCCAGAATTTCAGGCCGTGATAACCCTCCGAGGGTTCGGTAAACTGCGTGAACTTGCCGTTGCCCCAGTTGTAATTTCCGCCATCGACAATCACACCGCCAATGCTTGTACCGTGGCCGCCAATCCATTTTGTAGCCGACTCAACCACTACGTTAGCGCCATGCTCAAGCGGTTTAAACAAATAACCAGCCGCGCCAAAGGTATTGTCAACGATTAACGGCAGGTTGTGTTTTTTGGTTAACGCTGCAATGGCTTCAAAATCGGGGATGTTAAAACCGGGGTTGCCAATGGTTTCTAAGTAAAGTGCTTTGGTGTTTTTGTCGATCAGTTTTTCGAAGGCTTCAACGGTATCACCTTCGGCAAAACGTACATCAATGCCTAAGCGTTTGAAAGCTACTTTAAACTGGTTGTATGTTCCGCCATATAAAAATGATGTGGAAACAAAATTATCGCCCGATTGTAGGATGTTGTTCAGGGCAATAAACTGCGCAGCCTGCCCCGAACTTACAGCCAATGCAGCCACACCGCCCTCTAATGCCGCAACGCGTTTTTCAAACACATCGGTAGTGGGGTTCATAATGCGGGTATAAATATTGCCGAACTCTTTTAAGGCAAACAGGTTTGCACCATGCTCGGCATTTTTAAATGCATACGAGGTAGTTTGGTAGATGGGTACTGCGCGTGAACCGGTTACAGGGTCAATTTCCTGGCCTGCGTGTAATTGTAATGTTTCAAATTGTAAGCTCATGATTGTGTATGTTTTAAATGTTTTGAAATCTGTTTTTGTTTGCTGTTAAATGGACATAACCGTAACCAAAATGCCTGTCACCTGACATGGTCATAGGTTAGTGTGCTGTTAGGGATAAAAGACTATTCGCTTAGCAGCAGCAACAACACATACACTTGTTGTCGCAAAACAGATTACAAATGGCTTTGTCGAGTTGAGCAAGTAAAACACGGAACCCGCTGCGGGTTTCTTCAGAAATGGTGTTGATGAAATTTTTCATTTTACATCGGTTTATCGTTCCCCGAAGACCTTCTCCGGGGCAGGCTTTAGCACCTTTTCGAGGTTGCTAGCGCGTCTTAGAGCCTGTTCTCTCAGCGCTTCTTTATAAATCGATATGGCGGTACGCCTCTCGACTTGATGGTACAAACGTAGGCTTGGCCAGGGTTGTTTCCAAGCGGAAGAAGAAATTTTTTTATAAACAGCGATCGAACAGTTGTTAGCCGTGCGTATTTACGATGAGAAATCCTCGATACAATTTTCGGAACTTATTTTTTGCGAAGAATAAACTCGATCCTTTCGTAACGAAAAACACGTGCCAATGCAGGTTTGAAAGGATCTGTATAGGTGTAAGTTGCAGGAATCCCCTTATCAATATAGTAGCTTCCCGTTAACCTGAGGTTATAATAATGCCGGCCAGTATCATAAAAAAAAGTATTAACCGCTAAATCTGCTGTGGCAGGCTCTATGTAAATGTAGTCGTTCTCGTCAGGTTCTGAAATAGGGTTTGTTTTGTAATTCTTGATCTCTACAAAATTCGCGCAATCACACAAGAAACTAACGTAGGTTACATCAATACTTTCTTTTTTGGAAGACAAGAAATGAGGTCTGTCCAAAGGTGTTACTACTTTGGCATCTATATAATACACCAGTGCTACAAACAATGTTGTCAGTAAACCCGTCAGGAAAAACAACAGGGTCTTCTTGGTCATAAACTTTAAGTCAGCATCCCTCCGTCCACCTGAATAACTTGCCCTGAGATGTAGGTTGACATATCCGAGCCTAAGAAAACACACGCATCGGCAACATCTTCGGGCCGTCCGCCACGTTTCAACGGAATAGCATCGCGCCAGCTTTGTACGGTTTTGGGATCAAGTACAGCAGTCATTTCGGTTTCAATAAAGCCCGGGGCGATAGCGTTTGAACGGATACCGCGCGAACCTAACTCAAGCGCAACCGATTTGGTAAAACCAATAATACCCGCTTTGGATGCTGCATAGTTGGCCTGACCCGCATTGCCTTTTATACCCACAACCGAAGTCATGTTAATGATGGAACCGCTTTTTTGTTTCATCATGGGTTTGGTGGCAGCCTTCACCGTATTAAAACACGATTTTAAATTTACGTTGATAACTTTATCCCACTGCTCTTCGCTCATGCGCAGCAACAACGTGTCTTGCGTGATGCCCGCATTGTTGATTAACACATCCAACGAGCCGAACTCAGCCACTACATCGTTGATCAGTTTTTCGGCCTGGGCATAATCTGAGGCATCCGAACGAAAGCCTTTTGCTTTTACGCCTTTCGAGGCCAGTTCAGCTTCTAACGCCTGACCTTGTTCAACGCTCGATAAATAGGTAAAGGCAACGTTAGCGCCTTGTTCGGCATATTTTAAGGCGATCGATCGGCCTATTCCTTTTGATGCTCCGGTTACGAGCGCGGTTTTTCCTTTTAATAAACTCATGTTCTGGTATAATTATTCTTTAATCGCTTATAGTAGCTTTTCGCTTCGTTAAGCATAAGCACCTCTGCCGGTTTATTCTTCAGCATTTTCTCACCCAATACAAAATCTTCTAAGGCACGCTCTATCTTTTCAAAAGTTTTAATATCTAACTGAACAGCCACCCGTTCGTTTTGTTCGTTAATAATATATTTTCTTTTGAACCGCTTCACACCCTCAAAAATGCCAATTAATCCCACAATTTAAAAATGAACACCCGTAAATCGAACTTTTGAAAGAACCGCGCAAAAGGTATCTTTGACCGCATTTTTAAGAATTAAATCTTTACAGGTATGGCAAAATATGATGTAATCGTAATTGGTTCGGGTCCGGGCGGGTATGTAGCGGCAATCCGCGCTTCACAATTGGGTATGAAAGTAGGCGTTGTGGAAAAGGCTGAACTGGGTGGTATTTGTTTGAACTGGGGATGTATCCCAACCAAAGCCCTGTTAAAAAGCGCCAATGTGTTTGAATACCTGAAACATGCAAAAGATTATGGTATCGAAGTAAAAGATGCCAAAGCGGATTTTGGTGCGATTGTAAAACGCAGTCGCGATGTAGCCAATGGCATGAGCAAAGGCATACAGTTTTTGTTTAAGAAAAATAAAATCGAGCAGATTGCCGGAACCGGTAAGCTGAAAAAAGGCGGTAAGGTTGAAGTAACATCAGCCGATGGTAAAAAAGAAGACCATGAAGCCAAGCACATTATTTTAGCAACCGGTGCGCGTTCACGCGAATTACCAGCGTTAAAAATCGATGGTAAAAAAATTATCGGCTACCGCGAAGCCATGGTATTGCCTGAGCAACCCAAGAAAATGATTGTGGTAGGTTCAGGCGCTATCGGTGTTGAGTTCGCGTATTTCTACAGCACGCTCGGTACTGAAGTTACCATCGTTGAATTTATGCCGCGCATTGTGCCGGTTGAAGATGAAGAAGTTTCTAAGCAATTAGAAAAGTCGTTCAAGAAATCGGGCATTACCATTCACACCAATGCCGAAGTAACCAAAGTAGATACCGCAGGCAAAGGTTGTGTGGCTACTGTTAAAACGAAAGACGGTGAACTTAAACTCGAAGCCGACATTGTGCTTTCGGCAGTAGGTGTTGCCACTAACATTGAAGGCATTGGACTGGAAGAAACAGGCGTAAAAACCGATAAAGGAAAAGTTATTGTTGACGATTTCTATAAAACAAACGTAAGTGGCGTATATGCCATTGGCGATATTGTAAAAGGCCCCGCGCTTGCACACGTTGCTTCCGCAGAAGGTATTACGTGTGTTGAAGCCATTGCCGGATTGAAACCGCACCCGATCAACTACAACAACATTCCGGGCTGTACGTATTGCAGTCCAGAAATTGCATCGGTTGGCTTAACCGAAGAAGCTGCGAAAAAAGCCGGCTACGAAATTAAAGTGGGTAAGTTTCCGTTCTCGGCATCGGGTAAAGCAAAAGCTGCCGGTGCGCCCGATGGTTTTGTAAAAGTTATATTCGATGCCAAATATGGCGAGTGGTTAGGTGCGCACTTTATTGGTGCGAACGTTACCGAAATGATTGCCGAAGTAGTGGTTGCCCGCAACCTTGAAACGACCGGCCACGAAATCATAAAATCAATTCACCCACACCCGACTATGAGTGAAGCGGTAATGGAAGCAGCCGCAGCCGCGTATGGTGAAGTAATTCACTTGTAACGGATTGGTTTACATAAAATAATTTGAGAAGAAAGTCCCGGTAAATCGGGACTTTTGCTTTTATACCCTATCAAAACCCCGGTTACCGGAACGCTTTTTGCATAATCCACGCAAAAACACAAAAAGAAAGGCTTATTCTAACGACAAAAATGCGGGTTTTACGTGGTTTTTGGCCTTTTAACCGAAATAAAGACAGGTAAAAGCACTTTTAATCCGTAATTGAAGTTATACTTTAACTGTTAGCCCCTTAAACCATGAAAAAGACCTTATCCGCACATAGCTATTTTATTCGCGCCAAGGTATTTGCTTACCTCATGGCGCTGTCGGCACTGTTGTATTTGTTTTTCAACATCTTTACCCTTTTCGGAATCGAATAAAAAAAACAAGATGAAAGAAGGATTACCGGTACGTGGATTTTTTAACAGAGCCAGGGTGTTCGGGTTTATCCTGTTGGGTATTGCTATTATTATCATCGGGTTGCTTGCTTTTGAATATTACAACGGGTAATCGCCCGAAAGATACCGTCCATCGATTTTCCAGATGCCCCTGCACAATTTTAAAGACCGGGTAAAGTTTATCCTGCAAACCATATCTTTGTGATTATGCTACGATTACCCCTTATTGTTTTGCTTGTGCTATGTGCCGTAACGCTTTCGTTCGGCCAATCGAAAAAGAAGAAAAAAGGAAAAGCCCAAACCACGCAACAGCAATCCAGTTCATTAGCTCCATATTATCCTGAAAAGGATTATGCGCCCAAAGAGAGTAAGAAGAAAAAGAAATCGAGTGTTACGTACACGGCCGAAGATAAGTATTACGACCGCATGGCTGAGGTAGGCAAAGCCCAGCGCAAGGCTGAGAAAGAAATGCTGAAACCGCAGTATTCCGACCCAACGTACTTCGGCCATAAACGCAAACCCAAAAAGCGCCCGCCCCACAAAATGAAGTTCTGCAAAGAGTGCGAAATCCGGCATTGATTTGATCGCCCCCGGCCTTTGTTGTACCTTGTACCGGTATGAACCTGGCCGCATACATCGAACACACTAATTTAAGTCCCGTGCTTACCATCGGTGACATTGACAAATTAGTGAGCGATGCCCTTCAACACAACTTGTTGGGTGTATGTGTTCCTCCGTTTTGGGTAGAACGCGCCAAACGCGAGATAGGAAACGCCAACATTGTGCTGGTAACCGTTGCCGGATTCCCATTAGGCTATACCATGACCGAAACCAAGCTCGATGAAATTAAACGGGCTATTGATAACGGAGCCGATGAAATTGATGTCGTGTGGAACATCAGCGCATTTAAAACCGGACTTCCGTGGACGAAGATCGAACTTGCCAAATGCAGCAAGCTGGCGCACGATCACCACAAGCTGTTAAAAGTTATTATTGAAACCGCGTATCTTTCAGCCGATGAAATAACCAAAGCCTGTAAACTATGTGCCGATTCCGGGACTGATTTTGTAAAAACATCTACCGGTTTTGCACCGGCAGGCGCAACAGTTGAGCACATTCAGTTAATGCGCAGTGTGTTGCCTCCAACCGTGCGTATTAAAGCATCGGGCGGTATTAAAACATGCGAACAAGCCATTGCCCTGATTGAAGCCGGAGCCGATCGTATCGGAACATCTTCGGGCGTAAAATTAGTTACTTCAACTAACACCTAATCCCTAAGTCCTGACACCTAAAACCTGACACCTAAGTCCTAAACCAGATGAACACTTCTTTACAAAACATTTTTCCTGAAGCAAATGCCATCCCCGAAGCGTACCGGTTAGATACCTACCTCGAACAACGCGAGTACCTGATCGATGGTGAGTTAAAAACCTGGTCGGGCGATCTTGCCCCGGTAGCAAGCCCCGTGTTTGTAAAAGAAGGCAGCACGTATAAACAAAAAATTATTGGCAGCACGCCCTTGTTGAATGCCGCTGAAGCCATGAAGGCATTAGATGCCGCTGTAAAAGCACACGACTTAGGCAAAGGTGAATGGGCTATGATGTCTGTGGCCGACCGCATTGCGCACGTTGAAAACTTTTTAACGCGCATGAAAGAAAAGCGCAACGAAGTGGTAAAACTGTTGATGTGGGAAATAGGCAAGCCGCTGAAGGATTCCGAAAAAGAATTTGACCGCACCTGCGATTACATCACCGACACCATCAAAGCATTAAAAGAAGCAGACCGCAGTGCCGCGAAAATTATAGAAGAGCAGGGCTTTATGGCGCAGATCAGGCGCGTGCCGTTAGGCGTGGCCTTGTGCATGGGGCCGTATAATTATCCGTTAAACGAAACGTTTACCACGCTTATCCCTGCCCTCATCATGGGTAATGCGGTGGTGTTTAAACCGGCCAAGTATGGCGTGCTGTTAATCCGTCCGTTGCTCGAAGCCTTCCGCGACAGTTTCCCGAAAGGTGTGATCAACATTATTTATGGAAAAGGCAGGGAAACAGTTGGCTCGTTAATGGAAAGCGGCAAGCTTGACATCTTTGCTTTTATTGGTACAAACAAAGGCGCTAACGATCTGAAAAAATTACACCCGAAGCCTCACCGGTTAAAGGCCATTCTGGGGCTGGATGCCAAAAACCCGGCCATTGTATTGTCCGATGCCGATATGCAGAATGCCGTAAGCGAATGCATTACCGGATCGTTGTCGTTTAACGGACAGCGTTGCACGGCATTAAAAGTATTGTTTGTACACCGCAGCATAGTCGATGAATTTATAAAACGCTTTAGCGAAGAAGTTAAAAAACTGAAGTGCGGTATGCCGTGGGATAATGGTGTGAACTTAACACCACTGCCCGAACCCGGTAAAACCGATTTTCTGAAAAGCTTGGTAGCCGATGCGCAACAGCATGGCGCGAAAATTATGAACGAGCATGGCGGTGAGGTGAACGAAACATTTTTTTATCCGGCTGTTTTGTACCCGGTAAACGATAAAATGAAGGTGTATTACGAAGAACAATTCGGGCCGGTTGTGCCGATTGTTCCATACGATGATGTGGAAGAACCTATGCACTATGTAATCAATTCAAACTTCGGGCAACAGGTGAGCATTTTTGGCAACGATTCAAAAACCATTGCCCGGCTGATTGATGTTTTCTCGAACCAGGTAGGTCGGATCAACCTCAACACACAAAGCCAGCGCGGTCCCGACTCGTTTCCGTTCAATGGCCGTAAGGATTCGGCCGAAGGAACACTTTCGATACAAGATGCCCTGCGCGTGTTCTCGATCCGTACTTTAGTGGCAACCAAAACCACCGAAGAGAATAAACAGTTGGTGAGCACGATTATCAAAAACCGCGAGTCGTTGTTTTTAAGTACAGAGTATATTTTTTAGAATTATTTCCCCTCACCCCCTTCCCCTCTCCCCTGGGAGAGGGGTGTCCGAGGAATGAGGACGGGGTGAGGGGATCAAGTAGTCTGTTTTATAGATACGTTAAACCATTACAACTCCTCCTTAAAAGCGGCCAATGCCGGAACGGCCTTGTTGTTAAAATCAAACAACGCCTGGTTTTCCCATGTAGAGCCGTTGGTCGCTTGGTCGCCTTTAAACGCTACCCACTCGGCTCCCCAATAGCAAAAGCCTGCGCCATTGGGTGAGGCGGTAACCAATTCACGGATTTTGAGCACGAATATTTTCTGGCCTTCGGGCGTTGCCGCATACCCCGCTATTAACTGGTTGTCTAATCCAACAATGTTGTTAGTCCAGTCATTCCATTCTAACGAAAACGGATAAGCCGTTTCGGCTATCACTACTTCTTTGCCGTGCGTTTCCCCCAGCGTATTAATGGCGTTTTGTACGGTACTGAGGTTTTTGCCATGCCAGATCGGGTAATACGATAACCCGATTAAATCGTAATCAACAGCGTTAGTTGCTAATTGCTGATAGAACCACGTTGCCACATCAAAGCCTGCCACGTGAACCATAATTTTTGTTTCGGCCGATGTTTCGCGAACGGCCTGCACACCTTTTTTGAGCAGAGCAATAAAGTTAGGCACGTTGCCTGTACTGCCCGAAGGCAACAGAAAGCCGCCATTAATTTCGTTACCAATCTGGATAATATCGGGGTTGATCTGCGTCATGATTTTTTTGGTGTACAGGTAAACGCTGTCCTGTAAATCCAAGAATGATGCTTCGTTCCATGCTTCCGGTTTTAGTTGATGAGCGGGGTCAGCCCACGTATCGGAATAGTGAACGGTTAACCAAACCTTCATGCCTTTTGCTTTTATACGATTAGCAAACGCCTTTACTTCGGGCAACGATGAATGCTCGTTTTCGGGTGTATGCCATAACCGGATGCGGATGGTGTTCACCCCGTTTTCTTTCAGGATGTCGAGCATATTTTTTACAGTACCGTTAGCATCGGTAAACGTTGTACCGGCTTTTTCTATTTCAGGAAGAAAAGAAACATCTGCCCCTCTGATGAGTGGTTTGGGCTGTTCGGGAACACAACAATCTTTTCCGTTATCATCGCATGATGAAAGGAACGCAAGCAGGGAAATAAGGGTAATAATCCGCATCCTTAAAGATAATACTTCAGGCTATATTTTTTTTGAGGATTCCTCTTTGGGGATGGATTTTGAGTTCGAAAAATGCGGTAACAAACGTATTGAGGCGGCTGTCGATAAACCGGGCTTCGTCTTGCTGCGGATAAAACACCGTGAGTTCAAGCACACCCAATAAAAAGTTTTTATGCTGCGCCAACTCGCGTGTCCATTTTTTAAATTCGATTTTCCACTCTTCGGTATAGCGGTCGAACGGCTCACGGCCATCGAAGCCAAACTCCAACTGGTTGTGCTGGTAATTCCTGAACCGGAAAATCCCCATCAGGGTAACATACAAATCGTTGAGTTTACTGTAATCGTTGCTTTGGTGTTTTTCGATGCGCTGTACGGTTTCATCTACCAGCCCCAACGAATTGTACTGCAGCATATACTGCACTTTCACAAAATCAACGAGGTATTCTAACAGTACAGGCTGTAATGCCAGTTGTGCCTGTTCGAGCACGTAGTTTTTATCCAGTGGAAAAAATTTTCGGATCACGAAGCCAAAGGGTTTCGCAAAGCTACAAAATTCTTTGAAAATACGTGTTTCATCCGGCCAGAGAGGCACTTCTAATCCGATAGCTATCGGATGTCGTACCTATCATTGCCTGTCGTTTTTGGTTTACGAAACCATATAGTTGGTCATCCCGAGGCACGAGGGATCCGCGTATGCCTTTAGGCTTGTGGTGCTTTTACATTCGAGGATGCCCTGCTTACCGCAGGCAGGCTCGTGGCCTGATTTTTTCACTTTGCTGAACATTACTGCACTCGGCATGACCTTCAGAAAAATTTCAGGCAGGCCTACCCGCGACATCCGATAGCTATCGGATTTGAAACGCACCCAGTCAGTGTCAGGCCATTGGTCAGCGTGCCGATTTTACGTTTAAACCAAACAGCGGGCGTAAAAACGGTATGCGTTTTAGGACTTCGTAAGCGGCAAAACATCCGCCAACGGTAAACAATAACACCAATACAAACTGTAAGGGCGGGGCAACAGGCAACGGGAAAACCAGTAACGAACCGAGGTATAAAAACACCATGTGCAAAATATACACCGGGTAAGCAGCCGAACTCAAATAGGTTAATGCCCGGCCTGGTTTGTTCAGGTATTTGCTTCCAAAAGCCAGTACCGTAAGCACCCAGCATAACGATTCGGTTGAAATAGCATAGCCGGGTGTGCTAAATCCCCAATAGTAACTTCGTGCGATAAACAACCCCGCTCCGCTCAACGCAAACACCCAGCGCCATTGCTGAAGCATTTCGCGGAAAGGATCGCCACACAATACAAAACAAAAACCAAAAAAGAAGGCGAGCAACCCCAGCGTAAACCCGTGAGGTGTCATGGCGTACAATTCAAACGGTACGGGTTTTATAAGCATTACCTCTATGCTGAATGTGGCCGCCACAATAAGCAACCCCAACGGATGACAAAGAATTTTTTTAATCCATTTCACCACAACGCCCGCCTCATGTTTTTTGAGGTAAACCAATAGCGGTGCGAGCAACAGCACGTACAAAAAGATGTTCCCTAAAAACCATAAATGGCCGGGGTTCCAATGATAGGTTAATGTCATGTTATAGTAACGCTGCCAGAGAAGGACGTGCAGGGGTACGATGGCAAACATCCCAAACACAAAAGGTAATAAAATGCGAAGGGCGCGTTCGGTAATCAGTTGTTTCCAGTTGCGTTGCCGCAGGGCAAAATATACGCCCATACCCGACACAAAAAACAACAGCGGAATGCGCCACACGTTCAGCAACGTCATGGGCAGCCACAAACCGGCCCATGATTTAGGCGATGTTATGAAGCCGATCATCACTCCCCACGGCTGAAAGCCGATGGCAACGTGATAGATGAGCAATAAGCCGATGGCGATTACACGAAGCCAATCGATGTCGTATCGTCTCATTTTATTTTTTTGAATTAGTAGTTGGTGTTGCTTGTTTATACTTCACGCAAAGCACGCCAGGTATATACAGTATAATGTTGGCGAGCTTTGCGCATGTTCTTCGCGGTCTTTGTGCGAACATTATTTCAGCATCTCCGCTATTACCGGTCTGGTTTTTTCGATATAAACGTAATCGAGTTTTAAACCCATGGGGCCGAGTACGTTGCCCATCATATCATATACTTCTTTCATTTCGGCAAAGGGTGCTGCCACGTTATCGAATGCGGTTGCCCCGTATTTGTTTTTGATGGTTTTGTCGGCATTTTTTTCCAACAACAGTTTTACGATTTCAGGTCTGCAAAAGAAGGCTGCGGTATGTAATGCCGTTGAGCCATCGTTGTTCTGGAAATTAATGTCCACCCCGGCATCGAGCAACAGTTTGGCCATTTCGGTTTTGCCAAACACAGCCGCGCTGATGAGCGGGCTTGATCCGCCAAACGGATCTTTGGCGTTCAGATCGCTGCCCGCAGCAATGTGTTGTTTTACGGCCTCTGCGTTACCGGATACAACAGCCGTGTGAATATCTATTTCAGGCGCTTTAACCGAACCGGTATTTTGGTGTTTGGTTTCCTGGCTGCAGGCCGAGAGCGCAAACAGCATAATGTAAACGAATGTTGTACTAAAAGTTTTGTGCGTTTTCATAATTTGTTTTTAGTTGTTACGATGCCGCAAAGAAATGGCAGGCATGCACGTGCTACTGAACAACGGTGCGCACAAAAGCGTAAATTCTGTTGAAAAGCATATAAATTTTGATGCAGCGATATAAATAATCGCGCAAAGGTGTTTGAAGGGGTTGCAGAGCCGGAAGAAAAAACCAAGGGCGGTAATTGAAGATGGTATTATTTTGAAGCCTAATACCTGAAAAGAGAAAAATCCCATCCAATCGGTATCTTGCCAGCCAATTACAGATGGCCGAACTATCCATAGAAGATCGCAACTTTTTAAACCAGCTAAACGCAGTGGTTGAACAGAATATCGCCAACGAACAGTTTGGCGTGTCCGAGCTGGCCGATGCCCTGAACATGAGCCGCTCTAACCTGTTACGTAAAGTAAAAAAAACAACAAACCTCTCGGTAAGCCAGCTCATCAGCCAGGTGCGTTTGCAACGGGGCATGGAGTTGCTACGCACTACTTCGTTAAACGTATCGGAGGTATCGCACCGGGTAGGTTTTAACAGTACATCGTATTTTATCAAGTGCTTTCGCGAATATTACGGCTACCCGCCCGGTGAAGCGGGCAAACGCACAACCGAAGAGGTTACTCCGGTAGTGCCGCCTCCGGTTAAACCGAAAAAAATATATTGGGTTGTCGCTATCATCGTGCTTGGGTTAACATTAACCTGGATTATCTATACACAATGGCCTTCGGCCGAAAAACCCGCGCACGAAAAATCTATTGTGGTGCTGCCGTTTAAAAACGATAGTGCCGACTCCGCCAACGTATATATTATTAACGGGTTGATGGAAGCCACACTCAACAACCTGCAAAAGATAAAAGACCTGAAAGTGCTGAGCCGCACTTCGGCCGAGAAGTACCGCCATAGCAACAAGAGTATTCCCGAAATGGCGAAAGAATTAAACGCCCGATATTTTATTGAAGGCAGCGGACAAAAAATGGGCGACCGCATTGTGCTAAACATCCAACTGATTGATGGCACTACCGACAGCCACTTGTGGGGCCGACAATACAGGCGTGAAGCGAACGATATTTTTGCCTTACAACAGGAAATTGCAAAAGACATTACCACTGAAATTCAGGCGGTGATTACACCCATTGAAAAAACACGCATCGAAAAAATACCAACCCAAAACCTTGAAGCGTACGATTCATTCTTAAAAGGCATTGAATTTTTAAGGCAGGGTGGTGATACCAACCTGGAACAGGCATTGTTTCATTTTAATGAAGCAATCAAACAAGACAACTCCTTTGCCCTGGCGTATGCCTGTGCCGGCATGGCCTGTTATTACCTCGATGTTTTCAAAACAGAAAAGAAACACATTAACGCGTTTGATACTTATGCCGACAAAGCCTTGCTGTATGATCCCACGCTGGGTGAAGCCCTCACCGCAAAGGCCATGTACTTCATGGTACAAAAAGAATACACGCAGGCATTGCCCTATCTCGAAAAAGGATTAGCGTACAATCCAAACTCAACACAACTCATCGGGTTGCTGAGCGACATCTATGGCCTCTACATGCCTAACACGGGCAAATACCTTGAGTATGCATTACGCGGCATCCGCCTCGGTGCCGAAGGTGTGGATTCTGTCGATGTCAGTTACTTTCACCTGAGGTTAGGCAATGCACTCATTCAAACCGGTTTTGTAGATGAGTCGCTCAGGCATTTTGACCTTGCGCTGACATATTATCCTGAGAATGCTTATGCGCGTTACGTCCGTGCTTTTGCACTCTACGCCAAAACCGGGAACCTTCAACAGACACGAACGCTGTTGGTAAAAGAATTTAATAAAGACACCACGCGCATCGACATTCTGCAAGACATCGGGAAGGTAAGCTATTACTTAGGCGAGTACGATACCGCCTATAGCTGCTACAAGCGTTTCAACCGCTACCGCGAAACGTATAAGCTTGATGTTTACCAGAACGAAAACCTACTGATCGGGAAAATTTATGACAAGATGGGTGAGCACGAAAAAGCACAACAGTTTTATGCCAGTTACCGGCAGTTTCTGGAGCGTAATCAATCGGCCTATAAAAATCTTGGCCTCGTTGGACTTTATTGCGAGGAGGGTAATAGCGCCAAAGCATTGGAGCACCTCCGGCTTTTTGCTCAGGAAGACAACATACAGTATTGGATTATCCTCTTCCTGAACAAAGCCCCCGATAAAACTTCCATTGAGCGCTCATCGGAATTTCAGAAATTATCGGATGAGATAGAACGGAAGTTCTGGGCAAACCACGAAAAGCTGAAATTGAAATTAGAAGAACAGGGGTTGTTATAAACTTTGCCCTATCCTTTACGCACATATATAGATTTGAGCGCCATCGCGCCAAAGCCATCTACCTTGCAATCAATGTTATGGTCGCCATCGGTAAGTTTTATGTTTTTTACTTTGGTGCCGGCCTTAATGGGTTTGGGTGCGCCTTTTACCGGCAAGTCTTTTATGAGGACTACGGTGTCGCCATCGTTCAAAACATTGCCGTTGGCGTCTTTCACCACTAATGCATTGGCATCATCGGCAGAAACTCCTTCGCTTACTTCTTCCGGGTTCCATTCATGTCCACATTCGGGGCACATCATAGATGTGCCGGTGGGGTAACCGTATGGAGAGTTGCACTTGGGGCATGGGGTAGCGTCAGACATATATTTTTTGATCTAAAAATTAATTGGGCTGCAATATGGTGGTTTTTAATTTCACTTGAAAAATTACAATCGCGATTACGTGCTGTTTTTATTTGCTGAAGACACTGGGCGTAAAAATGTACGGTTGTGGAACGAAGTCGGCAGACAGGTTCGATATTACCTCTGTATTTCTCAAAATAGTTTTTAATGCCGTTTTAGCAAGGCACGGATGCTTGCGCCAGTGAGCGAGAATAGGCACCAAAAGTCTTCAAAACATTAAAACCCCTTTTCACGACTTGTAACAGAAAAAAGTATTTTTGTTACTAAAATAAGTCCTCACATTAATGGCGCAAAGCCAACATAAATCGGTTGGATTGGCGCAGTTTTGTGAGGGGTATAAACGAGGAGACAGTCATGCATGAGACCCCATGAAAAAAATTTAGAAAAGATTTAAAAATGGAAAGCAGAATGAAAAAATTAGGATTAATTATTTTTCTGTCACTGTTGACAACTTATGTATCAGGACAACAATTTCTTTGGACAACAACTAAGAATGACTCATCAGGAGTAAAATATGTCCCATTGAGTAATGTAACGAAGGAAGTTCTTGTTTTCTGCGAACAGTATAAATACTATTTTGATTTGACAGGATTCAGTAAAGAAAGATTTATTGAGAAAATAAATTACGGCTTCGGGGATTGGAATTGGCTTTACGGCATAAATGATTTAACAGTTTCTGCGTTAAAGTCGAATACAGGACGCGGTTCACTTATTATGGTAATGTGTATTAGCAAAGACAATGTGGATTTACTAATATTCTCAAACGACATTCTGTTACATGACAATCCACAGAATACTTATAACAAAGAAAAATTTGCTAAATGGTTTAAAACAATATTGGATTAAGTGAGCAAATGAAGTTCGCACTTGCAGATAATGTTAAAGTCGAAGCCACCAAAGGTGCTAAAGGAATCTGTCCTGTTTGTAATTCAGAATTGATTGCAAAATGTGGAGAGGTTAAGTTGCATCATTGGGCACATAAAAGTCTTCGTAATTGTGACACATGGTGGGAGAATGAAACAGAATGGCATCGTTCATGGAAAAATAATTTCTCTAACGATTGGCAAGAATTCATTTTCCATGATGAACAAACAGGGGAAAAACATATTGCTGACATTCATACAAACCATGGACTCGTAATTGAATTCCAACACTCACACATTGAACCAAAAGAACGTAGAGCGCGTGAGAATTTCTATAGAAATATGGTTTGGGTTGTTAACGGTACGCGTTTACAAAGAGATTATCCTCGTTTCCTTAAAACACCATTTCAAAAGACAACCCAGAGTGGATTTTATTTTGTCGAATCTCCAGAGAAATATTTTCCATCCATTTGGCTTAATAGTTTGGTTCCAGTTGTTTTTGATTTTAGAGGTGCAGAAATAATTAGTGACGTTAGGGATTTACGAAATAACCTTTATTGTTTATTTCCTGTACGTAGGATTGAAAAAAGAACAGCTATACTTGTAGCAATGACGCGTGAATTTTTTATAAATAGTACAACCAATGGTCAGTGGTCATTGTGGATTAGTAATGTTATGGGTAACAACAATCAACAGAAGCCACAAAACCAAAATATTAACCCACCAATACAGTACGTTAATAGAAGAGTAAAGACACATTATTATGACCCACGTACAGGACGGTATAAAAGAAAAGAACGCTTTTGAAAAAGTGCAGCATGGTGATAAATCGACTTCGTAAAAAAAATAAAATTGGAGAAATGTTTCGTAAAAAGTTTATTCACGTTGAACAAGTTTGTCGTACAACTTAGGCGAGCAATTTGGCGATCACATCCTCCACGCGCATACCCTCAGCTTCGGCCTTGAAGTTGCGCACAATGCGGTGGCGCAACACCGGTGTGGCAATGGCCTGCACATCTTCAATATCGGGCGAGTATTTTCCGTTCAGTAACGCATTGCACTTAGCGCCCAGCACTAAGAACTGCGAAGCGCGTGGCCCTGCACCCCACTCTAAATACTCGTTGGCAACGGGCGATGCCCCAGCGGCATGAGGGCGTGTTTTGCCAACTAACTTCACGGCATATTCAATCACGTTATCGGGCACGGGTACCCTGCGCACCAAATGCTGAAAGGCCACGATGTCATCGGCTGTTAGTACGGTGTTGAGTGTGGGGCGTTCATCGTTGGTGGTATTCTTCACTACGTTCACCTCTTCGGCAAACGAAGGGTACGAAAGCAAAATATTAAACATAAACCGGTCGAGCTGCGCTTCGGGCAGTGGGTAAGTTCCCTCCTGCTCGATCGGGTTTTGGGTTGCCAGTACAAAAAACGGTTGGGGTAAATCGTACCGCTGGCCGGCAATGGTTACGGCATATTCCTGCATCGACTCTAACAGGGCTGCCTGCGTTTTGGGAGGCGTGCGGTTAATCTCATCGGCCAATATAATGTTGGCGAACACGGGGCCTTTAATGAATTTAAAGTTACGTTCCTTGTCCATGGTTTCTGCGCCCAGAATATCCGAGGGCATTAAATCGGGCGTGAACTGAATACGCTTAAACTGCAAGTCGAGTGCACGGGCAATGGTTTGTACCAATAATGTTTTGGCCAAACCGGGTACACCCACGAGCAACGAGTGACCCTGACAAAAAATAGCCGTGAGTACAAGCCGCACAACTTCGTCTTGCCCAACAATTACTTTCGAGATTTCTTTTGCGAGATTTTTATAGGTGCCTGCCAGTGCATCGGCTGCTTCTACATCAGACGCATATTTTGTCATGAATCAAAACTTTATACGAAAATACTGCACCGGGGCAACCGCCCCGATTGGTTTTACACCTGCGGTGCTACTCATCTAAAATGCCACAATGGTTATAAGCCGGATCGATGTCGATAAACACATCACGCCTTACTTTGTCGAACCATTTATTGAGAACTCCGCTCTTTTTCTGGTTAAGCGTTGCCTGTTGGATTTTATTCCAGTCGGCCTCTAATGAAGCCAGGTGCGGGGCCATACGCGATTTGTACAACAAGATACGAACAGCTTCTTTGCTGGTATCTTCGGTACGATATACCAATGGCTTCGATACGCCCCCGATTTTCATTGTATCAATGGCAAAATACACCACGGGGTCAAGCTCTTTCACATCAATGCGTGTTCCGCCATCGCCATCGGTAAAGAAACCTCCGTTGCCTTTTGTTTCCATGTCGTCAGAGTATTCTTTGGCGGCTTTTTCAAAGGTGATTTTCCCGGCTACGATTTCGTTCCGCAAACTATCGAGGTAACGCTCGGCTACTTTTAAATCGTCCTGCGAAGGTGATGGCGCCATTAAGATGTGGCGCGCGTGGTACTCGTTGCCCCTGCGCTCTAACAATTGCAGAATGTGAATGCCGAAATCACTCTCTACGGGTTGCGATATTTCGCCCGGCTTGAGTTTAAACGCTGCTGCTTCAAACTGCGGCACCATCATACCCCGGCCTGCCCAGCCTAAATCGCCACCGTTGTTGGAAACCGTTGGATCGGCCGAATATTTTTTAGCAAGCGTTGCAAAGTCGGCACCGGTTAATATCTGGTCGCGGATGCCCAGCAACTCTAACTTAACCGCTTCTTTTTGTTTTTCGCTGATTTTGGCAACGCGCACAATCTGCGCTACTTCAACTTCGGCCGAAAAGAACGGGAGGCTGTCTTTAGGTATGCGGTTAAAAAAACGTTTTACTTCGGCCGGTGTAACCCCCAAATCTTTGGTAATGGTACGTTCCATTTCGCTTACCACCATTTGTTCGCGAATCATGTCGCGCACTTCAAACTTGATTTGCTCCATGGTTTTGCCAAACGCTTTTTCGAGTTCTTCTACTGAACCACCGTATTGCGAAATAATGAGGCTGATCCTGCGTGAAGCATTGGCGTCCACTTCTTCGTCACTCACCACCACCGAGTCGATCTCGGCTTTGGCCATCATCAACTTGTTACGGATAAGCATTGCCAAAAACTGGCATCGGACTTCTTCGCCACCCTGGCCGCCCTGGTTGCTGATGTAATCAAGGTAGGCTTTGTCAAGCTCTGATTTTAATATAATGTAGTTGTCAACTTTTGCAATGATTTTGTCCACCACAAAACCCTGCGGTTCGGCTTCGGGGTTAGTTTCCTGCGCCAACAGGTTTGGAGTTAACCCAAAAAACGCCAGGCACAATACAACGGTGCGTAGTGTAGGGTTAACGGTAAACTTCAAATTCATTTTCGGTGAGGGCATTGTTATATACATCATCTTCCAGCCGTTTGGCAAGATCGTTCTTGCGCCTGTTTAAAATTATGTTGCGAATATCGTCTTTTACGAACTCAAGGGGCGAAATATTATCCGAAATGCGGTATTTAGCCACTTTTAAAAAGTAAAGATAGTTATCATCTGATGTTTCGTAATACGGATTTGTTTTTAAAAACTGAATTTTATTCGGGATTTCGGCTAAGGGCGAATTTTTCACTAATTCGTCAAACGCCATCCAGGTAGAGTCACTCAGGTGGTACGCCTCCGAAAACCGGATGCAGTACGACTTCAGTTCTTCCTGGTCTTTTTCTTTCGTGGAAAAAATAAGGTCTTTCAGTTTGTTGGTGCGTGGGGCCGACTTACGGACTTTCATAAACAACGCCTGCACAATGTTTTGCTTGAGCACAAAATTGTCGATGTTGTCTTTGTAATACGCTTCAATATCCGGATCGGATATGGATGTGTTGATATGCTCGCGGATGTAAGCCGTTTGGTATTCGTAGGCAATCAGGCTGAAGCGATAGTCAAGTATTTTTCGTTGCAGTTCGGCCTCGTTGATGTCAATTTTACGGGAGGCTTCCTGAATGAGTAACTGTTTGCGTACCCAGTTGTTCACATAGGCTTCGGTGCGCACGGTGCTGTCTTGCTTCGATGTGCCCGCAGTAACAATGCCTTCGAGTTCATCTTTATACAGGTAAATGTTATTGACCCGTGCCACGGCAATACGCTTGGCCTTGTCAGCGTCCTGTTCGTTTTTTATTTTAATGAACTCGCACCCGGTTAAGAGGCTCAGCACCGCCAGGCTAAGATTTAAGTTTTTCAACGACATCCTTTTTTGTTTTGTCATTTACTTTTAACGGATATTTTTTACGAAGCTGCGCCAGCCATTGTTCTTCTAACGAGTTTTGATAATCGCTGATCACGGCAGCGCGTGCTTCTTCAAATGTTAACGGGCCGGGCGGTACAACGCTCACCACTTCTATCAAATACGAACTGTTTCCTTTTCGTACTTTGTAAACACCTTCTTTCCACGGCACATCACTTAAAAACGGCCTGTCTTCGCGCTGAAAAAAACCGGCTTCGGCATGCACGGCTTCGGCCTGTATTACCCTGTTCAGTTCCAGCGAGTCGCCTTTTTGAAATGCCTGCGCAATTAAATCGGCCGACTCCTGCGAACCTACATAATACAACGTTGCGCCAATGCGCTCGTTCGCGTGATACTTGTCGGCATGTTTGCTGAAATATTTTTGCTGGCCTGCGGAATCTTCGCTTGCTTTTTTCCACACCTCTTTTTCCATGATGTCGAACAGCAAAATACCTTCGTAATATTCTTTTAGCAACAATTCATATTCGGGATTGGTTGTTACTAATTTTTGTTCGAACGTGTTGTTCATAACGTTCTCGGTATATTGCGTGTATAGCAACTCCAGGTACTTATCGGGTGTCATGGAGTTTGGCAGTTGTTCCTGTTCAACATATTTTACGAAATCGCTTACCGGTACTTTTTTCCCTTGCAGGGAAAACAAAATTTCTTTTGACGCCTTTATCGTTGCCGGAGTTTTCCAGCGGCCTTTCGTAAGGCTGGTATCGGCTAACGCCATAACCTTTGATTTTACACCAGCATTTTCTGTAAACGAAAGTTCTTTTTTGATTTTCGACATCAGTGCGCGTTT
This sequence comes from uncultured Roseivirgaceae bacterium, assembly GCA_964404445.1. Lineage (GTDB taxonomy): Bacteria > Bacteroidota > Bacteroidia > Cytophagales > Cyclobacteriaceae > UBA2336. The sequence continues at coordinate 578,353 of CAYOJW010000001.1, read as the reverse complement.
TGAAACCTGAACACGTTCATCGCGCGACACGCGGCTCTTTAAACTTGCGGACAGTTCTTCGAATGAGGCTAACGGTATTTTACGTTCGAGTTTTACAATGTGCCATCCGTATTGTGTTTGAAACGGATCGGAAAACCCGCCCGGTGTTTGTAAACCAAAGGCTACGCGATCAAACTCCGGCAAGGCGGCCATCGCGCCAACGCCAAACGGGCGCAACCTGCCTCCGCTGTCTTTCGAGCCGGGGTCTTCCGAATAGTTTTTGCATAGTTCATTCCAGTCGGCACCGGCACGCAACTGATCGTAAAGTGTAAATGCAAGGTTTTTGGTTTTGGCATCGTCACGCTGGCCGCCTGTACGCAGCATGATGTGCGAAACCTCTACCTCGCCCCGCGAAGGTTTTTTGTCGCCTACTTTTAATACGTGGTAACCAAACCGGGTACGCACCGGGCCAACAACAGCACCGGGGTTATGGTTATATACGGCTTCTTCGAACGGATACACCATTTGCAGTGCAGTGAAATACCCCAGGTCACCTTTATTGGTTTGTGCCGATGGGTCTTCGGAATACAAGGCGGCCAGCGAGCCAAAATCTTCACCGTCTTCAACACGTTTTTTTAATGTTACGGCTGTGTTGTACGCCTGCAACGTGTCTTCTGGTGTGGCTTCCGGCTTTAAGCCGATAAGAATGTGCGATGCGTTCACTTCATATTTCAGGCGTTCGTAGGTAAGTTTCACCAAACTGTCGATGATTTTACCTTCGGGCAAATACGGTTTGCGCAATTCTTCTTTGTACGAGTTGTACTCTTTCAAAAATTCGGGGGTTTGATCAATGCCCCGGGCACGCGCCTCGGTTACCTTGAGTTTGAAGTTGATAAAGAGGTTTAAATACTCGTTTATATTTTCTTCGGTAAAATCTTCTTTTGCCTGGTGGTTCTTTTTATACAAATACACAAACTCATCGGCTGTTACCGTGGTTTTATCAACGGTAAACAATACCGGTTGTTTTATTTTTTGGGCATAGCCTGAAACACACACCACTACCACCATCAGTACAGCACTACAAAATCGCATGATCATATTGTTGTTATAGATTATTTTATCTGAACCCGTTTAACGAGCCTGCAGATGTTTTTATTACCTGATTTGTTATATTCTACGGAGTCCATGATTGATTTCACTAACCGGATGCCCAGCCCGCCTTTGCGTTTTTCGTGAATGAGGTTATCCATGGTAGGCTCGGCAAAGGCGTTGATGTCGAAAACAGAACCCGTATCGATAATTTCAAACACGATGGGCTTGCTGCCCTCCACGGCAATATGCAGTTCAAATAATTCGTGTGGGTTACAGTCGTGGGCATGAATCATCAGGTTCGAACACATCTCGTCCAACGCCAAAACCATTTCGCTGATTTCAAGCTCTGCTATGCCGTGGTTCTTCAGCGATACGCGAATGAAGTCGCGTATCCCCTGAAGGTTTTCTAAGCTGCACCCAACTTTATAGTTATAGTTCATTCAGTTTTTGCTTTGCTTCTGCTTTATCGCGGGCAATCACCAACAGGTCGTACAATCCTAAAATCTCAAACGTGTTGGCCACTTTTTCGCTCATGCCAAACAATACCATCTTCAGGTTTTTTTCTTTAAACTCATCGATGTACGACATAAACACACCCAGCCCGGCCGATGAGATGTATTCCAGTGCGTTACAATCCACCAGAATTTTGGTAAACCCTTCGCCCACGCTTTTGGCAATGGTTAAATCGAGTTCGATGGAAGAGCTCGCATCTATTTCGCCAATGGGCGCAATAATGTCGATTCCGTCTTCCTGCAGTCGTTTTATGTGGACCATCTACTTAAACGGTTTTAATTAATTTATGTTCACTCTTTAAACCTGATGATCATGGTCGTATAATCATCGTTAATATTTTTAGTTCCCGAAAATTCGTACAGTTTGCCGATCAGGTGCTCCTGTATTTGTTTCGGTTCATGGGTTTTAACCTCCAGCACCGCTTGTGTGAGGCGTTCGTAACCAAACTCTTCGCCTTTTACACTTTTGGCTTCGGTAATGCCATCGGTATATAATACCATCACATCGCCCGGTTTATAAGTAAACTGGTTCGACTGAATAAAACTTTTATAACTATTGTTCCGTACCACGCCTAGCGCCACACCTTTGTCTTTAAAGTATTCGGCTTTGTTTTGCCCGGCCGAATAGTACAGCACCGGGCAATGACCGGCACGTGCGTACCGTACGGTTTGGGTTTGGGTATCGACCAAAAAGAAAATAGCCGATATAAACGAGCTTCGTTCCAGACAATAAATAAGCGCCTTGTTGGCACGTGCCATAAACTCATCAGGCTCTACACAATCTTGTGCCAGACTATGAAAGATCCCTTTCATTTGCGACATGTGAAACGCTGCGGTTGTTCCCTTGCCCGAAACATCGGCAATGATGAGGGCGGTTTCGCTGGCGCTTACACGGAGGGTGTCGTAATAATCGCCTCCTACTTCATCGGCCGACTCGGAAAAGGCAGCAATTTCAAAATGCGCATCTTGTTCAAGTACCTGAGGCAACAGGCTTTTTTGAACGTTCTTGGCAATTTTCAACTCTTCTTTATAACGCTCGCCTTGCAGCGCCTCTTCCAATAACCGGAAATTCTCGATAGAAATTCCCGCCTGATTGGCAAACGTAGAAATGAGTTTGGTCATTTCTTTGTTGAAGCCATCGGGCAACTCTTTCAATAACGCCAGCGTACCAATGTTTTCGCCTTTTACATAAATCGGAAACGCGAGGATGGAACGGAAGCGTGAGCCTTTTAATGAGGCTAAATGTTTAGAAAGGTTTTTTGTTTTATCGGGGCTTTGATCAAGTACACCGGTAACGTGCCGGTTGTTGAGGTGCGCAATAATATCGGAAGCTTCTTTTTCGGAAATGTGCGAGGTAAATACCCGGTGCGTGTTGTTGTCGTTTGTTTCGAGCCAGCCGGCATCGGCAAACACACTGCTTACCGAGGTTTCCAACAAAATATTATAAACGCTTTCTTCGCTTTGTTCGGTTTGGATGGATTGACTGATGCGCTGAAAGTTAACCACCTCTTCTAATTTTTGCTCGAACACCGAAGTGGTAGGCAGGTTAAACAAAATAACCAAAAACGAGAATATGCTGTATGTGATTACAAAAATCAACAGCGATTGAAAGAAGATGTGTTCACGATGATCTACAAAACCCAATGGCCGTTGCCCGAATGCCACATCGGCCAGCGAGGTGGTGGTGAACAAGCAATACAACAGGTAAAAGATGGTGAGCAAGATCAGCAACAGGCTTGTCCATTTCTGGCGGAAGTTCAGAAAGGCCACCCACTTCATGTTTGCTGAAAGAATAAGACCCATCACAACAAAAAAGATCATGATACCGCTATCAATCCACTTGTTGGGTGGCAGTACAAGACTGTTATAAAACAGGGCGATCAGTAACGCATATTCAAACACCGCCCACAAGCGCAATAACCATTTCGATTTCTGGTACAGAATCAGCCGTTTCCACGATGTAAAGGCGGCCAACAAAAAGAAAGCCATAAGCCCCAGGTTTATGAGGTACATGGTTTCTTTGTACGCTATGTTATTGGTGAGTGCGGTAGCACCCAGCAAATATTCAATCAGCCGGAACAACAACGATATAACCGTGGCAATTAAACCGGCTGCAAAAACCCGCCAGAGCAAATCGACAAAACTCAGTTGCTCATCCCGATCTATTTTAAACTTATAGTAATAATAAAGGGTGAGTAAAAACAGGTTAAACAGAATGGCCGGAAACCATACCGGGATTTCGGGCGTGAGGTTGTTTTTTACACTAAAAACAACCGACATATCGGTAAAAAACAAGACTACCCAGGTGAGCACGCCCACAACAAACAGTAATCTGGAAATAGCCTTTATACGCATTGTTTACCAAACACCGGGCTTATCCCGGCATGAAAAAAGCCAATCCGTGCGGACTGGCTTGCAAGTATAGTCAAAAAAGAGGATTCGGCAGTGGCTATGAGCTAATTAGCCGTTGCCGACTCCCCCTTAATTTGATACCACAAGTCGTTTTACCAGGAACGATGCCGGTCCGGCTCTTAAAATATACAGGCCGTTGGCAAGTGGTTTCTCGAACGTAATGGTTTTGATAAGCGCTTTCGACTGCGAATCGCGTTCTACCACAAAGGTAGCCACCTCACGCCCTACCGGGTCATACAGGATTACCGGCATCGACTCGACATCTATTCCTTCAATTTTTATTGTAATCGTACCCCCGCTTACAGGGTTCGGATACACACTCATGGTCGCGACAGAGGGACCATCGTATATAACGGGAATAATTTTTGAAAACGTAAAGGTTCCGTCAAAATCGGTTTGGCGCAGCCGGTAGTACGATCTGCCATAGATTGGATCTGTGTCTTTAAGGGTATATCTGCTCCGTTGGTTGGTTGTGCCTTTCCCGTTAACCCGGCCTATGGCCGTAAACCCTTCGCCCGTGGCCGAACGTTCAACCGTAAAATAATCATTATTCACCTCCGATGCCGTTTCCCAGAAAAGATCAACGCCATCCTGCACAACCTGTGCCCAAAATTTATCCAACTCAACCGGAAGCGGTGAGTCCGCATCCAATGAGGCAAGCGTAAACGGACTGAAAGAAGTAACATTGGTTACTGTTACCGTGCCGGTAATGTTATCGCCCGACTGCGAAAAGCCTCCTCCTCCGGGAGGTAAATCCCATAACGTTCCGTTCCAGCGGGCAATACGCAGGTTAGGTACGTTGCCGATGTCAGGAGGGTTGTAGCTCCCGGTATTATAGGTTAGCGTTACATTAGCGTTTGCCGCGCCTACCCTTGCTATGTTCCAGTATTCAAAACGGCTAACTTTGGCAATGTTAGCAAGGTTGAGCGCAGTGTGATTATAACCCTGATCGCTGGGGTTGTTCCCTATGTACTCGGTAGTCCATGTGTCGGCAGCGCTGGTGTTGCTAATGGATGCCGGGCGGAAATAACCTGCTGAAATACTGCCTAACGGGAAAGTGAAAGATGCGCCTAAATTAATATTCTTACGCATAGGCCCCGCTACAAAGCTGTTTGCAGATGCTCCGGTTGAAGTGGCCGAAGCATTCAATGTGAGCATGTTTGCAACTGTGGAAATGATATGACCTGATGTGAGTGTTAAGGCTCCATTCATTGTAGTAGGGCTTGCCAACACCAGATTACCCGATGCCTTATTTACCGTAATACCATTAAAAGTTGTTGCACCGGTTATCGATTGCGGTGCAGAACTATTGAATATCACCGTGCCTGTGCCCGGAACAAATGTTCCGTTGTTAATCCAGTTACCGGCCAATGTCATGTTTGCATTATTGGCAGCGTTACCTAATGTTGCCCCGGAAGCAATGTTAACGTTTCCATTTAAGACTAAGTTAGTGGCCGTCATGGTAACTGTACCCGTACCGATAATGCTCAAATGATTATAGGTGTTCCGGTTGTTCATCGTCATCGGGCCTACATATTCAATGGTTCCGCCTGCCAAAGAAACAAATGCGGTATAATCACCGGCCGGGAATGTGTTGGTTGACGACCGGAGAGTTCCGGTTCCTTCAATTCCACCTAAGTTATGACCCGTAGTTGGTGTGCCCCCTGAAGTGCCGATGTACAAAAGTCCGTCAATGGTTGTGCGGTATGCTGTTCGTCCGTTAACATCCATGTTAATACGGGCACCCGGTAAAATTACTAATGGTACCCCACGAGGGCCGCTAAAGGCAGATGTGTAGGCCGCGCCTAAACCATCCGCTTGTGTAGTCCAACTGCCATTGGTTGTCCAGTCACCGCCTACGCCTTGGTTGGCAACATTAGCATTGGCCAACCTGCTGTAAAGTGGTTCAATGGGGTTAGGCAGCGTTTCCTCCGTTCCCACCGAGTAATCGTAATATGATCCGGCTAACGGGAAATTAGTTGCCGGTGTACTGTTAAATATCATCTGGGTAGTAGTAGCTGAACCTCCGTTGGCCGGAGACCATGCCCATCCTAATTGTGCGGGAGCTATGGGATCAGGATTGAGGTAAGCGGCCACTAACGTACCGCCCGAACCGGAAAGCATGGATGCCGGGTATGAAAATGTTAAATACGGATTGCCCGAAGCGGTTGCATTTAATGAACTGCTGCGCTTCACGCTCCAGTAATAATTCAATATTCGTTCGGCACTGTTTTGATTGTAGGTAACATGGGCGCTATTCACGGGAACGACTGTTAATGTTCCGGCATTCGACACGTTCAGACTAACTGACACCGGGGTATAATTAGAAGACGTTCCCACCGGGTAAACGAAAGTGCCATTACTTGCCCAGTTTTTAATTACACCCTGATCATTCGAAACACCGTTGGTCCGTACAAAGGCTGTTGTTCCTGCCCCGCTTACAGTAGCTGAAGCCCCAAAGGTAAGCGCAGATGAACCGATCATCAGGTACCGGTTGGCATTGAATGTAAGTGCCCCATTAATACCGAGGTTACCGGATACATTTACGGTTCTTGCTGCGGCATCGTTGCCACCCAATGTGAGGTTCGTAAACGATCCTGTCCCTCCCGGACTGGTAATGGTGTTTGATATGCCTGTAGTGGAGTAAACCTCAACAGCCTGCGTTCCCGTTTGCGAACCATTAATAGTAATGTCGCGGTTTACTTTCAGGGTACTGCTTAAAGGATTCCCGGCATTGCCAACCTCTAACGTTCCAGATAATACACTCAAGTTGTTGAGGCCGGGGGCTGCGGGTGCCGTGCCTGATACGGTTATTGTACCCGAAGGTTTATTAACGGTTACATTATAAAAGTTAGTGGTGTTGGTAAGCACGGCCGACTGTGCGCCTGCTCCATTAAATGTAGTGGTGTTTGTGCCCCCGGTGTAAACGGCAGTACCTGTGGCAATAAAATCCCCACCAATGGTAACGTTGGCATCCGGGTCTATTGGGGTGGCATTCAATACCGAAGGCGATGTAATGGTTAAATTACCGCCCACTGCAAGGTTATTATAAAGCATTACTGTTTGAGCATTGGTTCCTCCGACTACAGTAAAGTTGCCAATGGTTGGCACAATGTTTACCCGCAAATTGTTTTGCGTAGTGGCTGTAGTTAAGCCAACTGTAATGGTGCTGGTTGCCGATACATTGCTGGCAACCGGGTTGATATACACATCGGCAAAGCCTGCTCCACCGGTTTGGCGCTGTATGTTCAGGTTGCCTCCGGTTAAGGTAAAATTACTTCCGGTGTTGTTATCTATTTCAAAAACACCACGGGTATTGTTCTCCGTAGAACTTATGCCGCCTATAGTAACTGTTCCTCCGGTTTGAGTATATGCCAATGCTCCTGTAATAGTTGAAGTTGATCTTCGTATAGAACTCTTCACCCATAAGGTACCTCCTGAAATATTTATTGTGGGTGTTCCGGCAGCAGCATATTCTATATCTACATTATTGCCGTTTACTGTTGCGTTCCCCACGTTTACCGCTCCACCTGCAACATCCAGGGCACCATTCAAAAACAAATCATTAGCATCGGCATCTCCGCTTGTTGTATTCACGGTTACAGTAGAACCGCTCACTCTTAGCCTGGCAGTTGAAGGAATAGCATAAGCATTGGTTGATAAATCGGAGCTAACCGTGCCTGTGTTGGCAAAATCGAACGCGCCATTTGTTAACGTAAGCCAGCCTCCGGCAACAGCCGTTGTATTTACGGTTCCACCTGTGCTGAAAGTAACCGTTGGTGTTTGCGATGTACCTTTGTTTACGGTGAGAAGATTAAGTGTTGTGCCCCCTGTGCCTGCTCCATCAAAACTCACATTGTTAGTTCCGGTAAAGGTGATGTTGGCCACATTATATCGGGTCCCGCTATTATAGCTGCGGAAGTCCATAATGTTATTGTTGGTTATCCCTCCCGAAACCATAATACTGTGCGTGTTCCTTTGATTATTGGCTGTAGTGGCAACCGTGCTGAATGTTCCATTGTTGACAATACTGCCTGTAACCGTTAGTGTGGTAGCAGCATTGTTGTCCGGTATATGAGCGAAATTAAATGTACCCCGCGTAATAGCGAAGTTACCGGTAACGGCAATGGTTCTGGAGCCATTAGTGAGCACCGTGCCGGTAAACCCGGCCGTGCTGCCTTGCTCCAGGTTATTGTAGATGGCGAGATCGGATGCCGGAAGCGTAATGGTTGCCCCGCCATCGGGATTCAAAATCAGGTTGTGGTAAGTATTTAAGTTTAATGCTCCCGAAGGACCGGTATAAGTAGCCGGAATAGTTTTCGTTGCTCCATACCACTCTACCGTACCACCTGATGTTCCCAGGAAATTGAGAAAATCTCCGGAAGGAAATTGATTGGAAGCCACCCGTAATGTTCCTGTACCGGTAGTATTTGTACCCAGATTAAGTCCTGTAAACGTGCTGCAATTCAGCGTTGAGCCTGCGTTGAGCGACAATGTGCCTGCACTCCTGTTATTGTCATCAATAGTAATGGTGTGATTGATGGAGGTTCCATTACCTATAATTACCGGGCAGTATGAGCATGGTGGCCCGGAAATATTGTCCGTAGTATGATCAGGGTTATCTGTCCATACACCCGTAGCGGCATTCCATGCCCCATTACCCTTGCTGTAATACGGCACTATCGCCCCATACGCTGTTTGGAAACCACAGGTGTATTCGCCATCTAATCGGCTTCCGGCAACACCTGTCCAGCCGGTATTAGTATTAAAATTAGGAATGGCGGTTACTGCTGCGGCATTGAAAGTAGTATTGCTGGTGGCCCAGGTTAAATCAGATGGATCAAACCTTGCTGCCCGATATGTTCCGGTTGTGCCTAACCGGGTTGCGGTTGAATAGGTATAGTTGTTATGCTGAACAGCCGTGATGCCTGCATAGCCCGAACTGGTTACACGCCAGTAATACTGAAGGCTTTGGTTAGCTGTTGTTGCATTCGGATGCTCACTGCTTACCGGCCGCACGGTAATGGTGCCGTGAGTGGTTGCTGTAACATTAATGGTGTTGGGTGTGTATAACGTTCCTGTTCCTACCGGAAATAATAAATTTCCCGCAGTACCCTGGCGGGTAAGCCCGCCTGCATTGTGCAGACCGCTGGTTATAATTCTTTTGACTACACCCAAGCCTGTTCCCGAGGTATTTATGTTACCTAAAACCGTAAGTGCATAATTACCAATGTTCAGGCATGTACCGCTGTTAGCATTACCGCCCGTATTAGTAAGCGTTAAATTACCGGTAACGGTTTGATTGCCACTGGTAGCTACTGTAACAACCACACCATTGCCAGTAGCCTGTGAGATGATTAAGTTGCCAAATGTTCCATTGTTGCCGCCAATGGCATTTGTACCACTATAGGTGATGCTCCCTGTTCCGGTTGATGTATGCGTGGCGTTGTTGGTTAATGCACTGGTAACGGTAATAGTTTTACCCCCATCATTCAACGTGCCCGATGTGAGTGTAAGCCCTGTAGTTGCACCGGTAATGTTGGGGAGAGTATTGCTCCCTGCCAAGGTGAGTGTACCGGTTGGTTTATTCACAATTACATTGGCTAATGAAGTAATGGTTCCATTGTGTGTCCAGGCTTGCGCGCCCGAACCATTAAAGGTTGTAGTGCCTGTACCCGGGGTATAGGTTGTTGCTGTTTGAATCGTAAAGTTCCCACCTACTGTTACATTCAGGTTATTGGTTACGAATGAGGGGCTGTTGCCTGTGTTAATGCTAAGATCATTTAACACAATAAGACTATTCGTTTGAAGTTGAGCCGTTTCGGAGGTAGCTGCTTCCTCATAAATATTAAAATTATAAAGCGGAACAGTTGTATCGATATAGCCTATATATGAATTGGCATTTTTAGGCCCCATGTAAAGATTGACCGTTCCTCCGGTAACATTATAATTACCCGGATCGGAACCTAACCGGAACAGCCCCCCGCCCCCTGTATTAAAGGTAGGTTTTGCCACATTCAGTACGGCATTACCTGACATTTGAAAAGTACAATTGGGGCTTCTTAAATCAAACCGGCTGTACTGTTGTTCATAGGTATCAATCTTGCCACCCGCAAGTGCGTATCCATAACCAACATTTAAAACACCTCCGGTTTGGTTGTATGAAAAAATATCCGGACTCCCAGCCCTGGGCCTAAACTGCCAGCAATTTACAGTGCCTCCTTCCTGCCAGTAAGAGCCCCCATCCTGCGAACCAAGACCTTTTGAAAACCCATCGTTTAATGTGCCCGCAGTAATGCGCAACAATCCGCTAATCAATATCCTGCCGTCTTTATTGGCGCCTCCGGTATTATTATCAGATATCTGAAGCGTAACATTGGGGCCATTTAACCAAAGCGCAGCACTTCTGGGTATGGGGAAGTACCCCGTTGTAGCGTTGTAGTTTACATTAATAAACGGGATATTGATATTGCCTGTCAATTCCAATGTGCCCGCAACAAGAGAAAGGGCATTAGCTGAAACATATTCCCAGGAGTTTCCTGATTCGGTTGTTGCAAGATCGGCCGGCCCGAACAAACGGAAGTAGTTTGTGTTTGCAGAGTTTACCGTAAGAACAGCCTGCTGGGTTGTTCCTTTGTTTACAACAAACCGGTAAAAATCAGTGATGTTGTTGCAGGTTACGGTATTATTGGCCGTTCCGGCAAAGGTTACTGCCACGGCATTTCCCTGTAACTCATTTCTGTGGAGGTCAGGATCCGGGGGGTTATCAGCATTGGCAGTCACACCATAGCCACTCTCATCCAATTCAGTATCTGTAGGATCGTAGAATTTAATAATACCATTGTTAGTAATGTTACCATACATGGTAAGGGCGTGCTGCGTAGTGCTGTTTTCGTTCCCGGTGCCAACTGTTATACGTCCGCCAGATTCAACCGTTAAATCATCACGAAGCGTTATACTACGTTGTATATCTGCGTTATTGTTTATTTGCCAGGTAACCGTACCAACTCCCGTAGTGCTCAACTCAAAAGTTCCGTTCACTATCATGTCACTGATTAAAGTATAGGTAATGTTAGTGCCTGTACTGTTAGTCATTCGGAGTTTGTTGTAAGTAGTTTGTGTGGTAGAAAGTGTACCACCGATATTATAGTATTCAATTATGCCACCCGTGGTGGCCACGAAATCGGTATAGGTTCCGGTGGGAAGGGTTGTACCCTGAATACGCAAAAGTCCCGTGCCTGTAATAGTTCCCAAGTTATGGCCTGTTGTTGCGGCCATGTCTAACGTACCTCCTCCCTGTATTTCTGTTGCGACTAACGTGCGGTTGTTCAGGTTTGCTGTTACAGTGTATCCATTTAAAATATGAATTTCATCTCCATTGTCCGGAAATAAGTTAAGGCCATTGTCGAATGTGGTTCCTGAAGGGTCAAGAGTCCATGTATTGAAATCGTTGAAATTACCGGTTTGATAAGAATACCATATCCGTTGTACCGGTGGGGCGCCCAGGTAATAAAGGTAGGTTCCGTTATTAAGGGTGGCCGTTGCCGCTGTTCCACCGGTTACGGTAAAGGTATTGGCTCCTGTATTTACTGTTGAAGCAACTGTGGCCGATGAACCAGACTCTGTTCTCCATGCGGTGGTATAATTTGCCTCTGAGTCTCCGGAAGAAATATCTATACCATCATTGTAACTGAAAACAGCATTTGAAAAAGTAGTTCCATTGTTATTGCCCGTCACGGTCAGTTGGAAAGTTCTTTTTGATTTGCCTGCTACATCACCGGTAAGAATTATTTTAACTGCCAGTGTACTGTTGTTATCAGGAGCCGTTGTAATCGTGGGAATAGTAACGGGTGTGTAACCGCCTGTGGCTGTACCAACCGGGAAGGTTATTGCCCAACTGGTAGCACCGGAGGTAGCGGCAGTGGTGGTTTTTACTAACGTACTGTTTGCACTGGATATACCATCCAATTGGATGTAACGGTTATTGTTAGGCGCAGTAATAGAGCCACCGGTTCCAAGGGTAATGTTGCTATTGGCTCCTACCACTAACAGACCGTTAGATGCCCAACTGATCGTTTGACTTACAGAAATATTTTGGTTGACCAGCAGGTTAGAGCCATTCTTGTTTAAACGAATACTTCCGAAAGCAAAAGTTCCTGTACCGCTAAGGGTTTGATCTGTGCTTCCGTTAAAAACAAGATTACCGGCTGTAGTTATAGCCGTTGATGTCCAGGAGCCCGAATTTGTTACGTTTCCTGTAAAAGTTTTTACCCCGGTATCGTTGTTAAATGTAAGAGTTCCCTCAACGGTTGTTGCTCCGGTAATGTTTATTTGCTGTCCTGAAATTCTTGCGTTTGTTGCTGTTGCCGGTACGTTGAAGTTCCCGCCAACATTAACAATACGGTTGGCATTATTGCCCTGGATTTGACTGGTGCCATCCATCGTGAGGTTACCAGACACAGTAACGGTATTGCCGTCCTGATTGATGGTAAGAATCCCAGACCCTACAATAGCCAAATCCAGACAAGCGCGATTGCTATTGTTTGTGCTTACGTTATGATTCATGCCAATAACCACCACATCTCCGGCAACTGGAGGCCCCGCATTAGCGCCCGTATGGGTAGGCGATGTTGTCCATGTTGCGTTGGTATTCCAGTTACCCGATGCCTTACTAAAATATGTGGTTGGTGACCCCCCGGATATTGTGTAGGTAACGACTACACGGCCAGAAGCGCCTGCACCGCCATTAACTGTAGTGGTTTGCCTTCTACCTCCACTTCCTCCTCCTCCATAGTCGCCACCAGTTTGTCCGGCAGAATTTCCAGCTGTTTGTCCGGTTCCTCCATTTCCTCCAAAATCAGAACCACCAGTCCCTGCTGTTGTCCCCGATGCATTACCCCCGGCTTGATTTGACCCGGCTCCACCGCCACCGCCTCCAGAATTTCCAGCATTGCCATTTGCTCCATTGCCCCCGTTCCGGGTTACGTCTCCAATACTCGCACTAGCCAAACCCCCAGCCCCTGCTGTATTACTATTATTGGCAACTCCGCCCCCTCCAACAGCAAGAACAAGGTTATTGCCGAAGATGGAAGACCCACCACTATTTTGTGATGCGTTTAAATTCCCTCCGGTACCACCGCTGCCAACAGTAACATCATACGTGCCGCCAAAAGCCACCGGAATGATACTACGCGCATATGCACCACCACCACCACCACCACGTCCAGCATTATTTGAAGCTGACCTTCCGCCTCCGCCACCTGCACCCCAGCACTCTACGGTAATAGAAGTGACCCCAGCCGGTACGGTAAAAACGCCCGATGTATTATAGGTTACTGTAGTTTGCGAAAAACTTTCAAAAGCAAAAAGCCATGCACATAGTATGAAAGCTATGCAGGCCAACCTGCTCAAAAACGCATCTGGTATCGCAGGGATTGTAATCTTTAACCTGCTATACACTGCCTGCGCATTTCTTAAAAGAACAGCAAAAACTCCCTTTAGGATTTTCGTAGAAATCATACAATAATTGATTGAATCAAAGCCAACAACATTCCGTTACATTCAGTAAGCACACTTGCCTTCGGGGGTAAAGCATGGGGCTGCCTAAACCCCCAAAAGTAAGCATTTAATTACAATTAACACGTGTTATGTAACCGGCTTTGACTCAGTTACATACGCTAACAATGCCCTATAGAAAAAGAGCCTACTTCCGGCTATAATTCGGGGCTTCCCGGGTTATGGCTACGTCATGCGGGTGGCTTTCGGTTACCCCGGCCGAGGTGATTTTTACAAAACGGGCTTTCTTCAGCGTTTCCATGTTTTTAGCCCCGCAGTACCCCATGCCCGCACGCAACCCGCCTACCATCTGGTACAGCACTTCGGCCACTAAGCCTTTGTACGGAACCCGGCCGGAAATTCCCTCAGGCACAAGTTTTTTAATATCGTCTTCTACATCCTGGAAGTAACGATCCTTTGAACCTACCTCCATAGCTTCGAGCGAACCCATGCCCCGGTACGACTTGAACTTTCTTCCTTCGTAAATAATCATCTCACCGGGTGCTTCTTCCGTACCGGCTAACAACGAACCAACCATTACGCTATCGGCTCCGGCCGCCAGCGCTTTTACAATATCGCCCGAAAAGCGGATGCCCCCATCGGCAATAACCGAAACACCCGAACCTTTCAACGCTTTGGCCGCTTCATACACTGCCGATAGCTGCGGCAACCCCACACCGGCTACCACACGGGTTGTACATATCGAGCCGGGCCCCACACCAACCTTCACGGCATCGGCACCTGCCTTGGCAAGCGCTTTGGCCGCTTCACCGGTGGCGATGTTGCCCACTACAATTTCTAACGATGGATATTTTTTCTTCACGCGTTTCGCGGCATCCATTACACCTTTTGAGTGGCCGTGCGCGGTGTCAATGCTAATCACATCTACACCGGCCGTTTTTAACGCATCGATACGATCAAGAATATCGGGGGTTACACCGACCGCTGCACCGGTGCGCAACCGGCCGTAAGCATCCTGGCAGGCATTCGGTTTATTCTTTTTCTTTTGGATGTCTTTGAATGTAACCAATCCGGTTAGTTTGCCTTTCTTGTTAACGATCGGTAGTTTTTCAATTTTATATTTCTGTAAGATGGTTTCGGCTTTATCGAGCGTAATGTTTTCAGGAGCCGTTATTAAATTGTCTTTCGTCATGATGGTTTCCACGGCAACCGACATATTTTTTTGAAAACGTAAATCGCGGTTGGTGATGATGCCCAACAGCTTGCCGTTTTCATCGATTACCGGGATACCCCCGATCTTAAACTCGCGCATAATGTTTTCGGCTTCTTGCACGGTAGCGTTTACCAACAACGTAACCGGATCGAGTATCAGCCCGCTTTGCGAACGCTTAACCTTGCGTACCTGTTCGGCCTGTTGGTCGATGCGCATATTTTTATGGATAAACCCAAGCCCTCCTTCCAGCGCCATGGCAATAGCCAGTTCGGCTTCGGTAACGGTGTCCATTGCGGCCGATACAATCGGGATGTTCAGTCTGATGTTGGGTGTAAGCCTGCTGTCGGTGCGGGTTTCACGCGGCAGGACTTCGGAATACGCAGGAACAAGAAGCACGTCATCGTAGGTGAGCGCTTCGTACAGGAATTTTGATGAATCTAAGGCCATGGCAAATAAACGATCTGTTATTTGCCGGGCAAAGATAAACGTTGCGGTGCGAATTCGCTAATGATATATTCGGTAAGTCCTTTTAAATTTGAGGGATAATCTACCGCCTATGAAAACTTTGATTTTTTCAACTGCCTTCGTATTGTTCACCACTTTTTGTTTAGCGCAAACGCAAACCGGCAAGGCTTCGTACTATGCCGATAAGTTTGAAGGCAGGCCAACGGCCAGTGGCGAAAAGTACAAGCATAACAAACTTACAGGCGCACATAAAACACTGCCGTTTGGTACGAAAGTCCGGGTAACGAACCTGAAAAACAACCTGTCGGTTGATGTCGTGATCAACGACCGTGGCCCTTACGTGGACGGCCGCATCATCGACCTTTCAAAATCGGCAGCCGAAAAACTTGAGTTTGTAAACATCGGCCTGGCCGAAGTTAAAATTGAAGTGGTAGATGCCGGTTCCGGAAAAACCAGTGATCCCGCACGGGCTATCGATCATGTTGTGGTAGACGAAAAAGAATTTTACGAATTTAAAATCGACCGGAAAACCCCCAAAGGTTTTGGTGTACAAATCGGCACCTACCAGGAGTTGGTAAACCTGATGCGCTTAGCCGATAACTTAAAAAGTTCGTATAAAAAAGAAGTGGTTGTGCAGGTGAAGATTTTAAATGGTGTAAAATATTACAGCCTCATTCTCGGACAGTTTCCAAACCGCGAAAAAGCTGAAACCTTCCGTGCAGAAATCATCAAAAAATTTCCGGACACTTTCATTGTTGACTACGCCAAGCTTTGATACATCATGCTTGAGCTGATCGGGTACGTTGCCTGTATTTTTATCGGGGTAATCCTGGGCATCCTCGGGGGCGGAGGGTCCATCCTATCCATTCCCATTTTAGTCTATCTGTTACACATCGATGTAGTGATGGCCTCGGCATATTCGTTGTTTATTGTAGGCATTACCAGCTTTGTTGGGGCGATACCCAAATACAAAGAACACTTGGTAAACATCCGCACCGGGTTTTTCTTCGGCATCCCTTCTATCGTTACTATCTTTTCTACCCGTAAGTGGATTGTTCCGGCAATCCCCGAAGTTGTTTTTCAGATCGAATCGTTTGAGGTTACCAAGCGCATCCTCATCCTCGGCCTGTTTGCCTTGCTGATGATTTTAGCCTCGATGTCGATGATCCGTGGCCGGAAAGAAATCACTAACGACAACCATCGTTTTCGCATTGTGCTGGTTACGATTGAAGGAATTATCATTGGCTTTTTAACCGGGTTAGTAGGTGCCGGAGGCGGATTTTTAATTATACCGGCTTTGGTGTTGCTTACCGGGTTGCCTTTTAAAACAGCGGTAGGCACTTCGCTGTTTATTATTGCCATCAATTCCCTCAGTGGCTTTTTAGGCGATGTGCTTACCTACGAAATCGACTGGTTGTTTTTGCTATCCGTTACCGGCCTGTCGGTTGTTGGTATCTTAGTCGGCAACAAGTTTTCTAAACGATTACGCGCCATAACACTTCGTAAATCCTTTGGTTGGTTTGTGCTGATTATGGGTATCTGGATTTTGGTACGCGAAACGATACTGCGCTAAACGTTTTACTGTTTCGCGAAACCTGTTCGGGTTGGAGGGGTGTATGGGTTGTGTACAGTGCTAACGTAAAATTTTTTCTCTTCGGATAACAAAAACTTTATCACTTCTCAATCCAAACTTGACACCTAAAATACTACCTTTGGTCTATGACAAAAGATGAAATCCTCAAAGCCCTTCAAGAGGAAGTTGCAGCATACAACAAAATTATTGCAACCGACAAAGGCGACTGGATTGTAAAGGGCTTCATCGATATTTACAAAAACATTTACACTATTTCAATTGATACCAAAGTGGTTTCAAAGGTTATAGAGCTTTTGCTGATTCCTGCTTTCGAGAACTTTGCAAAGAAGAATGATCTGATTCTTGAACTTCCGCCACAACAAAATTTTTACCCCGACCTGACTTTCATTTCAAACAAGACGGGAGAAAAATTTGCGGTTGACATCAAAAGCACCTTCAAAGATTCGGATAACAAAATCAAAAGCATGACGCTGGGTGCTTTTACTGGCTATTTCCGAAACAGAGAAAGTACAAAGAACACACGATACCCTTACAAAGATTATTCTGCTCATTTGGTTTTAGGTGTCCTCTATTCGCAAGTTAAAGAAAACCCGAACGAGAAAACAATTTACTCCCTTGACGAATTAAACAAGATTGAATCTGTAATCAGAGATTTCAAATTCTTTGTTCAGCCAAAATATAAAATCGCTTCCGCAAGCCCTGGAAGTGGCAACACAAAAAATATCGGTTCTACAAATAACATTGACAGGCTGGTAAATGGCAAAGGTGTGTTTGCTGAGTTAGGCGAGGAGGTTTACGATGATTATTGGATGTATTATCTTACCAATGACATGGCAAAGGCATTGGAAATTCCAAGACCCTACATCAACCTGAGAACTTATTTGGAGTATAAGGGAAGAGGAATAGACATCCTTGAAAAGCATAAAACAGAAATTGAAAAGTTAGACGAGGACGAAGAATCACAAAACGGAAATGGCAACGATGAATAAAAAGGTTGTTATACCGCCAATTAAAAGCCAGGGAATAAAAACAAAACTTGTCCCTTGGATAATGGATGTTGCCGCAATTGCAAACTCCAGTGGAAAATGGATAGAGCCATTTTTAGGAACTGGCGTAGTTGCTTTTAACGCTGGTTTCAGGCAAGCAATTTTAAACGACACAAATCCTCATATCATAAATTTTTACAAGGGCATTCAAGACGGGACTATCACAACAGGCATTGTAAAACAATATCTTGAAGAAGCTGACGAAAAACTTTCATCGGCTGACGAAGACGGTTACACGTATTTCAGAGAAATTCGTGATCGCTTCAACAAAGAGTTTGCACCACTTGATTTTTTGTTTCTTTCAAGAGCAGGTTTCAATGGTATGATGCGTTTCGGTGGGAAAGGGAATTGGAATATTCCGTTTTGCAAAAAACCAAATCGCTTTGCACAAGCCTACACAACCAAAATTGTAAATCAAGTTGCGAATGTGAAGGCGGTTATTAATGATAACTGGGTTTTCACAAACAAAGGTTTTGCAGACATTATCCCCTTAGCAACAGCGGGCGACATCATTTATTGCGACCCTCCTTACTATGGAAGGCATGTCGATTACTACAACGGATGGACAGAACAGGACGAAGAACTTTTATTTCACTTACTTTCTAAAACGAAAGCAAAATTTATTCTTTCAACCTGGCATCACAACGACTGGAGAGCGAACGAAATGATTGAAAAATTTTGGAATAAATTCAACATTGTAACAAAAGACCATTTCTATCATTCAGGCGGCAACATTGAAAATCGTAGAACGATTGTTGAAGCCTTAGTCTGCAACTTTGACATTGACGGAATCGATGCACACAATCACGTACAGAAAGAGAAAACAAAAGTGAATCAGTTGCAACTTCATTGGACAGACTAACAGAATTTGAACGATGCCAAACTTAACAGATGCAGCCACAAACTCCCTCACGTTGTGTACACCCACCGCCTAAAACCTTTGGTTGGTTCGTGCTGATTATGGGCATCTGGATTTTGGTACGCGAAACGATACTGCGCTAAACGTTTTGTTGTTTCGCAAAACCTGTTCGGGTTGGAGGGGTATATGAAATCGTTTTTTGGGGTGCGTATATTATGAGCGTTAAGGGCTATAAAACCAAGATACTGTAAACACACGACTTTGACATATATGAACAGACAAGCCAAATGACGACAACAAAAAGCATAGACGATAAGCTTAACAAATTTTACATCACAAGTGTAAGTATCCTGACATTTGTATTACCGAGCAGCCCATTTACAGAAAAATAATCCTCGAAATTTAACTGATTTTGATGGTGCCAAAGTGCAGACAAAGTAAAGGCAGTAGTTGTGCAACAAGCACAAGGTATTGCCAAAAGCGGGGCTGAGCGGCTTCGATTGAGCGTTAGTGCTTCTAATCCCACCACTACGCCAAGCCGCAAAACGTTACACCCCGTTCTCTTCTAAAATATCAGTTACAATTTCTTCTGCGGCACGCTTGCCCGATTTTAACGCTCCGCTAATGGTACCAAACTCACCGGTTATATCGGTTGCCTCACCGGCAAAGTAGAGCATTTTATTTACAGGCTCGGCCAGCGCAATGCGGTCGGCATTTGTGCCGCCTACTTTCGGGTACGATTGCCCGCCTTGTATGTACGGTTCTTTTGTCCAGTCTTGTACCACACACAATACTGTTCCAATATCATCAAGCGACCGTCTGGCATTTTCCGATGCCTTACCGTCAAACATCACATCCATCTCAGCCAGGATGTTTGCTACTTTATCTTCGTCCGAAAGCTGGCTCAGTTCTTCTGCCTTGGAGCCATTAATGGTTAAGCACAACGTGCGGTTTAATTTACTGCGACCCACACCGGCAAAAAAGTATGACGGACATTCAACCCCGCCAAAAATAAAAACCGGGTTCGGGCCAAAGAAATCGTTTCGTGTAAACTCAATAACCATACGGATGGAGGCATCCATACCGATGCGGCTCAGCGCGCTTGTTTTCGATGCAGGAAGCGCAGGCGAAAAAGTTATCCGTGACGGGTCGTTCAGCACCGCTACCGGTGATGTAACCACTACTTTGCCAAACGTTTCGGTTGTTTGGCTGTTGTCGGCAGTGTTTTTAATGGTAAGCGTTACCTCACTACCGCTGTATGCAACCGCTGTAACGGCATTGTTTAACTGTACACCTTTGGCAATCTTATCGAACCTGTACGATAATATGTTACCCAATGTGTTCTTCTTCAACACAAGCTCTTGCCCATCGTGTTCAATCATGGCCAGTGCCTCACCCATTCCGTCTGCACCAATGCGGTTGGCCGATGATCCATACGCATTGCCCAACCATGAATTAAGCACGCCATTGAATTGTGCACTGGCACCTGCGGCTGCTTCGATCGATCCGCCACCAGCGTAGCCGGGCAAATTATCCTTAAAGTTTTTGAGTGCCGTAAACGCTGCGTTTAATCCGGAGTCGGCCTGAATATCAGCCAGCGATTTATACTGGTTGTTGATCATGTAATAATCCTGCGAACCGGCAATGGCCTCCTGAAAAGGTAGTGTTTGCTGTTTCAACAACTTGACCATGTTGCCAAATTCTGAGTTCGAGCCAAATATCCTGTCTGCGCCAAGCTCAAGCGGGAAATCGGCCGCCAAATCATTATACAATGGATCGCTTTGTTTAAGCGCTACCACGCGCCCGCCAATACGGTTCGATGCCTCAAATATTTTTACTTTAATGCCTTTGGTTGTCAGGTAATCGGCAACCGCTAAACCGGCAGCGCCCGCACCTACAATTGCCACCACACCACTATATGGAACTTCAGGGCCGGAGGGAGTGTCATCGGTACAGGAACTTAACCAGGGCAGAGCCAATCCGGCCGTTACACCAACACCCAAACTTTTTAATACTTCTCTTCTTTTCACGTAAGGTCTGTTTTGAAACATTTCAGAAATATAAAGATCGTTAGAATTTTAAGAAAATATGATTCATTTTCGGCCTATGAATGCCGAAAACAGGCCAAAGGTAAAAAGGATAGCCATAGTGGGGCCTGAATGTACGGGTAAAACCGATTTAGCACGGTTTCTGGCCACGCAATTTCATACACAATGGGTACCCGAATACGCACGCGAATACCTTGAAAACTTAGGCCGCGCATATACACAGAACGATTTAGTGCACATCGCCCACGGCCAGCTTGCTTTAGAAGACAGCCTTGCCACACAAGCCAGCCGGTTTTTGTTTTGCGATACCAACCTTGTTGTTGTAAAAATCTGGAGTGAGTTTAAGTACGGATCGTGCGATCCGGTTATCGTAAACGCTTTACACGAACGCACTTACGACCTCCACCTGTTAACCGATGTGGATTTACCGTGGGAAGACGACCCGCTGCGCGAACATCCCGATAAACGTGCTGAGCTTTTTGCCTTGTACGAGACCGAACTGAAAAGCCTTGGTGTTCGCTACCGGAAAATAAGCGGTAACTATGCCGCACGCAGGGCAGCCGCCCTTGCTGCCGTTAATGCACTGACCTGAAAACTTTACACGCAAAACGTTATCTTACCCGTCTAATCCTAAAATCCGATGACGACCCGCAGATCGTTCTTCCAAAAATCGATGGGCATAGCTGGCGCATTTACGTTTGGCCCCATGGTACAACAGGCCATGGCCGAAGATGTTTCAGATGCCATGGTTTCCCTGAGTAAACGTTCTCCTTTAAATGCCGCTACCGATGAAGAGCTATGGGCGCGCATGGCACAAGCCTATACCGTATCGCCTAACATTCTTAACCTGAACAATGGCGGGGTTAGTCCGCAGCCTAAAGTTGTGCAGGATGCCGTGAACCGGTATTATCAACTGAGCAACGAAGCCCCATCGTATTATATGTGGCAGATACTCGACAAAGGTCGTGAAGCTGTTCGCAGAAAATTAGCCGACCTGGCCGGAACATCGCCCGATGAAATCGCCATCAACCGAAACACCACCGAAGCATTGGCTACGGTTACCTGGGGGCTTACGCTTTCCAAAGGCGATGAGGTTATTATGACTAAGCAGGATTACCCGAACATGATCCAGGCGTGGAAGCAAAAAGAAATGCGCGATGGCCTTAAAATCAAATGGCTGAATTTTCAGTTGCCGGTTGAGAGTGAACAGCAAATCGTAAACGAGTTTATAAATGCCACCACATCCAAAACAAAAATATGGCACATCACACACATGATAAACTGGACCGGCCAGCTATTCCCGGTAAAACGGTTGTGTGAAGAAGCCCGCAGGCGAAACATCATTTCTATCGTAGATGGTGCGCACACTTTCGCACATCTCGATTATAAAATTTCTGATTTCAACCCCGATTACTTCGGTACCAGTTTACACAAATGGTTGTGCGCTCCGTTTGGTACGGGTATGTTGCGTGTAAAGAAAGAAAACATTGGCGGGTTATGGCCGCTGTTCCCCAACGATAAACCACAGCTTGCCGACATCCGTAAGTTTGAAACACTCGGCACCCGTTCGTTTGCACCTGAACAAGCCATCGGCCAGGCCATTGATTTTCAAAATGCTATCGGTACGAAACGCAAGGAAGAACGGTTGCGCTACCTTAAAAACTATTGGGCCGAAAAGGTTATTACAAACCCACGGGTTAAGTTGAACATCTCGCTTAAACCTGAATTTGCGTGTGCGCTTGGCAATTTCTACATCGAAGGAATTGATCCGGGTGAAGTAGGCAGCCGGTTGATGAACGAGTTTCAAATTCACACCACCACCGTGAAGTGGGAAAACATTCAGGGCGTTCGGGTTACGCCCCACGTATATACCACCACCAAAGACCTCGACCGGTTTGTGGATGCCGTGCTGAAAATCGCAGCCTCGTAGTCCGGGAACCCTGTTACCGTTCGTAACTTTTTAGCACTGCCGTATGAGGGCATTCGTTACTTTGTGCCCTCAAATAACCCATTCTTATGAAGCATATAATACGCAAATCCATCGGGCTAACCGTTTGTATCGTTGGCCTGGCAGCGTTTATGTCGGCCCCGGCATTCGCGCAAAAGAAAAAAGATAAAGACAAGGGAAAGGCCACCGCTGCACCGGCTGCCACAACCCCTGCACCCGAAAAAAAACCTGAAGGCGGTATTCAGCCGTACAAAAAAGTAATTACAGCAAAAGCAAAAACCACAAAGGGTTTATTTACCGTACACAAAGTAAATGACGATTACTTTTTTGAAATACCCGACAGTGTTCTTAACCGTGAGTTTATGGTGATTACACGCATGGCACAAACCCCTGCCGGTGCGGGTTATGGCGGTGAAGAAGCAAACCGGCAGGTGCTGCGCTGGGAGCGTGGCTCGGGCAATAAGTTGTTCCTTAAAGTGGTGCTTAACGTAAGCAAAAGTGCCGAAGAAGACTCCCCCATAACACAAGCTGTACGCAATTCAAATGCAGAGCCTATTGCCGCTGCCTTCGATCTTAAAGCCATTCGTAAAGACACTTCGTATGTGATTAACGTAACCGATTTTTTCAAAGGCGATAATCAGCTTATATCCATTACGCCACAAACCAAAAGACGGTTTAACCTGACGACCATCCAATCCGACCGGTCGTACATTAAAAACATTAAATCGTACCCGATCAACACCGAGGTAAGAATGGTGAAAACATTCGGTTTCAATTTGCCAGCACCGGGGCAACAACAAGTTACGGTGCTACCAGCCGCTTCTAATGCAGGCGTTGTTACCCTCGAAATCAATTCGTCTCTGATACTATTACCGAAAGTACCCGCACGTAAAAGGTTTTTCGATCCGCGTGTAGGCTATTTTGCCAATGGTTATACCGTGTATGGCGAAGAATCACAAAAATCGACAACCGAAGTTTTTGCCGTTCACTGGCGGCTTGAACCTAAAGCCGCAGATGTTGAAAAAATGAAACGCGGTGAGTTGGTTGAGCCGGTTAAACCAATCGTTTATTATATCGATCCGGCTACACCGGTAAAATGGCGTAAGTATTTGAAAGCAGGCGTTGAAGACTGGCAGGTTGCTTTTGAGCAGGCCGGCTTTAAAAATGCCATCCTCTGTAAAGAAGTTCCCGAAGGCGATACCACCATCAGCACAGAAGACGCCCGGTATTCGTTTATCCGCTACTTTGCTTCCGACATCCAAAACGCTTATGGCCCCAACGTACACGATCCGCGTTCGGGTGAAATCATTGAAAGCCACATCGGCTGGTACCATAACGTAATGAGCCTGCTAAACAGTTGGTACACCATTCAAACCGCAGCCATCGATACACGCGCCCGTAAACGTACTTTCGATGACGATCTGATGGGCGAACTGGTGCGCTTTGTTGCTTCGCATGAAGTAGGCCACACCCTGGGGCTGCGCCACAACTTCGGGTCGAGCAGCACTACACCGGTTGAAAAGCTGCGCGATAAAGAATACCAGGCAAAATACGGTCATACACCTTCTATTATGGATTACGCCCGGTTCAACTATGTAGCCCAGCCGGAAGATGGTGTAACAAGCTTGTTTCCCAAAGTTGGGGCATACGATCGGTGGGCTATCGAATGGGGTTACAAACCCATCTTCGACACCAAAACACCCGAAGAAGACAAAAAAATATTAAACAAATGGGTGCTTGAACACCGCGATCCGGTTTACTGGTTTGGTACTGAAATCAACTCGTACGATCCGCGCTCGCAAAGCGAAGACCTCGGTAACAATGCCATGCTCGCCAACGATTATGGTATTAAAAACCTGAAACGCATTTTACCTGAACTGAAAGGCTGGTATAAAGAGGAGGCCGAGAACTACGACAAACTGAACGAGATGTACAATCAAGTAACCGGCCAGTTCCGCAGGTATATGGGCCATGTTACCAAATACGTGGGCGGCATTTACGAAACGCCTAAAAATTATGATGAACCCGGCTTTGTATATGAACCCACACCGGCCGCACTGCAAAAAGACGCTGTTGCATTTTTAAATAAACAACTCTTCACCACACCGCAGTGGCTTATCGATCCATCGGTATTAAAATATGTGCGCCCCGGTTCGGGTGTTGAGCAAATCCGCTCTTTGCAGGAAGCTACCCTCAACAGCCTGTACGATTACGCAAGAATGCAACGACTAATTGAAAGCAGCGCCTTCGATACAAAAGCGTACAGCCTTGACGACTTGTTTACCGATGTGCGCAAAGGCGTTTGGTCAGAGTTAAGTTCGCGCAAAGCGATTGATAACTTCCGCAGAAACCTGCAAAAAGTGCATGTCGAAAAACTGATCGCCTTGTTAAACCCATCCGGCACCTCCGTTTCAGGCGGATTTAGTTTCTCAAGCCCTTTCTTCCCCGCTTCTGCACCATCGCCCGTAGCCGACCCTAAGAAAAGCGATGTAATATCGGTAACCCGCGCACACCTTACCGCTTTAAAAGCAGACATCGCGGCTGCATTGCCTGCCATTGCCGACAAACCAAGCCGCTATCATTTGCAGGATGTGCTGGCGCGTATTAACCAGGCGCTCGATCCTAAATAATTTAGGGTTATGAACAAAAAAAACAGGCTGTCTTAAAAAAGACAGCCTGTTTTTTTGCCTTTGGGTTGGACTCCTACGGAGTCCTGGGGGTTACAGCAAATTTTTTAAGCTACAAACCTACGACCCCAGCGATTTCGTACAACAAATCGTGTTAACCGATAACCGGCATACGCCTGAAGGGTTTTGTTTCATCGAACAGTTTACGGTACGTGGCATGGCGTTTTACAATTTTCGTCTGCACCTGCTCCGACACACGCATCATCTTCGGGTTAAAATCGCCAATCCAGCCGAACTCATAATCTTCGTACCGCAGGTATTCTTCCTGAACGAACTCACTAAAACCGAGAATCATACCTGCGTCAACACCTTTACCGTGATGTTCGGGCACAACGCCAAATAAAATACCAAAAGCCTTCTTGTTGGTTTTACGCCACGTGTGCCATAAAAATTTCAACTTGCCTATGAAATTCAGTTTGCCGTTCAGGTGTTTGAATATCTGATTCAACTCCGGGATGGAAATAAAAAACGAAATCGGCTCGCCTTTGTAATAACCAAACCAGATTAACTGTTTGTCCATTACTGGTTTCATTTGCCTCACCAGGGTACGCGCCTGTATTTGTGAAAGCTCCGGCATTTCACCGCGCTTAGCCCAGGCACGGTTGTAAACCGTGCCTATATCGTCTGCCAGTTTATTTAGATCGTTACTGCGATAATAATCAAATGTATAACCGGGGTCGTTGGCAACCCACTCGGCTTTATGCTTCAATTTTTCTGATACCGGCTCCACCATTTTGCGGCCGTATGTAAGCTGGTAGAAGTACACCTGAAAGCCATACGCTTCAAAAAAATCTTTGTAATACGCAAAGTTGTAATTGCATTGATAGTTGGGTTCCAGTTCATAGCCCTCAATTAACAAGCCCCACCAGCGGTCGCGCGGGCCAAAGTTTATCGGGCCGTCCATGGCTTCAACATTACGCTGCTGCAACCATGTTTTACATAGATCGAACAATGCAAAAGCAGCTTGCTGATCGTTAATACATTCAAAAAAACCCATGCCACCGGTTGGCTGATCGTTGCCTTTGTTTAGTTGTTCGTCATCAACAAAAGCTGCCACGCGGCCAATGGTTTCACCGGCATCGTTTTGGAGTATCCAACGAATACATTCACCGTGCGAAAAGAATTTGTTTTTGGCCGGATCGAACACCCGTTCGATGTCTTTATCCAATGGTTGAATCCATTGTTGGTTGCCTCTATAAAGCCTCAACGGAAGCATCATAAACTCGCGGGACTCCCGCAGAGTTTTTACCTCGATTGCCTTCATAAGCGTAGTGGTTACACCGCTATTGAAACAGAGCTATCTGCCATGTATGCTTCAACACGGTTTGGCAATTTAATCGTAAATGTGGTTCCAAGGCCAACGTTACTCGATACGTTAATGCTGCCGCCTAATTTTTCAATGGCATTTTTAACAATGTAAAGCCCGATGCCCGACCCGTCAGATTGGATGGTGGCTCTGTAAAACATATCGAAAATGCGGCCAAAGTCCTGTTTATCGATACCAATACCGTTGTCGGCAAAAACAATGGTTGTTTCCTGGCCGTTGGTGGCGATGTCGATTTTAATTTCGGGTTTATAGCCTTCGCGCTCACGTTGCCTGTACTTAATGGCATTTGATACGAGGTTCCGGAATATCTCGGATATGCGCCACGGGTCGCTGTAAAAGTCTGTTCCTTCAATTCTGCGGTACACCAGCACATCGGCAGCGCCTTGCAGGTAATTGAGATCGGTAAAGGTTTTGGCAATGATGCCATGAAAATCGACACGGGCAATACTTATTTCCTGTTTCAGGTTTTTTGAATGGCTCAGCACATCGCTGATAAAGTGATCGAGATCCTGGATTTTCCGGCCAATGATGCTGATGTAATCCATGGGGTCGTCTTCGTTGCCCGGTAATTTGGCTAAGTTCACCAAACCTAAAATAGACGAGAGCGGTGCGCGTAAATCGTGCGACACCTTGTACACAAAATTATCGAGTTCGGTATTACGAACCTTCAGTTCTTCTTCAATCTTTGTGCGTTCGGTTATATCAACGTAAACACCGTATATGCCAATGGTGCGGTTATCTAATAACACGGGCACACCGTATATCAGCACATCAATTAAATGCCCGTTACGGTGTTTGCGTTTGGTTACGATGCTTACAATTTCGTTTGCCGCAATAATATTGTTGAGGTCAATACCTTCGCTGACTAAGTTTTCGGGTACAATAAAATCGTTGATGCTCTGCCCTTTGAGCTCCTGCGGCTGGTAGCCAAACATCTGCTGAAAGCCATTGTTTACCTGCTCTACTTTTCCGTTTGCATCGAGCATAACAAGTCCCATAGGTGTGCTGTTAAACAACTGCGCAAACAGCGTTTCGTTCTTTTTATTGGTTGCCTCGGCACGTTTGCGTTCTGTTATATCGCGAATGATGATCTGGTTGGCCAATGTACCGTTGTACATAAACGGGATGCCGCTGGTTTCCACGTCTATTTCCTGGCCATCAAACCGGATGAGTTTTTCTTCCAGCATCGGTGCAGGGTCACCGTATTTAACACGGTGAATACGTTCAATTACTGTTTTCTTATAATCAGGATGAACAAAGTCCAGCACGTTTTTGCCTACCAACTCGTTTGGTTTGGCCGCCATTATTTTGTGGGCGTGTTTATTGGCAAAAACAACTTCACCGTTTACGTGTACCCCGATACCCAGCGGTAAATGCTCTACCAATAACTGATACCGCAATTCATTTTCCTGCTCGCGTTGTTTGCGGTCGGTAATGTCAAGAATAATGCCTTTGCGGCTTGTTGCAATGCCGTTTTTTTCAAAGTTCGAGCGCGCCTCTATCCACTTTATTTCACCGTTTACGCGCACTCGTCCCTCCCAGTGCCACAATTCCGTACGGCTACGGTTACCCCGTGTTGATTCCTTAAAGCCTTCGCGGTCTTCTTCAATAACAATGTTATCGAGCGCCACCGGATTGCGCATTACCTCTTCGGCTGATACGCCCAAAACAGAAAGGCTGTTGGCGCTAATAAACGTAAACCTGCGCGAACCGTTTTCGTGAACGGTTATCTCATAGATCACCCCCGGCAATTGTTGAATAAGATCGTGCATTCAGTGATCCTTATAATTTGGGATAAAGTATTTTTTAGGGATCAAAGATAAAATGCCTTTATCTGATCGCATAACCCAAATAAGGTTTTGTGCTTTTTTGTCAAATTAAAATAGAATTTGGCGTAAACCTCTGCTTACAAAAGCAAAAAAACGATGGGGAAAATGAAAATGGCATCACCCAACAGCCGGTAACGGTCGTTCGGTTTAAATGAACCGGGCTTTATAAACAGCAAAAACAAGATCGAATTCATCATAAACAACACCATAACGGGTTGCTTAGCCTGAAGTTGTATGGCCATCACAACCAATACGGCCGCCTGAATAAAAAATAGTGTTCTTAAAAATTGCATCGTAAGATATTTTCCAAACCTTACAGAAAACGAGGCGTACCCATCCCGTGCATCAGCATCGTGATCGAACCAGGCAAACAACAACACGTTAATCCAGGCAGTAATAAAAAACGAAGCAATCAGCAAAACGCCTTCTGGCGACAAGCTTGTTTCGTGTAAGGAAAGCACCGGCAACAAAACCCCTCCGCAATACAGTACGGCCACAACAAATTCTTTCAGAAAACCTAACCAGCGGCTTAACACTAAATACGTTGCCACAACGGCTGCCAGCACCATGCCCGCATACAGTACGGGCTTGCGCATAAAAAAAATAAGCACGGCATCGAGGACTATGGCTAACCCCAGCAACAACCACAATGCTTTAAAATGTTGCTGATGGAATTTATGTCGTTGTGTAGAAGCCTCGGCCTTAATTTTTTGCGCATCAAGTAGGTGATCGGTTGTGTAGATGATCCACACCGTAAGGCCAAGCGAAAGTAAAGCGTACGGCCTTAACGTTACCTGAAAAGTTTTAGCAAACCAGGCACCGCAACATACTGCCCCCAAAGCCACATCGATGCTTAGCAGGTTCAGGTGTCGGTATAACTTTATCAGCCAGTGCATACAAACAAAAAATCCTGACGGTTTCTCGTCAGGACTTAAAGTTATTGATTTTAATTTCTCTATTACGCAGACTTTAACGCTTCGGCTCCGCCCACAATTTCGAGGATTTCTTTTGTAATGGCCGCCTGACGCGAACGGTTGTAGGTCAGCTTCAACTCTTTCAACAACTCGCCAGCGTTTTCGGTGGCTTTATCCATGGCGGTCATCCGCGCACCGTTTTCTGAGGCGTTCGAGTCTAACACCGCTTTGAACAACTGTACTTTTAACGATTTTGGGATCAGTCCGGTGATGATGTCTTCACGATTGGGCTGGTAGATATAATCTACTTCTGTTTTTGAAGCGCTTTGTGCGGGTGGCAATACCGGTAAAAACTGTTCGGTACGCAAAATTTGTGTGGCCACATTTTTGAATTCGTTATACACGATTTCAATCTTGTCGTACTTACCTGTTTTAAAGGCTTCCATCAAAAACTCCGCAGCGGCCGATACGGTTTCAAACGTAATGTTGGCAATAGTGCCCACATAATTATCGACCACCCGGATGTTACGCTTGGTAAAAAAATCAAACGCTTTCTTACCCAGTGGTAAAATGGTTACGTTGCCTTTCTGGAATTGTGCCTGATATTTTTCAGTAATCAGTTTATTAACACCTTTAAACACCGTGCTGTTAAACGATCCGCAAAGCCCGCGATCGGAACTAACCGCAACAATCAGTATGTTTTTTTCTTCGCGTGTTGTTGCATACCAGTTGTCGCTGCCTCCATCTTGTGCCGAAGAAAGATTTTGCAGAATGTATGAAAGCTTTTGCGCAAACGGGCGCATCTGCGTGATCCTGTCTTGTGATTTACGCAACTTGGCAGCCGCCACCATTTTCATGGCTTTGGTAATCTGCTGGGTTGAAACCACCGACCCGATTCTGTTCTTTACTTCCTTTAAACTTGGCATATCTTCTTTAATTCGTTGATTCGATGATTAGCTAATTAACTAATTACCGAATCAGCTCATTTATAAATTAGTATTTCGCTGCTAAATCCGTAGCTACCTTTTTAATCGTTGCCACATCGGTATCTTCAAACTTACCGGCACGCAGGTTATCCAATACCGGGCGATGTGCTCCGTTCATCAAGTCGGCAAATTCTTTTTCGAACTCGCGTACCTTGTTTACCGGCACGTTATCGATGAACCCACGGGTTGATGCGGTGATAATAGCCACCTGCTGCTCAACCGTTACCGGTGCATACTGATCCTGCTTCAGGATTTCCTGATTTCTGCGACCACGCTCAATGGTAAGTTTAGTAGCGGCATCCAGATCAGAACCGAATTTCGCGAAAGCCTCCAACTCACGGAACTGCGCCTGATCTAACTTTAACGTACCGGCAACCTTCTTCATCGATTTGATTTGTGCCGAACCACCCACACGCGATACCGAAATACCAACGTTAATGGCAGGACGAATACCCGAGTTGAATAAGTTGGTTTCGAGGAATATCTGACCATCGGTAATCGAGATTACGTTTGTCGGGATGTAAGCCGATACGTCACCCGCTTGTGTTTCGATAATCGGAAGCGCTGTTAATGATCCGCCACCTTTTACCAAGTGTTTAATAGACGGAGGCAGATCGTTCATGTTTTTTGCGATGTCATCGTTGTTGATAACTTTTGCCGCACGCTCTAACAAGCGAGAGTGTAAATAAAACACATCGCCCGGGTATGCTTCACGACCCGGAGGTCTTCTCAACAACAAAGAAACCTCACGGTACGCAACGGCCTGCTTTGAAAGGTCATCATAAATAACCAATGCCGGACGGCCTGTATCGCGGAAAAATTCGCCAATGGCCGCGCCCGTAAACGGTGCATAGAATTGCAACGGAGCCGGATCGGCTGCCGATGCCATTACAACAACGGTGTAAGGAAGCGCGCCTGCTTTTTCAAGTTCGGCTGTTACCGCAGCAACCGTAGATGCCTTCTGGCCAACGGCTACATATATACAGTAAACCGGCTGACCTTTTTCGTAAAATTCTTTTTGATTGATGATCGTATCGATCGCCACCGCAGTTTTCCCTGTCTGGCGGTCGCCAATGATCAACTCACGCTGACCACGACCTACGGGGATCATTGAGTCGATTGCTTTAATACCGGTTTGAAGCGGTTCGTTTACCGGCTGACGGAAAATTACCCCAGGAGCTTTACGCTCCAGTGGCATCTCGTACAAGTCGCCTTTAATCGGCCCTTTGCCGTCAATCGGTTCGCCCAGCGTGTTTACCACACGACCCAACATACCATCGCCCACTTTAATGGAACCGATTTGTCCGGTACGCTTTACTGTATCGCCTTCGCGAATACCTTTCGAGTCGCCCAACAATACGGCTCCCACGTTATCTTCTTCGAGGTTAAGCACCAATGCTTTTAAACCGTTTTCAAAAACTAAAAGCTCACCGGCTTGCGCTTGTGTAAGACCGTAGATACGCGCCACACCGTCACCGATGGTCAGCACCGTTCCTACTTCTTCAAGCTCAGCGCTGGTACGGCTTTGCGAAAGTTGTTCGCGTAATATTGCTGATACTTCTTCGGGTTTAATTTCTGCCATAACTTATCTGTTGTAATCTTAAAATTCTTTTATGTACGGGTTTTCGCTGAACTTCACTTTCAGCGCTTTCAGTTTATTTTTAATCGAGGCATCAACCTGACGGTCGCCAACGTTCAGCACAAAGCCGCCAATCATATCGGCATCTACTTTCTCTTTGATTTCGACTTGTTTTTTTTCGCTGAGTTTTTTCACGATCTGCTCAATCTCGGCACGCAGTTGCGCGTCCATCGGTACGGCCGTAATAACCGTGGCCTCGCCAACACCTTTGTAAACATTATAGGCATGGTGAAACTCTTCAGCAATGGCGGGCAACAACGGCTCGCGGTTTTTGCTGGTGATGATGTCGAAGATGGCTAAGGTTAAGTTGTGTACTTTACCATTGAATAGCTTTCCGAGAATGTCGCGTTTTTTATCGTGTTTGATGATGGGGTTGCGAAGCAATAACGCAAAGTCGCGGCTTTCTCTTACAACCTTTGAAAAAAGCTGCATATCCTGATGTACCTGATCCAGCGCGTTTTGTTCAACGGCTAATCCCAGCAATGATTTTACGTACCGCGATGCTACACGTGATTCGGCCATTCTCTTAGTTCAGTTTTAAGTCTTTGATGTAGCCTTCTACAAGTGCCTTTTGTTCTTTGTCGGCCGACAGGTTTTTCTTCATCAGTTTCTCGGCAATGTCTAACGAGAATAATGCCACCTGAATTTTAACTTCCTTCAACGCAGCCTCTTTCTCGACATAGATAGCAGCACGCGCATCTGAAATAATTTTATCGGCTGCTTTTTTCGCATCGCCTTGTGCTTCGTCTTTTAAACGGTTGGCTGCTTCACGGGCTTCTTTCATCATTTTATCGCGCTCCTCACGGGCTTCTTTCAAAAGCTTTTCGTTGTCAGATTTTAATTGTGCCATTTCTGCACGGGCACGCTCGGCTGTATCTAACGCATTTTGAATGGAATCTTCGCGTTCTTTCAATGAATTAATGATGGGCTTCCAGGCCAGCTTGCTTAACAAAAACACAAGTGCCACGAAAATGATCAGTTGCCAGATGATGAGGCCTTCGCCAGGTATTAAAAGATCCATAGTATTTTTCTATCGTATAGTTTCAATAAAAAGAAAACCCATTTGGCCTATTGCCAAACGGGTTTCCGATGCTTTTTAGCTTTTGAACGAAATCAACAAGCAAATTACCAATGCGAAGAGAGCTGCCACCTCAATAAGCGCGGCAATGATCAACATCGCACCCTGGATTTTGCCGGAAGCTTCTGGCTGACGAGCCATACCTTCCATTGCAGAGCCTCCGATTTTACCGATACCAATACCTGCGCCAATTGCAGCAAGACCTGCACCGATACCAGCGCCCATAATTGCATAGCTGATGTCCAATAATAGTGCTAACAACATAGTTTTAAATAATTAAGTGAAACAAAACCTCCGACAAGTCGAAGGGGTATCTTTAATATGATTAATGATGTTCGTGGTCTGCGATAGCCATACCGATGTATAACGATGTAAACAACGTAAATACATAAGCCTGAATACCGGCCACAAGCAACTCAATCAAACTGATAAACAATACAATAATGGAAGACCCGACACCTACCCAAAGGCTTCCGAAAATGAACGTTAAACAAATCAACGCCAGCAATACAATGTGCCCGGCTGTAATCGCCACGAACAAACGAATCATTAATGATATTGGCTTGGTGAAAATCCCAATGATTTCAACCGGCAGAATTACGATGCGCAAAGGAAGCGGAACACCGGGCGTCCAGAAAATATGCCCCCAATATGCTTTGTTCCCGCTTACGTTTGTGATGATAAACGTTAACACCGCAAGCGTCAGGGTTACGGCAATGTTTCCGGTAAGGTTACCCGCACCCGGAATCAACCCCAACAGGTTCCCAAATAAAATAAAGAAGAATAACGTTAACAGGTACGGGAAAAATTTCTCGTAGTGGTGACCGATGTTTGGCTTTACCACCTCATCGCGCACAAATAAAATAACGGGTTCAAAGAATGACTGGATGCCTTTGGGCGCTTTACCCGAATTTTTCTTGTAGCCTTTAGCCACGGCCACAAACACCACAATCAACAACACCGCATTGATCAGCAACATGGCTACGTTTTTGGTAATCGACACATCGAACACACGGTTGCCGTTCAGATAAATATGTCCGTGGTCTAACGTATAACCGTTATAGGCTACTACGTTGTGGTGTTCATCGTAAAAATTACGCGATGAAAAAATTTCCAATCCGCGCTCACCGGTGTAAACAATTACCGGTAAAAACAAGGTGCCATGGTGGCCGTCCCAAAAATGCCAAACATGGTCGTCCATTACGTGGTGCAAAATTACATCACTGGCATTAAAACTTTCGGTCGATTTTTCTTCGGCATGCCCTTGGGCAAAAGAAGAAACCCCAACGAAAAACAGCACGACAAAAACACTAAGAATTTTGCTGATTTTGCTGGAAAAAAGGCTCATTTTGGGCTATTTGACAGGGTGAAAAAATCCGACCGCAAAGGTATAAATTTACCGCTCACAAAGAAATATTTTGATTTTTCTTTTACCCCCTTCGCAGGGTATCACGGGCGGGTTACCACCCGGTATAAGAACACGGTTTCCACCACGGTAAACAGGGCATACCCGGCCATTAAAAACAACACATTGCCGGTAGCCTGGCCGGGGCTTTGCAGCACCATCACAAAAATGTAAGCACCATAAGCCAACAGCTTAATGGCTAAGGTTGCCAGATAGAGTTGTACAAACAAATCGGGTTTCTCTCGTTTTATGTTTATCAGAAACCGGTACAACCCCACGGTGCTAATGGTTAACAATGCCAACGTTTGATAAAAAAATGCCGGTAACGGATCGAACAGCAAAAAACCACCTGCCCACAACACCAACGCAGTTATAAAAGAGGCGAGCAAAAAAGCTTTCAAACCGGTTACTGATTTTTAATGGAACGATACACCTGCCACATTACTGCCCCAAAGGCTAAAAACCCAAGCAACAGCATAAAAGCCGGAAATTGTAACCCGAGGTATTGATCGAGCTTATACCCAAGCCAGCCAAAAACCCCGATGCTGCCCAACAACTGAAACGCCAGACCGCTGTACTTCAGGTATGTGTTACGTTGTTTTTTGGTTTCGTTATCGTGTGTTTCGGCCATGCTGCCGCAAAACGAGCCTGAAATATAATTACGAATTATTAGCCTTGGCTTCTTCGGGGCGGAAAGAACGTGAAGGCAGGGTTGCGCTGTCGCCCGATTTAATATCTTTCACGGCTGCGCCCATTTTACAGCTACCGTTAAATACGGCTCCGGGTTCTACCACCAATTTGCCGGTAACAATATCACCGTTAATAACAGCCGTGGTTTTTAACACTAACAGTTCAGACACCTCTAACTTGCCCACAACTTCGCCTTCGATGTCGGCATTTTGTGCAATGATGTTGCCCTGCACACTGGATGAATTGCCCAACGCAACTTTCGATTTCGATTTTACATTGCCAATCACTTTGCCCTCAACACGAATGTTACCGTAGGTTTCAATATTACCTTCCAGCACGGTACCTTTTCCAATGGTGTTGCTGGAGTTGCTGATTTCTTCGGCTGCGCGTTTTTGTTCTTTTGAGGTAAGCATGTTTTTACACGTTAAAATGTTACAAATTCTTCGGGGTTCAGCGGGTTGCCATTGTACCACAACTCAAAATGCAGGTGTGGTCCGCTGGTCATTTCACCACTATTGCCAACAATAGATATGATTTCGCCTGCGTTAACAAAAGTACCAACTTTTTTTAAGAGTTCGGCATTGTGCTTATACACCGAAATCAGGTTGCCCCGGTGCTGAATCATGATCACATAACCGGCATCCTGCGTCCACGAAGCAAACAGTATGGTGCCATCGGCAACGTTTTTAACCGTTTCATTTGTTTTGGCCACAATGTCAACGCCATAATGCCCGCGTTTAATATCAAAGTGGTCTGAAATAAATCCGGTAAGGGGCGAAAAGAAAAATGTTTCCTGCAACTCGCGGTACTTTACACTGGTAAGGGCAATCAACGACAGGTCGGATTTTTCAAAATCTTTGCGGAAGGTTGAGTCGGTTGCTGTAAGGCGTGTTTCGTTTGGTTTCACCACGGCACGGCTGTTGGCGTTCATGATCTGTGCCGGGTCTTTAAAGTTACTGGTGTCACCGCTCAACACCCGTTGAAAGTTCTGTATAAACTTATCCTTTCGGTCAACCTCAACGGCCAGCGAGTCGAACTGGTCTTTCAGGTGAACAAGCTGTTTGTTCATCTCTATCTGGGCATGGCGCGGATCAAACCATTTTGCCAGCAGGGTTTTGGAAAGAAACAAGCTGATGATAAAAATCACCGAAAACAGGATAATCGAAAAAAGAATTACCTTCGAATAGGTGAACCCCATGCTTGTTTTTTCAGCAAAGTTTTCCTCGTTGCGGATAACAAGCTGGTAGCGGCTGGTAAGCCAGTTTGATATTGTTTTTTTTTGCTTCAAATCCTCTTATTTGCGGGGTAAAATTAGATATTCTACACGATTATAATATGGAATAGTTGATTTTTGCGTTTAATACACACGAATCCGGTTTAATTGAAAAAAGTAGTTGTTTATAGTGTTTTTGTGGCTTTTTGGCTGGCCGGGTGCGCCCCGCAATCCAATACCCTTACCAGTAAAGCCTTTCACAACACCACGGCACACTTTAACGGTTACTGGTATGCCCATGACGAAATCACCCGGATTGAAAAAAACAACATCAAAAGCCACGTTGACGACTATACGCAAATCCTGCTACTGTACCCGCCTATCGATTCAGCCCGCGCCAAGGGGTACGACAAGGAAATCCAGGAAGCCATTAAAATGGCTTCGTTAGCCATACAACGCCACCCCGGCAGCAAGTGGGAAGACGACTCTTATATAATGGTAGGCAAAGCCCGGCTATTAAGCCTCGACTGGGGAAATGCCATCCAAACATTTAAGTACGTTAACTCCAAAAGCAAAGACCCTCATGCACGCCATGAAGCCATTATCCAACTTGCACGTACGTTTGCCGAACATGGCGAAAACAATAATGCTGTTGCCGCCTTCGATTACTTAGCCAAAGAAAAACTCAATAAAACCAACCGGAAGAACTTCTACCTGCAACGGGCACATTATTACCAAAGACGAAAAGATTACGACAACATGGTGCGCAACCTTATCGTAATCGCTCCCGATTTAAATAAGGCCGACCGGGCAGGCCGCGTGTATTTTATCATCGCGCAGGTTTATCAAAAACTTGGCCTTGATGCCGAAGCCTACCGGTATTACAAAAGTTGTGTTGCCAAAAACCCCGATTACGAAATTGATTTTTACGCGCGCCTGTACATGGCGCAGGTAGCTGAAATTTCGCGCAGCCGCGATTTAGCCAGCTCACGAAAAATATTTTCGCGTTTGCTGAAAGACTCCAAGAACCGCGATTTCCGCGACAAGATTTATTACGAAATGGGCGTGTTTGAAGCCCGGCATGATAATGTGCAAGAGGCAATCGAAAGTTATAATCTGGCTATTCGTGAAGGCAGCAACAAACAGATTGACGGTGAAGCATACCTACGGTTAGGCGAACTCTATTACGACACGTTAAAGCAATACCCGCTTTCGCAAGCGTATTACGACAGCGCAGTGAAAGCATTATCGCCCACGTATGAAAATTACAAGGCCATTGAAGCCCGCTCAAAAATCCTGAACAGATTTGTTGAAAACCTGAACACCATCACCTGGCAAGACAGCCTGTTGCTGATGGCGAAAATGGATACGGCTGCCCTGCGCAAACACGTTACAGCCTATATCGAAAGTCAGAAAAAACCCGAAGTAAAAACCAAAAAGAAAAACCGCATTACCATTAACGAAGTAAACTCAACGTTAACCTCCGGCTCGGCATTTCAATCATCTTCCGATTGGTATTTTGGCAATGCCTCGGCTGTTGCATTAGGACAAACCGACTTTAAACGTGTGTGGGGGAGTATCGCGTTAGGTGATAACTGGCGCAGATCGTCACGGGCAATATCTGCCGCACGGGCAAATGAAAACAATCAGCCTGTTGCCGACAGTAGTGCTGTTGTTGCAACAACGGCCGCGCCCGAAAAAAATCCTGTGGATGCCGCATATGAACGCATCAGCAAAGAGCTTCCGCTTACCGCAGAAGCCGTAGCCGAAGCAAACAAAAAAATTGAAGAGGCATACTTTGCCCTGGGCGATATTTATTATTTCGATTTAAAGGAACGCGTTAACGCCATCAACTCGTACGAAACGTTACTGAAGCGATACCCCAAAACCGAACACCGGCCTGAAACCTTATACAAACTCTACCTGATTTTTAAAGACAGCGATCCGGCAAAAGCCGAACGCTTTGCATCCGAATTAAAAGGGAAATTCCCGGAGTCGTCTTTTGCCAAAATTCTTATCAATCCCAATTACCTTAAAGAATCCAGTCTTGTGGTTGAGCAACAAAAGGTAATCTATAAAACAGCTTTTGATTTTTTTGATGCCGGGTCGTACGCACAAGCAACCCTTCAGCTAAACGAAGCGCTTGCGTTAGGCGATAGTGAGTTTACGCCTAACCTGAAACTGTTGCAGATACTCATATTAGGCAAAACCGAAAACATTAATCTCTACCAGCTTAAACTTGACGAATTTGCAAAAGAATATACCGGTACCGATCTCGGCCAATACGCTGAAAAACTATTAGGCGCTTCGCGCGATTTCACCCTCAAACAAGAAAAGGCTAAGGGTATTCAATACATCGTTTCTTTTGATGAGCCTCACTTTTTTGTGCTGATCACCGAAAAGAAAGACGCTGCCGAAACCATTGCCGGAAAGGCCATAGAGTCTTTTAACACCACCCACTTTAACGGCCAGCCGCTAAACGTAAGCACCCTGATTCTGAACGATGCCTACACCCTCACGCTGGTATCTGACCTGAAAGAACAGAAAAGCGCCCTGGCCTACTACAAAACATTTACCGAAAAGCGCAGCACACTCAGCGCGCTTAATAACTATAAATTGAGTTACTTTGTAATTACTAAAGACAATTTCGATATATTTTACCGCACAAAAGGACTCGATGAGTACACGCGCTTCTTCGAAAAAAACTATACTCCACAAACTCCGTGAGTTTGGCCAATTAGAGCGGCCCTGGTTTAAGGTTATCTTCAAAACCATCTGGATACTCTTTTTCTGCTTTTTAATCGGGTTCCCGCTTTACATCTATACCGTAAGCATCGACCTGTTTGGCCTGTATGGCGGT
The DNA here is from genome assembly GCA_964404445.1 of uncultured Roseivirgaceae bacterium. Lineage (GTDB taxonomy): Bacteria > Bacteroidota > Bacteroidia > Cytophagales > Cyclobacteriaceae > UBA2336. The sequence goes on along the minus strand of CAYOJW010000001.1, from coordinate 539,041 downwards.
ATGCCCAGCCTGAAAGCCATCGAAAACCCCGAAAACGATTTGTCGTCCGAGGTAATCTCTGCCGATGGAAAATCGCTTGGTAAATACTTCCGTTATAACCGAAGCCAGGTGTCGTACGAGAACCTGTCGCCCGATCTTATTAATACATTGATCATATCGGAAGATCACCGGTACCATGAACACTCCGGCATGGATTTTTGGGCATTCATTCGCGTTGCCAAAGGGCTATTAACACTACGCCCCGAAGGAGGCGGTAGTACCATCACACAACAGCTTGCCAAAAATTTATATACCCAAAACGAAAACATGGAGCTTGACGGCTGGATTGTACGCAACCTGTTCACCGGTAAATACCCAAGACGTATTTTCGATAAAACAAAAGAGTGGATCATTTCGGTACAGTTAGAAAAAAACTTTACCAAAGAAGAGATCATCGCCATGTACCTCAACACAGCCACTTTTGGAAGAAACGCTTATGGTATTCAGGTTGCATCCGAAACATACTTTGGCAGAAGCCCCGATAGTCTGAATATTCAGGAGTCGGCCGTATTGGTGGGCTTGCTTCAGGCTGTAACACGATTTAACCCGGTAGATAATCCCGAAAACTCTTTGAGAAAAAGAAATGAGGTTATAGGTAAACTGTACCGTCACGGGTACATCAAAAGCAAGCAAGCGTACGATTCGCTCCGGGCATTACCTATTGTGCTTCAATACAAAGTTCAAAATCAAAACGAAGGACTGGGAACGTATTTCAGAAGTGTTATTACGCCCGAGCTGATGGCCTGGTGTAAAGAACGTGGTATCGATTTATGGCAGTCGGGGCTAAAAATTTATACGACTATCGACAGCCGTATGCAGCGCTATGCCGAAGAAGCCGTAGCCGAGCACATGGCCAGCCTGCAAACAGATTTTTCGGCTCATTGGAAAGGACGCAACCCCTGGTTAGATGACGACTGGAAAGAAATTAAGGGATTTCTGAACTCACGCATCAAGCAAACCGAAACATACAGGAACTTAGTGGCGCGTTACGGTAAAAATTCCGATTCGGTTAACATCATGCTCAACCTGAAAAAGCCCATGCGCATTTTTACCTGGACTGGCGAGCGCGATACGTTGTTCAGTTCGATGGATTCGCTCAATTACTACAAACGTTTCTTACACACCGGCTTCATGTCGATGGATGCGCACACCGGTGCCATTAAAGCATGGGTGGGCGGCATTAACCACAAATATTTTAAGTACGATCACGTTCGGCAAGGTAAGCGGCAGCCCGGCTCAACCTTTAAGGCTTTCGTATATGGAACCGCCATGGAGTCGGGTTATAATCCCTGTTATATATTAGAAGATATTTCCCCAAGCTTTCAGGTTCCCGGGGGCACCTGGCGACCGAAGAACTCAGACGGAAGTTATGGTACCGGTGATAAGATGACGCTACGCGAAGCTATGGCGCTTTCGGTTAATTCCATTACCGCGCAAATGATGAAAACCGTTAATCCGGATAATGTGGTTAAGTTTGCCCACCGCGTTGGTATTGCCAGTCCGCTCGATGCCGTTCCGGCTTTGTGCCTCGGTGTTAGCGATGTTTCGCTTTACGAATTAGTAGGCGCATACAGCACGTTTGTAAACGAGGGCATTTATACCGAACCGTATTACATTACCCGTATTGAAGATAAAAATGGCAACGTACTCGAAAGCCGCGTGCCCAAAACCCGCCAGGCCATGAACGAACAAGACGCCTTTAAAATGGTTTACATGCTTATGGGCGGGGTTGATGTACGGGGCGGAACATCAGCCGGGCTTCCGTATGAACTACGCGAAAACAACGAGATCGGTGGTAAAACCGGAACTACCAACAATGCATCCGATGGCTGGTACATGGGTGTTACCAAAGACTTGGTTTCGGGCGCATGGGTAGGTGGCGATGAAAAAAGTATCCATTACCGCAGTTGGGTTATGGGGCAGGGTTCGCGTACTGCACGCCCAATATGGGCAGCCTACATGAAAAAAATATATGCCGATAATACACTGGAATATAAAAAGGGTTCTTTCAAACGCCCGCACACACTTGACATCCGGTTAAAATGTGATGATTATTACATCGACCCTACCGATTCGGTAACCACTAAGCAACCGGTACAGGAAGATTGGGGCATTGAACATTAATTAATAATCCTCGTTATGAAGGATCAGCTCAAGCAGCATATCCAGCGCCTACCTGATTCGCCCGGGGTTTACCGTTTTTACAATACCGATGGCACGCTCATTTATGTGGGCAAGGCCAAAAATATTAAGAAGCGTGTCGGCAGTTATTTTAACAAGATTGAGGGTGTAAACCGTAAAACGCTCCGGTTAGTATCGGAAATCGACCACATTGAATATACCGTATCCGGCACCGAGTTCGATGCCCTGTTGCTTGAAAATAATCTCATCAAGCAAAATCAGCCGAAGTACAACATCCTGTTAAAGGACGACAAAACCTTTCCCTACGTTTGTATTCTTAAAGAGTCTTTCCCGCGTGTTATCTACACACGTAAATACATCCCATCGCAGGGAGAGTATTTCGGGCCATACTCCAGCGTGTATGCAATGAAAAATATCCTGGAACTTGCCCGTAAGCTCTATACCATTCGCACCTGTCACCTGCAACTCACGCCAGCTAACATCGAACAAAAAAAATTCAAGGTTTGCCTTGAATTTCATATCGGTAACTGCAAGGGTCCATGCGAAGGGCTTCAGCCCGAAAGTGAATACCTGAACGACATTCAGCAAATCCGATCTGTTTTAAAAGGCCAGTTGAGCGTTGTCGAAAATTATTTCACCGAACAAATGAAACTGGCGGCCGGTGCGCTGGAGTATGAAAAGGCACAGTCATTTAAAGAGAAACTGAAACACCTCGAAGTTTTCAAAACCAAATCATTGGTTGTTAACCGCGATATAACCGATGTGGATGTCATCACGCTGATCAGCCGCGAAGAACACGCCTATGCAAATTACATGGTTGTTCGTGAAGGGGGTATTATTTACTCAAAGTCTATTGAATTAAAGAAAAGGCTCGAAGAAACCGATGAAGAGCTTATCAGTTTCTCGTTGCTTGAAATGCAGAAACAATCGAGAAGTATAAACAAAATTGTTTATAGCAACATACCCGTTACGCTATTAGCTGAAGCCACCGAAAACATTATCCCCAAAATTGGCGATAAACGAAAGCTCGTTTTACTGTCGCAAAAAAATGCACTTGAGTTGCAGCGTGAACGTGAGTTACTCCGGGCTGAAAAGAAGGCGAAGAAAAACGAAGTATTAACAATCCTTCAAAACGATCTTCAGTTACCCGTACTGCCTCATGTAATTGAGTGTTTCGATAACTCCAACTTTCAGGGTACAACACCGGTTGCTTCCATGGTACGGTTTGTAAACGGGAAGCCTGACAAAAAAGGATACCGGCATTTCAATATTAAAACGGTAATTGGGCCGAACGATTTTGCTTCGATGAAAGAAATTGTTTATCGCAGGTATTTTCGGCTTATGAACGAAGATCTCCCGTTGCCGGATTTAATCTTGGTCGATGGCGGTAAAGGTCAATTATCCAGTGCGTGCGAAGCCTTAAAAGAACTGAACCTCTATGGAAAAATCCCCATCGCGGGCATTGCCAAAAAACTCGAAGAAATCTATTACCCTGAAGACCCGCTCCCGCTTTTAATTAACAAGCGGTCGCCCGGCTTACACCTCATTCAGTTTATACGTGATGAGGCACACCGGTTTGCGATTACCCACCATAGGCAAAAACGCAGTAAAGCGTTTGTTTCAAGTGAGCTTGAACAACTGAAAGGTGTAGGTAAAAAAACTACCGAAAAACTATTGAAACAGTTTAAGTCTGTTAAAAAAATCAAAGAGGCATCATTTGAAGAACTTGAACAGGTTGTGGGTAAAACCAAAGCGCTGTTAATCAAAAAACCTATCCAATAAGACTACCTGAAACAATATCTCACGCAAACCTGCCTACCGTACCGTTCGGGCAGGCAGGGGCACATAGTGGTTTAATCCTACATCAAAACCATGCTATATATCTCTCACCATAACTATCAAGGCAAGACTATGATTAACTGAGATGTTAAAGTTTTGCAAGCAAAAATCACAATAGGAAGTAGTGGGGTATAATGAGATAGTAAGCCTGTAACAACAAGCCTATGAACCTATGTGGTTAACAATCCAACAAAAAACCCCAACAATTTTGCCGGGGTTTTGATTGTATTCTTTTGTTTGGTTAGAATTCCCAAAGGTTGTGTTCTTTCTCCATGAGTTTCATCTCTTCCCACTCACGTGCCCAAACACCTTCGTAGTATGGTCTTCCGTTGTTACGGTAAACATCATCCAATGAAAAATCGTCTGGATTTTCAATCTTGTAAATAACGCCTTTGAAGAGCCTTAACAAAAAAGCATCGGCAAAGTTTTTATTTTCGGCTGTGTTCTGGCGGTTAAACCATACGGCCTTTTCAGGATTGTTGCGGAATAATTTTTCCAAATCCTTGTACTTAAACCAACCCAACGGTCTAAAGAAACCTAATGCGTTATCGAAAGCCAATAATTGTACAGCTTGAACATCGTAGTATAAACGCGACCTTCTTTTGTCAAAAATCATATCTTCTGCAATGTCCAATCGGTACACATCTCTGGGCAAAAAAGACAACGCCTGACCTTGCGTTGTTACTGTCCACTCACCTGCCGGTGGCGTGGCGGGGTTATAACCAACGTTGTTATCGATTTGGCTTTCGTAATTTTTGCCGTTGAACGACACCACATCATTCAGGTAATATGTATTAGCGGGATCCCATGCTGCGAATGTTGCGCCCGCCTGCGCTGTTAATCCTTGAATGAACTCTTCTTTCGTGAATTTCGATTTCAGAGAATCTGATCTAAAGATTTCGGCAATTTCACCCGACTTTGCTGCGTCCATGATCAACTTGGTGATTTCACCGTTGCTTGCAAAAAAGCCTTTGTTTTGTTTTTCACGCAGGTCAACTGTACGCCATACGCGCAACTTGTACAGTTGCTCATACCGTGCGATTGGATCAATTGAATTCGGGTTGTATTGCACCTCATCGGGCTGTGCTACTACCGCTATTGGTGATCCAAGTACAGCACACAAAATAACTCTCTTCAGCATTCTCATATTAATAATTAACTATTGAATAGGTATTGTAACAACGTCATTGCCTGTAACGGTAACAGGTTCTGCTTGTCCGTTAAAAGTCATGCGTACTACTGTTTTCGGTTCGATGACAATACGATCGCCAGATCTCATTTGTGACCTCCAGGAGTTTAAGTCAATCGCCTCGGTGGTCAACGGCATTTGAGCCACCTGCTGAGTTCCTCTTAACAGTAACACATTCATGTTCCTGATCCTGTAATTGGCATCTTTCGGAACCTCCGCCTTAAAGTTGGCATCGGCTTCGGCATTGGCACGCAAGCCCGCAACAGCACCAGCCCTGATACCATTTTTTAAATCAATATCGCGGTTATTATTGTCTTTCACCATAATACGCGGGCGGGGAACATTTTTTACATCAAATGGTTCTGTTCCCAGTGTTGCGCCTGCGTTACTTACGGTAACGTTTACTTTACGCTGTGTGGGTACAATAATTACGTTACCGGTTTTAGAGCCTTTGGTAACAGTTCCACCCGTGGCTGAAAACGAAGGGTTAAAGTTTGTACCCAACGCGGGCACTTCAAAGTTTACGCTGTTACCGCAACCCATATATAAAGTAGGTGCAGTACCGGTTGTTACACGAATAACCGGTTTGGCAACGAAATATTCAATGTCACCAGGAATCTCCAGGTCTCCCATTTTGGCCAAAGCTTTGAAGCTCTTCTTGGCGTTGCCATCAGGGCCATAAGCTCCTGCCGAGGCCGTGAACTCAATCTTACCCATTTTAATCCCTTCTTTTTCCACAACAGGAATAGCCGCCCCGTCTTTTGTAAACGTAGGTTGCATAGCTGAAGACGAACCTGTAATGAACAGGTCGGCCTCGTATTTTGAACCTGCCGCTACAACAGAAGATTTAGGGCGCGCCATCAAAATGAACTTATCAAGTTTAATGTTTTGAGCATCGGCAATGGCAGCCAGGGCAGCCAAGGCATCATTTTCGTAGTCCAAAATCTGAGATTGGCTCTCGGTTACTGAAGCCAATGCCGCAATTACCGGGGTGTTCTCGAATGTAAACGTGATGAAACTCTTGTTTGCGTGATCCTCATTGTCTTTAAACAAATCGATTTCCTTCGGTGCTTTGGCAATGTGTTCGTACTTTTTGTCGGTAACACCGGCTGCTGCAACTGTTGCGTTTAAGTCGTTTACAAAATCTTTAAGCACTTTTTCGTAAGCCTGCCCTTGTGGTTTCTGGATCATCAACGAAGCGGCTTTTGAGCCGTGGTTTTGGATCAGTTTTTCGTCAACCACAGTTCCGCCCGATACTTCAATCATTTCCTTTTTCAGAGCTTCGATATGGTTGTATGCCTTCTCGGCCATTGCACGCACTTTTTTTGCTGCATCTCTGGCACCCACAATTTTCGGGTTGTCCGAAGTACCTGCCGCCTTTTCAATGCTGGCAACAGTTTCCGTATTCTTCACGATATTCTCGCGGTTTACGGTTTCTAATGTTGTATTAATTATGGCAAATTTCTCCAGCACCGCGCTTCCTACCTGGAGGGCAAGAAGTGCTGTTAGCACCAGATACATCATACCAATCATCTTCTGCCTTGGGGTTTCCTTACCGCCTGCCATGTTTGTATTGGTTTATATTATAAACTGATTTTCTTGCTCAATATTATTTTGCTGACCCGCCACCTTTCATGGCTGTAAGCATACTACCGTACACATTGTTCAGTGCCGTGAGGTTATCCGAAAGTTTGCCCAGTTCGCTTGTGAACTTCGATGTGTTTTCACCAACTTTAGAAAGACCCGACATAGCACCGGTAAGGCTTTCGTAGAACTTGTTCATGTTTTTAACATGGCTGTCGGCATCTTTCAGTTCCATTTCGTAAACCGAATTTAAGGCTGCCAGATTTTTGGTTACTTTCTGAACCTGCGAGTGGTATTCACCGGCATCTTTTGATGCATTGGCCATTGAACCAACCGCTTCGATTGCTGTTTTGTACGATACGTTCATGTCAGACAATGCTTTAGAGGCTGTTTTCACATTGTTGGCGTATTCGTTTGTTGCCACAGCAGCATTCGACAGGTTGTTCATCTGCGAGGCCGATGTTGCCAGGTTGTTCAAGCCTTTGCCTAAGTTATCCAACAGGTTCTGGTCAACTTTTGCGGTTTTCAGCATTTCGTCAACTTTCAGTAAAGGCGAATCGTTGGTTGCACCAATTTTTCTTACGGTTGGGGCTGCTACCTGACCTTCGTAATCTTCGGCCAGTTCAGGATATACTTTTGACCAGTCTGTTTCGGGGTGTGGTGGTTCGAAAGCACTTAAGAAGAAGATAGCGGCTTCGGTAAGGAGACCGATCATCAGCATTTCATCCGCACCGGGAAGGTGAAGGATTTTAAATAAGGCTCCGACAATTACAACTGCTGCTCCTATACCATAAACTTTAGGCATTATGGTTTTGAATAAGAGTTCAACAAATCCGCCTTTTTTCTTGCTCATTGTAGTATTGGTTTAAGTTTTCAGTTCAGTTAACTATTTTAAAGGTAATCAGGGTTTTTCAATAATTAAAATTCACGACCCGATGAACGGCCCAAATGTGTCATAGCACAACGGAAACCGATATATGCACGGGTCGAATCTTTGAACTCGAACGTTCTGGTTCCGGTTTCCAAGTAGTAGGCAACGTCTTTCCAGGAGCCTCCGCGCACTACTTTTTTAGGCACGATGCGTTCGTTGTATTTAGGGCTTTCGGGGTTGGTGCGCGGGTCAATGTATTGCGGGTTCAAATCCCAAACGGTAGGTACCGATGCCGGGTTGAAGTCGTCTAAGCACCACTCTGATACGTTACCGGCCATGTCGTACAAACCATAATCGTTCGGGAAGTATGAATAGGCTTCGGAAGTATAGGCGAACCCGTCATCGTAAAAGTTACCACGGCCGGGTTTGAAGTTGGCCAGCATACAACCTTTTGCATTACGGATGTATGGGTTACCCCAAGGGTATTTTGCCAGATCACGACCACCGCGTGCGGCATACTCCCACTCTGCTTCAGAGGGCAGGCGGAAATTCGGCATTGGGAAATCACCAACGCTTTTTCTGAAATCGTTCAGGTAGGCTGTTCGCCAGTTTGAGAAATAAACGGCTGCATCCCAGTTAACGCCTACTACGGGGTAGTTGTCGTAGCCGGGGTGCCAGTAATAATAGTCCTGAATGGGATCGCCCATGTGGTGAGCAAAGTCTTTTACCCAGGCGGTTGTATCGGGATAGTATTTCTGACGGAATGTTTCGGCATCAACCGCTTCAAACCCTTCGATGTTACCGTTGTCAACCAAATAAAAATTTGTGAACTGGCGGTACTCGTTGTTGGTAATCTCACTATCATCCATAAAGAATGAACCAATGGTTACCTGTTTGTTGTAGTTGATTTGGGTTGATGCGGGGTCTTCATCGGCCTGACCCATATGGAATGTTCCGGCCGGAATTGGCACCATACCATACGGTACGGTTAGCACCCATCCTTCTCGTCCGGGTACGCCCACTAATTCTCCCTGATCCTGGCTTTTACCGCCACCGATACCTAACAAACCACATGCACTGGCCGCGATGCCGGTAAGGATGAGGAGGGCTTTTGAAACAACCGATCTGTTCATATTTTATAGTTCAATTTACAGTATTGTTACTTATACGGAGGGAAGATAGGTGTTCCCAAATGTTAGTTTTTTTAAAAATCGCCTACCAAATTCCACAAAATCTTAAAAAATACAAAATTATTTGTCGTTTAATGCCTGTAACGGGGGGTTCGGACGATCTTTTTACCGCTACCCGGGTTTACCGGAAGCTCATATGTGAGCATAATTTCGTGCGAAGACCCTGATTTTGCCCGCTTGTCTATCAAGACTACATCAATAGAATACCCTAATTTCAGGGATTTATCTTTCAAGAGTGCATAACCGATAATGGCGTTCAGTGCTTCTGATTCTCTGAACGACAGCCCTCCCCACATCGTATTGCGGTAGGTGGCCATCAGGCCCAAGTCGAAAGAATATTCGTTAAAATCGGTTTTTATAAGGGCGGTTGGCATTAATTGGAGGTCGAAATTCACATCGTAATAGTAACCGAGTGTAAAGTTTACGTGGTTATCAAGCGAATTACGGGTGCTGCCACCGAAATCGAACGATGCTTTGGTAAGGTGGTTAAACCCTACGCCCACATAATATTTTTCGGTACGGAACATGGCACCAACGCCAATATCAGGTTGGATTTGGGTATCGCGACCTGCTTTTCCCTCTAATGCGGGTTCTGGCTGGATGGTTCTGTACTGGTCGTAATCAAATGTTTGTGCGTAAGCGCCAACCTTCAGGGCAAGGCTCAATTTGCTTTCGCGGATGCCCAAATGGTACGCGTACATGGTTTGTATCTCGATGTTATTTTGGGGGCCTAACTGATCGTGCAACACATACGTGCCAAAACCGCTGTTGAGTTTATAAATTGGTGTGCTGAATGTTATCAACTGGCTGGTAGGGGCGCCTCGCTCACCAAAAGATGACTGATAGCCTAACCACTGGCTGCGGTGCAGGGCGGTAAAGCGCGTGATGCCGTCAACCCCGGCAGCGGCCGGTGTTATGTACAGGTTATTGTACATGTACTGCGAAAACTGCGGATCCTGCTGGGCTGATACCCGGTTTGCCGAGGCAACCAACAGAAGGCAAAAAATGATATAAAAACCTTGCTTCAACATTTAAAACTAAAAGGAGGTTTTAAAGTACGCTCTTTTTTACGATACTTTCAACGCTCGTGTAATTAAAGTGTAATAAATATTGAGTCTTTGTAAAATACAATGAATGAACGAGTTATTTATCCTCCGTTTGCCTTCTTGATATACAGCTCAAGCGCGCCTGTCATGGAAGGGGCGTTGGGCAGGGGGGCTTCTATATCCAACAGCAAACCGGCATCGCAAACGGCCTTGGCTGTTGTGGGGCCAAATGCGGCAATACGGGTGTTGTTTTGCTGGAACTCGGGAAAGTTCACAAACAGGGAGTTGATGCCTGACGGGCTAAAAAATGCCAGTATGTCATAAAACACGTTTTCGAGGTCCGACAGGTTGCTGGCTACCGTATGGTACATAATGGCTTCTGTAAAATCGAAGCCGTTTTGTTTTAAAAAATCGGGGATGTCGTTCTTGCGGATGTCTGAACAGGGAAACAGGTATTTCTCGTTTTTGTGTTTCTTTAAAATTTCCAGCAAGTCCTGGGCGGTTTTCAGGCCGGTGAAAATTTTACGTTTGCGGATCACTATATACTTCTGCAAATAGTTTGATGTTTGCTCTGAAATACAGAAGTATTTCATATCGGCCGGCATTTCAATTTTAAGCTCACGACAAATATGAAAGAAATGATCTACGGCATGGCGGCTGGTGAAGATTACAGCCGTGTGGTTCAGTATCTCAACTTTTTGTTTTCTGAATTCTTTGATCGGAACGGGCTGGACTTCAATGAACGGGCGAAAATCGATTTTTAAATTGAATCGTTCGGCCAATTTAAAGTAGGGGGAGTTTTGATCGGTGGGAGCCTCTTGCGTTACCAGTATGCTTTTTACTTTTCGCAGCCTGTCGTTCACTATTTCACTCATATCAGCGCGTAACAAATTCACTTACGTTTTTAGTACCTTCAGAATTATTAGAAAGGGTATTAATTCCGTGGCACAAATGTACGAAAATAAATAGAACGCTGAGTGGCGCATACGGCCACTGAGTTTAAAAAAGCTCAGCACAATCCACCCGCCTAATATCCAGGGAACAACAGCAAACAAAAATTCGTAGAAGCCCGTGCGCTGTCCGTAAGGAACATAATAAAACACCAGCACAACCGTAAGCAGGCTAATGCTGATCAAAAACACCCTGATAAAATTAAAGAAATGATAACCGGCTATGTCGCGAATGCCAAACAATGCACTCATGAGGTAAATCACAACAAATTTTGCAAGCACTATAACCATCAGGTAAAGGCTTACCCGCAGCCAGCCCCACAACAACATACCATACGCAGTTGTTTCTATGTTTTTAATGCCCAGATCGAGGTTTATAAACCGGCCGACAACTATTGTATAAAAGCCCGTGAGCATGGCTGTAAATACATAAAACAAAATAGCCGCACTGGTTACGCGATAATAATAATGGTCGTCTTCGCTTTCACGAAACGAAAACACCCTGGGTATCGAAAAATAATCGGATGATAGCCCGGGGTTGATGCGCACAATCACCACCAAAAAAACAACCAGCACAATAATAGCTGTGATGGAAAAATCGCGGAAGCTCTCGCGACTGCGGGAAAAATTTTGGTCGGACGTTGCCGCATTAACCAGCACACTGGTTTCAATCAGCGTATGCAATTCAATGCCCGAAATATGTTTCGTGCTGCGAACGGCCAGAAACAAATTATCGGTTCCATAAATTTTTTGCAGACTATCAACAGGTAGTTGCATTTGTTTAACCTGATCTGCCAAAATGGTGTTATTAACAAAAACCGTTACCGGATGGTTTGCGCGGATTGTCAGGTAATCGTTACTAAACAAAGCCGTATGCAACGTAAAATAAACGGTAGTGGCATCAGCCTCGGCTGTATAGGGTTTATAGGTTGTGCCGTCATAGATTTGCCAGAAGTTTTGTATGTTATGTTTGGTAATAACCTGTTGAGCGTAAGCCGGACTCATCGCCACCAGGCACACACAGGCAACACAAAGAAATTTCCAACCTTTCATCAACCGGTAAAATTATCAGTATCGCCCAACAAAACCGTATTTTTGCAACACTTTAATCATGGCAGGTATTTATCTTCATATCCCTTTCTGCAAACAGGCTTGCCATTATTGCGATTTTCATTTTTCTACGAATCATACGGTAAAGGGCGAGTTGGTTTCAGCCATGGTTAAAGAGCTGGAACTGCAACAGGATTATTTGTCCGGTGAAGTGATCGAAACTATTTACTTCGGAGGCGGCACGCCTTCGTTGTTAAACCGTGATGAGATTGACGTGTTGTTCAAAACCATCCGGCAGTTGCATAGCGTAAAAACCGATGCTGAGATAACACTCGAAGCCAACCCGGACGACCTCACACCCGATACCCTTGCCCTGTTTAAACAAGCCGGCATAAACCGGTTAAGCATTGGCGTTCAGTCTTTCCACACACCTTTTTTAATTTTTCTGAACCGGGCACACAATGCCGAAACCGCACTACGCTGCATAGAATATGCCCGTGACGCAGGCTTTACAAACATCAGCATTGATTTGATTTATGCCATTCCGGGCGAAACCGATTCGCTTTGGTTAGCCGATATTCAACAGGCTCTTTTGTTGTCGCCCGAACACATTTCGTGTTATTCACTTACCATCGAAGAGAAAACAGCTTTTGGAAAGTGGGCTGCCTCCGGCAAACTTAAACCGGAGCCTGATGCCGTTGCAGCCCGTCACTTAGAGTTGCTCATGCCTGCATTGAACAATGCCGGGTACGAACAGTATGAAGTATCGAACTTTGCAAAGCCCGGCTACTACGCTAAACACAACAGCAGCTATTGGCGCGGAAAAAAATACTTGGGCATTGGCCCGGCCGCACATTCGTATAATGGCGATAGCCGGCATTACGCTGTTGCCAACAACCACCAGTATATTCGTGCAATAGCTCAGGGAGTTTTGCCTGTTGAACACGAAACCCTGACGCGGGAAGACAAAATAAACGAATACATTCTTACCACACTCCGCACATCGTGGGGAACAGACCTGAGTTTTTTAAACACCCTGTACCAGTATAACGTATTGACCATCCATGCCGATTATATTCAACTTCTGGTAAATAAAAATTTAGCCACACTCGACAACCATGTGTTGCGTTTAACAAATTCCGGTAAATTGTTAGCCGATAAGATTTCATCAGATTTGTTTGTTGCATGATTATTCAACTAACCTTTAACCACAAGCCATACCAGGCCGATTTACTTCAGCCCCTTGACCTTTCGCTCCCATTGAAAGAAGGCTCAGAAAATCCCGAATGTTATTGGGCTGAACCCGCTCAGTTCGACACCATACAAACCGACAACTTTACCGGCAGCGTTAAAGCCGGAGGCAGTGTTAATTATCAAAAGTTAACCCTTACACCGCACGGCAACGGTACACATACCGAATGTTACGGACATATTTCGGACGATGGCGCTACGTTAAACCAATGCCTCAAAACATTTCATTTTATTGCCGAAGTTATTACGGTAAGTCCGCAGGCTTTTCAGGACGATCTCGTTGTGACGGCCGATGAAGTTGCCCATAAAATACAATACACTTCCACCGAAGCGCTTGTTATACGAACACTACCTAATTCCGAATCGAAAAAGACTTTTAATTATTCCGGAACCAACCCACCGTACCTTCACCCCGATGTGGCTCATCTGTTAGTGAGCCGGGGCATTCAACACGTGTTGATCGACTTGCCCAGTGTTGACCGCGAACAGGATGGCGGGAAACTCTTATCGCACAAGGCTTTTTGGCAATTCCCAACAGCCATTCGTAAACAAAGCACGATAACCGAACTTATTTTTGTTGACCCACGCATACCAGACGGACTGTACTTGCTTAACCTTCAAATTACCAGTTTAGAAATGGATGCCAGCCCCTCGAAACCGGTTTTATACAAGCTCAAAGAAGTTTCGTAACTTTCAAACGAAGTTTATCCATGAAGTCAGCCGAAGAAAAGAAAGTTTATATGTTGTTGAAGGCCGTGATTTTTTATTACCACGGTTTGGATGAGCCCGAACGTATTGATCTTGAAAAAACAGCCGATGAGTTGCACGCGCATGACGAATACGCCTGGGCTTTAAAATTTATTGAGCAAGATCACATTACCTCGTTTGAGCGTGCCCGTGCATACCTGAATGAGATTATCGCTGATTACACCAAAGAAAAACGCACCGAATTAATTAACATGGTATGGCAGTCGAACAACCTGAAAGGGTACGTTACCGAAATGGAAGCCACGGCCATGTTAAAACTCGCCAAAGACTGGAACGTACAAAAAGAGTTGATTGCGTTGGTTTTAAAATAATTATTTCAGATAAAAAATCCCCTTTAAGCGGGCTTCTTCCCAGGGACGCTGTTTCCCTCCCGACAGTTGTTCAACATTGTTCCGGGTATGCATAAAAATGTCTTCGATACGCTGCGATACTTTCAACTGCTTAATCAGTTCACCTGTATATAACCCATTTGTTCCTTCGCCATCAGAAGCAACAGAACCCGGATCGGTAGCGTATGCAATCAACGTTCCGCTGGGTGCATTTACGCGGGCTAACCCTGCCCCTCCGCGTTTACCGGCAGGGAACGGGTTGTTGCGACACGCATCAAGGATAATCATGTTTAAGCCTTCATCGTTGGCAAACTCCATAGTGTTTGAAACCCCTGTTAACGGAATACACTTTTGTTTAATGTCAATATGAGATTGAATGTTGGCATCTACCGGCACGAGATAATTAATACCATCTACCTCAAGGCCATGTCCGGCATAAAAAAACATCGAAACATCTACATCCTGGATACGATCACCAAAGGCATAGATGGCATTTTTCATGGTTTCGTAATTGCCATTCTCAATGGTAATTACTTCAAACCCTAAAGTTTTAAGCGTAGCGGTAATGGCTTTTGCATCGTTCAGCGTATTACGCAATTTCGCTGTTGCCGTATAATCGGCATTACCAATAACTAACGCTACACGCTTGTTGTATTTGTTTGCATTGGGGGGCAAAAGATTTTTTTCGGCAGCAGGCTCACTATTTAAATACACATCTTTGCTGATTACCTGCGACTGGGTATTTTGTGCTGAGATGCGCACCCGGTTTTTACCCGGAACAAGGTTTATATTACTGCGGAATGTCCCGTCAAAACTCAGTTCTGCTTTCTCATCATTAATAAATACTTGCGTAATCTTATCCTGGCCTTCAATCTTTCCTTCTACGGTTACCGAAGACTCCTTCACAACCTGATCGCCATAACTTCGGTTCAGTACAGGGCTTGTGACCTTAATCTCAGCCGGATTGTTGCGAATTATCTCGTACAGATAAATCATTCCGGATACAGTCCCCACGGCTAATATGCTGCCATCGTCCGATAATGCAATGGCGCTGGGGCGCTCGTCAACCGAAACACTTTGGCGCACTTCACCTTTATCAAGATTAACGATAAAAATTGTACGGGTGTCACCACTAAAATAAAACAGCGTTGAAGGCGTTGGCCCTAACGCCATACCATCGGGGCGATAATGAACCGGTACACGCTTGCGCTCCTGGCCGGTTGTCCAGTCGTAAGCAATAACAATATTGTTACGGCTCGGCTGGCTTCCATACATACCCCCGCTTGTTGTGTTCGGACGGCTTGTGTTTGTTGAAGGTGGTTGTGACCCCCCGGCTGGCTGGTTTGTAAGCGGGGCATTCTTTGAAAAGAAAACCTCCTGCATGCCAATCACAAAATTATCAGACCCCCGGCTTGTAGCGGCCGAGTGGATCACTGAACGCGACCCGCTGTAATCACCGCTTTGCAATTTTAACTGCCGAACAAACTTTTGGCTTATAAACTCCCAGTTGTTGGTTTCACCAATATTATTAATAGATGCCAGTTGCTGGCCAAAGCGGTCGAAACCTAAAAACAAGGTATTCTTCATATCGCCTACCGGCTGAATGCGAGCCTGAGTCATGTTGGCCTGCAGATCGTAAATCTCAATTTGATTATTCTTGCCCAGCACGGTCAGGTAGCCCTGGTTTGGATCGAGCGTAACGTAAGTGGGTGACGGAAATGTTTGTGACGCTTTGGTTGCTTCCCACGAGGCCATGGCATAGGTAAACAATTCACCATTGGTTTTAACCATCAGGAATTTTTTGTCTTTATCTATAAACTCCTGGAAAATGATTTTACCCGAAGATTTTTCCTTTTTAAGAATGTTAGACGTTTCGGTTTCAATAATGGCCAGGTTGCCTTTGGTGTCGTTCGTGGCCAACAGTTTTGAATTTTCCGAAAAGGATATTCGTTCAACTTCAGATGTTGACCCCGAAGAGATTTTTTTATAGGCTGTTAAGTAAATATCCTGCCCGTAAGCAGCATTCCATATTAAGACAACTAACAGGCAGGATACAAATGTTTTCATTGTTATTTAAGCTTACCCATGATAAAACCTATACCAATACGCGCCATAAACATGGTGCCGTCAAAATCACCAAAACTTTGCTGAAGCGTTATACCGGTATCGATGTTGATTTTTTCGGTAAGGAAATATTTAACACCACCGTTTAAACCTACTGAAGTGGAGGTCATACTGGAAAACGTGAAGAACGAAAACCCCGCACCGGCATACGGCATTAACTTGGCATCCTGTGTTAAGAAGTTGTACGAGGCATAAGGGCCTAATCCAAATCCTGTTTCGCCCCCGGCAAAAAATAGCTGAATTGTTGTACCGGCTTCAATATTTGACGAAAAGAAATAACCAACTTTTGCATCAAATTGTCCCATGCCATCAATTTTGGGAAACTTGGTATAGGAAAGAGAGCCTGAAAGGTTAATATCGCCTTTCTCAACCTGTGCGTAAGCAGCAGATACTGCCATTAACAGCACCATAATAATCAGTAATTTTTTCATAAAGGGTTGTTTATATATTTTATAAAATGCTAAGAACACAAAGTTTCACAATACATCCAACACGTTTTTTAAAGGATGAGGGTATTACAAACTCATCATATCTTTAAACTTGGCTGCCTGCCTGCGGCTTACCTCTACCTTATCGCCACCTTTCAGCCGTACCATCAGGCCTCCGTTAAACCATTGCTCAATACCTTCAACCCAGCTCAGGTTAATGATGTGTTTGCGGCTGGCACGGAAAAACGCACGTTCATCTAATTTTTCATCTAATGCGTTTAATGATTTGTGGATCATCGGGCGGTTATTGTCAAAATATACTTTAATGTAGTTCCCGTCCGACTCGAACATGCGCACATTGTTCAGGCTGACAAACCAACACCGGTCGCCATCTTTTACAAACACCTGATCGTTTAAGCCTAATTTTTTATCGCCTGAACGCACCTCCGATATTTTTGCTTTTTCCCGTTCTTTAATTTTGTTTACGGCTTCGGCCAATCGCTCGGCTTGTATCGGCTTTAAGAGGTAATCTAATGCGCTAACTTCAAATGCTTTCAGGGCAAACTCATCGTATGCCGTTGTAAACACAACAACGGGCACGGAGTCAAGCTCTTCCAACAACTGGAAGCCGGTTTTACCGGGCATTTGTATATCCAAAAACAATAAGTCGGGGGTTAAATCATTTATGAGGGTTATCGCCTCTTCAGCATTGGCGGCTTCGCCCACCACTTCGATAGACGGATGTTCCTCCAATAGTTTGATCAACTCTTTACGGGCTAAGCGCTCATCGTCAACAATTAGTGCTTTCATGTGTTAGTTTTATTTTTTAATGGCACATGTAATGGCTTGTATTAACATCCCGTTGGGTATAGGGCATCTTAATGGCCATTTCATGCTTGCTGGGTTAAACTGTTTTTAGGAATTACGATTTCGGTTAAAACAAAATTACTATTCTCGTTCACGATTTTAAAAGATGCTTCATCGCCATACAGAAGTTTTAACCGCTGGGTTGTATTTTTTATGCCTGTACCGGAATTTTTTAGCTTCCGGGAGCCATTCAACAAATGCCCGCTGTTGCGGATTTGTATCTTCAAACGGTTTTTTTCCACTAAGGTTTTTAAATGGATAACGCCCCCCTGAGTAAGCTTTGAAATACCGTGCTTGATGCCGTTTTCAACCAATGTTTGAATCATAAACGGAGGCACCAAAAATTTAGTCGATTCCGGATCAACATTTAATTCGATTTTTAAACGTTCTTCAAAACGGATACCCTCTAAGCTCAGGTAGTCTTTTACAATTTTCAGTTCATCATCAAATCGGGTGAGGCTCTTCTTCTCAAATGTTAATGAGTTTCGCAAAATGTTCGACAAGTGGTTAATGGCCTGCTTCGATTTAACGGGGTTTTCATCTACCAACGCCCGGATGCTGTTGAGCGCATTAAAAATAAAGTGTGGGTTAAGCTGGTTCTTTAAATTGTTCAGCTCTATTTCAATCATCGATGCCTCAAACTTCAACGATTGATTGTACCGGGCGATGTAGTGATAAACAAAATAGAACAACGACCACACAAAAAGCAAGAACACGTAAAACATACCAAACCCAAATACCTGGCTAAGGTCTAAGGCCAGCCGTTGTACGTTAACTACATTCAATAAAATGCTAACGGGTACACGTAAAAAGTAGATAACAAAGCCCAGCACAAAAATAGTTGGCACTACGCGCACAGCCATTTTAGGAACGCTCAAACTAAGCCATCGCCATTTTAACACATAATAACGTAAAGCATGCGTTATGCCCAAACACAACAGGGCTTCGGCAATAAAAAAGATAATCCTGCGAACAGGAATGCCGCTGTCGTTACTGAAACTATAAACAATAATCTGGAGGAGGGCATAAATCAGCCAGCCTGTTATCTGCAACGTCCAGTATAATCGTTTTTTATTAACCATGAAAACGGTAAAGTTACAGAATTAAGTAACCGGATAACCCACCCTTACACGAATGGTTAAAACCAGTAAAACTGAGCTAAGTAGAACAGCAACAGCCCGGCAGCGATAATCAACACCCACGAAAGTATGCTTAGTTGTTTTTTATATCGGATCAATCTGGGTTCTGACGTTAGCGCGTTGACTATAAATGCCAGCCCGGCCACCACGTACAGCGATGACTCTAACCACGAACTGCGGGTGATATAGTACACACCTACCCCGAAGAAAATCAATCCGAAAAGATATTGCCGTTGTGTTGCGTTCATAAACTTAGTTGAGTTCGGCTTTTAAAAAGCGGCCGGTAAAGCCCGCAGTGTTTTTGGCAATCTGTTCGGGGGTTCCCTGCGCTACAATGGTACCGCCTTTTGCCCCGCCTTCCGGCCCCAGGTCAACAATATAATCGGCCGACTTGATCACATCTAAATTATGTTCGATAACCAATACCGTGTTCCCTTTATCAACCAGCCTTTGCAGCACATCCAGCAAGTGCGCAATATCCTGAAAGTGCAAACCGGTTGTGGGTTCATCTAATATATACAGTGTTTTGCCCGTATCGCGCTTCGATAATTCGGTTGCTAATTTCACACGTTGCGCCTCACCGCCCGATAACGTTGTGGCGTGCTGTCCCAACGAAATATATCCCAACCCGACTTCACTCAGCGTTTGTATCTTTCTCAAAATCTTCGGCTGGTTTTCGAAGAACGTAACGGCTTCTTCAACCGTCATGTCCAGCACATCAGAAATTGATTTCCCTTTAAACCTGACCTCCAGCGTTTCGCGGTTGTAACGTTTGCCCTTACACGTTTCGCACGGTACGTGTACATCGGGTAGAAATTCCATTTCAATTAACCGCAGGCCGGCACCTTCGCAGGTTTCGCACCGGCCACCTTTTACGTTAAATGAAAACCTCCCGGTTTTGTAGCCGCGTATTTTCGCCTCGGGCATTTGTGCAAACAAATCCCGAATGTCAGTAAACACACCGGTGTATGTTGCCGGGTTTGAACGCGGTGTGCGCCCAATCGGTGACTGATCTACTTCTATTACCTTGTCGATGTGTTCAAGCCCCTCAATCTTTTTGTGTGCTAACGGTTCGGTCCGTGAATTGAAAAAGTATTTATTGAGAATCGGGAAAAGTGTTTCATGGATAAGCGTTGACTTGCCACTGCCCGACACACCGGTAATACACATGAACGTACCTAACGGAATGGTGAGGTCGATGTTCTTCAGGTTATTGCCAGAGGCTCCGACCAACGAAATTTTTTGCCCGCTGCCCTTCCTCCGTTCTTTTAAATATTGAATGCCTGCTTTACCGCTCAGGTATTTTGATGTTGCGCTGTTCCCTTTCAAAAAAGTTTTCGGATCGCCCTGTGCCACAATTTGCCCGCCATGACGGCCGGCTCCCGGGCCAACATCGATCACGTAATCGGCTTCGATCATCATGTCTTTATCGTGCTCCACCACAATTACCGAGTTGCCAAGATCGCGCAAATCTTTTAAGGCTTTGATCAGTTTAACATTATCACGCGCATGAAGGCCAATACTGGGCTCATCTAAAATATACAGCACGCCCACTAACTGTGTTCCGATTTGTGTTGCTAAACGAATACGTTGTGCTTCACCACCACTCAGGGTGCGTAACGGTCGGTTGAGGTTCAGGTAATCCAGCCCGACATCCAGCAAAAAGCCAATGCGCTTACGGATTTCTTTCAATACCTCGGCTGCAATAATGCGTTGCTTCTCGTTGATCTTATCCTCCAGGCCGGTAAACCAGTTGCTCAACTGCCGGATGTCCATCATGGCCAACTCAGCAATATTTTTGTTGTTGATTTTAAAATGAAGCGATTCTTTTTTCAAACGCTGGCCGTTGCACTCCGGACAGGTTTTTATCATCATAAAATCTTCCACCCATTTTTTGATGGCCTCCGTGCCTTCATCGCGTTGCTTTTCTAAAAAGTTTACGATGCCCTCAAACTTTGTACTCCACTCCGTGCCCGGATATTTTACCGAGGCTACGGCTACCGGTACATCATCGCCATATAATAAAATTTTCAGCACATCTTTGGGGATGTCTTTAATGGGTGTTGTCAGCGCCAGTTTATACCGTTTGAGGATGGCTTCTATTTTTTTAAAGATCCAGATGTCGCGGTACTCCCCTAACGGCAAAATCCCTCCCCGGCTGATACTCAGTTTCGGATCAGGGATAACCGACTCTTCGGTGATTTCTTCGATCTGCCCAAGTCCATTGCACGTTGGGCACGCACCATACGGTGAGTTGAACGAGAATAAATTTGGCGCGGGTTCATCGTACGATAACCCTGTTTTGGGATCCATCAAAAACTTCGAGAAGTGATGCACCTTTCCTCCCTCTTCCAGTAACATCACCACGCCTTTGCCTTCTTTTAATCCTTTATTGATTGACTGACCAATGCGCACACGGTCTTTTTTATCGGCCACAATGCGATCGATCACAATTTCGATGTCGTGAATTTTGTATCGGTCAACCTGCATTTTGGCGGTGATCTCAAGCACCTCTTCGTCAACCCGAACTCTGGTATATCCCTGCTTTCTGATCTGCTGAAACAATTCACGGTAATGCCCTTTTCTTCCACGCACGATAGGCGCCAGCAAAATCAGTTTCTTCCCGTTGAAATTCTTCAGAATGGTATCAAGAATTTGGTCTTCCGATTGGCGGATCATTTTCTCTCCGCTTAAATACGAGAACGCCTCACCGGCACGCGCATACAACAAACGCATGAAATCGTAAATTTCTGTTACAGTGCCCACTGTTGAGCGCGGATTGCGCGAAGTGGTTTTCTGTTCGATGGAAATTACGGGGCTGAGGCCGTTGATCTTATCGACATCGGGGCGTTCAAGATTGCCGATAAAACTTCGGGCATAAGCCGAGAAGCTTTCCATGTAACGCCTCTGGCCTTCGGCATAAATGGTATCGAACGCCAGCGATGACTTGCCGCTGCCGCTGATGCCGGTTAGCACCACTAATTTATTTCGCGGAAACGATACACTTACATTTTTAAGGTTGTGCTCGCGCGCACCAATAATTTCGATGTATTCGTGACCGGTGTTGTCTGCTGGTTTTTTTACGGGAGAAGCCTTCGCCATGAAATGTTTAAGATGAATACAAAAATGAGGGAAGGAATGTTTCCCGGCAACAAAAAAAGGATTTTGATCAGAAATTAAATCCTGTTGCCAATAAAGGTGAGTTTAACGTGCCTATGGCTTCGCCTATCGTAACATACGCATTGTTTTGCAGAGCAAAGCCTAATGCCAGTTTGGTTTCGGGGTCAACAATCCAGTATTCTTTTACGCCAAAGCGTTCATATAAGGCTTTCTTTTTAATCATGTCGTGGTCTTTATTACCGGGCGACAATACTTCTACCAGCAAATCGGGCACTCCGTGAAAATGGCCGTCTTCCTGAAGATCGCCTTTGTTGCCTTTTAAAATTACAACAATATCGGGCTGAACGGCATTGCTGGTTTCATCGAGGTAAACATCAAACGGAGCAATGATGATTTCTCCCCGATCAACGTCTTCAACAATTTCAGATAATCTTCTGAAAATAACCTGCATCACTTTCTGATGCTTTGTAACAGGCGATGGCGACATATAGATGACATTATCGATCAACTCGGCAAGCGTTCCTTCCGGAAGACTTTTATATACTTCCATAATCGTACGGGGTGGTGTTTCCAGCAACGTTCTCATAGATCAAATATACAAAGATTTACTGTTTTGCGTTCAGGCCATATTGCTACCGGTTACTGCACGCAATAATTCAAACCAATGCTGCCGGTCGAGGTTTACCGAAATTGATTGTGCGCTCTCAACAATCCGTTCGGCTTTTGTTGTACCGATTACCGGAAAAATTCCTGCCGGATGTTTCAACAACCAGGCCAGCAACACTTGTGTGGATGTTGCCTGATACATTTCACTTAATTGTTGTAAGACGGTATTAACTTGTTGATTTTCGAAAAACTTTCCACCTCCTAATGGCGACCATGCCATAGGTCTAACCCGGTGTTTTTGCAGCGTGTCGGTAACACCATTAAACAATGCTTCGTGTTTGTACAATGATATTTCAATCTGGTTGGTAACCAACGGAAAAGGCAGATACGATTGCAGCATTTCAAATTGTGTTGTCGTAAAATTTGAAACCCCGAAGTGCAGGACCTTGCCTTGTTGTTTCAGGAGGGCGAATGCTTCTGCTGTTTCGGACAGGTTGAGCAACGGGTCAGGCCGGTGAATCAACAGCACATCTATTCTGTCGGTGCCTAAAGCCTGTAACGAGTTCTCAACCGAATGAACGATATGTTCTTTGGAAGTATCGTAGTGCTTAATACGGTGCGCAGGTCTTTTATCGGAAATTAATTTTATACCAAACTTCGTTACCAACTCCATTTTATTGCGCAAGCCGGGGTGCTGTTTCAGCACATTGCCAAACAAGGCTTCGCACGTGTAGTTACCGTAAATATCGGCATGATCAAATGTTGTAATGCCAACATCTAATGCCGTATTGATTAGTGTTAAGAGTTGAGGGTCGGTTAAATTATCCCAACGCCAGGCACCTGCCACGATGGTCGATAACGCTGGCCCCTGCGGATGTGTTTTCTGTTTCTGCATAGCCAAAAATACCGCGTACAAAACGCTTTCAAAAAGTTGTGATCATTTATTTTCATTCAGGCTTGCCGGAAAGCGTAAAGCACGGTATAACTTTTAAGATGTATTTCCGTTGATAGAAAGAAAAAACTATGCTTACCACAACAACCAACACCATTGAAGGGAAGAAGATTGTACAGTATTACGGACTTGTTTCGGGCGAAACCATTATTGGCGCAAACCTGATCAAAGATTTTTTCGCCAGTATTACCGATATTGTCGGAGGCCGCTCAGGAGCTTATGAGCAAGTATTGCGTGAAGCCAAAGACACGGCCGTTGCCGAAATGCAACAGGAAGCGCAACGTCTCGGTGCAAATGCCGTGATTGGTGTTGACCTCGATTACGAAACGTTAGGATCAGGCTCCAGTATGCTGATGGTTACGGCCTGTGGCACAGCCGTGCGCATCGAATAAGCATAAACTTATTTGCGCTTATAGAAATAAAGATGTTGCGGCATTTTTTTCTTTTGTTCGCTGAGCGTATAGTATCCCGCTCCGCTCCGGTCAAAACAGATGGACTCGCCTTGCGGCTCAGGCGTGTAGGGTAAAATAACCGGATTACGCCTCAAGGCTGCTTCAACCGATTCGTTGGCCGATCGTTTCCAATAATATACATGGTTATAACTCTTGATTAAAATTTCGGTTCCGTTCGGGGAAATATCGGCCCCTACAATTAATGTAAACGGCATACTTTCGATTACCCGGTTTGCGGTGACTTCCTCATCAGACTGTGGTAACCGGAATTTGTACAGATGAATGTTTTCTTCGCGTTTGCTGAAAATGTAAAAATCATCGGTAAGCGGATCAATCATAAACGCTTCGGTATCGCGGGCACCATCCGCCAACTGAAAGGTTATGGTGTCCACTTCGGTTATGGTGGTATCGGTAACAGCCTGTGTTAATACCGGCTCTTCTATTCTGTACAGGTATTTCTTATCGAACACGGCTTTGTTGTCGCCTATTTCACCAATGTACAGATAGTTTTTTCCGTCTGCCCCCGTTGCCACGGCAACCTCTTCCCAGTCGCGGTTTGTGAGGGTGGGGAAATGCACAGTGGTTTTTATGTTGCCGGTTTTATCGATCAAAAACACCTCGGCTGCATTGCCGCTGTCGTTATGTGCCCACAACATATTGGGGTTATTAATGCTTTCGACCATGCCCGAAGCCTCATCAAGTTTAGCCGCATCAACAATGCCTGCGCTCACGCCTGCCTGAAACAAATCCTGAACAGGCCACTCGGTTGTTTTTGGCTGGCAAGCTAATAGTGTGATGATGGATGCCCAGAGGAAGTATAGATTAACTTTCATTTTCCTGAAAAATTTCAAGAAAAGGATTTGTGCCGAAAAATAAAAGCTAATTTTTAGTTGAGCAATCCGGCATCGGTTAACTGGCCTATAAACAGTATAATGCCCGAATGTTTTTACTTTGATAAGCCCCCTGCCTTAAAGGTTGTAACTCTTGTGTATTTTTGCAACCCGAACACGTGCCATGAGCGAAAATACATACGATTCTGCCGAAGATGAAGATTTCTTATTTGAACACCATCGGATTGTGGCCGACCGTGGTCAAAGTTTGGTGCGTATCGATAAGTTTTTAAATGCGCGACTTGCAAATGTTTCGCGGTCTAAAATTCAACAAGGCATTGAAGGTGGATTCGTAAAAGTGAACGATGCCATCATCAAATCAAACTACAAAGTACATCCGGGCGATGTAATTGTCATTTCCATGCCCGAACCTCCACGCGATACCGATGTACACCCTGAAAACATACCACTGAATATTGTGTATGAAGACGATCACCTGCTAATCGTAAACAAGGAAGCCGGCATGGTGGTACACCCTGCGTACAATAACTGGAATGGCACACTCGTAAACGCACTCACCTATCATTTTCAACAGTTGCCGCACATGCCCGGCAATGATGGCCGGCCAGGGTTAGTGCACCGCATTGATAAAGACACTTCGGGGTTGTTGGTGATTGCTAAAACTGAACCGGTAATGACGGCTTTGGCAAAACAGTTTTTCGATCATTCCATCGAACGCACTTATTGGGCATTGGTATGGGGCGAGCCTGATCCGTCACAAGGCACCATCAACGTAAACATTGGCCGGAGCTTAAAAGACAGAAGAATTACTACTGCCTTCCCCGAAGGCGACATGGGGCGCACGGCTATTACACATTACAAAGTTTTACAAAGCTATCGCTACGTTTCCTTAGTGGAATGTAAACTCGAAACAGGCCGTACGCACCAGATACGCGCACACCTGAAATACTTAGGACATCCGTTGTTTAACGATGCCATGTACGGAGGCGATCAAATTGTAAAAGGCACTGTGTTCAGCAAATACAAACAGTTTATTGAAAACTGTTTTGCTATTATTCCACGACAGGCACTACACGCCAAAACGTTAGGCTTTATGCATCCGGCAAGAAAAGAATGGATGCAGTTTGATTCTGATTTGCCTGATGACTTTACTGCAGTGTTAGAAAAGTGGGAAAACTATGTGAAGTACGTTTAAGGGAAGAGAGTAAAAGATACCATCGGGTACGGACGATACCCGTTTGCTTACGCCAGGTGCGTTTACAGTTACAGCGACAACTTCAATCGCCTTGAACCATTCAATGCCTGACGGATTTCCTTCATGGCCTCGCGTTTATTGCGTTTGTATTCAAGCTCTTCCTTGTTGGGAGCCAGCATACCTTTAATGTACGCCAGCACCTTTTCGGTTTGAGTTTTGTCAAGCGCATTCAGCGATTCCAAAATCTGAAGCTTTTCAGTTACTGAATTCATAACAAGTAGTGGTTGTTACTCCCCTAAATTTAACGTTTATTCTGTAAAAAAGTTTACTGTAACCAACTGATAACCAAAACAAAACAATGCCATAATGCCTGTACCGGGTATTGTTGATTTTTAGGCGTTTTCAGGCCAAAAAACAGGGTATTTCCCTACCTTTCAGGCTCATTTTGCACCATCATGGAAAAAATTTCCTCAAAACTGACCCAAAGTGTTCATGCAGGCTCGCTGGGCGACCCTGTTTTTAAAGGGGTAATCGCCCCTGTTTTTCCCTCATCGGCTTACGATTATGAAGGGCTGCCCGAAACGCTTTACCCGCGTTATTTTAATACCCCGAACCAGCGGGCTGCCGCCACTAAAATTGCCACGCTCGAAAATGCCGAAGCGGGGCTGATGTTCAGCTCGGGCATGGCCGCTATTATGACTTCGCTTTTTGCATTCCTGAAACAAGGCGATCATGTTGTTTTGCAGAACGATCTGTACGGAGGAACTTTCAACGCACTTGCTACTGAGTTTCCGCGTTACGGTATTACCTATACTTTAGTGGATGGAAGCGATCCGGCAAACTTTGAAAAAGCTATTACTACCACAACAAAAGTGGTGTATATCGAAACTCCTTCAAACCCCACATTAAAGATTACCAACATTAAGGCTGTTGCCGATATTGCCAAAAAACACGGCCTGATTTCGATTATCGACAATACGTTTGCCTCACCGGTTAATCAAAACCCGATTGACTTAGGTATTGATGTTGTCACGCATAGCGGCACCAAATACATTGGCGGACATAGCGACATCTGTTGCGGAGCGGCAGTAGCCTCACACAAACACATTCAGCAAATCTGGGGCAGCGCGTTTCACTTTGGCGGATCGTTAGATGCGCAAACCTGTTACTTAGTAGAGCGAAGTTTAAAAACTATTGTACTGCGTGTGCGGCAGCAAAACCAAAATGCTTTAACCATCGCCAATCATTTGGCTAACCATCGTAAAATCAGCAAAGTATATTATCCGGGGTTATCCACACATCCTGATCATGCCATTGCGAAAACACAAATGCCGGGAGGCTTTGGCGGTATGTTGTCGTTTGATGTAAAAGGCGATGCGCACGCATTTATGAGCCGGTTGAAATTGATCAGGCGCGCCATCAGTTTAGGCGGGGTTGAATCAACCATCGGGTCTTCGGCCAGAACATCGCACGCTAAAATGAGCGAGGCCGAACGTTTAAAAATCGGGGTAACCGACAGCTTAGTGCGCTTATCAGTAGGGATAGAGGAAGCTACCGATTTAATTGCCGATATTGAACAAGCTCTGTAATTTTCATGCGCCCTATCGACCAGTTTTTTCTGCAAAAGGAAGAGCCTGTTAAAAGTTGTCTGCAATTTTTACGCAGCTATTTATCAACGTTTGACCCGCACATTACCGAAGAGTGGAAATACAGTTTGCCGTTTTACTATTACAAGGGAAAAATGTTCTGTTACTTGTGGATCCACAAAAAATACAAACAGCCTTATATTGGCATTGTGCGCAGTGCCTGTATTGAACACCCCAAGCTATTGATTGAAGACCGTAAAAAAATGAAAATCCTGCTGATAAACCCGCAACAGGACGTTCCGGTTAAAACCATTGCTAAAATTTTAAAGCAAGCAATTACGTTTTATAGATAGTCATCCCGAGGAACGAGGGATCTGCGTACACCTTTAGGCTTGGGGTGTTTTTACATTTGCGGATGCCTCGCAATCGCGATTAATGGTTTTCAGTAAATGTGCAGCCTCGGCATGACCAGAATGAATATGTTTGTTGTTACTCGACCTCTACAATCATTTCAACTTCAACGGCCATATTATTGGGTAACGAGTTTACGCCAACAGCCGAACGTGCATGTAATCCTTTTTCACCGTACAGGCTCACCAACAAATCAGAAAACCCGTTGATCACTTTGGGGTGATCTTTAAAATCATCGGTACAATTAACCATGCCCAATACTTTCACGATGCGTTTCACTTTGTTTAAATCATCAATCTCGGCCTTTAGGGTTGACAACATGGAAACAGCCGTTTGCCGTGCGGCCTGGTAGCCCTGCTCCAGCGTAATGTCTTTCCCAACCTTGCCGGTAATGGTCGTGCCATCGGCCTTGCCGGGACCGTGCCCCGAAAGATAAATCAGGTTGCCGACACGCACCGCCTTTGTGTATGTGGCTATGGGCGCAGCGGGCTTAAACAATTCTATTTTCAGGTCTTTCAGCTTTTTTTCAACATCCTGCGCCAACAGGTTTCCGGATGTACAAACTGCCAAAAAAATGATGATACCATACCGCATAGTACAAAGTTTTTAAAGTTACTGACATAACGCTGTCATCCCGTTATATTTAGATTGTGAATCCATTATCCGGCCAATCAAGTAACTATTAATTCTTGTAAAATGAAAGAGAAAATCCGCTGCCCCTGGTGCTTAAAAACCGAAACGTATATTCAATATCACGATGAAGAGTGGGGTGTACCGGTACATGACGACCGGAAACATTTTGAGTTTTTAATTTTAGAGGGTGCCCAGGCCGGGCTAAGCTGGCTTACCGTATTGAACAAACGCGAGGGGTACCGAAAAGCTTTTGCGGATTTTGACCCTGTAAAGGTTGCCCGTTTTACAGAAGCCAAATGTGAAAAGATTTTGCTCGACCCCGGTATTGTACGCAACCGGCTGAAAGTTTACGGGGCGGTTAACAATGCCAAACGTTTTTTAGAAGTTCAAAAAGAGTTTGGTTCGTTCGATGCATACATCTGGGGTTTTGTTAAAGATAAATCTGTTGTAAACAAACTCAGGTCGTTAGGCGAAGCTGTCGCCACAACGCCCCAATCGGATGCTTTGAGTAAAGACCTGATTAAACGAGGTTTTAAATTTGTAGGCAGTACGGTAATGTATGCACATATGCAGGCATGCGGGTTGGTTAACGATCACCTTATTACGTGTTTCCGGTATAAGGAAGTAAATAAGCGTTAAGCTGAAAATATGCTGGCTTTTTTCGGCTTCTAATCCAACTGGCGCAAGCGTCCGCTTGTGCCTCCTGCCTACTCCAACCCATAGTTAAAGATAGCAATTTGTTTGCCTTCTGCGATTGTGAATCCTTTACAAAAAAAGACCCTGATGTTTCCATCAGGGTCTTAAAAAAACATTTAAACATTTTTATTTCCGGGGGAACATCTCATCACGCTGGGCGGCAAGCCACGCAAAAGCGGCCATCATAACAGCGTTGTGCTTCAAGTCGGCTTCAATTACTTTATCGTACACGTCCATGCTGGTGTGGTGTGTGCGGGTTGAGTATTCGATCGGATCCTGGATAAACTGGAAGCCCGGTATGCCAATCGCATCAAACGACAGGTGATCGGTACCCGAAGTATTGTCGGCTGTAAGGGTTGATGCCCCTAATTTGTTAAACGGCTTCAGCCACGCACGCAATACCGGACGGGCATTTTCATTGCCCTGTAAATACACACCCCTGAATTTACCAGTACCGTTATCCATGTTGAAGTAAACCGAAAGTTTTTTGCCCTCCTCTGTTAACTCGATAGAATCGTACGGGAATGCTTTATCGAGGCGTTCGCCTAATTTACGTTTCACATAGTTGCGTGAACCGATCAGACCCTGCTCTTCACCGCCCCACAATGCAATGCGAATAGTTCTTCTGGGTTGAACACCCAATGATTTCAAAATACGAACAGCTTCCAACACAACAGCCGAACCGGCCGCGTTATCGGTTGCGCCTGTACCGCTATGCCACGAATCGAGGTGAGCGCCAATCATCACCACTTCATCTTTTAAATCGGTTCCGGGAATTTCGGCAATCACGTTATAGCCTGGTGCTGATGGTGTGAACTCCGTTTCAATAGCTAACTCTACTTTTACTTTCTGTCCTTTTTGGATCTGGCGTACCATGCGGTTATAGTGCTCGCCCGAGATTACAATCTGCGGTAATATTTTTGGTGCATCGGCTGCGCGGGCGCTTTTGCGTTTGTCGAACGGAACATCGGCAGGATATGGAACAGATGCCGAAGCAACAGTAATGGTTCCGTCTTCCAAACGCGAAGCCGGACTGGCTTCAATTACAGCGAGCGCCCCTTCTTTCTGAAGAAGATCCCACTTCATAAATGTAAAATTCATAGGCGCATTGGCACCGCCAAAACGACCTCTTCCTGTAAAGGCTTCGGTTCCGCCAGAGTTTGCCATGACCAGCAACGTTGAATCGTTGAACCGTGTGGCATCGGCCTTAAAGCCCGGTCTGATAGGCGTTGGCAGGCTGAACAACACTACTTTGCCTTTCAGTTTGCCTTTGTATTTTACAAGATCGGCTTCGGTTTTCACATCTAAGAAAACAACTTCGGCCTGCACGGTTCCTTTAATGCCGGGCGACCATGCTTTGGGATGACCGATGATGGGCGCAGCGCTTGGCTCAATTACCTGCATCGAGAATTTTTTCAGTTGCCATCCACGGCCAAACTCTTCGTTCCACACATCAATGTGCGCGTTTGAAAGCCCCCATTTTTCAAGCGATGACTTTGCATAATCAGCAGCCTTTTTATAGTTAGGCGAGTTTGTTAAACGTGGGCCATACACATCGGTGAGCATGCTCATGATGTCCATTACCTGAGAGTTATTGAACCCCTCTTTTTTAATTTTAGATACGGCAGCCGTATCAATTTTTTCGGTTTGTGCCCATGCCGTTACGGCAAAGCAACACAACAACGCAAATGCGGATAATCTTTTCATAAGAACGTTAGGTTTTTGAATCATCAAAAATAAAAAACCCTGCCTGCGCACGCTTGCCTTTCGTGGAAAACATGAAAAAAAGCAACTGATAAAAATCAGGCGGGTTATCCGTTAACCGGATGTTTTTTGCAACAACAGGAGGGAGTAATTCCTGTTCATATAATGATTAACCACTAAAATGTTTTGAAACGACTGCGGAAGGGGCTGCGGTGTTCCTGTCAATGTTTCGGGAACAGATTGCCTCTTTATAATTGAGGCGCCCAGCCACATACCGAAAGCAACGGCTGTTGTGTATTCGCCACAAAGGTGTTTAAACCGAAGCTCCGGGATGTTTCGTAATGTCGTTTGCCGGAGTTGTACAATGGACTGGTCGAAGATTACATCGCCACTCATACCGTTTATCCAAATATCAATACCGGCTATGGTCAGGTTATTGGTTTTCAGAAAAGCATCCAGCGCCAGTGTTAGTTCTTCAGCAGAAGGGCAGAACAACGTTTCCAAATCTTTCAATACACACCAGGTATTGGCCGAGGGCTTTCCCGAAAGCATAAAAAAGGCAGAACCTTCACCTTCAAGAGTTCCTTTGGTTGGTGTGTCAAACAAATTTACGCTGTTGATTGTTTCTGTCTTAAATTGTTGCTCACGCAAACCAATGGCATGACGCGCTGTTGCCGTTTCGTCATAGCCGCCTACTAAGTAATTTGCTTGCGGATTTTCGTTTAATTGAAAGCATACATCTTGTAAAGCATTTTCAAATGCAAAGCCTTTGCTCACAAACGTATTGTTATACCCCATACATTTTACCGTGAGTGCTACCAACCCGGCCAATGCGTTGTATGTACCTTGCATAAAATAGGTTGGTGTAAGCTGGCTTTCGTTTTGCGAAAGCAACTCGTTCATGTAACGTTCGGTTTCTTTTAATGAACCATAACCGGTAGCGGTAATAATACCATCTGGAACAGCAACGTCCGAATCGCGCAAACAAATAACAGCCGCACTTAAACCCGTGCGCAGCAAATTACTTAACCTGCGCAACTGTATCGGGTTGATGTATTCTTTAAAGTCGGGGGTTATGCACGTTAAGGTGTTTTGATCAAACGTTTCGATGTGCGGTAAAAACTCGTTGTTGTTATACGTTTTTTGCGGACTGATAATGCCCACACCGTTAATATAATATCGTGTGTTCTTTTCTTTCATTGAACGGCTGATATTACTAACGAAGATGTATTGCCTCCAAAGCCAAACGAGTTTGACAATACATGCTTTACCGAAACCTGTTGTTGCAACTGTTTTACCGGTGCAATCGCCAACTCAGGCATTGCGTTTTCAAAATTCAGATTAGGCCAAACCATACGATGCCGCAACGCGAGCATGCTAAACACGGCTTCAATGCTTCCGGCTGCGGCCAGCGTATGCCCGGTAAACGGTTTGGTTGAACTAAAAAACGGAACCTGTTCGCCAAACAATTTTTGAATGCCCCGGCCTTCCGATAAATCGTTGTTTTCGGTAGCCGTGCCGTGCGCGTTGATGTAGCTGATCTCATCTGGCGAAAGACCGGCCATGGTTAAGGCCATGTTCATCGCATTAAATGCACCCGTACCTTCGGGCGATGATGCCGTTTGATGAAAGGCATCGTTGGCATTTCCATAACCTGTTAGCTCCGCAAGCGGAGTTTTGTTTTGTTGCTTCACCACCGACTCTGATTCTAACACAACGTATGCCGCACCTTCCCCCAGATTTAATCCGTTACGGGTACTGTCGAACGGACGGCAATGTTTCGGATCGTAAATCATTAACGTATTAAATCCGTTGATGGTAAATTTCGATAACGCCTCTGCACCTCCGCAAAGCAGACGCTGAAGCTTGCCGTGTTTAATTAACTGCGCCCCGTGCATGATGGCATTCGCAGATGATGAGCACGCTGTACTGATAGTCGCTAAATATTTTTTTATACCGAGATACTCCGCTAAGCGTTCGGCATGTTCGCCTGGGTTGGCCGAATCGGTAAACCGGGTGAAGTCGCCCTGTTGCTGTAAATCAAGAATGTTGTTGAAATATTTTTCAAACTCACGAATGCCGCCCGTTGTAGTGGCCGATACCAAACCTGATTGCTGAATTTCTTCGGGCGATAAGCCTGCCGATTGCAATGCTTCGGTTGCGGCAATCAAGCCCAATAATGTTGTACGTGTAAATCCTTTTTGGTTTTGCACACCAACTCTCTCTCGAAGCTGCTGGTCGCTCAGTTTTATTTCACAAGCCGGAAGCGTTTCGCGGTGAATGGTTTCTAAAATATCCAAATGGCCAAAGCCGCTTCGGGACGCCATAAGCGACTGAAGGTTTTCTGCCGTGTTATTACCAATGGAGGTAATGATGCCTACCCCTGTAATAAACACCCGACCGGCCATGCTTACTTGGTGCGGTTTTTATGAATGTATTCGGCCATGGTGCGAATGTTCTGAAAAACATGGCGACCTTCTTTCGGGTCGCTCAGTTTAATGCCATAATTCCTGTCTAACAACACAACCAGTTCTAACGAGTCGATAGAATCAAGCCCCAGGCCTTCGCCAAACAAGGGAGTGTTCTCGTCAAAATTTTCAGGAAGCATACCCTCTAAGTTCAGTTGGGTTACAATTTCCTGCCGCAGCTTTTGGGTTAATTCTTCAATACTTTGTTGCATGGGTGTTGGCTAAAAATTCAATTTATACAATGGTTCGCGACTTGTGGATCCACACACTGGCCGATACCGTAACCAGTGCAAACAAAATCAGTAAAGCCACATTGGGCAGAATGGTTTGTATGGATGCCTGTCGTAAAAATAAGTCATTAAAGCTCTCAAGCCCCCAACTCATGGGCGAAAATCGGCTAACGGTTTGCAGTATTTCGGGCATTACGTACACCGGAACCCAAACGCCCCCCACGGCCGATAAAATAACTACCGAAATAGAGCCGAAGGACAATGCTTGTTGTGCGGTGCGGAAAAATACTGCGATTAATAATCCGTAACCCGTAGCGGCCATCGCCACACTACACGCGGTAAACAAAATTAAAAACGGACTGTTCCCCAATACCAATTCATTTAATCCCAGCAATGGCATTACAAAAACACCCACGCCAATCATCATCACAAACTGCACGAGGCAGATCAAAAAGTAAAACACAAACTTGCCCGTGATCACCGGGAATTG
This sequence comes from uncultured Roseivirgaceae bacterium, assembly GCA_964404445.1. Lineage (GTDB taxonomy): Bacteria > Bacteroidota > Bacteroidia > Cytophagales > Cyclobacteriaceae > UBA2336. The sequence continues at coordinate 504,841 of CAYOJW010000001.1, read as the reverse complement.
TGAACCTGAAATCAGCCGAAGGCGCAACATGCTCCCCTCCTCACGCTCTTTAATAAGATTACCCGCCAGCGGATATAAAATAAAAAACATGGCAAACATCGTCCAAGCCGGAACGTTGTGCTGAACTGAATTTAAAATCAAGCCCTGAAATTTATTTTCGGATGCGTATTTTTCTGATACCTGAATAATTCCGGTTAAATCAATTTCTGGTTTTTGCACATCGGTTTTGCCATCACTGAGTTGCGCGTGAAGCTCATCGAGTATCCATTGATTTTGCAGATTGGCTATAATTTTTTCGATACCGCCCGATAATGCCTGACGGTAGTTTGCTTTAATGGTAGGATCAAAAAATATTTTTAATTCAAGCGAAGATAGCGTTGTTGAATCAGAAGTGTTTTCGGTTAGTCCAAAGTTTGCAAACACGGTGCCGATGGTTTGTTGTGTTTTCTTCCGCAGGGTTTCGCTTGCATGGGGCGGAATAACAATGGCCGCTTTATACTGGCCATCATGCACTAATTTCTTTACTTCAACCGTATCGGTTTTGATCACCAGATTAACATTAGGCGATGTCCGAAACGCTTCTTTTACTTTGGCGCTCAGCGAATCGTTATCCTGATCGACCAACAGCACTTCTAATTTTACTTCCTGGTAATCACGAAAGGGCGCATCCTGCACCAATGCCATTACAATTACCAACGCTAAGGGCATTAGAAATATTAACGCCATGCCGCCCGGGTCGCGTACCAGCAACAGAAACTCTTTATATATGGTAACTAAAATTTTCAATCGCGTATGTTTCGTCCGGTGAGTTTAATGAATAATTGTTCGAGGTTTGCGCAATCGGTGTGTTGTTCCATCAACGATGTTTTTGTTCCTGTGGCAATTATTTTGCCTTCGTCCATAATACCGAGGTGCGTACATATACGTTCGGCCTCTTCGAGCACGTGCGAAGAATAAATGATTGTAGTGCCTTCGTGTTTCAGGTACGTTAAAAAATCCAGAATGAGGTTGCGCGATTGCACATCGACCCCGGCCGTAGGCTCATCTAAAATAATTAACTGCGGCTGATGCAAAATGGCTGTTATTAAATTGAGCCTGCGTTTCATGCCGCCCGAAAAGGTGTTCACTAATTTGTGTTTCTTTTCCTGTAAATGAAAAATATGCAAATACTTTTTGATTTGCGCCCGGATGAATTTCGGCTTCAAACCGTACATCGTACCGAAATAAAATAAATTTTCGTAAGCCGTTAACCCTGGAAACAGGGCGATCTCTTGTGGGGCAACTCCAATTTTTTTGCGGATGCGATCACCCTCTTCGGTTACAGCGTAGCCCATAACGGTTGCCACGCCCGAATCGGGGCGCATCAATCCGCATAAAATCATTACCGTAGTTGATTTACCCGCACCGTTCGGGCCTAACAATCCAAATACCGCTCCTTCGCTTATATCTAACGAAAGATTGTCAATGGCAGGTTTGCCTGCATGAGCATATTGTTTCGTGAGCTGGTCAAGATGGACTACCGGCACACTCATTTGTTTTTGCTTTCTTCGTATAGTGCGGTAAAAATTTTATGCTCGTGCTGTGCGCTGTGTTCCAGCATATCGCCTAACTCGGCAAACGATTTGGTGTCGGATGTTCTGTTCTTGCACACACGCCCAGCGTAGTATGCAAAATCGCGAAGTTCATCGCCACTTTGAGTAAGCTGTTTTGAAAGCTCAAAAAGTTTCTCGTTCTGTAAACGATTGGCCGCCTGATCTAAAAACGCTGCATAAATAAAACGGAAACCAGCGCCACCCGTACCGATTTCCTCCTGCATACGGATAACATTGCCTAACCACAACACCGCTTTACGGTTGCCCTGGCGTTCGGGCCATTTGCGCAAACGGTTCGCGAGGTAACGCATACCTTTTGTGCCCACTAAGGGCATGGGGATGTGCGTCATGTGATCGCTGGTTTGTTTGATGGCCTTCCAGATGGCTTTATCAACTGTATAGTGATCGGGCACGTGTACCGGGTAATACATACGGCCGCTGGGTTCGGGCATACCTTTGGCAAACCGGGCACGGATTAAATCTTCGCGGGTAATTTCGGTTGTTGTTTCCATTACCGGATCGCTCACCAAATAAGTATCGTTTCGTTTTCCATACACAATAATATTGTGTGCATTAAAATGGAAACGGTACGCGGCCGGTAAATAAGTCAGATAAAAAACCGAAGTAAGCATGCCCACGGGCTGCCCTTTGTCGAGCATCCGGTCAAGCGCCTGCATGGCTTTTTCAGGATTTGAAAATTTTTCGGTTTTGATTTTTATGCCGATGCGATCGGAAAACCGTTTGAAGATTTGTCCCGGCCATATACGGTAAGCCGTTACCGGGATGCCGTTTACCCGAATGAAGGGCAGGTAAGAAAAAAACAATCCCGAGCCGATACCAAATACCATCGGCTCGTCAAACTCCATTCCGTGAAAACGTAACAGGTTTGATACTACACCACTTTCGCAGTGTGCCGATTGTTTATGCGTAAAATTAACGGACATACTGTTTCAGTCGTTCAATATCTACTAACTCGTCAACCGTAACCTGAAACGTATAGGCATACTTTTCGAGCATTTTTTTACTGAGTCGTTTAAAAAAATACGGTTTGGTATGCAGCCCTACCCGAAAAGAAAACGTACCCATGTACGATGCCACCATGGCGTTGGTCATAATATTCTTCTTTATATAATAGAGTAAAGGGCTTGCCTCACCGGCCAACACTTTTTTTAAGGCTTGTTGTGTCTCGTCATGCACTACTTCCCAGGCCTGTTGCATGGCAACGGTTTCAGGCTCCCAGCCAATGCTGTTCACTTTCAAATAGTGACCGTCTTTATCGGTTGCATAATAGAGCTTGGCAAGCTTGCCCTCGTTCAGATTCTCTTTGTCCTGCGGTACGTTTTCCTGATTCATAACAGCCTGGGAAAAATGATACGGCTTGCCTGCTCACCGTTTACACCACGGTAAGCAACATATACGCATAATTGAAGCGGGCACTTTCGGGCACCATCATTAACAACGTATCGCCTTTCTTTAGTTTTCCGGAATGAAACAACTCTTCCAGCATCAGGTAAGGCGATGCCGCCCCCACGTTGCCTACCCACGACAAGTTGGTAAACCATTTCGATCCGGGAATAGCAATACCTATCGTATCTAACTCCTTTTCTATTTTTGAAGCAAAGTATTGCGATGAGAGGTGCGGCAAAAAGTACGTTACGTTTTCAACATTGAAATTTTTAGCCGCTGCTATTTTCTTGAGTAACTCGCCTCCTTTTTTAACAATGAAATCGCCCAACAGTTTGGTGTCTTGCTTCATAGCAAAAACCGACTGGCTTGTCCATTCGCTCTGATCTAAGTCGCTCCATCCAACAAACTTGCCATCGTTAATTACTGCACCTGCATACATACAGGTAGGCAACTCATGCGCAAACGAACGTTGTTCGAGCCACTCGATCTTTAACGAAATACCCGATGTGTTTGGGGTTGACTGAAGCAACATAGCCCCGGCTCCATCGGAAAGCATGAACCGTAAAAAATCTTTTTCGAAGGCAATGATCCCATCACCTTCAAGCTGTGTAATTTTTTCGGCTTCTTCTTTGAAATATTTTGCCAGCATCCATTTTGATAACCGTTCGGAGCCGGTACACACTGCGTTTTGTGCATTGCCCGACAACACCGACAAATAACCAAATTTTAATGCCTGAACGCCCGCACTGCACGCACCGGTAGTGGAGTTGATTTCTACCGGATGCCCGCCCAATACACCGTGCACCATGGCCGCATGCGATGGCAACAGTTGATCGGGCGAGGTGGTGCCGCAGGAAAGCACTTCAATATTGTTTGCCCCGAAACCGGAATCGAAAAGTTTGGTTATGGCTTCTTTTGTTAAATCGGCATTGGTGTGGGTAGTACGGCCGTTTTTATCGATGGAATAATACCGGGTTTTAATCTGGTTATTCCGCAAAATGAGGGGCCGCGCCTTGGATGCCTGATTGTTGATCAGCCCTAAAATACTCTCAATCTGATCATTTGCTATCGGTTCGTTGGGTAAAAAACTGGCTAATTTGGTTATATAGACACTTCTGCTCATTCAGCGCGCTTGGTTTACTTTATCGTTCAAATCTAAAAATTTCGCACCCCGAAAGTATGGTTTTTTAGCAAGAGTTAAAAAATATAGGCTGGCAGGGCTATGGTTTACCGTAAGCCGTTTTGCTTATAATAGGCTACTTCTTCTACTAATTGTTTGCGTTTTACCATCAGCATGGTACGCGATAAAATCCACAATAGCGGTGATAGTATAAAGATGGCGGGAACGAGCACATATAAAAATGTAAAAACACGAATCTTCCGGCCGGTTGAATAAAGTGTTCCTCCCGAAGCAATGAACTTCGACCATACGGCAAAACCTTTTTGGCCGCGTTTTTCGAGCAAAATTAAACTTGGGTGTATATCAATCGCGCCTTTATCGTTAAGTTGTTGTTGAAGCGAATCGAAATTACCGGTGTTTAATGCTGTTCTGATAACTTCCCCAAACTTTACTGTTCCGTCTATATCGTTTTGGGCAACACCGGCCGGAGGGAAAAACCAAAAGGCGCTTTTCTTCCCGCCCAACATCCAACGTAAAATCGTGATGAGGCTTACCAAGTTGCCGGAGCGATCAACCAACGCAATGTGGCCTTTTAACGATGCACCAACATCTAATAACCTGCGTTTTATTTTTTCCTGCGCGCCAAGCCACATATTGCGGCATCCTAAAATGGTGATAACGGGTTTGTTGTTAAAAATACGTTTGGCATCATCGCTCTGCATGAACGAACTAACAGGGCGTGATGGTGTGAGAAACCAGGGTGTATAACCTAAAATAACGAGGTCGTATTGTTCAAATGCTTTGTCCGACAAAGGCTGCAAGGCCAACGGCTGTTGGTTAAACGTTTCCGGGAAAGCATTAAAGAACCGGTAGGCTGTCCAGGGAAAAGCATAATCCTCTACCGGTTTAATTTGTTCGATGTGTACCGTGTGTCCCTGTTGGATTAAAGGCTTCACCAACGATTGAAGAATGGCCAACTGCTGACCGGTTTGGCTGTAATACAGGGCGAGGATGCGTTTCATGCTTTATTATAATGAAGCACAAAATAAACGTACAGGTTGGTAAAAAAAAATGAGGCGGTATCAAAAGCCAAATTAACAAACCACGTCACATCGAACGCAGTGAGATGTCCCCGTTTTATGTGCTGATTGACGGGATGTCTCACTACGTTCGACATGACGTGACCATTTGATACAGTTTCATCTGTTCTATACTAAGAACCAAAAAATTTAATTATTCTTCTTCTTTTTCAGCAACTCCTGAATTTTGTTCACCGCTTCTTCTTTCACTTTTTCGGTGGCGGTTGGTGTAGCGGTTTTGGTGCTGTCGGTTTTTGCTTTTGTTGTATCGGTGCCGGGCTTGCTCACTAATTTATCTAACAACTTAGTGGCCTCTTTTGCAGCTTGTTGTTTAACCGCTTCGGTGGCCGCTTCTTTTACCTGTTCTTTTTGTTCGGTCATGATCAGCTTGGGGGCAGGGCTGGTTACCGTACCGCCTAACCCGATGGTTACCGGTATGGGAGCATTCGGATCGGTTTGTGAACCGGTATATTTGCTTACAAAACTATTCAGTTGCGTGCCTAACTTACCGGCAGGTACATCCATTTTCAAATTGTAATCAATGCTGCCGTCAATGCCAGTGCTTCCGGCAACGGTTGTTTTGTAACTGCCAAATTTCACATCAAACGGTTTTACCGACAGGCGGCCATCTTTAATAGAGGTTGACATCAGCACATCTTTTAACGTTACCTCGTTGGTGTCGTCAAGTTTGGTTAACGAAGTAATACCCGAAACAAGTTTTGAATCTTTCAGCGAGGCTTGTGCGATTTTTATTAAGCCATCGCCATTTACCGTGCGCAGGTTGGGTGAAAAATTTTGAAGCAACTCACCGCTTAATTTAAAGTCGGTAGAGAAATTCCCGTTTACCAATCCGGCCACGGGCGCAAATGTTTTTACAACCGTGAAGGCCGAAGCCGCCTGCGCAATGGAAAGCTCCTGGATTTTAAGTCCTAAATCATATTTAGGGTGCGCCATGTCTTTGGTGTTGTACGTTCCGTTCACCACAAAACCTCCGCCCAGCATATTAAAGGAAAGTCCGCTGAGGTTAGCCACTCCGTTTTTCACAATCACATCGCCTTTGGCGTTGCTCATGGTGTAATCCATCATTTTCACGGTTTTTACATTGGCATTCAGCGTGAAATCAATGTTATCGGGCACGGGTATCACACTGTACCCGGTTGTATCTTGTGCGGCAGGTGTTTCGCCTTCTGTCATAAACTCGTTGAGGTCAAACAATGTTGAAGAAAACTTCACCGAGCCTTTCAATAATTCGTTCTTACCAAAAACATAGCCGATGTAGTTGTTAACCGTACCTGTTACATCGAAATCGCTTTTGCCGATGGTTCCGTTTAATTGTTTCAGGTTGATGTTTTTAGGGTCGAAGGCCATCTCGGCTTTGCTCAGGGTTACGGCAGGCAGGTCGGCTGTTATATATTTAAAATTGGTTAGCGTTGCCGATCCGCTCGTAGGCAGTTTATCGTAACGCCCGGCATCTACATCCGACATTTTTCCTTTTGTTTGCAGATCGGCCTTTACCTGTCCGGCTAAAGTCATGCCTTCTACCGGGAAAATTTTGGTGATCTTTTCCAGATCAATACCGCCTTTTGCTTTTACATCCCAGGTGTAGTTATCTAAATTTTCCAACAGCATTTCGGCCGAAAACTTTTCGCCATCCATCAGCATATTAAAGTCTTTTACGGCAATGTAGGTTTCGGCCATTTTACCCGATGTGTTTTTAATGGTTGAGCTGAACTTGAGGTCTTCCAGCGGAAGCGGGAACTCAGACGATTTTACATAACCGCTCGCCAGCGACATAGCGGCATCGATAGCCGGAATGGTTTTCTTTAAACTGTCGTACACGCCTTTTGCCGATACGTTCAGGGCAAAATTTCCTTTCATGGCTAATCCTTCAACCGGGAACATTTTGCTCAACTCAGCCAAATTAAGTTTTGCCGATACGTTGGCATCGACTGTTGTCGGATAAATTTTGCTGATCAATGCGCGGGCATCAACAGGGTTCGAGCCAAAATCCATGTGAAATTTTTTCACATCGATAACTGTATTGTCGATAATGCCGTCTTTATTATCAACCAGCATATCGAGGTTAATGTTGTTGATGGGTGTGGGCAGGTCGGGATATTTAAACATGGCATCGATAACTTTTAAGCCTACATTAAAGGCCGGCATTTGTGTTTCGCTATACGTGCCCTTTACAAATCCATCGAAAGCAAGATCACCGCTGGTTTCGATATTCTTAAAGCTTTCGGTGTACATACCGGGCACTAACGACAGCAAACTCTTAAATGTGTTTTCAGGACTCTTGAACGAGATGTCCATGCCGTAGTCGTTCTCATTCATTTTAAACCAGCCATCGAAACTCATGGCAAAGTCATTCAGCTTCGTGCTGTTTTCTTTAAATGTATATTTCGTGTATTCTTCGCTGATAGAAATGGTCATGTCTATTGCCGCGTGTTTGTTGCTCAGGTATTCTGTACCATCGTACGCCACGGTAAGGGTATCAACTGTTGTTTTTGTTTTGAGATCAAAAACACTTTGCGTAAAATCACCACTCCCGTTGTGGTTCAATCCTTTTATCGCTAACAAAAACGGAATCGATTTGTCATCGTACTTCACATCACCGTCAACTATTTCCCAATGATCGATACCAAACGAAAACTCGCCTGGTTCTTCATCGGTTGTTACCGTATCGGTTGACGGGTACGTGATGTCGTAGTTTGCACGGCCATCGGCCAGCACACTAATATTAATTTGCGGCCGCACTAATGTAATGCCTTTCAGCCGAAGCTGGTCGCCAAACAATACATCTTTCAGGTTTACTTCTACCTGAATGTTCTCGGCTACAAAAAGATGTTCGCCTGCAAACGGCTCGCGGTTAAATACACCAAGCTCTTTAATTTCGGCTGTAATATTGGGAAAGTTTTTAAACAGGGTTAACGAAAAATTGTCGGCCTCAAATACCACATCGGCATTAATAGATTTGGCCAGCTCTTTGTCGATGGCCGCCTTGATGTCGTCTTTAAATACAACCGGCAGGATAAACGCAGCCGCCAGCAACACAACCAAAAAAATTCCGATGGCGATAAGTATTTTTTTCATCTTTCTAAGAATTTATATCGAATACGCTAACTAAAATGAGTCTTTTTTTCTCTTGGGTATAACAGAAAATGAGCCGTAAAATTACTAAAGGTTAAGGTTAATTAGATTAAGTTTCAGCGAAAGTCGTGCCTGCCGGGCGATTAATCGAATTGGGCTGTCGGGCAGTGTTAAAACAGTTTGAGTACCCAGTTAATCATGCGCGAAACCCGTTGGGTATAGGGCGGATAAAAAAACGCAACGGTTGTAATGCCCCTTCGTTGCCGCACAACAGGTTTTTCGTTTGAAAACGCCAGAAACCCAAAATACCCGTGCGACTTGCCTATGCCGCTGGTATTTACCCCCCCAAAGGGCAGGTTTGAATGTAAAAACTGAATGGCGCAGTCGTTAATGCACACCGAACCGGAAGATGTTTCGGAAGTAATTCGTTCAATTTCTTTTTTTCGATCGCCAAATACATACAACGCCAAAGGTTTGGGCTTACTGTTGATAAAAGTGATCGCCTCGTCAAGCGATTGGTACGTTAACACGGGAAGTACAGGGCCAAAAATTTCCTCCTCCATGATCCGCGATTGTTTCGATACGTTCGATAATATTATTGGATGAATGAACCGGTCGGCCGGATTCATATCGCCTCCCATATTACGTTTTGCTCCGCGTGCTTCGGCATCTTTTACCAATTCGGCTAAGCGGTGCGCGTGCTTCTCGCTAACAATGCGGGCATAATCAGGCGAGTGCTCAATGGATTTTTGTTCGCCTCCGAATAACCGGGGTATTTGTATCACTAATTGTTCGATCAGTTCGCGGGCAACTGTTTCGTGCGCCAACACATAATCAGGCGCAATGCACGTTTGCCCGTTGTTGATCAGCTTGGTTACGGCTAAGCGCGTTGCGGTTTCTTTTATGTTGGCCGATGGTGTTACGATCACGGGCGATTTACCGCCCAGTTCAAGCGTAACAGACGACAGGTTTTCGGCCGCAGCCTTCATCACTAATTTTCCGGTAGCCGGGCTTCCGGTAAAAAAGATGTGATCGAACGGAAGTTGTAACAACGCCTGCGCTACTGAAGCATCGCCTTCAACAACGCTTACCGTACCATCGGTAAAAACTTCTTCGGCCATTCGTTTTATCAAGGCCGATGTATGGCTTGTGTATTCCGATGGTTTAATGATGGCCACATTGCCGGCAGCCAATGCCGATACCAACGGCCCAACCGAAAGGTTAAACGGATAATTCCAGGGCGATATGATTAAACAAATGCCTTTCGGTTCGTACCGGATTACTGAACGGGTTCCCAGTAACGTTATTGGGGCATCTACTTTTTGGGGGTTCGTCCAGCGGTTAAGGTTTGTGATGGCCTGTTTGATTTCATCTAAAGCCGGAAGTATCTCGGTTGTGCTGACTTCTGCCGCAGGCTTCCGAAAATCGGCATGAATGGCTTGCTGAATGACCGTTTGGTTTGTTTTGATCCAGCTACCCAGCCGGGCTAATGCCGCTTTGCGTTGACTGACCGGCCTGAGCCGCACGGACGTGAAGAGTGCTTTTTTCTGTTCAAAAACTGTTAAAACATTCGCAGAAACCATATTTTTTACAATTCACGAAAGGTAGCAAAATCCGGCCACGTGCGCCCAATGTTAAGTTTTTGTACGGCCGCTTGACACGTATTACCCGAATGTTACCTTTGTTAACACTGGGTTAACATTAACGTAACATTGAGGCGGAGGTTTTTGATATGGATATTGTTGAGTGCATGGCTGTTGCCCGCAGGGGTTTATGCCCATCGCGTGCCTGCAACGCACACCTTGTTATCCGATTTTTTCATGAGCACCGAACATCACCAGGCGTTTACCTGGTCGTTTCAATATTTTATAGATAAGCTCGCTAAAAAACACGAGCGGTTGCAAAACGACCGTGCATTTTTACAGCACGTTTTTACAAAAACACATCAACAGTATTTAAAAAACTATGCTGCGTTTGCTTCGTTAGACGAAACCTTTGAGCGCGGTGATTACAACTGCCTTACCGGAACCATTTTATACTCGCTTATACTTCATCACTTCCACATCGAACACGAGGTTATTGAAACCAACTACCACATTTTTATTTTAGCCAAAACAAAACAAGGCGAGGTGTTGTTAGAAGCTACCGACCCTGTAAACGGCTTTATCACCTCTGTGCAACGCATCGAAAGCCAGATTAACCGCTACAAACAAAACAAAGTAAATGCCGATGCTCCGCAAAAAACATATTATCGGTTTAAGGCCGAAATTTTTAACCGGGTGTCGATGGCTGAATTACGGGGGTTGTTGTATTACAACATGGCCGTAAACGCTTTCAATCAGCAAAAGCTGCAACCCGCTGTTCAATACCTGATCCGTGCCAATGCCCTGTATGCATCGCAACGCATTGAAGAGTTCTCGCAAATTATGTTGCTTGCCCTGCAACAAAGCACCCTTGAGGTTAAAACAAAAGAGGACTGCATGACTGCAATCCTCCTGATGCGCAACAACGCGCTGATAGCTTCAACTAATTAATTCTGTAAAACACGCAGTTCAACCCTGCGGTTTAGCCGGTGAGCCTCGGGCGTATCATCGCGTGACAGCGGCATGGTTCCGCCAAAGGCTTTTGTTTTAATGCGCGACTTGTTGATTCTCTTTTTGATGAGGTAATCGCGTACGGCATTTACACGATCTTCCGAAAGTTTCATCAGTTGATCTGCACGACCGATAAAATCGGTATGGCCTTCTAACTGAATAACCATGTTCGGGTTTTCTTTCAGCATGTTCACCACAATGTCTAATTCCGGGTATGAGTCGGGGTTGATGCGCGCACGGTTAACTTCAAAGATGAGGTTGTTCAACACCATTACCTGACCAACCTCATGTTTCTTTTTAGCCTGCACATTTCCGTGCGTTAGCTCTATATCCTTCACCAGTTTAAGTAAATCAGCCTCGGCCGGATCAAGCATAAACTTGGCCGTCATATACCCGGGAGCATCTACGGTAATGGAGTATCGCTCGTTATCAAACATCGGGAACGAATAGGTGCTACCTGTAAGCACACCCATTTTGTTTCCATACGGTAAACTTTGATAAGAAATTCTTGCCGTAACCGGTTCTTTGGTTTCGGCATCGAGTATGCGCCCGCTTGCCACAACAAGGCTGTCGTTGGTTTGCGCGGTTGCTACTGAGCCGAGTGCTACAAAAACTAATAGAACAAGAATCCTATTCATCATCGCCCATTTTTGGTTTATGGTGTTACAATTCTAAACTCTACCCTGCGGTTTTTCCGTCTGCCTTCAATGGTTTCATTGGTTGCAATCGGCTTGGTTTCGCCAAAGTAGGCTATGGTTACCCTTGCTTTATCAACTCCTTTGCCAAGAATATACTTTTGAACGGATAGCGCCCTGCGCTTTGAGAGGTCCATGTTGTATGTTTCGGGGCCGGTGGCATCGGTATGGCCGATAATTTCGATGGTAAGCGAACCGCGTTTGCCCAACAGATCAACAATGCGATCCAACTCAGGGAACGATTCGGGCTTGAGGGTTACTTTATCGAAATCGAAGAAGATGTTGTTCATCGTTACGTGAACATCGGCTTCAATCGGTTTAACGGCAATCGGTTCAAGGTTAAAGTTTTGATTGGTTACAATGGTGTCGCCACTGGCATTGCGCAAATCTAAGTTTTGGCTTTCCGAGATGTAATCTTTTGCTTCGGCACGAATTCCGTATAAATGCCCGGCCGGTAATTTGATTTCGTATTCGCCCGTGTTCGGGTCTGACTGGGCAATGCCTACATCGGTTCCGTCAGGCAAACGTTCGTAAATAATTTTTGCACCAAGTGGGTTGCCTGTTTTAGCATCTACCAACTTGCCTTTTACGGTTACCCAAACTTCGGGGCTTCGCATAATGGGCAACTTGATACGGAAAATATCGGTGTTGTTTTCGGCAACTCCGCGCGAGTAGTATGCATACTCGCTGTTGGCCGGAATGTTAAAGAACAAATCTTCCATCGGTGAGTTGATGTCCGGGCCAAGGTTTTCGGGTTCCGACCAGTTTGTCCAGGTGTCGTCTAATCTTTTTGAAACATAAATGTCGTTTCCGCCATAACCGCTAAAGCCGTTTGACGAGAAGTATAATGTTTTGTCATCGATCGCTAAAAAAGGAGCCGACTCATCACCCGCAGTGTTAAGAACCGTACCGAGGCTTAGTGGCTCTGTCCACACGCTGTCGTCTTGCATGAACGAAACATACAAATCGCGATCGCCTTTTGAGTCATCACGTTGTACCGACATGATGAGTGTTTTGCGGTTATTGGTTAAGAAGTAGTTTGCTTTTTCGTGATAGTTATAATCGTTTTTGATGTTGAGTGCAACGGGCTTACTCCAACTGCCCCCGATGTTCGAGCTCATGGAAACACCTGCCTGCATTTTTTTTCCGCCATCAATGTATTTGTTGCCCAACAGCATAACAACCGATTTACCATCCGGGGTAACCGAATTTACTGAGTTTACAAAGTTTGGATATTTGTTGTTGAACTCGGTCATGTTCTTGGCTAACTGCCATTTGCCGTCATCGCCCAACTCAGAATACCAAATATCTTCCTGGTCTTTCTCGCCACCTACGTTACCACCGTGGTTCGTGCGGCTGAAGTACAGTGTTTTTCCATCTGGCGATAAAATGGGGTTATATTCGTTTGCTTCGCTGTTTACATTTTTATCGAGCACTTCGGTTACAATACCCGATGCTAATAATTCGGGCGTTGGTATGAAGGCCACAATCGGATAATTGGAGTCAGAAATAGCCACCGCATCGATGGCGAAATAATCGGGCACGGCCGCTCCGTCAAAGTCTAACCTGAGGGCTTTTACTTTATACGGGGTGGTTTCAACGAAAAAGTTTAACATCCGACCCTTGCGCGGCACGGCCATGGGGTTGAAGGTTCCCAGCTCGTACTCTTTTCCGGCTTCATCATAAGCCAAAATACGGTACAACGCGCTGGGGTTATGCGATTCGGCAATGGCAACCTGTGTTATGTTCATTGCTTTTTCAAACTCCAGCTTGATAAACTCTTTGCGGTTTGGCTTATCGGGCACCCAGGCATTGGGGTTTTGCCCCCCCGCAGGCAGCACGTTAGGCTTACCGAGTGCCTGTTGTGCGGAATATTGGGCGTGGGTTAATTCGGACGAAAACTCTAACACTTTGTTGGCCCATTGTACGACCTGTGCAGATGATTCGAATGTCGTTGCCAGCGCAAAAATTGCGACAACATAAGGTAAAAGTCTCTTCATGAGGCTATGGTTGTTATTTAACAAGCAATAAACTTAGGCAAAAATTTAAAATTGAGCGAAAATAATACATCGCAGCTTTAAAAAAACGCTTAATCTGCAAAATAGCACGGGGCAGAAAAGCCTTTTTCTATTCCAGAATGTGGTTTCTGTACAGTAAAAAACCTACATGAAGCAACACGCCAAACCGGTTTTGCTTGTCGTCATAATAATTGAAGCTAAGGGCTACCGGGCCTACGGGCGAGTGGTAAACCACGCTGCCGCTGCCGGCCAGGTACACGTTTAGTTTACTGTTGTCTTTTACTACTTCCTGCGAAAGCCCGGCATACAGGTTTTCAAACGGTGTGAAACTATACGTTTCAAGACGAAAATCGAGACGGTTTTTGAACGTAAACACATTGCGAATACCGGCCGCTCCATAATTGAATGCCCGGAAGTTTTCCAGCACCAGCGTACGGCTGTCTTGTATGGGAAAGAAAGCCGGGGCATTAATAATAGAGCCGACATAATTACTGAAACCGGGCTGGTTCGACAGTACCACCTCGGCCAAATAGCCCAGCCGGTACCAGCCAAAATTAAAATATTGCTCGGCCCTGCCCCGTATGCGAAACCACTGGCGCTGTTGCCGGTTGGGGTCGCTGTTTACGCTGGCGGTACTGCCGGGTGTATAGTTTTCGCGCAGGTTATAATAATGTGCGCCAACCCAAAATGCGTTGCCGGCCGAGGCATACTGTTTCCGGTTCAGGTTATCCATCGAAAAGGCAAGGCCGGTTTTAAAGCCCCGCAGTTTCATGCGGTCTAATATATCGGTACTTACCAGCGCATAGCGGTTGCTGTAATAGTCATCGTCATTAAACGATTCGATGCTGGCGTCTGTCTTAAATTTATTGCCAATGGCTTTTACCGCGTGCAGGCCAAACCGCCTGTCGAACCGCTTGAGAATTGTCGGGATGTTTTTATCCTTCAGCACATCAATGCCTTCGGTGTAATCCCATTGGTTGAACTGAAATTCGGGCTGTATGTAAAACCGGCCAAAGAAGGGGAAATCGAACCGGGTACGCACTACAACCGATTTATAAAAACTCCCGGTTTGAAAGCCTGTATAAATATGTGTAAGTACATCATTGAAATGATAATAGTTAAGTCCCAACGCAATGTTGCTGATGTCGCGTGTGGCCAGCACTCCGCCAAAATCGACCTGAAAATTTTTTTGCGCTCTTCGGGTTAAATGCAATACAAATTTTCCGGTGATGGTATCGTACGGAATGGCCGGATAAACGTTTGAGAAAAACGGTTCGGACATCAGGTTATAGTACCCGTCACGAATATCGTTCAGGGATAATGTGCGGGGCTTGTCGTAGTTTACATCAAACAACCTGCGGATGTATTTGCGCTGATGTGAATTAAACTTTTTAAAATCGAGACGTTCAAACTCCCACGGTTTTTCCTGCGCGTGAAATGCATTGCGTTTTACCGTTAACTCTTCTGCCGAACGTGTTGCGATAACTTTTTGCTTTAACTCAGGCATCTGCCGCATGGTTTGAACATACCCGCTGTCGATGAGCGCACGGGCATGCTTAAACTCAAACGATGTGTAACCGTGCAGATCAGGCTGGATATACACGCCTGTTTCGGGGATGGCACTGGGATCGGATTTATCGAGCAACATATACAACAACGAGTTGTTGATCAGTTTATCGTCACGGTCGAACGGGTATTCATTAAAAATTTTTGACGATACGTTTGAGCCGATTATTACATCGGGGTCAAATGTTTGCTGGGCTACGTCCACCGGGAAATTGTTATATACACCACCATCAAATAAATACTTGCCCTCTACACGAATGGGGTTGTAAAAAAACGGAACGGTTTGGGTTGCCCGCAAGGCATCGCTTAACGAACCTTTCCCAAGAATAACCTGCGACTGGGTAAACAAATCGGCCGCTACTACGCGCAGCGGAACAAACAGGCTGTCGAAGTTGCCTTTTGAAATCGCCCCGGCCTGTGCCATTTTTTCGGCCAGGGCAAAGTTGAGCGATACATCGTTGGCAAGTGTGGGCGTGAACTGAAACGAAAATGTGGAGTCTAACGAAAGGTTAAGCTTTAAAAAATAAGGCCCGTCTTCAACTTTTGCATAATGGTAGTTCACGTGGCTTTCGGGGTAGCCGTTTACCCAGCGCAAAAAATCATCGGAAAGAACCATTTTTTCGATGGCCTGCGGACTCATGCCGGCCGCATAACATCCCCCGATGATCCCGCCCATCGAGGTTCCCACAATGTAATCGACAGGGATATTGTTTTCTTCGAGCGCTTTTAACACCCCAACGTGGGCGATTCCCTTTGCCCCGCCACCGCTCAACACAAGCCCTACTTTTTGTTGCGCCAATGCCTGACTAACGATAAGGTATAATAAAAGTATGGAGGGTAATCGTTTCAGCACAATACTTAATACGGATGGGTTGGTTAAAGGTTAGCGGCTGGGGTTATGATGGTTATAAATTTTGAAAAGGTATTTTTCCATAGTAACCAAACGTTGTTCAAAACTAAAGCTACAAATTTACACTGCACTTCGCTATTGACCATGCATATTGCTATGATGCGTTTTCTCATTCTCTCTTTATTGTCCTGTCCAACCAGTGGTTTGAACCAATTAAATCTCTCTCTGTCAAAATTGTTTTCATTGGAACTTTATTGAAATATGTACAACCGGAACAAACTGAAACCATGTCGTCAGACGGTTTTAGTTTTACTATTATACTCTTTTCGTTGTTGTTTAAATTGTATAGTCCGTTGTCCACTAATCTTTCAAGTGAGATTACCGCCAAGTATCTCTCGCCACTATTTCTCGAAGTAAGTAGTTTAGAAATGTCCTTATATTTTTTTGCCTCAATTAACTCAGTTACCTTAATAACTGTCTTTGTATATCGCCCCTCATAATAACAGCCAAAACCAACCATTTTTTTCAAATTAACATTGTCTTGAGCAATGGTTGAAAGTGAAAGAAAACAGATCAGGATTGATGTCAATAGTGCTCTCATTGAGTTATTGTCTGTCCTAAAAAAACACACCTAATGTTTAGCCATACGAAACTACGCCAATCGATACGAAAGAAATGTAAAGCGTATTAAAATTTTTTGAACTATTCTGAAACCTGCGCAAACGACTGTTGCACCGGTGCCGGGATGGCATCGAGCCTGAGCATAACCGCGATTTTGGTTTGTTCGTACGCCTCTTTATACTGTTCGGTAATCGGTTCGGAGGGTGGCAAATCCACCCGGAGGGCATCGACCTGCACCCCGTTTTTCCAAAACCGGTAGCACAAATGCGGGCCTGTGGCCAAACCGGTGCTGCCCACGTACCCGATAATTTGTCCCTGGCGCACACGTGTACCAGCCCGTACGCCACCTTCGATACGCGACATGTGCAGGTATTGTGTTGTGTAAGTGCTGTTGTGACGGATTTTCACATAGTTTCCGTTGTTGGATTTATATTGTGCTTCCTCCACCAGTCCATCGCCTACCGACCGGATAGGCGTGCCCGTAGGCGCGGCAAAGTCAGTACCCAAATGGGCTTTAAACACTTTTTGCACCGGATGAAAACGGTTGCCCGAATACCGCGAGCTGATGCGCGTGAATTCAATCGGGTATTTTAACAATGCTTTGCGCAGACTTTTACCTTCTTCATCGAAATAATCCAACCCATTGCCCTGATCGAACGGAACGGCATAATATCCGCTGCCAAAATGCTCGAAATAAATTCCGTTGATGTTGCGTACGCCAATCGGGCGGCCTTCTACCTGAACTTCTTCATACATCAGTTTAAACACATCGCCTTTTTGCAGGCGTGCAAAATCAACCTGCCATGCGAAGATGTCCACAAACTTGTTGGTGAGTTCGTGCGAAATGCCCATTTCGTTTATGGTTTGTGAAAGCGATGACTGAATGATGCCGGAAATGCTTCGCTCTTCAACCGTTACATCGCGCTGGCAAACGTTTACCCGCAGCGAGTCGGTAAACGTAAATACAATATAATCGATGGCGTTTGGTTCATACACAAAGGCGCGTGCGGTTTTGAGCGAGTCGGGCGAACAGATGAGCGTGTATTTTTTATTGGCTGCGATTTTGCGCACATCAAATACATTGCGGGGAATACCCGCTAACTGGTTAATCAATTTTACCGGAACATTATACGCCAACAGGATGTCGGCCAGAAATTCGTTCTTTTTTATTTTTTCTTCAATCACCACGTGGTGATCGATATTAAAACCGTACAACAATGTTGGCTGCAGTTCGCCCAACTCATCTTCGGCCATTACATAATGGCTGGTGAGCCTTTGCTGATCGGCAAAAGGGTTAAACATATTAAACGCTGCTGCGCCTAATAAAACCGTTACAACCGCGAAAAAGCCAAATCGATTTTGCATTGCCTCAACATTTCTGTTTAAAAAATAGGCGTAAAAATAAACGTTTAAAAAACAGGGATCAAACAAAACGACCCGCTAAACGATTGGCCAATATAGGTATTTGAACCCCTGTACGCAAATGGCTGTAAAAACACCCCCTAATTTATACAGATTTACAGCAAGCCCGCCCTGTATATTGCTTACTTATACAACTCTTTATACTTGCGTTTACCTCGCTCCAGAAATTCGACAAATTTTTCTACACTGCGATCATAACCATACGGCCAGGCCAGCACTTTTTCATCGGGGCCTAACAATACATAAAACGGTTGTGCATTGTTATCGAGGTGAGTAATCTGGATGTCGGCATTTTTCTTGCCGATGGTTTTCTTCACTTTACCATCGTACTTCGAGGTGATCCATTCGCTTTCGGGAAGTTCGGTTTTATCGTCCACATACAGGGCAACGATAATGAAATCGTTTTTCAGCCGGTCTAATACAGCCGGGTCGCTCCACACCACGGCTTCCATTTCGCGGCAGTTGGTACACCCGTGACCGGTGAAGTCGATGAAGATGGGTTTGTTTTGTTCGCGCGCGCATTTTAAGGCTTGTTCATAATCGAAGTAACCTGTCAGGCCGTGCGGCAGGTGTAAGAAGTCGGCATGTTTTGGTTCTTCACAAACCCCTGCCTGTTTACCGTTAAGGGTTAACGAATTAACACCGCATGCATCCATCACATTAAAATCATGCGTATGCATGGGCGGTAAATAACCTGCTAACATTTTTAGCGGAGCGCCCCACAAGCCCGGTATCAAATACACCACAAACGTGAATACAACAATGGCTAACATTAAACGTGACACCGAAATTTTTTCAACGGAACTATCGTGCGGAAGCCGGAGTTTGCCCAACAGGTATAATCCTAACAATCCAAAAATCACTATCCACAAAGCGATGTTGATATCGCGATCTAACAGTCCCCAATGATATGCCTGATCGGCAATGCTGAAAAATTTCAATGCTAACGCCAGCTCCAAAAATCCCAGTGTAACCTTTACGGCATTTAACCATCCGCCCGACTTGGGCATACTTTTGATTACTTCCGGGAAGAAAGCAAAAAAAGCAAACGGCAAAGCAAAGGCTAATGAATACGAGAACATCATTAAGATGGGCTTGAGTATTTGCCCCCCTGCCGATAATGCCAGCACGCTTCCTACAATGGGTACTGTACAGCTAAACGAAATCAGCACCAGCGTGAAAGCCATGAAGAACACACCAATCAAGCCTCCCTTTTCGGCTTGCTGATCAACTTTGTTTACCAATTTATAAGGTGCTGTTATTTCAAACAATCCGAAAAAGGAAAGTGCGAAAATCAGGAACACAAAAAATATAAAGAGGTTTAATGCCCAGTTTGTAGCCAGGGCATTCAATCCTTCGGGGCCTAACAATATGGCAAAGAATGTTCCGGCCAATGTGTATAGGGTAATGATCGACAACCCGAAAATGATTGCCTTCCTGATGCCTTCGCGTTTTGATTGTGTGTCTTTTAAAAAGAATGTTACCGTCATGGGTATCATCGGGAACACGCACGGTGTAATTAATGAGGCAAGCCCTGCAACAAAAGCAAGAATGAGTAATGTCCAAAACGATTCGTTACCATAGGAGGGTTCGCCTTCTAAAATAGTTTTATCCAGCAGTGGGCCTGTAACCGATGATGAGAATGTTTGTGCTTGTGTCGGCTCATCCTTTACGGTGTCTGGCTGCTCTGCTGTTACCGGGGCAACAACAGTTTGTTGTTTTTCAGGATCAGGTGTTTTTACAATTGGTGTTGTGTTAGCGCCTGTTACTACGATGTCGGTAAAGGTAAAGTCCGATTCAAACGGTATGCATTTGCCATCTACTTCGGTGCAGGTTTGCCCTTCGATAATTCCGGAAATTTTCAGGTCGGCCGACAGGACTTTGATCTTTTGCCTGAACTCGCCTTTCCCGACAAACAACTTCACATCGCAATCGAAAATCTCATCGTGTTTGTCTTTTGGTTTAATGGCTTTGAGTGCGCCAACCGTTTTAAAGCTGTTATGCTCTGCAAAGGTTACGGTTGTTAACAACGGCCCGCAGTCGGGGTCAAAATCATTTGCATATACATACCACGTATCGTCAATGGTTACGGTAAAAATCAACTCCAGCTCATCGCCAACCTTTACGGATGCTGCCGGGGCTTTCCACGACCATTTTGCCGGGCTAAGAACCTGGGCGGATGAAATACCGGTTGCGAACAGGAGAATAACCGAAAAAAGAACTCTAATCATAATGGGCTTACTAAACGAATTGGCAAGATAGCATAACGGGCACTAAAATAGTTGATGGCATTACCGGTATTCTCACCTTAACACACAATTTTTTCAAGATTTCGCCCTTCTCGTGCCCCGGTTTTTCACATACGGGTATGCGCCAAGGCATTCCATTTTTATTTTTTGTATTGTTTCAATGCGTTATGGTAGATGCCACAAATTTCTTCTTGCAGGCTTTCTGGTGATATTACTTTCATTCTGTCTCCGAATGACAATAATTCCAATAAAAAATCATACGTAACATAAAGGGAAAGCTTGATCTGCGTTTCGGCTTCATTGTCGATAATTACCTTTTGTGATTCGTGCAACGGAAAGGATTTTACATACTTTCCCTGAAACGAATCGAACGACAAAACGATTTCTGTCAATTCTTCGTCTGATGAATTGATTATTCCGAAATAATCTTTGAACAAATTGTTCGCATTAAAATCAGGCGAAGTAGCGAATTTCTTTTTGGTGATTTCCAAATCCTGTATGCGGTCTAATCCAAAAGTTTTTGTGTAGCCGTCATGCACATCTTTGGCTATTAAATACCAACGCCCTTTAAATTCTTTGAGCGCATACGGTTCTACCTCGCGTTTTACGATTATATCTTCTTCATATTTGTGATACGGGAACCTGACAATAAAATGATTTTTAATGCAATGAAGCAAGCCGTAAAAATGTTCTGTTCCCTGCGCACGTCTTTGTTCAAGGTGAATGTGCTTTGATAAATCGTCTGTAACGTTTAGTGCGTTGACCATATAAAAATATTCTAACATCCGGTCGGTGGCTGTTGATTGGTTTGCATTATCAATGAAGTATGCTTTTTGTAACCGGCTGTACTGAATTTCCAAACCAAAAAGTTCGCCTATGTCTTTTACATCGCGTTGAAATTGCCTTCTGGAAAACCCGAGATCGAAATCCTGAAATTCAGATTGCTGTTCCAGATAATCGTTAATCTCTTCAAATGAAGCAGGGCTTTTTTGAAGTCTTTTGATAATGAGAGAATATCGCTGATAAAATCCACGCTTTGACATACGCTAATTTCGTTAAGACAGATTAGTTATTTTGTTATTTCTGTTTCCCAAATGTATTCAAATTTTGACTTGAGCAAATCTATTAACCCAGCGTCCATAAAATCATATTCGTCAGGTATATACAAGCAAATTATTTTTTTCGTTTTGTACAAATCCGGATAAAGTTTATGGATTTTATTCCGGTGATTCCTTTCCATTACTAAAATATAATCAGCCCATTCAATTAAATCACGCGAGATATAAGTTGTAGCTTCTTTGCTTGTGCCCGCTGACTTGATTATAAATCGATTGTCGTTTTGAAATATTCTTTCGGCAGTTAAACTTCTCATCTTATTTATGGTGCAAACAAAGAGTATATTCATTTGCTTAGCATTCAAGATGTTTCATAAATAAATTTGCACACGCCATGGCGTCCGAAAGTGCATTATGGTGGTCAAGTTCAATTCCGTGTTTCTCACATAATAAGCTTAACGATTTGCCATAAATTTTATACGTGCAATGACCGGTAAAGCCGGGCATTTCAATTCCGTACCAATTTAGTGTTTGTTTAATGCAGGTAAAATCGAAAGCCGAATTATGAGCAACAACATGTTGCCCTGTAATGAAAGGCTCAATCATTGGCCAAACCAAATCAAACGTTGGTGCATCTTTGGTTTTTTCCCAATCGATTCCGTGTATTTCCACAAATTGTTTCCAATAATAATTATCGGGTGGCTGAACAAGCATATCAAGTTTGTTTGTTACCAGACCGTTTTCAACGCGCACCAATCCAACCTGGCAAATACTCCATCGGTAGCCTTGTGCAGTTTCAAAATCAATAGCTGTGAATGTTTTATTTTTCATAATTAAGCTGCTCTGAAACCAATTTTGTTTCGTTCGGGTTTGAAACTAAAATTTTGCCCACCGGCATTGTAAATATCGGCCAACGTCATCGGCTCCGTAACTTCAATACTTTCTTTCCCCAATGCTGAAAGTAACGATTTTGATTTTTCAATGGTTAGCGGTTTAAATTCATACAACGCATTGAGGCGACCTTTCCGCAATAATGCCGTATCAATGTTTTGAAGTTCGGTATTGAATGTGCAGATAAATTGAATATTCAAGCTGGCGCCAAGAAATCCATCCGTAAGATTCAGCAGCATGGAAATAGCAGCGTTTCTCTCGCGGTTGCGCGAAACCAAAAGTTCTTCTGCGTCTTCAATGATCATTACCGAGTTGGGGTTGCTCATCAGTAATTTAGCAAACGAAGGATTACTCAAATCCTGTGCTACGTTCGGGGAAATAAAAATGATTGTTTTGTTGATACAACCTGCTACATACCGGATGTATGTTGATTTACCCGTTCCCGGAATTCCATGTAACAAGATAAGCCCGTTTGTTTCTTTTTTGAGAGAAGTCAGGATTTTTGAATGCACCTCCTTAATATCATCGTTATAGTTTTGATGCAAGGATATTTTGAATTTCTTGTTTTTTAATTTTTTCAATTCATAACCATAGCTGTCAGGTACGATTAAATGAAAGCAGGATGTGTTGGGTTTAACCTTACACTTTTTTGCACCGTCAAGGATTTCCTGAACCTGCTCTTTCTCGCTATGATAGTAAATTTCAAGGCTGTTGTGTTCACTTTCTATCGTAATGAGTGTTCTGGTGGAAAGAATATATATTGATTCTTCAAAAAATATGCTCTTTGCTTTGGCGTGTCCGCTCACGATTTTGTCGATAATTTTATCCGATAAATTCGTTTCAATCCAATGGATAATCTTTTTAGCGCTTGTATTGCTTACCACAATTTTGCTGGGTGCTTTTTGAAAATATGAGTAATACAGTTTTTCCGGTATTAAATCATAATACGGCTCTCCATACACATCACTGGAGTGAAGTTTACATTCAATAGCTGTTTCCATAGTTTTGTTTTTACATTGGTTCGGGCATGGACGCACCTGGCTTGTCTTCTAATCGTGTCCATTTTTTTCCGCGTTTACCTTTCAGGAATTTCTTAATGAGTGGGGCAAGAAAATGACCTGGGGTTATGCCTACCGTTGTTACATTGTCGTTTTCATCAACGTACATTTTAAAAGCGCCATTCTTTTTCATTTTTGATGTATTTTATCTCAAGGCCATGCGTTCTTTAAACGAAGCGATGTCGCGCTTATTAATGCGCAAACTTTCTTTCAGAAACCTGTCGTAAAGCACAAGCGAACCGGCAACGGAAACATTCATAGAACGCCTGCCCGGCAGCTTGATTATTTTGTGGCACTTTGCCAATGCTTCGGGCGTAAGTCCTGTGTCTTCTGTGCCTAACAAGTAGATACATTGCTTCGGATGAATAAAATCTACGATGTCAGTAGCATCTTCCGTCATTTCCACACCCACCAGTTCTGCGTCTTTTGGGAAGGATTGAAGGAGTTCATCTAACGATGCGTATTCAAATAGCGGCACATGGCGATACGCCTTGAGTGTATCCGTAGGTTGCCATTTGTAGCGCATACCCAGCGTATAGACAAACGATGAATTGAACAGCATGGCGCTGCGCCAAAGTGTTCCGATGTTCTTTTTGTTTTTGGTGAACTCAATACCAATTCCGAAATAACCTCTCATAATTCTTTTGTTTCATGCACAAAAGTAGAGCGGCACTCGGCCAAAGGATGTCGTTGTAAATTTTTGCTATGAAATTTTGAAGAGCCGAGTAAAGCAATGCTTATGCGTTTTTGGCAAGATTTTCTTTCTCCTGATTCGCCTTTATTTCGGCTACAAATTCTTCAATTTGAGGGGTTATTTCTTTGTTCATCTCAATTGCCGGATCACTCCAATCGTCTCGTATCTCCAGGCTATTTTTAGTTGTCCATGTTTTTATGGGAAACCAGCCGTCCATTATTTTATCTTCTTTCTCTTTGCCGATTGTCCAGGGTATTTGAAAGTTGACCTTAATCTTTACAAAACCGGTAGTGTCTTCAAACAATTCAGTAACCAGTGGACTATCCGGGTTTTTAGAAAAATGAATAGCAAATGTTTTTGTTACTACAGCCATTTGCGTTAGCAACCTCTGCATTTTGGTTCTGTGTTTTTTATTGCGCTTGCGCACGCGATAAAACCTGCCTACAAAAAAGAAATAACCAACATACCGATACTGTCCGTTTGCTGACTTTCCGCCCTCAAACACCTCTGATTCTTTTCTGTAATCAATGCCTAACCGGTTAAATAGTTTTTTTATCTCGTGGGGATAAACCCCTTCTCTGTTATCCAGGTAATTTTCGCACGGTGTACACGTGCACTCTTTCGGCTGGCTTATCATTTTTTGATAAGCCGCTATCGTTGCTTCTTTGTCAACAATCAGTTTCCAGTTTTTGTATTTTATCGTTACTTCCGGCATATTTTTGCCTGTTTTCGTTTTTATGAAAAACAAAACTACTGGGTCGCTACGCCAAAGTATGTCGCTATGAAAAAAAGAATAAAAACCCCCGAAATTTTTAGATTTTGGGGTTTTTGCTTTTACTATGCGAGATGTTCATTTAAAGAAGCGTGCAGCGCAAATTCTTTATTCATCATATCGACAGCGAATTTTAAACCGCGACAATGACGATGACATTCCTTTGGAAATTCAACCAAAAATTCCTTTTCAACTAACGACTTCAGATGTTTTTGATAAAGCAGAATTTCAAAATTATTTACATCTAACTTATTGGCGAGGTCGTCAACACCAAACTCTGGAGAATTACGTTCGATTGTGCAGATACAGGAACCTGCCAAAAGCAACGCCTCTTCCTCTCTTAGATTAAATTTGTTTGCCAAAAAATTAATTTCAGTTTTGTTGCTTTCCATAATTTCTTGAAAGGAACCATTGTTGCTGCGGCTGTTTTGGATTCTTCTGTAAATAACTGCCAACGATTGTAGTGTCTGATTTTTCATAATACCTATTTTTTTAATTGTTATTATGAACAAAGATGAGAGCTCGTACCGCCAAAAGATGTCGCTGAAAAAAATGAAGTAAAAAAATCCCGAAATTCTTTAGATTTCGGGAGTGACTATCGTTGCTTCTTTGTCAACAATCAGTTTCCAGTTTTTGTATTTTATAATTACTTCCGGCATATTTTCGGCCTGTTTTCGTTTTTATGAAAACAAAGCTATTGTGCCGTTACGCCAAAGGGTGTCGCGGTATATTTTTTTGTGAAATTTTGCTATGCAGTGGGTATTTGGCTTACAACAAGCCCTCTGGCATGTGCGGACACGCACAGAGTATTAGAAACATAATTATTCTACACATTCACATTCATCTCTGCTTGATGGTCTTTTTTTCCTTCCGTACAAATAACATTGCTTATCATCGTTTGTGATTCCTATATAATGGCTTTGACAATGGTTATCTAATAATTCCGCCTCTTTAATCAATCGAATTTTCCAATTCCGCATATCCCCGGAGGGAACATAAATATCTACTACACTTTGCAGATCCGTATTATAAAGCTGAATAATTAACGGTTTTAGGTATGCGTTGAACGAATCTCCATTTGTGAATTTGTTTTTAAGTTCATTTCGATTTTCAATAAGGCATCTCTTATGAGTATCTGTACTATAACTCCAAGAATCCCAATAGTTATAGAAATCGTTATGCCCAATCGTCAGAAGTGCTCTGCGGAATAAATTTGAAACATCATCTTCACTCAAATGTGAATCAATTACCTCTTTAATTTTTCCCAATTCTTCAACCTTTTCAGAGCATTCTAAGCACCAGTTAATCGTGCCTTTACAAAATGAAGTATCTTCAAGATCAAATATGATTTGCTTAATTTCATTGTTATTAGCAATCAATTTTGCTTTTCTTGTTTCTTCTTTAACTTGCTCTTCAGCAAATTTTGATTGAATGGAATTTTCAGAAAGAAAATCATAAACAGCATTACAACCGTTAGATAATTCCATAATCAAATTTATTGCACCTCTAAATCTATCCGCACTATCAATTGTTGCGTTTTCAACAATATTCCGAACCACACGCATCCAATAAGCAAAAGAATTAACTTCAAAACCAGGTCTTAATAAATATACTGTTTGAGCATAAAATAAAACACGTTGTTTATATGTTGTCAGCTTATTAGCATCTACCAACTCAGAAAACAAGTTTCTGTCTTTATTATAATCCCAAAGTGTCAATTCTGGATTAACTTTATCATTATTGTTCTTTGAATAAATCTCAAAGCACTTTTTCAAATATTCAAAAACCTCCTTCGTTACAAAATCTTCCGGTTTTATTGCTCGATAATCATTAAATAGCTTTGTTATCTTCCTTTCAAGTTCTTTTTTGACAATCCCTTGTTCATTATCAAGTAATTCTAAGCTTTGAGCATAGGCAAGTATTGCCACACCCGTCATAAACTTTAAAATATGTTCGTCAAAAACATTTTCCTCATTTTTATGCTTCCAAAATAAATCAGTCCACTCCCTATCAATTTTATAAGCAAAGGTTTCCGCTTGAGGTAAACCCTCTTCCCATTTTTTTCCTCCAATGTATTGCTCAAACTTTGCTTTGAAATTTTCAAAATCGGTGAGCGGCTTGCCTCTTGCGTTCATTTTGATATACAAATCATCGGAAAGTCCGAAGTTTTGCAATTCTATGTAATGAAAACTAATGTTGTTTAGCTTGTTCCAAACTTCGGTTTTGTTTTGAAATGTTTGCTGAATAGAATTCAACATTGTAAGCATCGATTTTATTGTCGGGTCTCTTTTCCACGAAAGGAAAAACCAAGGACTATCAATGATTGTTTTGGATAACTCGTTGTTCTTGGGTTTTGATTTATCTTTATCGTGATAATCTGTTTCTAACAATTTTTCAAAATCAATCCCTTTATTGATTAAATCCTTGCAAAATTCCCGTGAGCTGGTTCGTGTTTCGTAAGTGAATTTTGTCAATAGTTTTTTCAATTCATCATCTAATCTGTTTTCTTTGATTGCAACAAACCAATGCAACAAAAACAAAGTTGTTAATCGTTGTTGTCCGTCAAGTGGTTGTAAAACGCTGTTTTTAACACTGCCATAGACAAAATCTAACTCTAGTGGTTTTTCCTCTACAACAGTGTTGTACAAAGCACCCAAAAAGCTTTTTCTTAATTCTTCCTTTCCCTCTCTACCTTGTGCATAATCACGTTGTATAATGGGAATTTCAATTTTACTTAGCGGTTGCCAAGTTTCATTTTCATGAATAGCTTCATCGTTAGAAAGCAATTGTAGAAATTTTAATTTTTTTGATGTCGGATTATTGCTCATTTTATGCTAATGTCGTTTGAGGTAAATATTGTTTTAAAGTTTCTTTTATGTCGCTCAAATAGGCGGTTCTGTCATCTTTTTCCCATTTGCTTAATTGTTTTGTACAGCCTTCGTAATATTTTTGAAAAACCTTTTTTGTAGCAAGAGGAATAAATGCACCGTTCTTTTCCAATTCAATTACCCTTGTTCTTTTAACAGGAAACAAGCCATTGTTGAGTTTTGAATTATCATTTTTGGATAATAAAGCCATATTCTCAATAAAATGTATTTCAATTTCTCCAAACAATTTGCCAATATCCGCTACAAGTTGAGGGATTTTGTTTTGTTCCTCATTTTCATTAGATTCTTTAATTCTTTGTTTGATTTCTTCTGTTAATTCGTTTTCATCTATTGCTTTCAACCATTCTTTAAAATCGTCTGGTTTTGTAATATCTTCAGAATTTTGAGCGTGAATATGCTCTAAACTCCAACCGCCATTTTTCTTGTCTTTGTATTTATCAAATGGAAACTTTAAAGAAATATCTTCGCTATTAAGCGTAGCTATAACATTATGCAAAAGCAACATTTTTATTAATTGTGAATTATCCTTTCCATATTCCAATTCGTCAATAGCTTTATTGTTTGCTATAACTTTAGTTATTTGATTTTCTAACCAATTTCTAAATTCAGTTTTTGTCGTATTACCCTTTTGTTGAATGATTAGTTTTATATCGGTTCCTACTGCAATCAAATAGCCAATTTTGTGATACAACTCTCTGTCATTGTACCATTCTTCAAGCGTTTGGAAATACTTTTTAATTTCCTGCCAATTGTCGTTAATTTCATTTTCCGATTTGGTCTTAAATTTTTCATTAAAGAAATGGAAAGTTGAATACTTATCATCGCTTGGCTTGTCCGACATTAAATTGAAAATAAACTCTATTCTTGTCGCCAAGTTGTTTTCGCTTTTGTTGATGAAACACCAAAATGAATCGTCTTGCAAAGCATATTCAATCCTATCCCACTCTAAGGCAATTTCTCGCTGTTTTAAACCAAGTTTTACTTCATCTTCTGAGTGTTCAAAGTTTGAACGATTCAAAAACAACGCCTTTATCAATTCAGCATTAGTTAGCGGAATTTTTCCGCTATTGATTCTTGTAAAAATATCAATTGAATTTTCATCTTTTGAAGTTTCATACCAAATGACTCTACTTGAATGAATGAATTTTGACTCAAAATTTCCGGTATCTAACTTATTGTTAGATTTAACCCAATTATGAATGGTGCGGTATGCTTTTGATATAAAACAGAAGTCTATATTTTCGTCATTTACGATAACTTCATCAGAATGTTCGTCAACCAAGATGTTTTTTAAAAATTCTTGACTTTTATCCCTCGTTTCAAATCTTAAATTAAACTCATTTATTTTTTGTTTTCCTTTCCATATTTCGTTCATATAATGAATAACTAAAAAGATTGTAGTTAATCTTTGTTGTCCATCAATTACGTCCCATTCGTTTTCGCCTCTTTTTTCTACAACAATTGGTTGTAAGCAATACCAAGTTTTTTCATTGGTATTAGGAATTTCTTTTGGCGAAAATTCATTGATGTCATTCAATAAATCTGTCACTTGTTGCTCTGTCCAACGATAACCTCTTTGATATGATGGTATAAAGAAATCATATTGTAATAGTTCGCTAACATATTTTAATAAAATACGATTGTTTGACATACTGCCTATTTATTTTTAGTTTACTGGGATAAGATACTTTTTATTGCTATTTAAAGAATAGCTTTTCCTCCTTGATATTTTTCTTTAAAGTATAGGTTTTAGCATTAATGGAAAACGATGCGTTTGCGTTCATGTCTTGATTTTTTTGATAAATCTCTTTTAATCTACTAAAATTTCAACTCGTCTTTTACAGCCTGTATTAACTGTTAGCCTTTGGTAATATCAAAAATACTTTTCGACATTCCGCTGCCACCTAAGTTTTTTATACCGTATTTGCGCGTAAGGGCATCGGCAATTTCTCTTGCATTTGGTTCTCCCGAACGGCCTACAACCAATACATCAACCTCCATACCTTGTACTACATCGGTCCATCTTTTTGTGGCTCTAACCTTCCATAGATACTTGCTCATATGTTATGTGTTTATATTTTTAAAATTAGACCAAATGTCTTTCAATCCAACTTTTAATCTGACTCGTTTTTGCTGCCTGTATCGCAAAGTCATACTCTTTACTGTTTTCGGCTCTCCAGTTCGTGATAGATAGAGGCATTGATAAACTGAATTTTTTGGTACGTCATGCGTCCATATCCCGAATGATTGTGCCCAAAAACATAATACTGCGGTTTTATCTTTAGCGCATATTCTTTCAACACGTACATGCCAATACCATCGTCTAAAATGCCTGACGGTGGAGCGTGTGATACGAGAATGTCAACCTCGTGATTCGTATCGAAGTTTTGAATGCAGGAAAACGGACTTACTGATTTTATTCTAATATCGTTTATCGTAATTAAGTCGTCATGTAACCAATGCACATTGCCGGGAACTAACTGTTCGCCCTGTTCAGGTTCTAATTCAAATGGCAAATCGTGATTACCGTTTACGAATATTTTATCCGGAATATTCAACGCTGAATACCAACGAAAGAAATCAGCGATTTCATCTGTATTCCCGTCATTACATATATCTCCGCAGTGTATGATAATGTCTGTACTTTCAGGAACACGAACAAGCCGATGCTTGCCGTGCGTATCGGACAGCAACAAAATGTTTTTATCCCTGACGTTGATACTATGCATAGCTGATTACAAAGGGGTTAGTTGACCACACCAAAGTATGTTGTTGTTTTTGTTTCTTTGAATTATTGGCTTTGAAGTTTTACACCAAACCCCTGTTTTAGCTTAGTGTAAACCGAATCGGTTTCCCCTCTTATTTGTCCAATAAAATTTATATACCCTTCAAGGCGATAAATAAACATACTACGTTGCCTTGCGCCAATTTCACCCTTTAAATTAAAGTGTCGCTTGGTTGCTGTCTCCACTCCGTTAGTTGTCAGGTCGTGCAGCATTGCCCTTGCCTTTTTCAAGAATCTCCTGTCAACGTTTACTTTTTCATTTACGGTTAATCCTGTAACCGTTTGCTTACGATTTGATGATTTAAGCCGGAGTTTCTTTTTGTTTATTTCAAATCCGTTTTTCTTGATCAGGTTGATGATGTCAAGAATATCGTCATGAGAGATCAGTGTATCAGATGAAAAAGTTAAATCATCAGCATATCGTGTAAATTGTAGTCTGTTTGTCTGAGAAAATTCTTTTAGCTTGGCATCAAGCTGAGTACAAACAAAGTTTGAGATAACAGGTGACGTTGGCGTTCCGATCGGAAGTTTGCCCTTGTATGTAGTTAAGAGCGTCAGGGCATTTGCTATTTGCTCGTTAAAATTGAAATAGGGAGATGTAAATACAGACTTCACACGGTTTGCCGATATACCAGGAAAGAAATCTTTCAAATCAATGTTCAGTAAGTGTTTTTTGCCTGTATGTGGTTTTGCATTTTCAGCGATATTACAATACGTTCCTAAATAATGCGGGTTGACTACGAAACCATGCACTTCGCCTGGCTTTATCCATAAATAATATGCTTGCAGGAAATAATTTAGTTGTTTTTGAATTGCCTTCAATCTCTTTTCAGGCGAATAAATTTGTCGTTTGCCGCCTTTCCTTTTTCTGATAGTGTAATGCTCGTAAACAGGATTGTTTATTATTTCTTCAAGCTCAAAAAAAGTGGTTTTTAGAAAGTTGCAAAGGTCTAAAGGGCTTTCAAGGGAAAGAAATAACAAAGTATTTAGCTGGTGTTTTTGATATTTCTGCAAGCGTTTACGTAAAAATCTTGGGTTACCATAAAAATACTCTTGCAAGTGAGTTTTGTTTTCTCTTGAAATGCTTAATAGGTCTATTACTTGTTGCATAGAATAAAAATGAGCCGTTGTAAATCATCTTTGACTTTGTACCCTTTTATGAGAAGCGGAACGAAGTGAGCATCGCAATAAAAGGACGTATTCAATCTTCCACTACATCACGGGTTGCAGGAACACAACCGCTATGTCATAAATGTTTGACATCATAATTTTTTAACAACGGCTCAATGCCTTAACGTTTACAATGGTGTGTCTAATTCATCTAATCTATCTTTTGAAAACGAAAAATCACCTCGGTGGTATCCATTAAAATTTTTGTAACTGGTAAAGTTTTCATCTCTCAAAAGCTTTATGGTTCCCGGACTTCCAATTCTATTTTTTGCCATAATGATTTCTACTAAGCCCGCTGTACTGTTGCCTTCTTCATCACAATAGATTTTGTAATATTCGGGGCGATAAACGAAAATAACTTTGTCAGCATCCTGCTCAATAGCTCCGCTTTCTCTTAAGTCGCTAAGTTGCGGGCGTTTATCTCCACCCCTGGTTTCAACACCTCTGCTTAACTGACTTGTTGCGATGATACAAACATTGAAATCTTTGGCGATGTTCTTCAACTCTCTGCTGATATAACTGATCTCAAGTTCACGACTGTTTCGGAATTTGTTTGAACTCATCATTTGCAAATAATCAACGAAGATTACTTTTACTCCGTTTTCTTCAATTTGCTTTTGGCAGTGTTCTTTGAAGGTCGTGATGGAGTTGTTGTAGCTGTCATTTACAAATATTTTGTATTTGTTCAATTCCTTTTCAACATAAGACAATTCAGCTTTATGTTCTCCCGAAAGTTCGTGTTGTAAAAATTTGTCTGCAGGAATTCCCGAAACAGATGAAATGAAACGGCTTGTTAGAAGATATTCCGGTAAGTCAAAAGTGAAGTAAAGAACAGGAGTAGTTTGCGAAATATTGAGCGATAGGTTCACCAGTAACTGAGTTTTCCCCATTGCAGGCCGCCCACCTATTACAATAAATTCGCCCAACCCGAGACCGCCAAACTTTTCATCAAAATCAACGAACCCGCTTTTTATCGTTTTGTTTTGTTGCGTGTTGCTCCTTAACTGATTTAAACTTTCGCTAACAAGACTGGTAATACTTTTTGATTCTTTGGCAACACTATTTAGCAACTCTGTTTCGTAAAGTAATTGCTTTAACCGGAGCATAATTTCTCTACCCTCAGCATTTTGATTGTCGCTGATTATCTTTTCAATTTTATTTTTAAAATCCTGGTTCATATCGCTAATTCTGAAGCAAAAGTAGTGTAGCGAAACGCCAAAGTATGTCGTTGAAATTTTTTAGTGAAAGTTTGTTTGCCTTGGTAATTGAGCTGTTACTACGCCTCTGGCGCGTGGGAACACGTAGCCAGGACTTAGACGAAAAGAAAAGCTAAAAGCCCTTTCAAAAACACATAAGGCCGTTCATTCCGAGGAACGAGGAGTATTCGAACATACAGAACACGCAAAAATTTGAAGATCCCTCGTTCCTCGGGATGACCAGAATGCAGGGTTGCTGCAAACGTAAGGCAACTATGCTTTCGAGAAATGTTTATAAAACGCAGTAATGGTTTCGATGCCCAATACAAAGTTTTTAATTCCGTAATGTTCGTTGGGCGAGTGAATAGCATCGCTGTCAAGCCCGAAGCCCATCAACACGGTATCTAAACCTAATTCTTTCTTAAAAAGTGCAACAATGGGAATACTGCCACCATCGCGTGTGGGTATCGGCTTTTTACCCCACACTTCTTCAAACGCTGCGCTGGCTGCTGTAAATGCTTTCGAGTTGGTTGGCGTAACGGCTGCCTGGCCGCCATGCAATGCCGTAACTTTTACGTTTACCGATTTTGGCGCAATGGATTCAAAGTGTTTGGTAAACAATTCGGAGATCTCTTTACTATCTTGATCGGGCACTAAGCGCATCGAAATTTTTGCGAATGCTTTTGAGGGCAACACGGTTTTTGCGCCTTCGCCTGTGTAGCCTCCCCAAATACCGTTTACATCTAACGTTGGCCGGATGCCTGTACGCTCGATGGTTGTATAACCCTCTTCACCTTTTACATCGTTAATGTCGAGGTCTTTTTTATAGTTGGTTAACGAGAATGGCGCTTTGTTGATCGCCTCGCGGTCGGCAGTTGAAAGTTCTATTACCTTATCGTAAAAACCGGGAATGGTAATGCGCCCCTGTTCATCGTGCAACGAGGCAATCATTTTACTTAATGTATTGATGGGGTTTGCCACTGCGCCACCATACACGCCCGAATGCAAATCGCGGTTGGGGCCGGTAACCTCAACTTCCATGTAGCTCAATCCGCGTAAGCCAACGGTAATGGATGGATGGTCTAACGAAATAATCGATGTATCCGAAATCAGGATAACATCGGCTTTCAGCTTTGCTTTGTTCTCTTTTACGAATGTATCGAGGTTTTCAGAGCCTACCTCCTCTTCGCCTTCAATCATAAACTTGATGTTGCAACTGAGCAAATTCAGTTTCGTCATGGCCTCGAATGCCTTCACGTGCATGTACGCCTGACCTTTATCGTCACACGCACCGCGCGCATAAATTTTATCGTCTTTTACAACGGGTTCAAACGGGGGCGATGTCCATAACTCCAGCGGATCGGGAGGCTGCACATCGTAATGCCCATAAACGAGTACCGTTGGTAGTTTCGGGTCGATTATTTTTTCGGCATACACAATCGGGTATCCGGCTGTTTCGCACAATTCGGCTTTATCAACACCGGCTTGTTTTAATTTTTCAAGCAAAAAACCGGCTGCCTTACGCACATCGCCTGCATGTTTGCTGTCGGCACTTACGGATGGGATTCTGAGCAAGTCGAACAATTCGGACAGGAAGCGCTCCTGGTTACTCTTGATATATTCTTTTACCATATTCGGATTGATTGTAAAGTGTGCAAATTAACAGGTAGGCGTTAGCATTCAAATACCAAATTGATGAGTGGTTTTTTTGATAAAGGTGTCAGCCATCAAGCCGTCAGATACCTAAATGCTGTGTTTTGATTTAGAAGATTGTTGGACTCCTCTGGAGTCCTGAGGTTTGTAGCTTAAAAATTTATGCCGCTGAGACAAAAAGCCGTACAAGAGAAATATCGAATACAATCATTAGGATAACAAAAAACACCCTCCAATAAGAGAAAAGCATTTTTTCAAATACAATCAAAAGAATGGAGGACAGCGTTAAAAATATTATTGGAATAATATAGTACAAATCTCCCAACCCATATCCCAGATAACCATCAAGAAAAACATACCACCCACAAAAGGCAATTGAAATTATTAAATGAACGACAAGAGTTATCCTAAAAACAATTTGTGACATTCTATTCTTCTAATTCTGTTTAAAAAATTTTCCGCGGGCACGCATTTGTAATGTATGTCAACTCAGCTTACACCATCTAAAACCCATCATCCTCTTCTTTCTTTTTAGATGGGTCGTCTTTCTTTCTGCGCGACAAGTCATCGCCCATGCTGTATGGCACTTCAATGCCAAAGTATTCTCTTCTAAAGCGGTTAATAAAAGCGCGTGTTTCTTCTTCGGTGCCTGGCACAAATACCATCTCGCCCACTTTTGCCTTGGCCGAGTTTGTTTTCTTTGAAACCAATGCATTAAAATCGCTGTTCGATGAGTACATCAACAAACGGTTGTCTTCAAACCCAAAATAATACCACGCTTCGGGCGATGCCTTAAAGAACACATTAAATACCGGGGCACCGTCTTCGGTTTTTTTAATTTCCATAAAGCCTTCAAAGCTCGCGTTGAGATCGGTACGGAAACTATTGGACAGCCCCAGCGACCCTTCACTGTAAAAAGCTTTGTACTTGTCCGACCACTTTAAGTTTACATTGGCAAATGTTAAGGCTTTGGCGGTTTCGGCCATAGTAGCTAACGAGGTATAACTTTGTGCGCTCTTCGCTTCGTAATCTTTGGCCACACGCTCGCCCACGATGTCGGCTATTTTATACAGCAATTCGGTTTGATCGCCCAGGCCGTCATCGGCTCCTTCTTTTTCAATTACCAGTGCGAGGTCACGTGCCATCACATCAAATGCCTGCGGTACGGCTGTTGTGTTCATCATCACCAGCGTGTTCATGCGTATTTCGTTCGATTTGAGGTTGCCATTACCCATCGCTGCCCCGGTTACCGTAAAATCTTTCGGGCCTTTAAACAGGTTTACCGGGCCTTCAAACCGCACCAACGATGTTTCATCGTTGTAGGCAAACACTTTTCCGGAAAGTTTGTTACCGGCAGCTTTTTCGCGGTCTTCAATTCTATATTCTTTCGATTCGGTATCGTAGTACAATGTTCCGCTTGGCACAAACAAATCGTCATCGTCTTCGCCTTTATCGTTCAAAAAGGTAATGTACAGCTTGCTGTCCTGCGTGGCAAAGTGCAACCCGGCCGATACTTTTTTACCGCCCTCGGTAACGGCTTTATCAAAGTTGATTAACACTTCGGGTTCATCACCGGATTGTGAGTAGGCAATCCAGTCGTTATAATTTTTTACATTTTTCAGGTCAAGTTTAATATAGCCCGTTAATTGCAACGCTGGTTTGGTAGCGTACATGGTCAGGTCGCCTTTGTAAAACATACCCGCGCCCAATACCAACTTGTCGTTTTCGTTCACATGGCCAACGCCTACGGTTTGCATCGAGGCTGTTGTTTTTCTGCGTTGGAACCGTTTCGATTGTTCGGTTTCCACAACAGGCTCTAAGTGGAAGTCGGTCATTTTAATAGCGAACGTATCTTTTAACAGGTTAACGTACTGGTACGTGGCGTACCCCGAAAACTCTTTCCGCGAAACAATATCTACCACGCCTTCGGTAAGGCGGTGATAACCGTTTAGCGTATCGAGAATGATGGTTGTGTTTTTAAGCGTACCGATTTTTGCGTTCTCTAATATTAACACCTCACCGTTTTCGGGCGTAATGCGTGCATCGGCCACGGTAATGAACGGAATACCGCTTACGCGCATTTCCTGTTTGTTCAAATCGTATTCGGCTTTTTCGGCATTAAAGCTTAACGAATCGAGTTCTTTGCGTGTGGTGTAGAAGTACGAGTTTTCGATGGGCACATCGAGGCGTTTACTCATGGTAATTTTTTGCGAGTTAAAATCCCAGCGTGCATTGGGGATGGATGTTTTAAATTGCGCGAACGGAAAATCAATTGCGGCTTCGCCTTCTACCTCGGGACTGATGTCGGCATAATTTTGTTCGAGGTTAAACTTCACGCGCACATCGGTACCATCAATCAACGGCTTGGCCGGGTCGGCCGATTTTGCTTTAAAGCGTGCATGGCGCGCACCAAAATCTTTAGCCGAAAAATCCATTTCGCGCGAACGCAATTCCGAACCACGTGTTTCTAACTTGCCAATGCCGGTTACTCCGTTTTTTGCAACGGTGATTGTACCGGTTAACTGCGCGGTGCTGTCGTAAAAATTAAACGGAACATTGGTGTTGCGCAGCTTCATCTGATCTTGTTTAGGGAACCACTTCATCTGGTAGTTGGGCAGCGATGCCTGCGGAAAATAAACCGCTCCAAATTGTTTTTCTGAAATGGTTGCGCGGGTACCGCGTGCTGCTACGGAATCCGGGTAGAACACAAAATCGTTCGAGTAAACCGTTGTCGCCAGAAAATCAATTTTACCGGGCGACCGCAATCCACGCTTATCGAGGGTAATTACACCGTATAGTTTTGCATCGGTTTTATATAACCCGTAACCGGTTGCAGGTACAACGTGCTGAAACCCGAGCGACTTATCGGCCATGGAGTGCAGTTTCTCTTTAAAAGAAGGAAACATACCGCTGGAAATAAACGTACCCTCAAAATTAAGGGAGGCCGGATCGGCATCGTTCAAACTATCGAGCTTAAAGGGAGGCACAACAAAAAACACCGAGCGGTCGTACGCACCGTTCAGCACTTCCTGCCGGTCGAAATAAATAACGCCTCCGGCTGCGGCATCTAACCGTGGATAGTTGGGGATGCGTTCTTTACCCGATTTGTTCGATGGCCTGTTTATATAGAGTGTGCCTGACGATTTATTGGCGTTGGCCATGCCTCCTGCTGCGGCTGCGGCCGAGTCGGCACTAACCATCGAGTTGTTTATTTTTCTGCGCACCATTTGGCCGCGTGCATTTTTTTCGAGTGCATAAAAATTGATCGAATCAATTTTATCGAGGCTGATAAAGAAGCTGTCGTACTTGAACGTAAAGTCTTTACCAAATACTTCAAAGTTACCGGCCGTGATCTTCCCGTTAAATTTGATGTCGCGGTTTTGCAGGATGGTGATAATGCTGCTGTCGGGCTTGATGTAAACGTTTAACGAATCGCTCACTTTAAATCCTTCTACCCCACGCACCACCATGTTGCGGTTTTTGAAATTGAGTGTGGCGTTGGGGTAAACCGGTGCGCGTAAATCGGTTTGTACATACGAGCCTGATACCGACTCGATTTTCATGTTATCGTAATCCATCTCGCCTTTGTAGGCACGGTATTGCGTAATGGCTTTTTCTTTTACCACGATGCGGTCGGTCTTTGGCCAGTATTCCACCAAACCTTTTATGGCCAAAAACTCAATGGCTTTTTGAATTTCTACGATGTCCATCCCGCTTCCTTGCGCAAGACTGCCCGTTGAGGTTTCGCGTACGTTGTTACGCAGGCAATAATTAGCCACCAGCGCTAACGGGTGAAACCGGAAACCGGTACCATGCAAGGTGTGAAAATCTTCAGGCTCGTAATAATCAACCGACTCTAATACCATGGGCACGGTAGCGCGTTCGCCCCGTGTGAGCAAGTCAAGGCTGTCGGATTTTAAATCCCACCGGATTACGTTGGCCGAAAAATCCATGTTGAAGAACGATGATGAATACGGTGTGTTCCGCAGCGGGCCTTTTTCACTTTGCAACAATACTTTTTGCTTACCGTAATCGTACTTCATTTGTACCGACCGGTGCGTGAGCGAATCGTTTTGCTGATAGATTGTAAACGCAGCCTGGTTGGCTAACACAACCGAATCCTGAAAAGAAAATTCGCGCGAGCGGGCCTTAAATTTCTTTTCGCTTTCGCCCGATACAGTAATGGTTGCCAAGTCGTTACCCACCGATGTACTGAGAATGCGGTTTCCGTGCAACGAAAAACCTCCTGTATAGGTCATACGCTCATCGCCCAAACCGTTAATATGTATATTGCCCGAATACGATGTAAACCGTGGATATGTTGATGCGACCGAATCTTTATGTGCCTGCGATTTGAACTCAAACCGGCCGGGAATAAAACCGGGGGTTTTACCTGCATAATTCAGGTTAACCAGATTGGATTTTAATTCGGGCCGCTTAACATTAAAATTGTATTCTTTCATGTTGCACTGCACAACATCCTGCCCCAGCAATGCGGGCGACCAATCGAACGAGCCGCCCTCGCCCACAAACACATTATCCGTTAAGGAAAATATTCCTTTGGTGTTTCGCAAAAACACCGAGTCGTAAGCGGTAACAAAATTAAGGTTGCTGCCCGTAAACCGGATAATGGCTCCTTCAACATTTGGCGGTGGCGCCTGCGTTTCCCAGTAAGGCGGTGGTTCGTGATATACGGTGTCCACCGGTTCGTCATTCCAGTTATCGTTGTAGTAATCGTCATTCGGTTGTGCGGTGGTGTCTATCGGTGGCGGAATAAATTCGAGGTACTCGAACATATAAGAACCTTCGCGGGCATAGAGGCGGTATGTTTTATCGGTATGCAGCGTGTGGCGTTCAAAAAACCTGCGCGATGCGGTGAAATAAGCTATTGTTTTTGTGCCGTTTTCGTTTTCAATCACCTTATCGGTTACGCTTAAAAAATTACCAAGCTGCGTGGCATCGGCTCCTTCAACAGTAATGGCTGCGGCAATAGCTCCGAAATAAGGCACCATGTATGGCCGTAGTTTGTAGCCTTTCTTTTTCATGGTGCGAACCTGCTTTTTGATGCGCTCTTGCTGATCGAGTCCAATGCTGTTCCAGGCGGTAACAAAGCCTGCCCCGACAACTGAGGCATCGAGGTTTCGCGTATTTTCCATCACAATACGCAGGCTGTCGGCAAAATTGATGGGCGCGGGCGTATCACCGGCCGATTGCGAAAATACCCGCGAACAAAACGAAAACAAAAAAAGCAACAGGCAAGCCCGCATTACCGCCTGCTTTGCGGGCATACGCCACGATGGTTGGGGATATTGATGTTTTACAATGGTATTCACGCAGTCAAAAACCCTTGAAATTCGCAAATAATGGCGAAATAAGCTAAAGGCGGTCGTTTTGTGAAACGATTCGCTGTCTTATATCATTACCGGGGCATTTAATATTGCTTAACGTATTGAGGTAAACAAAATTGGGTGGGGTTAAGGATTTGACAAATCGGTTAGCGCGAACGAAGTATATCCCCCACTTATTTTTCAACCCCATTCGGGTTAAAGTATTATTTTTATTGACCACAAAAGATGAAACACGTCTGGCTATTGGTATTGCTGATAACGATGGTAAGCCTTTGGGGGTGTACCTCTTCGCTTGGCCAGTCTGCGTACAATACCGACAGCCTTTACCGCATACTGCCCACACTGCACGACACCCTGCGGGTGAATGCGCTGATCCGCATCGGGCGGGGCGAAATCCGTTCATCACCCGAACAGGGCATACACTCTCTGCGAAAAGCCATTAACCTGGCAAAAGAGATCGGCTATACCAACGGACTGGCAAATGCTTACAGTATTACAGGTGCATATTTTGTTCAATACTTCAACAACTTCGATACAGCCCGGCTGTTCCTCGACTCGGCCCTGGCCGTTCCCGTACCAGATGTGAGTAAACGGGAGTTATTATACCTCAGTAGCATGTGGCATTCCATGAAAGGCGAGTTTAACGTTAGTCACGATATACTGGCAGAAGCCCTGCGCATAAACGGCAACCGCGAAGACGCAACAACGGCACTTATCTTACAGGTAATGGGCTATAACCTGACAGAAACCGGCAGAAAGCGCGAAGCACTCCGCTATTATAACAACGCCATACACATTCACAAAAAACTGAACAAAATACGCAACCTGGCCGCAGCCCTTAACAATACAGCCCTCGTGTACATGGATATGGGCGAGTACGACAGCGCCCAGATGCTGTTTGAACACCTTTATAAAATAGAGTTAGAATACGGAAACCCACTCGATAATGCCACCATGCTACAAAACATGGGGAAGTTACACCTGAAAAAAAACCAGCCCGACAGCGCTTATTACTTTTTCCACGTAGGGCTGGCAGCCGCTAAGCGTTCAAATCAGCCAACCGTTATGGCTATGGGCCTGATCGGGCTGGGCCTCTATCACCTTACGCACAACTTAGACAGCACACTGTATTATGGCCACAAGGCATTAACGTCTGTTGGCGGTAAACAATATTTGTTGATGGAAGAAGTGAACAAGTTGTTATCGCAGGCACATGCAAAAGCAAAACGTTTCGACTCCGCCTATTACTACCAGTCGCACCACCTTGCTTACCACGATTCGGTTTTTCAGGAAAAAACAACCCGGCAAATTGCCGAACTCGAAATAGAATTTGATGTAGAGCGCAAAGCCCTCGAAATAGAACAACTTCGGCAGGCACAAACTCAGGAAGCATGGCAGCGAAAAGCGTTGTTAGCCATGTTGATACTCACCATCATGGCGGCCTTGTTTATGTTTCTGTTTCTTCGTGCCCGCATACGCGCCCGGAAAAAAGAACTGGATATGAAAAACCACCAGTTGATGCAGTACGCCCGCACCATGCTGGAAAAAACCGAACTGGCCGAACAATTAAAACAACAGTTAGTGAGCGTGAAAACAACTGCAACCATGCCCGATCTTAAAACAGAACATGTTTCGCAGATCCTTCAGTCGGTTATACTAACAGATGACGACTGGGAAGAATTTAAAGCATTGTTTGAACAAGTACACTACGGCTTTTTTGCCGACCTGAGAATAAAATTCCCTGACCTTACCCTGGCCGAAACACGCTTAGCCGCGTTACTTAAAATGGGATTAACCACACGCGAAATCGCCAATATGCTGGCCATCTCAACCGAAAGCGCCAACAAGGCCCGTTACCGGCTTCGGAAAAAGCTGGAAATCCCTCACGAACAAGACCTGAAAGCGTTTATCGAGCAAGCCGTGGACGAAAAAAAACCGGAATAACGCGCTGCATTGCGTCATTTCTGTATAAGTCCATAGAATTGTCCATAACCCCGCTAACTCATATCAGAGTCATAATTCACAATTTTATCACGGCTTCAAAGCCGATGTCGCACCAAAAAATTGTGAATTATGAATATCAAAAAAATACTGTTTGGTTTTTTACTTCTATGCTCCACTTCACTCTGCGTGGCGCAAGAAGTGTTGTGGACAACAAAAGTTGCACACGACTGGCACCGGATCACATCGCTGGGCTACGTGATCGTAGGCTCACCCGGCAGGTTGTATGGCATCGATCCACAAACAGGAAACCGGTTGTGGGAAAAGAAAGAATTGGGCACCGTACAGGAAATACAGATAGAAGAAATATGGGGCACCAGCCTGATAAAAGTAGCCTATAACATAGAAGAAGGTGAAGATGCACAACCCATGATCGCGGTTGTGGATGTTGTTACCGGTAAAATTGTTTTCGACTCCAATGCCGAGCGCCTGGGTGTGCTGGGTACATACGTGCTGGATCGTTCCGGTAAATTTTTAGTGGTTGGTGTAAAGCCCGGTGAGTTCTCGGCCAGGTTGTTGATGTACGATCTCAACACCGGTAACATGCTTTGGAAAAACGAAGACATCTTTAAAGCAAGCGCAGGCGGCAAAGGCGGTATGCTGGGCAAGATGGCCGCAGCCGTAAAAACAGTTATCAATATGCAGGCATTGATTGCCCCGCCCATAGAGTTGGATAACGAGTCGCTTGCCATTGTGCATCCGGGCTATATTATCCGGTTGAAATCGGCCGATGGCCAGGTAGTATGGAAAACAGCCATCGATGAATCGGTAACCGCTACCGTTACGCAAACTCCGTATCAGCCCGACAATCTTTTTGTGGGCGCCCAGGCCGAAATGGTTTCCAGCATGGTAACGGGTACAGACGGTAAAGAAGAAAAAAGATATTCTACCACGTACTATGCCATTGATGTGAACAGCGGCCGGCAGGTTTGGAAAACAAAACCGATCAGCGAAAGCTTAAACATTACGCTTCCGATGGAACAGGGATTGGCCGTGTTTTATAAGACCAATCCGAAAGCTACCGCTAACCTGTTAGATTATAAAACCGGTGCGGGCTTGTGGGGCAATAAAGGTAAGGGGTTGAAAACCCAGGGAAGCGTAACCGAATACATCGCTACCGCGAATGGTATCGTGCTGTCATCAGCAGGTGAAGGCGGCATGGTAAACCGTGGCGAAGAATACTTTCTAAACGTGCTCGATGAAAAAAGCGGAACATTCCGCTTTGAAAAATCCGTGAAAGTAAAAGGCGCCCTGCGGCAAACAGAAATTATACCCAAAGGTATTTTGTACATCACCACGCACGAGGTAAACATACTCGACCCCGCTTCGGGCGCACTGGTGTTGTCTTCGTCTATCGAATCTGAAGCACCCAAACGGAACACTCTCAAACCTTTTCCAACGGCAAACACCGACAGCCATTTGTATGTATTCGCCACGAAGAGTGGCAATCTGATGGAACTTGAAAAGAAAACAGGCACGGTACGCAAAGTCAATGCTGCAC
This sequence comes from uncultured Roseivirgaceae bacterium, assembly GCA_964404445.1. Lineage (GTDB taxonomy): Bacteria > Bacteroidota > Bacteroidia > Cytophagales > Cyclobacteriaceae > UBA2336. The sequence continues at coordinate 461,523 of CAYOJW010000001.1, read as the reverse complement.
CCATAACGTTTGGCGGAAAGGAATTGCCTAAAGCGATCGATGTGTTTGATGATGGCGTGGTGCTGTCGTCCGATCAAAATATAATGATGTTCGGGTTTGACGGAACACTGAAGCATACAAAGTATTATCTGCCACCAAACCAATCGGGCTGGCAACGGGCTATGGCATTGGCCGAAGCCGTTAAAGGTGTTTATGCAGGGGCTATGATTATAACGGCTTCTGTTATGCTGAATGACGCGGCCTCGTCTGTACAAAACCCTGAACTAAAAAATCAGGCTAAAGGAGCCGCAATAGGATTAGGTTCTGTAAGCGTGTATGCCTTTGCTTATGCCGGGCTGGCGTTGAAAGAATTTAACAGACGGGTAAAAGCCACTACGGCTACCGATGAATACATCCTGTTACTTACCGAACCTGTAAAGAAGGATATAAAACTCATCCAGGTGGATAAAAGAACCGGGCAGGTGCTTACCACATTGGATATTGGCAAAGACCGCGAACCACAATACAGTGTCGATTTTATCGACCGGAAAGTGTATTACCTGTCGGCTGCGAACGAAATCACCTGCTTTCAGTTAAAATAAATTCACTTACAAACCCAGTTATTACTAACCCACACAAAAACCATGAAAACAAAAAATTTTTTAATCCTGTTGTTTGCCGTTGCTTCCTTAGTAGTGTTCCAGTCGTGCGGGGATGATGATGACGTAACCGAGAAAAAATCAAAAACAGAATTACTGACTTCCGGAACCTGGAAACTTTCCAGCGCAAAAATGTTTGGTGTCAGTTCTCCTCCGGAAGATTGCACTGCCGATGATGTTCATACCTTTCAGGTTACGGGAACGTATTTGTTTGATGAGGGTGCCAGCAAATGCGACCCGGAAGATGAGCAATCGTATTCCGGTACGTGGGAGCTTACATCCAACGAAACGGTTATCACCATCGATTTGCCCGACATGGAACTGACCCTGAACCAAACAATCTTACAACTAACAAAAGATAAACTTCGGGTGAAGTACAATATTCCGATTTTGGAAATAGAGATAGAAGAAACCTACGTGCATTAACCACACATTTAGTTGTATCCCCTCGCAAACACCACGCCTTAACCGCGTGGTGTTTGTTTTTTGGTTGCTTACGCACACGTTAATTTTTAACCCGCCCCATAGCTACGGTCTTGGCCGGTTGGTAAGTCAGTTGGTCGTAATTCGGCAAAACAGCACTTCAACAAAAATCGTCCGGCCAACCTCATCTGCAAAGAGGGCGATGGAAAAAGGATTTTGTATTTCTTCTGGCATCTGCTAATTTTTAGCTTTTAAACAGTGTTGTGTGAACTCTTCATTTCATAAAAGCATCTTCTTTTTTATATTCATTTCTACCGCTGCGTTCGCACAACCACCGCAGTCTAAAGACAGCCTGCTGCATCTGATAAAAACGCTCCCGGAAGATACGGCCAAGCTGGAAGTGTATTATCAATACGCCTTTCTTCTTGAAGATGTTAACCTCGACAGCGCCATCGGGTATTACAAAAAAATGGAAGCCCTTAGCAAGAAACACAACCACGTAAAAGGGCAATTACGGTATGCCAGCGGTTATTCGTACGTACTCAATATGCAGGGAAAGTTTGATGAGGGATTAACCGTGAACAAGGAAGCATTGCGGCTTGCACAAGAACACCATCTTGAACGCGACATGGCCATTATCCACAACAACATGGCAAACAACTTCAGCTTTCAGGGACAGTACGACTCGGCCATTGTGCATTACCTTGAATCGGCCACCCGTTTCGAAAAGTTGAAAATTCACGCCAACTACCTCCCCACCATCTATCAAAACATTGGTGAGGCTTTCGATGGAACAGAACAACATGAAAAAGCTGTTGAATACAATTTGAAAGCCATTCGGTATGCACAACAAGTGAATGACAGTGTTACCCTGATAACCGCTTCTGTCGGCATCGGAAATTTACTCATTACACTGGCGATGCCCGACTCTGCCCTGCTGTATTTTCAAAAAGCACAACAGATAAGCCAGCAAATTAAAAACTCACGCGGATTACAAATTGCGTTAACCGGAATAGGCAATGTTTATAGCCGGAAAAGCCACAAACTACCCGAGGCACTTGCCGCGTTTAAAGAAGCGCACAGCATTGCACAGAAAATGAATTCTGTTTATGACATGGCCGTGGCCTTAAAAGGCATGGCTGATGTTTTGAACAAGCATAAGCGTTTTGCCGAAGCAGAAAAATACGCTTTAGAAGCCCTTGCCATACAGGAAAGCTCAGGCAATGTGGTTCAGCTTCGCGAACTATGTGTTTTATTGGCAGCAATTTATTCAGGAGAGGGCCGGTACAAACAAGCCTATGAATATCTTGGCAGGCATATCGTGTTAACCGATTCGCTGGTTAACGATAATGTACGAAAACAAACGGCCGAACTTGAACGCAAATACCAAACGGCACAAAAAGATAAGGAGCTTGCCCAAAAAGAATTGCGTATTCAACGAGCCGAAGACGAAGTAAGCCGAAAACACAGCCAGCTTTTATTGGTTGTGGGCGGGCTTGCCTTTGTGTTGGTGGTGCTGTTCATGCTGTACCGCTTTTACCGTCAGCGCCAACACGCCATGCAGCAACAACAGGAAGTGATCCGTTTACGGTCTAACCTGGAAGGCCAGCAACAAGAGCGCGTACGCATTGCTAAAGAAATTCACGATGATATTGGTTCGGGCTTAACATCGTTAGTGTTCTTAACCAACTCGCTTTTTGCTGATGAAGGAAATAAAAAGAAGAAAATCACGGACACCGCGCAACAGTTGGTTAACCAGATGAATGAAATCATCTGGTCGTTAAACAGCGAACAAGATACCCTCGAAGACTTTGTCATCTACACCCGCCACAGCATCAGCGAAATGCTCGACACCGCAGGAATAAAATATGAATTTAAAATCCCCACAGTCACTCCACAGTATCAACTCACAGGCGCACAGCGCAGGCATATTTTTTTAGTGATAAAAGAGGCCGTACACAACAGCATAAAACATGCGAGCGCCACGTGCGTAACAATTACAATGAGTTTTATTGACAACTTATTTATTTCCATAGAGGACAACGGCAACGGAATTTCAGGCGATAAGACAAAAGGAAACGGATTGAAAAATATGCAGTATAGAATTGAACAAGTAGGCGGTGACTGGAAACTATCGTCAACAAAACCTGTAAAAATCGAACTGACTGTCCCACTGGCTGTATAACTTTCGTTCTATTGGGCACGGGTTTATCGGTTCGTTATTTTAGCGCTTCAATTACACATTTATGGAAAGCAAAATATCGGTTTGCATTGTAGAAGACGTTGAGGTGATTTGTACCGGACTGGAGCACATCATACAAGCAGACGAACGTTTTAAGCTCGCAGGTTCGTTTCACACTGCAGAAACAGCCCTGGTAAACCTTCCGCAAATTAAACCCGATTTAGTTATTATGGACATCAACCTGCCGGGCATGAACGGTATTGACTGCATACGCAAAGTGTCGGTCGAGTCACCGTCCACACAGTTTATGATGTTTACCATTTATGAAAACAACGAACTTGTTTTTGATGCCCTGGCAGCAGGTGCATCGGGTTACCTGTTAAAGAACGCTTCGCCTGAAAAAATAAAAGAAGCCCTGCTTGAATTACACGCAGGAGGCTCGCCCATGAGTGCACAAATTGCCCGCAAGGTGGTATCGCGTTTTCAACAACCAAAAGAAGTACACATTCAGGCCGGGGTTTTATCGCCCCGCGAGCGCGAAGTGCTAGAACAACTGGCGAAGGGGCATCTCTATAAAGAAATAGCCAATACGCTTTGCATCAGCATTGGCACTGTGCGCCAGCACATTCATAAAATATACGAAAAACTTCACGTACAAAACCGCACCGAAGCACTTAACAAAGTGTTTGGAAAACATTGAGCCTATAACTTTCATTCTATTGTGTGCCGTGCTTACAACACGGAAGTTTGCTTTCATAAAAAACGAAACACACAAAATCATGAAAACCAACTCAACAAGGGCAACAACGGCATTGCTTTTCGTATTACTCACGTTCGCATCTTGCAGCAATGACAAGGAAACTATTAACGATACAGAGAACATTTCCTTTCCTCAAAAGTACGGTGTAAAATCAGGCACAATTACCTACGAAGTTGTCGTACAGGTGGGCGCAATTACCGATGTAACCCAAAATGTTCTGTACTTCGATGATTACGGAATCACAGAACGAATAGACATCATTGAAGACGGGATATTAAAGTCGAGCAACCTGGCCATTAAAAATGGCAGGCGCTACCAGTTAAACCATACTAAAAAAACGTATCTGGATATTGATACCAACAGCAGAGGATGGGAATATAAAGTTGATTGGAACGAAGTATCCGAACGTTCAAAAGCAGATGGCACCGCTAAAAAACTGCCCAACGAAACACACTTAGGCAAAGATTGTGAAACCTACACGTACAGCACCACGAAATATTCCGGTTGGGAAGGCATACTACTTTTTCAACAACAAAAATCGTTTACGAAAACAGCAACCGGTTTTGAAGAGGGCGATGTTCCGGCCGATACGTTCAAAATCCCGACAGACTATACAAAACCATAAATCCACGACAAGATGAAAAAATCCATTCTTAAAACCGCATTGGTTGCCGTAATGACCTTACCAACAACTTTTTTGTTCGCACAGGATGATACGGAAAACTGTAAGGACCACGAGTTTTTCACCCGGATGACAGGCTTTTATTTATCTAAATGCGAAGAAGGTTATAACGAAATAGAAATTGTAACCGGGGTTGAAAAAACACAACCCATTGAAGGTACTGTTACGTATTATGAATATTACATTAAAGACGGTGCCAAGACCCCCAGTGTTTTTCAAATCCTGAAAAACTATGAAAACGCAATTCTTTCCAAAGGCGGAGAAAAAATATATTTTAAAACAAGAAGCCAGGGCGAAGGGCCGGTAGGCGCCACGTTTAAAATGAAATACGAAAACAACGTGTACTGGGTCACGTTCACATACTTTAATGGCAGCGATGCGCAATGTGACGGCTATTTTATGAGTGTTGTAAAACTGGAAGACATGAAACAAGAAGTTACAGCTAACGAAATGTTTGAAAAAGTAAACGCTGGCAACACTCTCGCTTTGTACATCAACTTTGATACAGGAAAGTCAACGATCAAAAACGAATCGCAAAATATTGTGGACGAACTTTATACCATGTTGAATGACAACCCTTCGCTGAAAATTATTATAGAAGGGCACACCGACAATGTGGGGAACGCAGCCTCTAACAAAACGTTATCCGAACAACGGGCAGCAAGCGTAAAAAAGAGTCTGGTCAGTAAAGGCATTACTACCGACAGGATTAAAACAGTTGGCTACGGGCGGGAAAAACCTGTTGCCGACAACTCAACCGAAGACGGCAAAGCAAAAAACAGGCGGGTAGAAATCAAAAAAATGTAAATCATTTCCGCATACTGTTTCGTTAGTACGCGGCCGCAGCCGCGTACTTTTTTTGTTGCCCGTGGCCTATCGATAGCCTCCATTGTTAACAACACAGCACTAATCCTTTTGCAACAACAACGACACCCAGGTTTCGCGTTCGTAAAATGTTACCTGCTTAAAGCCATATCGCTTTGCCTGAGTTAGCAAATCGTTAATGTCGCTTTCATAAAAACCGCTCAGCAACAACAACCCTTCGGGCTTCAGGTATGCTGCGTATTGGTGCATTTCATCCAGCAAAATATTTTTATTGATGTTCGCGAGAACGATGTCAAAATCATCTTCAAACGTTAGGTCGCTGATTTTGCCCTGCCGGATGTTAATGTTGGTGCAGTTGTTCATCGCAGCATTTTCCTGTCCGTTGGGCACGCTCCACTCGTCAATATCAAACGCCTCCACTTTTTTCGCGCCCAACCTGGAAGCCATCACGGCCAGCACTGCCGTACCACAACCGGCATCCATTACCACTTTGTTACGGTGATCGATGCCCAACTGGGCTTTAATCATTAAATGCGTGGTTTGATGATGCCCCGTACCAAACGACATCTTGGGCGTGATGATGATGTCGTACGGATATTGCTTTTCGGGCTGATGAAACGCTGCGCGGATAATCACGCGATCATCAACGATAACCGGCTCATAATTTTTTTCCCACTCTTCGTTCCAGTTTTTCTTTTCGATGCGATCGTACTGATACGAAACAGGCGCAAGCTGATTGTACCGCTCCAGAATTTCGGTCAATGCGTATTGATCGTACTGATCTTGTTCGGCATAGGCTTCAAAACCATTTTCGGTTTCCATGAACATATCGAAGCCGGCCTCGGCCATTTCGGCCTGAAGGATTTCTGAAAACTCAGGTGAACAGGTAACGGTTAATTGTGTGTGGTACATTGTAATTAATGGATTGATTTGAAAATTCGGTAATTCGTTGATGGTGGATAACCAACGAATTACCGAATCAGCGCATTTTCAAATCAGATCGCTTTTATGATTTCAGTAAACTCGCGTGATTTTAGTGAGGCTCCGCCTACCAATCCGCCATCGACATCGGCATTGGCGAAAAGCTCTTTGGCGTTGGCCGCGTTTACGCTTCCTCCATATACTATAGAGATGCTGTCGGCTACCGGCTGGCCGTATTTACCCGCAATGTGTTTACGAATTACCGCGTGCATATCCTGCGCCTGTTGTGCGGTAGCGGTTTTTCCGGTTCCGATTGCCCAAACGGGTTCGTAAGCAATTACTACTTTTTTAAGATCATCTGCGTTTAGGTGGAACAGACTTTCTTCAACCTGTTGCTTCACCAATTGTTCGTGCGTGCCCTGTTCACGGATTTCCAGCACCTCGCCACAACAAAAAATGGGTGACAAACCATTCTTTAATGCCACGTCAACCTTCTTGGCCAACAGTTTTCCGTTTTCATTAAAATACTGTCTGCGTTCGCTATGCCCCAACACCACATACGGAATATCCATCGACTTTAACATAACAGCCGAAGTTTCGCCCGTGTATGCGCCCGCCTCATACTCACTGCAATTTTGCGCAGCTACCGCGATGCGCGTATTGTTGCCAACAATATTTTTAACCGATGAGAGGTACGGGAACGGTGTACAGAATATCACCTGCACATCGCTTGTTACTTCATCGTTTACCATGCCCAGCACTTCCGAGGCCAGTGTGTTTGCCTCCTGAAATGTTTTGTTCATCTTCCAGTTACCGGCTACAATTTTTTTACGCATACGAGTTTTAATTAAAATGAGGTCAAAGATACTGCGTACAATTATAAAATCACTTTCTGATCGGGTTGTATTTCGATTCTTTAAAAATCTTATCGGCATTGCCGGCATTCATTAAATCGGGCAGCGAAAGGTTCGGGTTCTCTTTCATGTAGGCTTTTACCATTTGCCAGCCTACCCATTGGCCGATGCGTCCCGGGCATTCGGGGCCGACTTCGGCTGTTTTGGGGCGGTCGCCTAAATATTTTTGCTTTAGCATATGGCTGGTTGAATACAATAACTTGTCTTCAATAAACCGTGCCCAGATCAAATCCTGGTTTTCGCGCGCTCCTTTTATTTCTTTCGGTGTGTACCAAATCAGTACGCTGTCGGGCGTGCAGGGCACCATACGTTTGGCGAAGTAAAACGATTTGCCGTAGGTAATCATATCGGCCAAAGCCGTTTTGTTGTTTTCGTCCATGTGATTGATGCGGCTGTCGATCCCGTACATCAGCATAATAGAAGGAACAATGTTTTCGGGGTTGTATTGCCGCAATAAATACTCGTACATATTGGGACGGTAACGGCCATCTTTTCCCAGAAAATAATCGAGTCCGATAATGATGAGCGAGTCACTCACAAACATATCGGTTTCAAGGCCGCTAATCACTGTTTCAATTCTGGGGATTGCTATTTCAGGATAATAATACTTCAGGTTTTTAAATGCCTGCGTTAACTCATCTTTCAGTTTTTGTTCGTTGCCAAAAACACGTTTTACTTCAAGCGCCAGTGTGTCGATGTGAATGTTTGTAAACTTTTCGTACAGCTTGTTAACGTATGTTGAATCGTCCGGGTATTTCATCCGATTAAAAAACACTTCACGCAACATTTCATGTTTGTTAAGCAACGTCACCAATGCTGTCTTTGACGAAACATTTACCAGCGAGTCGGTGAGCGATGTATAGTCAAGCTCAACCTGAATGTGGCTTGTTTCGGGTATAAACGCACAACCTTTTTCTTCGTTATCGCTGCACGCAGCCAATAATAACAGAGCAACTGTAAAAAGTGTGTTAACGTATTTCATTCGTGTTGTTTTCATTTTATGTCAAATGTACGGTTGTCGTTCACCGTATCGGGCATTACTCGTAAATTTTTTGTTACTGAATCACTTTGCGCAACTCCGCGCCCTTTGCGGCTAAATATTACAACCGCGAGAAGCACGGTTATGTATCCTAAAAAAACTTAGCCATTTTTTCCAGATCAACATTACCTCCGGAAAGGATAATGCCTACACGCTTTCCGGCAAAATGTTTTTTCTCTTTTAACAGCGCAGCAAAGGGCACGGCTGCCGATGGTTCGATCACAATTTTTAATCGTTCCCAGATCAATCGCATGGCGGCAATAATTTCTGCATCCGAAACGGTGATGATTTTTTTTACGTGCTTTTGAATAATCGGGAACGTTTTGTCACCCAGCATGGTGAGCAATCCATCGGCAATGGTATTCGCCTGCGAATTTTCAATTTTACCACTTTGCAACGACCGGAAGGCATCATCGGCACCTTCGGGTTCACCGGCTATTACTTCGGTAGCCGGTGAAAAATAATGCGCGGCAAGCAATGTGCCGCTCAGCAAACCGCCTCCGCCAACGGGTGCCAACAAAGCGTCCAATCCTTCGGTATCTTCAAACAACTCTTTTGCCGCTGTTGCTTGTCCGGCAATTACGTGCTCATTATTAAACGGATGTATTTCAGTCGCACCGGTTTTCGCGATTACATCGGCTAAGGTGCTTTCGCGTGCCTGTAATGTTGGTTCGCATTCAAAAATTTGTCCGCCAAAACCTTTTACGCCTTCTTTTTTAATACGCGGTGCATTATTAGGCATTACGATATAGGCAGGCACGCCTAAAATTTTTCCTGCCCGTGCAATGGCTTGTGCATGATTGCCCGATGAGTGCGTAGCAATACCTTTAGCTCGGTCTTCGTCCGAAAGCTGCAATGCGGCATTCATTGCCCCGCGTGCTTTAAAAGCGCCTACTTTCTGAAAGTTTTCGCACTTAAAAAAAATGCTGCAACCCGCTATCTCATTAATACTTTGCGAAGTAAGCACCGGTGTACGGTTTACATGATTGGCAATGCGCTCGTGCGCCTGTTGTATATCGTGGTGTGTGATCATTGTTTTCGTATTAGGATTATAAATCCTGTTTATCTGTCGTTCGACATTGCAACTGTCAAACAGTGGTTTGTCTTCGCGGGGTCGCTGCGCAGACCCCGCTGAGACTTAAAGTAGAACAGTAGTTAACTCATAATGGACAGTAATCCTGCCAATCCATTAATCCTAAAATCCTGATCCTAATGCGCCTCTAACCAATTTTCACCGACCCCTACTTCAACCTCCATCGGTACATCGAGGATTACCGCGTGCTCCATCAACTTGCGCACGTTTTCTTTTACGTGATCAACTTCGGTTTTGTGCACATCAAACACCAATTCGTCATGCACCTGCATGATCATTTTTGATTGCAGTTTTTCTTTCAGCATCCAGCGGTGAATGTTCACCATCGCAATTTTAATAATGTCGGCTGCGCTGCCCTGAATGGGCGCGTTAATGGCGTTGCGTTCGGCAAAGCCACGTGTGGTTACGTTGCGCGAATTGATGTCACGCAAATAACGCCTTCTTCCCAGAATGGTTTCTACAAATTCAGTTTCGCGCGCCTGTAAAATAGAATTGTCCATATAGCGTTTAATGGCCGCAAACTCGGTGAAGTACGAGTTGATGATTTCGGTTGCCTCAGAACGTGAAATGCCTAAGTTTTGCGCCAGACCAAAAGCCGTACTGCCATACAAAATACCAAAGTTTACCTCTTTGGCTTTGCGCCTCATGTCGGGTGTTACGCTGTCGAGGGCTACTTTAAATACTTTTGCCGCAGTGGTGGTGTGGATGTCGCGTTTGTTTTTAAAAGCATCTATCATCACTTCATCTTTCGCGAACGAGGCGGCAATGCGCAATTCAATTTGTGAATAGTCGGCCGACATAAACAAATAATCTTTATCGCGCGCCACGAATGCCTTACGGATTTGTCTTCCCTTCTCGGTGCGGATGGGGATGTTCTGCAAGTTCGGGTTGTTTGAACTTAACCTGCCCGTAGCGGCAACGGCCTGGCGGTAATCGGTGTGCACACGGCCATCGCGTTTGCTGATCAGGCGCGGCAGGGCATCGACATACGTTGAACGAAGTTTTTCGTATTCGCGGTAATCGAGAATTTTTTGTGCGATGGGGTTATCGCCTGCCATCTTCAACAGGATTTCTTCGCCCGTAGCATACTGGCCTGTTTTTGTTTTTTTGATTTTACCGCCCTGCTCATCGGCCAGCTTTAGTTTATCGAACAAAATTTCACCAAGTTGTTTGGGCGAACCAATGTTAAACTCCGTTCCGGCAATCTGGTAAATTTCCTGCTGTACTTTGGCGCTGTCTTTCTTCAACGCTTCCGACATTTTTGCAAGCGCTTTTTCATCGATGCGCACACCTTCAAACTCCATCGCGGCAAGCACTTTCATCAACGGCATTTCCACATCGTTCATTAATTTGTTATGGCGTTTCTTTTCAAGGTCTTTTACAAGCTTTTGCTTGAGTTGCAACACGAGGTCGGCACGTTCGCAAAGTTGGTATGTGCGGTTTTGCGTGCCTTCGTCCATTAACTGATAGCCGGTGTATTGCAGACAAAGGTTTTTAAGATCGTGCGAAGCTTCAGGCTCGATAAGATAATGTGCAACGGTTGTATCGAACAGGTTGCCGTTTACTTCAATGTTGTGTTCTTTCAGCATCAGCATAATGCCTTTCAAATTATGCCCCGCCTTGCCGATTTTTTCATCGGCCAATACAACGGAAAACTCCTGCAAAATTTTTTGTGCGTTGTCGGCCTCCAATGTTACCAATGCGCCCTCGCCTGTCGCCCACGCAAAGGCCAATGCGTTAAGCTGATGGTTATCGGCAAGCTGTTCGATGGCAAACTCTTTTTGCCGTTTTAATTTTTCGATGAGTTCTTTGCGCGCTGTTGCGGTATCGGCCAACGTATAGCTGACTTCTTTTTCTGAAAATGTTTTTATTTCTGAGTTTGTGTTCTCTTCGATTACAGTTTCGGGTGTTCCGCCAAACATACTGAGTTGTGCCGCTTTCGCGGATGATGATGACGCTGCCGGTGTTGCCGCAGTGCTTCCGCCAAAAATGCGCGGCATCATGGTTTTAAATTCCAACTCTTCGAGGATGGGTTTTAATTTCGTTTCGTCCGGGCCGGTGTATAACAGGGCTTCTTCATCGAACGCAATGGGAACATCCAGCGCAATAGTGGCCAACTGTTTTGAAAGAATAGCCTGTTGGCCAAATTCTTCTACACGTTCTTTTTGTTTACCCTTTAGTTGATGTGCATTGGCCACAACGTTTTCGACCGTACCAAATTTTTTAATGAGTTCGGCTGCCGTTTTAGGGCCAACACCCGGAATGCCCGGTATGTTATCGGATGTATCGCCCTGCAAGCCGAGTATATCGATCACTTGCAAAACATTTTCGATGTCCCACTTCTCGCAAACTTCTTTAGGCCCCATCACATCCACCGCGTTGCCCATGAATGCCGGCTTGTATAAATGAATGCGCTCAGTCACTAATTGCCCGAAGTCTTTATCGGGTGTCATCATGTAAACTTCAAAGCCCGCTTTTTCGGCCTGCTTGGCCAATGTACCGATAATGTCATCGGCTTCGTAGCCGTCAAGTTCCAGCACCGGGATGTTAAACCCGCGAATGATTTCTTTTACCTTAGGTGTACCGTAACGGATGTCTTCCGGTGTTTCCTGTCGGTTGGCTTTATATTCTTCAAACATTTCATCGCGAAATGTTTTTGCCGATGTATCGAACGCAACACCAATGTGCGTGGGCTTTTGTTTGAGCAACACCTCTAACATGGTATTGGTAAACCCAAACGGCACCGAAGTGTTTATACCTTTCGAGTTAATACGCGGTGTTTTAGTGAATGCAAAATGTGCGCGGTAAATCAACGCATACGCATCGAGCAGGAAAAGTCTTTTTGTTTCAGCCATGGGGCTAAAGTAAACAGAAGGCGGGTAAGTTTCTTACAGAATCGGCAGGCTGTATATTTTTTATTTCAGTCAAATCTCATTAAATCGGGTTATTAAATCGTTTGCGCTATGGACTCATCTTCACCACTCGAAAAATTTCTTTATTGGGAAAAACAAACTCCGCAAAAGGTGTTTTTACGACAGCCGTTTAACGGAGTTTGGAAGACATGGACATATCAACAGGCGGGTGAAGAAATCCGCAAAATTGCAGGCGGCCTAACCGGGTTTAACCTGCCGCAGCGAAGCCATATTGCGTTGCTTTCAAAAAACTGCGCGCACTGGATCATGGCCGATCTGGCGATTATGATGAGCGGACACATTTCCGTTCCGCTATACCCGACACTTACTGCGCCTTCCATCCGGCAAATTTTAGAGCATAGCGAAGCCAACGTTGTTATTGTTGGCAAGCTGGATAAATATAGCGAGCAACGAGAGGGCATTCCGGCCAATGTGAAAAGCATTGGCATTGAACAATACGGTGTGCGCGAACAGTTTTCGTGGGAAACATTTTTACAAACCGAAAAACCTATTGCTACGCCCGCTTCATGGAACGCTGACGATTTAATGACGATCATGTACACTTCGGGCACAACCGGAAAACCCAAAGGCGTGATGCACACCACCGGAAATTTCGATGCCGTTGTGCAAGTGGCCATTACCGATTTAAAAATTCCCCAACACCCCGATTTGTTTTCGTACTTGCCGCTAAGCCACATTGCCGAACGCATGGGTATTGAAATGGTTGGGCTTTATACCGGTGCGATGTTTTCGTTTGCCGAATCGCTCGATACGTTCCCAAAAAACTTAGCCGATACACAACCGCACATTTTCTTTGCCGTGCCGCGCCTTTGGGCGAAGTTCCGCGAAAAGATTGTAGAGAAGCTTCCGCAGAAAAAATTAAACACGCTGTTGTCCATCCCGATTGTGAACGGCATCATCCGCAAAAGCATTAAAAAGAAACTGGGGCTTTCGCGTGCCACACATATTTATTCGGGTGCTGCGCCCATCACTACCGAACTGTTAGTGTGGTTCGAAACCATTGGCGTAACTATTTTTCAGGCCATCGGCATGACGGAAGATTGCATCTACTCGCACTTTAACCGACAAGGCGCGAATAAACACGGAACGGTTGGCCAACCCTTAACCGGTGTAACCGTAAAAATTGCCGATGATGGCGAACTTCGCTTAAAGAGCGTGAGCAACCTGAAAGGCTATTACAAAGAGCCTGAACTTACGGCCGCAGTGTTTGACGAAGAAGGCTTTCTGAAAACGGGCGATAAAGCCGAACGCGACAGCGAAGGTTTTACAACCATCGTTGGCCGGATTAAAGATCAGTTTAAAACCGATAAAGGCAAATATGTTTCGCCCGGCCCTATTGAAATGGAAATCATGGGCAATGCCGATATTGAACAGGCGTGCGTTGTGGGCATGGGTATTCCGCAGCCTATCGCACTTATAATTTTGTCGGCAGCCGGAAAGGCCAAATCAAAAGACGAAATTATTTCGAGCCTTACCGCTTCACTGAATGCCGTAAACCCAACGCTTGAATCGTACGAGAAAGTTGAGAAGGCGGTAATCCTTACCGAAGAATGGACGATTGATAACGGGTTGCTTACGCCAACACTTAAAGTAAAACGTAACGAAGTGGAAAAACTTCACCTGCACAAATATCCGAAATGGTATGAAGAAGCGGGCAAGGTTGTTTGGGAGTAACTTTATTCACCACAGAGTACGCTGAGATTATTTGCCATCTTACACAAAGAGCACAAAGTTTTTTAGTGTGCATTCGTATTCTCTGTGGTGACCTCTGTGTACTCTGTGGTGAATTTTTATTTTAACTTCGTTTTAAAAAAATCAATCGTGTGTTTGTACGCATCGTTGTAGGCGGCTTCATCAAAAGCGCCAATGGGGTTGCTGGGGTTGGCAAAGCCATGTTCGGCATCGTAGTTTTTAACCGTAAGGTTTTTGCCCGCTGTTGCCATATCGGTTTCAAATTTTTTCACCACATCGGTATTGATCCACTTTTCACGTGTGGCAAAAATGCCGAGTACATCGGTGTTCAGTGTTTTTAATTTTTCAACATCGCCTTCGGGCATTCCATAATAGATAACACACGCTGCGGCTTGTTTGCCCAACGCCAACGAAGCCTGCAACGACAAGCCTCCACCAAAACACCAGCCTACGGTTCCGATCTTCGCTTGCGTGCCTGCATACGCCTGCGCCCCTTGTATAATTTGCATACCGCGTTCGGCTTTGTATTCGCTCATGTATTTACCGGCATCTTCGCGGGTAGCGGCCACTTTGCCATCGTACATATCCAACGCCAACACGTTTACGTTGCCTACATCTTTAAACAAATCTTCCGACTGACGTTTTACGTTATCGTTTAGTCCCCACCACTCCTGAAAAACAAAAATCCAGTTGTTGGTTTTTTTCGAAGCCATAATCACATAACCATTTGCTTTGATTCCATCGGGGCACGTAAACGTAACCATCTTACCGCCTTCGGTTGAGTGGTGTGTGTAAACGCGCGGGTTGGGGTGCTCCATATTAAAAGCTTTGTTTGAAGCAAAGAGCGCAAATTTTTCAACTGCGGGCGTATGGCAAACAGTGATGCCGTCTTGCGCAAAAGCAAGTGTTGTTACGATCAACGCAACAATTAATACATATACTTTTTTCATAATGTATGGGTTTTGGTGTTTTACATTAGTCTTTCCACTGCCCGGTAATTACCCGGTCGTACGTAATAAAATCGGTATTGATCGGTTCAAATCCTTTTTGGCGCATTAACATCGCTACTTGTGCGCGATGGTACGATGAGTGGTTCACCAAATGGATCATAATATTTTCAACATTATTCGTGTAGGGATCGTTCGTGTAGTTACGGTAAGTAAGCTCACGGTCGAAATTATCGGTGCGTTCTACAAAATCAATCCATTGTTTACCGATGTCTTCGGCCATGGTTAATAACCGTTCGAGGGTATAATCGCCCCAAAGTTTTACATCGGGCGCGGGCAATGCGTTAATGCGGTGAAACCATAAATACTGGGCAGCCAATACGTGACCCATTAATTGTAAAATCTTCGGGTCGTTTACCTGTTGCTTTTCGATTGCGCCCAGCACACGCTTGTTCGACCAATAATTGTACTTGTAGAGTTTTAAAAAATACTTTTTCACTATGCTTAATTAAATGTGTTTCAATGCTGCGAGGCGATCGAGCACCCAGCCGGTAATGCTTAACCGTTCGCGTGTTGCGGGCAGCACCTCGTGTTCAATTTCATCGCTGCGGAAAATTACCAGCCTTCCGGCTAACGGTAAAAAATCTTTTTGTCCATCGGGCAAATACATCCGCAACTGGCCGCCCTGTTCGGCAGTCCACTGGTTGTTGAGGTACAGGATTACTGAAAGTTTACGGTGATCGTCTTTTTTAAACTGATCGAGGTGACGTTTGTAAAACGAACCAACAGGGTAAACCGTTTGGTGTACTTCAAAATCTTTCAGGCTTAAAAACAATGCCTGGTTTAAAGATTTTATCAGATCGTCAAGCCGGTTTAAATAAACCTGAACGGCCTCAGGCGAAGTGTTTTTGTCGAGCCATTTAATGTAATCGCCCCGGATGGCCTCCTGTATTTGCACCGATTGTTTATTGCCAATACCCGCTTTTTTAAATTCCCCGTCCGATGATTGAAATTTTCCTTCTGCCAGTACAGCATCAACTTCCTGTTGGCTCAAAAATTGATCAACCACGGCATACCCATGCTCTGCCAGTCCATCGGCAATGGTATCAAATACAGCGTTCATGTAACAAATTTAGGAATAGATTGTCTATACTTACCGAAATGAAAAAAGTTAATCCGGTTATTCTTACGCTTTTTGCAGCCTTACTACTGTTCGGGTCGTGCGGCCCGAAAGAGGCCATTGAGTTTCGCTATGTGAAAGATGTGATTGTGGACGCGAATACCGAACCGCTGTTGCGTGGCAAGGCAGTGTTGTACAATCCCAACAATCAAAAAATGAAACTGCGTAAAATTAATGTGGATGTTTATGTGAACGGAAAAAAAGCTGCGCGTGTAGATCAGAGCCCTAAACTGCCTATCCCGGCCAAAGCCGAGTTTACCGTTCCGTTAGAAGTAAAACTGAACATGAAAGAAATTGGTTTTATGGACACCCTGTTAGGTATGTTAGGCGGAAGAAAATTAAAAGTGCGTTACAAAGGAACCGTAAGCGTAACCTATACCGGTGTGCCCGTGCGCGTTCCGGTTGATTACGAAAGCGAAGTAAACTTCAGGTTTTAATTAATCCAAGCCAATGCCCGATACCCAGTCTTTTATAAACGAGCACGATGCCCTGTTAAAAAAAACAGAACAACTTGAACGTGAAAAGCAACAACTCATCAGCCTGGTATCGCACGATTTGCGCGCGCCTTTAAACCGGGCATTTGCTTTGGCGGAGTTGTTGTTGCTCGATCAAAGCACGTTGTCGGATTTCCAGAAAGATTACCTCGAAAAAATGCGGTTGGTGGTTGCCGATGGGTTATCGATGATGCGCAACTTAGTGGATTACCGCAACCTCGAATTCAGAACAATCGACATCATGCCCGTACCGGTAAACCTCACCGAATTTGTTGACCGGTTGGTGCGCGAATATGAACCTACTGTAAAAAAGAAAGAACTCACGGTACACGTTCAACATGAAGGCACGTTTGTGATTGTGTCGGATAAACAATGTTTAGATCGCGCCATCGGAAACATCTTATCAAACGCTGTTAAGTTTTCAAAACCCGGAAAAAACATCATTATCCGAACAGCGCGCAATGCCGATAATACTGTTCGCATCGAAATTGAGGATGAAGCCGGAGGTTTTACAACAACCGAATTAGCATCGCTCTTTGATAAATTTAAAAAATTCAAAGCCCAGCCTACGGGCAACGAAAGTTCAACAGGTTTAGGTTTGTTTGTTGCGCGGGCTATGGCGCAACGTGTGGGCGGTGATGTTACGTGCCGCTCGACCGAGGGTGTGGGAAGTGTTTTTACGATAACCTTGCCAGAACAATTTACCTGACTGGCAAAAGGGGTTTAATCAAAAAGGTAATACTCGTCTTCTTTGCCTTCGAGGATGGCCGTTAACGAATCGATAACGGTATTGTCTTTAATTACATAATCGCGTACGCCACGCTTAATGAAGTTCAGCACCATGTTGCCGTCATCGATGGCGCTCATCATAATAAGCTTGTTGTTTTCTTTCAGGCGGTTTTTAACCACTTCGTAAAACTCAATACCCGATTTGCCCGGCAGGTTATAATCGACAATGTAGGCATCAACCGTATCATCGACCGCTTTCATACATTCCTCTGCAGAAGCAAACACTTTGATATTGTATTTTGGGTTCTTGCTCAGCGAACGCAAAATAAACTCAGCATAAATTTCATCGTCTTCGATGAGGTAGATAGTCATAAAGCACAAAAACAATAAACAGGCATGCAATATAAAAATATTAGCCAGAAACAGGCTATTTGCAACAGGTTTTCGGGCTTATCACAAAAAAAATCCGCTATAAGGCATAGTATTTGCTATTTTTTGAACCGGTTCAAACCCTTCACCATGAAACTCTTCAGTTTTATTTTTTGTATCGTCTCGGTAACGGCAACCGCCCAGTCGTTCGATGCGCTGATGATGCGCAACCAGTACGTGCGGTGCCAGGATGTAAACTTTAATGCCGCCCGCACCATTTCATCGTTGTATGAAAAAAATGAGATCGACAGCCTGTACAGTTTTATTGATTACTGGGAAAGTAAATGCGGAGCCACGTCACCATCATTAACCCTGCGTACGTTACTCGACATTAAAACCGCCAACTTCGATGCGAACGCCATAACCGAAACATCGTTCGATTATCTTTTCGGCATATCTTCGCCCGCGCCCTTCGCAACACCCTTTTACAGTTATATTCCTCCATCGACAGACGACAGCCAGGCGTTTAAAAACACGCAGGCCGAAATCAGGAAAATTGCCAGCGACATTTCCGAAACCTATTCAACAGACGAAGCCTTATTGGTAGATTTCTACAAACAGGAAACTCCTTCTTTTAAAAACATCCGGCAGGCTTCTTCCGAAGAAAGCCGCCTGAAACAAATCCATCAGTCGAAACTTACAGCGGCCGAAGCTCTTATCGAAGGGCACATCGCATTCTTCGTGGGATATTATCACCCCTTTAAGAAAATTGAACTTTTCGGGCCTCATCCTTCGATAGGGTTTATGTTAGGCGGAAGAAAATTCAGACACAATCTCGACCTCACGGTTGACGTTCGCTTTGGCCCCTCTAAAAACGAATACGAATTTGTTTATAAAGGCACTCGTTATACAAATGATAAATGGACGGGCGTTTACGCAGGGTTAGAATACACGTACGATTTTATTCAAACGAAAAAATTCAGAGCCGGTATTTCGCCCGGCTTGGGGTACAACGGCATTACGGCACTCTCGGCCGACAATGATTATGGTGAAGACTCAAAAGTGTTACCCAGTTACGATGCCAACGGAGGCCTCGTATTCAAATATCAGTATGGGAAAAAAGGCGGTTATGTTGGTTTACAAACACGTTACCATTGGGTTGACCACCGTAATGCCGGAGGCACCGAATTAAACGGAAACTATTTGAGTGTCCGGTTAATTGTCGGGTCAATCTATAACGACTGGCGTGCGTATAAACTTAAACAGTTAGAGTAGGTTCTCTCTTACGAAGCCGTAGATTTTATCTTATATCCGCTAACCCCGTAGTATAGAATATACACGTAACAGATAATCGGAAACAAAAACCCGTTGTGATACCCAACATTGTCCAAGACCCAACCCATAAGCGGAGCCATAATAGCTCCACCAACAATTGCCATAACCAGTAGCGATGAACCCTGACTTGTGTATTTGCCCAAGTCTTTAATCGCCAATGTGAAAATGGTCGGGAACATAATTGAGTTAAACAATCCAATGGCAATTACTGACCACATTGCAATATGCCCGGTTGTTAAACAGGTTACAATCAGTAATCCAACTACAATTGAAGCAAAAATCCATAATGTTCTGGGCGGAGAAGATTTCCCTATCGCAAAGGCAATACAGTTGCCAATAATTAATCCTAAAACAATAAATGCGGTAGATAAATTTCCATCGGTTACAAAATAAACTGCAATAACCGCTATTAAGGTAATGGTAGCCATCAACGCAATTTTTTGATTTCGGTTTCTGTCTGTTAAAAGTGCGGCACCAATAAATCTTCCCACCATTGCTCCGCCCCAGTAATACGCAACAAATGCTGCCGCGACTACCTCGCTATACCCCATTAATTTTTCAAAATAATTAACTAACCAGCTTCCAATAGCAACCTCGCCACCGACATACATAAAAATACCTACCACACCCAATGTGAGATGAGAAAACCTGAAAACACCCAACCCTTTTTCAATTTTCTCGCCCGTAAATTTTGGGAGCTTGGCCATGGCAATAATTCCGGCAAGCGCCAGCAATGTTGCCGCTAAAACCAAATAAGGAATTTTTACTGCATCCGCTGTCATGTTTTCTTTTCCACCAACAGCTTCAAAAATAAGTTTACCGCCAATTACGGGAGCAATGGTTGTCCCAAACGAATTGAACGCTTGTGTAAGGTTTAATCTGCCGGAAGAAGTTGACGGTGAACCTAACAGGGCAACATACGGATTGGCCGATATTTGTAAGAGCGCTATACCAGACGCTAATACAAACAATGCTAAAAGGAAGATGGTATATATTTTCGCCTCCGCAGCCGGATAAAACAAACAGCAGCCGATAGCGGCTGTTATCAACCCAACAATAACACCATTTTTATATCCGATTTTTGCAATCGGATCGCCAAACCGTACGGATATTAAAAAATAAACTAACGAAACAACGAAGTATGCGCCAAAGAAGGCAGATTGTATAAGACCTGCCTGAGCAAGACTTAAATCAAAAATTTTCTTCAAAAAAGGTATTAAGATGTCGTTCATGCAGGTAATAAAACCCCACATGAAGAACAGTGTTGTTAATACAATTAAAGGAAATGTATAATTCTTGTTTTCACCGTTCGATGCAAGCGGTGTGTTGGATGAAACAAAGCCTCCGGCCATAATGCAATTCGTTTTTAAGTGGCTAAAGCTGTAAAATTAAATTTGTTTGAGCAAGTGTTTTCCACAAACGGGATGCTGATCATCTCAGGACATTAAATAACCGTGTGGCTATAACTTCTTTTGGTAGAATGTGTCGCACGCAAAATGACCGGTATGGCCACACGCGCCTGTAATCTTTTCAAACCCGTTGCGTTCGTACAGTTTCATGGCTAAGTGCATGGTGTTGAACGTTTCGAGGTAACACGTTTTATAACCAAGTTCTTTTGCCGCACGCAAACAGGCTTCGAGCACGGCTTGCCCCATGCCTTTGCCCCTGCCTTCGGGTAAAAAGTACATCTTCTTCAACTCACACGTATCGGCATCGCCACCTTGTAATGGGCCAATGCCACCGCCACCTAAAATGCGGCCGTTTTCTTCAAACACAAAATAGGTATGTCGCGGTTGCGTGTATGCCGTAAACATATCGTTTACTTCGGCATCGTGAATGGCAAAGCCTGCACCGTTCGCGCCAAACTCGGGCATTACCGTTTGTATAATATGGCACACCGCTGTATTATCTTTTTGTTCGAGTTGTCGTACCATGTGGCTAAGTTCGGGTAAAATTTACGTGCGTGTTTCCGTATCTTCAACAAAAAAATAAATATATGCGTTTTGTTATCCTGTTTTGTGTGGCTTCGCTTACGGCCACATCGCTACAAGCCCAGTTGTTGGGCGAGCTTACTGTCGAAAAAATTATGCGCGACCCCAAATGGATAGGCACATCGCCAAGCAATTTAAACTGGTCGGCCGATGGTAAAACGCTCTACTTCAACTGGAACCCCGATACCGCCCCGGCCGATTCGCTGTACAAAATCACGTTGCAAAACCGCGTCCCTCAAAAGGTTTCCAAAAAAGAACGGCTGGCATTGCCATCGTTCTTCGGCAGCTACAACAAAGCCTATACTAAAATGGTGTATGAAAAAAACGGTGATCTTTTTCTGTTAGATGTAGCCTCTGCCAAAACAACACAACTCACAAACACCGTAGGCCGCGAAAGTAACGCAACGTTTTCGGCCGATGAGAAAAAAATCATCTATACTGCTGATCAAAATCTATACGCACGTGAGATTGCTACCGGAAACATTACGCAGTTAACTGACTTTCGCAGGGGCAAAAAACAATCAACACCTCCGACAAGTGAATTAGAAAAATGGTTGAAGAGCGATCAACTGGCAAACATGGCCGTTATCAAAGAGCGTTACGACAAACAAAACACAACGCGCAAAATCCGCGAAAGCGAAACGGTAAAACGCCCGAAAGAAATTTATTTAGACGACAAAATGGTGATGCAACCACAGCTTACGGCTGATGGTAACTTTGTAGTGTACCGACTTACCAAAAGTGGTGGCGGTAAAAACACCATCGTTCCAAATTATGTAACGGCTTCGGGCTTTACCGAAGACATTCCTGCACGAACCAAAGTTGGTTCACCTTTATCCGCTTCGGAGTTGTATGTATATGACATTAAACGCGATACTGTATTGCAAGTAAAAACCGACAGCATTCCGGGAATTTTTGATGCGCCCGCTTTCACTAAAGATTATCCAAAAAAAGAAACAAACGATAAAGGCGGAAAACCAACTAAGCCGCAACCGCGTAACGTATCAATCTTCAGCCCGGTATGGTCAGATAACGGAACATACTCCGTTGTACAACTGCGTGCCGGTGATAATAAAGACAAGTGGATTGCCTTATTGGATGTAGCTACACAAAAACTTACCGTAATTGATCGCCAGCATGACGATGCGTGGGTTGGCGGCCCCGGAAGTTTTAGTTTGGGATGGATCAACAACACAACGCTTTGGTTTGTATCCGAAGAAAGCGGGTATGCACATCTTTACAGTTATGATGTTGTAGCGAAAAATAAAAAAGCATTAACCACAGGTAAATACGAAGTGCAGCAAGCACAACTGAGTCGCACGAAAAAACATTTCTACATCACCACCAACGAAGTACATCCGGGTGAAAAACATTTTTATAAACTTCCGGTAACGGGCGGTAAAGCCGAACGCATCACGACCATGACGGGCGCACACGAAGTAATGGTTTCGCCCGATGAAAAAATGTTAGCCTTCCGGTATTCGTACAGCACCAAGCCCTGGGAATTATTTGTAGTAGAAAATAAAGTTGGTGCGAAAGCCCAACAAATCACCAACTCATTAACGCCTGAGTTTAAATCGTACAACTGGAAAGAGCCTGTTGTAACAACCTTTAAAGCACGCGATGGTGAAGATGTTTATACCCGTTTATACAAACCTGCCAAACCAAACGGTGCTGCCGTAATTTTTGTACACGGTGCCGGCTATTTGCAAAACGCACACAAGTGGTGGAGCAGTTATTTCCGCGAATACATGTTCCATAATTTATTGGTAGATAAAGGTTATACCGTTATCGATTTGGATTATCGTGCAAGTGCGGGTTATGGCCGCGATTGGCGAACAGGCATCTATCAGTTTATGGGTGGTAAAGATTTAACCGATAATGTTGATGGTGCAGCATGGTTGGTGAAAGAACATGGCATTGACCCGAAACGCATTGGCGTGTACGGTGGCTCTTACGGAGGGTTCATTACCCTGATGGGATTGTTTACAACACCCGATGTGTTTGCAGCCGGTGCAGCATTGCGCCCGGTAACCGATTGGGCACACTACAATCATGGTTATACCGCTAACATTTTAAACACTCCGGTGATGGACAGCATAGCTTACGCAAAAAGCTCCCCTATTTACCATGCCGATGGATTGAAAGGCGCCTTGCTGATTTGTCATGGTATGGTAGATGTGAATGTACATTTTCAGGATGTTGTGCGTTTATCACAACGATTGATCGAATTGAAGAAAGAAAATTGGGAGTTGGCCGTTTACCCGATGGAAGATCACGGGTTTGTTGAGCCAAGCAGTTGGACAGATGAGTACAAACGTATTTTGAAATTGTTTGAAGAGAACTTGAATAGGTAATTCGCCCGAAAATCAAGAGAACCCAAGCGGTATTTTTACTACTTAAGTCCAAGCGGGGTCTGCGTAGCGACCCCGCGTTGCAACACTTTATTCGCGTGGGGTCGCTATGCAGACCCCACGAAGACCAAATATTAACCGGACAAAAAAATGGATCTATGGCCGCGTTGGACTCCCCTGGAGTCCCAAGGTTTGTAGCATAAAAATTTATGCCACAAACCTGCAAGCCCGGAGGGGGTGTAGTGTTTTGCAAATCCATTAAGCAAGCATCAAGGTGTTACGCATAGATCTGAATAAATTTAACGCACACGCTGGCAGAACCCAACTGAAACAATGAGATTTGTACAATGAAATTACCGAATGCTCAACAAGCTTATATCGACATCCGAAAACTGGAGGATTACTGTTTGAATGATGAACACCCACGGGGAAAAGACAAAGCGATTGTGTTCAAATCGGCTTTAGGAGTAACCCGTATTCATTCACTAATTTTAAAGAACGAAATTTTAGGCAAAGTTGGCGAGTTTGAAGCCTCTGAACGAGATTCGGACGAATACGGCAGGCGGTTTTCTGTAACAATGGATTTGACTATCTGCACGGGTGAGAACAAACTGGATTATACGAACAGGTGAAACCTTTCCGAGATTAACGAGTTGTTACATTTATACAAAATGAAGAACGATAAAACGATAAATCTTTTAGATGTTGTTGCCTTACTCCACGACATACCTGAAAAAAAACTTGTTTTCGGACAAGTAGGAACAGTAGTTGAAGAACTGGGTAATAACTTTTTTGAAGTGGAGTTTGCCGATACAAAGGGTGAAACCATAGCAGAGTTGGCTTTATCGGCCGATGAGCTTATGCGTTTGCACTACGAACGCAAGCTTGCTTAATAGCGGTTTCTGCTGTCGTCAAGACACCTTTTAGATGTCACGCCAAACGTTGGACTCCTCTGGAGTCCCAAGGTTTGTAGCATAAAATTTATGCTACAAACCTGCGACCCCGTTGGGGTCGCACCACGGCTAACATACTAAGGTTTTAACACCGGTTACTAAATTTTTTGCTTTTGATAAAGGTACTTGCTTTTGTTTACTGGCAACGTTGTTCGCTTTAATTTTTTAGCGCTTACCAATTTACCTAATACGCCCGAAACAGCCGAACTCTTTAAATTAACCTGATACATATTTTTGCATTGCGCAATAATTTGAGCAACCGAACGGGGCTTGTTGAAAAAATCTGTTACGAGAAGTTTGTTTACCGAAGCCGTTGTTTCAGGGCGTTTACTTTTTTTATGGCGAACTGCAAAATCAGTATTGGGTTTGATGTTAAACTCAAACCGAAGCAGTTCATCAGGGTATTTGCCTAAGGCAATGGCTAAGGCTTTAATGGTGTGAAGGTTGGCCGCGTGCTTACCGGTTTCAATTCTTGAAATCTGGTTGATGTCGATGTTAGAGAATGCTGCCAACTGTTCTTGCGACCAGTCTTTTTCGTCACGTAATTTTTTAACGTGCTTACCAAAGGCTGTTTGAAATTCGCTGTCCCTGTTCTTCACGCAAACAAGGTGCAGGGCGGATGTGGTTAGTTTATTACCAAATTTGTATATAAATTTGTTGGAGCCGTTTTGGACAATAGGTATTGTTCTAAAGAATATGCTTCTTATGAAAGTTTTCATCACCATTATACTGATGGCAAATACGTTCCTATTGCATTCTCAGGATACGGCCAACATCGTAGATATTATTGATAATAATATTATAAAGAATACATACATAGAGATTGAGGGCCATTGGTTCTCCGACAAGGGAACCACTTCTTTTTACTTAAATAGAGTACTGAAAGAAAAAGTGGTTAACAAAGGACCATCATTCAGGTCTATGTTCCTTTATAAGGACAATGGAACGCTTAAGAGTAGTGTAGAAATCAAAATAACTGGTAAAAAAGAAGGCTCCTATATAATTCATATGCCTACAATGAGTGATTTTGGAAATTTGAAGTTTATTGGCGGTACATTAACTCAAACAGGAAATTCTCTGAAGTTAATTTTTGGCCATGAGGGTTATGAACGAGGGTTTCTTCAAACGTATTATACTGAGTGGGATTTTTATAAAAGTTATCCTTTGGCTAAAGACGTTGAGCGTCTTAGAATGATTGAAATTGAAAAAAGGAAAAAGAACGCACCACGGTCAGGGACAGGCTTTGCTTTATCTAACAATGGATACATAATAACTAATTACCATGTCATTGAAAACGCAAATTCAATCTCAGTAAAAGGTATCAAAGGAGACTTATCAACATCATATTATGCAGAGGTTGTTAAAGCTGACGCTTCTGTTGATTTAGCTATTCTTAAGGTAAATGACCCACTGTTCATAAACCTGGGTAATGTTCCTTATGTAATATATAAAAATGATATTGATGTGGGGGAAGAAGTTTTTTCATTGGGCTACCCTTTGACCAATACAATGGGGGAAGAAATAAAACTCTCAACGGGAGTAATAAGTGCCCATTCAGGATTTCAAGGAAACAAGAATCTATATCAAATTTCAGTCCCTTTACAACCGGGTAATAGTGGTGGTCCGTTATTTGACAAAAATGGTAGAATTGTAGGCATTGTGAACTCAAAGCATATAGATACTGATAACGTGTCGTATGCAATTAAAGCAAGAAACTTGCTGGGATTATTGTACATGACCCCTGATGTGTCGGTTGGAACTACAAATCTTTTAACCGGAAGGACTCTATCCGAAAAAGTAAAACAGGTCAATTCGTTCATATATATTATTGAAGTTAATAAATAAAAGCCATGAGTGATTCGAATAAGTGGTTAGCGTTACGGGAAAGATTAAAAACAAGTTACGAAGTCAATGGTGACTGGAACAATGCCATTGAATTATTTAAGTCGAGAATTCAGAATAGATACTTTAAACCTATTGAACAAATCATTAGAGGAAATAATCTTAATGGTGAAGGATTTGCAATAACAACAGTGCAATGTGCTTTAATTGAATCGTTTGCAGCATTCCGACAGGGTAAAATATATAATCATAAATCAAAGAAAGGAGGCCCGAGTTATGAGTATAGAGATAGTAAGCAATTATATATTGCCTTTCTAAGGTCAGTTGATGTTTTTCTAAATAATTTTTCTACACATGAAGAAGCTGAAGATTTCTATAAAAATGTAAGGTGCGGATTAATCCATGAAGGCAGGGTAAAGGGGAAATGGAAGATAAAAGCTTTTAAAGGGGTTAAAGGAGAGGTGATGAGAACTAAAAAATTTATTGACTTGAAAGAAGATGAAAAAATTTTATACAGAACCGTTTTACATTACAGGTTAAAAAGATACTTGGACATCTACTGCTCTGAGTTAATGGCTAAAAACAGTGGGAAACTAAGAAGATTCTTTGCGAGAAAACTTGATCATTTGTTTGACCTAAAACCGGATAAAAAAAATTATGGTTGGTGGAAAGATGGTCGTTGAAAAAATAAAAGTATGGGAAAGAACTACTATCAAATTTTGGGAGTAACTCGTTCCGCCAGTATTGAGGAAATCAAAACTGCTTATAGAAAATTAGCTTTTAAATTTCATCCCGATAAAAATCAAAACGATAAGTATTATGAAGATAAATTTAAAGAATTGCAAGAAGCTTATAGTGTGCTATCTGATCCCACTAACGGAAAGACTATGATATAAAATTTGTAAGGAAAACGGAACAATCGACTCGACCCAAGAACCCTGAAACAAAAAGAGAGCAAGGAACAGCCTCAGAATCCTTAGCAACGGGTGTTGAAGCCGCATATCGAAAATTAAAGTGGGCTGATGTTGAGCAAATTAATCATTCGGAATTAGTAAAATACATAGATTCTGTTATCAATAACAATATTGTAAGCCAATTATTAAAAATTGGTGACACAGTAAGCAATGAAAGGATTGTTGAATCAATATCGGGTCTGTTTAAATTCCTTGGGAAGAAGGACATTAAGAAATATCTGCCGTCCCTTGTGAAGCTAAGTGGTTCAAACAATGAACTAATTTCAAAACTTCATAAATTAGGAAAGGAAGAAATTAGAAAAGAAGAAACTAAAAAAATTCTCACTCCGCTAAAATGGTTTGCTGGCGCTGCATTTGTGATTTGGATAATATATATGGCAAATACTGGCGATAGCTCGAGATCATCAAACTCAAATAGACGAACAATTGTGGATAGCGAACCCGAAACAATCAAAACTCCAAGTAAATATAAGTGGAATAGCCTCCAAACAGGGGACTCGCCCTATAATAATCATTTTGGTGCCCCGCTATATGATAAGAGTTATCAAAATGAATTAACTATTAAGAATGGAAATCGAACAGACGCTATTGTTTGTTTAACCGAATATAACTATCCCAACAGAACAATCCGAAATGAATATGTCCGAGCCGGAGAATCATTCAAAATGACAAGTATTCCCAATGGAACATATTTTACAAAAACGTTTTATGGAAGATACTGGAATCCTGAAACATTACTGTTTGATACATTAACGAGTTTTACCGTGTCCGATAATTATGATGATTTAATTAGAATGAATCAGACCTCCGACACATATTCGGTTTTCACAATCACCCTCTATCAAGTAGCAAATGGCAATATGGAATCCAAAGGGATTACTGAAACAGATTTTTTTTAAAAGTAACATATTAACCAGACAAAAAAATTAATCTATGACCACGTTGGACTCCCCTGGAGTCCTGAGGTTTGTAGCATAAATTTTTAATCTACAAACCTGCGACCCCAGCGGGGTCGTACTTATAAACGCTTGGTCGTTGGCGGGGAATATTCGTGTGCCTTTAGGGTTGAGTGTTTTTATGTTTGCGGATATTCCGGCCAGTAGGCGGGGCGATGTTCGCGGTGCAGATGTTGTTTCAAACTCAGCATGACCGAAGCCTCGTATTTCCTGTCATTCAAAGCCTGCCTGACGGTATGCAAGTCGGTAAAATTCGCAAGGCTGTGTTTATGCTTCCACAACTTTAACGAGTTCTACGCTCAGGGCTTTTTCTAATTTGTCAATTGTTTCAAAGGTTAAATTCTCCTGCCCCTTTAAAATTTTGTTAACCTGTTGGCGTGAAACCTGCAGTTTGTTGGCGAGGTCTTGTTGACTCAACCCGCGCTCGTCCAGAATATCTAATATCCTCAACGCAACGCTCGCAGATTTTCTTAGCTGGCTTCTGTTTTCAGGTTTATAATCTTTCCGTTCTTTCCATCCGTAGGCAGGAATGGCATTCGCCAAAGCCTTCGGTTTTTCAGTATTTCTTTTTGTTGCCATCGTTCTAAATATCTAAGTAAACAAAAGATCCTTCGGTTTTTCCCTCTTGTAAAAACCTTCTAACGAGTTCTAATTTTTTCAGTTCGTTTTTCAAATGAGGTCTTCCGCTCATTTGGTTAGTCAGTTTAATAGCGCTACCGGTAATCACGTACCACTCTCGAAATTTTACAGCATATATCCTGAGCATACCTTTTCGTATGTTGCCTTTCGCCTTCAGTTTTTGAAATTCATAAGGCGGCTGTTCAATTTCCCTGTTATCAAGCGGCTTAAATAATTCGTCAAGTTTATGCTCCTCTGCATATTCGATTAAAAGGTCGTAAATTATATCAGCCTCAGCCAACACTTGCCTTACAGCATCTTTAACACTCATGGTTAACTCAAATCGGCTCAGGTCTTGGCGATGCCGTATAAAGAAAGCCCGTAAGTCTTCAAAGTTCCGCCAGGTATCAAGCGCCCTGTCTAATTCGTCCTTATGATCAGAATCAAAACTTGCCGCAAACAGACTGTTTTTTTCCTTTTCAAATATAACGATTTTATTCATCTTGTCAGCCTATAGGGTTACATTGGTGTTTCGTTTTTTCAACATAATACAAGCGCATCTATAACTGCCCCATACCTTGGTACGTGTTGGCCGATCCGTATGCCCGCCTTCATATTGCATAATTGCCTGAGTTAAAAGAGTTGCGGTTCAACAAATTCGCAAAAAACATCAACATTTTGCGAATGGATTCGCAAAATATTGCAATAGTATGAATAGGATACTGTTCTGCACCTTGTTTGGCTGCACTCAAACAAAAAAATTGATCTATGACCACGTTGGACTCCCCTGGAGTCCTGAGGTTTGTAGCATAAAAATTTATGCTACAAACGTGCGACCCCCGGGGGGGGGGTTGTACACATTGTTTCTATAAGCAACCCACGTTTGTAACGTGCGCCAGCGGGTGAGATTTCAACTCTAAAATTGAGTATATTTGAACATGGATTTAACAACATTAATAAAAGAGAAGCACTCCGATTTTGTTGAGTTATGCCGTGCGCACAACGTTGACAAAATCTATGCTTTCGGTTCGTCCATTACTGAACATTTCAACCCCAACACAAGCGACATTGATATTGTTGTTAAAATTGACATTGACGATCCGGCTGACCGTGGTGAAGCCTTACTTTCGTTATGGGACAAACTCGAAGCACTTTTCAAAAGAAAGGTAGATTTGTTAACAGAAGACTCTATCCGGAATCCCTATCTTAAATCAAATATTAACCGGACAAAAAAATTGATCTATGACAGAGAAGGAGAGAAAGTTTTTGTCTGATATTTCTAACTCAATTGAACTGATTGAAAGTTTTACAAAAGAATTGAAATCATTTGTTGAATATCAAAAGGACTTAAAAACCAAAGGGGCTGTTGAACGACACCTCGGGATTATTGGAGAAGCCGTTAATAAATTCCTGAAAGAATCAAACACGAACGTTCTTAAAAACGCATCCCAAATAATAAGTTTAAGAAACAGGTTAATCCATTCGTACGATAACGTTGACGACTCAATTATCTGGTCAATCATAACACGGCGCTTGCGACTACTTAGGGACGAAGTTAATGTAAAGCTGGGCGATTGATTGCGCGTAAGTCGTTCATAAACTACAACCCCAACACCTCTTTCAATTTCACATACCCGGTTTTGCTTACGGGTATCTGTTGGCCGTTGCGCAAAATGGCGAGGTGCGATTCTTTTTGGTAGGGCTCTATTTTCGTGATCTGCGAAACGTTTACCATGTACGACCGGTGTACACGCACGAAGTGTTGCGGATCGAGCGACTCTTCATACGAAGCCATTGTTTTGTTTTTTAAAAACGATCCGTCTGCCGTTACAATTTTTACGAAGTCATCATCGGCTTCCAAGTAATGAATTTCGTGTACCGGAATAATGCGAACTTTGGTACCGGTTTTCACTACAATGCGGCCTTGCTGCATGGCCGTAGCCGACATAGCGCTCAGTACACGCTCGACCGGCTCAGGCCGCGCAAGTGCTATCTGGCTTTTCCATTTTAAGATGGCTGTTTTAAACCGCTCTTCTGCAACAGGCTTTAACAAGTAGTCCACTGCGTTGGCTTCAAAGGCTTTGATGGCGAAGGCATCGTAAGCGGTAATAAAAATTACCGAAGGTTTGTGATCGATCAGTTCCAGCATTTCAAAACCGGTAATCTTTGGCATTTGAATGTCGAGGAAGATCAGATCGGGTTTGTGTTCCTGAATAGCTTTTACACCTTCAAAGCCATCGCTGCATTCTTGCACAACTTCGATGTCGGGAAAGTTTTTGAGATAGGCTTTTACAATCTCGCGGCTCAGCGGCTCGTCATCTATAATTATAACTTGGGTCATATCTTTTCATGTGTTAACAACTGATATTACGCAATCTTAACCGCAAAGAGCGCAAAGAAAACATACAAAGTCAAAGAAAACTCAGCGTTCTTAGCGTCTTTGCGGTTAAAAATATAAGGGTTGAGTAAGTCCAGCTAATACCTGATGCTTCGCAATTTTTAATCGCAGAGTACGCAGAGAAAATCCAAATCAAAAAAACTTAGTGTCCTTTACGCTCATTTCAGGCAACGTAAGCTGCACGGTAAAATGATTGTTCTCGATACTTGTTTTCAATAAATCGTTACGGGCATAAATCAGGTATAGTCGTCTGCGCAATCCCGTAAGGCCAAAGCCGCTGCCTTCCTGCGGCTGCATGTCGGCATCAAACGGATTGGTGATTTCTATTTGCAGCGCCTCGTTTACCCGTTCGGTTTTCATGCGAATCGTTACCTGCTCGGTTGTTCCGTACAATCCAAACTTAATGGCGTTTTCTACCAACGGCTGAATGAGCAACGGGGGTACTAACCAGATGTGAATCTGTTCATCGTCTTCAATGTATATATCCAACCGGTGACCAAACCGTACTTTCTCAATCGACAGGTATAACTCTAAATAAGCAAGCTCGTCTTTTAATGTAATCCATTGTTCATCGGCACGTTTAAGCGTGGCACGCAAAAAATCTGAAAGCTGTTGCACCATATCGCGGGCACGCGCTGAGTTGATGAGAATAAGTGCGTTGATCGAGTTAAGACTGTTAAACAAAAAATGCGGTTGTAATTGAAGTTGTAGTTTTTGAAGTTCTGCTTCGCGCGCCATCACCAACACATCAGTATCACGCACATCGCTGGCGGTTGCGTCTTTCCAGCGCTGATAAAAGATTGTGCTTACTCCCGCCAAGGCAATGGCCACAAACCCAAAAGCCCAGCGAACAGGTACCGATTGGCTAAGCAATTGAAGGTACGCTGCGTCATCGGCAGCCCACTGCGCCATAACTTCGGTAGAAATCCATTGCGCCAAAAAGGCAAGCAATGCCCCTACAAACACTACACCCTGCACAACATTGCCTTTGGGTATATACCCGAGCGCATACCGCGAACCAACAAATGCATTGATGAGCACGATGTTAAACACTGCGCTGTCGGCACAAGCCCAAAACCAACCAATGCCAAAATAACTGTTTAGCAACCACGCATGGAAAACCATCCATAACAAAGCAACGCCTACAAGTGATATTCGTGTGTTGGTCAATTTTTTTAGGTTTAACGCTCTGTTGTAAAAATCCCTACTTCTAAATTTTTGATGTAAAAAGTTGTATTTGTCAAGCCCCCTCCAATCATCAAGTCCGGTAAATACAGCTTATATACACATTGCTTTTATTCGCTTAGATCAAAAGTTATTTTCCAATTAATCCCAAATTTGTCTTTAAGTATTCCGTAGTAAGATCCCCAAAACGTTTCAGTCATTGAAACCTTAACCTGTCCTCCAATGGAAAGCTCATTAAACAGCCGGTCTGCTTCAACTTTGTTATCAACATTAAGATAAACAGCAAAGTTATTACCTGATCCCGGCTCCGCTTGTGTTTCCGTGTTATCCGATCCCATTAACATTGTTTCCTTATTAATGGGCAACGTAACGTGCATTATCTTTTCATCGTTCTCTTTAAAAATATGTCTATCGGTATTGGGTACATCTTTGTAACGTCCCAAATATTTGAATTCTACGCAAAAAACTGATTTGTAAAAATTAAAAGCTTCTTCACAATTACCGTTAAAGAAAAGGTAAGGACTCAGTTTTATCATAGACTTCTTTTTTTACAGAAGGTCATTGTTTCAAACGATAGAATACACCTGGCGAATATACTCATGCGCATCTTCGGGTGTTTGGGTTGAAGAAAAAAGTTCTGCACCATCTTCAAACAACGCAACCGGGCGCACATCCGACACCCCGATGAACTTCCGGTTAACCGGAGCATCGAGTTCACGTTCTTCTACCCGTGCCAGCACTGCCGCTTTCTCTTTTGCCCAGGCCGCACCATCGGCACGCACCAACCGCCAGTGTTCGTTGAATTGAACCTTGGGTTGGCTTTGGTTTACCTGATAAATAAACTTTACCAAGTACCAATTCAGGTAAGCGCGCATGGCGTACAGGTTAATAGCTTTTCACATCCACCCCGCCAAACATGGCAAAGCCGGTAATCACCAATTTTTTGCCCGAACCAGAAGCTGTTGCTACGGCACGCTTATCTTCCACGCCACCAAATACAACGGTAATATCCGATTTTAATTCCCAGTTGGCGGGTATAAGAAGTTTAACGCCTCCAAACAACTGCACTACATCAATTACCACCGTGCCTTCTATATCGGCCTGCGTTAAATCTATATCGGAGCCGCCAAAAATGCACGTGGTTTGCCCGCCTTTAAAGTTTTTCGAGAATACCCTGCGTTTGGTACTGCCAAACACCGTGGTGATGTCGATAAAATCTTCTCCACCTTCATCGGTTGTAATCAGGCCATCGCTGTTCCATGAATTTTTACGCGCCTCGCGGGCGCCTGTTCCCAGCATAGAACGCATGAGTATAAACACCCCTACGATGATAACGCCTGCCGGTAAAACATAACTTCTGTATTCGCGTGGGATGTCGGGTATTTCGCGCAACAGAAAAAAGGCGCCTATGAACATCAATATAAC
Source organism: uncultured Roseivirgaceae bacterium (assembly GCA_964404445.1). Lineage (GTDB taxonomy): Bacteria > Bacteroidota > Bacteroidia > Cytophagales > Cyclobacteriaceae > UBA2336. The sequence goes on along the minus strand of CAYOJW010000001.1, from coordinate 427,671 downwards.
CCAACCAAGTCCGGTAAATTTTTTCTTAACCCCGATAATCAACGACAGCACAATAAAAAACGATCCAATCGAAAACAGCCATCGTGGAAATTCGTACACGTCCATCCGGTCTAACAAAAGGAACGTACCCACTGCAATGATGATGGTGCCTACCCAAAAGCTGCCCATAACACTTCTTTTCTCGTTGCTCATAGTTGTATGATTTATGTATCCAAAATAACGGATGAAAAACCCCTGAAACGAACACAAAAGGGCAATATGCAGACAAAAGTCGGTGAAACCGGGGTATTTAACCGGTGAAACCGGATGGCCTCAGCGGTTCTTTAAAGCACGCATCGCATTCGAAAATGCCGCTTTAATTTCAGCACCCTGTATATGATGCTGGTTTTTCACAACCCACTTGCCCCGGACTATCGTGCCGAGGTTTCGGCTGGAATCAGACGTATATATAATAGAGGACAATCTGTTTTTTTCAGAAGTATCGGCTAACAAATGCGTTTTGGCGTTGATCACCAGCGCATCGAATGGCTGGCCTACCTCAAAATGATCGCTGGTTTTTCTGCCCATGGCTACACGCCCTTGTTGCACCGATTCGTTTACCAGATATTTTGCTGCATCGCCTTCAAAGGTGTTTCGCAGGTTGGTAACTAAGCGCTGGCGGTAATCGATCATGCGAAACTCTTCAAATGGGTTTAACCCGATGTGGCTATCGGTGCCGATTGTCCAATGTCCGCCAAGTTTTACATATTCTTTCATCCGGAAAATACCATCGCCTAAATTACCTTCGGTAGAAGGGCACAACACTACGTTCGCTTTCGACTTAGCTAACTGTTTCACTTCATCATCGTTAAGATGCGTGGAATGTACCAAGTGAAACCTTTCATTCACCGGAAGATTATCGAGCATCCATTGCATGGGACGCTTATTGTTGTATGCCAAACAATCGGCAATTTCTTTTTTCTGTTCGGCAACATGCACATGAAACGGCAACTCTTTCGGACCTTGAGTAAACGTTGTAACAATATCGTTCAAATCGACTGCACGAAGCGAATGCACACTAAACCCTAAAGACGCGTGCGGTTGATTTTTTATGACCTGCTCGGAAGCGGCTAACAGTTTAAAGTAATCGTCAACGGTTTTGGATATGAATCTTCTTTGTCGTGATTGTGGCTCTAACCCAAAACCACCTTTCTGATAAAATACCGGAATGAGTGTAATGTTAATACCTGCCTGTTTCGCAGCCTCCACCATGCGCGCACCCAGCTCGGCCAAATTCTGATAAGCCTTTCCATCTTTATCATGATGCACATAATGAAATTCGGCCACGTGCGTATAACCGTGCCGCACCATCTCGGCATACAACATGGCGGCTATGGCTTGCGCCTGATCGGGATCGACCGACAGTGCACACTTATACATTTCTTCGCGCCACGTCCAGAAATCATCGTCTGTTCCCGTTGCGTGGTTCTCGGCCAGTCCAGCCATCGCATATTGAAAAGCGTGTGAATGCGCGTTTTGAAAACCGGGCAAGGCAAAGCCATCGACAAATTCAATGGCTGCCGGGTGCTGTGGCTTTTCGCTGGATAAATATTGAATGGTCCCATGATCGTCAATGCCAATGTATGCGGGTGTGAGCCAACGCTCACGTTGAAACAATGCGGTAAAAAGATAATATTTCATGTTCGCGATTAAGCCCCGCAGGGGCGATATATTATTAGCCCGAAAATAATGAAAAAGTTTAGCCCCGCAGGGGCGGCATGTTTATTCATAGTATTCAAATAAATATTCAGCATTGTAGTCAACACCGTAGTGTTCCAGTATTTCTTTGTATTCTTCACGAAAAGTTTTTCTTTTATGATGATCCGGCTGATGAACAATATAATTGACTACACGCTCAAGCTGTGAATTTGAATACGTAAATGCTCCGTAGCCTTCCTGCCATTGGAATTTCTGTTTCAGCCAATTCTTTTCGTTTATGAACCGCGATGAATTGGCTTTTATATCGCGAACAAGATCGGATATTTTACAATCAGGTTTTATGCTGACGAGGATATGAACGTGGTCGGGCATACAATAAATGGCGTACAATTTCTGTTTGAGATTTGAGATGATTCCCGAAATGTATTTTTGGATTTCTTCCCGAAATAATTCCGAAATAAGGTTTTCACGACCCTTCACGGCAAAAACAATGTGAACATAAATTTGTGAATAGGTGTTGCTCATAGATTATAATATGCCGCTCCTACGGAGCTAATAAAACAAACCCAATAACATCGCTAATAACATAGCACCCCTACGGGGCTAACCGAAAACAAAATAATTTCCAATAACATAGCTCCCCTACGGAGCTAACGAAACAAATCTAATAACATAACGCCCCTGCGGGGCTGATTAAAAACAAAATTCTTTTTCTAAAACCAATCTCTAAGCAAGCTGTTGAATCAGTTTTTCAAATGTTTCTTTCAACAACGCTCGCATTTTTTCTGCTCTTGCTTCATCGTACTGTGTTTCGGCATCGTTCATGTAATTCACTTTGCTCATCTCTAACTGTAAGGCGTGTTCGTTGTTTTTCGGATCGCAAAACTGGCGCGTAATGTAACCGCCTTTAAAGGGATGGTTGTGGCTCACTTCGTACTGTGAATTTTGCAACGATGTTAAAGCCGTGGTTGTAATTTCCGGAGGAGCCGAAGTACCATCGGCATCGCCCAAAATCAAATCAGAGAATTTATCTTTATGAATGGTAGGAACGAACTGCCGGATCGAGTGACATTCCCAAAGCAATACTTTTCCAAATTTGTTTTTAATAGCTAACCGCAGTTCATCTAATTTTTGATGATAGGGAATATAATATTGTCCCGTTCTGCGTTGTACTTCGGCAGCATCAACCTCGTTACGTTCGTCTGCATAAATGGGGGTTCCGAAAAAATCCGTTGTGGGACAAAGCGGTGTAATAATCCGGCCATCATCATACAACGGTTTGCTTTTCGGATCGCGGTTGAGGTCTATCACCCAGCGGCTATACACGGCATGAATAATGGTTATACCCAAAGCCGGGGCAAAATCGTACAACCGCTGTACAAACCAATCGGTATCGTCAGGCGCGGTTACTAAGTCCTGCTTGTACGATTGTTTAATTTCATCGGGGAACTGTACCCCGCAATGCGGAATGCTTAACAGGATGGGAACTTGTCTGGCTGTTGGCGCGATGATGTTGTAAGGCTGCACGGTTTTTATTTTTTGTTGTTAGCACATTCTTCAAGTGCTTTTTGTGCCTGTTCTCTTTGTATGATTGCTTCATGCTTAGCGGCCATACTAATTTGTTGAGCTTGTTCAAGTTGCAATTTTAATGTTTCATTTTGTTGTTGCAATTCAACACTCTTTTCTAAAATATGCTCGGCTTCGGTTTTTTTGATGAACGCATAAACGAACATCAAAATAGTAATACAGGTTGATAGCGCTAAAACAATCGCGAGCCTCCGCGCACGTTTGATCGCTTCTTTTGTCGGCTTAGGTTTTTCGTGAAGGTGTTTAATGCGTTCTTCGGCTGTCATAACCTAATGATTTAATCTTTTTTCTGCTTACGCAGTTTGCGTTTTTCTTTTTTGCTCGGTTTCTCTTCTGCTCTTAATTTTTCAGCTTCGGCTTGCGCCTTTTCCATTGTCTTGCGTGCGTGTGCCTCTGCTTCACGCGCCAATGCTTCATTCTGCCGCAAGGCGCTATTTGCCTTTAACCACATTGCACGGTAATACTCTGCCCTTCCGCCATTGAGTTGTTGCTTCAAGGTCATAATGCGCTGGTACGATTCGTTAATCCGCGCTTCGCTGATCGTTCCGTCTTCAACAAATTTGCGGATGATCTGGTGAACTTTATCAACCGTGCGTTCTTTACTGCCCTGAATGTTGTTTGAAAACGTTAGAATATCCACACCCGCATTGATCGAAAACTTAATCGCATCTTCCAGTCCGTAATGTTTGGTGATGGCGTGCATCTGCATATCGTCCGAAAACACAACTCCGTTATACTGAAGTTTTTTACGTAACAGGTTGTTGATGATTTCTTTCGATAATGTTCCCGGCTTGCCACTCTTATCTAACGTTTTATTAACAATGTGCGCACTCATAATCGCATCTACTTCGCCTTCGGCAATTAATGTTTTATAAGGAGTCAGTTCATTGTCGTTCCAGGTATTGGTAACATCGGCCATGCCGAGATGCGTATCGTCTTTCGAACTGCCGTGCCCGGGAAAATGTTTCAGCACCGAAACAATGCCCAGCTTACGGTGCTCGCGGATAACTTCACGCGCAAAAAATGTTACGGAATCGGCTTGTGCCGAATACGCCCGTTCGGGTTTTGCAATGATGGGATTAGCGGCATTGCTCGCAAGGTCAACCACCGGAGCAAAGTTTACATTAATGCCCAATCCGGCTAACGTTGCGGCAGTGGTTTCGGCATAAAAGCGAACCGAGTCAAGTGCATACTTTCCCAACTTTGCTGCCGTAACCGATCGCGGGAAACCATATTTCTCTTTTAACCGATTTACTTTTCCGCCTTCCTGATCAATGGCAATAAACAACGGAATGGGTGCGGCCTGCTGATACGCCCACGTAATTTTTTTTAATTCCTGATACGAGTTCTTCAGCGGAATGTTTTTTTCAAAAATGATAACAGAGCCAACCTTACCCTGCCGGATTTCTTCCAGCACTTTTTCATCGGCCTTCGTGCCAGGAAAGCCAATCAAAATCATTTGCCCAATTTTTATATCAAGACTGTCTTGGGCAATTAACATTTGGCAATTAACAATTGACAATGTTAGCACGCTTATTATAATGGATGCTTTCATTTAATATTCTAAATAAATTTCTTTTAACAGATTTTCCATCTCGGTTCGCACTGCTGCTGCCGTAGCCGGATGGTTGTTGTTCATAAAGCTAAAAATAAATGTGCGACCGCTGCGCGTAACCAAAAAACCGCTTACGCTGTGATTGTTGGTTAACGTGCCGGTTTTTCCGTACAAATATGGCGGATCGTTCTTATAATAATTTTTAACCGTGCCGGTTTTTCCGCCAATGGCCAACAACGGAAACAATCGCTGTTGCGGAACGGCTTCATACAGTTTTTCCCAAAGCTTTACCATACTGCGCGGTGTAAACAAATTATACCGCGACAAGCCTGAGCCGTCCACCCAGCGCGGTTCGTCTGGTAAATCGGCTAAATGATTTTTTTTCATGTAACGGATGGCGATTTCAGGCTGTAACGAGTCACTCAATACATTGGCGCACACCAACAGTAATTGTTCGGCAATGAAGTTGTCGCTTTCCTGCATCATCGCTTTATATAACGAGTCGGACGCTACACTATACAGTGTTTTGATTTCGCCCTCAAGCGGTTTGTGCAATACGATCACTTTCTTTTTCAGCGTGTCGGTCAATAGCGCAGCCGTTACGTCCGGCCCTGTTTTGTAAGATGTTTTCCATTGTTTGTAGGCGTTGTCTTTTATTTTGGTCGGGTAGAAATTGATTTTGTTTGAAGATGCTTCACGTTCGATGTACGGTTTTTCAACACTATCTTTTACCGAAATGTTTAACGCAAAATATGCCGGAGTTGCTTTTAGCATTGTCCCGGATTGTTGTAGTGTCAGATAATTTCCATACAACGGTAATGCCGAGCGTTCTACCGAATAGGTAAAGGGCAAATCGTCCCAAGCCCAACCACGACCAAGCGGTTGCGTATAAAAATTATTTTCGGTTAAAAAGATTTTTTTGTTTGATGTGCTTAAAAACAAATACGTTTTCCGGTTATCGTACAGGTTTTCATATAAAAAGGAAGGATCGCCCGTGCCGGCAATGATTAAGGAATCGTTGCGTTCAACATAACGTAATGCGGGAACGGAATCGCCCAGCACGGTTAATGCAGTGTATAGCGTAAACGTTTTGGTGTTTGATGCCGGGGTAAAGTATTGGTTGGCCTGAAAACTGTACAGTTCCTTTTTGTTATCCAGATCATACAGTATAAAACCGGTGTGGTCTTGCAACTTGTTTTCGAGTGCTGTAAATTTTTTTGTGAACGCACGTTTTGAAATCGGTGCACACGCACTCAGTAATGCAACAAGAATAACTGCGGTGCGCATTATGGGTTCAGGTAACGTTCGTTTATTATTTTACAATGATGCGTTTCGTGCCCGGCAATGATATAGCCAATGTTTAAAACCGAAACAACATTACCGTTGGCCGATCCTTTGCGTTGAAGCATTTCGGGTGTAAAACTTTTAAACAGGTCGATGGTTGTTTTGCGAAGATTTTCAGCTTCCACAACAAGTTGTTTCAACGTACGGCTGTGTGCATTAGCCTGCGGGGCGTAATCGTTTTCTTCAAAGCCGGGCAGTTCGGTAACATCGTTGCGTGCAAAGCGCAATGCGCGGTACGCAAAAATGCGTTCGGCATCCATCAGGTGGCAAATCAGTTCTTTAATGCTCCACTTACCCGGTGCGTAACGGTACTCACCTTTTTCTTCCGGAATGCTGCCGGTCAATTCTTTGAACCGTTTTGCGGACAGTTCAAGCGCTTGCAGCATATCCTGATCGTGAACCTGCATCACATAGTTGCGATAGAAACCGGGCAGCGTGGTAAAATCGGGTTGTGTAGGCATGGTATTCGTTAATCAAAGTCAGCATGAAGGTAGATAATCTTACGAATCTGTAAACGGTTACGCGGTTTTTTCTGTTGTGGCTTAACTTTACACCATACTTTTGTATCACCAAACCGTTATGCTTTGATCCACCAGCAATTACTCCTCATTATTACGCTTTTCTTTTTGATGGCTCTGCTGTATTTGTTCAGCCAGCGCCTGAGAATATCGTACCCTATTTTTTTAGTGATTGGCGGGCTTGGCATCAGTTTCATACCGGGAATGCCCACCATTAACATCAGCCCCGACCTTATCTTTTTGATTTTCCTGCCGCCCCTGTTGTTTGAGGCCGCGTGGTATTCGTCCTGGCAGGAACTTTGGAAATGGAAACGGCCTATACTCATTCTCGGTTTTGGGTTGGTGTTGGCCACTTCGGCAGCAACCGCTTTATTCTCGGTGTGGCTCATTCCCGGCTTTACATTAGCCCTGGGGTTTTTATTGGGCGGAATCATCTCACCACCCGATGCCGTTGCGGCAACCTCTGTACTAAAAGGTATGGACGTACCCAAACGCGGACTTACCATTTTAGAAGGCGAAAGCTTAGTAAACGATGCGGCATCGCTTACGGTTTTCAGGTTTGCCATTGCGTCCATTCTTACAGGAACTTTTGTGTTGAGCGATGCTGCCGTAAGTTTTTCGGTATTGTCGGTAATGGGTGTGCTGGTTGGTTTGGCCGTTGCCAATATTTTATACCTGATTCTTAAATACTGGGCTAAAGATTCGAACATCACCACACCACTTACCCTCATTGCTCCTTATTTAATGTACCTCGCGGCCGAGGCATTACACTGGTCGGGTGTGCTGGCGGTAGTAAGTGGTGGTTTGTTTTTGTCGTTTCGTGCCAGCGACTTTTTAAATTACAGCACACGCATTCAAACCAAAGAAGTTTGGGCAACCGTTGGCTTTTTACTGAACGGCTTTGTATTTATTATGATCGGGCTTGAACTGCCCGTAATTATTGCCGGCATACACGGTTATAGTTTACAGGAAGCCATCCGGTATGCCTTGCTCATCAGTTTGATGGTGATCGTTATCCGCATCGTACTGGTATATCTGTCGATTTTCATGCCCCGGTGGTTCAGCAAAAAAATCCGCAAACGCGAAAAAAACCCAGGCTTAAAACTTCCGTTTGTTATTGGCTGGGCCGGCATGCGGGGAGTGGTTTCACTGGCTTCGGCATTAGCCATTCCATTAACGTTGGCCGATGGCTCCGTGTTCCCGCACCGCAATCTAATCCTGTTCATCACGTTTGTGGTAATCCTCATCACGTTAGTGGTGCAGGGTCTTAGCTTGCCGTTTGTGATCAGGTTATTAAACATAAGAGAAGTTGAAGAACACATTCCCAAAGAAGAACAGGTAGAACAAATCCGTGCCGAACTAAGCAAACGCGCCATCGAATACCTCGATACCCATTACACGTTAGCGATGAACGAATACGAAACGGTGTCGCGCATTAAAGAACAGTTTTCGCATTCGCTTTATGCCGTGGCCGAACAAAAACAGGATAAAAAAACCCTTTACACCGTACGCAATCTGCATAAAAAAATTATGCTCGAACTGATCGCCCTGCGCAGACAGGAACTCTATAAAATCAGGTTAACAAAAAAATACGATGATGAAGTGATCAGGGCATTAGAACACAATCTTGATCTGGAAGAGGCGCGGGTGCATAAACTGTAAACAAAAACGTTAGTCACCTTTCTTTTGATTCGTAAGGGCTATTGTTTTATTTCGTTCAATAGAACGCAACATGAACGTACGCAGAAAGCCCTCTACCGGAAGAATGATAAATGCTACACATACCTGAATAATGAAATCAACCACGGGGCCACTGTTTAGCGTAATGGTAGAGCCGGCCAGCGTTTGTATAAACTCGATAAGAATGATGATGGACAACAACGATAACAACCGGCTGATCAGGTTGTAACGATGGCTGAGCCTGAACGACAACAACACTAACAACGCAAATACGGTAAACTCCAGCGCATAAAACCACCAGCGTTTCCAATATGGTGGCAGTACCTTTACCCGCACCGGATCCATCTCGCTGATTTTCCCAAACATATCTTTCGACTGAACGTTAAGCACATAATCGCCCGGGGGCAGGTACGGAAACATAAATTCGTAATCTTTATTTGACCAGCCCGACCATTCTTTATGCAGTCCTTCCAAAAAATAACGGTACTCCACCGCATTGGCTCCGATATAATCGGGCTTAACCACCAACACCTTGAGCGAACTGTTGTCTTGCTCTACCTGAATTACACTTTTGCGCTGGCGGATTTCATCGTTTTGCGAGATGGCTTTTAAAAACAACGGGTATGCATTTTCCAACGGCATAATTTTGTTGCTGCTGAATTTCAATAACTCATTGCTGCCTGTAATAATCCATGCATTGCCCGTATTGGCATCGGTGGCGATGTAGCGGATGTCGTTGAACAAATTCAGGTATTGTAAGTTGTTTTTGTCGCCACTGTTGCCCGAAATGTACCACTGGTGTTCGTCACGGAACCACAAGTTGGCATTGTTCGCAAAATATGCCGTTGGTGCAGCGAGTGTATCGGATTTTACAAGTTGTTTCGTTGTCCGGTCGAAAAAATAAAAACCTCCGGAGGTTGCCACAATTACCTGACCGTTTAACGTTACGCCAACTGTTTTTTCAAGGCTGGGGTTTACCACATCCATGCGTTTAACCGAGGCTTCTGCGCCTCCGGCATACTCCAATCGGTACACGCGGTCGTAACTGCAAAACCAAATAGCTTCGTTGGCTTCTTCAAAAATATAGTTGACGGGATCATCGATGTTCTGAACCAGGTTTTCGCTATCCCATGTTTTTCCGGTGTTTGTCAACTGGTGCAACTTGTCATCGTATGTTGAAACAAACAGCTTCTTTTTTCTATCGGAGGCATGAAGAAACCGTACAGGGTCTTGTAAAATAACCGTTGATGCTTGTTGGTTGATTTCAAAAGCACCTTCAAGCCCCGCAGCAATCAGTTTGTTTTGCCATAAAACCAATTGCGTGATTTTTGCATTGATGCCCTCTACTTTTTTATAGCTGTAATAACGCGCCCGCAGGATTTTTTTGGTGCGTTTCTCTTTCCTGTATTTTACTTTCGCCTGTTCCGTTTTTTGTTTAGCTGTTGGTTCAGGGGTTTGTGCCTTCTTCTTTCTGAACAATGAAAAGAACCCGCCCCTTGGCGGCTCTTCTTTTTCAGGTACGCTTACTGTTGTTTTTGCTTTCGATTGAACGGGCACCTGCACGTAATACGTTATCTCATCGTACGATTCTTCTTTTTCTAACTTATACAACCCCAGCGATGTGCCCACATACACATTATTTTGATATGTGATTGCGCACAATAAATTTCCCTGTAAACCGGGATAGTGCTTGAACGAACGAAACGGCAGGTACAGAGCAATGCGTGTGTAACCATAAGTATGGGCAATCCATACGTTATGATTCCTGTCGCTGGCCAGTGCATAAATTTCGTTATCCGGAAGACCGGTTCCGTAATTTACGATTTCGGTCGTGTTGCCCGTAGCCGGATTGATAAACATAACGCCTCCGCGCAATGTACCAATGGCAATCAAGTCCGGGTTTACCCACGTGGCGTTGATCATCACGCTGGTGCTTGCATATACGGCATCCTTTAACTGAAGTTCTTTCAGTTTTGTGTTTTTGGTATAAAGAAACAAGCGGCTGTCGGATGTGCCCAACACATAACGGTCTTCAAACTTCGATGAAAACACCACCTGAACGCTGTCGGGCAACGACAGGTTTGATTTCGCAAATTGATTTTCGTTAACCCGCAGAAGCCCCTGATTTTCGGTGCTTACATAAATGTTCCCAAAAATTTCGGTGAGGCTGATAAATGATCCTGTGTTTGCATTCGCAGAAAAAACCGTAGTGCTGTCGTTGGTTTCGGTATATACAAACAGATTTCGGTCGTTTAAAAAATAAACATTGTCTTTTACCGTAACCGCCTGAAACAAATATTCTGCCCCGGCCTTATCGTATAACAGCTTAAAGGTTTCTAATCCGTTTTCATCGTTTACAATTTTACCAAAACCTTTGGAGCCGGCCACATACAACGTTCCGGTTTCGCTTAGCTCTACGGCATACGCAGCCCCGTTGGTACGGATAATATCCCAGTTTCGGCCATCGTATTGCAACATGCCGGCCTGGGTGGCGAAATAAAAAACACCGCGCGCATCCTGCGCCATATCGAAACAAACATTATCGCTCAAATCTTTGCCGGGCGAAATATTGGAAAGAAAATAATTACCCTGTTGTGCCTTTGCAGACACAAACAAACCTATCGTTAAACAAAATAGAGCAACCCGTTTCATGTGTTTATATTCATTTTTAATATGCAGACACATGGAACCTGCCTTTGCCGCAGGCTGGTTCGCATACATATTATCATTCAAATTAATATAGTTTGGTTATGCTCATTTCATAAGCCAAAAAGTAAAAATACCAATTTCCGGCACATCAACTTATTTTGCTCCAGTTAACGACCGATTTTTTTGTAAGCTCAACCTGTTGCCAGATCGGCTTGTTTTGAGGTTTTTGTAATTCGGGGTCGTCTTCCAATATGCGCAAGGCTGTTTCGCGGGCAGCTTGTAAAATTTTGCCGTCTTTGCCCAAGTCGGCAATCATTAAATCCAGCACACCGCTTTGTTGTGTTCCCATTAAATCGCCAGGGCCGCGCAACTTTAAGTCGGTTTCCGAAATTTCAAATCCGTTGTTGGTGCGCACCATGGTGTCGATGCGGGTTTTTGAATCGGCCGACAGTTTAAAACTTGTCATTAAAATACAATACGATTGTTCAGCTCCGCGCCCCACCCTTCCGCGAAGCTGGTGCAACTGCGACAGCCCAAACCGTTCAGCGTTTTCAATTACCATAACAGAGGCGTTGGGCACATCAACCCCTACTTCGATTACGGTAGTGGCTACCATAATGCTCGTTTCTTTTTTGATGAAGCGTTGCATCTCAAAATCTTTGGCTTCGTTTTTCATCTTGCCATGCACAATACTTACGGCTTCGTTCGGAAACGCCCTGCAAATACTTTCGTATCCGTCCATCACGTGTTTTAAATCCAGCTTTTCTGATTCGTCAATTAACGGGTACACAATATACACCTGCCTGCCTGCGACAATTTGTTCTTTTAAAAACTGATTTACTTGTAACCGGTGCGAATCAAATTTGTGAATGGTTTTGATGGGTTTTCTTCCGGCCGGTAACTGATCGATTATCGAAATGTCTAAATCGCCATACAACGTCATCGCTAATGTGCGCGGTATGGGTGTGGCCGTCATCACCAGCACGTGCGGATATACGCCTGCGTTTTTACGCCAAAGTTTCGAGCGTTGCGCTACACCAAACCGGTGTTGCTCATCAATAATCGCTAATCCTAAATTTTTAAATTTTACTTCTTCTTCCAACAGGGCGTGAGTACCAATTAAAATTTTCAGTTCACCGTTTTGTAGTGCCTCGTGAATAATTTTACGCTCACTCTTTTTTGTGGACCCTGTTAACAACGCCACGGGTATTTGCATGAGCGCAGCGTATTTGCTTAAATTGTTAAAATGTTGTTGCGCTAAGATTTCGGTTGGCGCCATAAGGGCACATTGCGCTCCGCTTCCTATTGAAATCAACGCGCAAACAAATGCCACAATGGTTTTACCACTGCCCACATCGCCCTGCAACAGCCTGTTCATTTGTTTGCCCGATTTTAAATCGGCATAGATTTCTTTGATTACTTTCTTTTGCGCATCGGTAAGCGGAAACGGTAAAAACTCGTTGTAAAATTTTGTGAGCAATGCGGCATCATTAAACACCTGGCCTTTAAAACTTTGCTGCCGTATGAGCTTTAGTTTAAGCAACCGCAGTTGAATGTAAAACAACTCTTCAAACTTCAGGCGGTTTTGTGCCTGCGCCATCAGTGCATGGCTTTGCGGAAAGTGAATGTTTACCAACGCCTGCTGTTTACCGATCAGCTTAAACTGCTGGATAATTTCTGCTGAGAGCGTTTCCCGGATTTTATCTTTCGCCAACACCAGCAATTCCTGTTGTAATTTTGAAATTGCCTTGCTGTCGATGTGGCGCGTGCGTAATTTTTCGGTGAGCGGATAAACAGGATGCAGGTAACCGCCTTTTTCGTTGGCGGTTGTTAACGGTTCTATTTCGGGGTGCGCTATGCTAAACTTACGACCAAACCGGGCGGGTTTCCCAAAAACAATGTATTCAATGCCTGTATGCAGTTTGTCGTATATCCACTTTATGCCCTGAAACCACACTAACTCTATTTCACCGCTGTTATCTTTAGCCGTTACTACCAATCGCTTTTTTACGCCAACACCCGTCTGTTCTTTTTTAACGATATATACTTTTACCTGCACATACGGCATTTCATCGTGAACCTCTTTTACGAGATAGAACTTTGTGCGATCCTCGTACCGAAACGGATAGTATTGGATTAAGTCGCCAAACGTAAAAATTTTTAATTCTTTATTGAGCAATGCCGCCCGTTGCGGGCCAACGCCTTTCAGGTATTCGATGGATGTATCAAAAAATGCAGGCATGCAATGCGTTGAATTGCCGAAGCGTTAAAAATAACCACAATTTTAACACTGGCGTAATAAACAGTTTGTAAACTTGTATGGTTAACGGCAAAGGTGCAAACAGCGGGTTACAAACAATCCCGCTTTGATATGTATGAGAAATGAAGGCTGCTGCAAAAACATATCGGGGAATTGAGTTTGTGGGCGTGGGTGAGTTAGCGGCACAACAGCAATCTGCCTTACAGGCAAACACATCCATCGAACGCATTAAAATACTGATCGATGGCAAAATTGTGAGTAACTGTATCCAATACGCACATTATGTAAAATGGTATGCCGATACGTTTGAAAAACCTGCACCGGTAACGCCCGCTCTCAGGCAGGAGGTTGTTCGGGAAAGACTTGTTGTTCAACAGGGTTAGGGAATTGGTACACTACAAGCGTGCACCAATCCTCTAAAGCAAGGTCGAATATCTATCGGCTAATGAGTATCTGCTTTTGAAGCACTTCGCCTTTGTACAGTACATGAAGAAAATATTGCCCGATTTTAAATGACGAGGTGTCTATTCTCTTTGATCTCTCGCTTGTTGTAGCTCTGAGTTTCTCTGCCCCGTTGTTGTCGAACAAAACAATCTCGTAAGGCTGAAAACTCTTTGACAAATGCTCGCTTTCGGCTATTTCTATATCAAGGTAATTGTTTGCCGGGTTGGGGTAAACACTAAAAAATCCGCCACCTTGTTCAGGGCATATATAAGGATCATAGTAACAATCACAATAAATTCCATTGCCTGTCTGATTGGTCGATGTGCCCGGTATTGAACAACCATCGGCAGACATGGTAACCGATATATTGAAAGGGTCATTACTGGTGGTGAGCACATAAATTGCATTTTCTTGATAATTAGGAGGGTTTTCGCCATAGTAGAACCATGATGTATAATACGAGCCGGTTACACCCCATTGGTACGAAACACCCGGTAAGTACGGAACGCTATAATATTTATCAAGCGGACAAGGTTGTTGTGGATTGGGGTTGAGCGAAGTGCTCTCTATTGCAACACTACTCCCTACATAAAATGTTTTTTGAAGTTGCACAGAGCCACACCCCGTGGTGATTGTAAAAACTATGGTGCGTGAACCGGAAAGAAATAATTCACCAAATGTTATTGTGGCTGATGCTCCTGTGCCCGAGGCGGGTGTAATCCCTTTTCCATTTTGAATTTGCCATGTTACCGCAGCCCCCAAAGGCACGTTGTTTAAGGTGAACTGTGACTGAGAACCGCTGGCGCACACAAGAGAGGGGCCGGTGAGGGTTGGCTCAAGTTCTGTTCCAACACAATTGGCAGAACAACTAAAGAATGCCGTTTGACCCATAATTTCTTGAAACAGCCACCGCCCGTTGCGCAGAGTAATAGCAACATGAGCTTCATTTGATATATTCCCTTCTGTAGGGTTTGTAAAGAAGTTATGAGCTTTTACATTTTTAGAGCCAACGGGCGGATACGCGGGTGAATACGGGCGTGTCACCTCTGTTAATGTAATGGGCTGTTGTCCTCCCCCTATATCTAATGCGCTGTATGTAGGGATGAATGAAAATTTACTATGAATCAATGAAAAGGGCAATTTATCCTCTTCTTCAGCGTCAAGAAAACCCCGTGATCCCCCTCCGTAATTATCAACCGGCAAACACGAAACCAGAGCATTAAACGGCTTATCGAAAAGATTCACATTAACAGTTATTAATCCCCATAATATTTTCTTTTGAACATACACCCGCCCTTTATAAATTCTTTGACCCGTTTGATTCGGTAATGCATTCAATACAATTTGTGCTCTTAAATCTGTACGCGATGTAAGTGCAAGAGGCACATACAACATGGGGTCTTGTCCAAGTAATACTACAGATGCGAGATACGACCATAAGTCAAGTCTGAATTTACCATGATAATTGACATATTCTGCATAGGGAGCATACCCTTGTGTTTCTCCACATTCAGACCCACTTGCTATAACAATGTTACGAATACCCCCCAACTGTGGATAGCCCATAGTAACGTACTCGGTTTTAAAAGTTTGGTGTACAGAATTGTTAATTGCAATAGATTCACCCGCCCCGACAACTGAATACATCAGCATTTGCTTTGCCGCAGGTGTGTTTAAAACTCTATGATTACTACCCAAATCGGTCAAAAGATTGCCCAGTGTAAATGCATTTGTTGTTATACCAACGGGCGCACCGGGGTTTATGCCGATACCACTCAGATGACTAACCAAAGCCTGAAAAGACAGTGGGAAATTAGCCCCTTGGTGCGGGGTATCAAGCGAAGCATACAAGCGTGTATCATGGTCAATTACAGGGTTTGAAAGTTCCATGTCGCGCAGGGCGTAGCGTGCTATCAGGCCACCCATGCTGGCGCCCAACACTACGTTTTTTTGCATCACGCCATTGTACGGCTCTTTTACGGAATTTACCCATTCAATAACATTCTCTACTAAATAAGCGTTGCGCTGGATATAATCTGTGCCATTATCAAAATCTATAAAAATGATGTCGAAGCCTTCTTCTTCTAAGGCGTGGCTTAATGTATCATAAGACTTTCCACCATGGGTGTAATTAATTGCTCTTCTTAAATATTCTGTGCTAAGAAATCTCTTAAACGACAGGTTTTTTTCAGGGTTATCTGGATGTTTAATCTTCCATGTGTCAAACCCCTCCACCACAATAAGCGGTTTGCGTATTTTCTTGTCGGTATTGGCATAGCCAATTGTAACCAAAGCCTTGGCGATTACACCTTGATAGGGCTTCGGTGCATGAAAGCCCGCAAGAGGGAAGTTTTTTTCGTCCACCTTGTCAACATCGCCATATCGAGCCTGCACAGGCATCGAAGTTGCAACATCCGTTACTTCAATTTTTGTGCGGCTTTCTTTAAAGGTCTGGTCAGTATAGGTGATTTTAATACGCATGGTTTTCATGCCTTCGGCATCATACACAATGGGTATGGGTTCGTTTGCCGACACGTTCCGGTAACCCGCGCCATCGCCAAAATCGATATTTACGGTGCTAATGGTTTTGCCTGTATTGGTATAAAACAACTCAGGGCTAAACATAAACGTGTGCGAGGCACCCTCCAGCACCGACCGGGTAGGCACAACGGCAAAGGCTTCTTTTATTTCGTACGGGGTCGTTAGCCGGCCGGGGGTGTCGTAGATTTTGTTGTTGCTTACATACACTAATGAGGGTACGGCATTGCTTTTGAACCGCTCGTAGTTATAATGCAAACCGGCAAATAAAATTTTGTTGCTGTACGTTGTAGGCGGTAGCAAGGCAAGCCGTTGCCCGAACAACGGAGCTAGACTTAGGCTGTCCACCATGGCAAATACTATAGGCGGATCGGGCATCGCGGCCGCGTTGCTGTTAAAGCGGCAGGTATATAGGGAGGTGTAAAGCATCTGCCACTCGTTCAGTTCGATATAATTCGTATCGCTTGGTATGCCGTTAAACTTATCTATGTTGGTGAAATAAAGGCCGTAATCGTTCAGCAACCCCGTGGTGACGGGTGTACGGTTTACATGCTGAAATGTTGATTCGATCTGCGTTTTCCATGCATCGGATACTTGGGCATGCGCGTAAAAGGTGCATAGCATTAACAATAGAAGAAGAGACCTTTTCATAATTGTTGGGGTTAATGGTTAATATTTTTTAAGGGGCATACTGCAAATCAAAGCGACCATCGGTTACCCGGATTACCTTGTCACATTTAGAAGAATAGACTTCAAACTCGAACGTACCAGAGATGATGTATCTCGCTTTATCAAAATGAGTAATGATTAGCCTGCCAGAATAATTGGGAGACGTCCTATATTCACAATCGTTTCTTAAATCTTCTAACACCACTCTCCCCATTGGTGGTTCTGCCAAAATGTACTCAGCTTCGGTCAGCATATGATCCAATAGTCCAATCCCTATATTTTGAAAAAAATTATTGGTAATTACCCCTGCATAAATAGAAAGAACCCCCTCCTGATAGTATGCATTTGTTCCCGGTGATGACCATGTATTACTTTTTGCCACCCATGCCTTGCCATCTACCAAACAGGCAAACACGCCTTTGCCTTCCTGCGTGGCGGGCGGGAGTTTCTCCTTTTCTGTGGGATCATCTTCAAAAAGGCTACAGCCCGTTAAAAAGAAACCAAGAGTGCCAAGAGTCAATACAGATAGCATGTAACTGATTTTTTTCATAGCGCTTAAACATTTATTGGATTACACATTCAAAAATAGCCTGCCGAGCCGGTTACCCAGTTGCATTCTTCGCAACTCGCCAAAAAATGATTTGCAGAAATCGCAAATGCACTGGTGCTTTGCTAATCCGTTCAAAATGCTTAGTATTAACGTTAGTATAGCATTGTATGATTGAAAGAAACAACCAGGCTGCTTTCCTGGAACAGATTAAACAGCATTTGCCCACTAACATTTCGCTGGCCGATGAACTGGCCGAAAGCCTGAACGTAAGCCGCGACAGCGCTTACCGCAGAATACGTGGCGAAACCCTGCTATCGTTAGATGAAGCAAAATTGCTCAGTGAGAAATTCAATGTTTCGTTAGATGCCCTATTGCGTAACGACACACCTTTTATTACGTTCCAGCATCTTGTTGTAAACCACAAACCCGAAACTTTTGAAAACTGGTTGAACGCAATGGCAACCAACCTTGAATATGCAGCCGCTTTTAACGGCAAAAAGGAAATTGCTTTTACCGCTAAGGACATCCCCATTTTTCATTATTTCAATTACCCGCGCTTGTGCGCTTTTAAAATGTTTTTCTGGATGAAGTCGCTGTTGAGCTATTCAGAATTTCAACCGCTTTCGTACACGGCCGAAACCATTCCCGAAAAATATCTTTCGCTTGGCCGGAAAATCTGGAGCCTGTACCAAACCATTCCTGCAATAGAAATCTGGGCCGATGAAACCGCCAATGTTACACTTAAACAACTTGAGTTTTATAAAGAGTCGGGTTTTTTTAGTCCGGCCTCTGATGTTGCCGGTATATTAGACGATTATAAAAACCTGATCAGCGACATCCGGCAAATGGCAACGGCAGGCCAAAAACAACCCAACGTTTCTTATACATTGTATAAAAATGAAATACTGATTGCCGACAACACGGTGCTTTTCAACTTAGACAATAACCTAACCACTTTTGTAAGCCATAATATTACCGAACTGCTGATGACAACTCACGAAAGTTTCTGCGAGCAAACGCATACTTTTATCAAGAACCTTCAAAACAGATCGGTATTAATCAGCACAACCGGTGAGCGCGAGCGGAATAAATTTTTCAACTCCATCGATGATAAAATAGAAGCAACAAGAAAGAAAATTTTATTTTGATCTCTAAAAACTCACGCAGTACAAATCGCTTGTTTCGCAGCGAGGTATTCACGCCAAAGCGTGTGTAAAATTTCTGCTGCGGGTTTAATGGCATGAAGTGAAGCCGCTACCTGGCCTATTTCAAGTTCGCCTTCGTCCATGTCGCCTTCAAACATACCCTGCTTGGCGCGTGCGCGACCTAACAACTGTAACAGTTCTTCCTTGCCCGCACCGCGTTGTTCGGCTGCTGTTACCTCATCGAAAAACTTATTCTTCATTAACCGCACGGGGGTAAGCTGTTTCATGGTGAGTAGTGTATCGCCTTCGGCAGAATGAACAACACGTTGTTTAAAGTTTTCGTGTGCCGATGATTCCTCGCTGGGCACAAACGCGCTACCAATCTGAACCCCCTCTGCGCCCAATGCCTCTACTGCTAACATCGAACGACCGCTGCCTATCCCTCCGGCCGCTATTAACGGAACAGAAATGGCATCGCGCACCATCGGGATAAGCACCAGCGTTGTGGTTTCTTCGCGCCCGTTATGGCCTCCCGCTTCAAAGCCTTCGGCCACTACGGCATCTACACCCGCTTGTTCTGATTTTTTCGCAAACTTCACGCTCGATACCACATGGACAACGGTAATGCCTTTTTCTTTCAGTTTGCCCGTCCACGTTGTGGGATTGCCTGCCGAGGTAAAAACTATTTTTACACCTTCCTGATCGATAATATCCATCAACTCGCCCATTTCGGGATAGAGTAACGGCAGGTTTACCCCAAACGGTTTTGAAGTGGCAGCCTTACACTTACGGATATGATCCCTGAAAACATCGGGGTACATCGAGCCCGCCCCGATCAGCCCCAGTCCTCCGGCATTGCTTACGGCCGAGGCTAACCGCCAGCCACTACACCAAACCATACCGGCCTGTATAACGGGTAGCTCAATGTTGAAAAGTTTTCTTACACGGTTTTGCTGATTATTCATGCGCAAAAAATACTAAAAGCCCCGGATAGTAAGCCTATGATTCTGAAAATCTGAAACTTATAAATGGATTGAAATCCGTAACCGGATTTATGACCTCCTAAAGTTGTCCACAAAGAATTGATTGATTTTGAGGTGTTTATGTTTCTGTAAATCAGCAACTTAACCGTTAACATTACCGCAATGTGGATAACTGCTCCATTTTGTGGGATTCTTTTCGGGTAGGAATTTGGCAATTTGTAAGTGCCTGATTTTAACCGATTTCATATTTCTGTTTCCTGTTCCGGCAAGGCCGTTTAATTTTCGGAACTACATTTGCTCCTCGCTGTTTATGCTATATATGAAGAAACTGATCGTACTTATTTTTTGGGGCTGGGCGTTTCACGCTCAGGCGCAACAACCGGCCGAAACGATAAAGCTGCCACAGTTGCAGGCCATCATCAACAGTCCTGGCGAACACATAAAGGTGATCAATTTTTGGGCTACATGGTGTGCGCCCTGTATTAAGGAGTTGCCACTATTTGAAAAATTAGGACAGGAACGGAAAGATGTTGAAGTAACGCTGGTGAGCATGGATTTGGACTTAGACGCTGACCCCTCCAAAGTGTATAAGTTTATCGACCGGAAAAAACTTCAGTCGAAAGTGGTGTTGTTAGATGAAAAAGACCCCAACGTGTGGATCAACCTAATCGAAAAAACATGGTCGGGGGCATTGCCCGCTACCATTATCGTAAACAGTAAAACCGGTAAAAGAATTTTTGTTGAAAAAGAACTGCACGAGGGCGATCTTGAAAAACTGATTGCACAAGTGCTGTAGCTTATATATTTAATTTAACCCATAACTTAACCATTATACATTATGATCAGATCAATTTTATATTTGGCCGTGTGCATGTTTGTGCTGGTGGCTGCAAGCCCTGTAAGGGTTGGGTATGAAGTTGGCGATACCGTTGCCGACTTTAAGCTGAAAAACACAAACGGTAAAATGGTTGCCCTAAGCGACTATAAAGATGTAAAGGGTGTTATTGTGATTTTTGATTGCAACACCTGCCCCGTGTCGAAAGCATACAACAAAAGAATTATTGCCCTACATGACAAGTATGCTTCAAAGGGATTTCCTGTTATTGCCATTCAACCGAACGACCCCACAATTACACCGGGCGATTCGTTCGATGCTATGGTGAAACAGGCAAATGAAAAAGGATATAAGTTCGCCTACCTTGATGATGGTGAAAACCAAAAAACCGTTGCTGCTTTTGGCGCAACCAATACTCCACACACATTTGTTCTGAAAAGAGAAGGCAAAGACTTTAAAGTAGCCTACATCGGTGCCATTGATGACAACACAAAAGACGCAGCCTCAGCAACCAAAAGATATGTTGAGGATGCTGTTGATGCGTTACTTACAAACCAAACTGTTGAAACAACTAAAACCAAAGCAATCGGCTGTACCATTAAGTGGAAAAACAGCTAATCGCGTTACGCAATCTTAACCGCAGAGGCGCTAAGCGCACAAAGAAAACACAAAAAATTAACTCAGCGTTCTTTGCGCCTCTGCGGTTAAAAATATAAGGGTTTGTGTTATACTTAATTTTTCATTTGAACTTCAAAAACCATGAAAAAAGCGCTTCCATTTATACTCGGCTGTTTATGCTGTGCGGTTATCGCGCAGGCGCAGGTGGTGGGTAAACCCTTTCCGAACATGACGGCCGAAACCGTTGACGATACAAAAATTGAACTACCACAAAGTGTATCGGGCAAATACACCCTGTTGGGGCTTGCCTATTCAAAAAAATCGGAAGACGAATTGAATACCTGGTTTCAGCCCATCTTTCAAAAGTTTATTCAGAAAAGCAAGGGCAGTGTGTTTGATGGTTTTGAATACGATGTAAACGTGTATTTCATTCCGATGTTTACAGGCGTAAACGCTGCGGCCACGGGCACGGCAAAAAAGAAAGCTGTTAAAAATGTTGATCCCAACCTGTTGCCTTACATCTTGTTTTATAAAGGCGAGTTAAAAACGTATAAAGAGGCACTCGATTTCGAGAAGAAAGACATCCCCTATTTTTTTGTGCTGGATGCCGAAGGAAAAATTGTTTATGCCACTTCCGGAAAATTCAGCCGGGCAAAAATGGATGAAATAGAAGGTGTACTGGAATAAGGAGTAGTTGTATCAAAAGTCAAAATAATAAACCACGTCACATCAAACGCAGAGAGATGTCCCGGTTTTGAACGCTGATTGACGGGGTGTCTCACTGCGCCTGTCTGCCGACAGGCAGGTTCGACATGACGTCACACTTTTGATACATCCTCTGTTTTGTCGTACTTTTCGGTATGGATGCGCTTTACCTTCTCGTATTGGCGCTTGCCCCGGGTGTGGCAATCGCTTTATACATTTATTTAAAAGACCAGCACGAACGCGAACCCCTCCATTTACTGTTGATCAGTTTTTTCTACGGTGTGCTCAGTACGTTAGTCACGCTCATCATCAGCCTGCCGCTGGATTTTATGATTGCCCTGAACGAACACGATGCCGTACACCAGTTTGGGAATGCTTTTTTTAAAGTGGCTTTTGTTGAAGAGTTCAGCAAATTCATTTTTATCAGGTTTATTTTGTTCCGGAACAAAAACTTCAACGAACCCTTCGATGGCATTGTATATGCCGTAATGGTAGGGATGGGCTTTGCCACATTCGAAAACATACTGTATGTATTTCAATACGGTTTTGCCACGGGGTTTTTACGCATGTTTACCGCAGTACCTGCACATGCGTGCTTTGCTGTTTTGATGGGCTACTATTTAGGGTTGGCAAAATTCACGCACCGAAAAACATTTTATTACAGCGTGCTGGCTTTGCTCTCGGCTGTTGTATTTCATGGCGCGTACGATTATTTCCTGTTTATTTCGTTTGTTCCGGGTATTTGGATTGGCGCGCTTATTTCGTTGCTGGTAGGGTTATACCTGTCGCGCAAAGCCATCCGGTTACATTCGCAGTCATCGCCTTTTATTACTCCCCCAAACGGAAACGACCAACATAAAAATGTCCTGTAACGTTAAGCTACAGGACATTCATTATGATTGGTTTCTGAAACGCTACGCATTCAACTGAATTTCTTCACCTTCTTTATTCAGAAACTTAAACTCGGTAACACCGAGCGATGAATCTTTTTCGAGGTTTATCCAGCGTTTGTATTTAAAGAACCATTTTACACGAGGCGAAATAAAACCTTTCGTAAAAAATGCGTGCAGGTACGGGTGAAGTGCCAACACTAAATCTTTTTCGTTTTGTTTCACCAATAAATGATCTAACGTTTTTTCGATCAGATCCGAAACAAGAATAGATGCCGTAATCTTTCCGGTGCCGTTACACGTAGGGCAAACCTCTTTGGTAATAATGTTTACCTGCGGGCGCACACGCTCACGGGTAATTTGCATTAACCCGAATTTAGAAAGCGGCAATACCGTTGATTTGGCCTTGTCGGATTCCATCTCATCGCGCATGATTTTGTAAATCAGTTTTTTGTTGTCCTGATTTCGCATATCGATGAAATCAACCACAATGATGCCGCCCATGTCGCGCAAACGAAGCTGACGGGCAATTTCTTTGGCCGCTTCGGTGTTTACCGAGAGTGCTGTGGTTTCCTGATTTTCTTCGCGGTTCGATTTGTTGCCGCTGTTTACGTCAATAACATGAAGCGCTTCGGTGTGTTCGATAATTAAATACCCTCCGCCTTTCAGGCTTACGGTTTGGCCAAAGGCCGATTTAATTTGTTTTTCGACACCGTAGTGTTCAAATATTTTAGCCCGGCCGTTGTAGAATTTTACGATTTTCTCTTGCTCGGGGGCAATGTTGCGAATGTATGCACGGGCTTCATCGTACATTTTTTTATCGTCAACATGAATGTTATCGAACGATTCGTTCAATAAATCACGCAACAGCGATGAGGTTTTGTTCAGCTCACCGATAAGTTTTTCGTTGGGCTGTGCTTCGGGCAGGCGGGCAATGCCGTCTTCCCAGGTTTTCACGAGGTTCCGCAAATCGCGGTCGAGGTCTGCCACTTCAGCGCCTTCGGCTACGGTGCGTACAATCACACCAAAGTTTTCGGGCTTAATGGACTGGATGAGGCGCAACAGGCGTTTACGTTCTTCGTTACTGGTAATTTTTTTCGAAACGTTAACGGCTTTCGAAAACGGCACCAGCACTAAGTAGCGCCCGGCTAATGATAACTCGCAGGATAATCGCGGCCCTTTTGTAGAGATCGGTTCTTTTACGATTTGCACCGGAAGCAACTGGCCTTTGGTTAATTGCTGGCTAACTTTGCCGTGCTTGTCAATGTCCGGTTCAAGGGTAAATTTTTCCAGCTTGCCGAAAATCTTTTTCCCACGGGTTAGTTTGGTAAACTTGCTGAGTGAACTAAACTGCGGGCCCAGATCTAAATAATGCAGAAAAGCGTCTTTGTCGTAGCCTACATCTATAAATGCGGCATTTAACCCGGGCACAACTTTTTTAACTGTGCCTAAGTAAATATCTCCGACCTGAAATTTGCTTCCCTCCTCTTCCTGGTGAAATTCTACAAGCGTTTTATCTCGAAGCAGGGCTATACGACTTCCGTCTTGAGTGGTACTAATGATTAGTTCGTTGCTCAAAACGATTAATGGTTAAAGTAAAAAATGTGTATAGCTGCGTACGGATGGATCCCAAAAGCGGGGATTTCTATTCCGAAAAGAAAGAAACACCCCGGTTACATTCGGGATAACGCTCCGTTACTTCTTCTTATGTCTGTTCTTTCTCAAACGCTTCTTGCGCTTGTGTGTGGCCATTTTGCTTTTCTTTCTTTTTTTTCCGCTTGGCATAAAATGCGATGGTTTGTTGCTTTTGCGGCAGGCACCGCATTGGCTGTGTTGTTAATTATTTTAAATCTTTCAGATAAGAATCGACTGTTGCCTGTACTGCCGGATCCTTGTCCATATCTTTTATTTTTTCAAACTGCTCTCTGGCCTTCTTTTTCTCGTTTGTATTCATGTAGGCTAAGCCTAACAACAAACGACCTTGTATGTGGCCGGGGTTTACCTCCAACAACTGGCTTAACCACTCTACTGCTTTACCGTGTTGCCCCGATTGAACCGACAGCATACCCATATTAAACAAGGCAAGCTCGTTTTGGGGGTCGGCTTTCAACACTTCGCGCAGCATGGTAATGCCCTGCATGGGGCTGCCGGACGACAGGTACGTCATGGCCATTTTGGTTTTGGCTTCATGGTTATCCGGATTGATGTCCAGCACCTTTTGAAACTGTTCCCGTGTTTTTTCGGCTAAATTTCCCTGCTTATTGGCATTTAGCGCGAAAGTATAGGCCTGGTAATAGCTGTCGCCTGCTTTAAACCAGCTTTTTTCGTTGTTAAAGAACGTTGCGGCCTCCACAGCATACCAGCCGGCACTGTCAAACTTGCCGGCTTCGGCATACAGGGTTGCCAAAGAGTCGGCAAAGATAGCCTTTTTTTGCTTTTCGGAAGCGTTTGCGTAATTTCCCAACAGGTGTGCGATGTGACGCACTAAGCCTTCGGGGGCATTGGTGTGCGGATCGGCCGTTTGCTGAACCGAGTCGGCCGGTACTGTTACCTGCTGATCGGCATTGTTTACAACCACTTTGGGCAACATAAACAACCCGACAACCACAAGGGCACTAATTCCTATAAGAATGATACGATTTTTAAGCATGTACTACGGCTGTGTAACCGGTTACAAAGACTGAGCCTTTTCGGCTACTTCCTTCACTTTTTCGCTGTTCTTGATTTTGTTTACGAAAATCTTCGCTGGCTTAAAGCTGGGCACATAGTGTTCGTCAATCACAAGGGCTGTGTTGCGCGAAATATTACGGGCAATCTTCTTCTTTCTTTTCTTATTGATAAAACTTCCGAATCCACGAATGTAAATATTCTCTCCTCCGGCCATGTTTTGCTTGATCACACTGAAAAAGGCTTCAACGGATGCAGTTACATCTGCCTTGTCCACGCCTGTTTTTTCAGAAATTTCGTTGATTACGTCTGCTTTAGTCACGATATATATTTTTAGGTGTTCTTGATTTTCTAAGGGAGGGCAAATTTAATTTGTGGCCTCAATATTAAAAATGAATATTGAAAAAATCTGATAATCAAGGGGATGGAAAGTCGATATTTCTCGAAAAAGGTCGTTAGTTGGTACAAAAGCAATAAACGCGACCTCCCCTGGCGCGATACGAAAGACCCATATTGTATTTGGTTATCCGAAATTATACTCCAGCAAACACGGGTAAATCAGGGTTTACCCTATTATTTAAAATTTGTTGAGGCTTTTCCTACTGTGTTTGACCTGGCGGCCGCGCCCGAACAAAAAGTGCTGCGACTCTGGCAGGGCTTGGGGTATTATACCCGTGCCCGAAACCTACATAAGTGTGCGCGTGAGGTTGTGGCCAACCACAACGGAAAGTTTCCCCAGACTTTTGAAGAGCTAAAGACACTACCCGGTATAGGGGATTATACGGCTGCGGCCATCGCCTCTATTTCGTTTGGTGAACGCGCAGCCGTAGTTGATGGTAACGTGTTTCGGGTGCTGGCGCGTGTTTTTGGTATCGACACACCCATTAACAGCCCCGAGGGCAAACGCATTTTTTCGGCATTAGCCAACTCGTTAATTCCGGCTAAGAACCCCGACTTGCATAATCAGGCTATGATGGAGTTTGGCGCACAATTTTGCACGCCCCGAAATCCATCGTGCGAAAGCTGTATTTTTATAGATACGTGTTTTGCGCAAACAAACAGTTTACAGCATACGCTTCCGGTTAAACTTCAGCTCACGAAAATCCGCAAGCGTTATTTTTATTACTTCGCAATTCAAAAAGGGAAATCGTTTCTGATGAAGAAACGCGAGGCGAAAGACATCTGGCACGGTCTGTACGATTTTTACCTGATCGAAACTGGAAAAGCGACAAATCCCGAAAAACTTTTCAGGGAGCATGAGGCTTTAAAAAAATTCAGAAAAGGAAAATTGCACGAGGCAAGCAAGCCTTATAAACACGTTTTAAGCCATCAGATTATTTACGCTACGTTTGTTCCGATAATAATGCCTGCCGGTTTTGTGTTGAATGATGCTGAGCTTAAATTCTATTCGGTAAAAAAAGTGGCCGAACTTCCCAAGCCGGTTTTAATAAGCCGATTTTTATCGGATTACGGGATTTTATAAAGTATTTTTGTTTCTTCACTTCATCCAACCATGGAACCAGGGTTTGAACTAAAAAATATTGATGCTGACGATTTAGAGGATCTCTTAGTAATGATAGAAAGGTCTTTCAATATTAAGTTTGCCCAGAACGAGTTAGCTTATGTAACAAACTTTGGCCAGTTGTGTGATCATATAATTAACAAAATACAACTTGAAGACACCGGGGGATGTACTTCGCAACAAGCATTTTATAAGTTGCAAACAGCTTTTGCGGATACGCTTAAAGTTGAAAAGAATAAAATCACACCTAAGTCAATACTTACCGAAATTTTACCCAGAAAAGGAAGAATACAAACTGTTGCTCAATTAGAAAGGAATTTGGGATTTAAGATTAACATTCTTCAACCGCCAAACTGGGTTATCGTTGTTCTTATTGTTGGCCTCCCCGTATTCCCCATTTTAATCTTTGCGAGTTGGAAAATTGGTGTCTTTGGGTTCTGTTTATGTCTAATTGGTACAACCCTTGCCAGTAAATTCGGAAAGGAATTTGATTTAGAAACTGTCGGTCAAGTTGCAGAAAGAATGTCACGGAAAAATTATTTGAAGTCAAGACGGAATCCAACAACGATCAACAGAGGTGAAATTGAAAAATTATTAACCTCATGGTTTAAAAATGATCTTGCTTTAGATAAACTTGATAGAACATCTACACTTAAATAATAACAACCCTAAACTCACATAATCATGGCAGGAGTAAACAAAGCTATCCTTGTAGGCCGCTTGGGCAAAGATCCCGAGGTCAGAAATCTTGAAAACGGTGCGGCCGTTGCCAATTTTACGATGGCAACCTCTGAAACCTACAAAGACCGTGTTACGGGCGAGAAAAAAGAAATCACCGACTGGCATAACATTGTGCTGTGGCGCGGCCTGGCCGAGATCGCCCAAAAGTATTTGCACAAAGGCGACATGGTTTATATCGAAGGAAAAATAAGAACCCGTTCGTGGGAAAAAGACGGCATTACCCGTTATACAACCGAAATCATTGGCGATAACATGACCATGCTCTCAACCCAACGCAGTGGCGGAAGCAACTATTCATCCGAAGGCGGTTATTCGGGAACTTCAAAACCACAAGAAAATTTTTCAGCCGAAACATCAGGAACAGACGATCTTCCGTTTTAAATCAAAGAAGCTGTATCAAAAGTCAAAATAATAAACCACGTCACATCGAACGCAGTGAGATGTCCCCGTTTTGAGCGCTAATTCACGGGATGCCTCACTGCGTTCGACATGACGTTACACTTTTGATACAGCCTCAAAATTAAATACTATGAAATACACAACCGGTTTTGGAATAATCCTGCTCTTTATCATTTCGCTGTTGGGCTGCGAACGTGATTATCTTCCCAAGCCATTAGGATATAACCGGCTTATCCTGCCCGAGCACGCTTACCGTGCACTGCCCGACACATTACCTTATACATTTGAGTATTCGCAACACGCGCGTTTATTGTCCGACACCTCCCGGATCAGCGAACGCTTCTGGATTGAAATCTATTATCCCGATTTAAAAGCCGACATACACATTACGTTCAAAAAAATCATGAACAACGAACAACTGTTGAAAGAATTTATGAACGATGCCTACGTGCTCACCAGCAAACACCAGATTAAAGCTTACGCCATCGATGAGGTAATCATAACCAATGCAAAAGGCCATACGGCCGTAGTAGCCGAATTGGATGGCGAAGTGCCCAGTCAAGTGCAGTTTACCATTACCGACTCTACCAAAAACTTTTTGCGCGGTGCGCTCTACTTCAATACCAAAGTGCAGAACGACTCGTTA
The DNA here is from genome assembly GCA_964404445.1 of uncultured Roseivirgaceae bacterium. Taxonomy (GTDB): domain Bacteria; phylum Bacteroidota; class Bacteroidia; order Cytophagales; family Cyclobacteriaceae; genus UBA2336. The sequence goes on along the minus strand of CAYOJW010000001.1, from coordinate 399,028 downwards.
AAACCCGCCATCGAATACATGAAAAAAGATATTATGCATTTGATTAATACGTTTGACTGGAATTAGTTATTGGTTGTTAGTTGTCTGTTAATAGGTACTAACAACCAATAACGAGTAACTATTAACTAACTATGCTCACCTCAAAACGCTCGCAGTTCACGCTTCCTCCGCAGGTTACATACCTCAACTGTGCTTATATGTCGCCTTTGCTGAAAGATGCCGAGAAAGCCGGTATCCGGGCGTTGCGTAGAAAGCGTAATCCTGTTGACATTGCGCCTACTGATTTTTTCAGCGAAGCTGAATTGTTGCGTGCTGAATATGCCAAGTTGGTGAACAGTAACAATCCGCATCGCATAGCCATTATTCCTTCGGTGTCGTATGGTATAGCCAACGTGGCGAAAAACATTTCTATTAAAAAAGATCAACACATTATTGTTGCAGCAGATCAGTTTTACAGCAACTACTATCCATGGAAAAGTTTATGCGATGAAACCGGTGCTTCCATCAAAAGCATTACCGCACCCGATGGGTTTGCTGATCGTGGTAAAAAATGGAACGAACGCATTCTGGAGGCCATCAACAATCAGACCCGCGTAGTAGCATTACCCAATGTGCATTGGGTTGACGGAACACGTTTTGATTTATTGGCTATTCGCAAGCGCACAAAAGAAGTTGGCGCATTATTAATTGTTGACGGAACACAATCGGTTGGCGCTATGCCTTTTGATGTACAAACCATTCAGCCCGATGCTTTAATTTGTGGTGCGTACAAATGGTTACTCGGGCCATACTCAATCGGGCTTGCGTATTATGGTGAAGCATTCGATAATGGCAAACCCGTTGAAGAAAGCTGGATGAACAGGTTAGGCAGCGAAAACTTTTCGGATGTTCGATACAAAGAAGAATATAAAAGCGATGCCTTACGCTATGAAGTTGGTGAGCATAGCAATTTCATTCACGTGCCTATGCTGATGAAGGCTCTCGAAAAATTAAACAAGTGGAACCCCGAACGCATTCAGGAATATTGTGCGAGCATTTCGGCAAGTGCGATCAACCAGCTAAAAGAAAAAGAATTTATCATTGAAGATGAACACTGGCGCGGGGCGCATTTATTTGGCATTCGCTTACCAAAGCACCTTGCACTCGATACAGTAAAAGCGGCATTGCTTAAACATAAGATTTATGTTTCGGTTCGCGAAAACGCATTGCGCATTTCACCGAATGTGTATAACCGTGAGCAAGACCTTGCGAAACTTGCAAAGGTTTTGTTGAAAGTGGTTTGATTTCTGACGGCCGAACCGTTTATCCGAAACAGAACATTTCTGTTTTCCGGTACGAGGATTTCTCGCAGAGTGTGTGCATTTCATTGCTGCACGGGCAGGCTCGAAATGACGGAACCTTAAATCATCCGAGTATAAATTCTTTCAACACCCTCCACTTAACGCCATCGTGTTTGAGTAACGTTATCTCGCGGGCTGTAAAAGTTGCCTCAAATTTTTTCTCTTTAAACTCATCCCACGCTTTATAAAATTCATTTTTCTTTAAATCGCGAAAGGCTAAGGTAATGTGCGGATGGAAAGCGAACTCTTTGTAATCGGCATTAAACAGGTTTAGCTCCATCTTGCAAAACCGTTTTAGTTGTTTTTGCAGCAATGCTAACGTTTCGTCTTTCACTACATCCATAAAAATAACACGGGGTTCAAAGGCATTGAAGTTGTTGAGTGTGATTTCAACCGGCTGGTGTTGCTTTGCAAAACGTTCGAGTGCTTCTGTTAAAATGTTCTCTTTGCGAGCTTTCCACTTAAACGGCATGTGCAGTGTAATGTGCGGAGGCGAATTGAGTGAAGCCTTACTATTATATGCTGTTTTGAAATACTGTTTCAGGTTCAGCGCCTCGTTATATACCGGCTGGGGAGGTATTAAGGCAATAAAATACAGGCTCTCTGAATTTTGCATGACCAACTGTTAAAAGCCCGTAAACGGGCGGGACAAGGAAGAACGGGATAATTTTTGCATCTTGCGCCCGAATTTGAACAAAAAACCGGTTTTTTCGGTTAAAATCAGTAAAAACAAGTATCATGGGAAGACCACCAACCTTACCGCTGAAGAAAAAAGACGGCTGGTACCTCGAAGTTCGTAATAAAGGCGCAAAAACAGGCACTGTTTTAATCCGCGACACGGAAGCCGCCATGCACCTGGCAGCCCGTCAATATCAAAACACAAAAGATGTGATCATCTTGGGCGAACACCGCAACGGGAAAAGAGTAGAAGGCGAAAAGAAAAAGAAAAAGGCTTAAGCCTTTCCGAATTCTGCCAACAATGTTTCTACCGGTTTTGTGTTTTCATAAAAACCGAGAATTTTCAACATCACCCTGTCCACCAGCGTATCGGGGCATGAAGCACCGCTGGTGAGGATAATCTTTAACGGGTTTTTATCCGGCAAAAACTGCCGGGTAACCCGTTTTTCTTTTTTAGGATAATCGAAATGATGGATCTCTTCGTTCGATTTTATTTCCGTATCGGAATTAATAAAGTAAGTCGGAAACCTGCGTTCGCACAACTCAACAATGTGCGATGTGTTTGAACTGTTATATCCGCCCACTACAATAGCTAAGTCGGCATCGGTATCTAAAAGCCGGTAAGTGGCATCCTGATTGTCGTTGGTAGCGTAGCACAAGGTGTCGCGTGTATCGGCAAAATGCTGTTTAATGTTTTCAGCGCCATACTTCGCCATCATGGTTTGCCTGAAATAATCGGCAATAGCCTGAGTTTCGGTAGCCAGCATGGTCGTTTGGTTTACCACACCTACGCGCTGTAAATCTTTTTCGGGGTTAAAACCTTCGACATACCTTCCGGCAAACTCATTATAAAAATCGCTTACCGGTTTTTCGCCCGAAATATATTTTGCAAGCTGTTGCGCTTCGTTCATGTCGCGCACAATAACGGACGGCCCGCTGTTAGCACTATGCGAAAACGTTGCGCGGGTTTCTTCGTGGTTTGGTTTGCCGTGAATGATAATGGTGTAATGATCTTTGCCGAGCTTATCTGAACGGTTCCAGACTTTTTCAACAAACGGACAGGTTGTGTTGTATTGTTGTACTTCAACACCTTTATCCAACAACAGGTTTTCAATTTCGAGTGTTGTGCCAAAGGCCGGGATGATCACCACATCATCGGCATGGATGGCATCCCACGGAATTAATTGTGTGCCATCGGTATCCATAATAAACGTAATGCCGCGTGTTTGTAAATCGTTGTTTACTTCCTGATTGTGGATCATCTGACTTAACAGATACACTCGCTTATCGGGGTTTTCTTCAATTGCCCTGTAACTGATTTCGATGGCGTTTTCCACACCATAACAAAACCCGAAATGACGGGCTAAATAAAATTGCACGGGGCCGAAATCCAAATGGGTGGGTGAAAAATCCTGCTTGCGTAAATCTTTTACTTTACGCGCTTCTTTGATTTTGCCGGTAATGCCCGACCGGTAATACGCAGGGATCTCGAACTTTTTGATAACAAAATATTTTAGTTATTGGTTAATAGTTGTTTGTTGATCGTGAATGCTCCACACCAAACAACTATTAACGAACAACGAATAACTAATTATGCTGCCTTCGACAGCTTATCTTCTTTAACGGTGTTGGTTCTTACTTCTTTCGATTCAAGATCAAACCACTTTACTTCCACGATGTTGTTTTTCAGGTACCGCAACACTTCCATTACTTTGCCATCAATTTTGTTGCGTACCCGTTCACCTTTTCTAAACAGTTTTCTCATCTACTTTTAACGTTTACATTCGAAAGGCATAGTTGAATTCCCGGGGGAAATCAGCGTATGTGCCCGTTAATATAACTAAATCTCCGGCTTTTTTTGCTTTTAACACTTCGTTAAACTCTTTAACCGACTTCACCGGTTTGTCGTTAACATGGGTAACGATAAAGCCTTCGCGCATGTCGGTGGCGGATATTTTACCTTTATTGATTTCGGTAATTTTTACTCCGTTTTGCAGGTTCAACGTTTTCAGTTCTTTAGCTTCCACATCCTGAAGTTCTACTCCAAGCGAAGCATAACCCGGCTTTTCTTCAAGCTTAACCACACCTTCATTTCCATCACGATTTTTTAACACAACCGGAATGGTAATTTCTTTTCCTTTCCGGTTAACGGTAATGTTTAATTTATCGCCCGGGCGGTGACTACCCACGGTTTCAATCAAAGCAGAACTTGAACGGATTGTTGATTCATTAATTTTAATTACAACATCACCTTCTTTAATCCCGGCCTCTTTTGCTGCTGATTTTCCTTCTGCAAACCGGGCAATGTAAGCACCTTCGTTTACAGTTAAATCCATTTTCTTTGCCAAATCGCTGTTAACACTTTCAATTTGAACACCCAACCATCCACGTTGCACTGTTCCGAACTTGATCAGGTCGTCAACCACTTTGCTTACAATGTTTGAAGGAACGGCAAAACCATAACCGTTGTACGAACCCGTGTTACTGGCAATAGCTGTATTGATGCCTAATAATCCTCCACGCATATCTACCAATGCGCCACCGCTGTTTCCGGGATTAATAGCCGCATCGGTTTGGATGAACGACTCAATGGCAACGTTGCCCTGTTCGGTAGCACGGTTAATAATGTTGATGTTGCGGCTCTTCGCGCTGATGATACCCGCTGTTACCGTTGAGGTTAAGTTAAACGGATTACCTACGGCCACAACCCACTCGCCCACTTTCGAGTAATCGGAATTTACAAACGACATATACTTTAACCCGGAAGCATCGATTTTAATTAACGCTAAATCCGTATCGGGATCGGTACCGATAATTTTTGCCGTAAAGGTGCGGTTATCGTTTAAGGTTACTTCCACTACATCGGCATCGCCTACTACGTGGTTGTTGGTAACGATGTAACCGCTTTCGGTAATGATTACGCCCGAGCCTGAACTCACGCTTGGGCCTTGTGGCTCACGGTATCCGAAAAACTCACGGAGCGGATCGGGTATTTGTTGCTGTTGTCTTCTGGCCGTTGTTTGTTTCGATTTGATGAACACAACTGCCGGAGTTGCCTTTTCGGCAATGGCCGTAAAATCCATCGGGATTTCGCGACCGTTCTCGTCCTTTAGGTATGAAACATTCGTAACGGGTGTTTGCGAAATGTACGATAACGCCACTTCGTCCTTTTTAAAATACTCATATCCCCCGATTGTACACAAGCTGCCCAACACGGCAGCTAAAAAAATGGTTGCAAATCTTTTCATATCTATCTCAATTTTAAAATGGTTACGCTTATGCAAAAAACGGGCAGAAGTGCCCAAAAGGAAAATTTGTCAGTTTTTACGATGCCTAACATGACTTTCTTATACTTCACGCCTCTGCCGCACTATGCTTTAATACGCACATACGGCCTGGCGGGTTTAATAATGAAAGATGATGTGAGCCGGTTAAATAGTTTGAAAACCGCTGGTGTTTTTTCGTACTTCGCGCCATGATAAAAGGCAAAATCGTACTGAAAAAAGGTAAAGAGTATTCTATCCAACGGTTTCACCCGTGGATTTTTTCCGGGGCGATTGCCAAAACCGAAGGCGCACTCACCGATGGCGACTGGGTAACGGTTGTATCGGCTGCGGGGAAAGTATTAGGGCACGGGCATTACCAGCAAGGTTCAATTACCGTTCGGGTGTTGTCGTTTGCCGAAACCTCCGCTTCGCCCGGTTTGTATGCGGATAAAATTGCCGCAGCCTATACCGTACGCGAAAAAGCCAACATTATTTCCGATAACACTACCGCTTTCCGTTTAATCCATGGCGAGGGCGATGGCCTGCCCGGTTTGATTGTTGATTTTTACGAAGGCATTGCCGTTGTTCAGGCGCACTCGTTTGGTATGCATACCGATCGGATGTTGATCAGCGAAGCTTTGCAACAGGTATTAGGACAAAAACTTGTTGCTGTATATTATAAAAGTAAAGCCACGCTGCCCGGTAAAGTGAAAGATGTTCAGCAAGACGGATATTTGTTTGGCCTTGCGCCCGTTCCACACATTGTACACGAACACGCACATAAGTTTTATGTTGATTGGGAAGAAGGTCAGAAGACGGGGTTCTTTTTAGATCAACGTGAAAATCGAAAGTTATTGGGCGAATTTGCTGCCGGTAAAAAAGTGTTGAACACCTTTTGTTACAGCGGTGGCTTTTCGGTGTATGCCTTAACCAACAAGGCCGAACTTGTGCATTCGGTAGATGCCTCCGAAAAGGCCATTGAGCTTACACGCAAGAACATCGAATTGAATGGTTTCGATGCGCAAACACATACGTGTTATGCAATGGATACGTTCGAGTTTTTAAAAGACAAGAACGATGTATATGATCTCATTATTCTTGATCCTCCAGCGTTTGCCAAACACCGCGATGCCCGGCATCAGGCCGTGAAAGGCTACCAACGGTTAAATGCCGAAGCCATGAAGGTGATTAAGAAAGGTGGTATTTTATTTACGTTTTCGTGTTCGCAGGTAGTTGACCGGCAGTTGTTTTACGATACCGTGGTGTCGGCAGCCATACAGGCCGGGCGCGATGTAAAAGTTTTATACCAGTTAACGCAATCACCCGATCACCCTGTGTCGATGTTTCATCCGGAGGGTGAATATTTGAAAGGATTGGTTTTGTATATTGCCTAAGTAATGATGACGAACCTTACAAACGAAATCAAAAACAGCAAGCTAACAGGGTGGCTGATAAAACTTGCTTTTGTTGTTGCGGTCTTTTGTTCTTCGGATGTTGTCTGGCATACCGAAAGCCGGTTGCCCGAAGTTGCTCAAACAGAGTTAGCGGTTGTTAATTCCGTTTCCGGATCAGAACATCATCCGGTTAAGGTTCTTTTCTATACAACTGTTGATAATCCCTGCATTGCTTTCAGTGTTGCACCCAGCATTCATTTTGCCGTGCAGCAACATAGCCGAATGGCCAACACAAAATTTTACGACTTAACCGAAAAACACAATTCATTTAAAAACATCGCTCCCGCGTTGTTTATATTTTATCCTGCCGAAAACACCGATTCATATTCTTTGAATGCTTAACGCAGAACACCTTCTGCATTAGTCCCAACCATTTCGGTTGCAGATTATCTATTGTTTAATCATTGCCTGATGCTATCCGTTCAGGCCAAAGCATTCATTATGATGGATTCTATTAAAAAGATTTTGCGTTTTTTAGTGCTTACTGTACTTATCATTCTTGCCCTGTCGGGTATCGGTATTTTTGGAAATTTTTTGAATACGAACCGGGAACCGTATCGTGACCGCGAACTACGTGTTGAACAAATTGACCGTAAAAAAGACGAAGAAGATGGTGAAGACGAATCGAAAAATTAGTGCACCTAAAATTCGTGTCTATCTTTGCGGTTTAAGTAATTACATGAAAATATTCGTTACCGGTGCCGATGGCCTTTTGGGAAGTAATCTTGTTCGTGAATTGTTATCGCGCGGGCACGCAGTACGGGCATTTGTACAGCCTGGCCGTCAGCAAAAAACACTTGAGGGGTTATCTATCGAAAAAACAGCGGGCAACCTGTTAAATGAAGAAGATGTTATTGCCGGATCAGCCCGATGCGATGCCGTGATCCATTGTGCGGCAAGCACTGCCGTGTGGCCTATCCGTTCCGAAATCATCAACAAAGTAAATATTGATGGTACAAGAAATATCATCAAAGCTGTTCAGCAAAACAACATTCAGCGCTTAGTGTATGTGGGCACGGCAAACTCGTTCGGGTTTGGTTCTAAAGAAGTGCCCGGCATAGAAGGTAATCCGTATAAATCGGCTACATACGGACTCGATTACATGGACTCGAAATACAAAGCCATGCTGGTGGTGTTGGATGAAGTGAAGAACAACGCATTGCCTGCCGTTATTGTTAATCCAACGTTTATGTTTGGCCCGTACGATTCAACGCCCAGTTCGGGCGCAATGATTGTCGCGTTGTATAAAGGTAAAGTTCCCGGCTATACCGCAGGCGGAAGAAATTATTTGTGCGCAAAAGATGCTGCCGTGGCCATTGCCAACGCGCTAACGCAGGGAAACATTGGCGAGTGTTATATTTTGGGGAATGAAAATCTTTCGTATAAAGAGATTTTCACAAAAATTTCAAAAACGATTGGTGTGAAAGCGCCTTCTCTTGCTATTCCATCGGTGTTTGCAAAATTCTATGGCGGCATTGGTTCGCTCATGGGTAAATTAACGGGCAAAGCTCCGGCCATCAGCTATCCGCTTGCGCGGATTTCGGGCGATGAACATTATTACAATCCCGGCAAGGCAAGAAAAGAATTAGGGTTGCCACAAACTCCGGTTGAAACGGGCATCAAAGAATCGTTTGAGTGGTTAAAAGAAAACGGGTATTTAAAATAGAATGTCGTACTTCAAAAATAAAGTTGCCATTGTTACCGGCTCAGGTATGGGTATCGGTAAAGCCACTGCGCTTGAGTTGTGTAAACAAGGTGCAAAGGTTGTGCTGAACGGAAGAAATACCGAACGTCTTGAAAAAGCATACACCGAATTTAAAGAACAGGGTTTTGATGTGATTGCCGTACCGTGCGACATCACCAAAACAGAAGATTGCGAACGATTGATCAATACCGCGGTTGAAACATACGGCAAGCTGGATGTATTAATTACGAACGCGAGCGTAAGCATGCGCGAGAAGTTTGAAAATTTGCAACCCGAAATTTTTGCACAGATCGTTCACAGCAACGTTAACGGCTCTGCTTTTCCTGCCTGGTATGCACTGCCTCATCTTAAAAAAACAAAAGGAAGTATTACGTTCATTTCAAGCGCTGCCGGATTTTTAGGAATGCCGACTGGCTCTGCTTACAGTGCCGGTAAGATGGCATTAACGGCTCTCGCACAATCGATGAAAATTGAATTGAGCGGGTCTGGTGTTCACATTGGAATCGTTCACGTTGGCTTTACACAAAACGAAGATGAAAAACGCGTGCTGAATGCAAACGGAGAATTGATTCCGGTTGCTGTGCGCCCGGCTTACCTGCAACAAACACGTGAGCAGGTTGCTAACGCTGTGTTACGATCGATCCGTAAACGGAATTTTAAAACCGTGCTTTCGGTGATTGGAAAAATGAATTCAATTATGTCGCGGTTTTTTCCAAGTCTGGTAATTCGCATTATCAGCTATTCGCAAAAGCGGATGAAGGATATGTATGAATAAGCTTACAACGTTCCGTTGGATAACTGTGTCTAATGCGGAAACACCCTGTTATGAAAAAGATTTTCGTATTACTTTTTGTTTCAGCCTTGGCCTTTCAGGGCTGCAATGATGACGAACCCGGAACAAGCTGTACAACCTATGCTACTGTTCGTGATTTAACCGGACTGGATGGCTGCGGTTTTGTATTTGAACTTGAAGATGGCAGTCGGCTTGAGCCTCAGCGACCGTTCTTGTTTTGCGGAACACCTCCACTACCTAAAGAAATCACGGAAGATCCGCTTTATAATTTTGAGTTCGTTGATGGCAAGCTTGTAAAAATCGGGTATCGGGAAACCGGAACGTCCAGCATTTGTATGGTAGGGCCTGTGGTAAAAATTACGTGTATTGAAGAGGTTGCAAGCACACAAGACTGATCAACTTATATCCATAAAAAAGGCCATCGAAAAACGATGGCCTTTTGTTTTTATAAACAACCTGTTACATCACTTCTTTCAAAATGTTATCGATGGTTGTTTTCAAATATAGTTTATGTGCTTGTGTAGATAAATCGGCACTGGCCACGGCTGCCCGACCGCGAATGTAATTTAGCTGATACACCGCTGCCGCTTTTGCTGCATTGCTATACCGTGCGCTGGTCATACCAATCAACATACCTTTTAATGAATTTACATATTCAACCTGTAAATTCTGGCGGAACGAATTTACCGTTCCGTTTATGTCGGCTGCAAAAACCGCTTTGGTTAACTCATCGGTAAATGCAGAAAGTGTGTATGCGTTTCCATACAGTTCAGAATCCTGAATGCGTTGTAACGTATTGTAATGAAGCAAGTGCGCAAGCACACTGCGTTGCAAGCCCAACACCTGTTGGTGAATTTTAGGGTCTTCCGGTCCGCCAAAGAAGTTAAACCCTCTGCGTTGACGCGCCAGGTAATTGTATAAATCATTTGGAACCGAAAAAGCATCGGGAGCCAAGATGTGTTTCTTCACTAACTCCATCGCACGTTTCTGATCTTTTAAACTAACCGGAGTGTAAGGCTTGGTTGCACCTTCCTGACCAATCATTCCTCGGTCAACATACACACCACCAATAAACCGTGAAGCCACACCTCCGGCTACGCTATACTGACCCATTAAAATGTTATACGCTTGTGCCAACTCCTGATACGACTGACCGGGTTTGTTATATTTCGTTTTCAGGTTTTTCATCAAGCCTTTAATCAACTCAATGCGTTCGCTTGAATATAAAATCTGATCGTTCGATTGGTCGCCAATCATTACACGCGGATCGATTGCTTTACCGGGTGAACGCATATCATCCGCATCGTTACCAAACAACAATTCGGGTTTGGTTGATTGTGCAAGAATCGCCTGTAACTCTGAGTCTGATTTTACAGGTGTGTAACCGAACTGAATTGCCCATACATCATACGGCCCAACCGTTGTTGAAAAATAGTGGCCTTGTTTAGTGCGGTCTTTTGTTACGTTAATGGCTAAGTAATCCATTACCGAACCCGTTAGTGCTTTCCCTTTGATAAACTCCGGGTTGCTAAGTTGTGCGGGTGAAAACAACTGGCTGGCCTTCATGTTGTGGTTCAGCCCCAGCGTGTGCCCCACTTCGTGCATCAACAATTCTGCCATGGCTTCTTTCTTCATGCCGGCCATTTCATAATCGGAAGCACCGTTTGCCATTAATGTAATTTGCCCGAACATCATGTTATGTTGCATGTGTAGTCCTTCGGTACAAAACAACTGTGGATTCGCTTGTTGTGTTGTTTCCGCAGAAGCGCTCTCAAAAATCTTTTCGTAGATCACGCGGTTGGTATGATACACAAACTCAAGCATTACATCGGCTCCTAAAATCTGACCGGTGCGTGGGTTCACAAAGCTTGGGCCGTATCCGCCAAACGGAGGATTGGGCGAGCTTGTCCAACGCAATACATTGTAACGAATATCACCTGCATCCCAATCGGCATCGTCAGGCTGAATGTTTACAACCACGGCATTTTTGAAACCGGCTTTTTCAAAAGCTTTGTTCCACTCCAATACCGCTGTGCGGATGGTTTCGCGCCACTCTAACGGAGTGCTGTTTTCAATCCACCACACAATCGGCTGAACAGGTTCAGAGATTGCGGCATTCGGATCTTTCTTACGCAAATCCCAGCGGTGAATCAAATCGCGGTATGGGGTTGACGAGGATGAAGTCATGTCGTTTACTTCGGTTGTAAAATATCCAACACGCGGATCGTCATAACGGGGCTCGTAACCGTTATCCGGAACTTCAATTAAGCTATGATAAACTTTAATGCTTACGTTACGACCATCGGTTACGGCCGCTGAACCTCCGTTTATCACAGAAGGCTGTGAGTACACATACTCAATCGCCAAGTCGGTGTTTTCTTTGTAGTTACGAATGCCTACCACTTTTGTTTTTTCGGCATCCAAACTTCCCAACCTAAACGACATAGGCGATTCGCCCGGAAAAGGCGAAGGTTTAACCTGAAGGAATGTTTCTTTCAAAAACAGGTTGTCGGCTTTAATGAGGTACAAACCTTTCGCATCATCACTGGCTTCGATTTTTGCACTCGCCATAATGCCTTTGCTAATGTTGGCATCGGCCGATTTGCTTAACGGATTTTTAGGATCGAAATAGTGCGATGTGTTTTGTGTTACAAACTCTAATCGGCCAAAGTAACGCTCGATCTTAAAAATTTTTGAATCGCCATACGCGCCCCTGAATGCACCTGCATCGATAACACCATCTGCTACCTGACTGAAGTAGATGTATTCTTTTTCAAGCTGATCTTTAGATACAACAAGTTTCAATTCACCGGATGTAGTGTCCTGATAAAATGTAAAGAGACCTTCAATTTTGCGATGGCCTTTAACAAGATCATCGATTTTTTTCTTGTCATCTTTTTTAGGTGCAGGTGCTGCTGGTTGCTCAGCAGCTTTGTCGTCTTTCTTTTTTTTCTTTTGTGCTGTGGCTGCATACGGTGTTGTGAGCACCAACGCTATCAGCAATAGGTTGAAAAACTTACTCTTCAATAATCGCATATTCATAAATTGGGTTTAATGGATAGATAATTATAATACGTTGTTTGGTTACTGTTCGGTTTGTAACAAAGGCGAACAGCCTTTGCTGCACGTTTACTGAACAACAATAAAGGTGTTACACGCAGTTGTTTGGTTTTTGTTTTACAGATTTACAAAAAAACATTCAAGGCTTTATTTACTATACATATAATCGATTGTTACCTGTAACATTGCTTTTAGTCCGGTTAACATGCCACGCTCATCGATCATAAAATCAGGTGTGTGGTGTGCGGGTACGGTGTTGGGGTCCTGATCGGGCGGCATCGCTCCTACAAAAAAGAATAAGCCCGGTACTTTTTGTTGATAGTAGGCAAAATCTTCAGCCCCGGTAACAGCATTAATCAACATCACATTTTCTTTTCCGGCAGCTTTTTGCAAACTGCTCACCATCTTTTCGGTAAGTTTAATATCGTTATAGGTAACGGGAGTTTTTTTATCGATCACCACTTCGGCTGTTGCGCCTGCACTTTCGGCTATTTTTGTTGCCGTGAGTTTTATCTTCTCGTGTACGATTGCCTGCATATCACGATCAAGCGTGCGGATGGTTCCGGCCATAAAGGCTTCTTCGGGAATAATATTTTCACGAACACCAGCCTGTATGCGACCAACCGTTATTACAACAGCTTCTTTGGTGAGTTCGCTTTGACGGCTCACAATGGTTTGAAGTCCGTTGATGATTTGTGCGCTCACTACAACCGGGTCAACGCCCATCCACGGTGCGGCTCCGTGTGATTGTTTGCCTTTTACGTTAATCGAAAACCAATCGGACGCGGCCATCATACCGGCAGGCTTGTAGCTTATTCTTCCCAATGGTGAAATGGATTGAATGTGCATTCCAAAAATCACATCTACCTTCGGATTATCCAGCACGCCTTCTTCTACCATCAATTCTGCACCTCCGCGTTCACCGGCCGGAGGGCCTTCTTCAGCCGGTTGAAAAATAAATTTCACCGTGCCTTTCAGATCGTTTTTGTTTTTCGATAGTATTTCGGCAACGGCCATGAGTATGGCCACGTGTGTATCGTGACCACACGCGTGCATTACTCCGGTTTCTTGTCCGTTAAAGGTTGTTTGCTCTTTCGATGCAAAAGGTAAACTGTTACGTTCGGTTACGGGCAACGCATCCATATCAGCACGTAAGGCGATTACAGGGCCGGGCTTTGCACCTTTTAAAAGTCCAACAACACCTGTGTGCGCAATACCTGTTTGTACGTCAATGCCTAAATTCTTTAAATGCCCGGCCACCATCGCGGCTGTTTTTGTTTCACGATTGGATAGCTCTGGAAACTGATGCAAGTGCCTGCGCCACTTGATCACTTGTTGTTCCATTTCTTTGGCTTGTGCATCAAGCTTTGCCTGAAGTTTGGGGCTTACCTGAGCATGCGATAAAAGTGTTGTTAAAACACCGGCTAAAAGGAGCAAGAATTTTCTCATACCATACAGTTTGCAATCAAGTTATAAAAAAGCCGATCTTCACCCAACAAATGGAGTGGCTTAAACTATTTTCGAGCGAAACGGAGGCGCGGCAACGCCTTAAACCCAATAAACCGCAATTGGTTATTGCACACGGAAAGCGCATTAGCCTGGTTTGGCACGGCAACCGTTTTTTTGCCGTACAGGATGCCTGCACGCACAATGGCGAATCGTTAAGCAAAGGCCATGTAAACCATCTTGGCGAAATTATTTGTCCGTTACACAACTATTGTTTCGGTTTGCAATCGGGACAGGAACTTAATGCACGCTCGCGCGATTTGATTACCTACCCCGTTAAAATTGAACTTTCGGGGTTTTATATTGGCATTTAATTTTATCATCTTGAAAATACACGTTACGGGTTTTCGTTTAGTGAGCATGAAAGGTTTATGGATCGTATTGCTGTTGTTTCCGCTTGTGTGCAACGCGCAGGTATTAAGTGAAGAGCGTTTGTTAAGCGGCTTAACGAACGGTGCTATACCCGAAGAAGTAATGAGCAAGCGTTCGGCAGTGGTGTATGGCATCGGCATCAGTTCTAAAGATGTTAACACCATTCACGAAAGCTTCGTACGCACGGGTATTGATGCCGTAGCCTATTTTGAAACCGAAAAGGTTTTGGCCGGTGGCGATACACAACGTGCGTACAGCAAATATTTAAACAAGCGCGAAATCGCCTGTTTAATTTTTATTCAGAAAAAGCAAACAGGTTTTGAGGCAATCATTACATTATACAACGGTAAGGTTGATTTTATAAATGCCGGGCAGGCCGCATGGCGTACGCAGGCTTCTACACTAAGCGGACTAATGAACGAGATTTACCGGCAGGCATTGAATGCGCACCGTAAGAAAAATTTATTGATCAACGATGTGGCCGAAACCGATCTGCCCATTGTTTTTATTGAGGGCAACCGAAACGAAACATACGCTTACGATTTAAAAATCGACAATATGGCGGTTCCGTTGTTTGTCGACTCGGCATCCAACCGTGAGTTGGAAAGTATTTTCAAATCATATCCGTTGCGTTATCAACTTACCGATAATTCGGTTGCCGAACGTGACCTCCGCAATAAAGGCTTCCTGTATATTTTATGTGTTGTCCATGCACGAAGCGCGGCCGCCAAACAGCTTCTTGGCTATCCGGTTAACGAATCGGAAAGCGCTTTTGTGTCTGTATCCTATACAGGTGATAAGATGGAACTGAAAAAAATTCCGGCCGATGTGCCTGTTTATAAGTTTTATGTGCGGCATATCGATTCCGGTAACGTGTTTTTAAGCCCTAAGTGGGATGCCGACCCTTCATGGCAACAAGCGCTTCAAAACTTTATTAAAGGGTTAAAAGCCGAAATGAAGTTGTAAGTCGCTGTTCGTTCTGCCACAACGAAACGTGCCCGAAATACGTTTATCGCTTAAACAACTTCATTGGCATGAAGGTTGTATTACTGCACTAAAACAGGGGAGTTATGAAGCGTTTGATTCTTTTAGTGGTGTTAGCGGCTTTCTCACATACCGCGTTTGCATACATTTCGGGCATTGCCATTCAAACCGAAAAAAATTCTTCGATGGAGGTTTACGTAAACGGCAAGTTGCGCACGGCACAATCTCAATCGTTTGTTCGTATCAAGAGTAATCCGGGTTTGTACAAGGTAATGGTTAAAGTATTAAACCCACACGACAAAGAATGGTACGTGCTGCGCAAAGATGTGCGCGTTACCAAAGGCTATGAGTTTTATTACAAAGTAGATTTCTCGCACGGTAAACGCCCTGTATTACAATTAGTAAAACGTTACCCGGTTTACAGCCATTATTTTTTAAACCCGAATTTGTATAACAAACACCCGGTGTCGTAAGCTATTGCCGTTTGCGCGACCGGCTTGCCATAACAAGGGCTATTACCAGACACGTTATCAGCAAAAAATTGAAGCCCATAAACGGTGCGCCTGAAAACGGAATGTGAAAAACCCCAAACACGGCTCCGAACAAAGAACCGATCAACCCGATTACCGCACCAAAAAAACCGGCAATCATACCAATGGCTGCGCCAAACAGTCCGGCCACTAATCCAATAAGGCCGCCCAACAAGCCAATCCAAAGCGGAAAGGTGAAAACAAGGAGGAGGATAATCAGTACCGTTTTGCCAGATGTGTTTGTGTTTGATTGTGTTGCCATGCGTGTGTTTTTATGAGCGATTGCAAAAAGTATTCTCAATTTTTAAAACCTTGTTTTCAGGCAACAATCGCTGTTTTTAAACTTTCATCATTTACAAAGTGTTGAAAAACGAACAGCGGTTTTTACAAAAGTGTACACTGTTTCCTATAAATTGTGGTTCAAAAATTTGTTTGAATTTGTCAAATTGCACGTAACCATGACGATCCGGATTACTTTATTATTATTAATTATTGGTTCCGTTGCCTGGGGTCAGCAGCGGGTTGATGGCATTGTGATTGATAAAGAGTCTGGGAAACCTGTTCCTTTTGCGTCTTTGGCGATCCTCAAAACCCCTCATGGAACCAGCAGCAATTTTGAGGGTCAGTTTTCATTGATTTTGCCCGACACGTTTTCAGTAAAAATATCGTGCATTGGATACGAGTCGGCCATCGTTCGATCTGTACAGGAATTGAAAATCGTGAAACTCAAACCGTCAGAAACCCAGTTAGCCGCGATTGTTGTTTTTCAGAGAGAAATCAATCCAAAAAGAGTTGTTCGAAAAGCTTTTGCGAACATCCACAACAATTATGATACAGAATCATTTCTGCAACGGTTTTTTTATCGACACTACACGCGAAAAGATTCCTTATACGAAAGATTAATCGAAGCATCTGTTGATGTTTGGAAAAATCAGGGCTACCGATCAACCCGTAGCCGGGCAGGTGAGAAAGAAGAAATGCGCGTTACACAGTTAAGGCGAAGTTTGGATATTGCCGGAATGGTGCGGGGCGAAAAGCCGTTGTATCTCGGGCACATTTTGCAGAGCGACATCGCTGGCTATCAAACCCCGGCCAGGCGCGAGCACTTAAATCTTTTCGAGAGCATGAGTAACCTGCGAACAGATTTTGACAGCTACAACTTTACTTTCGATGGGATTACAAATTATGACGGACAAGAGGTTTATAAAATCAAATATGCCTACAAGAAAGATTCTGTTCTTACGGTATCGGGCTATCAAGAAATGCCGCAATCAACGGGTTCGCTTTACATCACTACCGGCAACTACGCCTTTGTTAAAATCGAAGACGTAAAGTTTGATCAATACAACACCATTCGAACCACGTGTTTTTATAGAAAGCAAGGGGTCAACTATTATCCCTACCATTTCATTCGCGAGGGGCAAAATTCCTTTATCGACAAAAAAAATTCTTTTTTTCATATTGATCTGATCTCGTTGGAGGTACGTTCTGGTGAAACAAAAAAATTTAGTGGCCAGGAGCCTGATCGGGAAACATTACTCAGCATTCCATACGATTCAGGGTTTTGGAACCGAACTTCAATACTTAAAACCACTCCGCTTGAGGACGACATTATTCATCATTTAGGGGGCGGACTTTCATTAAACCAGCAATTTTATCTCTACAAGCAATACGAACGAAATGTTACCGATGGCGGAAAAGACGGTGAGGAAAAACTGAAGTGGTTAATCCGCGACAGCGAAGATAAACGGATTCTCTATGTCTGCTTCTGGGATGAAAACTTTAAGACATATCTGGCCGAAACAGAATACTTCAAACAGTTAAACCTGTTATATAAAAACCATGTAACGTTTGTTATGGTGTCGCTGTTGGAAGACGAGGAAAAATGGCAACAAATACTCACCGACTATAATCTTTTCTCGGACGGCATTATCAATTATAGAATTGGTGAGCGTTCTGATATAGCAAAAAAATTCAAGGTTAAGAATACACCTGCCTATGTTCTTATTTCAAAACAAGGTGAGGCTAATTTGAATGCAAAATACCCAAACGACCCCGCAATTGAAGTTGTTTTGAAAGTTTTGATTGAGTGAGTAGGTGTCACCAGTCACGGAAACAGTTGTTATGGCTGTTGCAAATCAATTATTTTAGAAAAGATAAAAAACCCGGAATGGAATTGCTCCCCGGTTTTTGTTATCTGCAACCAACGCGCAGAAGTGGTCTTTTGCGCTCTTTATTTTTTCTTTGCCTTTGGAGTCTGAAAATTGACAAGCTCAGAAAGGCTGATTTTCAATGCTACCGCAATAGAAATCAGGACATCAATCGTAGCACAATATTTTGCGTTTTCAATGCGCTGAATGGTAATCTTGGCCAAGTCGGCTAAATCGGCAAGTTCCTGTTGGCTTAAATTCCGGGCATCCCTCAATCTCCTTAAATGAGTCCCCAATGCTTTAATGCCGTTCGGATTTTTCACAGAGCGAAAGTCGCTTAGTGAAAAAATAATCTTGGTTACATATGTGTATCTAAAAGGGGGATTTATATCTTTGGATGTCTGTAAGGACATATTATCTCAAGTAAAATATTTATCGGGTTATCGCCTTTTTATTTAAATCTATAATTATGCAATACAAAGTTGTTCCCTTTATTGGCTCCTTAGATCAGAAAAAGCAATTTTCCTCTCAGTATGTAGCTGAACAATTGGAGCAGGCCATAGCTAAATATAGTGCTGACGGCTGGACATATATTAGGTTAGAAAGTGTATCAACTCAAGTTGCCCCGGACAATGGATGTTTCGGTATTATTGGCACAAAGTCCGGTTATACGACATCCAGACAAGTATTAGTATTTGAGAAACGCTAAGTGAAGCACTTATTATTGTTTCTTATTAAATTATATTGGACAGTGGTTCCAGTGGAAAAAAGGAACAAGTGTCTGTACCGACACTCATGTTCAAGATACGTTTATGACAATACCAAGACTTATGGACTCATTGCGGGTCTTAAAGCATTGATGTTTAGAATAAGACGATGTAATTCCCATTTTCAAATTTTTAAGAATCCCGTGACGGGTAACACAGAAATCATCCTTTCAACAGGTGACATTCTGGTTGAAAATGAAATTGCAGAAAGATTAATATAAGATATAACGTGCGTTTACAATGCAATCAAAAAACCCAGAAATGCTCCTGGGTTTCTTACTCTAACATCTTGCTACTTCTGTCTAACGTCTAAAACGGATACTTCCCTTGCTCAATTACATAATCCGCTACTTTTCTGCGGGCGTTTTTCAGGTTATAAGTATCGATCTTGGTAAAGCGTTTCAAGCCAAGCAACATTAAACGAAGTTCATCGCCTTCGGCAAATGAAGTAATAGCCGCCTTACCGGCCGATGCCGCTTTTTCAATGGCTTCGTGCAAATAGATGATCGCCATTTCTTTTTCGATCTCACACGCTTTTTCGCCACGTTGTGCGATCAGTTTTTCAACACGCAACAAGGTTGATTCGGCTACATAACCTTCAATGAGCATATCGGCCAGGTTCATCAACACTTCCTGCTCATCTGAAAGTTTCATCATAAATTTTTGAACGGCTGCGCCTGCGGCCATCAGTCCGGCTTTCTTCAAATTGGCCAACGCTTTCTTTTCTTTCACAAACAAACCCTCTTCATCGGCAGCGCCAAAATCAGGAATACCCATCAGTTCTTTTTGCACGGCCGTAGCAGGCCCCATCACATCCAGCGTTCCTTTCATGGCGCGTTTCAAAATCATATCCACTGTTAATAAGCGGTTGATCTCATTCGTTCCTTCAAAGATTCTATTGATACGCGCATCGCGGTACGCGCGATCCATCGGGCCTTCGGCTGAAAAACCCATACCGCCATAAATCTGCACGCCTTCATCGGTAACATAATCCAGCACTTCCGATCCGTGTACTTTCAGGATAGCGCATTCAATCGCAAACTCTTCCAGTGCTTTCAACCGTGCTTTCGCAGAATCCATACCTCCGGCAACAAAGGCGTTGTAGGCATCGTCAATGTTTTGGCTGGCGCGATAGTGTGCCGATTCAGAAGCATAAATTTTAACAACGCTCTCTGCGATTTTATGTTTGATGGCTCCAAAGTTTGCAATCGAGGTTCCAAACTGTTTGCGTTCTTTGGCATAGTTCACGGCCTTGCTCACGGTTTCTTTCGATCCACCAATGGCCGCAACGCCTAACTTAATACGACCGATGTTGAGAATGTTCACGGCAATTTTGAAACCGTTTTCGCGCTCGCTCAACATATTTTCAACCGGCACTTTACAATCGTTGAAGAAAATCTGGCGAGTAGATGAGCCTTTGATACCCATCTTCTTTTCTTCTTCATTCATAGTAATACCGCCAAACGATTTCTCAACAATAAAGGCTGTCAGATTTCTGTCGTTATCAATTTTGGCGAACACCACATACACATCGGCAAAGCCTCCGTTGGTGATCCACATTTTCTGACCGGTGATTAAATAATGTTTTCCATCCGGGGTTAATACCGCTTTCGTTTTTCCGGAGTTTGCATCTGATCCTGAATCGGGTTCGGTTAAACAGTACGCGGCTTTCCACTCACCGGTAGCCAGCTTGGGAATATACTTTTGCTTTTGCGCTTCGTTGCCATAATACAAAATCGGCAATGTGCCGATACCGGTGTGTGCCGATAATGCCACGGCCACCGAGTGACCTGCACCGATTACTTCGGCCACGAGCATTGATGTATTGAAGTCCATGCCAAAGCCACCTAACTCTTGTGGCACAGATGTTCCCAACAAACCCAACTCACCTGCCTTGTCCAGAATAGACGGCATCAGTTTCGGGTCTTTCATCGAATCGATTTCGTCTAACTTTGGCCAGACTTCTTTTGCCAGAAAATCTTCGCACTGCTGACGAATCATTTTTTGTTCTTCGTTAAACTCTTCTGGAATAAAAATTTCGCTTGCCTGCGTTTCGCGAATAAGGAATTCACCTCCTTTGATTGCGCTCTTGGTTGTTTCTGCTGTTGCCATGTTTACTCTATTTTAAAATCTCACTTTAAGTTTAGAAGTAGGCAGTGGGCAGTATTCAGTTGGCAGGAATAACTGCCAACTGAATACTGCTTACTGCCAACTATTTAATTAAGCATCTCATAAATCCCCGCCACTCCCTGTCCGCCACCAACACAAGCCGTAACCATTCCGTATTTTTTATTTTGTCTTCTCAATTCATTGAAAAGTTGTACGGACAAACGTGCACCGGACGAACCAAGCGGGTGACCGACTGCAATCGCTCCGCCATTTACATTTAGTTTTGTTCTGTCGATGCCCAACTCTTTCACCACCGCTAATGATTGTGCAGCAAACGCTTCGTTCAGTTCAATCAAATCAATATCCTGAAGATTCATGCCGGCAATTTTTAATGCTTTCGGAATTGCTGCTACCGGACCGATACCCATAATGCGTGGATCAACACCGGCTGCGGCATAGCTTACCATGCGGGCAATCGGTTTTACATTCAGTTGTTTTAACATGCGTTCCGATACTACCATCACAAATGCTGCGCCATCGGATGTTTGTGATGAATTACCGGCCGTAACTGTTCCGCCTGCAGCGAATACGGGTTTCAGTTTTGATAAACCCTCCACGGTTGTATCGGCACGAATGCCTTCATCTTTTTCCACAACAAACTCGCGGGTTTTCTTTTTCATGTTCTCATCCACGTAAACTTCTTTCACGGTAATGGGAACAATCTCGCCTTTAAACTTATCAGCCTTCCAGGCAGCAGCGGCTTTCATGTGGCTTTCATACGAAAACTGATCCTGCTCTTCGCGCGATACTTTGTATTGCTTTGAAACCTCTTCCGCAGTTAAGCCCATGCTGGTGTAATAGGTCGGATGGTTTTTAGCGATCTCGTAGTTGAGTGCAGTTTTTATCCCCATCACCGGCACGAGCGACATGGACTCTGTTCCACCCGCAATGATGATGTCGGCCTGCCCTGCATGAATACGCTGGCTGGCTATGGCGATTGTTTCCACACCCGATCCGCAATAGCGATTGACGATCATGCCTGGGGTATCAAGTCCTAATGCGAGCAGTGAAATCATCCGTCCCATTTGCATGCCTTGTTCTGCTTCGGGCACGGCATTGCCTACAATCAGGTCATCGACCATATTGTTTTCAACACCAGGCACGGATTTTACAAGGTGTTTGATAACTGCTGCTGCAAGGTCATCTGGTCGTGTAAACCTGAAGCCTCCTTTTTTGGCTTTACCAACTCCTGTGCGAAAGCCTGCTACGATGTATGCATTCATATCTTTGTGGTTAATGTTGTAGTTCTATTTTAATAAGTAGGCAGTAGGCAAATGCAATAGGCAATGTGCCGCGCCTTATTTGTTTTTTTGTTTTCGATTTACTCTTGCGTATTTCTCAGGATTTTCAACCATGTGATTAAGCAACTTTCCAACTTCTTCTGATTTTGATAAGTAATCACGATGTTTCACATCATTGATGTATGAGCAGGCAAAAGAAAAATCAAGCCAGGCTTGAGTTTCGCTATTCTCCATATCTGCATCGGATGATTTGCTAACAAAATAGGCAGGATAATCGCGCTTGCGATAGGCTTCGGCAATACAAGAACAAACTGCACGCGATGACCTTCTTATTTGATCTGTCAGCGAATAACGTTCTTCTTTCGGAAAAGTTTTTGAGGTTTCAAAAATATCCATGGCCAAAACAAAAGCTTTCTTATAGACTGTTAAGTCCCTAAAACTTTTATTCTCTATTTGATTATTACTTGTAGCCATTTCAATTTTACTCTAAACTTTGCCTACTGTCCAGATCCCGATAGCTATCGGGATCTGGATTGCCTACTGCCTACTAATTATTTAATTCCTCAACGGTTTCCCTCCAGTCAAAATACTTTGAATCCTTTCAAGCGTTTTCTTCTCACCGGTTAGCGACAAGAATGCTTCGCGTTCGAGATCCAGCAAGTATTGTTCACTTACTTCCTGTGGCGAGGTTAAATCACCTCCGCACATTACGTTGGCAATCCACTTAGCGATTTTTGCATCGTGCTCGGAAATGTAACGTCCCATTTGCATACCCTGTAATCCCGCAAGGAACAACGCCTGTCCGGTACGGCCCTGCACTTTAATATTTTTTGCTTGTTGCGGCATGGTGTAACCTGCTTCAACCAAATCAAGTACAGCTTGTTTGGCATCGGCAATCTGGCGGTCGCGGTTCATGCTTACGCGATCTACTTTTTTAAGTATGCCTAACTCGCGTGCTTCTTCGGCCGAGGTTGCCACTTTTGCTGTCGCGATAGTCATAAACGCATTTTGCAACGCATTCAATTCAACATCACCTTCCTGCAACGCATCGCTCACGCGCTTGGTAAACTCTTTTGTTCCACCGCCTCCGGGAATCAAACCCACACCAACTTCCACTAAACCGATATACGTTTCGGCTGCTGCCTGTGCGATGTCGGCATGCATAGTCATTTCGCAACCTCCTCCCAATGTTCTGCCTTGCGGAGCAACCACAACAGGGATAGAAGAATAACGCAAACGCATTACCGAATTCTGGAATGCCTTAATCATAAAATCGACTTCATCGTAATCCTGTTCGATGGCATACATAAACACCAAACCTAAATTCGCGCCAAGCGAAAAGTCAGGGCCTTGATGACCTACTACTAAACCTTTGAAATCTTTTTCGGCTAAGTCGATGGCTTTGTTCATACCTTCAATTACGCTGGTTCCCAGTGTATAACTTTTTGAACTCCACGAGAAGTTGAGTACACCATCGCCAATGTCTGTAACTTTTGAGTCGGCATTTTTCCACACCACGCTATCGCTCTTGCTTTCCAGAATGATAAAGCTTTCGCGACCCGGAATAGGCAAATATGACTTAGAAGTGATATCGTAATATTTTTTGTTGCCCGCCTCTGTTTTATAAAATGATTTGTTGCCCGCGGCAAGCATATCATATACCCATTGATTGGGTTTGTACCCGGCAGCTTCCATTAGTGGAATACTCTTTTCAACACCCACGGCATCCCACGTTTCAAATGGGCCAATGTCCCAACCAAAGCCACCACTTACGGCATCATCAATGCGGAACAATTCATCGCTGATTTCAGGAATGCGATTGCTTACATATTTAAACAGGTCGTAAAACATATCGCGGTAAAAATCACCGGCTTTGTCTTTACCGGCCAACAATACTTTGAAACGATCTTTCAGATTATCGATCGTTTTGGTGGTTTCGAGTGTAGCAAATTTTGCTTTTTGTTTTTCTTTATACTCAAGTGTTTTCAGATCGAGCGTCAATATCTCTGTCTGACCTTTAGCGTTTTTTGTTTTCTTGTAAAAACCCTGACCGGTTTTATCGCCCAGCCATTTGTTCTGCTCCAGTTTGGCTACGGTTTCGGGAAGTTTAAACATTTCACGGCCTTCATCATTGGGCAACCCTGCGTATAAGTTGTTGGCCACTTTTACAAGGGTATCCAATCCAACCACATCAGATGTTCGGAATGTTGCCGACTTGGGCCGGCCAATAACCGGGCCTGTCAGTTTATCAATCTCATCTACATTAAGGTCAAACTTTTGCATGGAGTCGATAACCTTTAACAGTCCCCAAACGCCAACACGGTTTCCGATAAATGCCGGAGTGTCTTTGCACAATACGGTTGTCTTGCCTAAGTACAAATCGCCATAGTGCAACAGGAATTTTGTTATTTCAGGATTGGTCTTAGTTGTAGGAATAATCTCCAGCAGCTTTAAGTAGCGTGGCGGATTAAAGAAGTGTGTGCCCGCAAAATGTTTTTGAAAATCTTCACTGCGTCCTTCGGCCATTAAGTGAATTGGAATGCCCGAAGTATTGGAAGTGATAAGCGTACCCGGTGTGCGGTACTTTTCAACTTCTGTGTAAACTTTCTTTTTGATGTCGAGGTTTTCCACGACCACTTCAATGGTCCAGTCGTAGGCAGCAATCTTCGGCATGTCGTCTGTAAAGTTTCCGAGCTTAACACGCGAAGCAAATTTTTTGCTGAATAACGCTGCCGGGTTTGACTTTAGGGTCGATTCAAACGCAGCATTTACAATGCGGTTTTTCACAGCCGGATGGTCGAGTGTCAGACCCTTTTTCTTTTCTTCTTCAGAAAGTTCGTTGGGTGCTATGTCGAGCAATAATACTTCAACGCCAATGTTGGCGAAATGGCAGGCAATGCGCGAGCCCATAATGCCGGAGCCTAGTACGGCAACTTTGCGGATGTTTCTATTCATTTTAGAAGTTTTTTCTTTAAAATTTATAGTAGGCAGCAGGCTGTTTGCGGTAGGCAGCATTCACTGCCAACTGCCGTCCGCTTACTGCCTACTGTTTTCATGTTCTTTATAAATATTATTCTTCTCAATAATCTGATTGACACTCTGCACCACATCAAAAAAAACATCCAACTTCTCTTTCGGCAACTGTTCACGAACAACTTCATTAAACCGCAACACGGTTTCTTTTGAGTGTTCGCGGTGCTTTTTGCCTTCGGCCGTGAGCTTGATACGCACCGAACGTTTGTCTTGCTTATCGTTTTCCCGGCAGATCAGTCCTTTTTCTTCCATCGATTTGAGCAACCGTGTTAAACTGCGTGCCTCCAACCCCATGAGCGGAGCAATTTTAGTAGCGGGCGTGCCTTCTTCGGCATCGATGTTGAGCAACGCAAACCCAATCGACATGGTGCCGCCATACTTTAACGCCTGTTGGTTGTACATGCGTGCAATCGCGTGCCAGGCGGTTTTAATGTGATGGTCGATGGTCTCTTCTTTTCGCATACCAGGCGCAATCGTTGCCGAAGGTATAAGAAAAAATTGGTATGCATGCAGAGTATTTTAATTTTTTTATTCTTTCCGGTGCAACCGTTTCAAAAAATTACCGTCTTATGCATAAGAGAATTAGGTATTATGCATTCTACTGAGCTTTTAAAAGGCACGCTTCAAACCATTATTTTGAAGATTCTGGCCGATCGCGGCAAAATGTACGGCTACGAAATCACCCAGCGGGTAAAGGAACTTTCGGAAAACACCATTTTATTAACAGAGGGTGCACTGTACCCTACACTGCACAAAATGGAAGCCGAGGGTTTTTTAAAAACTGAAACCGAGACCATTGGCAAACGCATCCGAAAATATTATTCGCTTACGCCTGTCGGCAAAAATGTAGTGGAAGAGAAAGTGAACGAGTTTGTCGCCTTTATCAAAACCATGTCGGTTGTGCTTAACGTAACG
The DNA here is from genome assembly GCA_964404445.1 of uncultured Roseivirgaceae bacterium. Taxonomy (GTDB): domain Bacteria; phylum Bacteroidota; class Bacteroidia; order Cytophagales; family Cyclobacteriaceae; genus UBA2336. Next base: position 373,065 of record CAYOJW010000001.1, on the reverse strand, counting down.
ATGGCTTAAATGCAGCTCAGCGCTGAACATATCGATTACATCATCAAAGACCTGCACTACCGGGGTATTGTGCATGAGGGTTTGCAGGACGAATTGATTGATCACATCTGTTCGGCTGTGGAGGCGGAAATGCAATCGGGAAAAAAATTCATTGACGCTTACCACGAAACGCTGAAAGCTTTCGGGAATACTTCCGGGCTTAGGACAACACAACATCAAACATTACAATCAGAAAATCAAACAGCTAAGATCATGTTAAAAAATTATCTCACCATTGCGCTACGCAATTTGCGCAAGTATAAGTTTTATTCGTTCATCAACATTCTTGGTCTTTCGGTTGGTGTGGCGTTATGTTTGATCATCGCGCTTTTTGTGGTGAATGAATTGCGTTACGACCGCCATCACGAAAAAGCTGACCGCATATACCGGGTAAAAGCCGAAATCAAGTTTGGCGGCAACCACTGGAACATGACGTTTACCCCCGCACCTATGGCTGCCGCATTAACGGAAGAAATTCCAGAAGTAGAGGCGGCCGTGCATTTTCGCCAGCGTGGGTCTTACTTAGTAAAACGCGAAACAGAAAATATTAAAGAGCCAAATGTAGTTTGGGCGGGAAAAGACTTTTTCAAAATATTTACCGTGCCGATGCTGGAGGGTAGCGCTGATGCCGCTTTGACTGAACCCAATACAATAGCCATTAGTGAACAAGCAGCCAAAAAGTTCTTCCCTGACGAAAGTGCTTTAGGCCAAACGCTTGTCCTTGATAACGAGTGGAATTTTAAAATCACGGCTGTGTATGAAGACATGCCCGCGAACAGTCACTTTCATTTTGATTATATTCTTGCTATGGAAGGATTGGATGAATCCAGGCAAACTTCCTGGTTAAGCAATAACTTCCAAACCTACTTACTGTTGCGTGAAGGTGCCGATGCAAATGCGGTAGAGGCAAAAATTGCCAGGCTGATTGCCAAACATGTTGAACCACAATTTGCCCAGGTTATGGGCGAAGGCACTACAATGGAAAAATTTATTGAGGCCGGAAATAAAATGGAATATGGCTTGCAGCCCTTGCAGGATATTCATTTAAAAAGTGATTTGTATGGCGAGTTTGAGCCGGGGTTTAATATCACGTATGTGTATATGTTTATTGCAATCGCGTTTTTTATTCTCAGCATTGCCTGCATTAATTTTATGAACTTGTCCACCGCGCGTTCTGCAAATCGCGCCAAGGAAGTAGGTGTGCGCAAAGTGATGGGGTCTTTCCGTTCGCATTTAGTGCGTCAGTTTCTTACAGAGTCCGCGCTGCTGAGTTTGTTTTCGTTTATCATTGCCATTGGCATAGCCTACCTGCTCCTGCCTCTGTTTAATACGCTGGCCGACCGGGCACTTTCCATTCCTTTCGGCAGCATTTCTTTTTACGCTATCCTGTTTGCGGGTGCTGTCGTTACCGGATTATTAGCAGGAATGTATCCTTCCTTTTTCCTTTCCGCTTTCAAGCCGGTAAATGTCCTCAAGGGGCAAGTATCCTTAGGTATGAAAAGTGGTTTCATCCGCAGCTCGCTTGTGGTGTTTCAGTTTGCCATTTCTATTGTGCTCATCATCGGCACTATTGCCGTTCTTAGCCAGTTGAATTATATCCAAAACAAAAAGATCGGGTTCAATAAAGACCAGGTAATTATGGTGGAAGATATTTATGCATTGGGCGATCAGCGCACGGCTTACAAAAATGAAATTCTTACCAACAGCATGATTGTAAGCGGAACGTTCAGCGGGTATTTGCCGGTTTCCGAAACCTGGCGCAGCGATAATCTCTGGTGGGTCGATGGAAAAGACTATAGGCAGCAGGAAAACATGGTAAGTCTGCAAAACTGGGAGGTGGACTACGACTATATCAAAACGTTAGACATGAAAATTATTGATGGGCGCGATTTTTCTCTTGAGTTTCCTTCCGATTCCTCGGCTGTTATCCTCAACGAAACAGCGGCAAAGAATTTTAATTTTGATGGCGAACGCATCGGCAGTAAAATTGCCACGTTTGCGGATCGCGATATGAGCCCTGATAAACTTGAGCGACTCACGGTAATTGGTGTTGTCGAAAACTTTCATTTCGAATCGCTGAAAGAAAATATTGGCTCGGTAATGCTTTTCTTAAGCAAACAGCCTCACGGAAATCTTTCGATCCGCTTTCAGTCGCAGGACACCAAAGCCGTAATTGACCTGCTGGAATCGAAATGGAAAGAAATGGCGCCCGGTCAGCCTTTTACTTATTCGTTTTTAGACGACCGCTTTGGTAATATGTATGCGGCAGAAACACGCCTCGGTAAAGTGTTCGCCATCTTTGCAGGCTTTGCCATTATTATTGCGTGTTCGGGATTATTCGCGCTCACGGCTTTTACAGCCGAACAGCGCACGAAAGAGATTGGCATCCGCAAAGTGTTGGGCGCGAGCGTGGGCAGCATTGTGGTGTTATTATCGAAAGAGTTTACCAAGCTCGTACTGATTTCTTTTGTGCTGGCCGCTCCGCTTGCCTGGTGGGGCGTGAGCAAGTGGTTGGAGGATTATCAATATAAAACCGAATTGGGCTGGACGGTATTTCTGATCGCAGGCGGCATTGCTGTTTCTATCGCGTTGCTTACCATGAGTTTTCAGTCTATCAAGGCGGCTGTTGAAAACCCAACGAAATCGTTAAGGGGCGAGTGATGCTTCACTTTAAAAACGCTTCGTAAACATTGGCAAAACTTATCCATGTATTAGGGCATCGGTTAAAAGTTTAACTTCGCAACCTGAAACAGGACTTGCCATGGTTAGACTTTTATTTGCCTCATTTTGTGTTTATTCATCGCTGCAACTTTATGCACAAACCGATTCTGTTTGGGTGCTGCCTGAAATTGCTATTCAAACCAACCGGATTCAAACGGGGTTTAATGAAACTTCCGCTAATGTAATTGTCATTAACGCTGCGCAACTACAACAGACTCCTTCATTAAGCGTACCTGATGCGCTACATTATTTTGCCGGGATTGATATTCGCCAGCGCGGGGCGAATGGCGTACAGGCCGATGCCGGTATTCGCGGCAGCACGTTCGATCAGGTGTTGATTCTGATTAACGGAATTAAAATCAGCGATGCGCAAACGGGACATCATTTGCTAAACCTGCCTGTTGATATTGACAATGTTGAGCGAATTGAGATACTGAAAGGCCCGGCAGCCCGCGTGTTCGGTCAGAATGCTTTTGCGGGCGCCATTAATATCATTACCAAAAATCCCGAAGAAACTTTTGTAAAAATACAGGCAACTGCCGGTGAGTATGGCCTGGGTGGCGCAAGGCTTTCGGCATCAATCCATGAAGGCGGAGTAGGGCATTACATTTCGGCCAGCCGCGATTTTTCGGATGGCTATAATCACAATACCGATTATGTTATCTCGAATTATTTTTACCAGTCGGGCTGGAACAGCAGTGCCGGAAAATGGAGTGTGCTGGCCGGGCTTACCGACAGAAGTTTTGGTGCAAACAGTTTTTATACTCCGGCTTTTCCCAATCAGTACGAGTCGGTTCAAACCAGTTTGATGGCCGTTACGCTTAAAAAAACGTTGCATGAAAATTTTACGTTATCACACCGATTGTACTGGCGAAGAAACCAGGATGAATTTTTGCTGGAACGTAAAAACCCGCTGTTCTACCGAAACCTCCATATCAATAACACCATTGGCTACGAAGCAAACGCAACGCTTAACAACACATTGGGCGTTACCGGGCTCGGCCTCGACATCAACACGCTTAAATTGAACAGTACCAACCTCGGCAATCGTGATCGGATTGTTGCTACTCTTTTTGTTGAACACCGGTTTGAATTTTTACAAAACAAATTTGATGTTACACCCGGCTTTCAATTGAATTATTATTCCGATTTCGGTACAAATTTTTTTCCGGGTATTGATGCCGGCTATGCGCTTCATAAAAACCTGAAAGTATATGCGAACTGGGGCTATACCTATCGTGTGCCTACCTATACCGACTTGTATTACAGCGATCCGGCAAACGTAGGTAATGCTAATCTGAAACCTGAGTACGCTGTTTCGTATGAAGCCGGTTTAAAACTTCTCGATATAGAATGGCTGTCGGGGCAGGTGAGCTATTTCGTCAGAAACGGAAACAGGATAATCGACTGGACAAAAGAAAATGATGCGGATCCGTGGCGACCGGATAACCTGATTGGCGTGAATATGAACGGCTGGGATATTAACCTTTCGTTAACGCCACTTCCTGAAAACACTTTTTTGAAAAGATTCGATGTTGGATATACATACATTGATGCTGAGAAAGTAGAAGGTGTTGGTCTTTCGCGGTATGCTCTCGAAAACCTGAACCATCAGCTTGTAACTACCGTGGTGTTGAGTTATGGCGCAGGCCTGCATCACACCATCAACTACCGTTACTGCGACCGGGTAAACCTGCCCGACTATTCGGTGTTCGATACACGCCTGAGCTGGCAAGGAAAGTCGATCACGATTTTTGCCGACATCACCAATATATTCGACAAACCCTATAAAGAAACAAACCTCGTTAGCCTGCCGGGGCGGTGGGCTAAAGCCGGGGTTTCGTATGTGTTCAGAAAACGCGATTGAACCTTTGGTTCTGAAATAGTTTTTTATCAACTCTCTGGTTGCATTTCTTCCTGAAAATCCCCGCGAAGGGTTCTAAACCGCTTTCGCGCTTCGGCTGCAAATACACTGCCCGGAAATTTGTCGAGAAACGACCGGTAAATTTCCATGGCTTTTTCTTTATCGTTCAGGTGGCGTTCGTAAATCTCGGCTTGTAAAAAAAGCGCATCGTCCACTAAAATATCATCGGGGTAATCGGTTACAATACGTTCGAGCAAAGCAATCGCCTGGGTGAACTCGCCCCGCTCTAAGCGGATGTTCGCTTCAAGCATATATACATCGTCTAAAATGGTTTGGTTTTGAAACGAAATTTTTTTGTGGCCGCTTTGTGTCGAATCACGAACCATAGCCGAACCTTCTTTTAATAATTTTATGGCCGCCAGTGCTTCTTCCGTTTTATGCTGGTAGAGCATCAATTCTATTTTCGCATACGCCTTTAATGCCTCGCCAACCGAATCGAATGCGATATTTTCTTTAATACGCATACTCAGTTCCATAGCATCGTTGGCGATTTCGCGCGTAGTCGCTTCTTTTAAAATATCGAGGTGTTCCTGCGCTAAGCGAAAGTCGCCTTTGTAATACGATAGCCTGGCATTTTTTAGTTTGGCTTCGTAGCCGATCGGGTTTTCCTGCAACGATTTCTCAACCTGCGAATACAACAGGGTTGATTCCCACGGTTCACCTTTCAGCAAATAAATATCGCCCAGGTCTAATTTCACTTTCGATTTTAGCGGTAACGGAATGCGCGGATTTTTTTGAAGTGCCTCAAGTAAATCAATCGCTTTATCTTCTTCGTTCAGGTAAGTGGCATACAACAAGGCTTCGCTTCGTTGCGCTTCTAATGCATTGATGTTATCGGGGTATTTGGCAATAAACGTTTGGTACGCAACAGCTAAGTATTTAACCGAATCGGTATTTACCGGGTAGGTGTTTTTTACCTTGGCCTCGCGCGTGCGCACCAAGCCCAGTTCGGATTGTAAAAAGTAAGGCCCTGCGGGGTATTCGCGGGCAACATAGGTATATGCTTTTTTGGCTGTTTCGAAATCTTCGTTGTCTAATGCGACCTTTGCTATTTCGATACACTTTTCGCCCAATTTTTTATTTCGTTTATCATACGCCCGCGCCTGAATAAATGCCGCACCAAACCGCTTTTGCTGAAGCGTTACCCAAATCAATAGGTCGGAATAGACTGCGGCATCCGGATATTTCTGAACACGTTCGTATAATATGGTTTCCAGACTTTCAAGCTCTTCGGGTTTGGTGAGCAAAGCCTGCATCATGTTTTTTACATACTGAATATTTGCCGCGTTTTGGTTAACGTAGTTCAAATATTCATTCACCATTTTTTCGCGCTGTCCCTGTATGCGGTATAACATGGCGAGATCAAAGCTGAACAGTATCGGGTTCTGTAAATGATTGCGACACTCCGTTAACGCCATAACCGAATATTCAGACAAAGACTTGCTCATCAAATAATCCGAAATGGTTTTGCAAATCGTTACATTGTTTTTGTACGCCTGTATTAGATCCTTAAAATGTTTATCGCCCTTTGCCACTTCGGCCGTGCGGATATACACGATACCCACATCTAAATTGTACAACAGATTGTCGGGGTCGCGCTTGAGCAATTTTTTTAAATACGCGTGGGCTTCGGATCCCTCGTTTAAATCGAGCAACGTGTTGATGTAATTATTGTGAACAAACGGGATGTTCGTTTCCTTTTTAACAAGGTCGCGGTACAGTTCGAGCGCTTTTTGTTTATCGCTTTTTAAAAGGTATTCGTTGGCAAGTTGTATCTGGGATTGATCCTGAGCAAAAAGCGATTGACTAAAAAGTATAACGAAGGCTACACACATGTGTGTAAGCCTTATTATTAGTATATATATATATATATTATTTTTATTATTAGTCATGTGGATATGTGGATAAATAGCTCCGCAATCGGCTTGTTCTTTTTCTGTTTTTTTCTTGTTGATTATAACGTTCAATAAATGAGTTAGTTTAGTGTGTTATCAACATATATTATATGTGTTGATATTTTTATTGTGGATGAAATGCCATGTTTATGGATGTTCATTACCCTGTTTTTACCAACATTTTAAACCTGAAAATCCGAAGATCGTGAATTTTGAGGATAATTGCTCGTAAAACTCATAGTTGTCCACACACAATTAATAGGTTATCAACAAAGGACCTAACGTCCAGTTTGGTTTTAGGGAAATATCACGCTGCCCTTTTGAATTCTGGTAATATATGATTGGTTCGGGTTCGGTACGCAGTTCAAAGTTTCCGGCATCCCACTTTCCATTTTTGTTTAGATCAATGATAAGCCGAAGTTGGTATGTTTGAGGTTGCAGGTTTTCAAATTTTGATTCTTTTTCGTTAATGCGTTGTTGGATAACAGTTTGTTTTTGATCGATAAGTTGGAGGATGAAATTTTCCTCACATTCAACTTTGGTTTGGATAATGGCTGTCGATTCTAATTTTAACAGATTAAAGTTTGAGTTAAAATTTTGTGCGGTATCGCTTTCCACGGAAATAAAAGTTCCTTTTTTAAAAACAATGCTTTTATCGTTTGGTTTGGATGCACTCTTTCCGGACGATGATTTATCGGAAGCGGTATCGACAGGATAAATAATGGATAGGTCAAGTTTTTTCCGGATGGAAAGTTTTGTGTGGAGGTTGTTCCACGTGTAATCTTCAGGTGTAAAACGGATTTGTGTAAGACTATCGACAGAAACAAACATACTATCGGGTGTGAATGTTGTGACAGGCTTACTGAAAGAAATTTCTGAAAACAAGGTTGAATTGCTTTCTTCGATAGTGCTTTTATCGGCTTTGGCGGTGAACTTATCTTTGGTTGCGTCTTTTCTGGGAAACTTCATGTATAGCAATGTGTCCACTTTCATGTTTACACTATCGGTTGCCTGCACCCGAATTTGAAGACTGTCTAAGTTCGGGATGGTGTTGAAAAGTTTTATGGTTGTTAAATCAGGTTCAAGTATTGAAGCAATGGAAACAGAGCTGTCGGCCGCCTCGACAGTGTAATCAACTAAACTTTTTGAGAACCTAAGATTATAGTATGCAAATGTTGGCCGTGCTGTAATGAGTTTGAGTTTATTCACATCAAGTTTAAACGTGAGAATTTTTAGCGAATCAACGTTGGTAGTGAGTTCAATGTTTTGGGCGATAATTCCGTAGCGTTCGGTTTTGCTGTCCACAATCATGTTTTTGCTGCGGTCGTCAAAAGCGTAAATGAAGTATGTTCCCGGTTTCAGGTTTTCGAGTGAGAAGAAACCTTTTTTGTCGGCTTGGGTAATCCACGTAGCGGGGTTTTTAAAAATGTCGAGCGTATCGGTAACTTCTGCAAGCGCAACGGTATAACCGCCCGATAGTTTTTCGGTTAGTGCGTCAACAATTTTTCCGTTTATACTTAACGAATCAATGTAATCGCCTGTACTGAAAGCAAGTTTAACCGTAGCCGGATTTTTTTCGGTTAAGTCTTGAATGCCTTCGCGGAAGTTGATGTTATACGTGGTGTTAGGAAGAAGATCGGCTTTGAGATCTAACGTTACCCGGTTTTTGTTGAAAGTGGTTTCAAATTTTTTACCTACGCTTGGTGTGATGATGATCTGTTCGCGAGGATTGTTCAATTGAATGGATTCATCAAAAATCAATTCAATTTTAGAACTCTTAACGTTGGTATGCTCATGGTTGGGAATTGACCGGACAAGATTAGGCGGGGTTTCATCTTTTGGGCCACCAGTAGGCGCTGTTTGTTTTGCACATTGTTGAACGAGCAAACAGATAACGATAAATAGTAACCACCGGAATTTCATGCGAGTTTTGCTATGTAAATAAGACTTGAATAATTGTTTTGTTCTCGGGCGGCAAGGTTTGAGCGCAGGCCGGAAAGAAATCCACCTAACAGGTTTTTAACAGCCGAGGGATTTTTCGACCTGTATTTTTCACTCAGCATACTTACATAAAACGAATCGAGTTTCATCGGTTTGATGGTGATAAGTGAAAAGCCATGTTCGGTTAATAATTTAGTCATGCTGTTTTTTGTGAAATGCCAGAGATGCCGGGGTACATCGTAACCTGCCCAATGTTGTTGGTAATAACGGGAGTCGGCACTTTCATAGTTGGGAACAGCAATAAATATAGTGCCATCTTTTTTAAGATTGTTTTTCAGTTGTTCAAGCGTAGCGTTTAATCCGGCAATGTGTTCGACTACGTGCCACGCTGTAATAACATCGAACTGTTTGTTACCGATTTCCGAAAGTGTGGTGTGGATTTGTTGGCCAAGCAATGTTGAACTTTTTTTCTGGCCGATGTCTGAAAGCTCCACGCCCTCCACACCCCATCCGTATTCTTTCAGATTGTGTAGAAACTCGCCTGTTCCGCAACCGAAATCCAGAATGGTTTTGCCAGAACATTTAACCGAAACAATTTTTCGTTTCCAACGCAATGCAAACAAGCGGGCTATGCGGTATAAAACACCAACGCCTCCGGAGGTTTTGCCGGAGTGTGAAATGTATTCGTCCGATTGATAATATTTTACGAGTTGTTCCTCATCGGGTCGTGGTGAGGTAATGCCTAATCCGCAAACCTCACATCTAAAAATGGTGAATGTTTCATGTGAAACGGTATGGTCTTCACACGACTGAAAAAGTTTAAGATCACGGCTTTTGCAAACCGGGCAGGCAATAACATCTGTCATTATTTGCCAAGATAAATAGTTAAGATGGAAATATCTGCGGGTGAAACCCCACTAATACGCGAAGCCTGGCCAATGGTTTCGGGTTTTATTTTTTTGAGTTTTTCTCTCGCTTCCGCAGAAAGGGCTTTCACCCGATCGTAATCGAAATCAGGAAAAATTTTGTAGGTATCGAGGTTGCCTATTTTTTCGGCCAGCTTTTGTTCGCGGTCGATGTAGCTTTCGTACTTCACGGCAATTTCAACCTGTTCCTGTACTTCGGACGAAAACCTATTAAGCAACGTTGCCAATTCGGGGTTGATCTCTTTAAATTCGGTAATACCAATTTGCGGCCTGCGCAATAAATTAATGGCGTTGCTTTTTTCACGAATAGCCGATGTGCTGAAATGCGTTAATCCTTCATTCACGGTTTCAGGCTCGACTTTAATTTTCGAAAGTTCGTCCATCAGTTTTTTCACATCGTTTTTCTTATCAAGCACTTTTTCCAGACGGCTGTCGCTGGCAAGCCCGAGTTTGTGGCCGGTTTCCGTCAATCGCAAATCGGCATTATCCTGACGGAGTAAAATCCGGTACTCGGCACGCGAGGTGAACATACGGTAAGGTTCTTGTGTGCCTTTGTTTACGAGGTCATCGATCAATACACCGATGTAGGCTTCTGATCTTTTCAGGACGAACGGGTCTTTTTCATGCACTTTATTGTGGGCATTAATTCCGGCCATAAGTCCCTGACAGGCAGCCTCTTCGTACCCGGTTGTACCGTTAATTTGCCCTGCAAAATACAGATTATCAATAAGTTGCGTTTCTAATGTGAGTTTTAATTGCGTTGGTGGAAAGAAATCATATTCGATGGCATAGCCTGGTCTGAACATTTTGGCGTTTTCAAAACCGGGAATTTTTCTCAATGCCTGGAGTTGGATGTTTTCGGGCAACGAAGTCGAAAACCCGTTTACATAGATTTCGATGGTGTTCCATCCTTCGGGTTCAACAAAAATCTGATGGCGGTCACGCTCGGCAAAGCGATTGATTTTGTCTTCGATGGACGGACAATAGCGCGGGCCAAGCCCTTTAATACGACCGCTGAACATGGGTGATTTTTCAAAGCCTTCGCGCAGTTCGGCATGAACGTCATCGTTAGTGTAAGTTATCCAACAGCTAACTTGTTTTTCGAGCGGTTTGGTATCGCTGTACGAAAACTTGCGGGGATTTTCATCACCGGGCTGTTCTTCCATTTTTGAGTAATCGAGCGAACGGCCATCAACTCGTGGCGGGGTTCCGGTTTTCATCCGGCCTGATTCAAACCCTAATTGAACAAGTTGTTCGGTAAGTCCGGTTGCCGCTTTTTCGCCTGTACGGCCTCCACCAAAGTTTTTTTCACCGATGTGGATTTTGCCATTCAGGAAAGTGCCGTTTGTGAGCACTACCGATTTTCCCCTGATCTCTAAACCCAATGCGGTTTTAATGCCCACTACCCTGCCGTCTTTGACCAAAAGCTCTTTGGCCATTTCCTGCCAAAAATCCACGTTCGGAATGTTTTCTAACGCCAACCGCCATTCTTCTGCAAAGCGCATTCTGTCGTTTTGGGTACGGGGACTCCACATGGCTGGCCCTTTCGACATATTAAGCATTCGGAACTGGATCATGGATTTATCGGAAACGATCCCGGATTGTCCGCCCAGCGCGTCAATTTCCCGAACAATCTGTCCTTTGGCTACACCGCCCATTGCCGGGTTACACGACATCTGGGCGATTGTGCCCATATTCATTGTTACCAGCAAAACCTTCGAGCCCATAGAGGCAGCCGCAGCCGCAGCCTCACAACCGGCATGGCCGGCACCCACAACAATTACATCGTATTCTGGAAGCATATTTTTACCTGTTCCACGTGGAACGCATTAATCCTGTCAACAATTCCACAAATCTTATCCACATGGTTTCACGTGGAACGTATTTTTATGAATTATTTACGCAAAGATAGATAAGAGTCCTCTTTTTCACGCATGAGGGCTTTTTGCGACTTGTTCTTATCGTTATAGCCGATAAGGTGCAAAACCCCGTGAATAATAACGCGGTGAAGTTCGGTTTGAAAATCAACACCAAAGGTTTTAGCGTTTTCGCGCACGCGATCTATGCTGATGTAGATTTCCCCTTCTATTTCTTTTTCGGATGGATTGTAATTGAAAGTAATGATGTCGGTAAGCGTATCGTGCTTTAAAAACTGTACGTTGATGTCGTGCAGATATTCATCGGTGCAGAAAATATAGTTTAACGAAATAAGAGAGGCGCCCTCCTTTTTAATGGTATTTTGAATCCACAAAGATGTTTTTCGTGGATTGGTAAGCCTGAACCGGGGTTTTTGAGAAAAGAAATTAACTGCCGCCATGAATCAAATCGTATCGTACAAAACTAATACGCGAAAGAGATTATGGCTATCTGAAAACCAGTAAAGACGCGGAGGTGTAAAGAATTTGAGGTTTAAAAAGATGAGGGAGTATCAAAAATCAACATAATAACCACGTCACATCGAACGCAGTGAGATGTCCCGGTTTTGAGCGTTAATCCACGGGATGTCTCACTGCGTTCGACATGACGTTACGCTTTTGAGAAAGCCTCACCCTGAAGTGTTACGAATTCATATAAAAACTAAGCTCAACGGTTTTTCCGTTTTCGCTGAATTCAACTTCATCGGCCAAATGTTTCATTAGGAATATTCCACGGCCTCCGGGCTTTTCGATGTTTTCGGGCGCAGTTGGGTCTGGCAGTTGATCGTAATCGAAACCCGTGCCTTCGTCTTTAATCACAAACTTCAATAAGTTGTCGTTGAGGTTAAGACTCAGAAACACATTTTTTGCGGCATTGCCCGCGTTTCCGTGTTTAATGGCATTGTTTACGGCCTCGGTTACGGCAATCATGATGTTTCCGTACAGGTCTTCATCTAAATGAAAACGCTCTTTGGCATTATCAATGAAGCTCTCAATCATCCGGATGTTTTCAATAATGGACGGAATTTGTATGCTAATGGTGTTCATCATGCTTAATTATTGCCTCCTATGCGCTTAAAGTATTCACTAACTTCTTTCTTATAATACGGATAAAGTTTGGGGGGTACGGTTTTCAACAATTCTACTTCTTTTTCCTTTAAACGTAAATATTCTTCAACGGCTGGCGGAATTTCCTTGTTATAGTCTTTGGCCGACTCCCCTTTTCGCTCTTCGTCTAAGTCTTGTTCGCGCATTGATTTCTCGGATTCCAGCAAACGGGTGAGTATTTCTTTTTGACGCTCGATGAGTTTATCGGTTAGCTGTTTGTTTACAAGATCGGTTTCGGTTTCTTCCATCTTTCCGGCCACATCGCCTCCGGGAAGTTTTCCGTCTTTATCGCGCATTTTCTCTTGCATCTCCTGTAAGGCCCGCCTGATACGCTCTTGCTCTGCGGCCATTTCGGCAAGCTCTTCCGAAAGTTCGCGCCCGCCCTTGCCACTGCCTTTTAGTTCTTCAATGCGTTTGTTCAACTGTTCCTGCATTTGCCCGAGGCTTTGCTTTCCTTTTTGTTTTCCCTTCCCTTTTCCGGGTTTCGCGTTCGCCATCATGTTCATCATCATATCGAAATGGCTGTCGAGCATTAACGCGAGATTGTTAATGGCTGTCATGCTAAACTGCATTTCGGTAGCCGATTGCTGGCGCCTGCGTTCTTTGTTAGCGTCAATTACTTTTTCGATACGCGAATTGAGTTCGGTGATTTCGCGGGTTACGAAGGAGCTCATCATCGGGTCGCGTTTACTTAATGCTAACAAACTGTCTTCCAACACTTTAACATCATCCTTGAGTTTTATTTGCTGTTGTGCCAGTATATTAAAACGCGGATCGTTTTGCTCTAACTCACGGAATTTTTTGATGAGGTTTTCCTGATCGAACGAGATTTTAATAAGACCGTGAATGATCTGGCGCAGCGATTCAATGTTTTGCATATCCATTTCCATAGACATGGAGTTTTGCGCACTTTCCATTTGCTGCTGCATTTGTTCCATCTGTTCCTTAGCCTTTTGTTGTTTTTGCTTAGCCTTCGATGGATTGCTTTCTTTTAAATCCTGTTCCCCTTCCTGTTGCGATTTTTGAATATCCTGCGATTGTTCTTTTTCAGGAACGCTGTTCTCGTTTAGTTCTTTACCCAACTTGCGAAGCTCTTCGAGTTTTTCTTCGGTTTTATTGAATTTCTCGTTGAGTTCGGCCTGTTCTTTAGCCAACTCCTGACTTTTTTCGGTTTTCGATTGCTGGCTTTGCTCCGGCTGGTTTTTATTGTTTTTATTTTTTTGCTCGCCTTCTTTTTCGAGTTGCTCACTTTTTTGTTGAAGCGATTTTTGTTCAGCGGTTTGCTCTTTCAGGTCTTCAATAACCTGATCCATTTTATACTCGAATTGTAGTTGTTTGAACAACTCCAGCGTACGCTCTAACTCTTTCTCTAAGTTTTTAGAATTCTGGTTTAGCTTGTCGAGCGAGCGTTGTAACTCCTGCGGATTATTTTTCTCTTTCAGCAAACGCTCTAATTCCTGCATTAACTTTTTGGTTTCTTCATCGAGCAACTCATCCATGAGTTTGTTAATCTGTTCGGCCTTTTGGCGGATACGTTCGTCTTGTTCGGTAAAGGCTTCTTTCTTTTGTTCGAGCAATTTGTTTTGCTCCTGCATTTGATTGATGAGCTGGTCTAATTTCTTTTTCTCGTTTAACAGGTTTTCTAATTTTTTCTCGTCCTGCCAATCGAGCGATTGCTTGCCTTTTAATTTTTGATTGAGTTCATCTAACTGTTTTTGAAATTCTTTAGCCTGATTAACGCTTTGCGATAGTTTATTTTCGGTTTGTGTTTGCGAACGGCTGATGTCTGTTACCAACTGATCTTTACCGGGAACAAAGAAAGCATACGTGGCCGAGCGTGTTGACTTACGTCCGTTTACACCATCGTTATCCCAGGTCTGCAAAAAATATTCAAGTTGCTGCCCGGGTTTCAGGTCTAACGTGTCGAGGTTCCAGTTGAAGAAAAAACTTTGTTGCGGCTGGTTAACACTAATAGGTATGCCCACGGTTTTTTGTGAAATAATTTTTTGTTGGGCGTCTTTCACGTGAAACGACAAGTTGAGTTGGGTAATGCCGTAATCATCGGCAGCGATACCACTTAAAATAATGCGTTTGTATAAAACGGAATCACGAAAGTTGTTGATGGTTAACTGAGGGTATTGATCTTTAATAACATCGACCGAATAAAAAATGCGCTCTTTGTTTTGTGTGTCGTCATTCTTCAGAAAAACTTCGTACTGATCGGGGTTTTTAAACTGTTTTGAGTATATAAACGATTGATTTTCAGTTGTTTGAACAGAAACAGCCTGACTGTCGGAAGCAAATAACATAGCCGCCTGTTGTGTATGCAGCGTTTTAAGTTTCCAGGTTACTACGGTACCCTCCGGTATTTCTAAATTGCCGGCATTTACTAACCGGTCGTTTTTCCGTTGCAGGTATTTCGGGTACTGGAGGTCGATGGCTAATTGGGTTAACTCGGGACGGTTGGCTAATTTTATTTCGACCGGATTAGAATAATACCCCGCAGCAACAAATTGAAATGTTCGGGGCTGTTGAAGTTTTTCGAACGTGTATTGAAAAACGCCCGATTGCAACCTTTCCATTTTTACCTGTTGTGTGCCCAACACTAAGTAAGCGTTTTGCGGAACCGCATTTCCCTCTAATGAAAGCTGAACGGTAAAATCTTCGTTGAAAAAACCGGTAAGCGATTTATTCAATACCGTAAAGCTGAATGGAGCCTGGGGCGAAAACTTCTGGTTAAAATTTACAATGCGATTTGTGCTTTGTGTGATAACAGACCGGTTGAAAATAAAGATCAGTAAAAGAATACCGGCCGGTATCAACAGGTACTTTAAATACTTTTTGTTTTGATCGAGTCGAATGCCCGTTTCAAAAGCAATAGGCTCAAACTCGCGCGACTTTTGTAAAATGCTTGCTTGTGCCAGTGTTGAATCGGCTGTTGCAGAAAGCTGAATGAGATTAACCAACCGGTCTTTAACCCCCGGAAAATAATCGCCAATCAGGCGGGCGCCCTGTTCGTCATTTAAGCCGCGTTTTGATAACCAGTAAACAATGGGTTCTTTTAAAAAACGGAAACCACAATAAATCACTAAGCCGAAAAAAATAAAAAGCAATAAAAAACGCGCCCATGTGTTTAACCAAAGTGTGTGTTCTAATACGGCAGCGCTTAAAAAATAAAAGAAAAGGATCGAGAGCGAGAACAATAAGCCGCGCACCAACAAATTCAGGTAATACCTTCTTTTGAAGGCTTTGATTTTTCCCTGAATTTTTTCGATGCCACTCACCATGTGCAAAACCCGTTATGTAGTAAAAACGAATCCACTCTGTATAAAGATACAGGCTAATTCACTTTTCCACAATGTATATGATCTTAACAGAAAATCTTTAACCCTCGGTTGTGGCGGGCGGCTCAAACGACCAGCCATATTCCTGTTCAAAATACTCAAGCACATGCATTTTCAACAGTTTTTCCTGTTCTAACAGATCGAAATGCGGCAATTTTTTAACGAGTTTCCAATGCGGCCACCCCTGTTCGTCCAGCCCCTCCAACACATAATATCCCGAAAGGCTCAGCACCTTACAAATAGCAATGTGCATGAGGTCTTGTTTTTCTTCTTTTGAAAAAACATGAGGCCCCCGGCCGAGTTCGTGTACGCCTATTAAAAACAAAACACCATTCAGATCCTTCGGTTTTTTACCGATGTTTTCCTGGAGGGTTTTCAGTAAAACCTGCCACCTGCGTTCAAAATCAAGATCGCGCTTATACATGTTGTAACTCCTCCCAAAATTCAAAAGCCCTGCGTAAATGCGGGATAACGATGGTTCCGCCAATTAAAGTAGCCACGCCCATAGCCTCGTGGATTTCGGCCGAGGTAAACCCAACCTCCTTACACTTTCCGAGATGGTATTTAACACAATCATCGCACCGCAGCACTAACGAACAGGTTAATCCGATCAGTTCTTTGCTTTTTACGTCCAAATGGCCTTCGGTATAGGCATTGGTATCTAAATTAAATATGCGTTTAATGATCAGGCCATCGGAAGCCAGGATCTTTTCGTTCATTTTGCTCCGGTAATTATTAAAGTCGTCAACTAAGCCCATAAGTGGTTATTGTGATTTGTGAAAAAACCTCGTTAATATTATTAAGGTTTTGCGCAAATGTACTAACCGTATGAAAACCTTTGCAACCGAAATACTTTTCGATTTCGTTTCGTTGTTCTATCCCCGGTATTGCCTGGCGTGCGATCAAACACTGGCCAAAGGTGAAGAAACCGTGTGCTCGGCCTGTAAACTTGAATTGCCGCGCACCCATTACCATACCGATACAGAAAACGCATTGTACAGAAGACTGGCCGGCAGGTTTCCGTTACAATTTGCTACGGCTTTTTTACTGTTTAGAAAACAGGGCAAGGTTCAACGGTTACTGCACCGGCTGAAATACAACAATCACCCCGAAATAGGTGAAATATTGGGTGAAGTTTATGGTGAAGAGCTTCGGCAACACGGTTACGACCAACAAATTGATGTAATTATACCCGTACCGCTTCACCCCAGCCGCCAAAAAAGACGGGGCTACAACCAAAGTGAAAAATTTGGCAGCGGATTAGCAAAAAGTTTAAACAAACCCTGTTTACCCCGTGTGTTGGTACGCATAACGGTTACCGAAACACAAACACGCAAAAGCAAATTAAAACGCTGGCAAAATGTTAAAGAGGTGTTTCACGTGAACAATCCGCAGGCGGTAATTAACCAGCGCATTTTGTTGGTTGATGATGTGGTTACAACCGGGGCAACGATTGAAGCGTGTGCGCGAATGGTATTGGATGCCGGCTGCCACACGGTAAGTATTGCCAGTATTGCTTATGCAGAAGAAGGAAAATAAAAAACCCTGACGTTTCTGTCAGGGTTTTCAATAATAGTCTTTTGAATATTAGTAGTTCGATCCGGCTTTGATCATAGCGCAACGGAAACCGATAGTTGCCGTAGAGCTGTCCTGATCGAGGAATCTTCTCGTACCGGGCGACATCCAGTAGGCTACGTCTTTCCAACTGCCGCCTTTATATACGCGGGCGCGGTCTGTAATCAACGAAGTATAAGCACCGGGATCGTTATCAATATTATTGTAACCGTTTCCTTCACCGGCAGTTCCGGTAGCTTTATCTAAGAAACCATCTCTACGCATCGGGTTCAGGTCGTCAAAATCCTGAAAGGTCATCGGGCGATATACGTCTTGTACCCACTCGCTTACGTTACCACCCATGTTATACAACCCGTAATCGTTAGGCGGAAACTCATATATATAGGAGGTAATCAAAGCACCATCGTTTAAACGACCGGCAATACCGGCATAGTCGCCACGGCCACGCTTGAAGTTGGCCAGCATATAGCCCATTTGTTTTCCGTACGGATTACGCACTGCGTGGCCATCCCACGGATAAACGCGCTGGTGTGTTTGCATTTCGTCTAACCACTGCGTACCAATCATGGCCTGAGCGGCATATTCCCATTCGGCTTCTGTCGGGAGGCGGTAATTCGGAACCACGATACCGGACTCTAACGGAATACGACCATCGGATTCGGCATATTCATCACCAGCCTTTTTAGCCAGGGCTATGTTAACCGCACGGGTCCGCCAAACAGAGTATTCGGCAGCTTGTGTCCAGGAAATACCTACAACCGGGAAGTAGCGGAAACCGGGGTAACGTAAATAATGATCAACGTAAGGGTCGTTAAAGGCTAATTTGCCTACCCAAACGGTAGTATCGGGTTTTGCTGCGGCCAAAACCTCCTGAGTAGAGTCTTTTCCGAGGTGCCACATGTACTCCAACCAGTGGATGTTCGCAATTTCGGTTTCGTCCATAAAGAAAGATGCCACCGAAACAGTTCTTTCAATATTGTCGCGGTACGACATAACATCTTCTTCGAAAGAGCCCATTACGGCACGACCGCCCTCAATAAATACCATATTGGGGGCATCGGGCTGGCCTTTAAAGGGGTTTACCATATAGCCGCCCTCATCTTCTTTATTGTAGGCTAAGCCGGTAGCGGTGCTTACTTGTCCCGGATTTGTGGCTGTTGGCGGGCCACCTTTAAAACATGCGGAAAGTACCGCAGCACCGGCAAAAATCGAAAGAAGTCTAACGCAAGTCTTCATTTTGGGTTTTAAGTTTAAAACAAATGCTAATATAGACAGATAAATATGTGTTTTCCAAGTAGTAGGCGTTTAATTGATAAATCTATAATGTAAACGCCTGATTAGAACGCCCGTGTTTATGCTGTATTGTTTCCGGGAGGGGTTGTAGCAAAATAAGAGGCCGGAATGTCGAAAGAAATAAAACGAGGGTTAAAATGCAAAATAAGCCCGTTGGTTTGTTGGTGTATAATTTACAGTGGCGGGGGAAAACGTTGGTATGGACGTTTACCTGGCGGGGCTTTCGCTGGCCGGTTTAACCGACAACGGGTAAAGTAATTCGATTGCCGCATCGACCGAAGCAACGGCTTCTACCGTGATGAGCGCTTTGCCGGCCTGATCTTTTATTTTACACCTGCGTGAATTGGTTTGTACGAACTGAAGAATTTTCCCGAAGACTTCGGAGTTGAAGTATGCTTCGTTGTTGGAAACAAAGTATCCGCGAAAGCGGTCGTTTTTTAAACTGATTTTTTCGAAGCCCAATTCTTCGCCCAGCCAACGTAAACGAACAGAGTTTATCAACTCTTTTACCGATGGCGGGATTTCACCGAAACGGTCGTTTAACTCGTGGCCGAATTTCTTTAATTGTTCCTCATCTTTAATATTATCCAACCGGGCATACAGTTGCAGGCGCTCGCTGGTGTTGTTAATGTATGTTTCAGGGATCAGTATTTCGAGATCGGTTTCGATCACACAATCCTGTACAATAATTTTTGCTTTCTCGGCCAACTCAACGGCAAACAATTCTTTGAAGTCGCTTTCTTTTAATTCCTGGATGGCATCGTCTAATATTTTATGGTAGGTTTCAAAACCCAGGTCAGTAATGAACCCGCTTTGCTCGCCCCCTAATAAATTTCCGGCACCGCGAATATCCAGGTCGCGCATGGCCACTTTAAAGCCATCGCCCAGATCCGAAAACTCTTCGAGTGCCGATAAGCGTTTGCGCGAGTCGGAAGTAAGCAACGAGGCCGGAGGTGTGAGCAAATAGCAATAGGCTTTTTTGTTCGACCGGCCTACACGGCCACGCATCTGGTGTAAATCAGATAACCCAAACATGTGCGCCTGGTTGATGATAATGGTGTTGGCGTTGGGAATATCGAGCCCCGACTCAATAATATTTGTTGACACCAGCACATCGTATTCGGCATCAATAAATTTAAGCATGGCCTTTTCGAGCTTGTCGCCCTCCATTTGCCCGTGTGCAATGCCAATGCGTGAATCGGGAACGAGTTTATAAATAGTGTTGGCTACCGATTCAATATCGCTCACGCGGTTGTGAACAAAAAACACCTGTCCGCCCCTGCGTAACTCTGCACTTACGGCATCGCGGATAATCTTTTCATCGAACGTATGCAGTTCGGTTGTAACCGGCTGGCGGTTGGGTGGCGGTGTTGAAATAATGCTGAGGTCGCGAGCGCCCATCAGCGAGAAATGAAGTGTGCGCGGAATTGGTGTAGCGGTTAAGGTTAGCACATCTACGTTAACCTTTAATTCTTTTAACCGATCTTTAACTTTTACACCAAACTTTTGCTCTTCGTCAATTATTAAAAGGCCGAGGTCTTTAAACTCAACATCTTTATTAACTACGCGGTGCGTGCCAACCAGAATATCAACCTTGCCCTCTTTAACATCGGCAATAATCTTTTTGATGTCTTTGGCTGTACGGAAACGCGAGATGTATTCGATACGCACCGGAAAATTGGCTAAGCGTTCTTTAAACGTACGGT
Source organism: uncultured Roseivirgaceae bacterium (assembly GCA_964404445.1). Lineage (GTDB taxonomy): Bacteria > Bacteroidota > Bacteroidia > Cytophagales > Cyclobacteriaceae > UBA2336. The sequence continues at coordinate 352,678 of CAYOJW010000001.1, read as the reverse complement.
GATGCTGCATGGCCAAAATGGTTGTGGGAACCAGCACCACAACTTGTTTACCATCGGTTGCCGCTTTAAATGCTGCGCGAATGGCCACTTCAGTTTTACCAAAACCCACATCGCCACACACTAACCGATCCATCGGGTGGGCTTGCTGCATATCGTGTTTTACATCTTCGGTAGCACGTGCCTGATCGGGCGTGTCTTCATAAATAAAGGAAGACTCCAGTTCGGCTTGCAGGTAGCTGTCGGGCGAGAACGCATAACCCGGAGCGGTTTTGCGTTTGGCGTACAGGTTGATAAGTTCTTTGGCGATGTCTTTAACCTTGCCTTTGACTTTTGCTTTTTTCGATTCCCACTCTTGCGAACCAAGTTTGCTGATTTGCGGAGGGCTGCCATCTTTACCGGTGTATTTGGAAATTTTATGCAGCGCATGGATACTCACGTACAACAAATCGTTATCGCGGAAAACCAACCGGATTGACTCCTGTTCGCGGCCGTTTACTTCTTTTTTTTCAAGACCGGCAAACTTGCCGATTCCGTAATCGATGTGCGTAACAAAATCACCGGGCTGTAAGGTGTGCAGTTCGCGCAGTGTGATGGCTTTTGATTTCGAGAATTTTTCTTTGGCGCGGTAACGGTGAAAACGTTCAAAAATCTGGTGATCGGTATAACAAATTATTTTAAGCGAATGATCAACAAAACCTTCGCGTAACGCAAACTCAAGCGGTTTAAACTCCAGACCGGGATGGATTTCTTCAAAGATGTCTTTTAGCCTGTCGAGTTGTTTGGGCATATCGGCCGCTATAAAATTTGTGTAGCCCTGTGCCTGATACTCCATTAAGTTACCGGCCAATAACTCAAAATTTTTATTGAACGATGGTTGTGCCGCAGCGGGTAAATTGAAAACAGCGGCATCTTGTAAAACAGTGCGGCTGCCAAACTCAATGCGTTGAAAGGCTTCAGATTTTTTTTCGAACGATTCAACGGCCTCAAAAAGTTGTTCGGGTTTTAAAACAACCTGCGCCCCGCTTTGATGAACAATTTTATCGAATGAAGTCTCTGCCCGCTCAAACGACTTTGCGAGAACATCCAGCGTAAGCTGAAAATCTTTAAACCAAAGTCGGGTTGAAGGCGAAATAAAATCAAGCATCGACTGGCGTTCTTCCTGCATCAGCCGGGTTTGCACATCGGGTATGATACTGATCTGCGTAAGCGTTTCTACCGAAAGTTGCGAGCCGGGGTCGAACGAGCGAATGCTGTCAACCTCATCGCCAAAGAGTTCGATGCGGTACGGCAACTCGTGTGCAAACGAGAAAACATCTACGATACCGCCACGTATGGCAAACTGCCCGGCTTCATACACAAAGTCGGTTTTTTCGAAATCGTAGTTATGTAAAAACTCTTCGAGAAATGCCCGGTCGAGATTTTCTTTTAACTGAATGGTAAATGTGTTACTGGCCAGCGAACGTTTATTGATTACTTTTTCGGAAAGCGCCTCCGGATAGGTAACGATAATTTCGGGTTTTGTTTTTTCGGCCAGGCGGTTAAGCACCTCAGCCCGCATCAGGATGTTTGCGTTTTCTGTTTCGGTGAATTCGTACGGCCGCTTATACGACATCGGGAAAAGCAAAATTTCTTTTCCCAATAAATTCTGTAAATCGTTTTGAAAATAGGCGGCCTCGTCTTTGTCCTGTAACACGATCAGATAATCGTGCGCATGAAGTTTAAAGGTGGCGGCCACGAGTACGGCATCGAAGCTTCCGGCAAGACCTTTTACGTTAAGGTTGGATTGTTTGGGCGTGTGGATCCCTGCGGCTACGGTCTTGATCAAACCATCCGCGCAGTAGATGTTCAGAAAATCTAACGGCCTCAATTCGGGGGCAAAGATAAATCAGGATTTGATCACGATGTATAGATTTTAGAATTATCAGGATTTTTTGGTTTGAAATGTTTGGGTGGTGGACACCACAACCGAAATTTTTTTGATTATTTCCGGGCAGGGAGGAACCTTTACAGAAAATATGTGTTTAAACATCTATTACAACAATACAAACCAATCAAAACATGAAAAAATCAGCATTATTATTAATCGGCCTGGGTATCGTTCTGGCATCCTGTAAAGTCGGAAACCCCGAAGGCGAAAAAGCTAAAACGGGCGAAAGCGTGGAGGCAACAGCTCCGGCAGAGGGAACCAAATTAGCCGTAAACCCCGAAGCCTCAAAAGTTAACTGGCTGGGAAAAAAAGTAACAGGCCAGCATCACGGTGAGGTAACCATTAAAAGCGGTGATTTGTGGGTGAAAGACGGTAAGCTTACCGGAGGCTCGTTTGTTGTTGACCTCAACACCATCAACAATCTCGATTTGGAAGGCGAATGGAAAGGTAAATTAGAAGGTCACCTGAAAGCAGCCGACTTTTTTGATGTTGCCAATTTCCCGGAGGCTACTTTCGAGATCACCAGCGTAACCGATACCGCTGAAGCCGGTAAAGTATCTGTTTCGGGCAACCTGACTATTCGCGGCATTACCAAAAACATTACGTTCGATGCCGTAGTAAGCGATGCAACCGAAACATCTGCCAACGCTTCGGCCGACTTTAACATTGCCCGCGAAGACTGGGGCATTGTTTATACCGGCCAGGCCGATGACCTGATCAGCAAAGAAATAAACCTGAAGATCAACTTAGTGGCTGGCGCGTAATTTTGTAAAAATAAAAGCCTGTATCAAAAGTGTAACGTCATGTCGAACGCAGTGAGACATCCCGTCAATTAGCGCTCAAAACCGGGACATCTCACTGCGTTCGATGTGACGTGGTTTATTATGTTGACTTTTAATACAGGCTTTTATTTTTTATCAATTTGAACAACATATTTTGTTCAAAAACCTGGCAACATATTTCTACATTTAACAGATGGAACACATCCGTTCGTTTTTTCTGTTGATGACACTCACTAACCTGTTGTTTTTAGTGATCGGGTTGTTCAGGCCGTGGACGATGTTGTGGTGGGAAGATGTGCAGAACCGCAGAAAAGTGATAAAACTTTATGGCTCAATTGCTGCAACCTGTTATGCGGTTTATTGGATTTTGTTTTTCGTTCAGTGAACCCGTGAAGCAACCATCACAAACTTTTGTTTTTCGCCTGAGCAGGCGATGAGGTAGCGCGATCCTCCGTCTTTCAGGTTTAGTTTTTTCTTGAGGGCATCGGCCGTGAGCGGATAGTTGCGCACAAGCACGTTCGCTTTTTTGTCGGGAAAAACCGAAGCGATTGTTTTGGCATCGGGCTTTATAACTTGCTCCACACGGAATATCCGGCCTGGAAAATTTTCAATTTCGGTTTCGCTTGTATAAAGATGTGTACTGGCGTGTAACTTGAACAGCTTATATGCTTGAGCAATTTGTTTAAAGGCACCGGCTTTTAATATAGAAGCGTTAGGCTCATACAAAAATGTTAGTGGATCTGAAAAATCAGACTGAGTATTTCGCTCGGATGAAAATGTAAACGTAAAATCATTGCGTTGAGGCAGGTTCACAGCGGTAATCAGCGGCTCTTCTTTGTAATTCTCTTCGCACAAGAAAAGCAATTCTTTACATTCGTTGTCAACAGAAACAACCCACACCTGTCGCACACAGGCAAGTTCATGTAAGGCTTGTTGTATATCCAGCAGCGGTGAGGTTTTGATCAACAGCAACTTCGATCGCTTAAAAATCTGCGGAAGCAAAGCAACAACATTCGGTTCGCAATCGATCAGTTTAAAAACTTTTTGATTCGATGTTGTTCTGCGCGAAGGGTCAATGAAAACACAATCGGCTTTTTCGTTTAACCGTTCAAGCAAATCTTCGGCTGTTGTATGATGGTGTGTAATGTTGGTAGCGCTAAGTGCAACGTGATTGTGTTTTGCGTAGTCCAATAAAGTCCCGTTACGTTCGGCATAAAGAACACGACCGAAAAGCGTGCTGAAAAAATAGCTGTCCACACCAAACCCTCCCGTAAGATCAACCAACAGGTTTTTTTCTGTTATGATTGTATCAAGTACCGAAACTTTAAAACGCGCGGTTTCTTCTGATGAACTTTGTTCGAGGTTTATACCCTGCGGAAAAACAATGTTAGCATTATGATAATAGAGCGGTATTTTGGTTTTGGATTTTCGTTTGCCGACAATCTGGTTAACAACGAATGAGGCGGGAAGCCCAAAGAGTGTTTTATGTTTTAACAGCAATGCGCGTTCATCGCTTTGTTCGTGCTCGCGTACAAACTGTTGAACATCCGGCCGGAGCAACGCCTCAATCATTCTGTAATTTGGAAAGTCCGAATGATTGCCCGGAAATCAGGTTCGAACCGGTTAAACAAACTTTTCTCGGTTACGCCATTTATAAAATAGAGCGTGTTGTCTTTTAATAATAAGTAAAACAGAACATGAAGGCTTGCGCTAACCGAATTGTTTTCGTTTGCACCCTCGGCCTCGCTAAATCCTGAAAAGGTAAATTCGACCCAACGGGCAGGCACACCGTGAATTACTTCTTCACCTTTTTTAATGAGCGTAAACTTCAAATAGGTTTCGGGGAAATCGGTACCGATAAAAAAATCGAAAGCCTCATCAATCGTATTGTCGTTTGCTTCGGCCGTACTGATGTCTAATTTCTCATCCCACGGATCCATAGCGCCATCGGCAGGTGCATAGATATACATAGAGCCGTTGGTTTCGGTTACGCGCCAACCCGGCAAAGGTGTAATGCTGTATTGACCCGTTTTGCTTGTAACCGTGAGCGGGTTTTGCGCAAACGAAACCGTTGCGGCCAACAGCAATCCGGTGAAAACCAAAAAACGCAAAGCCATACGGTGTGAGTTGTTTGCACAATAATAACGATTGATTTTCAAAACCGTTATAGAATATTTAACCGCAGAGAGAAAACAGAATATGGTTATCCGTTTCTAATTTTAAACCACATAGAAACATAGGGACTGTTTTGCAGGATTAGCGTATTATTACACCATGCTATTGTGGTTTTTGCTTGCAAAACTATGACGGCCTATTTGTTCCAGCTAAACATAGTCCCGTCCCGATGGCCATCGGGATCGGGGCACATAGCTGTCAGTTCCTAATCAATGAATCAATAACAAGCTATGTTTCTATGTGGTTAATGTAATAGTCGGATTTTTACGGATACTCATAAAACACCAACAACATTTGTTTTAAAAAACACGAGATTTGCACGTGTTTGATTTACTCGTAGTCGGGGGCGGAGCAGCTGGTTTTTTTGGAGCCATTCAGGCAGCCGAAATGAAACCCGGTTTGCGCATTATTATCGTTGAGAAGTCCTCCAAACTTTTAGCGAAAGTGAAAATCTCGGGCGGAGGTCGTTGCAATGTAACGCACAACTGTTTTGAGCCTGCACCGCTTTCGCACCACTATCCCCGTGGACAAAAACAACTCAAACAACTTTTCAGGGAATACCATGCCGGTCATGTTGTACAGTGGTTTGAGCAAAAAGGTGTAAGACTAAAAGCGGAAGCCGATGGCCGGATGTTTCCGGTTACGGATAACTCACAAACCATTATTGATTGTTTTTTAGATCAGGCAGAAAAACATCGTATTCAAATAGAAAACAATACCGGTGTTGAAGAAATTAAAATTGTTCAACACGGATTTGAAGTAGTGTGCGAAAGCAAAACGTATTCAGCAAAAAAAATTCTGATTGCTTCGGGCGGACATCCCGGCAGCAACGCATATTCGTTTATCCGTAAATTAGGTATTAAAATTATTGACCCGATCCCTTCGCTGTTTACCTTCAACGATTCGCAAAAACACTATAAAGATTTAATGGGTGTTGCGGTTTCGCACGGAGCGGTGCGCATTGCCGGAACAAATTTTTTTCAGCAAGGCCCCATACTCATTACCCACTGGGGGTTGAGCGGCCCGGCCGTTATTAAACTATCGGCCTGGGCTGCCGAACACCTGCACGAAAAAAAATACGAGGCAACAGTTTTAGTAAGTTGGATTAAAGAAACGCAAGAAGAAGCGGTTCGTGATTTTTTAACAACGTATAAATCCACCAACAAAAAACGAAAAGTGTATTCGTATCCGTTGTATGAATTACCCGCGCGGTTGTGGGTGAGATTATGTGAACTTGCTGAAATAGAAGAAGAAAAAATTTGGGATGAGCTGGCCAACAAAAATCTAAACAAACTATTGGAGTTGTTAATCCGCTGCCCGTTTGCCATCAAAGGCAAAACAACTTTTAAAGAAGAGTTTGTTACTTGTGGTGGTGTTGACCTGAACGAGGTTAACCCTGAAACCATGGAAAGTAAAAAAATAAAAAACCTCTTTTTTGCCGGTGAAGTATTAAACATCGATGGCGAAACCGGAGGCTTTAATTTTCAGGCCGCGTGGACAACGGCATATATTGCGGCTAAGCATATTGCCCCACCCAAACCAACTTAAACTAACAATCACACACATTAAGTAAATTGTTGTAATAATGTTCGGGTGAGGGGACAAAATAAAACCCTACTCTAACCCCAGCTTAATAGCAAACTTTACCAAGCCCACCGTGCTTTTGCAACCGGTTTTTTCCAATAAGTTCTGGCGGTGGTTATCGACTGTTTTTTTACTGATGAAGAGTTTATCGGCAATCTCTTCGCTGGTAAATTCTTTTACGATCAGGCTCAACACTTCTTTTTCGCGTACCGACAGGTGTTGTAGCTGCTCACTTTGTACCTTTTCTTTGTGATACTGATTGTAAATGATCGGTACAATATCCTGCGAAAAATAAGTACCTCCGTTTACTATGCGATGCAACGCGGTGAGCAGTTCATCACGTCCTGCGTTTTTCAAGATGTAACCATCTGCCTCGGCCAGCACAGCTTCTTTTACGGCTGTCGGGTTGTTGTACATCGACAGGATAAGCACCTGAATGTGCGGAAATTTACTTTTAACCATTTTACACAACACTGTTCCGGTAAGTAATGGCATGCTGATGTCGGTAAGCAAAAGGTTGAAAGCATCAGGCGTGGCATCAATCATCTCGTAAGCCATTTGTCCGTTATTGGCCTCTGCCACCACTACATAATTATTGTTTTTGCTCAACATATCTTTTACACCATCAATCATCATCTGGTGGTCGTCAGCTAACAGAATATTGATTTTAGTTGATTCCATTTCCAGGCAGGGTTATTTCAATTTGAGTGCCGGATAATCGTTCCGAGTAAACCTTAATTTTGCCACCCATCATGCGCGCACGCGCGTTAATGTTTTTCCACCCGATACCGGTTGATTGTTTAATTGCCTCCATGTCCATACCATGGCCGTTGTCTTTAATGGAAAGCACGAGAATTTGGTTAAGCTCCTGAACAGAGAGATCAATTATGCTTGCACCAGCGTGCTTCACCATATTGTTTACCACCTCTTGTACAATTCGATAAATAGAAAGCTCGTTTTGCTTTTCGAATTTTATTTCTTTAACCTTTTGCGGAATGTGTATCTGCATTTTAATATTCCCCGAAGTGTTTACTTTTTCGGCCAGGTTTTCAAGTGCAGGGAATAAGCCAAAGTTTAATTCTTCGGGGATAAGATTGTGTGATACGTTTCGAACCTCATCGATTGTTTTATCTACGAGGGTAACGGTCTTTTCTATCACAACGTTCTGCGAATCTAACGTTGAGATATTCATCTTCACTAAGGAAAGCATTTGGCCAACGCCATCGTGCAGGTCGCGGGCAATGCGGATGCGCTCGGTTTGCTCACCCACAAAAAGAGCCTGATTCATTTTTTGTTCTTCGCTGCGTTTTATTTTATTGAGCTTGTTGCGGTATAGTGAGTAGGCCAGCGCTGCCAGCAAAATAATTAGCGCGACAGAAATGGTAAGGATGATCTTTTTTTCTGAAACAGCCCTGTTTTTTTCGATTGTTCGTAATTGGTTCTCGATCTGCAACACCTGATTTTGTTTTTCTTTTTTTGCTGTTTCGTATCGTTCCTGCGCATCGTAGATAATCCCGGCTTTGATAACATTTTCGAGGGAGTCTTTCAGCTTCATGTATTGCGTCATAAAACGCAGCGACTTTTTATAATCTCCAGTTTCTTCATACCAATAGGCATTGTACTCGTATGCGTCTTTTAATTTTTCGGGGCTTGCCGATTTTTCAGCATAAAAAAGACAGGAGTCTAAATGTTTCCGGGCAAATATATATTTCTTTTGTTGCCGTGCCAGGTCGCCCAGGTTACCGTAAACAGTGGCAAGCTGATAGTTGTCGTGCGATTTTTTTGGATATTCAAAACTTTTCCGGAAGTACATTTCGGCTTCTGCAAACAAGCCCTTCTTTTTGTACGTATTGCCTAAGTTATTGTACGTAGAAGACAACAGCCTTTCGTTACCGGGTGCTGCATACAACGCTTTTTGATGCGTGGCGATAGCCTCGTTGTATTCTTTGTTATCGTCATAATTAATGCCTAATACGGTAAGCAGCCACCATTTTGCCGGATGCGTTTCGTTTTGTGCCCCGATTATTTTCAAACCTTTAAAAGCATACTCTTTCCCCTTTTCGTAATTGCCGAAGTCGTGAAAAGCATTGGCAATGTTACTGTATGCGAACGCCAGTTGTGTGGTATCTTTTGCCCGCTCGAAACACGTAATGCTTTTGTTTAAGTAACTGATACCCGACTCAAAGCTGTATTTATTATTCAGCATCACGCCATAGGTCATATTCAGGTAGCCGTTCCATAAATCGTTGCCGGAGCGTTCAAGGTAAACCTGTGCGGTATCGTACCACGCCTTAGCGTTTTCGGGTTCCAGCAGGCATACGCCCTTATGCACTAAGCAGGCACCTTTGCCGGCATACTCATCATTATACAGGGTCTTGGCTTTTGCAAAATAAGCCCTTGCGAAAGAGTCGGCACGTTGTGGATTTTCATGAATAAGCCGGTTGGTTTTAGCGGCCATTTCGGCAAACCAAACCGAATCGGATGGGGAAACTTTTTGTGCAAAAGCCGAAAGGCAGCAGAAGCAGATTACGATGGTGAACCGGAAATTCATGATCTCATTTTAACCCCGACAAAATGTTTATAGGCAGAATAGTATTGGTTTACATTTTCCGGAATGCAGATTAACACTTTATCCTGAACATTATTTTTTATTGACTGATTTTGGCTGATAATTTGGCTGTATTGGGATAAATTGTTCTTGTTTCGTTACGGGTAACCACAATATCTTTAAAATAAGCACTTGCCTTGCCGTTCTCGAATTTGTAGGTAATGGTCTGGTTGCTGCTCTCGTCAGCATACCACAAAATATTACTTTCTATCGTGTATTGTGTTCGGGCATCATCAAATATGGTGCATTCTATGGCAACCTGATCGGCATCATTTAATTTGTCACGCGATGTTACCCTATATGTGCCGGAGGGCGGTGGCCCCACCGTTTTAAAAAGCAATTTGAGTTGTGAAGCAGTGGTACCCCTCCTCTTCTCTTCACTATTCATTTGTAGTACCTGATAGATGTACGTAAAGAGGTCGCCCGATGTGTGAGTGAACTTCTCGGGGCCTAAGCCGTCATCGGGTGTAAAAAGCCAGGACTTATCACTTAAAGCCACCTCGTCATCGTCATTATTGCAGGCCGATAGGCAAAGGGCAATCAGGCTTATGGATAAAATCATTAATCGTTTCATATACGCTTTTGGGGCCACCGTTTTTGGATTAAGGTTTATGGTATAAACTTTACAACTTCCATGTGGTATTTTGGACTGTTATTTTTGACGTATTCGTAGTCTGATGTCGGATACACCAAAGCGTAGTATGCCCCATTGATGTAGCGACAGGTATTGATCCATACCGATTGTTTGTAATTATTGTAGAGATAGTCTATACGGCTCAGTTCTTTGACACCCGTAGCATTTACGGTATATAGGATGCTGTATTGTTTCTCGGGATCGGGTTGTGTATATAGTTTTTTGGTGTGGATGGTATAAAGCGTTCCATCGGGTGTAAGCCGGTTTTCTTCATAGCGCCTGGGTTGTGTGTCATTGATTTTCTCCTTGCCCCCCAGCGCATTGGCCAGGGTTGCGTCCACTTCACCGCTTTCCCAAAGTGTGCTTAGCCCGGCAGTGCCTTTTTCCCAACGGTAGCAATGCAACGTGTTCATCACGTTAACACCGCTCACCATTTTATAATCGGCCAGTACAAAGGTCAGCATATCATTGTCATAACTGAAGGCAATCAGGCTCATATACGGATTGTTCGATTCCAGATTGGAAGCCTCCCATCCTGCAAATTCGCCCTCGTCCACTATTTCGTAATTCGGGTCTATGCGTTCTTTTTCGGGCAACAATTTTAATGTTTGATATTTAAGCTTAGTGCCATCTGTGCCAATGGTAAAGGTATAGGGTTTATCATCCGACAGTTTAAGCGGGATAACCATCTTGCTGGTGAAACTACCACGTACATAATCTGCGCTTATCTTGGGCATAAACCCATCTGTAACAGGCGTAGGCGGAAATTTGCTTGTGCCATATTGTATGCCTGTTGGCGAAGTCTTATACTTGATTGCTGCCCCCAGATAATCAGCGGCTTTGGTATAGTAATAGTTGATAAACTCAGCTCCCGGGTTTGATATTTCGGTTCCGAAACGCACCGTTCGGGTATTGTTTTCGTCTATCAGTGCGTGTTGGTCGCCCACATATTCAACATTGGTAAATACAGCCGTATAGCTTTCGGGGATAAACTGACTGTAATAAATAGTCCTGCCACTGGTAGAAAAGCCCAACATGGTGCCTGCGGGTGTCTGGCTGTCGCCCTCCCCGAACTTAACTTTGTGATAGTGTATATCGCTTTGGTTGTTTTTTGTTGATTTATACAGCACCGCGATTTCCTGCCCCACCGGGGTAATATCGCATCCCGACAGGCCTTTGTCTTTGGTGTCTATGGACATGACATGCTGCCAGCCGGTAGCGGGGTCTAATAACCAGGCTTCGGCCGAGTTAGGATCAACGGGCTTTACCGCTTCTTCTTTTTCGCATGATGAAAAAATCAGGAGAAAGACAATAACCCCAAAACGGTTTTTAATAAATGCTTCCATCAGTTTATTGTTTAATACTTTATAACCATTTGGCTTCGTGTTCATACTCTGTCTTTTCATATACCATGTTTACCTTAATCCATTTTGCCGTGGTATAGGTTGCTGTTGCGGGGTAATACGAAACAATAAGTTTGAGCGGTTCGCCATAATTATCGATACAGGAGAAAGTCATATAGTCTATGTTATCTTTCTGTTCTGTATAAAAACCTGTATGGGTATAACTTTTAGTTACTATTTGTTTCTTGATGTTCACAAACGTGATGAAACCTTTTTTATGGTCTCCGTGAATGCCTATGGTATAGCCTCTTTTTCCAAGATTTCTCCACGCCCTATATTCACCGTTTTCGTTCTTAGTGCGCCACTTCCATTTCAGTAAATCGAGCGTCATCAAAAGATCGTTCTTACTTGAGGTTTGGGCTGTTGTTGTTGCCGTTGTTGCTACCAGCAACAGCAAGCATAAAATTGTTTTTTTCATGTTTAATGGATAGGGGTAACAGGAGGAAGTTGAAGTGCCCCCGATAAAAAATAGGTTATGTTTATTATCGCTCTACACGAAAGCTCACGCCTGTATTAAATATGGTATAACCTGTACCCAGTTCAACAAAAGCACCAAATGTATCAGTTAACCGATAATCCGCTCCGGCATAAATACCGAAAATGCTTTTTAGTTTATGCTCACCACCAGTAGCATCACTGGCAGCTATAACGTTAGTTGGCAAAAAATCTCCCCGTACATACGTTGCAACCTTATTGAAGGTTAAAGGCGTATAATATTTCAGAAATACGATTATCGACATTACCCCCAAACGGTTGTCGTTAACATTTTTGAATTTGGCATAATTGAACTCACCTCCAAAAGAAAGTCCACTTTCCCCAAAAATACCCAAATCAAAAAAAGCCCCAATAGCTGGTGTAGTAGGTGTAAGCTTACCCAGCTTAAATTTATCCATATTAGGAAAGCCCCCACCAAATCGTACGCCATAATTTGCTACACCTGTTTCCATTTTAAACTGGGCACAGGCCTGATTTGCCGCAACTGCAATGATCATTGCAACTGCAAAAAGTAATTTTTTGTACATGGTATTTTCTTTTTTAATGATACCCCAAAGGTTGCGGGATCATAAAAGGGGATCAATGAGAAGTAGTGCTAAACCGAATAGGTATTTATACCTATTTTAACGTAAGCACATAAACGAAATGGGCAATAAAAAACCCGGATCGTTTTCACAATCCGGGCTTAAACAAGATGTCCGACACCTGTACACCAAAGCATACAACTGTCGGACACTTACACTAAACCTTTGCGTTTTTTCTTAGCGTTCTTAGCGTGAAAAAAACAGCGCTAATACACCAAACTCTTCTCTACCATAAACTCGGCAATCTGCACGGCATTGGTCGCTGCGCCTTTTCTTAAATTATCGGCAACAATCCACATATTTAATGTTTTAGGCTGCGATTCGTCTTTGCGTAAACGGCCAACAAAAACCTCATCTCTACCATGCGCAGTAATAGGCATCGGGTATAAATTATTTTTAGGATTATCCTGAACAATAATGCCCGGTGTGTGCGCTAATGTTTCACGCACCTCGCTTACTGTAAAGTCGTTGTAGAATTCGGCATTCACCGCTTCGGAGTGGCCGCCAATGGCCGGAACGCGCACCGTGGTGGCGGTAACACCAATGGAATCATCGCCAAGAATTTTGCGGGTTTCGTTCACCATTTTCATTTCTTCTTTGGTGTAACCGTTATCGCCAAACACATCAATGTGCGGCAACACATTCATGTCGATGCGGTGCGGATATACTTTATGGCCCTCAACGCCATTGCGTTCGTCCATCATTTGTTGCACGGCATCTTTACCGGTTCCGGTTACCGATTGGTAGGTAGAAACCACTACGCGCTTCAATTTATATTTAACGTGCAATGGCGCTAATGCCATCACCATTTGAATGGTAGAGCAGTTGGGGTTCGCTATAATGCGGTCGTCAATTTTTAAAACGTGACCGTTGATTTCCGGTACAACCAATTTCTTATCCGGATCCATACGCCATGCCGATGAATTGTCGATCACAATCGTGCCCATTTCGGCATACTTGGGCGCCCATTCCAACGAGGTGCTTCCTCCGGCCGAGAATATGGCAACATCAGGCGCCAGCTTACAGGTTTCTTCAATGCTCTTAACCGTGTATTGTTTATTCTTGAATGCGATAGTTTGGCCAACCGACTTCGCAGAGGCCACTAAATACAATTCATCAAACTGAAAATTTCTTTCTTCGAGGACTTTCAACACCTCCTGGCCAACCAGCCCGGTTGCGCCAACAACAGCGAGTTTCATTTTATAACGTTAAAATATGAGTGGCAAAAATAGTACATTTGATTATGCCCTACTTCAAACAAAAGCAAATATTGTATTTGTTGTTGAGCATAAGCCTAACACTTGTTAACGCTTACGTTTGCAACGCGCAGTTTACCGATAATTTTTCGGACGGGGATTTTACTGCGAACCCTGTTTGGACGGGAAACGACTCAAAGTTTTCAGTTGAAGTCGGTCGATTGAAATTAACAGCCCCCGCAATTGCCGAAACAGCCTATCTTTCAACAGTAAGCACAGCGGTTGATCATGCCAGTTGGGAGTTTTTTGTTCAGATGAATTTTAATCCGTCAGGAGCAAACTATACCGATGTGTATTTAACATCAGACAATGCCGTGCTTACAGGTTCGCTTAATGGATATTTTGTTCGTTTGGGAAATACAACAGATGAAATAAGTTTGTACAAGCAAACAGGAACAACAAAAACCGAAATTATAGACGGATTAGATACACGACTGATCGGGACAACCGTACAGGCAAGGGTTAAGGTTACGCGCGATGCCTCCGGTAACTGGCAATTATTTTCTGATGCAGGAGTGACCGGAACATTCGAGCAGGAAGGAAGTGTGATAGATTTTATGCATGTTTCATCTGCCTATTTTGGAGTGGTGTGTGTTTATACACTATCAAACTCACAGAATTTTTTCTTCGATGACTTTACCGTAACCGGTCAACCCTACATCGACCCCTCACAACCTGCCGACTATAAAGACATCATCATCACCGAAATTTTTGCCGATCCTTCGCCTGTAATCGGCTTGCCCGATGCCGAGTTTGTTGAACTGTACAACCGCAGCGAAAAAATTATAAACCTTAGCGGATGGAAGTTTACCGATGGAAGCTCAACGGCCACACTTTCGGGTTTTATTTACCCGAACGAATATAAAATTGTTACGTCAACATCATCAGCTGTATTATTTGCGGTTTACGGAAACGTTATTGGTGTTGCAAATTTCCCTACGTTAAACAACAGTAGCGATAATTTAATGTTGCGCAGAAACGATGATATGCTCATCGACCAGGTTTCGTATTCCGATACATGGTATAAAGATGACGACAAAAAACAAGGTGGCTACACGCTGGAGTTGATTGACCCTGAAAATATTTGTGCCGAAGAAGAAAACTGGATTGCTTCCGAATCGCCAACAGGCGGAACCCCCGGCACACAAAATTCTGTTTTCGAAAACAAGCCCGACCTCACCGGCCCTAAATTGCTATCGGCATTTTTAACAACGCCAACATTGTTACGCTTAACCTTTAACGAAAAGTTGGAAGCACAAACACCAGCGACTGAACAAATATTGATTTCCCCGTCAATCGGTATAATCAATATAGCATTTGAAGACGCAACACTCCGCACGTTAATCGTTACATTAAATACGGTTGTTACGATCGGGCAGTCGTATGTTGTACTGGTAAACAATCTGTACGATTGTGCCGGCAATAAAATCTTATCCGATTTTGCCACGGCAGTATTTGCCTTACCCGAAGCAGCCGAAGAAAAAGATGTATTGATCAACGAACTATTGTTTAACCCTCGCCCTACCGCAGTCGATTTCGTGGAGGTTTATAATCATTCATCCAAATACATTAACCTTAAAAACTGGTCGGTAGCCAACTATGTGAATGATGCGGTACAAAACGCCCGGATAATCACAACAACCGATGAATTGCTTCCGCCCGGCACGTACAGGGTTTTTACCATGAACAAAAACATTGTGTTGGGCGAGTATGTGCAGGCAAAAGAAGAAAACATTTTTGTTGTTGACGCGCTGCCCGCGTTTAACGATGATGCCGGAACGGTTGCATTGCTTGATGCGGAAAACAACCTCATCGATTTCTTTTCATACTCAGCCGATTACCACACACCTTTTTTAAAAGATAAAGAAGGTGTATCGTTAGAGCGCATATCGTTTACGGCACTTACCAACGATGCCGCAAACTGGCATTCGGCCAGTTCAACCGCAGGGTTTGCCACACCGGGGTACATCAACTCAAACGCGCGCGGAGAAACACTGGCCGATAAAGTGAAGGTCGATCCTGAAATTTTTGAACCGATCACCGGGCAACCATCGTTCACGCAAATCCACTATAATTTCAATAGCGGAGGATATGTAGCCAACCTTAAAATATTAGACTTCCACGGTCGTGAAATAAAACGCATCGCCAACAATGCCACGTTGGGTGCTACCGGTTTCTTCCGTTGGGATGGCGATACCGAAAACGGTGAGAAAGCCCGCACAGGATATTATGTTTTATGGATGGAGGTGTTCCACACAAACGGAACGGTAGAGTCGTTTAAAAAAAGAATTATTGTTGGTTCGCGTTTCCGGTAGCTTTTTACTTAGGCATAATAATGGCCAAAATCACATACAACAACAAACCGGTGCCGAAAAACAATACAGAAATAACAAAGGCAATGCGCACAAGCGTTACATCCAGCCCGAAGTAATCGGCCAACCCGCTGCATACGCCAAAAATGGTTCTGTTTCCTTTTCGTAATGTTTTCGCCATGATAATGTGTTTATTTATAAAACTTTGCCAAAGGTATGAAATTGCCGGTTAGCTGATCAATGCTTTTTGAACGAACGCGCTTACTTCTTTTGCCCGGTTAACAATCATTAAGTGACCGCCTTTGTTTATTGTGTAATGAGGGTTTTGCATCGGCAGCATCTTATCGTGTGTTCCATGTATGCAGATTGCATTTTGCGGAACGATTGTATTCTTCCAGTGCATGATTTTATCTAATGCCCAGGTTAAGAAATTCACATCCGTATCACGAAGAATAGTTCGTAGCAAATTTTTATCGTGAACACTTTGTGCACCAAATAGCCAAAACAACAAACTGTTAGGTTGTGTTAAAGCCGTTGGCGGAACAAGTTTGTTTAAACGCAACGCCCCCAAAACTTTATACCGTAGCGGAATATCCTGAATAGTGACAGCCGATGAAATTAAAATGATTTTTTCAGTTGCGATCAGCTTACTTAACTCAACGGCTACCATTCCGCCAAACGAAACCCCAACGAGTATAGGGTTGGATGTTGTGATCTGATCGATTAACTTTTGTGCATACGCTTCAATGGAAACACATCCGGCCGGGTCAACCCAATAAATGTGTACAGTGTTATAACCCGACAGGTCAACAAAATCAAACACCCGCTTGTCGGCTCCCAATCCGCTGAGCAAGTAAACGGTTTTCACAAACGGCTTTGTTAACGATAGATTTCGGTTTTACGTTCGCCCTCTTTAATATATCCCCGGTACATACCCTCGGTACAAAACGTAAGCGAAAAATTTCCTTGCCGGTCAAGCACAATAACACCACCATCGCCACCTAAGCGGGGCAACTTTTTCATCACAACACTATCGGCCGCTTGTTGCACGGTCAATCCGCCATATTCGATTAAGGCAGAAATGTCGCGTGCTACACCAAGACGAATGAAATACTCGCCCCAGCCCGTAGCCGAAACGGCACAAGTATTATTGTCGGCATAAGTGCCGGCACCAATTATCGGGGCATCGCCAATACGACCGTATCGTTTGTTTGTCATGCCTCCGGTAGAAGTTCCTGCCGCCAGGTTGCCATATTGATCGAGCGCTACGGCACCAACCGTTCCGAATTTCTGATCGCGTGTATAGGGATCGTATAAGTAAGCCGACTTATCTTTTTCATTTTCTTTCGCCCGGAGCAGAGCTTTATAACGTGCCGAATCGAAAAAATAAGAGTTGGGCACAATCTCAAGACCTTGTTCGGCCGCAAACTTTTCTGCACCGGCACCGGCCATCATCACGTGTTCCGATTGCGTCATCACGGTATAGGCCGCCAGTATCGGACTTTTAATCGTTGTAACACCGGCAACCGCACCGGCCATTAAATTACTGCCATCCATAATAGAGGCATCGAGTTCGTTTTTGCCCTCGTTGGTAAACACCGCTCCCTTACCGGCATTGAATAACGGGTTTTCTTCCAACACCTGAATGGCCGCGATTACGGCATCAAGACTTTTGCCTCCCCGCTTCAGTACAGCATAGCCGCTGTCGAGCGCCTGGTTAAGCCCGGCATGATATTCTTGCTCACGTTCGGGAGTCAGGTTGGCGCGTGTTATAGTTCCGGCGCCGCCATGTATAACTAATGTTATCGGCCCCGGGGCTTTTGAATGAGGTTTGGATGTATCGGGGTTACAGCCGTAAAACAACAGCAATGCAAATACGGGAAAGAGTAGTTTTTTCATGATAATCGTTAAAACTTCGAATATAGGTGAATTTCAAACTATCAGCAGGTTCGATTTCGAGGGATAACATTTTTTGTTTCCCCTCAAGGGTTTAATTTTGCGCAACTTTTTTTTGAAGAAATGGCTAAGACAAAAAAACCAGCCAAGGCAGCCAGGAAGGCAGCCAAAGCAAAACCCGTGAAGGCCGCAAAAAAACCGGCTACTAAAACAAAAGCAGCCGCTAAAAAAGTTGTTGCAAAGAAATCGACCCCTAAAAAGAAGATAATAGTGAAGAAAGAAACACCCAAAAAAACAACCATACAGGTAAAAGCAACATCAGCCCCGGCAAAACCAACGCCTCCGCAGCTTGCCAATTTTCCGGTGCTTACACAACGCCCCATTGCGCACAAGCCGGCCAAAGGAATATCGTTAACACAAGATGACAGAACACGCTATTCAGATACCGAGTTGAAAGAGTTTGAAGACCTGATCAACGAAAAATTAGAGAAGGCAAAAGGCGAATACAAAATTTTAAAAGAAACACTTAGCCGCGATAACGATTCGGGTACCGATTCAACATCGGGCGGAAACACCAAGGTGCTGGAAGACGGAGCCGAAACTGCCGAGAAAGAAAACCTGAGCCAGCTTGCGGCACGTCAGCAGAAATTTATCATGAATCTTGAAAACGCATTGGTGCGCATTAAGAATGGCACCTATGGTATATGTTCCGTTACCGGAAAGCTGATTTCAAAGGAGCGTTTGATTGCCGTACCACACACCACGCAATCAATCGAAGCAAAAATGATGAAGAAAGATTAATTACAGAGTTACTCGTTAACAAGTAACTTATACCTAATTACATGGACTTTTTACAAAATCATATTGAGGCATTGATTTTCTGTTCGCCCACCCCTATTAAAGTGGCCGACATAAAATCCTGTCTTTCGGAAATGTTCAATGCCGATGTTCCCGAAGAAGACATCACTAACGCCATCCAGCGCCTCGATGAAAAATTTCAGCACGATGATTTTTCATTTCAGTTAAACAGGGCTGCCGGAGGTTACCAGTTTTTAACCAAGCCTGCGTACCAGGCAAGCATTGGTATTATGCTGAAACAACAATCGAAAAAACGATTGTCAACCTCAGCGATGGAAACACTGTCCATCATTGCATACCGCCAGCCTATTTCTAAAACCGAAATCGAGAACATCCGTGGCGTTAATTGCGATTATGCCGTGCAGAAGTTGTTAGATAAACAACTCATCGAAATCACCGGCAAAGCCGAAACCATAGGCCGCCCGATGTTGTACGGCACAACCACCAAGTTTATGGAATACTTTGGCATTAACGACATTGCCGAGTTACCTGTACCGAAAGATTTTGCCGGTGATGTAAACATTATTGGCGAAAGCACCGACTTAAAAGAAACAGATGCCCAGGCGTGATAATTCAGAAGAGCGTAACAGCGGTCGCAAAAGACCCGCGTCTTCAACAGGCAGGCCTGCGGGCCGTAGTGGCGCACGTTCAACATCTTCACGCAGTAGAAGATCAGACGATGATGTGAAAGGAACATCAAAGTTTTCGCGCAGCGATTCCAAAAAACCATTCAAATCATCGCGGGGCGAATCGAAAGATTTTTCAAAACCATCGCGGGGCGGAAAACCATACGGCCGATCAAAAGACGATTCATCGTTTGAAAAACCCACAGGCAATTTCAGAAAACGTTCGGAAGGTTCTGGTTTTTCATCAAGAGGTGAAAAACCGTTTTCGCGTTCGCGTGATAACCGTGACGAACGGGGCACTTCACGCGGAGGTAATTTCAAGAGCCGTTCAGAAGGAACAGGCTACACACGTGATGATCGCGGTGAAACAAAACGCTCTTCATCGCGGTATGCCGATAAATCAGAACGCGAAGGAAATTTTAGAAGACGCTCTTCAAGCGATTCGTCAGACGAAAAACCATTCAAACGTACACGCGATAACCGCGATGATGCACGAGGTTCGGAAAAAAGCCAGCTAAGGCGCACAAATTTTTCTGATAAAGACGATCGCAGCGATAAGAAAAATTTCTTTTCAAAATTGAGCCGTGGCGGAAAAGCGTTTAAACGTTCGGCACCCGATGCCCCCGAATACGGAAAAGAAATCAGCAAAAGCAAGGAAACGTTAGGCGCAGAAACTATCCGCCTGAACCGTTACATATCCAACAGCGGGGTTTGTTCAAGACGCGAAGCCGATGAGCTTATTAAAATGGGATTGGTTTCGGTAAACGGAACCGTGGTTACCGAAATGGGGCACAAGGTTAACCGCAAAGATGTGGTGAAGTACGATGGCAAAACCCTGCGTGCCGAAAAACCGGTGTATATTCTAATGAACAAGCCTAAAGGGTTTTTAACCACAACAAAAGACCCGGACGACCGCAATACCGTAATGCAGATTATTGCCGGATCGGTAAACGAGCGGGTGTACCCGGTTGGCCGGTTAGACAGGAACACAACAGGCTTGTTGTTGTTGACTAACGATGGCGAACTGGCCGACAAACTCATGCACCCATCGTACAATGTTAAAAAAATCTATAAGGTTGACCTCGATAAACCGTTAACGAAAGCCGACTTTGAAAAAATTAAAGAAGGCATTCGGTTAGACGAAGGCAAGGCCGTTGTCGATGATCTGGCCATTGTTTCAGACGATGGTAAAACCATTGGCATTGAAATTCACATCGGCTGGAACCGCGTTATCCGCAGGATATTTGAAGCGTTAGGCTACGAAGTCGTAAAACTCGACCGCTCGGTGTATGCCGGCCTCGATAAAAAAGATTTGAGCCGTGGCCACTGGCGCCATCTTACAAAAGAAGAGGTTGTGCGGTTGAAGCATTATCAATGATAGCATAAAATATTGAGTGTCTGAGTTGGCCGAAATCTTTATATAGAACAATAAAGCTCCATGACGTATAGAATTCAAAAGACAATCATTGACAAATATTTGGATCTGGTTGACAAACCATTGAGCAATGAACAAGATATTTCTGGGTTACTTGAAACCATAAAGAATCTATATGTTAATCGAGTTCTTACAGAAAGCGACATCTACCGACAAAAGATTGAATTTATTGTGACGCGGTTAACAAAAGACCTTGAAACGCTTAAAAGGAAAAGAACGAGCAAAGAAATAAAGATTGAATTACCAAAGGAAATCCAAGAGATATTCAGAAATGATCTGGAGGGTGTTGATTATGGTAAGGCTGAATTGGTTGACCTTGATAAGTTCGAAAATGAAAAGGGGCTAAGCATAGGCTTTAACAATGTAGTTACTGTCCTTGATAATTTAATCGTACTTAAAAGAAGGTTGACTTCGGAAGCGAACCTTGAAAGATTTGTGGCGACCCAACTGGCTTATGTCTTTGGTAAGGATAAAGTAAGCACCCAATACAGTGTTGGTGGATTTCTTGCACTAAAGACAGACATTGATATTGGTAACGGACAAGTTGGAATTGAATTAAAAATAGCAGATAACTTGAGCGCGACTGATATGCAACGGCTCATTGGTCAAGTGATTTATTATAGAAAGCGGTTTTATAATAACAACCTCTTAGTGTTTATTGCTGGACGGAATTCGATAAATTCTTCCTTTAAGGAGTTACAAGACTTTATTGAAGAGTTGGGAGTTAAAGTGGTTTACTGTCAGGCAGTCAATGATTAGATAAAAGCAAAAAGCCCCAAGCGGGCTTTTGCTTTTATAACCAACAACGAATCATTTTATTTACCTCTGCCCATTTTAACCGGGTTTTGCCGGGTATCAAAAACATCGGCTATTTTGATGGAACAACTTTTTTCATCAACCGAATAGATGATTTTATAATTCGTTGTTACAATGTAACGGTATTCCGTTTTTCTGTTTTCGAGCAATGTTTCCCTTGCTCCGATTTTAGGATTGCTTTTAATCCCTTCGGGGGCAAGAATAATCTCTCGTACGATCTTTTCAGCAACTTTTAAACTGGCGTTCTCTTTATAATATTCAAAAATGGCATCAATTTGCTTTTCAGAAAACGCAGACCAGATTATTTTATATTCCACAACCTAATACTTTGCTAAAAGCTCAGAGGAGGTCTTAAACTTATTGTCTTCAAAATCTTTTTCGGATTGTGAAACTCTTTCGTGCAGTTCTTCAACAGAGAAGGGGTTCAACATATTTTCAGATTCAATACGCAGGCTCTTTTCCATAAGTTTTTCAAATTGAAAAATCAAATCTTCATGTTGCAGCTTTAAGAAAGACTGAATGAATTCTATTTTTCTGGTTTGAATGTCCATAATCAAAAGATTTAAAATGCACCCTCTACTAAAATCCTCATGCTAAAATACTCAAAATCTGAATGAAAAATTTAATACGATTCGCCCGAAATATCAATAATGCCATTAGATGCCCCACATCTCAAAAGTGTAGAACTCCTAATCAACCAACAAGCATCCCCGTCATTCCCGCTCCGCTTACCCCATTCCTTTTAATAAAGAATCATTCTAACCGCTATTTTTTATTTTTTTGCAATAAACAAACGGTTGCGCAGGCATAAAACAAAAAACCCTTCCGTGCGGAAGGGTTTGATGTGGTGACGGAGGGAATTGAACCCCCGACACAAGGATTTTCAGTCCTTTGCTCTACCAACTGAGCTACGTCACCGGCTTATTTTCAGCCCGAAAGGGCGAACAGGGGCACAAAACTATATATTTTTACATTGTATGCAAAACATATTATGGCTAACGCAATAATTCAACAAATAGCTTTTCTGTTCGTACTGGCTGGTGCAGCCTGGTTTGTCTGGAAGCGCGTGAGTTTCATCCGGGCTAACATTGCGCTGGGCAAAAAAGCAACGATAAACGACAGGCGCAGCGAGCGTATCAAAAATGTGTTACTGGTGGCTTTCGGCCAGAAAAAAATGTTCAAAAAGTTTATCCCGGCTTTTTTACACCTCTTTATATATGTGGGGTTTTTGGTCATTAACCTTGAGGTACTCGAATTTGTAATCGATGGCGTGGCAGGCACGCACCGCATCTTCGCCCCTTACCTTGGTGGTTTTTATACCGTGCTCATGAATACGTTCGAGTTTCTGGCCGTATCGGTTTTACTTACGTGCGCCATCTTTTTAATCCGCAGAAATATTTTGAAGGTAAAGCGGCTTAACCTGCCCGACCTCACCCGGTGGCCGCGCATGGACGCCAACATTATTTTGTGTACCGAAATAATTTTAATGCTGGCCATCCTCACCATGAACGCTGCTGACCAGATTTTACAAACACGTGATGCACATTATGTTGTTACCGGCTCATTGTTCTTTAGCAGTTTTTTGATCCCCGTATTGAATGATGTGGGCACAACAACACTTGTTGTTATCGAACGCTTTGCCTGGTGGTTTCACATTATCGGCATTTTGGCCTTCTCGGTTTATGTAACGTACTCAAAACACCTGCACATCTTTTTAGCGTTTCCCAACACCTACTTTGCCAAACTTGAACCCAAAGGGCGTATGACAAATATGCCCGTGATTACAAACGAAGTAAAATCAATGTTAGGCTTGGCCGATGCCGCAACAACCGAAACACCTGCTGCTGAACCCGGTCGTTTTGGTGCGAAAGACGTAAACGACCTTACGTGGAATAATTTAATGGCTGCCTATTCGTGTACCGAGTGCGGAAGGTGTACCGAACAATGCCCGGCAAACATTACCGGCAAAAAACTTTCACCGCGTAAGATTATGATGGACACGCGCGACCGCATGGAAGATGTCGGTAACAGCTTGCGCAACGGAGGCCCCGGGCTGAACGATGGCAAAACATTGCTGAACGATTACATCACCAAAGAAGAAATAAATGCGTGTACAAGTTGCAATGCGTGTGTAGAGGCTTGTCCGGTTTTAATTAACCCGCTTGAAATTATTCTGGAATTGAGGCGCTACGTGGCGATGGAAGAATCCGGCTCACCGGCTTCGTGGAATGCCATGTTCCAGAACATCGAAACGAACTTTGCCCCCTGGAAATTTTCACCCAGCGATCGGTTTAACTGGTCAAAAGAATCTTAAATCAGTAACAGCATGAATGTTCCAACCATAGCCGATCTGGCAGCCAAAGGCGAATCGCCCGAAATTTTATTTTGGGTTGGTTGTGCCGGCTCTTACGATGATCGCTACAAGCGCGTAACGCAGGCGTTTGTAAAAATATTAAATGCGGTAGATGTGAAGTTTGCCGTATTAGGTACTGAAGAATCGTGCACGGGCGATCCCGCACGCAGAGCAGGTAACGAATTTTTATTTCAGATGCAGGCCATGAGCAACATTCAGGTGTTGAATGGCTATGGCATAAAAAAAATTGTAACGGCTTGCCCGCATTGCTTTAATACGATAAAGAATGAATATCCCGAGTTGGGCGGTAATTACGAAGTGATTCATCATTCAACGTTTCTGCAACAGCTTATCAACGATGGTAAAATAAAATTAGAAGGCGGAGGCGCATTCAAAGGAAAAAAAATAACCTATCACGATTCGTGCTTTCTGGGTCGTGCCAATAATATATACGAAGCACCGCGTGCCGTACTGGAAGCTTTAGATGCCGACCTGGTTGAAATGAAACGTTGTCGTACTACCGGATTATGTTGTGGAGCGGGCGGAGCGCAAATGTTTAAAGATGCCGAGAAGGGTAAAAAAGAAATCAACACCGAACGCACCGAAGACGCACTGGCTACCGGGGCAACAACCATTGCCGTGGCGTGCCCGTTTTGCATGACCATGATGAGCGATGGTATAAAAACCAAAGAGCGTGAAGCCGATGTAAAAGTTAAAGACCTGGCCGAACTAATTGCCGAAGCGAAAGGTTTGAGTTAAAGCACATTATTATACGCTATGTTCGTTCCGTTTAACACCCTTTCGGATACCGCCCGTATATGGATTTACCAGGCGGGTAGAAAAATGACAGAATCCGAGAAAAACACAATTTCCGAAATACTTTTAGCGTTTACCCAACAGTGGGTAGTGCATGGCCATCCGCTGAAAACATCGTTTACTGTATTACACGATCAGTTTATTGTGCTTGCGGCCGATGAAAGCGACACTGCGGCCAGCGGTTGCTCCATCGACTCATCGGTACAGGTAATCCGTCAGGTCGAGCAGCAGTTTGCGCTTGGTCTGTTCGAGCGTACCAATGTTGTTTTTTTAAAGGGTCATCAGATCGAAACCCTGAGCCAAAAACAACTTTTGCCGATGTTAACGGAAGGAAACTGGAGTGCCGAAACGCTGGTGTTCAATAATACCATTGCCACGAAAGGCGACCTGACGAACAACTGGGCAGTACCGGCACGGCAAACCTGGCTTAAACGCTACCTCAGCCAATCGGTTGTATAGTGTTTTTTTGTAGCTTTAGGTTTGAATGAAACGTATGAGGGTTGTTGTCATATTTTTGTTAGGGCTTACAGCGGTTGCGTGCAGCGTTGAAAAGAAAGCAACGAAGGCTTTTAACCGTGGCGAGTATCAAAAAACCATTGACCTGTTAAAGAAATCCGCAACAGGCGACAATTCAGGCAAAGCCAATTTTTTAATAGCCGAATCGTTCCGGTTGTCTAACCGGGCGAAAGAAGCCGAGCAATATTATCAGCGGGCTAAAGGTGGCGGGTTCGATAAAGACTCCATCCAGTTTTATTATGCGCAAGCCTTAAAAACAAACGGCAAATACGATGAAGCAAAAACCCAGTTAAAAGAACTGGAAACCCGTACCATGAATATGCCGCTAAAAGACCGGGCGGCTGCCGAAATCAACGCACTCGATTATTTGAGCAACCTCAGGCAAAAGCCAAGCTATTACCGTGTTAAAAACCTCGAATTGTTAAACACCCCGGCCAGTGAGTATGCCCCGGTTTACCTGAACAACGAATTATACTACACCTCATCGCGAGGTAACGGCCGCATTTACGAAGCCACCGGAACCCCCTTTACTAATATTTATAAAGCGGCATCGCGCGGAGCCATTGTCGATGTAACAACCGTTGCGCCCCTTCCGCCCAACATCAACACCGAAAATGTAAACAACGGCTGCGTTACCTTTTCGCCCGATGGAAAAATCATGGTGTTTGCCAAAGGCAATACCGGTAAAAAGAAAGGTACCGAAGATGTTGACCTGTATATGTCGCGCTTTCGTAACGGAACCTGGAGCGACCCGGCCATTATCACCGGAAGTGTAAACACCCCCAAGTCGTGGGATTCATCGCCTGCATTTAGCCCCGATGGACGAACGCTGTACTTTGCCTCGAATCGTGAAGGCGGTTATGGCGGTACCGATTTGTATGCTGCGCAGATGGATGCGCGCGGAAGATTTTCGCGTGTGCGCAACCTGGGGCCTGAAATCAACACACCCGGCAACGAAATGTTTCCGTACGTGGCCGAGAATGCAAACCTTTACTTTTCATCAGATGCACACCCCGGTTTTGGCGGACTTGATTTGTTTGTGGTGAAACGGGTAAACGGAAAAACCGTTATTGAAAATCTGGGCGAGCCGGTAAACTCGGCCGGTGATGATTTCGGGATATTTTTAGTGCGACCCGACCGTGGCTTCTTTACTTCAAACCGCGAAGGTGGTAAGGGCGATGATGATATTTACACCTTTGTAAACGAAGACCCCGACCTGAAAATAGTAAACTACTACCTGGCAGGCGTAACCTATACACCCGATAAAGAGGGCAAGCTACAGATATTGCCCAACACAAAAGTTTCGCTCATCGATGCCAACAGCAATGTAATGCAGGATTATGTTACCGGTAACGATGGCAGGTTTTTGTTCCGCATTTACGAAAACGAAGATTATAATTTGATTGGCGAAACCGATGGATATTTAGTGAAACGCCAAACGTACAGCACCTTTGGCCGCTCGGTCGATCCCAAAACACTGAAAGATTTAATCACCAACATAACGTTCGATACAACTCTGGTGCTGGATAAAAAAGAACTCGAAAAAATATTCAGGCTCGATAACATTTACTTCGAGTTCGACAGCGCCCGCATTCAGCCCAGTGCGGCTAAAGAGCTTGACAAGCTCGTACAATTACTGATCGATAACCCCGAAATAAAAATAGAAATGGGTTCGCATACCGATAGTGTAGGTTCAAATACCTATAACTATGAGTTGTCGCAACGAAGGGCCAGGTCAACCGTTAGGTATCTGATCAGTAAAGGTATTTCTTCTGATCGCTTAGAGGCGCGTGGGTATGGCGAAGAAAAACCCATTGCCCGCAATACAAACCCCGATGGTACCGATAACCCGCGAGGGCGCGACCGGAACAGGCGTACCGAATTTAAAATCATCGAAATCCGTTCGATACCCAAACCGCTCGAAGACGATGCGTTGGACGATGAGGATAAATACTTCCGACAGGGAGGGAATTAGGGTTATAAAAACAGGCGGCTATTCTTTAAACTTCCTTCATTAACTCAAATGCTACTTCTCCCGCATCTCTAACAGCGTAATCACGCGCTCGTTTAGCGTGGTAACGTTCTCCATCAATTTTATCAACAGTTGAGTTTGTTGCTCATCAATGGTTTTATTATTATCAGAATGAACAGCTACAACAGCATTAGGTGAATTATTACCAAAGTTCTCAATAAAGCTTGCCGGATGTGTGGATATTAATGTTAACGGATCAACGTTTAGTGTTTGTGCAATTTGCTGGAGCAGGTCAATGGTAATGGCACCCTCGCCACGTTCGTAGCGTGTATAGGCCGCTTCTTTCATATCCAGTTTTGCGGCTACATCCATAGCTTTCAGTCCCCTGATTTTGCGATACAACGCAATGTTGCGCCCAATGGATTTGTTTTCTAATACGCTGAAATTGTCTTGTTCCATGCTTGTGTTAAACTATAAAAACCGATAGTAAAACTAACCAAAAAATTCTTTACTCCGGTAGTTCGTGCTTTAACATTGCAAACCTTTCCCATTGCCGTACGTGCGTGGATTGTTTCATGTTCGATTTTAACCCTAAACCATGAATCCAAAATCTATTTTAAAGAAACTTTGGTTTGCCGCATTTATTATTTTATTGGGCTGTAGCGAGTCCGAAACCGGCCCGGCCGGGTTGGTTAGTTTAGTGAAAATAACATCAGAGGCCGCAGGCGCTAATTGTGCTGCGGGCGGCTTTAAAATTGAAACGGGCGTTGACAAAAACGGCAACTCCGTGCTGGATGCCGGTGAGGTTCAAAACTCAGCCTTTATATGCAACGGTGCTAATGGTGCAACGGGCATTAACGGTACAAATGGCTCCAACGGACTCACCAGCCTAATTAAAGTAACAGCCGAAGCACCGGGCGCCAACTGCCCCAATGGCGGCTACCGTATAGACGCGGGTATTGACGACAATGGCAACAACACTTTAGAGGCCAGCGAAATAGACCATACCATTTATATATGCCATGGCAGCGGGGGCGAGTTGCAAAACTACGGCAAACAAACCATTGCCCTGGCGGGTTTCATAACCGATGAAGAAGCCGCTCAAATTATTGCCCGCGACCTGGGCACAGCCACACAGGAAGTGCTGATTGTGAACACCACCCAACTGACCGCTGTTGATTTGAGTAAATTAGAAAATGCCATCAATATTCGAATCAAAAGCAATGCAGCCTTAAAAACAGTAACCCTGAACGGGTTTGAATCAGTAATTGGCAGAGGTTTTATCATCGATAACAACCCCGAACTTGAAAACCTGAACTTGAATGCTTTACAGTATTTGTATTTGGGGGCTGATGGTAACGACTATACTCAGGGCTCTTTATACATTGAAGGTGCAGAGAAGCTCACTCAGTTTTCGTTTCCTGAATTGAAAATTGGAAATGTAAAAATTTATTCAAGTATTTCTTTAATATCAGCTCCTAAATGGGTTAAGGGTCGTTTGACCGCATCACAGAACTCTTTACTAACTTCGTTGTCGCTGCCTGAACTGGTAGAAGGAATCGTAGAGGTTGGTGGTGAAAATTTAGCCGGGGTGTTGTTGCCTAAATTTACCAAAGGCCATTTATCTATTAATGGTTCTTTTACTTCGCTATCGTTGCCTGAGTTTACAGGGGGAATTTATGAGTATATCTATGATGGTTATATTGATGAAGGGATGTCGGCTATAGTTTCATCATCTCCCAACCTGACATCACTATCGTTGCCAAAGTATTCCAAAGGTAGTTTTAGCATTGAAAATTCTGCGCTTACATCATTAACATTGCCTGAGTTGGCAGAAGGAGGTATTGAATTTAACAATAACCCCAACTTAACAACGATCAATTTACCCAAACTAAAAAATCTTTATAGTTTACAAATTAACAATAGCCCCGAACTGGCAACGCTAACCCTGCCAACATTAACTGCATTTGGTTACTGGGGGTATGGACTATTACAAATACAAGGCAGCAAACTTTCCAGCGCAGGCGTTAATGCTATTTTGGCCAACTTGGTGCAAATAACGCCAGCCATTACAAATGATAATATTATGCTACAAATGAACCCCGCAGCCCCACCCACCGGGCAAGGGCTTACCAATAAACAAACGCTTATTGATAATGGGAATAGTGTTGTAACGGATTGAGAATATAAAGCTCAGTAGAGTATGAATGAAAAATTTCAAAAGCATATTGCTAAGCTTCCCTTGTTACTGGAGCAACTTAAATCATGTAAACAGATTACTGGAAGTAATTTATCACAGGTGCCTGTTCAGGGGATTTATGTATTCATCGAAAAGGATATACCTATTTACGTTGGACGGACAAATCGTATGAAAAAGAGATTAAAAGAGCATGGTGGTCAAACTTCGGGACATAATAAAGCAAGTTTTGCCTTTAGGTTAGCTAAGGAGAAGGCAAAAAATAAAGGGATAGATATACAAAACTGTAAACGAAAAGACTTACAAGCAAACCCCGAATTTGCAACGATTTTTAAAAACGAACGACAAAGAGTGGCAAGTATGAACATTAAATACGTTGAAATTATTGACCCCATCGAACAGTGTTTATTTGAGGTATATGCGTCAATGGTTTTTGGCACACCATACAATGATTTTAATAATCATTAATTATTGTCTGCCCGTTCAAACAGACGATTTACAATAGAAATAATTTGATGTGTTGGGATGCCCTGTTCAGCTATCGCAAAATTTAATGATTCTTCAAGGCTGGCGATGGCTTGGTCGGTATAGACCACTTTCATCATACGCCCAGGCGTTTTTTGATTTGAGCCTCGACTTCAGCCCGACTATATACCCGGCCGGCTTTAATGTCCTCATTGGATTTCAATGCCCGCGAAGTGAGTTTATCCTTCAAAACAGGACTTAGCTGTTGCTCTTTCTTCAGCAAATGCTCTAATTTTTCAATGACCTGTTCATTGCTGATGGCCAGTATTTCTTCGATGAAGTGGAGTTTTCGTGTTTGTAAATCCATACCGAAAGATACAGCTTTTCTTTTCAAATATCAGGGCACGTTGAACCAACAAATAACCCCGCCAATTAATACCTTTTCGGCCTCATGGGGTCTGTCGCAGACGACCCTATGAAATCCAAATCAAACTATCCCGAACCATTTCAAATTTCTTACTTTTACGCTAATCAAAAATTAACACACGTATGGAGTACCGCATCGAAAAAGATACCATGGGCGAAGTTCACGTGCCTGCCGATAAATATTGGGGCGCACAAACCGAACGCTCACGCAACAACTTTAAAATAGGCCCCGAGGCCAGTATGCCGAAAGAAATCATCTATGCTTTTGGTTATTTAAAAAAGGCTGCGGCCATGGCCAATCACGAACTTGGTGTGCTTCCGGCCGATAAAAAAGACCTGATCGCCAAAGCGTGCGATGAAATTATTGCCGGTAAACTCGATGATCAGTTTCCGTTGGTTATCTGGCAAACCGGTTCGGGTACACAAAGCAACATGAACGCAAACGAAGTAATCGCCTACCGCGCCCACGTACTCAGTGGCGGTAAACTGAGCGATGAAAAAAAAGTGCTTCACC
Source organism: uncultured Roseivirgaceae bacterium (assembly GCA_964404445.1). Lineage (GTDB taxonomy): Bacteria > Bacteroidota > Bacteroidia > Cytophagales > Cyclobacteriaceae > UBA2336. The sequence goes on along the minus strand of CAYOJW010000001.1, from coordinate 322,028 downwards.
CGAACGATGATGTAAACAAATCGCAGTCATCGAACGATACGTTCCCTACCGCCATGCACATTGCATCGTATAAGCAGGTAACAGAAATTACCCTGCCGGGGATGAAGAAACTGCGCGAGACTTTAGATAAGAAAGCGAAAGCATATAAAAATATTGTAAAAACCGGCCGCACCCATTTTATGGATGCAACACCACTAACATTAGGGCAGGAGTTTTCGGGTTATGTGCAACAAATCGATAACAGTATTCGCGCCATCAACAGCGCACTCGAAATGGTACGCGAACTTGCCTTGGGCGGAACAGCCGTTGGTACCGGGCTAAACACACCAAAAGGCTACGATGTATTGGTTGCAAAAAAAATTGCCGAGTTAACCGGCTATCCGTTTGTTACTGCACCCAATAAATTTGAAGCCCTCGCGGCTCACGATGCTATGGTTGAATTGTCGGGCGCACTGAAGCGCGCAGCCGTTGCCTTTATGAAAATAGCCAACGACATCCGTATGTTAAGTTCAGGGCCGCGTTGTGGCATCGGTGAAATTATCATTCCCGATAACGAACCGGGCTCGTCTATCATGCCGGGCAAAGTAAACCCTACCCAGCCCGAAGCATTAACGATGGTGTGCGCACAAATTATTGGTAACGATGTTGCCGTTTCGGTTGGCGGCATGAATGGCCATTTCGAGTTAAACGTGTTCAAGCCGGTAATTGCGGCCAATGTTTTACAATCGGCACGGTTGCTGGGCGATGCCTGCGTGTCGTTTAACGACAAATGTGCCGAGGGCATTGAGCCAAACGAAGCCATTATTAAGCAACACATGGAAAACTCGCTGATGCTGGTAACGGCCTTAAATACCCACATTGGCTACGAAAATGCGGCAAAAATTGCCAAGAAAGCGCACAAAGAAAACAAAACCCTGCGCGAAGCCGCAGTTGAACTGGGTCTGTTAACTTCAGCCCAGTTTGATGAATGGGTACGCCCCGAAAAGATGGTAGGAAGCCTGTAAAATAGGATTTTAGAAATATTTCGTACTTTTAAACTAAGATTTTAACCAAAAACGAATACAGATACATGAAGAAGCTAACACTACTATTCTGTCTGGTTTTACTTTTTGCGGGCACGCAAACATTCGCCCAGCTCTCCAAGCAAGAAAAAAAGGAGTGGAAGAAGAAAGCCAAGGAGTTTAAAAAGAACCCTGTTGCGCTGAAAACGCTAACCGAAGACAAAAAAGTTGCTGACGATAACGTGAGCACACTTACAACGCAAACAAAACAATTACAGGCAACCATCAGCAACAAAGATGCGCGCATTGCCGAACTGGAAGACGAACTGGCACGTTTGCGTTCAGAACTTTCGGCCGCTAAGGCCGAACTGGCGCAACTTAAATCAGCCCCGGTTATTAACCCGATGGACTTCTCGAAAGGCGTTGTATTTAAGGTGCAGATCGGTGCGTTTAAAAACAAAGACCTGTCGAAGTATTTTACAAACAACCCGAACTTCGGAGGTGAAGCAACCGATAAAGGCGAACAGAAATTTACCATTGGCGTGTTCCGCGATTATTGGGAAGCCGATGCGTTTAAAAAGTATATGCGCGAAATGGGCGTGAAAGATGCCTGGATCGTTCCGTACCGCGATGGCCAGCGTGTTGAAATTAAAGACGTACTCGAAGGCGTAGTGGGCGACAAAGCTCCGGAAAAGCCGGCTCAATAAAACGTTACATAAACTAACATACAAAAAGAGCAGCACAACGCTGCTCTTTTTGTATTCTTGCAGTTGCGTATTTGCCGAATGGAAAAGCGATGGATATATAAAGAGAACACTCCGGTCGAAGCTGTTGAAAAGCTTTCGAAAGAAATCAATATTAATCCATACCTCGCCACCGTTTTGGCGCAACGCGGCATCGATGATTTTGCCTCGGCCAAAGATTTTTTCAGGCCAACACTTGACCAACTGCACGATCCGTTTTTGCTGAAAGACATGCAACAGGCCGTTGACCGCCTGAAACGCGCCATCGATACACACGAAAAAATTTTAATATATGGCGACTACGATGTGGACGGTACTACGGCCGTAGCGTTGGTATATCAATACCTTCACGCATTTTATCCGCAGTGCGCCATCTATATCCCCGACCGGAACAAAGAAGGCTACGGTGTTTCGCAAGCAGGGGTTGAGTGGGCTGAAGAAAACGGTTACACACTTATCATTGCGCTTGATTGCGGCATCAAAGCTTCGGATATGGTAGTGCTGGCCGAACATAAAGGCATCAACTTTATCATCTGCGACCACCATTTACCCGGTGAAAAAATTCCGAATGCCGTTGCCGTACTTGATCCCAAACGCGATGATTGCAACTATCCGTATAACGAACTGAGCGGATGCGGTCTTGGCTTCAAGCTCATTCAGGCTTTTGCGCGCCAGCATCGTACCGAAGAAGAAATCTATCGGTATATCGACCTTGTTGCCGTAAGCATCGCCTCCGACATCGTACCCATTACCGGTGAAAACCGGGTACTGGCATATTTTGGTTTAAAAAAACTGAATGAAGATCCGCTTCCCGGGTTAAAGGCGTTGAAAGAAATTTCGCAAAACAAAACCGACCTTGATATAACGAGCATTGTGTTCACGTTAGGCCCGCGCATTAATGCTGCAGGCCGTGTGGCGCATGCCAGCGCAGCGGTAGAGTTACTTATCGCGCAAACTGAAGAAGAAGCGTTACAGCGTGCCGAAAGCGTGAACCTGAAAAACGATGTACGCAAACAGTTCGATACCGATACAACAGAAGAAGCCCTGGCCATGATCGGCAGCAATGAAACATTGCGAAACGCAAAATCGACCGTATTGTTTAAAAACACCTGGCACAAAGGTGTAATTGGCATAGTTGCTGCACGGTGTATCGAAAAATATTACCGGCCTACCGTGATCCTCACCGAATCGAACGAAAAAATTACAGGCTCTGCCCGCAGTGTGAGCGGCTTCGATTTATACGAAGCTATTGCCGCGTGCAGCGATTTGCTTGAAAAATTTGGCGGCCATAAGTACGCGGCCGGCCTTACTATGGACAAAAAAAACTTAGAGGCTTTTCAGCAACGTTTTGAAGAAGTGGTGTCCGCCCGCATTACAGCCGAAATGCTGGTACCCTCCATTGAAATCGATACAGCACTTTCGTTCGATGCCATTACGCCCAAGTTTGTGAATGTACTGAAACAGATGGCGCCCTTTGGCCCCGAAAACCAGAAACCCGTGTTTGAGGCGCACAATGTGTATGTGACAAACGGACTAACGAATTTTAAAGATCGCCACGTGCGGTTTATCGCCACGCAGGAAAACAACGAGGCCACGTTTCAGGTAGTGGGTTTTGATTTGGGCGAACATTATGAACAATTAGCCACACAACGTACCTTTCGGATGGTTTTTACCGTTGACGAAAATTTTTACAACGGTTATACGTCTGTTCAGTTAAGGGCAAAAGATTTTAAGTTTGATTGATTTGTTTTATGAAGTTGCGCGCAGAAAGCCTTGTTAAAAAATATAAAACCCGTACAGTTGTAAACAATGTTTCGGTTGAAGTAAACCAAGGCGAAATTGTAGGGTTGTTAGGGCCAAACGGTGCGGGTAAAACCACATCGTTCTATATGATAGTGGGATTGATCAAACCCAACGAGGGAAGAATATTTTTAGAAGAAGAAGAAATTACACCGCTGCCCATGTACCAGCGTGCCAAATTAGGTGTAGGGTATTTAGCGCAGGAAGCCTCGGTGTTCAGAAAACTAACCGTTGAAGAAAACATTATGGCCGTGTTGGAAATGCGCGATAACACCCGTGCGCAGCGCAGAGAGAAAGTAGATCAACTATTAGAGGAGTTTAGCTTGCAAAAAGTTAGAAAGAATCTGGGCATGTCGCTGTCGGGCGGTGAACGCAGGCGGACTGAAATAGCACGCGCATTGGCTGTTGACCCCAAGTTTGTATTGCTCGATGAACCCTTTGCCGGGGTTGACCCGATTGCCGTAGAAGAAATTCAAACCATTATTGCCCGGTTGAAAAATAAAAACATCGGCATTTTAATTACCGATCATAACGTTGACGAAACCCTTTCCATTACCGACCGCGCCTACCTGATGGTCGATGGAAAATTATTCAAATCCGGTACTGCACAAGAATTGGCCGATGACCCCCAGGTACGAAAAGTTTACCTCGGCCAAAACTTTGAGTTGCGAAGGTCGAAGCTCGCCACCGAAAACAACAATCTTTAGTAAGCTTACAACGAGAAGTATAGTGTGAAATGTGTACTTTGGAGGTTCGTTTAACATGGGCCTGATCAATTCCATACTAACCTGGGTAATGAAAAAGCGAATCCACCAGATGGAGCTTTTCATAAAATACCCCCATGAGGTGCAGGATGAACTGCTGAGAAAGCTGTTACAAACCGCCCGTGGTACCGAGTTTGGTCGCAAATACGATTTTTCATCCATTGAAACATACGAGCAGTTTCGTGAACGGGTACCCGTATCGAGCTACGAACAAATGTTTCCGCACATCGAACGCCTGATGCGCGGTGAACAAAATATTTTATGGCCGTCTGAAATCAAATGGTTTTCGAAATCATCGGGTACTACCAATGCGCGCAGTAAATTTATTCCGGTGTCAACCGAAGCGCTGGAAGAATGCCACTTTAAAGGCGGCAAAGATTTACTTTCGATTTATGTAAACGCCAACCCCGACACCAAAATTTTTGATGGCCGTAGTTTGGGCGTGGGCGGAAGCTACCAGTTAAACGAATACGACTCGTCTGCCACATCGTATTACGGTGATGTGTCGGCTGTAATCATGCAAAACCTTCCGCAGTGGGCGGAGTTTATCCGAACACCCAGTTTAGATACAGCCCTGATGACAAACTGGGAAGAGAAAATCGAAAAAATGGCACACGAAACAGCCGAAGTTAATGTAACCAGCATTGCCGGTGTACCCACGTGGACAATTCTGTTGATCGAAAAAATAGTAGAAGCCCAACAGAAAAAAAACATTACCGAAGTGTGGCCTAACCTCGAAGTTTTCTTTCACGGGGCTGTTGCCTTTGGCCCATACCGCAACCTGTTTAAGAAATTAATACCCAAACCCGGCATGGTGTATTGGGAAACCTATAATGCCAGCGAAGGTTTTTTTGGTATTCAGGATCAGGCCAACTCCGAAGAGTTGTTGCTGATGCTCGACTACGGAATTTTTTACGAGTTCATTCCGGTTGATGAATTGGATAACGACAACCCGCATGCCGTTCGGTTGAGTGACGTGCAGTTGGGGAAAAACTATGCGATGGTGATTAGCACCAATGCGGGTTTGTGGCGGTACAACATTGGCGATACGGTGAAGTTTACATCGCTATCGCCTTACCGGATAAAAATTTCGGGACGCACCAAACATTTTATGAATGCCTTTGGCGAAGAGGTAATTGTCGAAAATGCCGAAACAGCTATTACGCAAGCCTGCGAAGCAACCGGAGCGGTTATCAGCAATTTTACGGCCGCACCGGTTTACCTCGAAAAAGGTACACGGGGAGGGCATGAGTGGATCGTAGAGTTTACAAAAAAACCGGCAAGCCTCGAAACATTCGTTACAACATTAGATAAAACGCTGCGTAACATTAACTCCGACTACGATGCAAAGCGCACTAAAGATCTGGCACTGGTAAAACCCGTTGTACACGTAGCCGAAGAAGGCACTTTTTATAATTGGATGAAAAAGCGTGGTAAACTGGGCGGACAAAACAAAGTGCCACGACTTTCTAACTCACGTGAATACGTGGCCGATATTCTGGCGATGTTAAATGAAACTAAGGTTGCTGGTTAAACAAGTTGTTTAATTCATAATCAACTTTGTTCACAATAAAGGCGAAATCATCTACACGCTCTACGAAATCGAGTTCGTTTACATCAACAACCAACAGCTTGCCGTTATCGTAATTACCAATCCACGTTTCGTAATGTTCATTTAGGTTTTTGAGGTAATCGATACGGATGGCGTATTCAAAATCGCGCCCGCGCTTTTCGATTTGCCGTACTAATTTGGGTACATCGGCCTTTAAATAAATGAGCAGATCGGGCGGTTTTACAAACTCGATCATCGATTTAAACACATCCGAATAGGTTTGGTAATCAAGCTCGGTAATGTGCCCGCTCTTGCGGAGGTTGGCCGCAAAAATGTGCGCATCTTCATAAATGGTTCGATCTTGTATAATGGTGCGTTCGTTGGTGCGAATGGCGTTGATCTGTTTGAAACGGCTGTTCAAAAAATACACCTGTAAGTGAAAAGCCCAGCGGCTCATGTCGCCATAAAAATCGCGCAGGTAAGGGTTGTCTTCTACCGATTCAAAAAGCGGTACCCACCCGTAGTGTTTAGCAAGTTTTTCTGCAAGTGTGGTTTTGCCGGAGCCAATGTTGCCGGAAATCGCGATGTGTTTAAGAGGCTGTTTCATGTTTCGGCTCAAATATAGAAATACTATATGAGTATTCGCTTGATGTACAGAAAATCGCTAATACAAAGTTGAACAGGTGTTCTATACTTTAAAAATGTATGATGCCTTAACTAAGTTTATGCACTTTTGCTACAAAGAAAATGTTAATACAATCCATATAAACCCTCCCTGTCGGACAGGCAGATTAGTGCCTTCGCCTTTGTGACGTTTACGCGTAAGTTGGCGGTAATTGCCCGACAAATTCTTCGTCCGACATTTCTTTTGTAACCTTTTCATTTTTCATTTACTCTAATAGACAGTAACAACTTAAAAAGTAAAAAAATGGAAAGCAAAATCAAAAGTCAGTCACTGACACAAACGTTCAACCTGTTAAAATACACATTCGTAATTGTGCTCATCGTTGCAGGTGCAGACAAATTCGCAAACCTGTTGACAAATTGGGAACAATACGTTAACCCGTCAATCGCAAGCCTGTTGCCATTTTCCGCTTCGGCTTTTATGATGATTGTGGGTGTTATTGAAATTGTAGCCGGTATTATTGTACTGAAAAAGACCGAAATTGGCGGTTACATTGTTGCAGGTTGGCTGACAGTTGTAGCATTAACACTATTAATCGGTTTCAATTATGTGGACGTAGCAGTACGCGACCTTGTAATGGCGATTGCCGCCTTATCAATGGCAAGAATTTCTAAAATCATTGAATAAATATGGTTCAATTTGAAAAGTTTACCGAAGCAGAAATTATCTCACGAATTATAGCCGGAGAAAAAGCCCTCTACGAAATTATCGTAAGGCGGTTCAATCCGTATCTGTATAAAATCGGCAGGTCATATAACTACAACCATGAAGACACGCAGGATTTAATGCAGGACACATTTATTGATTCGTATAAAAACCTGTTGCAGTTTGAAGGTCGTGCAAATTTTAAAACGTGGATTATCCGAATAATGATGAACAACTGTTACAGGAAACGAGAAAAATCAAGTTTTAAAAATGAAATTATGCAAGATGTAAACGAACACGCAACGCCAATGTTTACCAATAGAAACAACGACACCGACAAGATAATCCAAAATCGTGAGCTGGGGCATATTATCGAAAACGCACTTGAAAAAATTCCTTTTGATTACCGAATGGTTTTTTCGTTACGGGAACTAAACGGATTGAATGTAGCAGAAACCGCAGAAATGTTAAACATCAGCGAAGCAAATGTAAAAGTGCGTTTGAACAGGGCAAAAACAATGTTGCGAAGTGAAATTGAAAGCACTTATTCTGCCAGCGAGCTTTTTGAATTTAATTTGATTTATTGCGATGCAATGGTAGAGAATGTAATGAGAAAAATAAATGAACTCTAATCGCTTTATGCAAGAACTAATAAATATCGACCTGGGCGAAAGCATAACAGACACACCCATTCGCAACAACGCTTTTGAATTAAGCGACAGCGAAAAGATGAACAAAATAGAACATCATTTTACTCAAATAATGGATACGCTTGGGCTTAATCTTTATGACGACAGTTTGTGCGGAACGCCAAAGCGAGTTGCCAAAATGTTTGTGAAAGAAATGTTCAGCGGATTAAATCCGAAGAACAAACCCGAGATCAGTCTTTTTGAGAATACATACGGTTACAAGAAAATGTTGATTGAGAAGGACATTACGTTGTATTCTAACTGCGAACATCATTTTGTACCCATAATCGGAAAGGTGCACGTTGCCTATATTCCCGACAAGCAGGTTATCGGGTTGTCAAAAATCAACCGATTAGTACAATATTATGCCAAACGCCCGCAAGTGCAAGAACGTTTAACTATTCAAATTTTGGAAGCATTAAAAGAGGCGTTACAACATAACGATGTAGCGGTTGTAATTGAAGCCGACCATTTGTGTGTAGCTTCAAGAGGCATTAAAGACACTAACAGCACAACGCTTACGGCTCATTATTCGGGACAGTTTGAAAACGAAGCTATCAAACAAGAATTTCTATCTCACATTTACAAGAAGTAACTTACAATGGAACGAGCTAAAATAATATCTATTGAACACCTTACACACGATGTACTAAAAGTTGTTGCCGAAAAACCGGCAACACTAAACTATCAACCCGGACAAGCGGTTGATATATCTATTAATAAACAAGGTTGGGAACAGGAATTAAGAGCATTTACATTTACTTCCTTACCTGACGAGAAGTACATAGAATTTACCATTAAAACTTATCCATCACACAATGGCGTTACGCAACAATTACTTTCACTCAACAGAGGAGATGAGTTTCTTGTTCATGGTGTTTTTGGAGATATAACATACAAAGGCGAAGGAATTTTTATTGCAGGCGGAGCAGGCGTTACGCCTTTTATTGCAATTTTAAAACAACTCGAAAAAGAAAATAAAGTTGGCAATAATAAACTCATGTTTGCCAACAAAACCAAAGCAGACATAATTCTTGAGGATAAATTCCATCAACTCCTGGGCGGCAACTTCATCAATATATTATCTGGCGAAAAAACTCTGAATTATGAACACGGATATATTTCGGAAGACCTGATAAAAAAACACATAAACGAGCACACCAAATATTTCTATCTCTGCGGACCGGAACCAATGATGCAGGCAGTAGAAAAACATCTGTCTTCATTGGGAATTGCAGAGAGCTACATCATAAAGGAAGCGTTTTAATCCACAAACACTTATACCCGAACAATACAACATACCGCCACTACGCCAAGCCCCAAACCGTTTACACTCTAACTATTAATCAACATCGGCCGCATCGGCTTTGGCGATTTCCTGATCGATTATTTCTTCGATGACCTTGCGCTGGCGTTCGTCAATGGTTTGATCAACCCTCGCCTGTTTTTTCATAAACCGTAGCATAGCGTTCTTTTTAATTTCGTATGCCATAAACACGGTGTATTCTTTTGTTTCTTCATTATAGAACTTTTTCTCACCCATCTTACGCAAGTCGGCAATGTTGGTGTTCATGGTTTGACGAACCAGACTTTGAAATTTGTCGGCCACATCGGCAGCACGTTCGTTTTCAGTCTGCCCTAAATATTGATCGGCCACCTGTTTCATGGTTGTGTTTACCTGACCGGCCAACTGGGCTTTTGCTTCCAGATCGGCTTTGCTGCGGGCAATGTTGTCTTTCGAGCTTACCCCTTTACCGGTGCCGCGCCACCAACGGTTGTTCGATTCGTACGCATTTCCCTGAAAAGGCTCTTTAACTTTTTTACCCAACACACCAGACGAACACGCCATGGCGAAGACGGCAAACAAAATAAACGATACGCGGATAATGGATTTCATAAACAAAAAAGGTTATGCGCTAAAGTACGAAAAATAATGCCAGACTACACCGTAATAATAAGTTGCCAGCGAAAAGCCCACTTCCACCGGAGGGTGTAATTTTCGATACCTGCGGCTGAAAGGATTTCAACAAGTTCGGCACGTTTAAAACCCCGGTGTACCGACAGGGGCGCATCGTACCGAACCATGACCGATCTTGAAAAAATTTTTGTGAGCCATTTTATAGCATAATATGCCAGCGGGTGCCGGTGCAAATCGTTTATAACCATGCCCAGCCGTACATTGTTTTTCAAAAGTTTAAAAAGATATATAAGCTCTTCTTTGGTGAAATGATGAAAGAACAATGTTGCCGTTACAATATCGAATGTTTCGTGTGTGAACGGTTCTGAAAGTACGTTTAATGTTTTGAATTGAATTTCGGGGAATGCTTGCGCATGGTGCTCTGCAAAGGCAACAATACCGGGATTGGCATCGATACCGGTTAATGTGACTTTTAATTTTTGAGTACGCAACTGTTGCGCTAACAACTTTAGCATTTCACCGCCTCCGCAACCGAGGTCGGCAACGGTTAATGTTGTTGTTTTTGACAGATGTTTTAACAGGCTGTTGAAACCGTGTAGTGTAACGGCATTACCGCCCAGCCATTTGTTGATAAATTCTATTTCGATAAGGGTTTGATCGACCATCGGCCCCGAACAATTGAGGTCGTCCATCAGCTCGACTTCGGTTGAACGGTGTTTTAAATCAGGCATGGTGAATTTTAAACAAAACACTTTCGAGTGTCAGCCCCGGGCCAAAAGCAAAGCTGAGAATACGCTGTTGATGGTTTTGAGCCGACAAATCGTTTAGCAAATGGGATAAGACAAATACAACCGTTGGTGACGACATATTTCCGTAATGATTCAACACGTGATACGCCCAACGATTTTGTTCTTTACCGATGTTCAACTCCTGTTCGATTACCTCCAGAATTTTTTTCCCGCCCGGATGGATCGCAAAATGGGTTACCTCCCCGAACGCCACACCGATTTTCAATAGCATTTCATCCGTAAGTTGTTTAATACCTGAACGGATAATTTCAGGAACGTACGAGGTCAGTTTCATTTCAAACCCCACGTTGCCGATCGTCCACGCCATTTGAGGTTCATCGCTAAAAGCAATCGAGTTATGGAAGGCTTCGGGCATTAAACTCACACGACTACCGGGTGCAGACTCCATTATCATGGCAGCCGCACCATCTGCAAACAAAGCGTTGGCTAACATATTATCTTCGGTCGCGTTTTTTTGAAAATGCAGACTGCACAATTCAATACATACGATTAACACTTTGGCATCGCGGTACGCTTTACAAAAAGCATCACCGGCTTTCAGGGCATTGATCGCGGCATAGCATCCCATAAAGTTAATGCTCGTGCGCTGAACATCTTTACGCAGATTCAATTCTTTAACCAAATCAATATCAAGCCCCGGTGCATACATACCGGTACAGCTTACAACAATTAAATGTGTAATATCGGTTAATACAATATTCGAATGACGTTGAACACAATCGTGTATCGCCCGAATGCTTAACGGAACAGCATATTGCTGATAGGCCGACAACCGCTGTTCGGTAGTGGGAAAAGGCTCAAAGTCGGCATGATTAGGGTAAAACGTAAAATCGCGTGTACGCCCGTAATCGGTTAACACCGAGTGTCGGCTCGAAATTCCGCTTGAGCGAAATAGGACGTGCAATTTCCGGCTGTTTTCGTAATCGAGTTGCATCGATTGAGCCATAAACGCGCCTAAGCTTTCTTGTGTAAACCTGTTTTCAGGTACAGCCACGCCAATGGAAGTAATGTAACTCATGCTTTCAAGTATAGTTTAAAAAATCCTAAATTCGATCAGATTTGTTTTAACGATATGTTTTCACGTTCGGCCTGGCTTCACCTGCGCATTCCCTTTTCGTATTTTTTGCTGCCTGTTTTTTTGTTCAGTGTGGCCATCTCACCGAATTTGAATGCGAATGCGTTGGTTTGGGTATTGATTATCCTGCACGGATTGCTCTACCCGGCCAGCAACGGTTTTAACAGTTATTTCGATAAAGATGAAAAAAGCATTGGCGGACTTAAAAACCCGCCCCCGGTAAACCGTGGATTGTATTATTTATCACTCAGCTTTGATGTGCTGGCTGTTGTGCTGGGGTACGTTTTTGTGAATACGGTATTTGCGGTAATGCTCTTTATCTATGGTTTGGTATCGAAAGCATATAGCCATCCGTGGATACGCTTAAAAAAATATCCGGTAACCGGCTGGTTAACGACAGGCTTCTTTCAGGGAGCTTTTACCTTTGCGATGTGTTACGTGGGGCTGAATGACTTTCCGTTGCAAACGCTCACCAATGCGCACGTATATTTTCCGGCTATGTTATCCAGCCTCGTGTTGTGGGCAAACTACCCGATGACGCAGGTGTATCAGCACGAAGAAGATAAAAAGCGGGGCGATATAACACTCAGCTTGATGTTGGGCGTTCGTGGTACGTTTTTGTTTACGGCTGTTTTCTTTGCCCTTGCCACGGCATTGTTTGTGGTTTATTTCTACCAGTTTTACACGTTCAACTATGCAATAGCATTTTTAACAACGCTAACGCCCGTGTTGTTGTATTTTGTTATGTGGTTTATAAAAGTGCGAAGCGATGAAACCAAAGCCGATTTTACACACACCATGTGGCTGAACATGATTTCGGCAACCGCGCTCAATGCTTTTTTTATCTGGTTCTTTCTGACCAACAGCCAGGTGTTGCAGGTGTTTTTTCCTTAGCTTTAAAAAGGCGATCCGTGTGTGTTTCGCATAATGGTATTCGCTAAAAACCGCGAGTGCAATACAAGGTTAACGGCTACGGCCGATCCGAAAGCCGAACCAAAAAGTTTGTTTTGAATAAAACGCCCTCTCCATAACCGGTTGGCAAAGGTGAGGTTCCACCGTTTGGTGTATTCACGTTCCAGCAGACTTCGGTTAAACGTGGTTTGTGATTGTTCAATAATTAAATCGCTTACAATTTTTGCCGAATGGATGGCCATCGCCATACCGTTGCCGCACAAAGGCGCAATCATACCGGCAGCATCGCCCGTCATTAAAACATGGTTTTCAACAGGGCTTTTTTGCTCAAACGAAATTTCGTTGATCACTTCGGGGCGGTCAAAGAGAAACTCACTGTTCGTAAACAACGATTTGATGTGCGGGTTCTTGAACAAAACGTTTTCTTCCATAGTCGCAATGCTGCCGAATTGTTTAACGTTATCGCGCAGGGTAAGGTAGCAAATGTTGGTGCGGTTGTTTTCAACGTTACTGGCGCCACAATAGCCGCCTTTAAAATTGTGCAGCGCAATAATGTATTGCGGATGTTGTGTGATAGCGTGATACTTCACGGCCACATAAGGCGATCGTTTTTTAATGAACCTCCGCGAAAGCGCAACATCAAGGCGCGAACGTTTGCCAAAAGCCCCGATCACAAAATCGGCCGAAAGCGTTTCCTGATTAAAACGTACCTCAAAACTATTTTCGTTAAACACGATGTCGTGTACCGTACTGTTAAGGTAAAACTGAACACCGGCATCGTAGGCTTTTTCGTATAAAAAATGATCGAACGTAAACCGGCTTATGCCGAACCCGCCCAGATCCAACGGTAGAACAATGTCGTTACCATTAACAGCGCTCAGGTGAAGGTGTGTGATGTGAGGAGGTTGATGTGTTTCGGGGAACAGACCTTCGCGTGTCAAAAAATCTTTTGTTTCGTTCGAGATGTACTCGCCACAAACCCGGTGAAACGGATATTGTTTTTTTTCGATGAGCGTACACGCGATGTTTTTTCGGGCTAAACGAATAGCCGTAACAAGACCGGCCAGTCCACCGCCAATCACAACAATTTTTAATTTATTACCGAGTGTGCCCAACAGCCGAAGGTACTAAACTTTTTGAGATAGCTGGATTTACAACTGGCTTTCTAATTTAATATCGATTTTCTGTTTCACCTTTTTTCGTTCGATCTCTAATCGCACCCGCTTGCCCGGTGCTGAATTGAGCAGGGCATTTACCTGGTTAAGTTGGAGGTCTTGCGTAGGGTAACCGTTAATGGCAATGATGAGGTCGCCCTCTTGTACACCGGCTTTGGCGGCAGCCGATAAGTCGCGGATGTCAACAATTTCAAATATATTCAATCGCGAGCCCTTTGCTTTTACTTCAAGACCACTCAGGTTCAGGTAAAAGGGTTTTTTAAACGCACTATTTTTTTTCAAGTAGAGTTTCCCCTGCGGATAATTAAAAACAAGAGTGAACCGCCCGAGTATTTCACCGCCCAGCGAACCATTGCGAAAAGTTAAGGCGTGCTTTAACGTATCGAGATAACTGTTGGTGTCCGGAAAATTAACAAGCGCGTGGTTGATTCTATACTTGCCAAGTTCTAATGCATCAACCCTCCCGATTTTACCGGTTATCACTCCGCCTAATCCCCTGCCTAAAATGGTGCTTACCTGGTTTGTTGGTACAACAATTCTACTGTCGGATGTAGGCTCTAACATTAACCCGTGGCTGGCTCCGGTATCTACCAGCAGTTTTGCGGTGAGCATATTTGTCGGGTTAATGCTAACCGGTGTAACCACAAAAGGTTTTGTGTCTTCGATCAGCATAGGCATTTCGGCAAAATTTTTACCAGGCTTGAATTTATCGGGTGCATACAGCGTCATGACTTTTCGTTTGTAATCGATTTTAATAACAAACCGGCTGAAAAGCTCATAGCCCAGCACACCATGTACATCAACCCCCAGCGTGTTGCGCAGTTCAAGCAGGTCTTTGTCCAGCACTAACAAAGCGTGCCCCTTCCCCGAAACACCGGGCAGTGTCAGCGATACATTGTTGGTAACATAAGCATCCACTAACTTTTCGCCTCCGGGGCCGGCAATGGTGTATTTGCGGCTGTACGGTAATTGTAAAATATCGCTGAAGGTTTTTTGCGTAAGAATGGCCGTGCGTACTCCCGTATCGATGATGAATTTAAGCGGCAACATGCCGTTCAGCACGACCGGCACAACAATCAAATTGTTTTGGACTTGAATCGGTATTTCAACACGCTTGCGCCCGTCCGCTAACGTAAAGCCCAGAGTGTTTTGACTGCGCAAAGGCTTTAGCGCAATACATAAAAAACAGGCGATGAGCAGGAGCCGGATCATAACACAAGTTCTCTTTCAAGGTAATACGATTTCGGCAAAAAAGAGATACCCCCGTTTACGGTATAATCATTGAGAGCAATTCTTGCGGGGTAGTAGCGATTTTTAACAGGAGGGAGCAGTTTTCGCTTAAAAAACCGGCATTGACCATCTGTTTCATTTGTTCGATCAGCGGATTATAAAATCCGTTTGTGTTTAGTAGCGCAACGGGTTGTGAAATAAGCCCGAGTTGTTTCCAGGTGAGGATTTCGGCCAGCTCTTCCAATGTTCCCCAACCGCCCGGAATAGCCACAAAGGCATCCGACAGATCGGCCATTCGTTTTTTGCGTTCGTGCATGCTGTTCACGATTTCCAGCGAAGTAAGCCCGGTATGGCCAACTTCTTTGTCCATGAGAAAACGCGGGATTACACCGGTAACACGGCCGCCTTTTTCAAGAACGGCATCAGCCACAATACCCATAAGCCCGATATTGCCGCCCCCATAAACCAACGGATGGTTTTGGTCGGCCATTAAATGTCCTAATGTTTTGGCAACATGCGCGTACACGGGATCGTGCCCGGCAGAAGATCCGCAGAAAACACAAATATTCATGCGGCCTTAATTAAGGAAGTTGATGAATTAGAATTTGTTATCGTGTTTGTTTTTGCTCACCATTTTATTGGGGAAAACCCAGGGCGAAACAATGGCCAAAACAAAAAGAACGATTACAACGTAAAAAGGAGTCCAGGATAGATCAAACATAAAAATGGCTTTTACGCCCTAAAAATAGGACGGATTCCATTAATTTCTATAGAAAACAACTGAAATTATCGTATGTTTTGCCGCTTTTAAGGCAATAACAGGTATTTCAAACACGTGTTTCAAAACATAAAGTATAGCGGGCATGAAACGGTTCTTGATTTTTTTAGCAGTGGGTGTTGTATTGATTATTGCTTTGTTGGTTGTGCAGCACGTTCAGCGAAAAGAAACAAAATCGCTAAGCCCCGAAGAAGAGGTTTCGTTTACGCAGGGCGACTTAAAGTTGCGGGTGTTTTACAACCGACCGTTTAAACGTGGTCGAAAAATTTTTGGCGGATTAGTGCCTTACGGAAAAGTTTGGCGTACGGGAGCAAACGAGGCAACAACTTTTGAAACCAATAAGCCGCTAACCATTGAAGGCAAAAAACTTATGCCCGGTAAATATTCATTATGGACAATCCCCGACAGCACCGCATGGGCGGTTATCTTTAACAACGAATACGGTCAGTGGGGAATCAACCATCAGGGTGAAGCAAACCGAAACCCTGAACGTGATGTGCTTACCGTTTCTATTCAGCCGGTTATTCAGGATCGTATCTTCGAACAGTTTACCATTGCCTTTGAAGCGATAGGCGGTGAAACCGAAATGACATTGATGTGGGACAATACCGTTGTGGCCGTTCCCATAACCGATTAAACTTATGGTTTAGGGCGGGCAATGATTTTAATAGTTGTCTTCCGGTTTTCAACAACATCTTCCTGTCGGGCATTTATAAACATGCTGAGGTTCCTCCGGTCGATGCCGGCTGCCACAAGTTTGTCGATGATGGCCTGGGCTTCTTTTTCTGTGCGATCGTTATGATAGCGGGTTTTCACCACAACGCTGTCGCGTGTTGTTCGCTGCCCCAGCGAATCGAAAGACTCTAACACCACGTGCGTGGAGTCGATCATCACTTCGGTTAAATCGGGCGATGACCGTACAGAATCTTCAACGTAACCCGAAAGCAATACCTGTACTTCATAGTTGAAGGATGTACTTTTCATCAGGCGTGTAATGCGCCTTAAATCGTCACTCCCTTCTTTTAAGGGGTCAAATGAAAAAGCACCCTGTTCTATATCCATAGCAAATACATCATCACCTGCGGCCAATGGTTTTAATACAATGTCGAGTTTATCGTTACGCAAAGCAGCGTTGTGCATCAGGTCGTAGATTTTGGTATAAAAAGTATATGCACCTTGTTCGTGCTCAACCGAAAGCTCATACGCCTGCCCTTCGATCAGATAAAAAAAGAAAGAGCCATCCGTATTGGGGCGACTATTATAAATACGCGCGTTGTTGAACAGGTTAAAAACCGAAATGTATGCTGCTGCAGGTTTGCCATCGGCATCTTTTACAAAGCCCTCAACTTTCATAACACCTTGTGAGCGCACCGCATCGGGCAACAAGAACTCGTGTGCTTCGTTTTTAAATCTTCCGGGAGCATCTTTTAACAAATACCTTCCGTTGGCTTGTGTACTAACAAACTGATCGTCTTTTTCGGTGTTTACAACATCAAGGGGTATTGGCTCCGACCATTCACCGTTTTTAAATTTGGTAACATACAAATCCATACCGCCCTGATTGGGCGTGAGCTTATCCGATGAAAAGATAAGCGTTTCACTATCGGCACCGATACGCGGTGTTTGTGAGTTCCCGGTGTTAATGTGCGGAGGTAGTTCGGCCGGGTCTTCCCATTGGCCGTTGGGTTTTTTACGGGTTACAAAAATTTTACATTGTTCGGCCTTGTCCCTGTCCATTTTATCGCACCGCATAAAATAAAGTGTTTTACCATCGGGTGTAAAACTGGGGCAGCCTTCGTTTCCTCTTGTGTTAATGGGAGGGAATATATTTTTGATTTCCGTCCAGGTCGATCCTTTTAACTCGCTCGACCAAATATCATAATTGCCCACCCCTCCCGATTTTGCCGAAGTGATGTAAACAGTTTTACCATCGGCACTCAGGGCATATCCCTTGCTAAAATTTAAGCGCGAGTTCAGGTGTTTGGGCAGTTCAACTGGCTTTTTCCAGTCGCCACCCTCGCGCTGGCTGAAATACACCAAGGTTCCCTCATCGGCATAGTCGGATGTGAACAATATGCTGCCGCCATCGAAGCTGATGAACGGGGCGGTAACGTTAATGGAGGGATGGTTAATGACGTTAGACAGTTTACGAACCGGAGCCTGCGAAACGGCAAAATGCGCAACCAGCAACAAACAAACGATTACAAACAAACGATTCATATTTTTTTGTTTTCGGTGAAGCAGTTAAAGGTACTTACTTATTTGCAGTAGCCAAGGCAAAAGTCCTGCCGTTTACCGACAGTAAATTCAAAAAAACCGATGATGTTTGCCCCGCAAGTGGTATTTTAGCGATCAGAAAACAAACCATGATACAAGTAATACCTTCTATTGCCATCCGTAAAGGCCGCGTGGTGAAAATGCGAAAAGGCGATCCGAACAGCGTAAAAACGTATGACGAGAACCCTCTTGATCTCGCAAAACGCTTTGAGGATCATGGTATAGAAGTTATCCACCTGGTTGATTTAGATGGTGCCGAGCGCGGAAGCCCCGTAAACTATCATGTTGTTGAAACGATCGCGGGCCATACCGGTTTAAAAATAGATTTCACCGGGGGTGTTAGTACCGATGGCGACATCAGCAAAGCGTATGAGGCCGGTGCCGATTACATTACCGCATCAAGCATAGCGGTAACAAACCGCGAGTTGTTTGCTTCGTGGATCATGTCGTATGGGCGTGAAAAAATTACGCTTGGCGCGGATGTAACCGATATAAAATCAAAAAACCTGTTGTTTCGCGGATGGCAAAGCAAATCGGAATTAACGTTGTTCGATCACCTCGAATATTTTTATGCACGCGGCCTGAAATACGTTAAAAGCACCGATGTGTCGCGTGATGGTGTACTGGAGGGCCCCGCTTTTGATTTTTATACCGACATTATTACCCGTTTCCCCGAAATGAGCGTATTGGCCAGCGGAGGTATTCGTGGTGTTGATGATATTAAACGCCTCAATGACTTGGGCGTGTTTGCCGTAATTTTTGGCAAGGCATATTACGAAGGGGTTTTAGATCTGAAAGATCTCGAACAGTTTCTGGTAAAGAACGAATCGTAAGAGATTTAAAAGTCAGCATTAAAAAAGAGGTGTCTTGAATCAAGGCACCTCTTTTTATTTGGCTTGTTAAGGTTGTATCTTAATCAGGCAGTGCGATAATTTCAATCGGGAATGTAATGTCAATATCCGTATCACCTCCTCCGGGGCACTCACCGGTTTTAACACCGGGCTGGTGACGAAGTTTAATGTTCACACTTCCTCTTCCGGCTGTTGTTGTTGTCCAGGTAGAAGTTAGCCCAACCGGCAGATTGTTTTCGTCTTTGTCAAAATTACTAAACGTGATCGCAACACCGGTTGCTGCAAAACAAAACAAGTGGTCATTTGCTTCCTCTTCTATTTCTTCGGTTATGTCTTCGGTTGGTGTTACGCTTTTGTTTAGTAGTTGAATAGAAGCTGTATAAGTAGTAGCCGTGCTTAATGTGCCAGCTTCTATTTCGCTGGCATCAACCACACCATTCAGGTTGGTATCGTCCCACGTTAAAGTAACAACACCTCCCCCTCCAGCCGGAGTTAGCGTAACGGTTACGGTTGTAATCACCTCTTCTTCGTTGGTCGGCTCCGGATCGTTGCTGCAACCCACAAGCAACAATGTTGCAACTGTAAAAACTGAAAGAAAAAGCCGCGTAAAAGTTTTCGACAATAAATTGTTTTTGGTGTTCATCATTGATTTTAGTTTAAAGGTTAACATTAATTATTCGTGACTATGAAAATTATATTTAAGCCTGAGCATGATGTTCCGCCCGGTTTCATCCGCAAAGTAACGGAGGCGGTTCATGTACACCCGGTATGAAGTGTTTAATAGGTTTTGCCCCTCTAAGCTGATAGACAGCTCACGTTTTTTCAACGGAAGCTTTACCCCCATGCTGGTATTTAACAACACGTATGCATCAGGGGCTGGGGCAAAATCAAATACCCGGTTGCCTTCATAGCCGGCAACATCGTTGGGATAAACTGTAACCGGGCTTCTGTTTTGTTTAAACCCAACGGGCACACTTAGCGTAAAGAAAAAATTCTGTTCGCGTGCATTGCTTGTGCGGTAAGTAATAGCGTGCTCCATTTGCGCAGGCGGAATGAAAATCAGCACATCGTTATGCGTAATGTCTTTTGCATACAGGTAGGCAAATGTTGCGGTGTATTCAAAATGCTTGCTTAAATCGGCATGAACCAACCCGTCAAAGCCTGTTAGTACGGCATTGGTTTGATGGTATTCAAACACAGGAAAATAACCACGTATTGTTAAGGCTGTTCCGGAAGGCCGCAGGTAAACATAGTTTGAAATGTGATTGATATGCGCAGAAAGTTCGACCGAGAATTTTTTTCGGATCAGTTGAAAGCCCTCGGTAAATTTGGTTGAAACTTCTTTATGGATTAACGATTGATCTGTTTTAAAACCGTCACGGTTCATTAACCCCTTTTCGATAGACGCTGTTCCGTGGTGTAACCCTTCACTGTATAATTCACTTACGTGCGGAGGCCGCATCGATACCCCTAAGTGCGATGTAACTCTGGCGAATTGATTTATATAATACGAGGCGCCAATAGAACCCGATACATAACTAAAGTTAAAATCGGGCTTTACCAAGTCTTGATTGTTTATGTACGTGATCACTTTTAAATACTGGTGATCGAACCGCGCACCGGTTTCCAGCAACCAGTTTTTTGTGCGGTACTTTTCATGGATAAACAATCCGGCATTCGCTTGCTGATAGTTTGGAATTAACGGCCTTATGCCGGTGCCGGGTACGTTATGGTTATTTTTAAATGTTCCGTTTATACCTATGCTCCCTTCAAGCGATCCGATTTTATGCTGAAGAAAAACATCCAACACATTGCTGAACAGGTCAAGCGATAAGGCGGGCTTGTCGCTGCGGCCGCCCCGCCTGATGTCGAACTCTTTGCGTTGATTGTATTGTGCACCGTACAAAATATTTAACATACCGATACCGGAAATTTTTTTGAACGCACTCACTTTCAGTAATTGATGGTTGATCTGTTGCCGTGGTGCGTTAATGCTATATGAAAAATCTTCAATGTACCAGGGTTTTTTGTTGCGGATAGAATTATCCAAATCCTCTAAACTTCCGGTATGTGCTGCTCGCAAAATCCCGATTTCGGTATTAAAGCTGCTCACATATAATTCTATACCGCCATTGTCTTTTACCAATCCGAGCGCGCCTGAAAAGTTTAACTCCTGAACACCGGTGTTCGACAATACATAATCGGGTGTAGCATAATCCCCTCCTTTTTTTACAGAGCTTTGAACACGCCAGCTTATATGCTCGAATTTTTTAAAACCGCCTTCTAATAATCCTGAGAATACACCCATGCGGTTATTCGAAAAGAAACCGGCATTAAGTTCGCCTCCAAACTTTTGTGCCTGGTGCATAGGCGGAGTGTCAATGATCACAACACCGCCAATGGCATCGGAACCGTAACGCACCGCTTCCGATCCTTTCACTACTTTTATTTCGGATGCGATAAACGGATCAATCTCAGGGGCGTGTTCAACACCCCATTGCTGGCCTTCCTGGCGGATGCCGTTGTTCAAAATCAGGATGCGCTGGCTATGAAGCCCGTCAATAACCGGTTTGAAAATGGCAGGCCCTGTTTGTAAGGCGCTGGTTCCGGGAACGCGCTTTAATGCCTCGCCCAGCGATTTGCCACTAAAATGTTCGAGTTCTTCGCCCGACAAGCTGTATGAAGTATTGGTAAGACCGGATTGACCGTTTCTGTTTTCGATAACCTCTACCGATTCCAGAGCGGTTTCAGAGGGCTTTAAAACAATCGTTATCCGTTTGTTTTCAACCAAGATTATGCGATTAATCCAATCGGCATAACCGATGTAACGAACCGTAACGTTTACATCACCTGCACATAGCCCGTTAAAAGAAAACTCGCCATTAACCGTAGTCGCGGCCGATTTCTCGCTAATAAACACCGAAGCACCCGGCAGGGTGTTCCCGTCACTGTCTTTTACAACGCCCGACAGGGTAAAACGGCAGGGCTGTTCCTGAGCAGTTAAAAAACCGGAAAGGAGTAAAAAACCAATGAAAAGATATATCCGCATAAATGCAACAGCGTTGCAAATATAGAAATACAATCAAGAATTGTGCAACAGCTTTATACGAGCGGTTATTCTAACAAATCAGAGAGCTTGAATTTTTCGATGAAATAGTAGAGAAAATTGAATGAAAGCGGATCGCCTTCTTTTTTCATCGTTTTAGGGTCTTCTTTTGCGGGTTTTGCGGGTTGCGCGGCCGGTTTGGCGTTTTTTATTTCAGCATCGCGTAAAATCACGGTTTCGGACTGCGGCTGGGCAGGATTTGACGAAAAACCCCTGTTTAAGCGGGAATCCAACATTTCGCCAGCCGTATTCGCATCGTTGTTGTTGTCTTTTGTGCCCTCCTGATCGTAATTGCCCCGGTTTTCCTGTGCGTTTGCATTAAACGCGAGCAGCAGTATGGCAAATACTGCGCAGCTTAACTTGCTATGGAAAGATTTAAGCTTCATCGGGTAATGGTTTCTAAACGCAAAATTAACTTCTATGGTTACATAGAAGGCCGGAATAACGTTTTGAAAAATAAAGATACGCCATAATCGTATCATATTTGCCTGTGAAGTAATATTTTTCACTTGCGATGAACATTTCCTGGGCAGATTTTGAAAAAATTGATATTCGGGCGGGTACTATTGTACAGGCCGAACCCTTTGTGGAGGCAAAAAAACCGGCCATTAAGCTGTGGATTGACCTGGGCGAACTGGGTATTAAGCAATCGAGCGCCCAAATAACCGCACTGTATAACCCCGAAACCCTCGTAGGCCGGCAGGTAATATGTGTGGTGAATTTTAAGCCCAAACAAATTGCCAACTTTATGTCGGAGGTTTTGGTAACGGGTTTCCCCGATGATCAAAACCGGATTGTATTAAGTGCTGTTGAACGAAACGTGCCGAACGGAGCACGTCTTTTTTAGTATGTTAGTTTTTTCTCAATTACAAAACATTACGGGCGGTGTTGTTATTCAATACATGAAAGACAGACCCGTACACGATTTACTGATCGACAGTCGTAAGGCTATTGTGCACGAAGGTTCTGTTTTTTTTGCGATCAACGGAGCGCATCATAATGGTCATACATTTATAAAAACGTTATACGAAGCAGGCGTTCGTCAGTTTGTAGTTGAACAACGCAGCAATGTTGAAACGTTAACCGAGGCAAACATTATACACGTGACATCATCGGTTGATGCGTTACAAAAAATTGCAGCGCATCATCGTAGTAAATTTTCAATACCGGTAATAGGCGTAACCGGAAGCAACGGAAAAACCATTGTGAAAGAATGGTTGTATCAATTGCTTTCAAAAGAGTATGCTATTGTAAAAAACCCGGGCAGTTATAATTCGCAGTTGGGTGTTCCGTTATCGGTATGGCAAATGCAGGCGTACCATACATTAGGTATTTTCGAAGCGGGTATTTCGCATCGCACCGAAATGGAAAGACTTGAGCGTATTATAAAACCAACGCTTGGTGTTTTTACAACCATTGGCCCGGCACACGATGAAAACTTTGAATCGTTGGTTCAAAAAATCGATGAAAAATTAGCACTCTTTACACACGTTGAACGTTTGATCTGTTGTGCCGATCACACCACGTTATACAACCGCATCCGTGTATCGAAACTGCCGGTTTTAAGCTGGGGTTTTTCGCCCGAAGCCGATGTTAAAATCAGCAAAGCGCACGACAGTTTTTCGGTTGCCTGGAAGGATAAAAATTTCATCTTATCCCTCCCGTTTTCCGACCCCGCATCTGTCGAAAATGCACTTCACTGCCTGACAATTTTGCTTTACCTCGGTACAGATATAGAAATTATTCAACAACGAATGCGATCGCTGCGTTCGGTAGCCATGCGGTTAGAGTTGAAGGAGGGCATCAACCAAACCCAGCTTATTGACGACACCTACAACAACGATTTGGGCGGTTTGCAGATCGGGTTAGACCTGTTAATGAACCAGCAACAGAAGCAAAAAAAGACACTCATTTTATCCGACATTTTGCAGTCGGGATTGGATGAAGAACAGCTCACTTCCCGCGTGGCATCGATGGTAAATGCAAGCGGTGTAACACAATTTATCGGTATTGGTACTGCGTTAAGCAATCATGCAAAAAAGTTTACCGTACCGGCCGCGTTTTATCCGACAACCGATGCATTTCTTGCAGCGTTAAATCCCGATCAGTTTAACCGCGAAATAATTTTAGTGAAAGGTGCACGTGTGTTTGAGTTCGAAAAAATTATAGCACGACTGCAACGCAAAGTACACGGTACGGTAATGGAGGTTGACATGAATGCGCTCATCCATAACCTGAATTATTTCAAGTCGAAAATCAAACCATCTACGAAAATGATGGTGATGGTAAAAGCATTTGCGTACGGAAGCGGAAGTGTAGAAGTAGCAAACTTGTTGCAGTATCATAAGATCGATTACCTTGGTGTTGCTTATGCCGATGAAGGTGTTGAACTGCGCAAGAATAATATACGCACACCGGTAATGGTGATGAACCCGACCGAAGAAGGTTTTCATGCCATGCTTAACTTTAACTTAGAACCGGAGTTATACGGATTTAAAATTTTAAAAACATTTATTTCTTTCTTACGCGGCCGCGATTGGAACATTCACATCAAGATGGATACCGGTATGCACCGGCTTGGCTTTTGTGAAGAAGACCTTCCGTTGTTGATCAATCTCTTACAGGCAAACCCCAATGTGCGCGTGGCCTCGGTGTTCACGCATCTGGCGGGGTCGGACGAGGAGGCGTTAGATACTTTTTCGCGGGCGCAGGTAAGGCATTTTGCTGCGATGGCCGAAACACTTTCTGAAGCGCTGGGCTATGCCCCGTTGCTACATGTGCTCAACTCGCCCGGTATTTTGAGGTTCCCGGAGTATCAATTTGATATGGTGCGCCTCGGCATTGGTCTTTACGGGGTTGACCCGACACCCGAAAAACACGCCCTGAAGCCCGTAAACACGCTAAAAACGCTGATTTCGCAGGTTCGCACGGTTCGCGCAGGCGAAACCATCGGTTACGGTCGTAAGGGAAAAGCCATTCACGATATGAAAATCGGTACTATTGCCATCGGTTATGCCGATGGTTTCAGCCGGGCTTTCAGTCAGGGCAAGGGTGTGGTGCTGGTAAAAGGCAAACAGGCGCCCGTAGTGGGCAATGTGTGTATGGACATGACCATGGTTGATCTTACCGGGATTGATGTACAGGAAGGCGATGAAGTAATTATTTTTGGCGAGGCGCTTCCGGTGAGTGAGTTGGCCGCGCGGATCAACACCATCCCGTACGAAATATTGACCAACACCAGCGAGCGTGTAAAGAGAGTGTTTGTGGCGGAAAGTATATAAATGCGGATGTTAGCCGAAAGCATTGACAACTGTTAATTATAGACTAACGAACAAAAAAATATAACTATGGCTTGGAGTTACCGCAGACGAGTTAAAATTATTCCCGGGGTTCACTTGAACTTTAGTAAAAGCGGAATAAGCACTTCTATCGGAGTAAGAGGTGCAAGCATGACACTTGGGAAAAAGGGGACTTATGTAAACACAGGAATTCCGGGGACTGGAATTTACAACAGGCAGAAACTTTCATCTGATAGCTCTGCTCACAATGACAACTTTAACCCGCAACCAATTCAGACAATTAAACCAGCGGACAACATTTTCAGTGCAGATATTCAAAAGATTACAAGTCAGGATATGCAAGGGATTAAAGAGGCAATCATTGCGGCTCATGAACAGCGAAAGGAACTACGAAGCGACTTGCTTAAAATCAAAACTTCCCTAACATTTTCCCGACTTAAACTGATAGCATCATACATTTTTATCATTGGGTTTGTCAACAAATCTCTTGCGACAGATATTAAAGCCGACATCGCAGCACAACAAGAAGCAATCAAACAGCTTATTGAACAAATTGAAGACTGTTATGTGGGGCTTGACATTGACTTTGACCCTGAAATCAAAACAAAATATGACAACCTTATTTCAGCATTTAAAAATCTTTGCGACTCAAAAAAAATATGGGATGTAACAAGTGCTCAATTTGAAGACAGACGTGTAACTCGTTCTGCGGCTTCAACAATAGTAAATAAGAAAGAGGTTCGTTTTGCGACTAAGGGAATAGAAGACATTAAATCTAAATTTGAAGTTTTGTGGTTTAAAAATGCTAATGGTGCAGACATTTATTTCTACCCTACTTTTATTGTAATGTATTCTTCGCAGGAAAGTTTTGCATTGGTTGGATTTAACGAACTTCAACTTTCTCATTTACCTGTTCGTTTTATGGAAACAGGCAGCATACCAAGTGATACAAAAGTAATAGACAGGACATGGGCTAAAGTGAACAAGAACGGAAGTCCCGACAAAAGATTTAAAGGCAACTATGAAATTCCTGTAGTGAGATATGGTCAAATAAATTTAAAAACAGGAACCGGCATGAACGAAGAATATGAGTTCAGCAATTATGAGTTTTCTGAGCAGTTTGCATCTGCATTCTTGGACTTTCAAAACACGGTAAAAGGACTAAAACAAACTTCGGGACAATATTTTGAAGAAAACTAAATTGAAGCGACTTCGGACAGACAATATGCCAGCAGCTAAAAAGGGCTTGCCAAAAGCGGAGGCGATGAGCTTCTACGACACTTTTATGCTTAACCGAATTTTAGTTTTTCAAATAAACGGCAGTGCCGAAACACTCTGCCGAAGGCAAGCCCCGGCCGTTAACATTAAACAATTTTAAACGAAACATCCAATGAAACAAATTACAAGCAGAAAAGTGACCCCGGCAGTTTTTGCGCTGATGTTTTCTATACTGATTATCGGTTGTAGTGACGATTCAGCAACCACTAATAATCCCAATAAATATGTAAACAATTGGATTCTGGAAAACATGGATCTTTACTATTTATGGAACAACCAAATCCCTTCCTCGCCCGACAAATCAAAAGCACCCGATGATTTTTTTGCTTCGCTACTTTCAAATGAAGACCGCTTTTCGTGGATACAGGAAAACTATCAGGAGTTGTTAAATTCCTTGCAGGGCATTAGTAAAGAGGCCGGGTATCATTTTAAACTGTACCGTGTCAGCCAACAAAGCGAGGCGGTAATTGCACAAGTTATGTACATCAAACCCAATTCGATTATTGACCGGGAAGAACTTGACCTGAAACGGGGCGATGTAATCGATAAGATAAACGGCCAAACCATAACGCTGAGCAACTACCGAAGTTTACTCAACCTTATGAACGAAAACCACACCATTCATTATGTGCGCCCGTTAGAAACCGGAGGCGAAGCCGATATGGGTACACTGGCGTTAACCACCGAAGAGTTTGCCGAGAACCCTCATTTTATGGCAACAGTATTTGAAGCTGAAGGCAGCGATAAAAAAATCGGCTATTACGTGTATAATTTTTTTGCAACCGGGGCAGCGGCCAATACCAGCGAATACAATACACAAATGGATAATTTCTTCGCCCAATTTAAAAGCGCAGGCATAACCGATTTGATTATTGATTTACGTTTTAACAGCGGAGGGGCAGAGGCCGCCACCATTAACTTAGCCAGCTTAACAGGCGCTAACATTGATAACAGCAAAGTATTTGTAAAGCGCCAATACAACAGCGACTTACAACAGGCGTTTATTAACGACCCGCAATATGGCGAAGATTTTTTATTAAAGAAATTCATAAACAAAGCGCAAAATGTAGGTACACAACTTACCAATGGCCGTGTTTATATTTTAACAGGGTACAGCACGGCTTCGGCCAGCGAATTATTGATTAATGGATTGAAGCCATTTATGGATGTGTTTTTGATTGGCGATGTTACCGTGGGGAAAAACGTTGGGTCGATTTCTATTTATGAAGAAAATGACTCCAAAAACACCTGGGGCATGCAACCTATTGTGGTAAAATCATACAACAGTTTAAATCAGTCAGAGTATGGTGATGGGTTTATACCCAACATCGAAAATCCCGATAATGATTACTATATCTATCCGTTAGGTGATGAGAATGAAACGTTGCTGAGCATAGCCCTTGACCACATACTGTACGGAACCATTGCGCGCAAATCGGCAGAGCGGGCAAAACATTTTGAACAAACGCTGGGCACATCGGCCGACTTTAAACATGGCAGCTATAATTTGGTGATTGACGATATAAAGGTGAAAGAGTTTTTTGAACACGCGATACAATAAACTATCCGCACCCTAAATTCTTTTTCAGGTTACGGTCGGGCAGGCCGCCAAAATCAAAGTGGTTATCTTTTTCAGCCTCCTGTTCGGGAGGCTGTTTTTTTACCTGTTCCTTAGTTTTTTTATGGATGGGTTTTTTACGCATAGTCGAAGTTACGCAAACCTAAACATTGTTTTAATACCCGCCAGCGCATATATTTGTTTCGATTTAATCTAAATAAGTGCAAAATAAGGGCAAGAATGTAGCGCAAATGAAGCCGGGCGAGGTTGGCATCATTGCAGGTTTTAGCGATGAAGCGTTATCGGTAAAGTTGCTCGAAATGGGCTGTCTGCCCGGTGCCCCGATTAGATTTAATTTTACAGCTCCGCTGGGCGACCCCGTTTGTATCAGCGTGCTGGATTACGAACTTTCTTTACGGCTCGAAGAAGCCGCTACGATTTCAATCCTTAATTAATGTCAGTTTCCCGGTTGAAGATTGCGTTGGTAGGCAACCCAAACTCGGGGAAGTCGTCATTGTTTAATCACCTTACGGGACTCAATCAAAAAACAGGAAATTTTCCGGGCGTTACCGTTGACAAACGTTCGGGC
Source organism: uncultured Roseivirgaceae bacterium (assembly GCA_964404445.1). Taxonomy (GTDB): domain Bacteria; phylum Bacteroidota; class Bacteroidia; order Cytophagales; family Cyclobacteriaceae; genus UBA2336. The sequence goes on along the minus strand of CAYOJW010000001.1, from coordinate 293,294 downwards.
ATGTCGGTTTTAGTACCCGGTTTAACGGCCGAAATCATTGACCTGCCCGGCATATATAGTTTATACCCGCGCAGCATAGACGAACGTATCGTTTCTGAAATACTGTTAGACCGCCAGTCAACACGTTGCCCGGATAAGATTGTGGTAACAGCCGATGCCACTAACCTGAAACGAAGCCTGTTATTGCTTACGCAGATTGTTGACCTCGGCTTGCCAACAGTGCTCGTGTTGAACATGATGGACTTGGTAGCCAAAGCCGGCATCAGCTACGACCTTACGGCCTTATCAACCGAACTGGGCATTCCGGTTGTTCCCATTAACGCACGCAATGGTGAGGGCATCGATGAACTGAAAAAAATCTTAGCAAAACCAGCGCAGGCACCGGTTAAACATATTTATAAAATTTATGACGATGCGCAAAACGCAGTACGTTTAGTGCGTGATAAGTTTTCCCTGCCAAACGAATACGAAGCGTATCAGTTCTTACAACAACCGGAGTCGCTTAGGTTTCTTCAAAAAGAAGAACAGGATTTTATAAAAGAAGTAAGCCAACAAAACGGTTTCTTCCCCGGAAAATACCAGGGCGCAGAAACCATTCAGCGTTATACGTTTATTCAAACCTTGTTGGATAAAGTAACGCTTCGTGCGGCAGCGTTGTCGTGGAAAAAATACACATCGCGGCTCGATCGGATCCTTACCCATAAACTATGGGGTTACGCTATTTTTATCGGCATTCTCTTCCTGATGTTCCAGGCCATATTTGCATGGGCGACCATTCCCATGGATTGGATTGACGGAGCCTTTGCCGACATCAGTAATTATTTCAGCGAAACTTTACCAGAAGGTGTACTTACCCGTTTGCTCACCGAAGGCATTGTTCCCGGCATTGGCGGTATTGTTATTTTCGTTCCGCAGATCGCCATTCTCTTTGCCTTCATTGCCGTGCTGGAAGAATCGGGTTACATGGCGCGCGTGGTTTTTTTGATGGACAAAATCATGCGCAAGTTTGGGCTGAATGGTAAAAGTGTTGTTCCGCTCATGTCGGGTGTGGCTTGCGCGATACCGGCCATCATGGCAACCCGCACTATTGATAACTGGAAAGAACGCATCATAACCATTTTTGTAACACCGCTTATGAGTTGCTCGGCACGCTTGCCGGTGTTTACCATTTTGGTAGCATTAGTGGTGCCCGATACCGTAGTGTTAGGCTTCTTTAATTTACAAGGCATTGCACTTATGGGTTTGTACCTGTTGGGTTTTGCTTCGGCCATGCTTACAGCGTTGGTGATGCGCTATGTGGTTCGGGTGAAAGAACGCAGTTATCTTATTATGGAATTGCCCGCTTACCGTTGGCCGAAATGGTCGAACGTAGGCTATACCATTATCGAAAAAACAAAAGCCTTTGTGTTTGAAGCGGGCAAGGTTATCCTCGCGATTTCAATTGTGTTGTGGGTGTTGGCCAGCTATGGCCCGGGCGACAGGCTTTCAAACGCCCGCGAATATGTTTTACAAGAGTCGGTTGATTTGCCGTTAGCCGAAGAAGACCTTGAAAACCGTATTGCTGCCTACAAACTCGAAAACTCGTATGCGGGTATTGTGGGCAAGGCCATTGAACCGGTTATCAAACCGTTGGGCTTTGACTGGAAAATCGGTATCGCACTGATTACATCGTTTGCCGCCCGCGAAGTTTTTGTGGGTACGATGGCAACCATATACAGCATTGGTAACGATGACGACCAAACCACGATTAAAAACCGTATGCGCGAAGAGATCAACCCCGATACCGGAGGGCCGCGTTTTACACCGGCCGTAGGCTTTTCGCTATTGGTATTTTACACCTTTGCCATGCAGTGTATGAGTACGCTTGCCGTTGTCTATCGCGAAACAAACGGTTGGAAATGGCCTATGATCCAGCTCGTTTATATGTCGGTTTTAGCCTATGTGTCGTCATTAATTGTTTTTCAGGTTCTTTCATAGCGCAATCCTTCGCACCTTTTCTCTATATTTAAGGAACTTAATCCGTTCCAATGAACCAGAATTATCAGTTAGGCTTACTTTACCTCATCCATTTGCTGATGAGTGCCGATGGCGTGGTCGATCAAAACGAGGTTGACGCGCTTGGTAAAGTAAAAGCTAAAGAGAATATCCCCGATGAATTGTTTGAACAGTTCAAAAAGGTTATTTCAGAAAAGCGCGAACGGGAAATCTATCAGAACGGTATTGCCTGTATGGAACGGTGTACCGATGAAGAAAAACTAAGAGCCTTTGTTTTGCTGTACAAAATGTCGGAGGTTGACGGGCGCATCCATGTAAAAGAAGTAAGGCTATTGTTGTATTGTATCAAGGTTGCGGGTATTGAGTTTGATGATGTGGTTACCCGCGCTGCCACAACGCCATCATTTTAATTTTCAATTACGATGAAGTGCCTAACCGGTATTGGGGTTATAAGTTGTTTGTTGATGGCTTGTGAAAAGCCTGCCCCGATTAACAAGTATGCTGATGCCGTGTTGGTGAAGATAGCCGACTGGCAGGATCACCGGTATTCCGACAGCCTCTATATTTATTTTGATCATAAACAGACAACATACAGGCATGATGCCGTACGTGCGTTTAGTTCGGTACAAGACTCAGCCGCAGCCGATAGGTTAGGCAACGTGTTGTTGCAGGATAAAGACACCCGGGTGAGAATAGCCGCAGCCCATGCCTTAGGCCAAACACCTTCTAAAAAATCAGTTGCGGCTTTGCGCGAAGCGCTCTCGCGTGAGAAAGATGCGCAGGTGTTATCGGCCGTAATAGAAGCCTGCGGAAAAATATTCAGTAAACAGGATATTGATCAGATCGAAATATCATCTTCCGATCCCTTGTTGCACGAAGGCATGGCCTGGGCTTGTTACCGGTTGGGGCTTCGTGGCTTGGCCGATTCCACGCATACATTAGAAGCTGTTCAATTTTTAAATCCGGGCGAAACACATCTTACCCGCCTTGGAGCCGCAAACTTTTTTGGTCGTGGTGCGGTAAGCCTTGATAAGATCGAAGATCAGTTGATTCAATCGGCACAACAGGACTCTTCGCCCTGGGTTCGTGCAGCGGTAACATCATCGTTACGAAAAATAAAAACACCAACATCGCGCGAAGCGCTTCAAAACATACTCGCAAACGATCAGGATTACCGTGTACGCATTAGTGCCGTGCGTACATTACAGGCATTCCCGCTGACCGAAACGCGAACAAGTTTATTCAATGCCCTGCACGACACACAAGTTAATGTGGCTATTGCTGCCGCAGAAACTATTCGTCCGATTATAACACCCGAATTGGTTGCAGAATTGTTATCGGATATAAAGAACAATCCGCACTGGCGTGTTCGTGCATTGGTGTATGAAGCCGCATTGGCCGCCTCGGCCGATAAAAAATTAACCGATGAAATTAAAACCGCATACTTAACAGAACAAAATCCGTACGCAAAGGCCGCGTTGTTAAAAGCATTAAGCCAATCGGCCGATGAATGGCTTTTTGTAAACGAGCAACTGCACGCGGCAACCATACCCGTGTTAAAATCAAGTGCGGCCGAAGCGTTAGTCGCCATCAATAAAAACAAAGCGTTCGATAAAAAGCATACTGTCGCTTACGCAAAACTTTATCAGCAGGCCATGCAACTTGCCGATGCCGCAGTTATAGGCACCGTTGCGGCCGCATTGACCGATTCAACACTGGGCTATAAAAAAGTGATTACCGATTTTTCATTTTTATACGAAGCGAAGAAAAAACTCGCATTGCCGAAAGACAACGAAGCTCTGCAACCAATCGAAGCGGCCATTGCGTATTTTGAAGGCAAAGCGGTTGCCGCCCTGGTTAAAAACGAGTTTAATCACCCTATCGATTGGGCTTTGGTAAAAACCATTCCGGCCGATCAGCGCGTTAAAATAGAAACCAGCAAAGGCGATATTGTTATCCGGTTGCTGGTGGAAGAAGCACCGGGTTCGGTTGCTAATTTTGTGCAATTGGTTCAACAGCATTATTTCGATACCAAAAACTTTCATCGCGTAGTGCCCAACTTTGTTATTCAGGGCGGCTGTAACCGAGGCGATGGCTGGGGTAGCGAAGCGTATTCGATCCGGTCGGAGTTTTCAGGCAGAAACTACACCGAAGGTTCGGTAGGTATGGCCTCAGCCGGTAAAGATACCGAAGGCACGCAATGGTTTATTACCCATTCACCCACACCGCACTTAGACGGCCGCTATACTGTTTTTGCCGTTACCGAAAGCGGGATGGATGTGGTGCATCAGATGGAAGTAGGCGATATTATTAAACGTGTTACGTTGATCGAATAAACGTTGCATACGAAGCGATAACATGCTTTTCATCCCCGCAAAAAGATTGTGAAGCCTTAAAACATTAACTTGCAGCGTGAGCCAAACAGTTAACCAGAATTTTAAACTCGGTATTTTGGGCGGAGGCCAGTTAGGCCGCATGCTGATTCAGGCGGGCATTGATTTCAACTTTGATTTTGCAGTGCTCGACCCCGATGAAAACGCACCGTGTAAAAACCTTGCAACGTTCCATCACGGTAAATTAACCGATTTCGATACGGTGATGAAGTTTGGTTCGCAGTGTGATGTGTTAACGATTGAAATCGAAAATGTAAACACGGCTGCGCTCAAACAGTTAGTTCAGCAAGGCAAGAAGGTTTATCCACAACCGGAGGTTATCGAACTGATACAGGACAAGCGAACACAAAAAAGCTTTTATCAGCAGCATAACATTCCAACGGCTAAATTTGTACTAACCGAAAACAAAGCCGATACCCGCAGGCATCTTGATTTTTTGCCCGCTGTAAACAAACTGGGAAAAGAAGGGTACGATGGCCGGGGCGTACAAATATTACGAACAGAACAGGATTTAGATCACGCTTTTGATAAACCCGGGTTATTAGAGGAGCTTGTTCCTTTCGAGAAAGAAATCTCGGTAATTGTTGCACGCAACACACAGGGTGAAGTTGTTACCTATCCGGCCGTAGAAATGGTTTTTCATCCTGTACAAAACTTAGTGGAATATTTATTTGCACCAGCGCGACTAACACCAGCCGTTGCCAACAAGGCCGATGAAATAGCCCGCACAATCATTACCAGGCTGGACATGGTTGGGCTGTTGGCCGTAGAAATGTTTGTAACAAAAACGGGTGAAGTATTGGTGAACGAAGTAGCGCCCCGCCCACACAACAGCGGCCATCAAACCATTGAAGCCAACATAACATCACAATACGAACAACACTTACGCGCCATTACCAATTTACCATTAGGTAAAACCGATTTACTGTTACCCAGTGCCATGGTTAACTTACTGGGCGAACCGGGCTATTCCGGTGCTGCAAAATACCAGGGCTTTGCCGAAGTGTTACAGCTTTCGGGGGTGCACGTTCACCTGTATGGCAAAACGCAAACAAAACCATTTCGCAAAATGGGGCACGTAACCATTGTCGATCACGACATTGAAAGTTTAAAACAGAAAACCAGTTTTGTAAAAGAAACACTTAAAGTAATCGCATGACAAAACCCGTAGTAGGCATTATCATGGGCAGCCAGTCTGACCTGAAGATCATGAAAGAAACAGCCGAAGTATTGGAAGAATTAAACGTTCCGTTTGAACTTACCGTAGTATCGGCACACCGAACACCACTGCGTATGGTAGAGTACGCCACGCAGGCCAGAGCCAAAGGCATTAAAGTAATTGTTGCGGGTGCGGGAGGCGCGGCACATTTACCGGGCATGGTTGCATCGCTAACAGCGTTGCCGGTAGTGGGCGTTCCTATTAAATCATCCAACTCTATTGATGGATGGGACTCTGTTTTGTCGATTTTGCAAATGCCTGCGGGTGTACCCGTAGCTACCGTGGCCTTAAATGGCGCACGCAATGCCGGCATATTAGCCGCACAAATTATTGGGGCGTTCGATAAACAAACAGCTAAAAGACTTGACACATTTAAAAAACAACTGAAAACGAAGGTTGAAACATCCGCTAAAGCCATTGAAAAGAAGGGCTGGCGGGAATCACTTCAATAATGTTTCCATATTGTTTAATTCTTTTTTAATTTAATCGCTTTCTTAAACTATGAAGCCAGACGAAAAAGGTTGGCTAAAGCAATATATCGAACTCAGAAAAGACCTCCTGAAGGATATTACTATCCGTAAACGGGGTTCGCATCCCGAGCATTCGTTATACAGCATCATCCAACCCACCGGGTTAATGTATGGACATAGCGTGGGACATATTAACCTGCCGGAAGCGGCACAGTGGAGCGACAAAGAAAAAATGAAATTCCTGTTGGCCGAAAGCCTCATTAGCAGTTCGATTTTATTTTACGATAAGCCCATAAAAACAGACGAAGAGTTAACGCAGGTTTTTAATAAAACCATCGATAACATTAGCAGTTTTTATAACAACGTTTTCCCGGAAATAGCCACCCCGGCAAAAACCCTGTTCGGTAAAAAGAAAACACCTGTTGAACTGGCCGAGAAGATTCTCGAAAAGCGCATCGACCGTACCGTAAATTTTCAGGGAAATTTCTGGATTTACTTCTTTCACAACAGTTTGTTGTTTTTAGATGTGTTTATTTACGGCCAGTGGATTCACACCAATGCCGACCGCATCGTGGCTGATTTTTTCCGTTACGAACGAAACGAGCTGCGCTTCTCGATCGTGAAAGTTATCGCAGCCGCAGCGCACTCGGACAATACAGTAGATTTTGAAGAGCGCAAATTGCTGGAGTTGTTTGTTCAAAGCACCGACCTTACGGCCGACAAGCGAAAAGAAGCCCTGGTAATTTTTGAAGAGGGCGTGGACATAGAATCCATCAACCTGCCCTCTGAAAATTCGTGGATACTCAAAAAATTCTTTCTTGAAATAGCCATCCTCACCATGTGGGCCGATAAAAAGGTTGAGCAGGCCGAGCAGGAGTTTCTGAAACGCTTTGCGAGTTACCTGAGCTTTACCGAAGAAGACTTAGACAACAGCCTGATTGCCATGGAAGGTTTTGTGCTGGAACACTGGGGGCAGCTTGAGCATTTGCAGGATAAGCAGGATTACAACCGCGTGAGCCAGGATTTTATCAACCGCATTTCTAAAATGGTTGATAGAAACAAAGGCCGCTTGCTTAAAGAAGTTCAAAGCCACGAACAGGTAGCTACGTTGTTGAAAAAAGCCCGTAAGCAGGAATTAACGGAAACGGAAAACGAGTTTATCCGCCACGAGTTAATCGTTATACTACAAACAATCCCTGCGTTTGTGATTGTATCGTTGCCGCAGCGTTTTTTAACCCTGCCGGTGTTGATGAAAATCTTACCGAAAGATTTTTTTAGCGAAATTTAAAAGTTGTTCTGTTTCAGGATTCCTCTGCATCGGCTTGTGACTTGCGCGGTATAACAACCGAAAACAAAATTGAAAGCGTAAGCGTGGCAATAATTACCGTAAACGACAGGTACGCATCGAACTTCACGTTGAATATTTCCAACAGCATTTTTGCACCGATAAAGAACAGGATGATCGAAAGCCCTTTTTGCAACAGGTAAAACTTATCAATAATACCGGCCAACAGGAAGAACATCGCCCGCAACCCCATTACGGCAAAAATGTTTGATGTGTAAATCAGAAACTCGTCTTGTGTAATGGCGAAAGCCGCAGGGATTGAGTCAACCGCAAAAATAAGGTCGGTTGTTTCGACCAGAATAATTACCAGAAAGAGCGGGGTAAACAAGAGTTTACCGGCTTCACGGAAAAAGAACTTACCCCCCATATCGGTAGCCGAAACGGGAAGGTATTTTCGGCAGATTTTTAAAATCGGGTTTTTTTCCGGGTCTATCTTTTCATCTCCGTCTTCAAAATAAATGCGGATACCAGAATAAATCAGGAACACGCCAAAGATATACAGTATCCAGTGGAATTGATGAATAAGAGCCCCTATGAAAAAAATGAACACCGCCCGGAAAAAAATGGCACCTAATATTCCCCAAAACAACACTTTATGGTAATACACCTCGTCAACCTTAAAGTATTTTAAGATTAACAGGATCACGAAAATGTTATCGACCGATAGGGCATATTCGGTCAGGTAGGTTGAAAAATACAATACTGCCGAATCGGCCGAGCTTACTTTGAGGTCTTCCGGAACGTAAAAGAAGTAGATCAGAATGCCATACAACGAACTGATAGTTACCCAAAAGATAGATTGGTATAAGGCCGATTTTGTACTGATTTTATGGGCTTGTTTATGAAATAAGCCCAGATCTAATACAAGAAACAGAACGATTACAATTGCAAAAACACCAAATAGGATCGTGTCTTGTTGGTTGCCACCAAAAAGAGAGAAGAGGAGTATGTTGTACGTTTCCAACGAAAAATGTATTCAGTTCAGCAAGTCAGGGAAGCAACCAAATTAAACCTGAAGGTAAGCATCCAGACCGCCCATAGCCTCCAAAAATAGCAATTTAATTTAATCCCTAAAACTTACACGGGTGATTTATAAGGGTTTACTATAAAAGGAAACCCCTATATTTAAAAATCTACGCACAATGCCCGCAAACCCCTTGTATTAACAGGTTTATTTCTTTGGCCTGATACCCTCCGGGCAGGTTAACCCGGGGTATTTCAACCTGAAGGCAGTTGGTTTGTCCGCAAACGGTACACTTAAAATGTACGTGGTCGTGATGGTGGTGCGCGTTGGTACAAGCCTCGCTGCAAAGGGCGTATTTCATGCCCCCCTCATCGTCAAGCACTTTGTGGATAAGCCCCTTGTCAAGAAACGTTTTTAAGGTGCGGTAAACGGTTACACGGTCGAACGAAGCCGGAACTTCCTTTTCAACATCGCCATGCGAAAGGGCGAAATTGTGGGTTAAAAAAGCATCTAAAATGGCAGCCCGGCTTGGCGTTGAGCGAAGCTTAAAATCTTTTAAAATTTTAAAGGCGCTGGTCATGCTTCGTGTAACTGTAATTTTAGCAGGTTACTGTATATACCGTTATCAACCCGGGTAAGTTCAGCATGCGAACCCATTTCTGCAAGGCAACCCTCGTTTATTACAAAAATGCGGTCAACTTTTTTAATGGTGCTTAACCGGTGTGCGATAATAATGGTAGTGCGGTCTTCCATGAGTTTTTCTAAAGCCTGTTGCACCAACACCTCCGATTGTGCATCGAGCGAGCTGGTAGCTTCATCCAAAATAAGAATGGCCGGGTCTTTTAAAATGGCGCGGGCAATGGCTATGCGCTGGCGTTGCCCGCCCGACAGCTTAACGCCACGTTCGCCAACAAGGGTTTTAAAACCTTCCGGGAAATGTTCGATAAACTCCAGCGCATTGGCTTTACGTGCGGCTTCTTTGATGTCCTCTAACGAAGCCCCCGGTTTTCCGTAAGCGATATTCTCTTCGATGGTACCGCCAAACAAAATTACTTCCTGCGGAACAATACCGATGTTGTGTCGGTAACCCGTGAGGTGATACGATTGAACATCGTTACTGTCAACATTTATCTGTCCGCTGGTTGCCGGATAAAAGCGCATCAATAAATTAATGATGGTTGATTTACCCGAACCACTTTTGCCAACCAATGCAATTTTTTCACCCGCCTTAATGGTAAAGTCAAGTGCTTTTAATACACGAGCATCCGGCCGACCGGGGTATGAAAACGAAACACGATCGAATACAATTTCACCACTTACGTGTAAACGCTTGTCTTCAACCGCCTCGGCTTCATCGGGCTGTTGGAGTATTTCCAATAACCGTTCGGATGCACCCACGGCACGTTGCAGTTGTGAATAAATATCGCCCAGGCCGGCAATGGAACCTCCGATAAATGCCGTGTAAATAACAAACGAAAACAACTCGCCCACTTCCAAATTGCCTTGCTGAACCAACAAGGCACCATACCAGCCAACGGCAACAATGCCACCAAACAATGTAAAGATGACAAACGAAATAAATAATCCCCGGTAACGTGCCGTGCGCAAGGCGACACTAACCACTTCACTCAATGATTTTTTATACCGCAAAATTTCAAGCGCTTCGTTGGTAAAAGCCTTTACCACACCAATGGATTGTAACGACTCTTCCACCACAACATTGGCCTGCGCCAGCTTGTCTTGTGTTTTGCCCGACATTTTACGGATGTACCGCCCAAAAATCAACGCAAGGATAACCAACACCGGAAAGGTAAGCATCATAAATACCGTAAGCCGTGGGGCAACGTAAAAGATAAAGGCTGTTCCTAAAACAAGCGTTAATGTTTGCCGAAGCAATTCGGCCAATGTAGTAGTGAACGTGTCCTGTAACTGACCGACATCCGATGTGATCCGGCTCATGAGTTCACCCACACGGCTGTTATCAAAAAACGACAAGGGCGACCAGATTAATTTTTTATAAACAGCCAGGCGTAAATCAGCCAATGTGCGTTCGCTGGTAATCGAAAAAGTATAAACCCGTAGAAAAGAAAAAATACTTTGTACAAACAAAATACCGATCAGCAAAAGCGCCACTTCGGTGATCGAAGAAAAATAAGCGTTGGTTTTGCCCGAGGCGATGTCCAACAACATGCCCGCGAAATACGGAAACGAAAGTAATGTTACGCTGGAAAGCGCTAATGCAATTAGCCCGAAGATGAACGGCTTTTTGTATGGTAAAACAAACCTGAAAACACCCAATAGTTTTTTAAGACTGGTACGATTGAGTTTACGTTTTTCTTCTTCGCGAAGGGGTTCTTTACCGGGTCGTTTTGCCATGGTTACGGGTATGTGATCGTTCCGTTAACGGAGAATGTCACAGAATCGGCTAACAGCATTTTCTGGCCTCCGGTAACAGAGTAGGATGTGAGCACAATTTTATTGTGTATTTGTTGAAATTCGAGCGAAAGTTTGCGTGAACTTTTAAGCAGGGTGCTTTCTTCGCGGTACAAAGCCTCAACTTTTCGTATGTTATCGATCGTGTTGAGGTAAAACACTTTGTAGTAAACAACCGGAAGGGTTTCGTTGGCGGTTAACGAATACACTAACAGGTTGCTGTTGCTGTCCTGTTCGGCACGGGCTAACGTGTATTTATTGCGGTTCGAAGGCTTGTTAATATCGTGCAGTTCAAAAAAAACATCCAACTCATGCTTCCAGGCAGTAGCAGCCGTGTCAAACACCGGGGTATAGGTTTGGGTTTCGCTTTTCGTACCGATCGTAGCTTTTTTGGTAAGGATCGCTTTCAATTGTGTTAACTGTATGGCTTGTGCATTCAGCAAACTATCTACCGGATAATAATGATTCGTAACAATACTGCGGTTGTTGTTGCAGGAGGTTATGAAAAGCGTAACGACAAAAAAAGTCCAACCGTATTTCACTGTATGTTAATGTTATAATGTTATTGTGAGATCAGAATATTGCCCGTCATTTCTGGCGGAACCGGAACACCTATTAACGTTAAAATGGTAGGGGCCAAGTCGCCCAGTTTGCCGTCTTTCAATGTTCCGGTAAACTGATCGTCAACTAAAATGCAGGGCACTAAGCTGGTAGTGTGTGCTGTATTGGGCGATCCGTCTTCGTTAATCATAAAATCAGCATTGCCGTGATCGGCAATGATGATAACCGAATAGCCATTGCGCACGGCCGCTTCGGTAACTTTGCCGGCACAATAGTCAACCGTTTCGCAGGCTTTTACTACGGCTTCAAATACACCCGTGTGGCCAACCATATCGGGGTTGGCAAAATTTAAACAGATAAAATCGGCATATTGTTTATCTAATTCCGGAATGAGCTTATCCTTCAAATCGTTGGCGCTCATTTCGGGTTTTAAATCGTACGTGGCCACCTTGGGTGACGGACAAAGAATACGGGTTTCGCCTTCAAACTCTTTTTCGCGTCCGCCTGAAAAGAAAAATGTAACGTGCGGATATTTTTCGGTTTCGGCTATACGGATTTGTTTTTTACCCGCTTTAGCAAGGGCTTCGCCTAATGTGTTTTCTAAATTATCTTTATCAAAAATAACGTTCACGTTTTTAAACGTATCGTCATAGTTTGTAAGCGTAATGTAGTGAAGGTTCAATGCCTTCATGTTTTGTTCGGGGAAATCCTGTTGCGTGAGTGCCTGCGTTATTTCACGACCACGATCGGTACGAAAGTTAAAGCACAACACCACATCGCCCGGTTGAATGGTAGCCACCGGCTTATTGTTTTCGACCACCACAATAGGTTTGATAAACTCATCGGTTACATCGGCATCGTACGATTTTTGAACGGCCGCCAGCACATCGGTTGTTGCTTCGCCTGTTCCGTGTACCAGCAAATCGTAAGCAAGCTTAACACGCTCCCACCGTTTATCACGATCCATCGCATAATAGCGGCCAACAACACTGGCAATTTTACCGGTAGTGTGGTTGAGATGGTTTTGCAAATCGGTTAAATAGCCTAACCCGCCTTTGGGGTCGGTATCACGGCCATCCGTAAAGGCGTGGATAAACAGGTTTTTGAAACCATTGTTATGAATAATGCTAACGATACCTTTCAGGTGTTTGATGTGTGCGTGTACGCCACCGTCAGACACGAGGCCGATCAGGTGTATGTTCTTGTTATTGTTTCGGGCGTATGCCAATGCGTTAACCAATACCGGATTGGTGTCGAGTGTTTTTTCTTCGACTGCTTTGTTAACTTTTACAAGATCCTGGTAAATAATCCTTCCGGCACCAATGTTCATGTGCCCCACTTCCGAATTTCCCATTTGCCCTGCCGGCAACCCTACGGCCAGCCCTGAAGCCTCTAAGCGACTATGTTTGTATTTAGAATAAAGTGAATTGACAAATGGAGTTTTAGCATGATCGATTGCCGATACGTTCTTGTTTACAGCAATACCCCAGCCGTCCAAAATCATTAACAACACTTTTTTATTCATAACCTGCGTAAATTAAGGCGCAAATATAACCACTATTAAAGGATTAACAGGTTACTTAGCCTGCCGGTTCGCATTCATAGAAGATGTTGAAAAAAGGCGGTTAGCACATGCTTAAAAAGGTCATATTGTAATCGATTTCGTTATCAATTTTCTATGGCATACTTTTGGGTGCAGTACGGTACGATGAAAAAAATGAGGATTTTGTTAGCGCTTATGATTACCGTTTTTGGGGCGGGGAACTCTGTTTTTGCCCAAAATAACGAGGTAGTGGCTCAGGTAAAAGAAGCGGTAAAAGCCGGAAGCGCAAAAGAGCTGTCGAAATTCCTGAACCAAACGGTAGATGTAACCATCGAAAGCAAACTTCAGAATTACAGTAAAACCCAAGCCGAATTTGTGCTGCGCGACTTTTTTAAGGCTCACCCGCCATCCGAATTTAACATTATTCACGAGGGACAGTCGAAGGCCGGCCAACCCTATGCCATTGGCCAGTATAAAAGTGGAGCCGATGTTTACCGGTTTTGGATTAAAATCAAAACAGTAGGCAAGCAGCAGCTTATTTATGAAATCTCTTTCAGCAAAGAATAAACACGACAGACAGTTTTTGCTGAGTCAACACAATTAATGTCAGGGTACAGGGTATTGAGCAAAAAAATCCTGTAATCAATCAAATCCCCAAAAATCCTGATCAATTTTGTACCGTGAAACCCTATTACATTACCGATTCGTTCCTGCAACAATTTATCGCATCGGCTTTTGCCGAAGATATTGGCGATGGCGACCACTCTACATTGGCGGCTATTCCGGCCGAAGCCCAAAGCAAAGCCCGGCTGTTGGTAAAAGAAGATGGCATTTTGGCCGGGGTTGAACTGGCTACCGTCATTTTTAACCAGTACGATCCTGCATTGCGCGTAACCGTAAACATTGCCGATGGCGCGCCTGTTAAAAAAGGCGATATAGCGTTTGTGGTAGAAGGCTCTGCCCGATCAATACTGACAACCGAGCGCCTTGTACTTAACTGTATGCAGCGCATGAGCGCCATAGCCACACTTACACACCGGTTAACCGGATTAATTCGTGGTACCCGCGCCAAACTGTTGGATACGCGCAAAACCACACCCAATTTCAGGTTGCTCGAAAAGTGGGCTGTATTGATTGGCGGAGGCGCAAACCACCGCATCGGGTTGTTTGATATGATTATGCTCAAAGACAACCATATTGACATGGCGGGAGGCATTGAGAGCGCAATCATTCAAACAAAAGAGTATCTTCGCGCCACCAATCGCCAATTGGATATTGAAGTGGAAACCCGCAGTTTAGACGAAGTAAAAGAAGTATTGCGTGTGGGCGGGGTGAACGTAATTATGCTCGACAATATGTCGGTAGCCGAAATGGCCGAAGCCGTAAAATTGGTTAACGGAAAATATAAAACCGAAGCCAGCGGAGGCATAACCGAAACAACCATTGCGGCCATAGCCCAAACCGGGGTTGATTTTATTTCGGCAGGGGCATTAACCCACTCGGTAAAAAGTATGGATTTAAGCCTGAAGGCTTTTGAATAAATTGAATTGATTGTTTGATACTTTATGATTGCAAAAACACGAAACTACAAGCTTGAGAAAAAAACCTATATACGCTTAGCCTTACAGGCTGTGCTTAAAAAACAGGGATGGATTGCCGCTGCCGTAGCGGTATTGCTTTGCCTGTGCTATGCCATACCCGGTGCGCAAAGCATCTGGTGGTTTATTGCCGCCTTTGTGGGATTAAGCCTGTACATTTTATTCTGGTGGATACAGTTTTACGGTGTTACCCAACTCGAACAGGGTAAAATGCTGTTTGAAAAATTTTCGTATGAGATCAGCAGCCAGCAGGTGGTAATGAAAATCAACGCACGCGAAGGCATGCCCCTGAAGTGGGACCAGATCAAAAGCGCATCGGTCGGGAAAGATTTTTACGTGCTTTATGTAAACAAAGCACAACTGATTTACCTGCCTTTTAAAATTTTTAATACCGATAACGAGCGCAAGTTCGTAGGCAGCATTCTCAAAAATAAAGGTTTGGTGAAATAACATCTGTGCAACGAAAAGGTAAGCCGCTAACACTCGAACAAGCCAAACAAAAGGCGCTTCGTTATTGTGCTTACCAGGAGCGTTCGCATCAGGAAGTAAAAAACAAGCTCTACGAACTCGGCCTCCGTTCGTTTGAAGTGGATGAGTTGCTCACGTATTTAATTACTGAAGGTTTTTTAAATGAAGAACGTTACGCCAAACTGTTTGTGGGCGGCAAGTTCCGCATCAAACAGTGGGGACGAATAAAAATTGTTCACGCCTTAGAAAGCAAGAGGCTGTCTAAAAACTGCATTCGCATTGGCCTGAAAGAAATAGACGAAGCCGATTACGAGCAAACCCTCGAAAAAATATTGACTTCAAAAATTAACGAATTATCGGGCGACAATGCTTTTGTGGTGCGCGATAAGGTTTCAAAATATGCCATTCAAAAAGGCTTTGAGCCTGATTTGGTTTGGCAAAAACTTAAAATGTTGTTACCGAAAACGTAACTATACCACTGATGAAAATAACAACACTTTTAAAGACGGTAGCCCTTGCGTTCTTTTTATTTCAGTTTATGGCAGGGCATGGTCAGCTTGTGGCCGTGATCAAAGACAGTATCACAAACGAGCCTGTTCCGTATGTCAATATCTGGATTGAAGATCAAATGACCGGCACTACATCGGACGAAAATGGAAGATTTACGCTTGAAGCAAATAATAACGGAACACCAACGATTGTATTTTCGGCAATCGGGTACAAACAAAAGCGAATACGTTTTAGCGATATTGGGGCTGTTGTTCTGTTGAATCAAAGTACGATTCAATTAGATGAGGTTGTTGTAAGGCCACAAAAAAACGGAGGCAAAACGATTTCGGTAGGCGAGTTTAAAAAATCAGCGATTAGCTTTTATTTTGGCTGTGGTACGGCTCCGTGGATGGTCGCCCGTTTTTTCCCGTATCAGCAATCATATTCCGACACGCCATTTCTTAAAACGTTAAGCATTGTAACCAAAAGTGATGTGGCAAATGCTAAGTTTAATTTGAGGTTATACACCGTAAAGGATGACGGACAAATAGATGCTCCTGTTTATACGGAAAATATAATTGTTTCGGCAAAGAAGGGGGACACCGTTACAAAAGTTGATTTGTCGGAAAGGCACATTGCGTTTCCCGATAAGGGATTACTGATTGCCGTAGAATTTTTGATTATCAAAGAAAATAAATTCATAAGAACGCTTACTTCAAAGGAAACCAATAAAAAGACTGAGTGGATCACGTTTGAACCCTCCATTGGAACGATACCCGATGAAACAGGTGAAACCGCCTTACAGTACAGTAAAGGAAACTGGAGTAAGGTTAGAAAGAATTCTAACAACATTGGGTTAAGCGCTTATCGGAACAAATACAACTTGCTGGCAATGAAGTTGGAGTTGTCTGATTAATGTAACCTCAATTCTAAAAACGCAGCATTGATTTTTCAGAAGTAACCTCAAGCAATGCGGTTGCCCCTTGTACCCAGGCCAAGTTGGGGTTTTCGTGACCTGTCGGGAAATTAAACGCAACAGGGTAACTGTAATGTTGTGTGTGATAGCGTACAATTTCGGGGATGGTTTCACCGAATGGAAGTTCACCTTCTTTAATGCCGGTCATGTAACCAACAACAAGACCGGCTAAGTTTTTAAGTTTGCCGGCACGCTTTAACTGCATTAGCATACGGTCGGTTTTATAAACATATTCGTCAACCTCTTCAATAATTAATATTTTATGATCGAAGTCGGGTTCAGAAGATGTGCCCAACGAATCAACAATAAGCGATAAATTGCCGCCAATCAATTCACCCTGTTGTGTGCCGGTTTTATTGTGCGCACTACCTGTGCCCGTTAAGGTTGTTGTATTTCCGAAAAGAGTGTTGCGCAAACTTTCAACGGATGTATGTGCATCGGGTTTTGTAAAAAGCACCGGCATGGTTGAATGCATACTTTGTATTCCCAGCGATTGAAGTTTTAAGTGCAGGGCGGTAATATCGCTGAAGCCGCAAATCCATTTAGGCTTTTTTTGAAACGTTGTAAAATCAAGCCGGTCAAGAATGCGTGTAGTGCCGTAACCGCCACGCACGCAAATAATTGCCTTTACGGACGGATCATCTAACGCAGTTTGAAGATCGTACAAACGTTCATCGTCCGTTCCGGCTAAATACGAATGGCTGTTGTTAAATAGGTTTTTGCCAAACACAACGCTTAATCCCCACGAGCGGATTATGGCTTCGGCCTGGCGGATAACCGCTTCTTCCGGTTTCCTTCCGGGTGCAACAAGTGCAACGGTATTGCCTGTTTGTAAAAACCGGGGTTGAATCATACAGTTAAACGTACATAAATTATTTCTGACTATCCGTTTCATGCCCTAAAAAACACACGGCCATATTTTTAACACATAGATACATAGGCTTGAACGACACGGTAGAGTATTACACTATTGCTATTGTGATTTTGCCTGCAAACTTATGTTTACTATTCGGTAAAGGCAGTCCCGATCCCGATATTATCGGGATCGGGACACATAGTAACCAGCGTTTGCCAATCAAGACAAAACACTATGTACCTATGTGTTTTAGGATTGAATCGAATGCTAAAAAATAAACAAAAAACCCTGACGGTTTCGCCAGGGTTTTCGCAATCATTTAAAAATGTATTAAGGCTTTTTAGGCGTAGCGTTTGCTGGTGCCGGAGGTGGAGGGGTAATGCCCATGCGCTTTAACACCAAATCAGAAACATCTAATTTTTCATCGCCATACAATACAACATCAAGGCCGCTCAGTTGCAAATTCAGGATTAACGAAAAGCCGTTTTCCTGCGCTACCGCTTCAATGTTTTTGCCGACCTTTTCCTGAACGGGAGTTAACAGGGTGTTTCTCTTTCTTTCAAGATCGGCCTGTGAATCCTGTTCAAATTTTTGGATGTTTTGGTTTAACTGTTCAAGCTCACGTGCCGAATTTTGTTTAACAGCATCGGGAATGCTTGGGCTGTTTACATTATCCTGATACACTTTAAGTTTGTTTTGAAACTCGGTTACTTTAGCATCGTATTGTTTTTTAAGCTGCGTTTGCAGGGCTTGTAATTCGGTTTCAATTTGTTTGGCTTCAGGCATTTGGCTGAAGATGTATTCTACATCGGCATATCCGATTTTTTGCGGGGCTGTTTGGGCCATCGAAACAGCGGTTGTAAGCGCTAATGCAAATACGAAGAATAGTTTTTTCATTCTGTTAAAGTTTATGCAAAGTTAATTTTTTACTACATCATTTGGGTCGCCTAACCCAAGTTCGTCTAACACAAAATCGGTATAGTCGTAACGCGGGTCGGTATAAATCATCACTAACTCGCCCGATTTATCAAACACAATGGCCAAACCGTTTTTTTTGGCCACTTTATCAACCGCGTCCCAAACCTTGTCTTGTATGGGTTTCATCAGTTCTTGTTTTTTAAGGAAGAGCAACCCCTCAAAGCCAAACACTTTCTTTTGAAATTCTTTTAGTTCGGCCTCTTTCTTTTTAATCGCATCGGTACGCTCTTTTTTCATGGCTTCGGTTAACAAAACCTGTTCGGCCTGTAACGTACTGTATTGCGCTTCAATCGCTTTCGACATCTCTAAGGTTTCCTTTTCCCACAATCCGGATAACCGGGTTATTTCTTCCTGTGCCTTTTTATAATCGGGCATTTTGCCGAGGATGAAATCCGTGTCAATGTACCCGAACCTCTGAGCGTTGACAAAATTCAGGCCGAAAATGACAAAAAATATTGGAATAAGGTAAAACCGCATAGTTTATCTGATTTGCTGGCCAATGGTGAAGTGAAACTGGGCTCCGCTTCGCGGGTTTCCGCTTCCTAACGGGAACGGATCGAACCCATACGCCCAGTTGATACCGATCAGCCCGAAGGCAGGCATAAATATACGTGCACCTACCCCGGCCGACTTGTACATCTCAAACGGGTTAAAGTCCTGATAATTGTACCAGTTGTTTCCGGCCTCGGTAAAAGCAAAGCCATAAATAGTGGCCGCCTGGCTGGTGGTAATCGGGTAGCGCAACTCTAACCCAAACTTGTCATATACAATACCCCCGCGTGCGGTGCCGCCACTTACGTTATCGTAGGGTGGTGTAATCTGGTTGTTTTGATACCCGCGTAAACCGATCACCTCCTGACCTAATACAAAAGCACCTACCCCACCGGCAAGACCATCGCCTCCGAGGTAGAAACGTTCGAACGGACCAACGCCCAGCGATTTAGAGTACGAGCCGATAAAACCAAAGTGAGCTTTTGCTTCTAACACTAATTTATGAGGGGCCTTGCGGTCGAGCGGAATGTAAAACTTGGAGTCGAACATCCATTTATGATATTCAACAAGTTTGTTTTTTTCTTTTACGCTTGCCGTTTCATAGTTAAGGTTGCGCCACGATGAATATGGCGGTGTAAGGTCAACACTTAACGAAAGGGTCGATCCGTTGGTAGGGTACATTACCTGGTCAATGCTGTTACGGGAAATAGAGGTGTTCAACTTAAACCCATAAGCCGAGCAATCGGTACAACCTAATCCATAGTCGGCATTCTCAACCGAATAAACGGTGTACGAAAGCGTGTTCATTAAGGTAAAGAATTCATCAGGCCATTTTAACACACGGCCAAAGCCAACCGAAATGTTATCAACCTTTAATGTAGAGTTGAGGTCGAAGTAGCTGTTAGCGCCATACCCGGCATAACGCGATATAGATTTGTTTGCGCTTACGGTTAACGATTGCGGCTTGCGGCCACCAAGCCAGGGCTCGGTAAACGATATACCGTAGTTTTGGAAACTCCGCCCGTTGGCCGTAACCTTGATAGACAACCGCTGGCCGTCACCAACCGGTAATGGCCGCCATTCTTTGATCTTGGCAATTTTGCGTAAAGCAAAGTTGTTGAAGGTAAGCCCTAATGTACCCACAAACCCGAAGTAGCCGCCCCATCCACCGGATAGTTCAATCTGGTCGTTCGATTGTTCTTCTACCTGCCATTCAATATCGGCCGTAGCGTTGGCCGGATTAGGAACAATGTTTGGGTTAATGTTTTGTGCATTAAAATACCCTAACTGACCAAGGCGTTGCTGGGTGTAGATAACATCCGAACGCCTGAACTTCTGGCCGGGCAGTGTGCGCAACTCCCTGCGGATTACGTGATCGCTGGTGCGGTCGTTACCCGTAATGGTAACTTCGTTTAGCGTGGCCTGCGGACCTTCGCTGATACGCATTTCAATGTCGATCGAATCACCGGCCACGGCAACCTCTACCGGGTTAATGCGGAAAAACAAATACCCATCGTCCATGTACAAGCCGCTGATGTCGGGGCCTTTCGGGTTAAAGGTTAGTTTGTTATCGATTTGTTCGCGGTTATAAACATCGCCTTTTTTGATGCCGAGAATATTATTGAGTGTTTTTTCGGTGTGGATGAAATTGCCCGTCCAGGTAATGTCGCGGAAATAATACTTGGGGCCTTCGTGGGTTTTAATGTCGATGTTGATGCTGCGGTCGTTAAATTTATAAATACTGTCTTCGAGAACATCGGCATCGCGGTACCCTTTCGAGTTGTAATAGGCGATCAGTTTTTTCTTGTCGTCTTCGTAATCGCTTTGAATAAACTTCGAGCCTTTAAAAACATTGGGCTTAACGTGTTCGCCAAAAAATTCTTTAATCTCGCTCCAGGTAACATTGTAGTTAGCACCAAAAAACTCAACCGGGTTTGTGGTGGCTATTTCCTGCAAGAGTGCGCGGTGCAATGTAATGCGGGCATACTCATGCGTATTTTTCAGTTTGGATTTGAGCTTGCCATCGGTAATGTCTTCGTTTCCATCGATGGTTATCGTGTTGATTTTTACCTTCGATTTTGGATTGACCACGATGCGCAACCGGATGCCATCGGTAGAAATGGTATCGCGTTCCTGAATAATTTTTACCTGCGTGTTGAGGTATCCCTTTTTTACAAAGAATTTTTTAACGGCCAGTTCGGTGTTGCGCAGCATGGCATCGTTAACAATTTTACCGCGTATAAGGGTGAGGTCTTCTTTGAGTGAACTTTCCTGGCCTTTGCGTATGCCTTCAAAATAAAAATTCGTGAGGCGGGGCCGTTCCGAAAGCTGGATAACCAACCATACATTTTCGCCTTCAATTTTTTGAACATTAATACCGGCATCGCCAATAAGGCCGTGTTTCCAAAGCTTACGGATGGCTCCTGAGATGGCATCGCCCGGTATTTTAATTTTATCGCCAACCTTTAAGTTGGTAAGTGCAATCATCGATGTTTTGTCGAGTACGCTCAGTCCATTAACTTCAATACCGGCTATGGTGTATTCGCCCGGGTTGGCATAATTCAGGTTGTTATCGGCAGCCGCGTTGGCTCGGTCTCGTCCCCGCCTGAACTGCGCGGTAGCATCAAACGCAGCAAAAAATAACAGGGCAATAAGTAATAGGTTTTTCATTATTCACTAACCGGATTCAATTGTTCACTTGTTTTGCCAAACCTGCGCTCGCGTTGCTGGTATGCCCAAACGGCTTCGTACAAATGTTCTTTGCGGAAGTCGGGCCACAAGGTTTGGGTTATATATAATTCGGAATAAGCGATTTGCCAGAGTAAAAAATTACTCACGCGCATTTCACCGCTGGTGCGGATGAGCAACTCCGGGTCGGGGATGCCTGCGGTTTGTAAATTCCGGCTAATCATATCTTCGTTTATGTCGGTTGGGTTTAGGGTTCCCAGCTTTACTTTATCTGCCAGCGCACGCAGGGTTTGTGTTAATTCCCAGCGGCCGCTGTAACTCAACGCCAAAATCAGCGTAAGGCCGTTGTTGCTTTTGGTAGCCTGCGTGGCCCACTCTAAGTTTTTCCGGCAATCGTCCGGAAGGTTAGATGTTTCACCGATGGTAATTAGTTTTATCTGGTTGTCCATCAGGGTTTTTATTTCCTGTTTCAGCGTGTTTACCAATAACTCCATCAGGCCATCTACTTCGTCTTTAGGCCGGCTCCAGTTTTCGGTCGAAAAGGCATACAGGGTTAAATACTTTATGCCCAGTTCGCCACAACCTTCGGTTACATCGCGTACGGCCTTAACGGCATTCCGGTGACCGAATATGCGCATGGCACCCTTCTTTTTTGCCCAACGCCCGTTGCCATCCATGATCACGGCAATGTGTTGGGGCAGGTTGGTAGGGTCAATATGTTCTTTAAACGATGCCAAGGCGGCAAAAATAGGTTTTTTTGGCCAAAAAGCGTTTGTCCCGAAATGCCTTATTTATAAGGGCTTGTTGGGCAGGGAATGGTGTAAAATGTACGGGTTAGGGTTAGCCCCAAAAAGTAGTAAGTGTCATTGTCGTTGGGGTTTCCGTACCGGTAATTTTTGCGGCTTTGGTCGGTAAAATCCGATACGTTGTCGAGGTAATCGAAAAATGTTTTGCGTACGCCAAATTCAAGGGCTGCGTACCAGCGCGGGTTAATAATGTACTTAACGCCTCCGCCAAAGGGAAGGGCTGCCTGCACATTGCTGTATTCGGCTGCTTTGGTTTGGTTGCCCGAAAACCCGAACAACCCCAGTCCGCCAAATAAATAGGGCGAAATACGTTGGGGTACTTTGCTGTCGCGCCAGTTTAAGAAGTGATACTCCAGCCCAACGGCTCCTTCAATCATAAAAATATCGAACGAGGTGTTTCGCTCAACGGCAAAAGCATCGATTGGTTTTTCGCTGGCAGCCAGCCTGCCCCCGGTAAGGGTGGCCCTGAAACTTACAATTTTATTGATGTTAGAACGGTACAGAACGGTTGCGGCCGGTTTTGAATACCTGAAATTGTAATTACGGACTAACTCACCTGTATAGGTGAGCGTGCCAATACCAAAACCGATCTCAGACCGCTGTGCTGTTGCTGCCGATACGAGAAAAACTAACAGTGCAGTACCGATCGGCCGTAGTTTATGCATTACCTGAATTTAGCCCTGTGGAATGTTTTCCCGATGATGTAGGTAAGCCGCAGGGAGGTAACCATGTAGAGGTCTCTGTTGGAATCGTTCCCCCGGACGTTGTCAGGATATTCAGCGCCATAACCGGGAAGTGTCGTATAGGTTTGTCCATCTCTTCCAACATAAGTATTGGTAGTTGTTGCAACTTCGTTCGACCTGTACGACATGGCCCTTGCCAGAACATCGTCACCAAAAACGCCCAGATCAACATAATTACCGCTTACATCGTCTAAGTAATCTGTAAATGTATAGCGGAAACCGAACTCAAGCGCAATGTCCATCAGTTCGGTTAATCTTAAACGAGCGCCAATACCAAATGGTATGGCAAACTGAATTCTTTTATAAGGTTTTAGCCCGTGGTTTACGTCACTATCCAGCAATGTAGCATGTTGGCCTTCTGTTCCAAGCGGTTGGAGGTCAACCCATTGTCCTTTTTTACCGGTAGGGTTACCGGCAGCGTCAAACTCAGGGGCTTGTGCCTGCGGGTTGTGGTGAAACACGGCCAGCCCGGCATATACATACGGTGTCCATCGTACGCGGCTGATGTACGTTGCCTGATTTTCGAACAGGTCAACCTGCGCAACAGCGGAAAGTTCTTTAATACGGTTGCGGAACGATAAATTCCGGTTGTAACGGAAAACGCCATTCTCAGCATCGTTAGGATCGGCCGAGTCGTTGTCGGAACCCCGGATTCCGCCATACATAAAGCTGCCGACTAACTGGTAACGTGGCCCGAACCGGTGGACAAACGAAACCCCAACGGCTGGCCGGGTAAGGGAAAGATCGGTGCTGATTCTTTTAGGCGAAGGGGATAGATCACCGTAATAATTGAAAGCGTTCAACGATACACCAACAGCATTATAAACATTCTTTTTGAACGAGTGCTTGCCACCCCGCCAATTAGCGATATTCCGGTTGTTTTTTTTGATTGCCTTGCGATTAATCTGGCTGTATGCCTCGTGAGAAGCCCCCGCTAAAATCGCAATAACCAGCACTAATGACCCAACTTTTTTCATTTCTTTAAGTATTTCAAACTCAGCGAACTACAAATGTAATAAAATTTCAATTTCTTATATCTAAACCCCAGTTTAGCTTTTGCCTGAGGGTTTTAAAATAGTGCTGCCCGGCCAGGTGGATGAGGTTTACGCAAAACGACTCTTTCACTACCCGGAGCTTCACGGTGTCGTCAACCACGGCTATGCGCGAGTCTAACGACACTAAAAACTTCTTGCTGCGGCCTTCAACCTCAAAAGATATTTCGGACTGATCACCCACTACAATGGGCCTAACCGTAAGATTATGAGGGCTTACCGGGGTTATAACAAAATTGCCCGATCGCGGGAAAACCAACGGTCCCCCGCAACTTAATGAGTATCCGGTTGAGCCTGTTGGGGTAGAAACAATAAGACCATCGGCCCAGTACGAATTCAAAAACTCGCCATCGATGTAGGCATGCACCGTTATCATCGAAGACGAATCTTTTTTGAAAATGGTGAAGTCGTTTAGGGCGAAATTGAGCTTGCCAAAGAGTTTTTTGTTCGATTCGAGGCGTATCAGCGACCGCTTGTCGAGGGTAAAATCGTTGTTAATGAGCCGGGTAAGCGGTATTTCAATGTCTTCTTTGCCGATGGTGGCCAAAAAACCCAACCGGCCTGTATTGATACCCAGTATGGGGGTTTCGTTTTTACCGATATGCGTAACCGATTCGAGCAGTGTGCCATCGCCTCCAATACTTAAAAAGGCATCGAGCTTGTTTAAGCGCGCCCCCCCGGTATATGTTTTCCACTTAAATTTTTTGAATGCGGGGGCTTTCAGCGATTTTTCAAATTTGGCCGAAACATGGATGTCAACCTTATGCGTGGTAAGACAGGCAAAAATGCGCTCAATAAGCGGAATGAGCTGGCGGTTAAAATCTTTCCCGTGTACGCCTATTTTCATCTGTTCAGTTAAAGTATGAATGCCTGCCGGAATAAAGGGGAACAGCCGACAACAAATAAAATTACGCAGGCAAACGCAAACGCGGAAATAAATGGCCTGTTTAAATTAAATTTATATGTCGAGGTAGCGCAACAACATATCGATCCGGTCTTTTTCCGAACCTAATGGGGTTTGGTAACAAATCAGGTTAAAAAAGCTCCCGATAAATGTATGGGGAGCGATTTTCATGCGGGTCTGACACTAATTTGCAAACCCTATTACACTTAGTTTAACACTATACGTCCTTCAGGAGTTAAGCGATAAAATTCCAAAGAGTATGAATAATCTCCCTGACCGTCATAATCAAAGGCTTCAGCCGCAAAAACATAATTCCCATCATTATCTTTAATACCAGTTGTCCTGAAACTGGAGCAATAGTTGTTTGAGTATGTTACAGAGCCATCAGCACCTACCTTTACAATTCGGCAACCATTGGCCAAGAGGGTATAACCACTGGCTGTCTTTTCAATAAAACTCACCTCACTTATTTCTGACAGATTGATTTCAGAAACCTCCGTAAAATCAGTATTTAAGGTTAATACCGTAACAAATGTTTTATCAACAGATGGGTTAGAGGGAAGATTGCTATAAGCTAAGACGTAACCATTTTCATTTGCCAAACAACGCATAGAATAAATGGATTTATCTTTTTGTATTGAGTGTTGTCTTAAAATGTTCCCTCCCTCGTCCAATACATCAATATATATTGTTGTGGTATAAGAGGAAATGATTATGTACTCATTATTCTGACTTAATATAGCATCTACATAGGCTCTTGTGGGATGTGTGATCTGTTTTTCCCACGACACATCCTGTTCTAACATTTTACTTGCCACTATGGCCTTCGCATCAGAAGTACCGACCAATGATGAGGCGACAATGTTACCTATTGCATCTACAGTTCGTACAATTTTTGTTGGGCCATAAGTTGCCGGTAATAAAAGTGGGAAGTTTTTCTTCTGCCATACAGTATCGCCTTCAAAATCGTGAAAGCGTGTAGTAAAGTTATTATTGGCATTCCCCAATAACACCACACCGTCTGTATTAACGCACATATCAGCATAAATAAGGGATTTATAATTTTCACCACCTATCCATGCTTTTTTCTTAGAAAAATCTTTAGTTAGCAAGGTCAGGTATTCTTTGGATGAGTATGATAGGGCATCTAATAAAAAATCACCGTTAGGTAATTGAGCCATCACCACGAAAGAGAGGTTGTCATTAATCTTATTTTGTGCCCCCGATTTCAATGTTACTTGCATTTCCTTTTCCGAGGTTCCATTGTTATCTTCAATGCTTAACACAATGCGAAGTGCCCCCAAATCTTCTCTTTGAAAATCGTTAAAGGTTACAGTTTGGCCGGTTTTATAAAATAAGGGATACGTTCTATCGCGCTTAGTGTACACCTGCCATCGGTATTCTTTGGCATTGCTGTTACAACTGGTCAACGTAAGAGATTCGCCAAGAAAAAAATCGGCAATGTTCGTTTCAATACAAGCAGGCTGAGGGTCATTGTCTTTACAACCTGGTAGTGTTAGCGTTATTAAAACGAAAAGTGCAACTGAAATAGGAACGAGGGCTTTGATGTTCATGTTGGGGATTAGGTGTTTGGTAAAAGAATTTCGTAACAGTTTATATTGCTGTATAGGGTTAAATGTACAAATTATGGTTCTTGCTATATGCCCACCCTACGTATTCAACAGTGTAAACCAATTGACTATCTGTTAGTTAGATCTTAAAAAATGCTAATATGCCGATCTATGGCGTCACGATTTACAAAATCAAACAAGTTAAGTGCTTAATGGGAACAGCCGACAACAAATAAAATTACGCAGGCAAACGCAAACGCGGAAATAAATGGCCTGTTTAAATTAAATTTATATGTCGAGGTAGCGCAACAACATATCGATCCGGTCTTTTTCCGAACCTAATGTTTGGGTTTCCTGGTAGCGGCCTATGACTTTATAATTAAAGCGTTCGAGGGTTGCCACAATACGGGTAAGGTCAAGTTCGTCAAGTTTTAATGTTACCCTGATTTTGCCCGGATCGGTCGGGTCTTCTTTGACCAAGCTGCTCAACACGCGCGCGCGGTTTTCTTCGATCAGTCGGCTTACTTCGGCCAACGAATAATCGTTGTGGTTCATCGACAGCACCAAAATGCCACCGGGTGTTTGCACTGCGGCTGTCTGGGCAAACGATGCGAGGGTGTCTTGCATGGTAATAACACCGTTATAAATATGGTCATCGGTTAACACGGCCACCATTTGCAGGTTGTTATCGGCAGCAACTTTCAGAATATCGTAGAAGTGATAGCTACTATGAACGAAACAGTTTTTACCGATTAGTTCAAAATCTTTCAGGCGCATTTCTACATCGTTGGCTTCGAGGATAATCTCTTCAGAAATAAACCCGAGCAAACGGCCGTTTTCAACCACCGGCATTTGTCGGCAGCGGAATTCTTCCATCCACACGATTGCCTTGTGGGCATCGTCTGTTGCTTTTAGCGGGGGGATCATGTGGTTTATCAAATCTTCGGCTATCACAATAGCAGTGTTTTGTCGTTATGGATTTCAGGCAGCCAAAAAGTTTTCGACTAAGGCATTAAATTTTTCGGGGTGTTCCATCATGGGGGCATGGCAGCACTTATCAATAAAATGAAGTTCCGAATTGGGTATCAGGCGATTAAACTCGTGTGCAACGGCCGGAGGTGTAATGGTGTCGTTCAACCCCCAAACCAACAGTGTTGGTGCTTTAATATTGGGGATGTCGTTAGCCATGTTATGGCGTTGTGCCGATTTGGCAATGGCAACAATGCGCAAACACTTGGGTATGCTGTTGGTTGTTTCAAACACCTCGTCCACTAACTCTTTTGTGGCTACGGCCGGGTCGTAAAACGTATAGGCAACGCGCTCGCGGATATACTCGTAATTGCCACGCTTGGGGTACGAACCACCCATGCCGTCTTCAAACAAGCCTGAGCTTCCGGTTAAAATAAGTTTTTTAACCTTGGCGGGATTTTTAAGTGTATAAACCAATGCAATATGCCCGCCTAAGCTGTTGCCCATGATCATCATGTTGTCTAATTTTTTATAGGCAACAAACTCTTCTAAAAATTTACGCAAGCCTTCAAGGCCGGCCTCTTTAATCGGCATTTCATAAATGGGCAACATGGGTATTACCACACGGTAATTTTTTGAAAAGCGGTTAACCACACCCTCCCAGTTGCTTAGGGCGCCAAACAAACCGTGTAATAACAATACGGTTTCGCCCTGCCCTTCGTCAATATATCTGTAACCGGCTTC
Organism: uncultured Roseivirgaceae bacterium; assembly: GCA_964404445.1. Classification (GTDB taxonomy): domain Bacteria; phylum Bacteroidota; class Bacteroidia; order Cytophagales; family Cyclobacteriaceae; genus UBA2336. Next base: position 265,037 of record CAYOJW010000001.1, on the reverse strand, counting down.
TTCTTTTACAATCAATGCCATACGGTGTGCATTTACATGCGATAAGTAAGGAAAAAAAAATCAAACAACGGTGTTAAGAAAAAAGTTTTCAGGCGCCTTGCCCTAAAAGATCGCGAAATGCGGGGAAAACCTCGCCCACCCACGCGGTTACCGTAGGGGCAAACCGGGCAACAACCGGGTAAAGCCACGAATCTTCGGTAAGGTGTTCGGGTATAAAAATGGTGAGCGAGCCTAACAGCCATAACACCACACTGAGCATAAACGCTGTTTTGAGCATACCGAGTATGCTGCCCGCAAACTGATCGACACTACCCAGCACGGTTTTATCTAACGAAGATTTAAAAAACCTGCCCAGCAACGTAACGCCCACCACAACAATTATAAACACAAGGGCAAACGCCACGTATGGTAAAACGTTTTCGTTGATGTTGTACCGCTCGTCTAAAAAAAGCATGGCTGTACCCATCAGTTTAAACCCGGCCAGCACGCCCAGGATAATGCCTAACAGTGTAAACAATTCGGAAAGAAACCCTTTTTTGTATCCGCTTATGGCGCCTACAATTAAAAAGATGATGAGTACGATGTCGGCCTTGCTCAAGCGGTAAGTAATTTTTTAACGGTTTCGGAAATCACTTTGCCTTCGGCCAGACCGGCTAATCTTTTTGTGGCAACGCCCATTACTTTGCCTACATCCTGCGGGCCGGTTGCGCCCACTTCGGCAATGACTTTTTTCAATTCAGCCTCCAACTCTTCAGCCGAAAGTTGTTTGGGCAAATAGCGGCTAATGACTTCTAACTGGAACGATTCGCGCTGCGCCAGATCGGCACGCCCCTGTTGCTGAAAAATTTCGGCAGACTCTTTACGCTGTTTGGCAGCTTTCATCAACAGTTTGTTTTCTGTATCACTGGTGATTTCGGCCGAAACGCCTTTTTCAGTTTCGGCTAACAAAATGAGCGACTTAATACTGCGAAGTGCTTCCAGCTCTTCTTTATTTTTGGCCAGCATGGCGGCCTTGATGTCGGCATCTATTTTTTGTTTCAGGCTCATAAGAATTTGTTTATAAGCATACGGGTTAAGTATGTTTGAGTTGCGAAAATAATAAAACCGTGACAAGGCTGTCGGTAAATATTAACAAAATTGCCACGCTGCGCAATGCACGCGGGGCGAATAACCCTGATGTTATACAGGCCGCCCTGCGTTGCGAGCAATATGGTGCGCAGGGCATTACGGTGCATCCGCGCCCCGATGAACGCCACATCCGGTACACCGATGTTATTCAGTTGAAAGCGGTTGTAACAACCGAATTTAATATTGAAGGCTACCCTGACGACCGGTATATGCAATTGGTTCGTGCGGTAAAACCTGCGCAAGCCACGTTAGTGCCCGACAAGCCCGATGCCATTACATCGAACGCTGGCTGGGACACCGTAACACACGCGGCATTTCTTACCGATATTATTAAAGAGTTAAAAAAAACAGGAACACGTGTATCTGTTTTTGTTGACCCATCGGTTACAATGGTTGAGGCTGCGGCTAAATCAGGTGCCGACCGTATTGAATTATATACCGAACCGTACGCTCATCAGTACCACACCAACCGCACAAAAGCCGTTGAGCCGTACATCCGTGCAGCCCATGCCGCACATACGGCAGGGCTTGGCATCAATGCCGGGCACGATCTTGATTTACACAACCTGAGGTTTTTAAAACAATCGGTTCCACACCTCGATGAGGTGTCCATCGGGCACGCATTAATATCGGATGCGTTGTACGTTGGATTGGGAAATGCCATTCAGTTGTATTTGCGTGAGCTTCAGTAGTATTCGTTGATTGTTATTTGGGGTGTGGATAGTAACCCCGTAGCGATTACGGATAACCAGTAACTATCAACCAAAAGCAGTATCTTTCGTTCATCTTAAACAGCGCGTGTATGAACCTTCGTACTAAATTTTCGGAGCAAGACCTGGAGCGGATTAAAGTTGCCGTACGGGAAGCTGAAAGTAAAATATCCGGAGAGATTGTCCCGGTTATTGTCGCCAAAAGCGGGCATTACAGTGTTGCCCACTACAAAGGCTCGTTGCTTGCTGCTGTGTTGGCGTTTTTGTTGATCATTGTTTTTGATCGTTACGTGCCGGCTTTAGCGGTGTATGATCCCCTGATGATTTTTTTGATCGTGCTGTCGGCCGGAGGGCTGGGCGCATTGGCTGCGGCAAACATCGATCCGCTAAAACGATTATTGTTAGAACAGAAACATTTAGACAGCGCCACACGCCAGCGTGCCGAGAATGCCTTTTTGGAAGAAGAAGTTTTTAACACCCGCCAGCGTACGGGTATCCTGATATTCGTTTCGTTTTTTGAACACGAGGTTATCGTCATGGCCGATTCGGGTATCAGCAAAGTGGTTGAACAGAAAGAGTGGGATAAAATTGTGAGCAACCTCACCGATCATATCCGCAGAGATAAAGTGGTTGAAGGACTTGAAACGGCTCTTATCCGTTGTGGCGAAATTTTATTAGCGAAAGGCTTTCATAAAACCGATGATGATGTTAATGAACTGCGCGATGACCTCAGGATTAATTAGCCGGTTCACGATGCGTCAATTCTCAGTTAACATCAGCGGGTATATACTTTTAACCGCTATTATTATACTTGTTTCGCATGGTGCGTTTGCGCAGCGTGCTGTACCCGCGTTGTGGGGCTTGCGGGTACACGATGAAGCCCGCGTTTTATCGGCTGCCGTAGTGCAACGCCTCGAAACACAATTAAAACAACACGAAGACTCAACCGGCAACCAGATAGCCGTCCTCATTATCCAGTCGTTGGAGGGCGAAACACTTGAAGATTATTCGCTGCGCGTGGCGCACGATGCCTGGAAACTCGGAAGCAAAAACAATGACAACGGGGTGCTGTTGCTGGTAGCCGTTGAAGACCGCCAAATGCGCATTGAAGTCGGGCAGGGTCTTGAAGGTGTTTTAACCGATGCGGCAACAAACCGGATTATCCGTAACGAAATGGTGCCAAACTTCAGGCGGGGCGATTACAACACCGGTGTGCAAGCGGCTACTGACGCAATCATACAGGTTATTGCCGGAGAGTATAAAAACACGGGGTCGGCCTCAAAGCCCAGGTCTGTAAACCCGCTCGTTATCATTCTTCTGATCATCGTCATTCTGGGTTTAATCGGTCGCTTTACCAAAGGAGGAAACAAGGGCAATAATCGTGGTGGCAGCTGGTTGCCCGGCCGGGGTTGGTATGGTGGTGTATTGGGCAGACGAAGCGGCAGTTTTGGTGGAGGAGGTTTTGGTGGTTTCTCAGGCGGAGGCGGCAGCTTTGGCGGAGGAGGTAGTAGTGGGAGGTGGTAGCGTGCCAGTAAGGTGTAAAACCGGTTTCTCGCCTTTGTTGGTGTTCTTCACCGGCAAAGCAACTTCTTTGTTGGTGAAGAACACCAACAAAGGCGAGGCAAAACCGGTTGGAAAGCTAAAACCATTTCAGCACGATCCATTTCGCCAACATCACGAATAGCAATACAAAAGGCTGATAGAGGATTATTAAAAATGCCATGCCGCCCTCTTCCGAACCTTGTAACTTCAACACGCTGAGCAATCCGCGCATCATCATGGCGATGATCAGCAAGTAGCCCACAGCAAACCCGATCGAGTAAAAGAAGTAACGCCATGGGCTCGCATCAAACCACAGCAGCACTGCATTAACAATGAGAAACAGCGCAAATGTGTATGCTGCGATTTGCCATGCCATGTCGGCACTTTTAGGTTGAAGAATGAAGATAATAACAGGGGTGAACACTAAAAACAAGAGTGTCTGGTAAACCGGTTTTTGTATCAGCACATACATACTCCAATCCATTTTTGCTGTTTTTAAAATTTACGTGAGGGCTGAATCACTTGATTACCTTCGATCAGAAAGCTACGCATATAATTAGTAACGGATGTTACGCAAAAGCGGTAAATTGACAGTGCTTTTTAAATTTTTATTCTTCGAGAGATTCCGAAGGGCTCTGCGCAAAACAATGAGCTGGCACTGGAGGGGGATTTTCCGGTATTTCATTATAAAGATATTGGTATGTAGATTGGTTGTAAAAAAGCCTCAACCACACTGTTCGACATTTGTAATGTCGGACACGGGATAAGAAATAGTTCGACCCCGTTGGGGTCGTAGGTTTGTAGCGTAATTCTACGCTACAAACCTCAGGGACTCCAACGTATTAAAAAAATCCTGCAAATCGCTAAATCCTCTGAATCCTGATCGTATTTTTGACCTTCATTTATAATCTCACCACTCTATGAAAAGAGATAAAGCCATTTTTGACCTCATCGAAAAAGAAAAGCAACGCCAGGAACACGGCATTGAGTTGATTGCTTCCGAAAACTTTACTTCGCCCCAGGTTATGAAAGCCCAGGGTAGCGTGCTCACCAACAAATATGCCGAGGGGCTTCCCGGCAAACGGTATTACGGAGGCTGCGAAGTGGTAGATGAGGTTGAGCAATTGGCGGTCGACCGGGCAAAAAAACTTTTTGGTGCCGAGTGGGCTAACGTGCAACCGCACTCAGGTGCGCAGGCCAATGCTGCGGTAATGCTGGCCGTGTTAAAGCCGGGTGATAAAATTCTGGGTTTCGACCTTTCGCACGGAGGCCACTTAACGCATGGCTCGCCCGTTAACTTTTCAGGGAAACTATACCAGCCAACATTTTACGGAGTAGAAGAAAAAACAGGTCTTATCGATTTCGATAAAGTAATTGAAACGGCAAAACGTGAAAAACCAAAACTGATCATCTGCGGAGCTTCGGCATATAGCCGCGATTGGGATTATAAAAAATTACGCGAAGCAGCCGATGCCACAGGGGCATTGCTGATGGCCGACATTTCGCACCCGGCCGGGTTAATTGCCCGTGGTTTATTAAACGATCCGATGGAGCATTGCCACATCGTAACCACTACCACACACAAAACATTGCGCGGCCCTCGTGGCGGGTTGATCATGGTTGGAAAAAACTTCGACAACCCGTGGGGACTAAAAACACCCAAAGGCGAAGTGCGAAAAATTACATCGTTATTAGATTCGGGTGTTTTCCCAGGCACACAAGGCGGCCCGCTTGAGCATGTAATAGCGGCCAAAGCCGTTGCCTTTCAGGAAGCGCTGTCGGATGAATATATGGACTACATTGTACAAGTAGCGAAAAACGCCAAAGCCATGAGCGATGCCTTCGTAGCGAAAGGATATAAAGTTATCTCAGGCGGAACCGATAATCATTTAATGCTGATCGATCTTCGTTCAAAGAAACTTACGGGTAAAATTGCTGAGGAGTCGTTGATCAAAGCCGATATTACCATTAATAAAAACATGGTTCCGTTCGATACGCAGTCACCGTTTATTACCTCGGGTATGCGCATCGGGGCACCGGCCATTACCACACGCGGCCTGAAAGAAAAAGATGTGGTAAAAGTTGTTGACCTGATTGACGAAGCATTGAAAGCCCCGGAAGATACAGCCAACCTGAAAGCGGTAAAGCGTAAAGTAAATGCGCTGATGAAAAAGTTTCCATTGTATTAATTTTTTAGTGAGTAGCGGAGCATAATGAGTGAAGAAAAAGAAATGACGTTCCTCGATCACCTCGAAGAACTACGCTGGCATATCATCCGTGCATTTGCAGCGATTTTGGTGCTGTTTGTTTTTGCATTTATTTATATCGATTGGATATTCGACAAAATCATATTTGCACCAGCTAAAATCGATTTTATTTTTTATAAATGGTTGTGCCAATTGGGCGACCTGACCGGAGCCATTAGCCTTTGCGTGGCAGACCTGCCGTTTAAAATACAAAGCCGTAACATGACGGGTCAGTTTATGATGTCAATTACCGCATCGGTTGTGATTGGCTTAGTCGTGGCGTTTCCGTATGTGGTGTGGGAGTTATGGCGTTTTATAAGACCCGGTCTTGAAACGAAAGAACGGAAATTTTCGCGCGGTGCGGTGTTTGCCATTTCCAGCTTGTTCCTGTTGGGTGTTTCGTTTGGGTATTTTGTTTTGTCGCCCATGACTATCTGGTTCTTATCGACTTACTCAGTAAGCCCCATGATTGTTAACGAGTTTGATATTACTTCGTACGTATCAACCGTGGCTACCCTGGTATTAGGTTGTGGTTTGCTGTTTCAGTTTCCGGTAGTGGTTTATTTTTTAACGAAAATCGGTATGGTTACTCCGCAGTTAATGCGACAGTATCGCAGGCATTCGGTAGTGGGCATTATTGTTTTGGGAGCCATCATCACACCCTCGTCCGATCCGTTTACGCTGGCGATTGTTTCTATTCCGTTATATTTATTGTTCGAGATCAGCATTGTGACCTCCGCAATTGTTCTCAGACAAAAACTTAAAAGCGAGCAAGCACAAAGCGCATGAAACCAACCGTAGCCATTGGAAGCGACCACGCAGGGTTTGAATATAAAGAAGCCCTGAAAACGTGGCTGTCGCAAAACGGATTTACCGTTAAAGATTTCGGTACACACAGTGCGGAGTCTGCCGATTACCCCGACTTTGCACACCCGGTAGCCGAAGCGGTTGAGAAAAAAGAATTTGATTTGGGCTTATTGTTATGCGGTAGCGCGAATGGTGTTGCCATTACCGCCAACAAGCACCAGGGCATACGCGCAGCTATTTGTTGGAACGAAGAGTTGGCTGCGCTGGCGCGCCAGCACAATAACGCAAACATTGTGTGCATCCCTGCGCGCTATGTAAGTTACGAACAGGCAGTAAAAATCCTCGACACATTTTTACAAACTGCGTTTGAAGGCGGCAGGCACGAGCGCAGGGTTAGCAAGATCAGTTGTTAGCAATCTTTAAACGGTATCCTTCCGGTGATTTTTCATAGAGCGATCCCGTTTGCGGCATCCGGTCAAAAAACGCAGCCATTAAATTATCGGGGTCAATAATTACTTCAGGCTTTTCGCTTTCAAAAGCGCGGTAAACACGCACTACGTTTTCGTAATAATCGGGGTTTTTAAAAACGGGTTCACTTAAACCCCAATCGTAAAAACCCGAACCGGCTTTATTGTTATGAAAAGCCGACAGGTCGTTGCTTAACACTACTATTTTTTTGTTTTGAATACCCGGCAGGGAGGGTTCACGTACCAATACGTTTTGGTAATCGATGGCCTCAATTTTTTCGTAGCGTGTAAGGTATGCCAGCGTAACAATACCAACAAACAATATCCATACGTTCATTTCGGAATATTTTTTCCTGCGGATCAACAAGAGAAAATGCGTGAGAAAAAAACTGACAGGCGGAATCACAACCAGCAAACTTTGTGGCCGTAAATCGTTCGTGAAAAACAAATGAAAAATAGCGGTGAGAAACCATAAGAACATGGCCTGAAATACCTGCGATTGATATTTGGTAAGCCGCGCATCGCGGTTTAAGATGAACAACGAAACGAAAAGATAAAACACAGGAATGCTGCACAACAGCAACAGGCTTTTGAACGACATCAGGTCGTGAGCCGGAAACGTGATGTTATACAGGTAAAAATTGTTCCACAAAGCACCGGCATCGCCTTTTAAGTTATAAACACATAACAATAATATGTGTGGTAGTACAAACCCTAAAATGATCAGCAAAAACTTGCGGACAGAACTGCGTGTAAAAATCGACAAAATCAGCAGAACACCCGGAAGGAACAACGCATACGAAAAACTAAACAACGAGGCTATGCTCACAAACAGCCCGAGGTTAAACGCTGTTTCATCGTGCGGGGCACGAAACTCTATTTCTTTTATCAGGTTGTTCAGTGCGGGCAACAAAATACCAAACGCCAGTAAATCACCGGTTAGCGCCAGCGAATCGAACGAGATGAAGGCCAGTAGCGAAAACAGCAACGAAGGGATGAACGTGTTTTCGTTAAAAACTTTTTTATCGATCAGTACAAACCCCCAATAAACGCTTTGAAGAAATAAAATAAGAAACGCTACAATGTGCCGGGCTGTAAGCGAGCGTCCGAAAATCATTTCGAAAAAGCTGTAAAACCACGCAGCCAAAGGCGGTGTGCTGTCTAACGTATCGTGGTACAGTGCAAAGCCATCACTCAGGCGTTCGCCTGTTAAAAAACTTTTCAGTTCGGGCACGGTAATACCCGGTGTATCGATAAACAGCGGAAGGCTTAATGCGGCCATTAATGCCAGCAGGCCCGCTAACCGATATGGATCATTGATTCTGAAATACGCTAACACTCCTAAACTTTAAACGCGCATGAAGGTAATTTTAAAATTTTAAATTTTTACCTTTAAACGCTCATGGCAGGCTCAACACGACAATTAAAATTTGCAAAGCTGGTTCAAAAAGAAATCAGCGATGTTTTTCAACGCGACAAGCGCGGCTTATTAGACCATGCCTTTATCACCGTGGCCGATGTTAAGGTAAGCCCCGATTTAGGCGTGGCAAAAATATACATCAGCATGATGTTGGCGCCCGACAAACAAGCCGTGTTGGATAAACTCAATACACATAAAGGGGAAATCCGAAAGGCGTTGGGCGATAAAATCCGGAATCAGGTAAGGATTATCCCCGAGATTATTTTTTATTTAGATGAAGTGGAAGAAAAAGCGCAGCGCATGGATCAGCTTATCAAAAACCTGAACATCCCCAAAGAGGGAAAAGACTAAAACAACCCGCCATTGAACCTCCCGTTTTTTATCGCAAAACGATATTTGCTGTCGAAGCGGAAGCAAAATTTCATCAATATCATTTCGGTGCTTTCGTTGGTAAGTGTGGCGTTTTGTACGGCAGCGTTAATTATTGTGCTTTCGGTTTTTAACGGGCTGGAAGATTTGCTCCGTTCGATCAATCACTCGTTCGATCCCGAAATAAAAATCGAAGCAACCGAAGGGAAATCATTTGTAGTGGATGAGCCGCTTCTTCAGTCGATTAAAAATGTTGCAGGGGTTGAAGTGATTACCGAGGTTATTGAAGATTATGCTTATGCCCGTTACCGCGATGCCAACCAGGTTGTTATTCTGAAAGGGGTAAGCGATAATTTTATCGACCAAAACCGCATACCGCCTCAAAACATTGTAGCGGGCGAGTTGCTTTTTAAACGGGGCAACGTTCAGTATGCCGTTGTAGGTCGGGGCATACAATATGCGTTGTCTATACCCATTGGCGATGAACAATTCCCGCTTCAACTCTATTATATCAACAGTCCGAAAGCCGGGGCGCTCGATCCATCGCGTTTATATTCAAACAAAAGTATTTTGCCGGGGGGCGCATTTTCGATCATACAAAATTATGACGAAAACTATGTTCTCGTGCCCTTAACCTTTGCGCAGGAAGTAACGCGGTACGGAAACAAACGCACGGCCCTTGAGCTAAAAATAAAAGATACGCACCAGGCATTAACGGTGCAGAAGGCATTGAAACAGGTATTGGGTGAAAAATTTCAGGTGCTCACGTTAGAAGAACAACACAAAGATTTATACCGCTTGCTGAAAATAGAAAAGCTGTTTACGTTTTTAGCCTTTACCCTGTTGTTGGGCATTAGTGCGATCAACATTTTTTTTAGTTTAATGATGCTGGCCATTGAGAAGAAAAAAGATATTTCGGTGCTGGGGGCAATGGGTGCCGACCGCTCGCTGATCAAAAAAATATTTCTGAGCGAAGGCGCGCTTATCGCGTTTGGAGGCTCCGTGGCCGGTCTTGTTTTAGGGGGTGTTTTCTGCCTGTTACAGCAACAATTCGGGCTGGTATCGATGGGTATGCAAAATGCCGTTAGCGAAGGGTATCCCGTAAAAATTGTGGCAACCGATTTTATCTACACTGTATTAGTGGTTTCGTTCATCACCTTTGCAACGGCTTACCGCCCGGCTGTACTGGCGTCAAAGACTTTCTCGATCAAAAATTTGTAAGAGCCATGTATGAAATTGCCCGAAATTCAAGGTTTTTATCGGGCAAAATGATTAACTTGGAGGTTCCGTTTACACAAACGGACATCAAAATCATTACCGATGAAGGTTTCAGCATCACAACCGTTTCAAATTATTTACTCGTTGTTTCAACACGAGTATTTAGGGTTGTTGATTGAATCGTACATTGTACACCTTGACGACAAAGGCAGGCTTACCTACCAGCACCAGAACATTTCTTCTAAAAACGCCCGCGAGTTTGCCAAAGGGCTTGACGATCGCGATTTTGAACTGATCAAGCTAACCGATTCGATGGAACAGGAGGCCGTGATCAAACGCTTTGTGGGAAAGCCCATGAAGTCAGACGAGTTCTTTGCTAAAGTCTATAACAAAACCAAAGGCAACGAAGCCCTTCAGGAGCAAATTGAAATGCACATTGAAAGCAAACGTGCCGATGCGCTGGAATTAATAAAAGGTAAAATGCTTTATGAAATGGGCAGCGATGGCGAGCCCACGTGGCGAAAAATTGAAGTAATGCCCGAAAAGGCAACCATTCAATTCCACTTTATGCGTGAGGCCGACACCACCAACTATTACCCCACGCTTATGTACCAGGGCAAAAAATTAGAACTGCCCAACCAGTCGGCTTACTTAGTTTGTAAAAGCCCCGCCTGGCTTGTGCTTAACGGTAAACTATACGGGTTTGAAAAATATGTTGACGGAAAAAAGCTGCAACCTTTTTTAAGCAAAAAAAATGTAGTGATTCCCAAAAACCTGGAAGAAACATACTACAACCGTTTTATTGCCCCGCTTATTGCTTCGTTCGATGATGTGGAAGCAAATGGTTTTGAAATCAATAAGCATGAGTACGACCCGCGCCCGATCCTTACGCTTTCGGAATTGGTAAGCGCACACACCTCGCAGGCGGCCGATTTGTTTGATAGTTCAATGAAAGAAAACAAAAGCGATGAAAGCGGAAAAATTGTTTTCGATTTATCGTTTAAATATGGCAAACACCGGTTTCAGGGGCGTAACCGGGTACCGGTAAATGTTACCGTTGAACGGCACGATAAAGATTATGTGTTTCATCGCGTTACGCGGAAATCAGACCTGGAAAAAAACTTTTTGCAAACGCTGCAAAAGCTTGGGCTGCCCATGAAAGATTTTAACGTGGCCATTCCCAAGTCGGAAGCATTTTCGTGGCTGAATGAAAACCGCGTTAACCTGTTAAACTTAGGCTTTGAAGTAAGCCAGCCGCAAAGCAACGATAAAAAATATTTTGTAGGCAAGGCGGTTATTGAAGTTGAGGTGAAAGAGAATATCGACTGGTTTGATATTCATGCAAAAATAAAATTCGGGGAGTTTGAAATTCCGTTTAAAGAATTGCGCAAGCTTATCCTGAAAAGGAAGGTTGAGTTTAAACTTCCCAATGGCGAAATCGCCATCATCCCCGAAGCATGGCTCACGCGGTATGCCGATCTGTTCGCATTAAGCGAAACACACGGTGATAAAGAACGGCCGGTGTTGAAAAAGCACCACGTTAACCTGTTACGTGAACTGGAAGAAGGCAACTTAGCCAAGGTACACCTGAGCGAAAAATTCCGGTCACTAAGTTCGTTCAGCGGAATCAAAAACTATCCGTTGCCGGAAGGCTTCAAAGGCGAATTGCGTCCGTATCAGCGTGCGGGGTACAACTGGTTACGCTTTCTTAACGAATATAAATTAGGCGGTTGTTTGGCCGATGACATGGGTTTGGGTAAAACCGTACAAACCTTAACCATGTTGCTGGCCGAGAAAGAAGCCGGTGCGGGGCCTTCGTTGCTCATCATGCCCACATCGCTCATCTACAACTGGGAAATGGAAGCGGCCAAGTTCACGCCCGATTTAAAGGTTTTGAATTATACGGGCACGCTTCGCAACAAAGACATTAAACGTTTTGAAAAATACGATGTGATTTTAACATCGTATGGCATCACACGCTTAGATAGCGAGTTGTTTGAAAAATTTTATTTCAACTACATTATCTTAGACGAATCGCAGGTAATCAAAAACCCGTCATCGAATATTGCGAAAGCCGTACGCGAGTTGAAGTCGCGGCACAAGTTAGTGTTAACGGGGACACCATTAGAAAACACCACGCTTGATTTGTGGTCGCAGATGAGTTTTATCAACCCGGGTATTTTGGGTGCGCAGTCGTATTTCCGGCAGGAGTTTCAGGTACCGATTGAGAAGAAGGGCGATGAAACGAAATCGAAAAAACTCAATGCAATCATCAAACCGTTTGTACTACGCAGGCATAAATCGCAGGTAGCCACCGAGCTTCCCGCAAAGGTTGAGTACATCCAGTATTGTGAGATGACAACCGAGCAGGAAAAGAAATACGAAGAAACCAAATCGTACTACCGTGGTAAAATTCTCGACCTGATTGATAGAGAAGGTATCGGCAACAGCCGTTTTATGATTTTAGAGGGACTAACCAAACTACGCCAGTTGGCTAACCATCCGAAAATGATAGAGCCTTCTTACAGTGGCGATTCCGGTAAACTGGAAGACATCACCCACATGTTAGAGAACGCCATTGCCGAAGACCATAAGGTGTTGGTGTTTAGCCAGTTTGTAAAGCACCTGAGTTTGGTTCAACACTATTTGAAATCGCACAAAATTGCGTATGCATACCTCGATGGCGGCAGCACCGATCGTAAAGAACAGGTCGAGAAATTTAATAAAGACCCGAAAACAAAAGTTTTCCTGATCTCTATTAAAGCAGGCGGATTGGGTCTTAACCTGACCGAAGCAGATTATGTATTCATACTCGACCCCTGGTGGAACCCGGCCGTGGAAGCCCAGGCGGTTGACCGCGCACACCGTATCGGCCAAAAGAAAAAAGTGTTCACCTATAAGTTTATCACGCGCAATTCGGTAGAAGAAAAAATCCTTCAGCTTCAGCAAAAGAAACTAAAGCTCACCAACGACCTGATCGTTACCGAAGAAACCATTATGAAGCAACTTACGCGCGATGATCTTTCGCAGATGCTTGCGTAAGGTGGCGTTTTTTCCACCGGTTATGCGACCACAACCAACCGGGCGGATATTCGTGTATCAATTTTTCGGCTGCCGCTGCATACGTTTCGATAACCGGTTCCTGATCCTTTACATAAGGAGGCTCGGTAAGCAACACAAATTCGACTTCATAAAAACCACGTTTCACTTTACGGATGGACGTAAAAACGGCTGGGTATTGTGTTAGTGAGGCGATTTGGTTAGTGCCCTGGAAGAAAGCTGTTTCCTGGTCAAGAAAATTGGTTATATATTTTTTGTCTTTCCGCTGGCCGGGATATTGGTCGGCCACGATGGCGATGATGCGCCAGTTTTCACGATGCCTGATAATGTCGCGGGCTAATTCGTTCCGTTTAATGGCGTGCCCGCCAAAACGTGTGCGGCAGGAGAGCATGAGGTTTTCAAAAAATTTATTTTGTACAGGCTGATAAACAAAATCCAGCGCAAAGTGCAGGTTGCCGGCTACCAGCAGCCACTCCCAGTTAAACTGATGAGAGGCCAGCCCGATAAGCGACTGGTTTTTGTTTATGTATTTTTCCAACAGATGCTTGTTTGTAAACGTAACGCGCCTGTGTAGTTCTTCTTTGCTGATGGTAAGCAGCTTGAGTGTTTCAACAGCATAATCGCACAAGTTGTGATAAAACTCGCGCTCAATGTGCGCACGTTCCTGTTTTGGTTTTTCGGGGAACGACCGCTTCAGGTTTTTTTGAACGAGCTTACGCCTGTACCGTACTATATAGTAAGCAAAAAAGAAAACCAGGTCGGCAAACAGGTAGAGTACCGCTAAGGGCAACCGCGAGAAGAGCCGGATAAACAACATGCCAACGTTTTTGAAGCACGCAAGTTAATAAGTATTTGAGTTTTTGGGTAAAACAAATGAGCGCCTATCGAGCACTCATTCAATAATCGGTTAAGTAATACTGATCAGGTTTTGTTCAGAAACACCAGCTTTGCGTTGTCGGCCTTGTTGATGTTTTTATAAAAATCGATCATTTCCGGATAGCTGCTGGCCGGGAACTTGCCTTTGTTCATTTTAATTTTTCGGATATAGAAAAGCCCCTGGTCATCGATTTTATAAGAAGCTTCGTATTCACCAAAGGCCGATTTGATAACAACCGGTTCGGGAACGAACTCAGGGTAAATGCCTTCGGGCAGCGTGTAATGGATTGAATCAATGTCGATGTAGGTTGTTCTTTGTACAACAGGAGTTTTTCGTTCAGCGATTTTTTCAGGCACGTAAGTAGAGCGGTTCATCAGGTTGGGTGTAACAAACAAACGTTTACCGCTAACCGATGCCAGTTTCCGTAAATTGAGGTCTAACGAAACAATGGCCGAAGGAATTTTGTCCTTCACGTTTTGCATTTTAAACGAGTTGATGTCGAACGTGGCAATGTTGGTATTTGCCTCTACCCATTTTTTCTGTTCATCAAATTGGTTGTCGAGAATAAAATCAAGCCCATTATTCTCATACTGCATTCCAGCGTAGATGGTTTCGATTTTGGCGGTGGCATCGCCTGAAGCGGTTAAGTTTACAATGGCTTTTCTTATTTGAGTATTGTGCTCGGTGGCAACATCGGGAGTTTTTACCAAAACACCGCCATCCGGTGTGGTTAATAAAGCATACCGATCATTTGTAAAACTTCCGAGCCATCCGAAAGGATTTGATTGGCTGGTACACTCTAACCAAAGCGTATCACTTTTATTAGGTACAGCAACGATCACATGGTTTGATTGATCACTGGGGAAATCTTTGTCTACTTCTGCTTCATTTCTACCGGCCATGATGGTAGCATAATATCCTGTTATACCAACTTCTTTCAACAGGGCGACCATATAATTTGATAAAGCTTTACAATCGCCATATCCGGTTTGATCGACCACCTTTGCTTCAAAGGGTTGAAACCCCCCAATTCCAAGTTGAATGCTAACGTAGCGCGTTTTACTTTGGAGGTATGTGTATAGAATTTTAACCTTTTCCTCATCACTTGTTGCGTTACGGGTTAATTCTTTTACTTTTTGACGGGTTGCTTCTGGCAATTGGTCTCTACCCTCATTTAATTTAAGTTGCCACATTCCATATTCTTTCCACGAACTCATGTTGCCGGCATATCCGGCATAATCAAATTCTATGGGTGACGTTTTGATGTTGGGGATAATTTTTTCAGAATCGGGTGAAAACGGTTCAAATTTTTGTGGGATAACCTTTTCAAATGACCACGACATTACTTCTTTCCCGTCTTTGGTAAACTCTGTAGTTGGTGCGTTTACCTTGAATAATTTTGTTCGTGGCTTTAGATGAACAGGATATACAATTTTATAAGTGCTTTGCTGGATACTCACTTCGTCATCATTATAAAGAAAGAAATCAGGAGCGGAGTATAAAAACTTCATTTGTACTTCATACTCCAGTTCAATAGTGTAGGGGTAAACAGCTTGTGCAAGATTGGCATATTTTAGACGGACATCGCTATAAGCACCCGCACCATCGTAATCACTTTGGTCGCGGATTTCGTTTTGTTTAAGCTTCTTGATTTCTTTTCCCTGAGCATCGTACACGGTTGCCCGGAAGGTTTTAATGCTTCGCATTTTGTCGTAGCCCACCACTAACGAAGCATAACGGTTTGCTTTTGAATTAAGGATGGTAATTACCTTTTTATAATAAAGCGAAGATGCGTTTTTGGATTGAATAGTTAGAATGGTTTGCTCATCACGGATAACTCCGTACATGCCTTTTTTCATTTCTTCTGGAATATCACTCACCGGATATTTCGGGTCTGCCCCTAACACGGCTTGTGCCAATACGCAGAAAACTAAGAATATAATTAAACGCATAACACTATTTTCTTTTTAATACAATTTGTTCAGCCTGCTTGGCAACAACCTGCGTGTAAAACTCACGCAACAACGGGTATTCATTCTGTACAAAGAGGGCCTTGTTGATCGAAAAACTTGATGTATAGCTAATGGTGTTACCAATAGTGGTTACACTGTACACAAACCTACCCATGTTATTAGGCAACGCCAAAATCTTGCTTTTTGGCAATTCATCAATTACATAACCTTCGGGCAGTGTGATTTTACCGATAACCATTTTCTCGAACGGACTACCAAAATCAACCGGGTATATGCGTTCACTGAGCTTAAAGGGGTTTTCAGAAAAATTGTAACCGATAAGCGGGTTCAGGTAAATGGCATCACCGGCCACATCGGCCATTTCATTTAGTGTTAGCTCGTGCAACTCTTTTACGGAAACATTCAGGTTGTCGATGTTTTCAAATTTGGTCGATGCGATTTCTTTATCAGCTCCCGCGAAATTTTTTATGTATGTTTCTTCGCCATTCGAGGCATATCGGCTTCGCATTTTGTGGGCATCGTACCCGTCACGCGAAAACGAAAGGCTGCCTGTAAGCGAGCCGTCTGCTGCGAGGGTAAGATCGGTGTTAACAACGGTTTTTGATTTCACGCCCGACTCCAGATTTACCCACTTAAACGTTTTGTTTTGCGAAATGAGAATGCCTTCGCCATTTAAACAGCGTTCGGGCAACACGTTTATCGGCAGAAATTTTTCGGTAGCATCTAAGTAGTAACGTTTTTCGCCAATAACCACCGAAGCCACAACGTAATTAATTTGGCTGGCTATTGGAAACGGTTTTCGGATAAAGCCGTGTTCACGTGTGCTCAGAATAAGCAAATCGACTGAAAAACCAGCCTTATCAAGCATAGAAGCAAGCGCCAGGTTAATATCACCGGCAGTGCCTTTCTTTTTTTCAAACACGTCTTTCAGGTTGTCGGCCAGCGCATCCGAAACCTTAGTCCACTCTAACGAAGTTTTTACATAGTTGTGGATTGCAGCCATTTTCTGTTCAGGTTCTGTTATTCCGGCTGTTAGTTCTTCTACCTTCTTTTTCAAAAAATTGTTTCCGCTTACGGTTTTCCCGAAAGATTCGCTGCCCATAAGCGAACCTACCAACTTATCCCACGAGCCCATGATTTCACGTGACGGTTGGCCGGGGAAATTAATGTACGACAACGCAAAGTTGATTTTAGAAATATAATCTTCCTCGCAGGTCATGTAAGGTTCGGCTTTAAAGGCGGGCACGTTGTTGATTGTCCAGCGGTGCATTTTTTCGTTGTAGCTGCCTTGCTGGAAATTTTTGGTTTCATAGCCTGGCGCGAGGTAACCTTTCATGTACTTTTCAAAAATAAAAAAGTCGGGGATGTAGGCCCGGTATTCGGTTAACCGTGAAGGAATGGAATATTGAAATTGCCAGTTGGGGAACTCTGTAATAAAATCAGAATTGATTTTATACGTGTATTCGATCACGGAACCCTCTTTGGCGTTTACAAGCGTAAATTTTTTGAGGTCAATGTTTTTATTGAATTTTTCCTCAAACACATTGTCGCTGTTCATTTTGGTTTGAACAACTTTTCCGTTTTCCAGATTATAGGTAACGGCCTTTAACCCCGATATGGTTTCTCTTGAACCACTTTGTTTCCAAAGGGGTACTTCAACATTGGCCCACGAGGTACCGTCTTTTTTAAGGATTTTTATCCGGGTATGGCGCTCAAAAATCATTTTCCCCTGAAAAGGGGAAATTCGCGCTTCACCATAATCGGCAAGAATAACCGCAACAGCCGAAGTATCGGCAGCATACCGGGTCATTTCTAAGTCTTCCAGCGGAATATCGCCAAATTTGATGGGAGCTTTTTGCGCAACAGCATAAAACGAAAGAACGGTGAACATCACCGTGGCCAACAGATTTTTCATCAGGGGATGGTTTAAGTTTACGAGCCTGAAATTATAAAAAACATTTGACTGAACAGGTATAATCGTGGTGTTAACTTTCCATCGTACCTTTAAGTCAACTTTTACAACGTGGCAAAAACCAAAACATCTTTTTTCTGTCAGCAATGCGGGCACGAATCGGCCAAGTGGCTGGGCAAGTGCCCTTCGTGTAGTACGTGGAATTCTTTTGTGGAAGAAGTTATCCAAAAAGAAGGACCGGGCAAAAACGAATGGCGGCAGGAAACTTCGATTTCAAAAACGAATAAACCCAAAAAAATAAATGAAGTTGAGGCCGGCTCAGAGATCAGGATCATCACACTCGATAAAGAACTGAACCGTGTGTTGGGCGGAGGCATTGTGCCCGGTTCGCTTATTCTTATTGGCGGAGAACCAGGCATTGGCAAATCAACCTTAATGCTGCAACTCGGTGTTATGCTGAAGCGGGCGAAGGTGTTGTATGTGTCGGGTGAAGAAAGCGAGCAACAAATTAAAATGCGTGCCGAACGGTTAGCGGCCGCAGGAAACGATTCGTGCTACATCCTTACCGAAACCAATACGCGCAACATCTTTACAGGGATTGAATCACTAAACCCTGAGTTGGTGATTATTGATTCCATACAAACACTTCATTCATCATTGCTTGATTCGGCAGCGGGCAGCATTGCACAAGTGCGCCAATGTGCAGCCGAGCTGATGAAGTTTGCTAAAGAAACCAACACACCTGTTTTTCTGGTAGGGCACATTACCAAAGATGGTATGTTGGCCGGGCCGAAAGTATTAGAGCACATGGTTGACACCGTGCTTCAATTCGAAGGTGACCGCCATTTGGCCTATCGCATTTTGCGCACAACCAAAAACCGTTTCGGTTCGACATCTGAAATCGGTATCTACGAAATGCTGGGTTCGGGCTTGCGCGAAGTATCGAACCCTTCTGAAATATTAATATCGCAAAAAGAAGGCGCGGTAAGCGGGGCAACCATTGGCGCTACCATTGAAGGCAACCGTCCGTTGTTGATAGAGATACAATCATTAGTAAGTCCGGCATCGTATGGCACGCCCCAGCGCACACCAACCGGCTTTGACCCGAAACGGTTGAATATGCTGTTGGCCGTGCTCGAAAAACGTTGCGGATTTAAGATGGGCACGCAGGATGTGTTTGTGAACATGGCGGGCGGCATTAAGGTAGAAGACCCGGCTATTGATTTGGCCGTGTGTGTATCAATTGTGTCATCGTTTGAAGAGCTTTCGGTTTCGGATAAAATTTGTTTTGCGGCTGAGGTTGGATTAGGAGGTGAATTGCGTGCCGTTAACCGGATTGACCAACGCATAAGCGAAGCCGAAAAGTTAGGCTTTACCGAAATATATATCTCGAAGTACAGCCAAAAATCGGTTGACCTGAAGAAGACTAAGATAACCGTAAAGTCATTCTCGAAACTAACCGAAGTGTTTCAGGATTTGTTTGGGTAAGAAATTTAGGTATAGATAGAATATTGGCGTATATCTTTTATTCTACTTTGATTTTACCTATGCTTTCACGCCCGTAGATCACCGGAAAATACATCCACTCGGCTTTTGCCGGATTTACGGAGTACACTCCTTTGTAACGTGGCTGTAATTGTACGGTATAGTAATATGTGCCTTCACGCAGCCGTTCACAATAAATACGGGTTTCATGGAGATCGTATTCGCGGTGTACCTCACCGTTTGTGCGGCTTTGATTTTTGGAGTCGTAAGAACACCCTGCCGGTATCGGCACGCTAATCATCACATATTCAGCGTCCTTTTTTACGTTAAGCGTAATTTGTAAAGAAACAGGTTTCCCGGCTTTCAGTTTGTTAACATCGTTTTCCCATTGCGTTTTCACAACAAAATCACCCTCGACCTTTTCAGGTTCCGGATTCCACTTTTCTTCATAGGCTGTAAAATATACAGGGGCATTACCTTTTTTTGTTATGCTGATTTGCTGAACGCCAACAAACTCTTTTTCAAACGGGAATGAGGTAACGGTATGTGAAACATCTCCCGTAAGGGTTAATGATGGCGAAGACTGACCGGTCGTTTTTTGTAACGCGGGCAATAGTGTTTCGATAATGCGTGCCGACTCGTAGGTGTTACGCCACGATTGTTTTCTGCGTTCCAGAAAATAATTGCAGATATAAAGCAGGTCGGAGTGGTTTGGGTTTTTGTGTTCAATCATCCGATAAACAAGAAGGGTATTATCAATATCGTTATTCCACATTGAAGTTTTTTCCTCACCCCAATAGATATTCCCCTTCAGGGTTCTCTTTTTTTGTTCTTCTATCCACTTCCAATCAGGTTCTTCACCGTTTTGCTGAAGCAAGCGCATGGCTAACAGTTTGTAATGGTTGTTATACAGTTTGTTATTTTTAGCTAATGTGTCGATCAGCGGTTTGGCAATTACTTTTTCCCCGTTTGCTGACAGAAAGATCCACGCTTTTAATTGATCGGTAACGGAAACATTATAATTATAAGAGTTCTTTAGAAATCCGGTTAGCCCGGTGCGATCATACGTAACTTTATAATCAAGTTTTTCTGCCCACGCTAACGCCTCGGCAATGTGCAGTGTAATCCAAACGCTTCCCCCGTTCGATCCCCACCAGCTCCAGCTTCCGTCTTTCGATTGATTGCTGGCAAGTTTCTTTAGGATTTTTTCAACGAGCCTGTCGTGCTCAAATTTTTCTTTCTTATAGTTGCGAATGGTTTTTTCAGCCAGCAATGCTTTTAACTTAGAGGCAAGCTGTTCGTTGCATTCGTACGGATAAATTTTTAATTCCTGTATTTCATCCGAAAGCACATCAAGCAAATCGGTTTGTGCACAGAGTTTCAGTTTGCTTTGTTTGTTAAACTGCAACGTAAACACCGTATCGTTTGTGAGGGCGGCAAAAACCCCGTTCGACTCTTTTGTTCCTAATGGAAGCACCGGGATTTTTCTCAGTTCGCCATCGCGGTAGCCTTTATGCTCAATTTCATATTTCACCCGAAGGCTGTCGCCCGCTCCTGTTAAAGAAACGGAGTCAATGAACGAGTTTTTGATAATTACGCTTTCACGTAGTTGTGCCTGATCATTTATCGAAAAAGTTTTTAACAGGGCAAGACTGTCGGCACTGTAATTTGTGATTTTACCGATAGCCCACGCGCTGTCGCCCATAATCAAAAAATTTGGCATGGTTAATTGTGCAATTAACGGTTTAAAAGATTGCACCTGACTTTGTGTCTGTCCGGTTCTTTTTTTAGAGGCCATGCCCAGCACGTGAATGTTCCAACCGGTAATGTCGTCCGGGTATGTGGCGTTGAATTTTGCGGCTCCGTTTTTATCGGTGCGCAACTGCGGTTGCCAGAAAGCGTAGTCGCGGAAGTTCTTTCGCAACGAACTTCCCGGTGTGTTCCCGTCAATCGCTATAAGCTGAGGCGTTTCAGGAAGTTTGGTTTGTAAAAGCTGTGCCGATGTTGTACCGGGCTTTGTTGAAATAAGAATAACCCCGTTCGCGGCACGCGATCCGTAAATTGCCGTTGCCTCGGCATCTTTCAACACCTCAATGGCTGTTATCTTACTTTGGTCAATGTCTTCCAAACGCATTATTACTCCGTCAATGATCACCAGCGGGTTGTTTGCACCGGGCAAAGAATTCACGCCTCGTATGCTTAATGCAGCCCCGGGCGCACCACCGCTTGCCTGAATTACCTGAACTCCGGCTACCCGGCCATACATACCTCCTGATGTGGTTGATACAGAATACGTCATTTCTCTTTTCGACTGAACGCCATATCCCACTACAACTACTTCTTCTAAATGCGTTGCATCCATTTGTAGTTGAACATCGGCCTGGGCGCGGTTTCGTGTTTCTATTTCATGTGTTTTGTAGCCGATAAATGAAATAACAAGCGTTGCATTGTGCGGCACATAAAGCCTGTAAAAGCCATTCATGTCGGTTGCAGTTCCGATGGCCGTGCCTTTTACAATAACGCTAACACCGGGTAGTGGGCTCCCGTCTTCAGGGTCACTCACAACACCGGATACCCATTGCCCGCCTCCACTAAAGTTTGTGTAAGCTGTTGTTTCGCTATAATATAATTGGCGGATGTTTTGCATTTCCTGCATACGATTTTTGTCGGCATAGATGTCTTCTTCCGACCATTGCTTAATGCGTTCGATAATTTTTTTGCTGAAATCATCCGCGTTAACAACGGGTTCGTTTGTTATGGTGTAAAATGTTTGCCCGTAAGCCTCAACACGAACGGGCTCTGATTTGATATAGCTTTCTTCGGAATGGATTATAACACACTGGTATAAACCCGGAAGCAATGGAGTGAAAACCGTAGCCTGTGCGGGGTAAATGTAGTATTCATCGGGGTTGTCGAGGTTGATGATGAAAGTCGCGAGCTTGGTTTTATCCGCTATCGTTTTTTGGCGAAGGCTTAACCGGCCAACGGTTTTTGATACCGGGTTGCTGTCGGGGTATCTGCGAAATTTGTAAGGTATTTCTTCGTCTAAACTTCTCCAGTACGCTTCAATATTGTTTTTTGTTTGTACCTGGTCTTTAAGCGAGGGGCTTACGTTCCATAATGGCAGGTAATGATCAAAAGAATAGTCACGGTATGTACGGTCAACCAGTTCGGGCTGAAATTCGTACACCATCGAAGGCTTAAAAGGGAAATAAATATCAAATGCCGATTGATACTTTAATGTTCCTGTAAAAAACGGGCCAACCAGTTCGGGCTGGGTTTGATAATTGTTAGTGGGGCGCAGCAAACGGTAGGTTCTTTCATTTTGAAAATCGGGCTGTTCAAAATATGCCCGGCTTTGAGTTTGATTGCGGGTTACCCATAAAAAATGAGGACGTAGCTTTTGTATTTCCTGCGAAGTAAACTTAACAGGTTGTTCAAGTGATTGAATGCTGTCGGGCAGGTTGTTGAGGTCAAGGCTTAGGATAAGCTTCTTCCCCTTTTCAACAGAAACATTAGGGATGGTGATTAAACGGTTTCGCAAACGCAGTGTAATATTTTTTACCGTGTTTACCCTGAACGAATACGGCTCAACACTTTCCACACCATAATAGTATTTCAGTTCTTTATCGAAATAAATGTAATGCACGGGTTGAACTTCTCCGTTCTGCACAACATAGGGCGCAATTTGCGTAATGCTGTCTTCGGCTGTTGTATAATAGGTGAACAACCCTTTATCAGGATATAAGAAATGATAAAAGCCGATACTGTCTAAGCCGAGTTTTGTTTTCCAGTAATCATACTTCAGCTTTTGTGTGATTTTCCTGTCATCAACTTTTATGTTGCTGAATTCGTTGAAGGCTTTCCGGTTTTTGAAGTGCTCAAAGTTTGGCACGGAAGCGGTTGTTGTTTTTGTAAACTTTTTAGTAATGGCATAAGCCGTGAGGTCGGCATTTTGCACAGGGCTGCCGAAAGCGTCTTTCACGAAGATTGTCATTTCGGTTGATTGCCCCGGAAAAACAGTTGCGGGATGGTCGATAGAAATCGTTAACGGTTTCTTGGCGAATGCCAGATCATAGTTTTGGTTCTTTGCTTCGCCTGCCCATACATATTGTAAAGCTAAGTAATAACGGTCGTTGGAATGTGCTTTTCGCTTTACGGTATAGGTGTTTGAATACCCCTGTTCAGTGATTTTATTGTTTTTAAAAAGCTGGTAGCGGAACAACAGCTTACGCGGATTTTGTACAAACATATTCAGACTGTCTTTTGTGCGTTGTGCCAGGGCCTCGATTTGGTGTTGTTCGTTGCGAACAGAAAGGAATGCTACCGTTTGTTTTTTGTGAATGAGGGCATAGCCTGACAGGTGCGGCTTGAGTGTTTCTGCATGAGGGAGTGTAACCGTATTTGTATAAAGTGTATCGCCACGATAGGACAGCCCGGCAATTCTGTACACACCGTTTTCAGGTGATGTAAAAAATACAGAGTCGTTCTTCAATTTTATTTCGGCCTGTTGTTTTGCATTGTATGATAACGTTAGCGTCTTTACCTGACGCTCGTTGTCGGCATTGGTGAATGCGGCTATTACCTCGTAGTCAAACGCGGCATTAGAATAGATTGAGTCTGGTAAAATTATCTTTGTATCGCCTAATGGCTCCAGCTTTAGTTCGTGTGTCCATAATGTATCGCGTACGAATAGTGATTTTTCATAAAAATCATTCACCGATTTTGTTTTAACCGTTAACGCAACGTGAATGTCATAGAGCGGCATATCGTTGGAGTCTGTTCCTTTTAACAGAATTGAGGCAGGTTTGTGGGGAGTATTGGTCGGAGAAGGCTTTAGTGAAAAAATATTTTGTTTCAGTTCGTAGTGTTCATAATTAAAACTTGCGGAGGGATAGTTATTGTCACCCTTATCCTCTAAGTAAACAGTATAATTTTTGTCTAACGATAGTTTTAAGCTGTCATTCAGCACGAACTCAAAAACATAAGCGCCTTTTCGATACGGAGAGATTTCTCCCATATTTTTATTGAAACGAGGCGAATAACCACTCAGGTGAACCGACAGTTTTTTCTGTACCGGTTTGCCTTTTTTAGTAACAATAAAGGCTTTCAGTTTTACCGTATCGCCCGGCTTAAACTCCGGTTTGTTAAGCACAACATAACCGCTGTAATTTTTTGGCTCAAACATATTCCGGGCGCGATGGTAAATTCGCGGAGGATTTATGTATTGGTATTTAATTAAACTTTTAACAGACTGCACCGTGTAGGTAATGGGTGAAACAAGAATATTAATGGGGAAAGTGCCCAGCACCCTGCGTTTTGTACGGGCCGGTAATGTGTTGTTGTACCTGCGTTTTATGCTGAAAATATTCAGATGGCCTTCGTGCCCGGCATACACAAATCCCTGTTTATTGGTTTTTGAAATACGATAGGCATTCAGTTTCTCATCAAATCGTATGGTGCGGTTTTTAACTTTCGGGCTCAGCGATTTTATTTCTGCGCCCGATGTGTCCTGAAAAACAAGCAACAGATCGCGGTTGTTGTTCAGAATGTGCATTTCAAGATTATTGACAGACTCCAGTTCGCAATCAAGCTTGCCGGCTACGGATTTAATAAATAGATAATGCCCGGCAGGGAGTTTTTTTCTGTATGCCGAATCGGTCGGGTAGAAATCTGTAAGTGTGTGAAAGTATTGTTCGGGAACAGCCGAATCTTCGTTTTGGTATAATGCTTTCGCTTCATCGTTACTGATTTTATAGATGAAGGTGTAGTAACTTGAAGTGCGTGAATTGACCGGATCCTGTCCGAAGGCTGCACCTGTGAAAATAAAAAACAGTACAATGTGTATAAATTTCTTCATGCTTTATGTTTTTAAAGCTCCTTGCAACCCGCCCGAATGTAAAATAAGAACCGTGCTTCCTTTTTTAAAAGATCCCTTCTTTATCTCTTCATAAACACCGTACAGTAATTTGCCTGTATAAACAGGATCCAGCGGCAGATTGTGCCGTTTCTGTGTGTGTTCCATAAATGTTAAAAGTTCAGGTGTCGTTTTTCCATATCCGCCATGATGGTATGATGTGCGTAATGCCCATTTTCCATAATCGCTATGCAGATATTTTTTCACTTCTTCCTCTAAGAAATCGCCTCCCTTTAAAGAAGAAAACCCGATAACGGTTTTAGTGCCGGATAATCCATTCACCAACCCGGCCAACGTTCCGCCTGTTCCAACGGAACAACAGAGATAATCGAAATCGTTGCCTAACATTTGTGCAAACTCGGTTACACCTTTTACAGCCAACGCATTGGTTCCGCCTTCGGGGATTAAATAAAAATCACCCAAGTGTTGATGGAGTTGATCGATAAATTCGACTTCGGTTTTCGTTCGGTATTGTTCGCGCGAAACATAATGCAGCTTCATGCCTTTATTTTTTGCAAACGAAAGCGTGTGGTTAAGCGGCAGGGTTTCTTCTCCTCGGATTATGCCGATGGATTCAAAACCTAATTCATGCGCTGCGGCAGCTGTTGCGTAAATATGGTTGGAGTACGCCCCGCCAAACGTTAAAAGTGTTTTGTGGTTTAATCGTTTTGCTTCTTCCAGATTGTATTTCAGTTTCCACCATTTATTGCCCGATACAAACGGATGGTTTAAATCTTCACGCTTGATAAACACACGCACACCGGCCTGAGCGAACAGCGGATCGTGTAGTTCTTGAATAGGTGTTTGTGTATAGGATAACATCTTCTGACAGCTTCTGTCGCGGTGCGTAAAAGTAATTTTTTACAGCAACAATCACCGCTACATTCGTGCACGATGCAAGAAGAAAAAACAGATGACTATTTCAAAGGACGTGGTGCACAAATAAAAACCAGCAACAAGTTTTTAAAGAATCAATACGTGACCGAGCACATCGAAGGTTTGGATGAACCGTTGCTCGAAGCACCTCAAACGCAAATCTTTTTTGAAACTCCTAAAAAGATTGTAAACAAAGTCGATAGCCCCGATGTGTACGGAATGTATTCTATGAATCCCTACCAGGGTTGCGAGCACGGCTGTATTTATTGTTACGCCCGCAACGCGCACGAGTATTATGGCTTTAGTGCCGGACTGGATTTTGAAAGCAAGATCATCGTAAAAAGAAATGCTGCCGATTTGTTAGAAAAACAACTATTGCACCCCAAGTGGCAGCCCGCACCCATTATGCTGAGTGGCAATACCGATTGCTATCAGCCGCTGGAGCGTAAGTTTGGCATCACACGTAAGATGTTGCAAGTATTGGCGAAGTACCGGCATCCCGTGGGCATTATTTCAAAGAACGGTTTAATCACTCGTGATATAGATGTGTTACAGGATTTAGCGAGCGATCATCTTGTTCATGTTATGATTTCCATCACAACCTTAAATGAAGACTTGCGCAGGGCGATGGAACCACGTACCGCAAGCGGACTGAAACGGTTAAAAGTTGTAGAAGAATTATCGAAAGCAAACATACCCGTTGGTATTATGAATGCACCGTTAATTCCCGGGTTGAACCATCACGAAATACCAACTATTTTAAAAGCCGCAGCCGATCACGGGGCATTAACAGCCGGTATGACGGTTGTACGATTAAATGGATCGATCGCGCAACTATTTGAAGACTGGCTGCGCAAAAATTTTCCCGACAGGTTTGATAAAGTCTGGAACCAAATCAGCGCCCTGCATGGCGGCAACGTAAACGATTCACAATTTGGCAGGCGTATGCGCGGTGAGGGCAGTTATGCCGAAATCATTCACAAGTTGTTCAGCACCTCAAAGAAAAAATACTTTGAAGGTCGGCACATGCCCGAATATGATTTAACGAAGTTCCGGTATAAAGGGAATTTGAGTTTGTTTTAGGGTTCAACCTTTTTAAAAGCCCAATAAAAAGCGAAGCGTGATAGATGGTTTTAAAACTATTAGAATAAACATAATCTAATCAGTCCAGATTAAAGAATTAAAAAACTGAGATACTCTATGGTCAGTATCAACATAATTTGGATCGGTTAAAACAAACATAAATATGATGTAATTCTTTCGTTTCAAAGAAAGGCATTATAAATAAATGAATCGGTCGGGTCGGGCTTAACGGTTGCTGTTACGCTTATGGCTGAGCAATTTTTGAAAACCTTATGATTTTCTTTGGTGATGGTAAAACTGTATGAGTTTTTAAAGCGATTATTAAGCATAGTTGTCGCGGTACGGATAAATGTGGCGCTATCAACGTCAATTCCGTTTTTGTAATTAACGATAGAAACGAAATAAACAAAATTGAATCCTTTGGAATCTTTTATATATACTTTTCGGGTATATTGGTGTAGGTCTTTTGTAATTTCCTGAATATCGTTATCTGGTTCCACGGGGAATTTAATCTGCATATCGCTCTTCTCAATAGAGTATAATTTCCATTGAGAATTTGATTTGGATTGATCACCTTGGGCGTTAGCTTGGATAAACACTATGCTACAAAAAAGGATGATGAATAGGCCGTAGGGCTTCATTGCAATAGTTGAGAGTAACATCATAGTGTTAAATTGGTTTTTGGTTGGGTATTTTCTTGGCATATAAACTACATTATTTTGGGCTTGTAACCCTAACTGTTCGGGATTTGCAATCCCGAACCCGGATGATCAGGATTTAAAATCCAACAAGCTACAACCCAATATCCACCTGCCCTTTCACTAAATCCTCCAGCGTTTCGCGTTCGCGAATTAACTTGGCTTCGCCATTAATCACCAACACTTCGGCAGGGCGCAACCGCGAATTGTAATTCGAGGCCATCGAAAAACCATACGCGCCCGCATTGCGAATCGCCAAAATGTCACCTTCGGTTACTTCATTTATTTTTCTGTCGGCACCAAGGGTATCGGTTTCGCAGATGTAACCAACTACCGTGTATGTTTTTTGTGAGCCTTCGGGGTTAGAAACATTTATAATGTTGTGATACGCATCGTACATCATGGGGCGGATCAGGTGATTCAATCCTGAGTTTACACCCACAAAGGTTATGGTAGGTGTCGATTTCACTACGGTTGTTTTCACAAACAGATTGCCTGCATCGCTTACGATATATTTTCCGGGTTCAATCCAAAGTTCAAGTTTGCGACCGTATTGCTGGCAAAAATCGCGGAAGGCTTTGGTCAGTTTAAGGCCGAGGTCGTACACGTTGGTCACGGCATCGCCTTCCTGGTACGCCACTTTAAACCCGCTACCGAAATCAATGAACTTCAAATCGTTAAACTCACGCGCAACACTAAAAAATATTTCAGCCATTTTAATAAACACATCGGCATCGCTTATTTCCGAACCGGTGTGAATGTGCAATCCGGTTACGTTAATATTATACTGCGCCACAAGCTCCATAATCTGCGGAAGCTGATATACCGAAATGCCAAACTTCGAGTTGCTATGCCCTGTCGATATTTTAAGATTTCCACCGGCCATGATGTGCGGATTTAAACGCAGGCAGCACGGGCGTGTGTTTCCAAACTCTTCACCGAAGCGTTTTAAATGTGGCAGGTTGTCGATGTTTACCATGAAACCTTGGCGTACGCCTTCGGCAAGTTCTTCGTATTCGGCACAGTTGGGTGTGAACATGATTTCACCGGGAGTGTATCCGGCTTTTAACGCAAGCTGAGCTTCCTGTATCGAAACCACATCAATGCCTGCACCGTGCTTGCGCAAGAGTTTCAACACCGAGAGATTGGTAAGCGCTTTGGCCGCGTACTTAATACGGAGATCGGCATCCGAAAAGGCCGCTTTTAAATTCTTTAACTGGCTGATGATTTTTTCAGCATCATATACATAAACCGGTGTGCCGAATTGTTCGCAAATGTCCAGCACATTTACCCCCTGAATGGTGTACGCTCCGTTGGTTAACTCCATGTGTTATTCTAAACTCTTTATAAGTAATGAAAGGTCGCTGTTTGAAATATCAGCCTGTTCGGCCTTATCGTAAATTGACATCAGGTACACGGTGTTTTTTGTTACATAAACGTAACTGATCACACGCGCTCCCCCGGATTTGCCTTTCCCCTTCGATTTGATCGCTAACCTTATTTTGTAACAATTCTTGCCCAATGCAATGCCCTGAACAGGATTGACTTCAAGCACATTGATCAATTGACCGACATCGGTTTTTAAGGATGGGTATTTTTTGGCCAGTCGCTTTAGCTGGGCATCAAAAAACGGGATGGAATCAACTTTATAACTCATCTAATAATTCCCTTACCGGACGGGTCTTTAACTTTCCGGCTTTTGCCAGTTTAACCTGTTCAACAGCCTCTTTCAGTTCGTTCAAAAACTTTTCTTTTTTGGCAGAGATCGTTTTTGTTTTCACGTATTTCAGGTTGCCCAACAGTTCCAGCACAAAATCGGCCTTGCTGTCTTTTATATCCAATAAAACTTTCATGCATCAAAGTTAAATAGAAATAATAGATTTGCTCAACTATGAAATTATTCTATCGCGAAATGGGTCAGGGGCAACCGTTAATCGTCCTGCACGGATTGATGGGTTCGTCCGATAACTGGCTGCCGCAGGCAAAAATGTTATCCGAGAAGTATCATGTGTATATCGTTGATCAGCGAAACCACGGTCAGTCGCCTCACAGCGATGAACTTAATTATACCGTGCTGGCCAACGACCTCAACGACTTTATCGATCAACACAACATAACCAACCCAATCATTCTCGGCCACTCGATGGGCGGCAAAACAGCCATGAATTTTGCCGTGGCGCATCCCGGTAAACTCGACAAACTGATTGTGGCCGACATCGCTCCTAAATATTATAAAGTTCATCACGATGTTATTGTGAAAGGGTTAAAGGCTATTCCGATTGACACCATCAAAACCCGTGGCGAGGCCGATGAGGTTCTGGCCGATTATGTTAAAGAGGCCGATGTGCGGCAGTTTTTGCTAAAGAACCTTTCACGAAAAAGTGATGGCGGTTTTTCGTGGAAGATTAACCTGCCGGTGATCGAGAAAAGCCTGGAGGATATTGGTCAGGATTTACAGTTTGAAGGAACGTTTGATGGCCCTGTACTTTTTATCCGTGGCGGAAAATCCAATTACGTGAAAGACGAAGACCGCGACCGGATTAAAACGCTCTTTCCCAAAGCAACGTTGGTTACGATGGATACCGGCCATTGGGTACAAGCCGAAAAACCAGCGGAGTTTGTGGCGGTAGTAGAGAATTTTTTAAAGGCTACAACCTGAGGTATGGCTAACGGCAAACTTTACCTGATCCCCACGATTGTTGCAGAAGATACACAACAGGCTGTTATTCCGTTAGGGGTTAAAGATGTATTGAAAGGCATAAAGCATTTTCTGGCGGAAGACATCCGCACCGCAAGACGATACCTCAGTAGCCTGAAAATTTATGAAGCGATTGATCCGCTCGATTTTAAGGTGTTAAACAAAAACACCAAAGAACACGAACTTCAGGAACTGTTCGCACCGGTTTTTGAGGGGAACGATTTGGGCATTCTTTCAGAATCGGGTTGTCCCGGCATTGCCGACCCCGGGGCATTGGCTGCAAAGTTTGCACATCAACAAGGTATTCAGGTAGTGCCGTTAACAGGCCCCTCCGCTATCCTGTTGGCGTTGATGGCCTCAGGATTAAACGGTCAAAAGTTTGCGTTTCATGGCTATTTGCCGATCGATTCAAAGGAAAGCATCGAAGCGATCAGGGTTTTTGAGAAAGAATCACGGGCAAAAAACCAAACGCAGATTTTTATTGAAACACCTTACCGGAACAACCAGCTTATCACAAACCTGCTTAAAGCACTGCACGAACACACATTGTTATGCATTGCCGTTGATGTTACGGGCAAGGCCGAGTCCATCATTACCCAACCCGTAAAGGCATGGCGCGTGCGCCAACCCGAATTGCCTAAGCTGCCAACAGTTTTTCTTTTTTTGGCCTGAGGGGTGCGCACGTTTTTCAATTAGCTTCAATCGTATAACTTTGCGACCGGTTTAAAAGAATGACCATAACTCCTTAAAAAACTATATGCCTTACTTATTCACATCAGAGTCTGTATCGGAAGGTCACCCCGATAAAGTAGCGGATCAAATATCCGATGCACTCATCGATTATTTCTTAGCGTACGATCCGTCCTCGAAAGTGGCGTGCGAAACGCTGGTAACTACCGGACAGGTTGTGCTGGCCGGTGAAGTAAAATCGCAAGCCTACCTCGATGTGCAGGATATTGCCCGTGAGGTTATCCGTAAGATCGGCTACACCAAAAGCGAGTATATGTTCGAGGCCAACAGTTGTGGTATTTTCTCGGCCATTCACGAACAATCATCCGATATTAACCAGGGCGTTGAGCGTAAGAAAAAAGAAGATCAGGGCGCTGGCGATCAGGGCATGATGTTTGGCTATGCAACCAACGAAACCGACAATTATATGCCACTTCCGCTGGAGCTGGCACATTTATTACTGAGAGAACTGTCTGTAATCCGCAGAGAGGGTAAAGTAATGACTTACCTCCGTCCGGATGCCAAATCGCAGGTAACAATCGAATACAGCGATGACAACAAACCACAACGTATTGATGCCATAGTGATCTCAACTCAGCACGATGATTTCGCAAAAGATGCGGTAATGCTGAAAAAGATTAAAGACGATGTAATCAATATTCTTGTGCCGCGCATTCTGAAAAAACTCCCGAAGCGTGTTCAGAAACTGTTTGGCTCCGATATTAAATATCACGTTAACCCAACCGGTAAGTTTGTGATTGGCGGCCCGCATGGCGATACCGGTTTAACCGGGAGAAAAATCATTGTAGATACCTACGGAGGTAAAGGCGCACACGGTGGCGGAGCGTTCTCGGGTAAAGATCCTTCAAAAGTTGACCGCTCGGCAGCGTATGCCACACGCCACATTGCTAAAAACTTAGTAGCCGCTGGCGTGTGCGATGAAGTGTTGGTACAGGTTGCGTATGCGATTGGTGTTGCCAAACCGGTTGGCTTGTATGTAAATACTTACGGTACGGCAAATGTGAATTTGAACGATGGTGAGATCGCTAAAAAAGTAGAGAAGCTTTTCGATATGCGCCCTTACTTTATTGAAGAGCGTTTTAAATTAAGAACACCGATATACTCCGAAACCGCTGCCTACGGCCACATGGGTCGTGAGTCGAAAGTGGTGGAAAAAGTGTTTAACAAAGGCAAGCAAAACGAAACCAAAGTTAAAGTTGAGTTATTCCCCTGGGAAAAACTCGATTATGTTGATGCTGTAAAGAAAGCGTTTAAGCTTTGAGGTGAGCGAAAACTATTGATAGAATAAGACCCTGACGATGTCGTTAGGGTCTTTATGTTTTAGTAGGTTATAAAAACCCTTGTCCCGCCTTTGTTCAATGTAGAAAACGATTGTATGAGACCCCCTTTCATCCATACATATATAAGGGGCTCGTGTTTGGTCTCAACTACAAACACATTTTTAGATTCTCCATCAGGCAAGATGATTTTGCCATGGGTTGCTGCATTATAAATACTGTATTTCAATTCACTTGTGTTTATGTAGTGAAACCCTTCCTGTAATTCCCGCAAGGAAAGAGTTACAATTTCGTGGTTTGTAGAGTCATGTACTGCGATGTACTTATCTATGACGAGGGCTGGATAATCATCGTTACTTACGGATTCAATAAAGTTTTGAATTGTTTTTATTCTCGTGGATTCGGTCACGCAAGAAAATGAAGATAGCAATAGGAGCCACGTCAGTATTTTAAGATTAATGCGCATAGTGTTGATGAAGAAAAGTTTATTCTGCTAATAGTGCCTCACTAAAGTAGTAAAAGCCTTGAAAAAACATTCAAGGCCTTTGTTTTTAGATGATCAACAAATTTTTGTTGCGCTATGCCCTGCCCTGTTTTACCCGTGTTTTAAACTTTTTAAGCTGGTTGCGCAACGCCTCGGTGGCTTGATCGGCAGCGGCTTCAAACGAGCGTGCTTTTTCAGTGGCAAACAGTTGTGTGCCGGGCACATTAATTTTTATCTCTACCGTTTTGTTTTCAATGCCTTCGTTATTCAAACGCAAAAACACTTCGCCATCTACTAAACGATCGTAAAAGATGTGCAATTTATCAACCTTGCGTTGAATAAAGTGGATCAGCTTCACGTCTGCATCGAAATGGATGGATTGAACTTGTAACTTCATAGCATTAAAAATTTAAAATGGAACATTCGGTTACGCGGTAGTTTACAGACGTGCCGCAGGTCTTTCAGCGTAGCGTTTATTCGATAGTATAGCGTTTAATCAGTGTAATCATAATCAGCGTAATCATTAAATCATAGTCAGGCTTTTGGGTGCGCCTGTTCAAATGTTTTTTTAATTTTTTCGATGGAATTGTGTGTATAAACCTGCGTGGCGGCCAAACTACTATGGCCTAATAAATCTTTCACGGCATTAATCTCGGCACCCTTGTTTAATAAGTGTGTGGCGTATGTATGCCGCAGTACGTGCGGACTGGTTTTTTGAGTGCCGGTATCTTTTAAATGCTGTTTCACAATGCGATAGACCATCATCGGGTATAACGGGTCACCAGAATCCGTTACCAATAAAAATCCGTGATCCCTCATTTCTACTTCGCGGTTTCGTACGGTTTTATAGCCCTTGAGTATAGAAACGATACCGGGCGGGAAAGGGATAACTCTTTCTTTATTTCTTTTTCCCAGAACTTTAATGGTGCGGTCGTGCAGGTTAACCTGGTTTTCTTTTAGGCCGATCAACTCCGACAAGCGGATGCCGGTAGCATAAAACAATTCGAGGATAAGACGTCTGCGCCAGTCTTCGAGCGAGTCGCTCCACGCTTTCTTTTCCTTTTTATATTCTTTATTGTCGAGCGCCTCATTTATTTCGTTTTCATTTACAAATGAGGGCAACCGTTTTTGGGTTTTCAGCACACGTATTTTCAGCATCGGGTTTTTAGCGATGGCTTGTTCGCGCATTAAAAACTTGTAGAAAGCTTTCAGGCTGGCAATTTTACGGTTAACCGAAGTGGCTTCGAGGTTGGCATCGGTGAGGGTAATGATCCACGACCGAACCATGCTGTATGTGGCCTGTTCAATAGGGTGTGCTTCGTACGTGTTGTTTAAAAATTGCGAAAACTGCTCCAGGTCGTTCTGATAGGCCAGTGCTGTATGCGCACTTACACGTTTTTCGTATTGAAGGTATTTGAGGAAAAGCTCAATCATATTCACATCTGTCAACTTCCTGCGGGGCTGCTATCGTAGATCAATGTAAAAAAAGAATCCCCTCCGGGAAATACCCGAAGGGGATTCGTTGATAGAATGTGTATAACTAAATACTTAAGCCCCGGCTTAAGCGTTTTCTTGTCTTCTGATATTCTGGATGTACGCAGCTTTTTTAACTTCAGTTCTGCGTCTTACAGAGGGTTTTTGGAAAGCAGTGCGCGAGCGCAACTCCTTCAAAATGCCGGTTTTTTCGAATTTCTTCTTAAAACGCTTCAAAGCCTTGTCAATCGATTCGTTTTCTTTGATGTTGATAATGAGCATGTTTCCAATAATTAGGGCTGCAAATATAGTAAAAGCCCGGTCACAATTCCAAAATTACTTCAAAATAGCTCTGGAAATCACCAATTTCTGTATTTCGGATGTACCCTCGCCAATGGTGCACAATTTGGCATCGCGGTAGTATTTTTCGGCCGGGAAATCTTTGGTGTAGCCGTACCCGCCAAAAATCTGAACGCCCTCGTTGGCCACTTCTACGGCAATTTCGGAAGCATACAGTTTGGCCATAGCCGATTCGCGGTTTACGTTTTGCCCCTGTTGCTTCATTACGGCTGCCCGGTAGGTTAACAGGCTGGCCGCTTCAATTTTAGTAGCCATATCGGCCAGCTTAAAGGCAATTCCCTGAAAAGCCGCAATAGGCTTGTTGAACTGCTGGCGTTCCTGCGCATACTGAAGCGCGGCCTCATAGGCACCTTGTGCAATGCCTAAACTTAATGCGGCAATTGAAATGCGGCCGCCATCCAGCACTTTCATGGCCTGAATAAAACCTTCGCCTTCTTTCCCGATCATTTGTGATTTGTGAATACGGCAGTCGGTAAAAATCAGTTCGGCTGTTTCGGAAGCACGCATACCTAACTTGTTTTCCTTTTTTCCGGAGGCAAACCCCGGGGTGCCCTTTTCAACGATAAAAGCGCTCATGCCGTGCGAATCGCCTACGTTTCCGGTGCGTACAATCACCACGGCTACATCGCCCGATTTGCCATGTGTGATAAAATTTTTTGCTCCGTTAATAACATAGTAATCACCATCCTTCACGGCTACCGTGCGCATATTGCCTGCATCCGATCCGGTATTGGGTTCGGTTAATCCCCACGCTCCGATCCATTCGGCCGTAGCTAATTTGGGCAGGTATTTTTGTTTTTGTTCTTCATTAGCGTGCTGTAAAATATGACCGGTGCATAACGAATTGTGTGCGGCCATGGAAAGCCCGATAGAGCCATCGATTTTGGCAAGCTCGGCAATGGCCGTTACATATTCGGGGTAGCCAAACCCTGAGCCGCCATATTCTTCGGGCACTAATACGCCCATCAGTCCGAGTGAACCTAACTTTTTAAACATGGCTATGGGAAACTCCTGCGATTCGTCCCATTCCATCATTTTCGGTTTAATCTCTTTTGCACCAAAATCGCGCACCATTTGGGCAATCATTTTTTGGTGGTCGCTTTCTTCAAAGTTTACGTTACCAGCAAGGGGGGTATTTGTAGCTGTTATGGCCATCGTTTTTATTTTTTGAAGTGCGAAGGTACAACAATGGAATAAAAACCCAAACGAATGTTAGTTTGTTGGTGATAGGTTTATAATCGGGGCATACCGGGTTGTTATAAAAACCTTATTTTTGGCATCTTTTTAAGTGAATTATGAGAATAGCAGTTATCGGAACAGGGTATGTAGGTTTGGTGTCGGGCACGTGTTATGCCGAAACCGGGAATACCGTTACATGCGTGGATATTGATGAAAAGAAAGTAGAAAAACTCAACCAGGGGCAAATCCCCATTTTTGAGCGTGGCCTGGAAGAGTTGTTTGAAAAAAATGTAAAGCAGGGGCGTTTGTTTTTTACGACTTCGTTGGTCGAAGGGATTAAAGATGCTAAGATCATTATGCTGGCCCTGCCTACCCCTCCGGGCGAAGACGGTTCAGCAGATTTAAAATATGTGCTGGGCGTGGCCGATCAAATCGGGCCGTTGCTGAAAGACTATACCGTTATTGTAAATAAGAGTACCGTACCCGTAGGCACGGCCGATTTGGTGCGTGAGCGTGTTGCCAAACATGCTACGGTAGCGTTTGATGTCGTATCGAACCCGGAATTTTTGCGCGAAGGTTTAGCGGTAGAAGATTTTATGAAACCCGAACGTGTTATTGTTGGTACACGCTCTGAAAAAGCGAAGAAGGTAATGGACAATCTCTATGCGCCTTTTACGCGGCAGGGTAACCCGGTTATTTATATGGACGAACGTTCATCGGAACTAACCAAGTATGCAGCCAATGCTTTCTTAGCAACAAAAATTACGTTCATGAATGAAGTCGCTAACGTGTGCGAACGTGTGGGTGCCGATGTTGACCTGGTTCGTTTGGGCATGGGCACCGATAGCCGCATTGGCAAACGTTTTTTATTTGCCGGCATAGGGTATGGCGGCAGTTGTTTTCCGAAAGATGTTCAGGCATTAGTGAAATCATCGGACGATGTAAACTATGATTTCAAAATATTAGATGCCGTGATGGATGTTAACGAGCGTCAAAAAACAAAACTCATCGCAAACATTACCCAACACTTTGAAGGATCGTTAAAAGGAAAAACCATTGCCATTTGGGGGTTAGCTTTTAAACCGCATACCGATGACATCCGTGAGGCGCCCGCATTATACAATATCGATGCATTGTTGCAGGCAGGAGCCACGGTACACGTACACGATCCGGAAGCCATGGAAAATGTAAAGCGAATGTATGGCGATACCATTACATTTTTCGAAAACCAATACGATGTATTGAACAAAGCTGATGCGCTGTTGATTGCCACCGAATGGCCGGAGTACCGCAACCCTGATTTTGATAAAGTAGGCGAACGGCTTAAAAACAAAGTGATTTTCGATGGCCGTAATTTATACAGCCTTGAGAATATCGCTGAACTTGGGTTCATTTATTACAGTGTAGGCCGTAAAACAGTAGGAAAGTAATGTCGAAACGAATTTTAATTACCGGAGGGGCAGGCTTTATCGGCTCGCAGGTTGTACGCCTGTTTGTGACCCGATACCCCGATTACACCATCGTAAACTACGATAAACTAACGTATGCCGGTAACCTTGAAAACCTTCGCGATGTCGAAGACAAACCGAATTATCACTTTGTAAAAGGCGACATCTTAGACATGGAAACCATGCTGTCAACCTTTACGAAATACAACGTTGACAGTGTAATTCATCTGGCAGCCGAGTCCCACGTAGATCGCTCCATCCACAACCCCGATGAATTCGCATTAACCAATATCATCGGCACCATACGGTTGCTCAAAACAGCACAAACCGCCTGGAGTAATGACTATACCGGCAAACTATTTTACCACATCTCTACCGATGAGGTGTATGGCTCCATTGCTACGGGATATTTTACCGAAACCACATCGCTTGATCCACGCTCGCCTTACTCGGCCTCCAAAGCCAGTAGTGATCATTTCGTGTTATCGTTTCACAACACGTACGGATTGCCCGCAGTCATCAGCCGTTGCTCGAACAATTACGGCCCGTACCACTTCCCTGAAAAGCTGATTCCGTTGGTGATCAACAACATCATCCAAAGCAAACCGCTTCCTGTTTATGGAACAGGTGAGAACGTACGTGACTGGTTGTTTGTAGAAGATCATGCGCGAGCCATTGATGCAATTTTTCATAAAGGCAAAGCGGGCGAGATCTATAACATTGGCGGAAACAACGAGTGGAAAAATATTGACATTGTTAAGTTGCTCATCCGTATTGTCGATAAAAAATTAGGTCGCGAAGAAGGCACATCTTCCAACCTCATTACGTTTGTAAAAGACCGGCCTGGCCACGATTTGCGGTATGCCATCGATCCCGGAAAGGTGATCAGCGAAACGGGCTGGCGGCCTGAAACTTCGTTTGAAGAAGGCATTGAAAAAACGGTAGATTGGTACCTGAATAATGGAAACTGGCTCAAAAACGTTACTTCCGGAGCCTATTTGCAGTATTATACCAAGATGTACGAAAATAGATGAAAGGAATAATTTTAGCCGGAGGTTCCGGTACACGCCTGCACCCGCTAACCTTAGCCGTAAGCAAACAACTGATGCCGGTGTACGACAAGCCCATGATTTACTATCCGTTGTCGGTGCTGATGATGGCGGGCATACGCGAAATACTGATCATTTCAACACCACACGATTTACCCAACTTTCAAAAACTGTTGGGCGATGGCAAACAAATAGGCTGTTCGTTTTCGTATGCCGAACAACCCAACCCCGAAGGACTTGCGCAGGCGTTTATCATTGGCGAAAAATTTATTGGCAACGATAGTGTTGCGCTCATTTTGGGCGACAATATTTTTTACGGATCAGGATTAACCAAAGTATTGCAATCATCGGTTGATCCAGATGGCGGAATAGTATTTGCGTATCATGTTCACGACCCTGAACGTTACGGAGTGGTAGAGTTTGATGCCGGCATGAAAGCCATTTCCATTGAAGAAAAACCAAAGACCCCGAAATCGAATTATGCCGTGCCCGGCCTTTATTTTTATGACAATGAAGTTGTGGCCATATCTAAAGCATTAAAGCCCAGTGCGCGCGGTGAGCTTGAAATCACCGATGTTAACAACGCATATCTTAAAAAGGGGAAACTAAACGTTGCCCGTATGGATCGCGGAACGGCCTGGTTAGATACCGGAACGTTTGAGTCGCTCATGCAGGCCGGGAATTTTGTGCAGGTAATCGAACAACGCCAGGCGTTAAAAATCGGGTGTATCGAAGAAGTGGCCTATCGCATGAACTTTATCACCCGCGAGCAATTATTGGCGTTAGCTAAACCATTGGAAAAAAGCGGGTACGGTCAGTATTTGAAAAACCTTCCGCAATATTAAATAGCAGGTGTCTGACACTTTCAAAGTGTCAGACACCTTACCATTCTATTCGTAGTAAATAACCTGCAACAGTGTTTGGCCTACCGCGTGCAGGGTTTCTTTGCTGATGATGTCCATATTGTCTTGTTGTGTGTGGTGAAAATTTCCAAAGTCACCACTTTCATCACCAAAGTTGATAATGTCTATCATTGGAATTTTGGCATTTAGATTTACAAACAGGTGGTCATCGGTAATGTACCCATCCTTTGCCGTAATGAAAATATGCGAAAAACCTTGTTTTGAAGCCGCTTTCCAAACTTTATCGACTACGCTGGAGGCATAGTCTAACGAATATCCTTCGTAGCCAAACTTAGCATCTTTACCCCCCACCATATCCAGCAAAATGCCAAAGGCAGCCGTGTAGCCGGCAACGTGTTTGTTTTTCGACCAGTGTTGTGACCCCAAACACCACCAGCTTTTTAAGCTACTTGGTAAAGGAGGCGCTGCTATGTCATAACGTTCACCCCAATCTTCACCGTCAAACAAAATAATATCGACACCAACATCGGTTGCCTGCTGGCTTAACGTGCGCGCTACTTCTAACAAAACACCCACACCACTTCCGCCATCATTAGCACCATCGAATGTGGCATTCGGTTTGGCTTTATCTTTATCGGAATACGGACGGGTATCCCAATGCGCAGCTAACAGAACACGTTTTTTCTTTTCGGGATTAAATGAGGCAATGATGTTCCGGAGGTTAATCTTTTTCTCATCAAACGTTGTGGCTGTAAAAGCCTGTACGGTAACCTTTGCTCCGTAAGCCGTAAATTTTTGAATAAAATAATCGCCTGCGTTTTGGTGTGCTGTTGAGTTTGGAATGCGCGGGCCGAAATCGACCTGTTTCTGAACAAACGCATAAGCCGAGTCGGCATTGAATGTGGGAACATTAACAACTTTTGGAGGGGCTTGTGTTGTAGTGCTTGTGGTTTTGTCGTTACCACAGCCAATCAGCACGAAAAAAACGAAAATCGATAGAATTTGAAACCGCATATACTTAATCACTTTGCTCAAATAAACGCAATATTTTGTGATAACGTAAAAATGCCTTACTTTTGTGCCACTTATACGAGTTTAGCAAGTAGAGGGGACACAAAAGTCCCCTCTTTGTTTATCGATACTTTTGATTAGGATTCGTAGGATTTATGGATTTGCAGGATTTAATAACAGAGATTAAGAGAATGGCTCAATCCTTATTAAAGGACGAAAGTCACTTTATTGTTGATGTTGTTGCCTCGTTCAAAGGAAATCCGGGGAAATTGCTGGTGATCGTAGATGGCGACAACGGTATTGGCATTGACGATTGTGCCGATTTAAGCCGCGAGCTTTCCAAAACGTTAGACGAAGCAAACCTGATCGACAAGGCGTTTAACCTCGAAGTTTCCACTCCCGGGTTAGATCAGCCATTGAAAAGCAAACGTCAGTATGTGAAAAACATCGGGCGTAATGTTCGGGTAAGATTAGCGGATAAGACAGAGGAAGGTAAACTCACCGCAGTAACCGATTTGGCCATTGTGCTTACGCAGACCGTAGGCTCCGGTAAGAAAAAAGAAGAAAAAACAGTAGAAATACCTTTTGATAAAATAGACAAAACAATTGTGTTGGTATCATTTAAATAAGAACAGTGATGGACGCTAGTACACTCATCGAGTCGTTTGCAGACTTTGCGAAACAAAAAAACATCGACCGCCCTACGATGATCCGCATTCTGGAAGATGTATTCCGGAACATGATCCGTAAGAAATACGAAACAGACGACAATTTCGACATCATCGTAAATGCCGACAAGGGCGACCTTGAAATCTGGCGTTTCCGCGAAATCGTTGACGACAACTCGGAAGACATCTGGGATCACGATAAGATTGCGTTATCGGAAGCTCAAAAAATCGAGCCCGATTTTGAAGTTGGCGAAGAAGTTGCCGAACAGGTTTACCTCGAAGACTTTGGCCGCAGGGCAGTAACCACAGCCCGCCAAACCCTCATGCAAAAAGTGAAGGATTTGGA
The DNA here is from genome assembly GCA_964404445.1 of uncultured Roseivirgaceae bacterium. Classification (GTDB taxonomy): domain Bacteria; phylum Bacteroidota; class Bacteroidia; order Cytophagales; family Cyclobacteriaceae; genus UBA2336. The sequence goes on along the minus strand of CAYOJW010000001.1, from coordinate 223,643 downwards.
AAAAGACATCGTCTATCAAAAATATAAAGACTTGGTAGGCGAAATTATCGTAGCCGAAGTTTATCAGCTATTAAGCAAAGAAGTATTGCTGATCGATGGCGAAGGCAACGAAATATCCATTCCGCGTGGCGAGCAAATTCCTAAAGACCGTTACCGCAAAGGTGAGAACGTACGTGCCATCGTTCACAAAGTAGAGATGGTGAACGGTAATCCGAAAATTATCCTCTCAAGAACATCACCGGTGTTTATCGAACGGTTGTTTGAACAGGAAGTTCCTGAAGTTTACGATGGACTGATTACCATTAAAAAAGCCGTGCGCGAACCAGGCGAGCGTGCCAAGGTTGCCGTAGAGTCGTATGACGACCGCATTGATCCGGTGGGCGCATGCGTGGGTATGAAAGGGTCGCGCATTCACTCTATTGTACGCGAATTACAAAACGAAAACATTGACGTAATCAACTATACCGATAACCTTGACTTATTTGTACAGCGTGCGTTAAGCCCTGCAAAAATTTCGAGCATTAAGGTGGACAAAGACAACAACCGTATTATTGTTTACCTGAAACCCGACCAGGTGTCGTTAGCCATCGGTAAAGGCGGCTTAAACATTAAGTTAGCCAGTCGTTTGGTTGGGTACGAGATAGACGTGTTCCGCGAAATAGAAGGGGCACAAGAAGAAGATGTGGATTTGGATGAGTTCTCAGACGAAATTGAAGGTTGGGTAATTGATGAGTTGAAGCGCATCGGGCTGGATACAGCCAAGAGCGTTCTCGCATTAAGCACAGAAGAGCTTGTGCGCAGAACAGATTTGGAAGAAGAAACAGTAGAAAGTGTTGTGAGTGTGTTGAAGAAAGAATTTGAATAAGAACTTCCACAGCATACTTTGAGTTGTATAACTTTTTAAGTCCTTAAAAAAGGGCGATATTTGCACAGATGTCAGAAGAAAAATTGATCAGGTTAAGTCAGGCAGCACGAAAGCTCAACGTTGGTAAAGACACCATTCTGGAGTTTTTATCGAAGAAAGGTCACGAGGTTGAAAACAACCCGAACGCAAAACTTACGCCTGAGCAGTTTAACTTGCTCTCGAAAGAGTATGCATCATCGGCTACCGAAAAAATGGAAGCCTCAGGCCTTACCATCGGTACCAAACATGTTGACACACCAACACAAGAAGCCGAAAAAGAAGCAAAACGCCAGGCCGAAGAAGAAGCCAGCATCCTGATTAAGAACTTAGCCGCAACCGAACCAGTTGCCCCTAAGAAAGAAAAAGCCGAGCCGAAAGTTGAAAAAGCAGAGACCGAACGCCCCGTGCTTGACGGCATTAAGGTAGTCGGTAAAATCGACCTCGATAAAAAAGGCAAGAAATCTTCTAAAAAAGACGAAACCAAGGTTGTTGAAGAACCGAAAAAGGCCGAAGTCGTAAAACCGGTTGTTGAAGAACCCAAAGTAACCAAGGTCGAAGAAAAACAACCCGAGCCTGAACAAGAACTGATCAAGGCGAAAGCCGATAAACTGAAAGGTCTTAACATTCTCGATAAGATTGTACTTCCCTCCGAGAAAAAGAAAGAAGGAGATCAAAAAGGATCGGCCAACGATCGCCAGAAACGTCCGCGCAAGCGGTTGCCTGCACAAGGCCAGGGCGCTTCACAAAACGTGCGGCAGGGTGGCGGCAATAACCGAAGAGGTTCGTTGCCTCCGCGCACACAAAAAGCCGAGCCAACCGAAAAAGAAATCCAGGAACAGATTAAAGCCACATTGGCCAAACTTAGCGGTGGTGGCAAAAAAGGCGGAGGCTCTAAATACAGAAGAGAAAAACGTCAGGCGTTTTCAGAAGCCGATGACGAGCGGATATTGCAGGAACAGGCCGAATCAAAAACACTCAAGCTCACCGAATTTATTTCGGCCAACGATTTGGCTTCGCTCATGGATGTTTCGGTAAACGAAGTTATCTCAACGTGTTTGAGCCTCGGTATGTTTGTTTCCATCAACCAACGGTTAGATGCCGAAGCCATTACCGTAATTGCCGATGAATTCGGGTTTGATGTTCAGTTTATTTCTGCCGAAGAAGAAATTGATGCCGAAGAAGAAATTGATGCCGAAGAAGATCTACAACCGCGCGCACCCATTGTTACCATCATGGGGCATGTGGATCACGGTAAAACATCGTTGCTCGACTACATCCGTAAAACAAAAGTTACGGCATCCGAAGCCGGTGGCATTACCCAGCACATTGGTGCGTACGATGTAACCACTAAAAAAGGAAACAAGATTGCCTTCCTCGATACACCCGGTCACGAAGCGTTTACCGCGATGCGTGCCCGTGGTGCAAAACTTACCGACATCGCCATTATTGTGGTAGCTGCCGATGACGATGTGATGCCGCAAACCAAAGAAGCGATTAACCACGCCCAGGTTGCCGGTGTACCGATTGTTATTGCCATCAACAAAATTGATAAGCCGGGAGCAAACCCCGATAAAGTACGCGAGTCACTTTCAAAGATTAACATTTTGGTAGAAGAGTGGGGCGGTAAATATCAAAGCCAGGAAATTTCTGCGAAGACAGGTCAGGGCATTGAAGACTTGTTAGAAAAAGTATTGTTAGAAGCCGAACTGTTGAACCTGCGTGCAAACCCGGATAAACCGGCTGTTGGTTCAATCATTGAAGCCTCGTTAGATAAAGGTCGCGGTTATGTTGCCACCATGATGGTACAAACCGGAACGCTGCGCATTGGCGATATTGTAGTGGCCGGAGCGCACTATGGCCGTGTGAAAGCGATGTTTGACGACACCGGAAAACGCATTCAGGAGGCCGGGCCGTCAACGCCTGTACAAATGTTAGGGTTGGATGGCGCGCCTCAGGCCGGTGAAAAAATTACGGTGATGGAGTCGGATCGTGAAGCACGCGAACTGGCCGGTAAACGCGGGCAGTTATTGCGTGAGCAAAACATCCGCACGAAGAAACACATCACGCTTGATGAAATCGGCAGACGTTTGGCTATCGGTAACTTCAAGCAACTGAACGTGATTGTAAAAGGTGATGTGGATGGTTCGGTAGAAGCCTTGTCGGATTCGTTACTGAAACTTTCAACAGCCGAAGTGCAGGTTGCCATTATTCACCGTGGTGTGGGTCAGATTTCTGAAAGCGATGTATTGCTTGCATCAGCATCCGATGCGATCGTTTTGGGCTTCCAGGTTCGTCCTTCAAATGCGGCACGTAAGATTGCCGAAAACGAAGAAATCGAGATACGCCTGTATTCGATCATCTACGATGCCATCAATGAAGTGAAGGCCGCGATGGAAGGTATGCTTGCACCGGAAACACAAGAAGTTATTGTGGGTAATGCCGAAGTGCGCCAGGTGTTCAAGATCACCAAAGTTGGAACCGTAGCCGGTTGTATGGTAACCGATGGCTATCTGAAACGCCAGAACCCGATCCGTTTGATCCGCGATGGTATTGTAATTTACTCAGGCGAAATGGGTGCGTTGAAACGTATGAAAGACGATGTATCGGAAGTGCGTTCAGGCTTCGATTGCGGTGTTAGCATTAAAAACTTCAACGATATTAACGTGGGCGATGTAATTGAAGCCTACGAAACACGTGAGGTAAAACGGACGTTGTAAAAACAACTCATTTATAAATGCACAAAAAAGCCTCCTGAAAAACTCAGGAGGCTTTTTGTTTTATTACTACTAAAAAATCAATACCCTTTTTCTTTCATTTTCGCCTGTATTTTTGCTCCAACCTGCATGCCCCAGGTTTGGCCAACGGCCATCGATTCGCCTGTAATGAGCGGTGTTTTTTGGGCTATCTTTTTACCGACACCCGAATTGTAAAACTTTATGACTTCGTTCAGGTCACTTTCCGTAAGATGTTTTTCATACACGGGTGCTAACAGCGTTACGAGGTCGTCTAACGAAATGCCTGAGAACTCGGTTTTAAACTCATTCCAAACTTCATCAGGCACCGAAGGGTACACGCCTTTGAACTGGTTCATCATACCATCGATAGAAGTTTTAAAGGCTTCTAACGAACCGCTTGCCTCTAAATATTTCTTTAACGTGGCCGGGTATGTTTTGCTTTGTGCCTGCACAACGAAACTTGCCACAAGGGCAAAAACAACAAGGATTAATTTCTTCATAGTATTGGGTTAAGCGTAAATTAAAATTTTACTTCGGGGGCTATGTCAGCGCCTTCGGCCGATTTGAAATAAGGCTTTTCCTGAAACCCGCCAATGTTTGCCAGGATATTACCCGGGAAACCAAGAATGGAAGCATTATACGATTGTACTTCTTTGTTGAATCTTTTCCGGGAAGTAGAAATCCTGTTTTCGGTACCTTCAAGTTGTGCTTGCAGGCTCAGGAAACCCTCACTGGCTTTTAACTCGGGGTATTTTTCGATCACAACCATAAGCCGCCCCAATGCCGAACTTACACCATCTTGCGCTTGTTGAAACTGCGCGAGTTTTTCGGGTGTAATATTCGATGGATCAATATTTACCGATGTGGCTTTCGCCCTGGCTTCAACAACGCTGGTAAGTGTTTCCTTTTCAAAATTGGCAAACCCTTTTACGGTGTTCACTAAATTAGGGATCAGGTCTATCCGCCTTTGATAATCCGATTCCACATCAGCCCATGCGCTTTTGGTTTTCTGATCAGACGACACAATGGAGTTATACTTATAAACACCCCAAACCACTAAAAGGCCGATGATTACCCAGGGGATGTACTTCTTATAATTTTGCATAGCGTGTTTTGTTTTTTTTATCGTGAAGTGAAGGTACGGATATTTTTTAAACAAAAGCCGGGTTTTGTTTTAAGAGGCTCTGTGCGGTCGGCTAATTTAAGATCGATGGATGAAGTCGGCCGCGTTTAGTATGGGAATGCTACGGAAGGGATGAAGTACAAGTAAATGCGGGTCACCACTGATGATACAAGCCGCTTTTGCCGCTACGGCTAACTCCAAAAACATATTATCGTCAGGATCACTGGAGGCACGGATGATTTCAGTTGGGATAAACTGTTTGGCGTTTTGTTCTATCTTCAGGATAATTTGTGAACGTCTTTCGTTAGACAGGTATTTATCAAACTTAGGCCGGTACAACACTTCAGTGAACTCTAAAAAAGTAGCTTCAGAGAAAGCTAAAACCCCCGAGCGCAATACCTTGTTTAACGCCTCATCATTTACAGAGCCAACAATTAGCGAGGCGCTGACGAGTGCATTCGTGTCCATAACAAACACCTTACTGCTCATCCCGCAGTATCTCGTCTAACGTTTGCTGGGTCAAACCTTTTTCTTTCATTTCTGCCCGTAGTTCGTTAAAAAAACGAACGGTGTCTTCGGGATCGCTTTTATCCAGAATTTCATCTAACTGTTTGCTGATAAACTTATTCAGTTGCGAGCGAAGTTGAAAAGAAGCCGTACGCCATTTTTTGGCTGTACTGTCGTTCACCTCTAATATGATACGTTCCATAACAGACCGTTTTAATGAAACCAAAAATACGAATAAATTTCGTTTGGCAGGTGATACGTTTGGGCACTAAAGATTTTGGCTGCTTTTAAATAGACGCTCCCTCAGCCATTTTTTCGGCACTTTCGGCAATGCGCAGTTGCTCGATAAACCCGTCAATTTCGCCATTCATTACAGCAGGCAAATTGTGTTGTGTATAACCAATGCGGTGATCGGTTACGCGGCTTTGCGGATAGTTGTATGTTCTGATTTTCTCTGAACGGTCGCCCCTTTGCACCATCGATTTACGAGCCGAACTGATTTCAGAATTCTGTTTCTCTGTTTCTATTTCGTACAGCTTGGCGATGAGCATTTTCATAGCGCGCTCGCGGTTGCCATGTTGCGAACGCTCTACCTGGCAGGTGATCACAATACCCGTAGGCTTGTGCGTAAGCTGTACTTTGGTTTCAACCTTGTTTACGTTTTGTCCGCCCGCCCCGCTCGATCGCGCTGTTTGTACTTCAATATCGGCCGGGTTTATTTCAATGTTCACATCTTCGACTTCGGGCAGCACGGCTACCGATGCGGCCGAGGTGTGTACGCGCCCCTGGGTTTCGGTATCGGGCACACGCTGCACGCGGTGTACGCCCGATTCGAATTTAAACAAGGCATAAGCGCCCTCACCGCTTACGCTGCTGATAACTTCTTTAAAGCCTCCGGCTGTTCCTTCGGTTGAATCCAACACGGTGAGTTTAAGCCCGCGCCTGTCGCAAAAGCGTTGATACATTCTGAACAAATCGCCTGCAAAAAGTGCGGCTTCATCGCCTCCGGTTCCGCCCCGTATTTCAAGAATAACATTCTTGTCATCGTTCGGGTCTTTCGGTATCAGCATTTCTTTCAGATCGGCATCAAGCGATTCAATTTTTGTTTCAAGCTCAACCAATTCCTCCTTGGCTAATTCGCGGAGGTCGGCATCTTTTTCTTTTTCCAACAGTTCTTTGGCCTGTTGCTGATGGTTGAGGGCATCGGTGTACTGGGTATATTTTACGACAATTTTTTCGAGGTCTTTGTACTCCTTGTTCAGTTGCATGTATTTTTTGAGGTCCTGGATAATTTCAGGCTGTACAATCAATTGGCCCACTTCTTCAAACCGGAGCTTTATTTCTTCTAATTTCTGGATCATATACGGCAAATCGGGTGCGAATTTAATCAGTATTCATCAGTATTTTATCGGGATTTGTGGATTTGCAAACAAGCGGTTTTGTTGCAAAAAAGGCAGTCCATTTGCCGTGCCGGATGGATAGATTTCAGGTAATGAACACTACTTTTACGGTATGAAGAAATTAATGATTGTTCCTGTATTGATGTTGGCCGCTTGTGGCGGAAAGGTTACGGACGAACAACGCCAGCAGATGCGCGAAGCCCGCGAACGGCAGGCGATTGTAAAGGTAACGGAAGCCGAACTCATGGAAGCGGCATTTGAAAAAGGCCGTGTGGTAGTAGCCACATTAAAAAATGATCCGGTACAAATTGCCCCGGTAGCCCAACAGCAAGCTGTAAAAATTAACTGGCTTGTGCCCGGTGCGCAGGGGCTTGAAATCGAACAGCAATTAATTGATGCGTATTTGAACAGCTTGTTATCGGACGGGAATATGCAGGACAATGTACAGTTTATCGGAACTGATTCGGTGCTTTATACTAATCCGGTGGTGAATACGCGGGCTGATAGTTCCATTGAAATAACCGGCACCTGGAACGTTTGGATGTCGCGTAAACAACTTGTTCTGTCCATGCATAAAAAATAATATGAGTATCGGTTTTTAATCCTAAACCACATAGGCACATAGGTTATGCTGACAAAAAAATATTTAAATGAACTAACCTATGAAATTATTGGAGGAGTCATTGAAGTTCATAAGGCAATGGGCAGGGGATTGCTGGAAAGTGTCTATCACCAATGCCTGAAGGAGGAGTTGTTACATAGGAAAATAAATTTTCAAACAGAGTTAAAAGTTCCAGTTGTGTACAAGGGGAAGTCACTAAATATAGATTTTAGGTGTGATTTATTTATTGAACAATGTATTGTTGTAGAGTTGAAATCGGTACAGGAAATGACATCGGTGTTTGAAGCGCAGCTTCTAACCTATATGAAGCTATTGCAATGCCCTAAGGGAATCCTCATCAATTTTAATTGTTCAAATATTTTTAAGGAAGGGCAAAAAACATTTGTCAATGAATATTTCAATTTATTACCTGAATAAAAACCTATGTATCTATGTGGTTAAATAATATGACAATCGAATTAGGAGTTGAAACGGATACTCATAAAAAATAAACAAGGCATTACTTTTGCAACCAATAATTGCAGAACGGTGTCGAACAGATAAAGGCATCTGCAAGGAGGTTAATACGATGAAACGGAATATTTTTTTTGGATCGGTTCTTTTGACAGGGTTTATGCTGGCGGGTTGTTCGGCCGAACAGGATATACGTGTGTATTCTATTTCGTTTCCGTTTATACAATCAAATCAGGGCTGGACGGGCGGTTTCTCGGAATATCCTTCCGACAGCACCGGGTATCATCTGCACGCTGAACACGACACATTACCGTATAACATCAATGCCGACTCCACGCGCAAAGCGTTTCGGTTATCGGGCAACAGTTTGCACGGCAGCTTGTTCATGTTTATAAAACGTAAGGTAGAAGGTCTTCAACCCAACACAATGTACCAGGTGTTGTATAATATCAGGCTGGCATCTAACCTGCCTTCGCGTACGGTAGGGGCTGAGCCTACGCAAGCCGAACATACATACCTAAAGGCAGGTGCAACGACTGATGAACCGGAAGCCATTTTGACCGATGGCGTATATCAACTGAATGTAAACAAAGGTGAGCCTGCGGTTGACGGAACCGAAATGGTTGTGATGGGTAACATAGCCGTTGCTTCGAGTACCGTTAACTACACACTCATTTCACGTTATAACAATTCGGGTCATAGTGTAATGGCCACTACCGATGCCACGGGGGCATTGTGGTTGCTGGTTGGCACCGATACTGCCGTACCCGGAAAAACTACGTTGTACTACACACAAATTGATGTGCTGTTCAACCAGGCCGATTAGTTTTTTTTCTTTTTAGGTTTGGGGATGTTGCCAATGCGTTCATCACCTTTGGTAATGAGCATGCAGAGTTTAAAAGCAGCCTCTTCAAAATCATCGGCTTCTTCGGGGATAATCTGCCAGTTGGTTTCGCCATTACCCAATACGGCAATGGAGCGCATGGAAGGAAAAATCTTACGCAGGCTTTCGTGATGCACCGCTTTTGTGGAAATCCAGATGCCGTTGTCGCTGGTGTGGTTTTCTTTCCTGCGCAACGAAAGCACTATTTTTTCGCCAATGTAAACACCGAAACATCCAAACATGGGGTTAATGCGCGGGTTGAGTGAGTCCAGCGCATCTAACACGAATTGAAAGGGTATGATCGTTTTCTTTTTACCCATTTACCCAAACAACTTTGTCTTCAACAGGGTTACGCCTGCTTACATATATCTTTTCTTTCGGCATACCGATATGAAAAAAACCTAACAGTTTATCTTCGGCTGCAAGCCCGAAGGCTTCGTTGGCTTCTTTGTAAAATGTAATGCCGCCAGTGCTTAAATAAGCACCAACTCCGTATGCTGTTGCGGTAAGGTGCATATTTTGTAATGCACAAAACACCGAACCGATTTCTTCAACTTCCGGTATGCCTTTGTTTACATCACGTTTCATATATACCGCAATAATGTGTGATGATTCGAGCGGTTTGTTTAACAGGTTGTTGTACTTGGTTTCATCGAAAGTCCCGTTGGCTTTTGTTTTTGCTTCGTAAACAGAGGCTTGCAATTGGCCAAGTTTTTTTAAGCCTTCGCCTGTATAAACAATAAAACGCCACGGCTCGGTAAACTTGTGCGTAGGCGCCCAGTTGGCGTTGGCTAACATTTGATGGATAATGGCATCGTCCACGGTTTTGCCTGTATAATCGCGCGGAAATATGGATCTGCGGTTTTGAAGGAGATGATTAACGTCTTGAGGAGTCACAGTAATATGGTTTTAGTAACTTTACGCAAGCAATGGAATTTTTTTGGAACGACCATTGCTTGAACAAGAAGATAATTTGCAACGTTCCGTCTGTACGATAAAAAACACAAACGCTATGAAAAAATTTCTTTTTATACTGTTAATCGCGACCTCGTGCTCGCCCGTATATGTACCGAATTTACGCACCGCACCGGTTTTTACCCAGGCGGGCGAAGTACAGTTATCGGGGTCGGTTGGCCGCAGTTTTGAAGCCCAGGCCGGTGTGGCCGTTACCAACCACATTGGTTTAACCGGGGCGTTTTCGTATGTGAACAATACTACGGTTGATGATGACGATGATGATTACCTCTACCATAAATTTTTTGAAGGCGGCATTGGTTATTTTGAAAACTCAGGCCGTTTTTGTTACGAGGTTTATGCGGGGTACGGCAGGGGCGAGGGCAAATCGTACGACAATAACAACGTATTCCGTGAAGCACTGGCAACGGGTAAATACCAACGGTTTTATATTCAACCGGCAATTGGTATGAATAAACACCGCATTTTTAACTGGGCAGCCATGCTGCGGTTTTCGTTTGTGGATTTTACTTCATTTAACAATGGCATTACCGTGGTAACCGACCGGCAAGACCCGGTGCTATTTATTGAGCCGGGTTTTATGGGGCGTGTAAATTTCGGTAATAGCAATATGTTTATGACGTTTCAGGGAGGGATAAGCTTTCCGCAACGCGAAACCTATTTTGATCACGAGCCTGTAACCTTAGGTGTAGGGTTAGGACTGCGGTTTGGCGCGTTGCGCGATGCGGATTAATTAACAGCGTTACAAATGGCTGATGACCGGGATTTGATTACGGTAATGGAGTACCTTACAGTGTCGGAACGCGATACGGTTACCGGCATATTCAATGCACAAAAAATACCGTATGTTGTTAGCGGGCACGGCCCAAGTACAAGATACCATAGCTATTATTATTTAATAAAAGTCAGAAAACGCGATTACCAGACAGCGAAGTTAGTGGCGAATCGCCATCGGGCGAAAGTATTTGTGAACAGTCGAAAATGCCCTCAATGCCAAACACTAGGATTTGTAGAAATCGAAAAGCGCAACTGGTGGCAAAAAATTTTCTACGCGGGCACAACGTTGGTTCAATGTAAAAAATGCCAGCACAAGTTTGTTATATAGCAGGTGTTCTACACCTTGAACGTATAGAACACCTAAGTTTAAAGGCCAAATACCTGATTACTTCGGAAACATTTTAGGATCAATGCCCGGAATGAGTTTCATCGCATTCTTATAATAAATCTTTTTCAGCACTTCATCGGGTAGTCCCATGCCATACATGCGCCAAAACGCATGGTAGCGTTTGTGGTATGGAAAATACTCATCTTCGGTTTCTAATACACGGAAGTAGGTGGCGTACTCATCGGGTACCCACGAGTCTTTCCCGAATAAAACACGATCCTGGTATTTAATCATAAACGCTTTTCCCGCTTTAGGTTGGCGACCGAGTTCGGCAATTACGGCTCCGATTTCGGTGTACATATTCGGGAACTTATCTAACAGTTCGCTCAGTTTGTTCAAATCGTTGGCATACCAGCCTAAGTGTGCGTTAATAAATTTTGTTTTCGGATGTTTCTTAAACACGTTGTGCTGTTCGGCAATAACCTGTTCAAAACTCGGAAACGAACTGTCGTACCTGCGGCTGGGGTGAAGTTTTAATTCAAGCCATCGTTCGTTTTTTTCATCGATAGTATCCCAGAAAGGTTTGGGATCGGCCGAATGAATCAACACCGGAATGCCCAACTCACCACACTTGGCCCAGATGGGATCGATACGCGGATCGTCAATGGCGATACGATTTCCCTTGCTGTCTTTATTGTGAAGTCCCAGGCTTTTATAAATCTTTAATCCTTTTGCACCGCGTTTTACGTCCTCCTCTAATTGTTTTACCATTCGCTTTTGCCATTCAGGATTATCGATGTCGGCAAAATCAACATTAGTGAACAGGATAAACCGTGTCGGGTACTGCTTGGCGATATTTTCAAAAGATTTTTCCAAGTGATCGCCCGAGCTTCTGAACCCCCGGCCGCTCAGGTTTACCAATACACCCATGTTTAATTCATCCATAAACTTTACACGTTCGCTCAAATCGGCCGTGTTCATGTTTACGTAATGATTGTGGATGTCAATAAACGGAAACTTCGCTTTGGTAAGTTTATGTTCCGGAACAACCAGGGTAGAGGGCGGATCGTACGCTTCAAAATCCATTTTCATTTCCAGCGCTTTTTCCTGCGCAAAAGCGGGAACTGAAAAAACAAAACATACAGTAATCACTAACGAAGTTTTAGAAGCCATGCTAAATCTGTTTTCGACAAGGTAAGGATTAACACGTGTAATTTTACAAGAAACGGTTAACGACCACAACAGAATATTACCAGTGGACAAAACGTTACAGCAAGTGCCGGTTTTGGCTGATCAATCGCAACGATGGCTGTTGTTTTAGCGGGATATATCCACAAACAGTAATAATTTTATACTTTAGCCTGTCGAAAAAACAATCCTATGAACGCATTCATCCGCCTTGCTATTTTCTTTTTTGTGATGACCGGTACAACAGTGCTGGCGCAAGACCCGCTGGAGGGTATCCGCAAGAAAATCAAAAGCGAAGATTTTAAAGGAGCCAAAGCCGATCTGGCTAAAATTCTGAGTGCGACACCCAAAAACAAGGTGGCGCTTAACCTGAGTGGTGAGGCTCGTCTGGGGCTGGATGATTTGTATGGAGCCATCGGTGATTTTACCTACGCTATTGAAATAGACTCAACCTATTCCGAAGCCTGGAACAACCGGGGCATGGCTAAAGCCGCGTTGGGCGATCAGGAGTCGGCCATTGTTGATTTTGATAAGGCCATTCAATTCAATGCGAAGTTTGTTGATGCTTACACTAACCGTGGGTTTGCCAAGTATGATATTGAAGATTTGGAGGGTGCGTATTTCGATTTTTCAAAAGCGCTTGAGCTTGGCCCTGCCGATGCCGACAAATATTTTAATCGCGGTGTGGTAAAAGCTGAGTTGGGCGAGTTCATCAGCGCCATCGATGATTATAACAAAGCCATTGAATTAGATAAAACCGACAGCAACCTGTTTAACTACCGTGGTGTGGCGTACTTCAACACCGGTAATTACGATAAGGCCATAGCCGATTACAACCAGGCCATTACGTTAGACCCTAAAGATGCCCTGAAATATGAAAACCGCGCCTTGGCAAAAAGCGCCAAAACCGATTTTAAAGGTGCGTTAGAAGATTATAACAAAGCCATTCAATTAGATACCGAAGACCCGGAAACCTATAATTTAAGAGGTGTTGTGAAATACAACCTCGAAGATCATGATGGGGCTATTGCCGACTATACAAAAGCCATTGAGTTGGATCCGACAAACCCGGCCTACTACGATAACCGCGCTCTAAGCCGTACCGAAAAAGAAGATTATGCCGGTGCTATTGAAGATTACTCGGCCTCTATCGAACTATACCCTACCGACCCGGAAACGTTTTACCAGCGTGGTTTGGTGAAGTTAGCCATGAACAACAATTACGATGCCTGCCTCGATTTTAAAACCGCAGAAGGATTGGGTTCGGCCGATGCGAAAGCGGCTATTAAAAAGCATTGTAAATAAAATGTTAGGGTGAAAGCCGCGATCATCCTGAACGGTATTGCCCGCAGGAAAAAATATTTTTACAACACGTTACTACCGGCCATCCGGCAATGCGTACAAGCCGATGTATTTGAAACGCAATCGCCCGGCCATGCCGTTACACTGGCGCACAACGCAACACAACAGGATTATTCAGTAATTATAGCTGCCGGGGGCGATGGCACTATACATCAGGTGTTGAACGGTATGTTAACCGATGAAAAACAAGGCGAAGACCTGCCGGCTTTAGCCATACTACCGCTTGGCAGCGGAAATGATTTTGCACGTAGTCTGAATATTCGAGCAAAACCAAAAGAGGTTCAACAACTGATCAAATCACCCGCGCAATGGATTGACGTAGGGCGCATTCAGTATCAGGCAGAGGGTAAAAGCGCTTATGCTTATTTTATGAATGTAGCCGATGTGGGCATCGGCCCCGAAGTTTTACGGCAATTACGCACATCAAAAAAATGGCTGGGTGCCGGGCTGGCTTATTATGCAGCCATTTTAAAATCATTCTTTACCTATAAATCGTTGCGTGTGTCGGTCAAAACCCCGGAGTGGCAGTGGGAAAACAAGTTGCGCACACTTGCCGTATGCAACGGAAAATTTTACGGGCACGGGTTGGGCATTGCGCCCGATGCCCGTATCGATGATGGCGTGCTCAACACATTTATTTGTGGCGATGTTTCGGTTGTTGATTTTATACGATACTCATCAACGTTAAAAAAACTGAAACAGATCAATCACGCTAAGATAAGCTATACACACGCTAACCGGCTTGAGGTAAACAGCACCGAACGTTGCGGTGTTGAGGCCGATGGCGAGTTGTTAGGCTGGCTGCCTGCGGTAATTGAACTGGTTCCCGGCCGGATACGGCTTTTGTGTAATAATGAGGCATTGTAGATTCCGGTAATAACCATACATTAGAACATAATCCTTGTATGTTCAATAAATCATTCCTCGCAGCGTTTAATCGGTTAGAAGACCAACGGCAACTTTTGCTTGAGCAATTAAGTCGGGTTCCTGCCGAACGGCTTCATGCTTCGCCATCCGGTAAGTGGTCGGTCGTGCAAATACTCACACACCTGTTAACATCCGAAAAGATGTCGGTTGGATATATGTATAAAAAATCGTTGGGGATCGAAACACTTCCGGACTCGGGAATTCGTCAGCAAATTTTATTGCTCATCCTTAAAATATCGCAGCGTATTCCGGTGAAGTATAAAGCACCTAAAGTGATTGTAGAGAATACCCCGGAAGCGTTGCCCTTACCCGACCTGGTTCAACAATGGAACGAAGTGCGTACCGATTTAAAAAACTTAGTAGAGCGCATAGACCCCAGGCACCGTAAACGATTAATTTTTAAACATCCGATAGCGGGGAGGTTTAACGCGCAGCAGGCAGTTGAATTTATGTACGAACACGTAGATCACCACTTACCACAAATCAAAAACCTTTTAAAACCATAAAGCGGGGCTTGTAAAAATTACAAGATTTTGTTGCCCGCGAGAACTATCTTTCGTTTTTAACCAACCTTCTCATGATCAAATTCAGGCTTTTAGCGGCAGTCCTACTATTGTCGGTTTCCGCCAGCGCACAACAAAAATTATTAAGTCCACAAGAATTTTTGGGCTACGGATTAGGTGAACGCTTTACACGCCATCACCGCGTGGTAGAGTATTACCAGCATGTTGCCAGCGTGGTACCGAATGTAGGGTTATTTAAGTATGGCGAAACATACGAACACCGCCCACTGGTGTATGCCGTGGTTGCTTCGGCCGATAACAGTAAAAACATAGAGCAAATACGACAGGATAATTTGAAGCGTGCCGGCCTGCAAAGCGGATCGCCCACATCAAAAATTGCTATCGTGTGGTTAAGCTATAATGTGCATGGTAACGAAGCCAGTTCGCTGGAAGCATCGATGCAAACATTATATGAACTGGCCGATCCAAACAATGCCCGGTCGCAACAACTGTTGAAAAACACCATGGTGATTTTAGACCCCTGCATGAACCCTGACGGGCGCGATCGTTATGCGAATTTTTATAATCAGTACGGTAACCATCCGCCCAATACCGATAGCGATGCAAAAGAACACCGCGAACCCTGGCCGGGCGGAAGAGCCAATCACTACCTGTTTGATCTGAACCGCGACTGGGCATGGTTAACGCAGGTCGAATCGCAGCAACGCATTTATGCGTATAACCAATGGCTTCCACACGTGCATGTCGATTTCCATGAACAAGGCGCTAACAATCCCTATTATTTTGCCCCGGCTGTTGAGCCGTACCATGAAGTGATTACACCGTGGCAGCGCGAGTTTCAGGTTACGATTGGAAAAAACAATGCAAAATATTTTGATGCACACGGCTGGCTGTATTTCACTAACGAGATTTTTGATTTGTATTATCCCAGCTATGGCGATACTTACCCAACGTACAATGGCGCGATTGGCATGACGTACGAACAGGGCGGAGGCGGTCGCGCAGGCTTATCGATCATTACCAAAGAAGGCGATCCGCTTACGTTAAAAGACCGGCTAACGCATCATCATACAACGGGTATATCAACCGTTGAGGTTACATCGTTGAATGCCGGTAAAGTTGTTGATGAGTTTGAAAAGTATTTCAAAGACAACATGAACAACCCGGTATCGGCATATAAAACGTATGTTATTAAAGCCGGTAACAATCCCGACAAGGTAAAACAATTGGCGGCCTGGTTAGATCAGCATAAAGTTCAATACGGACATCCCTCGGCCGGCAAGCCATCAAAAGGATTCGATTACACTACACAAACATCGCAAAGTTTTAATCTGACTACCGATGATCTGATCATCAGCGCATACCAGCCGAAGTCGCGGTTTATCACAACATTGTTCGAGCCGCAGTCTAAACTTCCCGACTCGGCCACGTACGATATTACTGCGTGGAACCTGATGTATGCTTACGGACTGAAAGGCTATGCCATTCCTGAGCGCGTAACCGTTGGCAAGGCATATCAGCCTAAACCGGTTGAGAACCCGGCCATAACGGCCAAACCGTATGCGTATATTTTTAAGTACCAAAGTTTGCGCGATGTAGAATTTTTGGCAGCCCTCCTGAAGAAGAAAATAAAAGTACGTGCGGCAACGCAGGCATTTAAAGTATCGGGTAATGCGTTTGATGCGGGCACACTTATCGTTACCCAACGTAATAACGAAGGCATACCGGATTTTGATCGGGTTATTCAGTCGTTGGCCAACGAAATGGAACGGAAAATTTATACCAGCCCAACGGGTTTTGTCGATAGTGGAAAAGATTTTGGTTCTACATCAGTTAATTATTTAAAAGCGCCCAACGTTGCCGTGCTGATAGGCGAGCAAACCTATTCCTTGTCAACCGGTGAAGTGTGGCATTTCTTTGAGCAGCAGTTAAAATATCCGGTTACGCAAATCGGTACCGATTACTTTAAATCAATTAAATTAGATAAGTACGATGTGCTGGTTGTGCCCGAGGGTAATTACCGGTTGTTTGATGAAAAAACACTGGGCGATGTTGGTGCGTGGGTAAGCAGTGGCGGCCGGCTGATTGTGATTGGCGGTGCATTAAATTCGTTTGCCGGACAAAAAGGGTTTGCCCTGAGTGAATACACTACCGATGATGAAAAGAAAGCTGCCGAGAAAAAAGAAAAAGAGCAAAAACAAAAAGATGTGTTGCTGACGTATGCGGAGGCCGAACGTAAATCCATTTCAGATTTTATGCCGGGCGCCATCTATAAAGCAACGCTCGATAAGTCGCACCCGCTGGCTTTTGGTTTGGGCGACACGTATTATGCGTTGCGCGAAAACGGTTTGCGTTTTGGTTATCTCGAAAACGGATGGAACGTAGGTGTTTTAAAAGGCAAGGTAAAACCAGTACAGGGCTTTGCCGGGTTTAACGCCAATAAAAAACTCGAAAACTCATTGGTGTTTGGTGTAGAAGACAAAGGCCGTGGCCAGGTTGTGTATTTTGTTGATAACCCGTTGTTCCGTTGTTTCTGGGAAAACGGTAAAATGGTTTTCGCGAATGCAGTGTTTATGGTAGGCGGGCAATAGGTTGCGCGTTTCGGTTACAAGTTACGGGGGTTGTATGCGCCCTGTAACTTGAAACTCCCAATATTTTACGACCGCGTGTTGTGGTTCGTTTTTACTTTATCATGTATCTCTTTAATCACAATTGTCCATTGCCCTTGTTGAATCACATCAAATTTATCTATGATTTCAACAATAAATTGTCTTGCTAAATCAAGTTTAAGACCAAATATTTCATAAGGTAACCAATCATCATTTAAGCTTGCCTCAAATTGATTTGCTATATCTAACAATAATAAATAATCATCGTTTTTTCTAAACTCTCTTAAAGAATCTATTGAATTAACCCTTTCTCCAATATCGGCAATATAAACCTGTGCGGGGCTGTCAGGATCAACCCATCTTGGAGATTGAGCGACATCAATCAACAATTGCTTTATTAGATTTAATATTTGTTGTTCGTTCATCATTTATCTTTGAAACATTGACAGATGTCTTGTCTTCGTGGGGGGAGGCTGCGCAGCAACCTCACACTAAATCATGTATTGTAAATAAGTTACAGGCTATACGTAACCTGTAACTTATAACCTAAAACTTGTTAGATTGCTTTTAAGGCCGCATCGTAATCAGGTTCCTGCCCGATAGAAGGAACAAGCTCTGTGTATTTTACTTTCCCTTCTGGATCGATCACCACAATAGCACGTGCCAGTAGGCCAGTCAAGGGGCCGTCTGTCATTTCAACACCATATTGATTGGCAAAATCTTTATTCTTGAAATCAGACGAGAGCACTACGTTGCTGATGCCCTCGGCTCCACAAAAACGTTTCAGCGCAAACGGAAGGTCTTTCGATACCGACAATACCACGGTATCGTTTAAGGCCGTAGCCCGTTTGTTAAATTCACGTACCGATGAAGCGCATACGCTGGTATCGATGCTCGGAAAGATGTTCAGAACAAGTGTTTTGCTGGCAAAGTCGCTTTTGCGGATAGCATTCAGGTCTTTTCCGGTTAATACAAAATCGGGCGCTACCGAATTAACTTCCGGGAGGCTGCCATTGGTGTTTACAGTTTGTTCGCCAAGTTTAGTTTGTGCCATAATTCAAAATTTGTTTGTTCAAATATCCATTAATATTACCATTCACAAAAACTTTCATCCTGCCCGATGGGCTGTCCCGGAGGGGCTTGCAACAGATTTTCGTTTTCATACGTTTTCGGGTCGGTTTTAAATTGTTGTACCGTAGCCAATTCAAAGCCGTAATGTGCTTTCCAGTTTTCTGCAAGAGTGGTTTTGTACCGTGCATCGAGCCATGTTTTTAATTGTTCAATTTTTAACAAGGCAATGGCACGTGCTTGTGACGAAGCATTTTTATTGAGCGATAAGGCAATCATATTATTCAGCAACGCATGATTGGTAACCATTTGTAGTTGGGCTGCATAAGGTTGTGCCGATGGCGGAGCTTTAAATGTTGCCGTGATCAGTTTATCCATGATTTGCTCAAGCGAAGGCTGTTGGGCATCGAATGCGTGTTGTTGTACCAAACGTGTGGCGCGTGCCGGATGCAGCATAAAATTAAAGACCATATCGGAAGCACTTTCGGCCATGGCTATTGGATCGAAAACAAGATCGGTACGGGTTGAACTGACTTCGCGGCTGCGTGAATAACCAATCGGGTGAGGCGGAATATTTTGAATGAGTGTTGGCGATAACATCAGCGCGGCAGGTGAAACGGTGGCCAATAATGCGTCAAGCGCTTTTTGTTGCTGGGCGGCACTTACAGGTTGCGTGGCAAACTGTCCGTCACCGCGTAAAGCATACCGGTAGTTTAAACCGCCAATCATTTTCGAGGCGGCTTCGACCTGGTACCGGTGAAAGAAGTAGATTGGCACGAGGGCTTCTTCCTGCAAGGCAAGAGGTGCACCAGCACGAATGTTTTTTTCACCGAAATTTTTCAAGGCAACCGAGCGTACCTGCATAACACGGTTCAATTCATCTGCCGGGTCTTTTCCGTTATCCCACAAATGCGCATAAGGATGTGCGCTTCCGCGTGAGCGTGCATCTTGATCAGACAAAAACGTTAAGTCGTTCTTCAACGCATTCTGAATGATTTTTTCCAAAGCCTCAGCTTCGTTTGTTCCTTCCGGGAAATGTTGGTAGCCATACGTTACGGCAACTTTATCCCATGCGCCAATTTTATCATCGTAGGCTTTGCTCAGATCAATTTTTCCATTCACCAACGTGGCAACGGGGTGCGGGTAATCCATAACCGAAGCCAGGTTTTCGGTACTCGATGTATAACTATGCGCCAGGCCAATGGTATGCCCTACTTCGTGTGCCGAAAGTTGACGCAAACGCGCAAGTGCCATCGCCTGCATTTCGGGTGAAACGGTTTTCCCGTCTTCATACGGAGCGAGCAATCCTTCTGCAATTAAAAAATCCTGACGCACACGAAGCGATCCTAACGTAACATGGCCTTTAATGATTTCGCCTGTGCGCGGGTCGGTGATGGATGCACCGTACGACCACCCACGGGTTGACCGGTGTACCCAGTTGATAACGTTATACCGAACGTCCATCGGGTCGGCTTCTTCGGGAAGCAACTCCACACGCCAGGCATCTTTGTAACCGGCCGCTTCAAAAGCCTGATTCCACCACCGTGCACCATCCAACAGTGCCGAGCGTATCGGTTCGGGTGTTCCACGATCGAGGTAATACACAATAGGTTTAACCGCTTCACTTACAGATGCTGTTGGGTCTTTTTTATACAGACGATGGCGGTTGATAAACCGTTTTTCGATTGGTTCGTGAATGGGTGTTGAATAATCGTAATACGAAGTACCGAAATATCCTGCACGCGGATCGAAAGCTCGCGGAGTGTAATTGTTATCCGGTAGCTGGATGAAAGAATGATGTTGCCGAACCGTTACACTGTTGGGTGTTGGTGTTACGCTGCGAATGTAGCCGCCTGTTGCTTGCCCGGTGAAGGTGAGCGTAACTTCGACTTCGGTGTTTTGCGGAAAGTTTTTAATGCGCGGCTGATAAAATGCCGAACGCGATTTATCTAAAGAATAATTTCCCTGTTGCTGACTGCGCAACGTGCCGATAACATCGTGCGCATCTTGTAAATAAAAATCGGTGGCATCTACCAATACTTTTCCATTGTCGTCAGCTACAACCGTAAAGCCCCACAATACCGATTGTGCGAAAGCTTGTTCTACTGCTGCGCGTTCATCGGCATTATCGGTAATGGCGCGGTAACGATAGTTGGGTTGAAGCATTAATACTTTAGGACCACGCCTGTCAAATGTTACAATTCGTGTGCGCCCAAGTTGGCCACGATCAAGACCGATGTCGTTTGAGCCAACACCCGCAGGTAACGAGTTTACGTACAGAAACTCGGTGTTGAGTTTATCGATGACTAAAAATATTTTGTCCTGCTTCTCATCGTAATAAAACGGAAAGTATCCTGGAAAATGTTTCATACCCGATACTTTGGCTTCGATGGCAGAAGCGGTTGCTGCGGGCTGGGCAGGCGCAGTGTTTTTGTTTTTCTGTGCCATGGTCATTCCGGCAATGCTTATCAGCAACAGGGTTAGGATTTTTTTCATGTGTGTGAATAGATTATGCAAAGAAACATAATCATATACCGGCAGGTATTCAATAATAATTTAACGATTGGTCAATATGCGGGCTAACAGGTCTTTTCGCAATGATTTTATTTCTTTTACCTTCGATAGCATTCTGTTTTTAAGATGGTTATCTTGGAAGTGAAACGAATATCAGTATAACAGTATGTTTGGAATATTTGGCCGAAAACCTACCGGGGTTAACGTTATCGACAAAGTTTGGATGTCTGCGGATGCAAAAGAAAAAGCCTGCCGGTTAATGTTTGCAGCCAATGCTCAATGTGTTTTTGTGGCGTGGTTTACTGAAACACAAAAACGGTTGCGTGAAGTTTTACAGCGTGAAGATGCTGTTATGATGTACAACACGGTAGATCGTGAAAAACTGCACGATAAACTGATTATTATGGCCGAGCACCATCCATTGCTGCGGAAAGAAACGGAATTTTTCAAACAATTAAATCTGAATGAAGTGCCGGTGCTTTCTTCGTTAGACGAACCGTTGTTTATGTACTTTGGCGGGGAACGCACCATTGCCCTGATGAAAAAGTTAGGCATGGCCGAAGATGAAGTGCTTGGCCACCGCATGATAACCGCATCCATTAAAAACGCCCAACAGAAAATTGAAAAACAAGTTGTAGCCGAGCGTGAAGCCCGCTCGCAACACGAATGGTTTGAATTGAACCTACCGTTACGATAATGGTATGGATTCTTTTTACGAAAGAACAAACCAGTTGGAACAATTTAAAATGGTGTTGTCTGAGAGATTGGGCCTATTATCTTTGTACAACAGAACAAATGCTATCATGGAAACCGCAAGAAAGCATAAAATCAAAAAGAAAAAAGATGACTCAATAAACCGCGTGTTGAGCGATTTTGTGTTAAAGAGAAAAGAAAAAAATCTCAAAGACCTGAAAGGTAAAATCAGTTTCAGGGAAGATTATGATTATAAATCCCTGCGTAAGTAGGTAGATTTTAGTTGACACCTCCATACTGATAGCTTATTTCAAGGGCATAAAAGGTAACCCCCACGACACGTTGGACTCTTTCATCGAAGACAAAATTCCTTTGGCATTTGCAACCACATTTATCAAGAGGTATTGCAGGGCGCTAAAAACGAAAAAGAATTCAAACTGCTCCGCGAATATTTAGATTCCATTGATGTTTATGACTTACTCTACGGTAAGAAGTCGTACGAACAAGCGGTTTTGATGTATTATAAATGCAGAAAAGCGGGAGTAACTCCACGTAGTACGGTAGATATGTTAATCGCCCAAACGGCTATTGACAATAACCTTATCCTTTTTCATAACGACAACGACTTTATTCAAATCGCGAAGGTAATTCCCGCATTAAAGTTGTTGTAACAAATCTGATCAGTGTGCAGGGATCAGGTATAAACAAACGTACCATGTGCACCTTTTACCGTAACCTGTTTTACAGGTGCGGCCTCTACACGACCAACAATTTGTGCATCGATGTTAAAACTTTTCGAGATGTCAATTACTTGTTGTGCGTATTGCTGTGGTAGGTAAACTTCCATACGGTGCCCCATGTTAAACACCTTATACATTTCTTTCCAGTCAGTATTGCTGCTTTGCTGGATTAACTTGAATAGCGGAGGTGTTTCAAACAGGTTGTTTTTTATAATGTGAAGATGATCCACAAAATGTAACACTTTGGTTTGTGCGCCACCACTGCAATGCACTAAGCCGTGAATGTGTGGTCGTAAATTTTTTAACACTTCAATAATTACCGGTGCATAGGTGCGTGTTGGTGAAAGCACCAGCTTACCCACATTTACATCCACACCGGGAATAGAATCGGTTACGTTGTACGATCCGCTGTACACAAGATTTTCGGGCACGGCATTGTCGTAGGTTTCTTTGTATTTCGAGGCGTAGGTTTTGGCAAACACATCATGCCGTGCCGAAGTAAGACCGTTGCTGCCCATGCCGCCATTGTATTCGTTTTCATACGATGCTTTTCCGTACGATGCCAATCCAACAACAACATCGCCTGCCTGAATGTTAGCATTGTCAATTACGTGGCTGCGCTTCATACGTGCAGTTACCGTACTGTCAACAATAATGGTGCGCACCAAATCGCCCACATCGGCTGTTTCGCCTCCGGTGCTGATGATGTTAAGCCCGTGCTGGCGCAGCATGGTTAATACTTCTTCGGTTCCATTAATAACGGCAGAAATAACCTCACCGGGAATTAAATTTTTATTCCTCCCGATGGTTGACGATAATAAAATGTTATCGGTCGCGCCCACGCACAACAAATCATCGATGTTCATAATGATGGCATCCTGCGCAATGCCTTTCCAAACGGAAAGGTCGCCTGTTTCTTTCCAATAAATATAGGCCAGCGATGATTTTGTTCCCGCCCCGTCAGCATGCATTACGGTGCAGTAATCCGCATCGTTGCCGAGGTGGTCTTCCACAATCTTACAAAATGCTTTGGGGTATAAACCTTTGTTGAGGTTGCTGATGGCCTGGTGCACATCTTCTTTGCTGGCGGAAACCCCGCGCTGGTTGTAACGGTCGGACATAATGGTTGCAAAGGTGCAATTTTTATGGGTGTTGTACACGTTAAAAGTAATTTTGATCTCTTTTACCACAAAGGCCACGGAGTTTTACACAGAGAGAAAAGAGAACTCAGTGAACTCCGTGCAAAACAGTGAATAGATGTCTGTGTTCTCCGCGGTTAAAAAAATAAATGCCATTAACCGCAGAGTAGCAGAGATACGCAAAGAACAATTTAAGGCAATAAAAATCTCAGCGTACCTCAGCGATCTTTGTGGTTAAAAAGGGTGACTTAATTCTCCAACGACTCTAAATATAAATCCTCAACTTTTGTACGCGCCCACGGGGTTTTTCTGAAAAACGTAAGGCTCGATTTAATACTCGGGTTATTTAAAAAGCAATTCACCGGAATACGGTCGCCCAACTCATCCCATCCGTAGCGATCCACTAAGTGAACAAGAATCATCTCTAATGTCTTTCCGTGTAGCGGATTGTTGGGTTGTTTTTCCATGTTATCGGTCAATGGCGTTAATGTCGTTCTGGTAATCCAATTGTAAATCTTCCGGAAGTTTGTTAACGATCGTATAAATTTTTTTGAGTTGTTGCTGATACATATTGAATATTACCGTTCCGGTACTCAAGGGAATTTTTGCATCGCGCACCTTTGTGCAGAAATAAATGCGCAGCTCAAGTTCGGTGGTTTTCACGTCCGAGTATTTAATCTGTCGGTTGGTGAAGCGTAAAATCTTGCGGAGGGTTTTCTTCATTAAGTACAAATTGCTGCGGGTGGGCAGTTCGGCAAACAGCCCGTCTAAGTCTTCTTTGATGGCGTTACTATACGCTTGTTCGTTGTGTGCTTCGTACAACAAATACGTGAGCAATTCTTTGTTCTCTTTCTTGTATTTGGCTAAGCGCAGGCACAACTCCCGCACGGTATCGACATCCAGCGTTTTGAGTTCTTTTTTGATTTCGTTGAGCGAAGCGGCTTTCATTAAAATTAATCAAGCTGTAATTTTTGAAAGAAATGCCACATCACAATCCCTAAACACACCGAAACATTCAGCGAATGTTTTGTTCCGCTTTGCGGGATTTCGAGGGCGGTATCGGCCAATGTCAATGCGGCATCGCTTACGCCTTCTACCTCGTTGCCAAATACTAAACAATATTTTTTGCCGGTGGCAGGCTGAAATGTTTGAATAGGTTTGCTGGCCGTGGTTTGCTCGATAATGATAATGTCGTACCCCGATGTTTTTAGTTGCACTATGGCATCGTATGTATGTTCGGCATACGCCCACGCTACCGAATCGGTTGCGCCTAAAGCCGACTTTTGGATTTCGCGGTGCGGAGGGGTTCCGGTAATGCCGGTTAAGATTATTTTTTCAATCCGGAAGGCATCGGCTGTACGAAAGGCCGAGCCTACGTTGTGTAGGCTGCGTACATTATCGAGCATGATGGTAACCGGAAGTTTTTCGGCTTCTTTAAACGCATCAACACTTATCCTGTTCAGGTCTTCAAGTTTTAGTTTTTTCATGCTATGGCAATACAGGTACGCATCTGTAATGCCACAAAGATAAATGTTAACCACATAGTAACATAGCCAACGAAAACTATGTTACTATGTGGTTAAATGGTTGAGATTATTTCAACTTTTCAAGCTGGGTTTTTGCATTTTCATTTTTAGGATCGAGATCAACGGCATATTGATAACACGCTTTGGCATTTTCGGTATTACCGGCCAGCAAATAGGCTTCGCCCAGACTATCAAAACAGTTTGACGATTGCGGATAGAGATTCACATTAATCCGGAACACCGTGATGGCTTCGTGGTAATTTTTACGACCGAGAAAAACATAGCCGCAACTGTTCAGTTCGCTTTCATATACAACGTTGTTTTTGATTTGTCCGGCCAGTCCGCGCACGTTAATGTTGGTATCGGTTAACAACCCTTGTGCATACCATTGGCTGATGGCTGCAAAGCTTTTGTAGCTGGGGGTGTAGGGTTGATGGCTTACAATTTTCAACAGGTCGCGTTCGAGCGACTCGACCGGGAACTCATTAATGCGCCCGATTTCTTTCCCTTTTTCATACACAATGAATGTGGGCACGCGGTAAACGTTCAAATCTTTTTCCTCATGGTTCGGGGCTTGTTTATAAACATCGGGTTCGCGGTACACGCCAATCAGTTCAATGTTTTTATCCGTAAAGCCCGCTTCATGTAAAGTTTTTAACATACGCGGTACTTCGCGTTTGCTGTCGCCACACCAACTGCCGAACACTATTTTAATAGTGGTTTTTTCGGACTTGAGTTTTTTAAGCTGATCGAGTATGGCAGTCGTGGGTTGATAGTTTTCATAGCCCGGTTTATACCACGCAGCATAAGGCTCGGCAGAAAATTGTGTTGCAGAACAAATGCCGACTAACGGTTTTTCTTGTGCCTGCGCAACCGCAGCCAACAATACAAGGGAAAAAAGTACATAAATTTTTTTCATCGTTAAGATAGTTTGGTGATTCCCCAAAACTATCTATCCATGTGTGCACGGGCTGTTAATGGCTTCTTAAACGATTGTGAAGGAGTTGTTAATGATTGTTCAGCTTTAACTGATAAGCCTGTTGAAGTAGAGCAAGTGCGATGGCTTTGTCGTTTTTGTTTTTGATCAGGAAACTGATCCATCCCGAATTTTTAAAGGTATGGTGTTCACGTGCCCAGCCGGTTTGCAGTAACTGGTGCCTGGTTTTTTTATTGAATAAAATATCGACCATTCCATTTCCGTGCAGGTGACCGATCTCTTTTGCACGAACATTAAACTGAATACCTCCGAACTTGTGAAGGTTAGAGGTTACTCCTTTCCAGTTTAAAACCTCGTTTTCCAGATCATCAATATCTGTCAATAACTCCCGGTTGCGAATAAATAACTCAATTTTAAGCATGGCCTCAAAAACATGAGGGAATCCGGGAATATGCTTTAAGAATGGAACGTAGGTTGTAACAAACTCAAACATCTTTTTCGCTTAGTATTTTAATATGCTCCATCACACGCAAGTGTACGGCACGTGTTATACTGGCCGACCAGAGGTTAAAATACCACTTGGGGAAAACATAGAGTTTATACCATGAGTTGCCGATTAGTGTTGTGGTGCCGTCACCATTATCTTTCAGAATAAATTGCCCGCGAAGAATATCGATATGCCCCATGATTTCCGGATCGCGGGGTTGCCGGATAATGTCAAACGTTAATTCTTCGTTAGGTTTATAAACAACCATTTTTTCATCGAACACATAGCCGTTGGAAAAAATACATTTTCGTCCGGAGCCTTCGGCATAGCCATCAACGGTACTCTGTACGGGGCTGGGCATACCTGCCCGAAAAAGCCAGTAAGTTTCTTCAAGGTGTATTGGTTCGTAGGCTACTACATAAGGCCAAACCTTATCGACAGGAGCCTGAATAATCAACGTATCAGAAACCAATATGGTGTTTTCATGATCAGAAGCAACATCGGCTATATAAATGAACACCAAAAGACCCAGTAAACTTAAATTCAGTGTATTATTATTTTTTCGGTAAAGCACCTTTCCTGCCAATCCACCGGTAACCACAAAAACTAATATGAGCGGTGAAACGATCAGCAGGCAAATAACCCCTTCGCGCAAAAACACTGCGCTTAATAAAATGGCCAAAAGTGTATTTATCACCGACCATCCGATATAGTGCAGGGTTTTCAATTGCAACGTGCGCCAGCAGTACGCACATATAAGTCCCATCAAAAAGGGTATGATAATGAATGTGGAAAAAATCAGCGTAGGGCTGTCTATTCCAAATTTATCGCTAATATATTTACTGAGGCCAACCAGTATAACAGCAACAATGCTGGAAATAACAATACCGGAGACAAGTGTTGTTTTTTTATCGGAAGCAGAACCCATATCAACAGTTGAAAAGCGTTAGCAAAATAGCGAAGCTAAAGTTAAAATCCAGAAACCTGAATATCTTTGCCCCCTATGGCCGGAGCTAATGCAATGGAAACGCCCCTCATGAAGCAATACAATGCCATTAAGGCAAAGTACCCGGGTGCGCTTTTACTTTTTCGCGTAGGCGATTTTTACGAAACCTTTGGTGAAGACGCGGTTACTGCCGCACGTGTGCTCGACATCACACTTACCAAACGCGGCAACGGTTCGGCTTCCGAAATTGAATTGGCCGGTTTTCCGCACCATGCGCTGGATACTTATTTGCCCAAATTAGTGCGGGCGGGTAATCGTGTGGCGATATGCGATCAGTTGGAAGACCCCAAATCGGTAAAAGGCATTGTTAAACGCGGGGTTACCGAATTGGTAACGCCCGGTGTTTCGTTTAACGACAATGTGTTAGAGAAAAAACAGAACAACTTTCTCGCTTCTGTTTATCAAAGCAAACAACATACAGGCGTAGCGTTTCTCGACATCAGCACCGGGGAATTTTATGCCGCGCAAGGCACGGAGTCGTACGTGTTTAAACTTATCCAGAGTTTCGGCCCGGCCGAAATAATTTTCAGCAAAACCCAACGCGAAAAGTTTGAGAAACAGTTTGGCGATGCTCATGCTACGTTTGCGCTTGACGACTGGGTGTATGCATTTGACTTTGCGCACGAACGATTAACCACTCAGTTTAAAACCGCTAACCTGAAAGGCTTCGGGTTAGAAAACCTCAACGAAGCCATCCTTGCTGCAGGAGCGGTTATTCAGTATTTAGAAGCTACCGAGCATAAAAACACCGAACACATTGCGGCCATCTCACGCATTGATGAAGAAAAATATGTGTGGCTCGACCGCTTCACCATCCGCAACTTAGAGCTTACCGTACCCAATAGCGATGGCGGTGTTCCGTTGATTGCCATACTTGACCAGACGGTAACAGCTATGGGTTCGCGGCAACTGCGCAAGTGGATGGTGTTGCCCCTGAAAGATAAAACCGCGATTGACGAACGCCTTGATGTGGTGAATACATTTTACCAGCAAACAGATTTATCAGAACAGGTGTTAGAAAGCCTTCGGCAGATAGCTGACCTCGAACGGCTTATCTCGAAAGTTGCTGCGGGGCGTATCAACCCCCGCGAATTGTTGCAACTAAAAAGATCGCTGCAACATTTAGCTCCGGTAAAAAAATTGTTAGAGCGTACATCGTTGCCAACGTTTTTACGAAAGATGGCCGACCAGTTAAACCCATGCGAAGCATTGGTAAACAAAATCGAACAGCAACTGAGCGAAGAAGCGCCCATGCTGGTACACCAGGGCAACATTATTAAAACAGGTGTACATACCGAACTGGATGAGTTGCGCAGCATCGCATTTTCCGGGAAAGATTATTTGTTGCAGGTGCAGAAACGTGAGGTTGAACGCACGGGCATTAACTCGCTGAAGATTTCGTACAACAAAGTTTTCGGGTATTACCTTGAAGTGAGCAATGCCAATAAAGATAAAGTTCCGGCCGACTGGATCCGCAAACAAACATTGGTGAATGCCGAACGGTACATCACCGAAGAGTTAAAGGTGTATGAAGAGAAAATCCTGACAGCCGAAGACAAACTGAATGTGATCGAACAACAGTTGTTTGCGGAACTCGTGCGCCATGCGACTGAGTTTGTAATACCGGTTCAGCAAAACGCGCGCATCATTGCCAGCCTCGATTGTTTGTTGTCGTTTGCCCGTGTGGCGAAACAGCATAAATATGTGCGTCCCGAAATCAGCGGAGGCAAAGCCGTTACCATAAAAGCAGGCCGCCATCCGGTAATAGAAAAACAATTACCGGTAGGTGAACCATACATCCCCAACGATGTACACCTCGACACCGAATCGCAACAGATCATGATCATTACGGGGCCGAACATGGCCGGTAAATCGGCTTTGTTACGACAGGTTGCCCTCATTGTGCTGATGGCGCAAACCGGAAGTTTTGTTCCGGCCGAAGCCGCATCAATCGGCATTGTCGATAAAGTGTTTACCCGTGTGGGCGCTTCCGATAATTTATCGAAAGGCGAATCGACCTTTATGGTAGAGATGACCGAAACGGCCAGCATCCTCAACAACCTGAGCGACCGCAGCTTGATTTTGATGGATGAGATCGGGCGAGGCACTTCCACATACGATGGTGTTTCCATTGCCTGGTCGATTGTAGAGTATTTGCATAACCATAAAGACTTTCGTCCGAAAACATTGTTTGCCACACACTACCATGAACTGAACCAGTTAGCCGAAGATCATGAGCGTGTTAAAAACTTTAACGTGAGCGTGAAAGAAGCGGGCGATAAAATTATTTTTATGCGTACGCTTAAACCGGGCGGCAGCGAACACAGCTTTGGTATTCACGTGGCGCAGTTGGCGGGTATGCCCAACAAAGTGGTGTTGCGCGCCAACGATATTCTGCACTTCCTTGAAAAGGATAAACATAAAAACGAGCCGAAGCATAAAATGGAAGAATTGCCCAAGGCTGTTAACCAGATGAGCTTATTCGAAATCGACCCCAAATCAAAAGCCGTACACGATTTACTATCCACTATCGACATCAACACCATTTCGCCCGTGGAGGCATTGCTGAAGCTAAATGAGGTGTTGAGTTTGATGAAGAAGTAATCAAGCCGGAGTTTTTTGTTCCGCCCTTTTCCATTTCACAGGCTTTACTGCACTAATCGCTTTGCGCGATTTTTTCTGAACATGAAAGAGATCATAATTCACCTGCATCGTCAACCAGAACTGAGGGGATTTGTTAAACGCTTTCGACAGGCGCAACGACATCAACGGGCTGATGCCGGCTTTTTCATTCACCACATCGGATAATACTTTCCGGGAAACTCCGATTTGCTTTGCAAATTCGGTAACAGAAATATCCATTGGTTTCAGGTAATCTTCACGCAGAACTTCCCCCGGATGGCATGGGTTGTACATCATGGTTTTTTAATGATAGTCTAAATAATCAACATCATAAACATGGCCATTTTCTATGCGGAAAATAATCCGCCAGTTGCCATTTACTTCTTTTGCCCAGAAACCCTTTAAATCTCCAAGCAAAGCATGAAGCCCAAAAGATGGTTCTTCCAAATCGCGGATGTCCGCAGCCGCATCTAATTGAGTCAGTATTCTTCTGATCCTTGAAATATGCGACTGGTTTAACCCTGAACGAATCCCTTTTTCATAAAACAATTTCAGTTTTTTATTTCTAAAGGATTCAATCACGACCTGTAACGTTATACGTTACAAATCTAATAACTTATAAAATGAAAATCAAGGCAGAAGCAAAATGAGTGTGTTGAGTGTGTTGAAGAAGTAATCAGGCCGGAATTTTTTATATCCTCTTTCCCGTTTTACAGGCTTTACGGCACTAATCGCTTTGCTTAACGCTTCAACACATTATTCCCCAATACTTTTTTCATTACACCGGTTTTTAAACTGCGGCTGACGGGCAATTGTACGGAGCCGATGGTGATGTCGTTGCCGTCAAGTGCCGTTATTTTTTCGAGGGCTGCAATATACGATTTATGAATGCGTAGGAATTTTGTTTCGGGTAGCCTGGCTTCGAGCGTGCTGAGCGTAATGTAGGTAATGAATTTGCGCACGGGCGTATGTACAATGCAATAGTTTTGCATGGCTTCGATGTACAGCACATCACGATACTGTACTTTTTCAAACATACGATCGCATTTAATAAAAAAATAATCGGGTGAGGGTGTTGCTGCGGCTTTCAGCGAATGATAGTCGAATGCCTTTTGTACGGCTTTCTGAAACCGCTCAAACACAATAGGTTTTACCAAATAATCGATCACATCAAGTGCGTATCCTTCCAATGCGTAATCGGGATAAGCGGAGGTTATAATCACCAATGGAGGGTTTTGCAGCGACTTTAAAAATTCGATACCGGTAATGCCCGGCATGTGGATGTCGAGCAGCATCAGGTCAACCGGTTGGTGTTGCAAAATGTTATCAGCCTTTGCGGCACTTTCACAAACTTCGGCTAACGTTAAAAACGGAACATCGTTTACATATTCCGTTAATCCCTTGCGGGCTATCGGTTCGTCATCTACAATCAGGCACGTGAGTTTCATCCGATGGTGAGGTTAAGTGAAACAGAAAACTGACCTGCCGACTGATCAAAAGTAAGTTGGTGTTTATTCGGATACAGCAACTCCAGCCTGCGCTGTACATTTTTTAAGCCGATTCCCCCGGCCTCCCGAAGCGGAACCGGCTCGCAGGTATTGACAACGGAAAGATGGAAAGTGTTTTCGTGTTTTTGCAAGGTTATGCACACTACGTTTGCCCTGTCGGGATAATGCGACAGGTGTTTGAAAGCATTTTCGATAAACGGAATCAGTAATAACGGAGGTAGTGAAAAATTTTTAACCGTATCGCTTACAGAAAACTCTATCGTATAATGGTCATCCTTGCGCAGCCGTTGTAGCGCAACGTAATCGTTTAAATACCGGATTTCTTTTTCGATGGTAATCAGGTTGCCGTTGCATTCGTACAGTTGGTAACGTAGCATATCCGAAAACCGGGCAAGTGTTTCACGGGCATCGGTATTGTGCTTGTCGATCTGAAAGAAAATGGTGTTGATGGAATTGAATAAAAAATGCGGATTGAGTTGCGCCTTTAAGTAATCGAGTTCGGTATGGAGTTTCTCTAAGGCCAATTGTCGAAGTGTTTCACGTTGTACATACCACTGGCGGCTAAGGTGTAAAGCCGTGGCGAATGCGAGGTAAAAAAGAACAATCGAAAAGTTATAAAGCGCGTTATGTAAAAATGTAAGTCTGTCGGCATCACCTATTACATATCCGTACAAATAACCATCGTGCAGGTTTTTGAGTACGGTGTATAGCACCACGCTGGCAAGGCTAACGGCAATCCAGCCGATGCGGTTTTTACCGGTACCAATGTTGGGGATGATGTACACCAGATGCGTGTAAATAACAATGGCGAGCAAGGTATTGCGCACAACTAATTCCAACACAAACTGAAACCATCCGGCCTTTTCAATCAGTACGGTGTGTGTATAGGCGTGAAAAAAAATCGTGAGCGCCCAAAACAGGATGTGATCAAAACGGTAACGCAAAAACCGGTTCATTCCCTAAAGGTATGTTTTTGCCCGTACGCACATCACGGCAAAGCTGCATTTCGTCAAGAAAATCATGCAGTATATCAGGATGTGTTGGCCGTGAACACGCCTTGTTCGTATTTCAAGGTGTACTAAATCAACAACGCTTATGAAAAAAATATTCTGGCTGACATTCGCCCTGATGTGTGGGCTACACGTTACGGGATGCTCCCAACCCGATCGGCAAACCGAAAAGAAAATTGACGAATGTGAAGAAGGTTGGTGCGAACTTATATTCGAGGGTATGCCTTCACGCCTCTCATGGCAAACAACCGTTGCCCCGCCCAACGAGCCGGGCGAGCAGTTGATCATTAGCGGCACGATTTATAAATCAGACAGGAAGACTCCCGCACCCGGAGTTATCTTGTATATCCATCATACGGATAATAAAGGATATTATTCACCCGCACCGAATCAAACGCAAGGCATACGGCACGGTCATTTGCGTGGCTGGATGAAAACCGATGCAAACGGCCGGTATGAATTTAAAACGATCAGGCCGGTAGCCTATCCCGATAGAAGCGAACCGCAGCACATTCACCCCATCATCAGCGAACCCGGCAAAGGCTATTACTGGATTGACGATTTTTTATTTGATGACGATCCGTTGTTAAAAAATAGAAACTCAAAACAGCCACGTGGAGGCAATGGCATTATCAGCCTGACGAAAAATGAAAAAGGCGTGTGGACAGGCAAGCGTGATATTATTCTTGGTTTAAATATCCCTAATTATTAACACGATGAGAAACACTAAACAACAGACACTTACATTGCTGACAATTCTTATTTTGCTTTGCACGAACTTTTCAATGGCTCAAATCACGTTGAACGTAGTTACAACAGACTCAAAAGTAACGTGGACGGGAACAAAGGTGATTGGATTTCACCAGGGCATTGTTAAAGTCAAAGAGGGCAAAGTGATGATGAAAGACAACAAACTAACGGGCGGTTATGTTGTGATGGATATGAACACCATCACCTGTACCGACATTCCTGATACCGACCCTATCCCCAAGAAAAAATTAGAGAATCATTTAAAGGATAAAGACTTCTTTGATGTGGCTAAATTTTCCACAGCAAAATTTGAGATTGCTGAAGTGCGCCCACACCCCGACAATCCAGCAAGATATTTAGTTGTAGGCAATCTTACGATCAAAGGAATTACCAAACGATGGAAAGCAGAAGTTGACCCCAGTACACAAACCGATAAGCTGTTTGTTGCACTTGCCGATATTCGGTTCGATCGCCAACAGTTTGGTGTTGCCTACAAAGGTTTTAAAGATGAACTCGTACACGACATGGTAAAACTTAACATCGTTTTAAAAGCGAAGTAAAAAACTTACCGTGCAAACCGTTTAATGATTTGCATGGCGCGTTCGCGGTTGCCTGCGAGGTTAATCAGGTCTTCATAATACGTGTCATCAATCACCACAAACTTATCAGCAGGCCGGGCCTCAGTCCAGCCCGCTTTGATGGCCTCAAGGGCAGAAGAATTTTGTGTGTGAAGCTCCAAAAGTGCTGTTTGGATGCTTATTTTAAGGGTTTCTGACAGGTCTTTCTTCACTACCACCGGGCCTAACGGAATGGGTTCTGACATCCACAACACGTTAAACTTTGTAGTGTCTGCACCAAGCTTGTAGTATTCATCGCTGCCACAAGCGGCAATGGCATGTGTTTCGGTAAGGGCTTGTTGCAGGGCTGCATCGTGTCGTTGTGTGTATTGAAGCTCAACAAAAAACTTTTCAGGATCATCGGGCATCAGCGAGGCAAGCTTTAAACGTGGAACAAGATTACCCGAAGTAGAACCCGGGCTTACAAAAAGTAACAGGTTATCATCTGCACGCTCAACAGCCACGTTCAGCGAAGTAATGTTGTTTGCTTTGGGTGAAACAATTACACTGCGGTAAACCGATGCCGCTTTATGAGGCAAGCGTAAGGCAGCGACAATCTCGTATGCCGGACTTTGTTCACGTAACATTAAATACCCGAACGTGTTCATAAACACAACATCGGCTTCACCCTTCTTCATGGCATCCAATAACGTATGTACCGTAGGATAACTTTTAACAACAACGCTTGCATTCGTTGTTTCACTCAGGTGCTGCGCGAAGGGTTCAATGTTTTTGATGCGGGGATTATCGGCATACTGATACGTGGCGACAACCAGCTTACGACTGTTAGACAATGAACTTTGTGCCTGACCGTGAAAGGTAATGGCAAGCAACACTAAAAAGGTGACAGATCTCATAGTAAATAAAACGGTTTTAAGCGCATATTCGTGCCTCAAAACCCTGTTACACGTAAAAAACCGTGTACAGGTTGGGAATAGCGGCCTAAAACACGAAATTTGTAATTCAAAAGTTTACAGTCCGGTATTCTTACAAAACGGAAACTAACAAGTATAAAACTATTATAGTGTAAAGCGAATTACGCGGGGAGGGAAAAAACATGAGCACAGCAACATTAACACCTGAAAAACGCAGCAAGCCTGTACTGAAACAAGAGATTGCTTTTGCAATAGTACACCTGATGCCGCTGGCAGCCATCTGGACGGGCGCAACATTATTTGACTGGATCGTGTGCGCAGTATTGTATGTAACACGTATGTTGTGGGTAACCGGTGGTTATCACCGGTATTTTTCGCACAAGTCGTATAAAACATCGCGCTGGTTTCAGTTTGTGATCGCATTCATATCACAAACCACAGCGCAAAAAGGAGCGTTGTGGTGGGCGGCACACCATCGCCATCACCATCGCCACAGCGATACACCGGCCGACCCGCACTCCATGAAAATATATGGCTTCTGGTATTCGCACATTGGCTGGATTGTTGGCCCCGATTTTAAAGAAACCGATTATAAAGTGATTGGCGATTATGCCAAATACCCCGAGTTGGTTTGGCTTAATAAATATTACCTCGTACCGCCTGCGATATTAGCCATTGCCGTAACGGCATTGGGTGCGTGGGTAAATGGCGGAAGCGTAACATTAATGTTTACGCATTATGGACTGTCAACCTTGTTTATCGGATTTTTTCTGAGCACGGTTATTTTGTATCACGCAACCTTCTCGATCAACTCCATCATGCACAAGTTTGGCAAACAGCGTTACCAAACCGGTGACGAGTCGCGTAACAGCGTGTGGCTGGCATTGCTTACCCTGGGCGAAGGCTGGCACAACAACCATCATTATTATGAAGTAAGCAGTCGGCAGGGGTTCTTCTGGTGGGAAGTTGATTTTACCTGGTATATGCTGCGCGGGTTACAGGCCGTTGGCCTCATCTGGGATTTAAAAGGAGTGCCCGATCACATTAAATACTCGAAGAATAAAGAGCACGCAAAAGAGCTGAGGCGCCAGCACGAAGATCATTCGCGTGAGCCTGTCTTGGCCGAAAGCCCAAAAAACAGGGAAAAAGTAAATGAAGACGTGTAACACCACCCTAAAATCGCGGTTAATTTTTAGCACGATGTTGTATTTTTCGCAAGGGTACTTAAATTTGCACTCCCTTTCGGGGGGTTCAAATTTTGAATGTAGAATTTAAAATGACGAATAGGTTGCCACGCGCAAATTCGACATTCGTCATTTTAAGATTCGGAATTTGACAAGCGGGAGTAGCTCATCCCGATAGCCATCGGGAGGTAGAGCAACAGTTTTCCAGGTCGTGGAAAAAATAAAAGCGGGAGTAGCTCAGTTGGTAGAGCACGACCTTGCCAAGGTCGGGGTCGCGAGTTCGAGTCTCGTTTCCCGCTCGGTTTTTAACCAAAAAAAGTGTGAAGCTGTCTTCACACTTTTTTGTTTAGCCACCTGCCCGGGTGGTGGAATTGGTAGACACGCAGGACTTAAAATCCTGTGGCTAGTAATAGCTGTACGGGTTCAAGTCCCGTCCTGGGTACAAAGCCCGATGCGAAGCATCGGGCTTTTGTTTTATATAAACCCCCGCACTGGCGCGGAAGTTACTTCTGTGCCTTGCTAAAACTGCCGGTTTAGTTCTGCATTAAGAATTATTTTGAGAAATACAGCGGTAATGTGGAACCTGTCTGCCGACTGGCAGGCTTCGTTCCACAACCGTGTAATGTTCCAAAATATCAGGTAATGAAATACTGCTATTGTCCACCCCCTCAACGTCATCCGCTTAGGGGGCGTTGTGGGAGTGAAAGCATAAACCCTGTTGCCAGGCGTTTCAATTTGTTTACGATAACCAATATCTTGTCAGAAAATTAACACTGCGTGGACTCTTCCGTAAAACTGCACATGATCATGTTGGGCGCAACACCGCCCGGCCGCCATATCGAACAGCACGATATTTTTTTTGGTATAGCTTCTTCTTTAAAAGAGTTGGTGCCTGCTATGAAAGCCTTTTGGCCAGAGCCCGAACGCATTCACATCGATGCATGGCGCGAAGTTACCGTGGTAGAAAACTACCGCGTGGCCGTAGTGCCGAAAGACAGCCCGGTAAACCCGCAGGTCGTAAACAAAAAGTTATTCTTCATTAACCTGGGCGGCTATCAGCAAAACAAGTTTGAAGAGCAACACTATGTATTGCTCACGGTAAAAGAAAACCGTGCAGCCGCCTTTCGTGAGGCAAAGGACACCCTGTTTTACAAGCACAATCATTTTGGCAACGCCACATCGCACATCGATGACAAATACGGTGTAGATGTTGACGACCTCTATGAAATCGAAGATATTTTATCGCCCGAACAAAAGGCCGCTTACCGCATAGAGTTATACGAAACCACAGGTGCGGTTGAAGATGAGTTGCACTTGGGCTATCTTAAAATGAGTTTACTCGAAAAGTAAAGGCGTAATGTTTTGTGCTTCATCTTCGGTTGGGTAAAATCTCAAATGCTTTAATCATTTTGCGTATCGATTTCCGGTAAGCAATCCCTAACGCTGTATCTGCGTTGCCCGAGCCTGATAACACAACCTCTCCGCGATTGTTCTGATATTCAATGGGCGATTGTGTTGTACGGGTTGAGCTTTGCCAAACAACGGCCTTGTTTTTTGTGTCGATTACATACAGCGAAAGTGTGGCCTTACCAATGTGTTCTGAGCTGTTTTCAGAACGGATGTAGTATTCTTTCATGCTGGTTACCGATCCGGCAATGATGTAGTGGATGCCAAGCTTGTTGTACATAATATAGAGTGCGGTGGTATCGTGTATTGTTGTGGGGATATTCATACCGTGTTGCTTAGTCTGGTACAGCGCATCGTAATACCGTACGGGATTAAAGAAAATAAGTTTTTCTGTAATCAGGCTGTTGGTGCGGTTCATAAATTGCTCGTTGTCGTATTCGCTTATTCCGGTAATGGGCGTGTGTACAATTTTCTCGTGCATACGATACCCGATATGTTTGGGGAAGGATTTTATTTTCGTATTCGAAGTAGTGCAGCCGGTAAACAAAACAGGTACAACAAGTAGAAAAACATAAAATCTGTTCATAGGTGAAGGTGGTTTTTTACGAATCAGAACAAAATTGAGGCCATTGTTAGGTTTTCTGCGGTATCTTTACTCTGTTATGTTTCGTTCGCTATACAAAAAAACCAGTGTCGGTGATATTTCCATCAAGTTTAACGGTATGAAATTACTCAACTATGTTGTGGTGTTGATAACACTTCAGTTAATATCCTGTTCCAAACAACAGATCAATCCCCCGGAAGCCATTGGCCCTGTTCCTTCACCGGCTCAGCTTGCGTGGCACGAAATGGAGCTCAATGCTTTCGTGCATTTCACAACAAATACATTCACTGATAAAGAATGGGGCTATGGCGATGAAAGCCCTGAAATTTTTAACCCGACAAATTTCGATGCCGACCAGTGGATCAGCACGTTTAAAGAAGTCGGGTTTAAGGGTGTGATCCTGACTTGCAAGCACCACGATGGGTTTTGTTTGTGGCCATCGCAGTACACCGAACACTCGGTAAAGAACAGTCCGTTTAAAGAAGATGTTGTAAAAGCCGTAGCCGATGCGTGTAAACAACATGGTTTAAAGTTTGGCATTTACCTTTCACCGTGGGATCGCAATCATAAAGATTATGGCTCGGAAGAATACATTACGTATTACCGCAATCAGCTAAACGAATTGTTTACAACCTACGGTTCGGTGTTCGAAATGTGGTTTGATGGTGCCAACGGTGGCGATGGTTATTATGGAGGCGCAAAAGAAAAACGCGCCATCAACAGCAAAACCTATTACGATTGGCCAACTACGTTAGAGGGTGTGCGTAAGGTTGACCCTAACGTGATTTTTTTCAGTGATGCCGGGCCCGGTTTGCGTTGGGTGGGTAACGAACGCGGCATTGCCGGTGAAACCAATTGGAATACGATTACGCCCGATACACTTTTTGCCGGCAAAGCCGGAATAGAAAATTTATTAAACACGGGATCTGAAAACGGAACACATTGGATTCCTGCTGAGGTAGATGTATCGATCAGGCCGGGATGGTTTTATCATGCAAGAGAAGATTCGCTGGTGAAGTCGCCCGAAAAACTGTTTGATATTTATTTGACTTCCGTTGGTCGCGGGTCAACGTTGTTGTTGAACATTCCGCCCGACCGCAGGGGATTGTTGCACGAAAACGATGTAACTGCTTTAAAAGGATGGCGTGCATTATTAGATAGTGTGTTTAAAACAAATCACGCTCAATCGGCAACGATCACGGCTACACACCAACGAGGCGATGCGTATGCTGCCACAAATGTGATGGATGATAATCCAGAAACGTATTGGGCAACGGATGATGCTTCTGTACAGGCAACGCTTGAATTAACATGGAATAGCAAACAGACTATTTCTTACGTTTTGATACAAGAATACATTAAACTCGGTCAGCGTATTAAATCATTTGATGTTGAAGTGTGGCAGGGCAATGCCTGGGAAAAAATTGCTTCGGAAACTACCATCGGGTATAAGCGTATCATTAAAATTGATCCGGTAACAACAACGAAAATGCGCATTAACATTCGTGAGGCAAAAGCCTGTCCGGTGATTTCAAATGTTGAGGTGTATTAGACCCTCACATAAAATTTAAAACAACCGATGTGCCGGTGTTGAAACAAATTCTAAATATCTTCTTACTGATTGTTGTGCTGCAAAGCCACGCACAACAAAATGTTTTTATGCCTTTTCGGTTAGATAGTGGTTTTTTATCAGCGGATGACCGGCAGGCATTAAAAGATATTCTTGTTTCTAAACGGATTGTGGCTTTAGGTGAAGCAACCTATGGAACGCATGAGTTCTACACGACCAAAACTAAGCTTGTTCAGTTTTTAGTGCAAGAGTGTGGTTTCCGTGTGTTTGCGATGGAAACATTTTTCAGTGCAAACCTGTTGAACGATTACATCAACGGCAGGCAGCATGATCTCAGCAAGGTTATGCGTAATCTGTACACCGTTTACCACGCACAAGAGTTTGTTGAGTTACTCCGATGGTTTAAAGAATACAACCAATCGGTGCCGGCTGCGCAGCGTGTGAAATTTTATGGCATCGACAGTGAGCACATGGATAACCTGTTCGGCCAGCTAACGGCTTACGTTGGCCATGTCGATCCGTTGTACATCCGCGAGTGTGCCGAAAAACTGCAAATCCTGCAAGAACAGTTAGACCCGGCTAAACGAAAAAATTATTTAAAAAGCATTGATGAGGTTCACCAACACGTACGCGACTGGAAAAAGGAGTATGTTTTATTGTCGTCACTCGCACAATGGCAATGGGCTGATAAAATATTGGAGGTAATGCGAAGCGCAGTGTTGCAAAGTGCGGTGAAAGACAGGC
This sequence comes from uncultured Roseivirgaceae bacterium, assembly GCA_964404445.1. GTDB lineage: Bacteria > Bacteroidota > Bacteroidia > Cytophagales > Cyclobacteriaceae > UBA2336. The sequence continues at coordinate 183,325 of CAYOJW010000001.1, read as the reverse complement.
AAAGTCCTGAAGTGAAAGCACTGCACGATGAGGCGATGGCCAATAATGTAAAATGGATTTCGGATTACGCGGGTGAAAACAGTAAGGTGATTGTTTGGGCGCACAATAAACATATTCAGAAAGCAGGCCGTACCGGGGCGAAAGAATCATATCCCCGAATGGGTGAGCGCCTCCGCGATTTTTTTGGTGAAGCGTATTATGTTGTTGGTTTCGATTTTGGTGAAGGATCGTTCAATGCTTTTGATCGTACCGGTGATTCGATGATGCAGCCGTGTTACGTGTTTAACCAACACCCGGAATCGGCAACGGCAATAGTGGGCAGGTATGCCGATAATTTTTTTGTTGATCTGAAACACGCAGCCCATGCCGGGGTACAACATGATTTAGTTCGTGTACAATACATTCGCGAATGCGGAATGAGTTTTTCGGGCGATCAGCTTACCTTTGTTGCGGTAGCGGTGCAACAGGCGTTTGATGCGCTTGTGTATATCAAAACAACAACACCCTCGGTATTTGTCGATGGTAGGAAAATCAGATAATAACATAATAAATATGAAAATTATAGCAACAAGCTTGTTGGCACTGTTGGTACTGGCAGGTTGCGAACAAAAGAAAGGCCCCGCCATTACACAGCAAAACGTACGCGAAGTGCTTACGCAATACGGTAAAGAAAACCCCGAAACGAACGTAACCATCGAAACATCGTTTGGTGTTATGAAGTTGAAACTGTACGAAGACACTCCGTTGCACCGTGCCAACTTTGTAAAACTCATCAAAGAAGGTGATTTTAAAGACGGGGAATTTTACCGCATCGTATATGAGTTTATGATTCAGGGAGGTGAGAAAACATTGCAGTTGCCGTACCGCATTCCATCAGAGTTTAACCCGAAGTACATTCATAAAAAAGGAGCACTATCCATGGCGCGCATGATCGACAACAATCCCAACATGGAATCATCGGCCGAACAATTTTTTATCATTCACGGCACACGGTACAGTAAAGAAGACCTTGAAGCGGAAATGCGTTACTTCGGATTGAACCCAACGCCCGAACAAAAACGGCTATACATGACCGAAGGCGGATCGATGGATCTCGATCAGAAGTTTACCGTATTCGGTGAAGTTACCGAAGGCATTGAAGTGATCGAAAAAATAGCCAAACAACAAATGCAGGGAACCGAAAGCCCTATGCGCAAAATTCCGTTCAAAATCAGTTTGCAATAACAAATCATTGTCCTAAAAACCAACGCGGTGTTCGTGTACAAAAAACAAAGATGTTACCGGCCAAAACTTGTGACTTATTTTTGTTCGGTGCATTCTAAAGGCATAACCAACCACCCAATCGTATGGCTGCCATAACTGCAACTCCGCAAAAAGGTAAATCGAAAACCCATCGCAGGCCCGTAGGCATCGACATGACGCCCATGGTTGACCTCGCTTTCCTTTTGCTCACATTTTTTGTGATGACGAGTACGCTTATGAACCCCAAGGCGATAGAAATGAATATGCCCGCTACGGATGTCACGGAACCTCGTCCGCCCATCGATCATAAAAAAGTGTTGAACTTGGTGTTGGGAAAAGACAATGCTGTGTATTGGTATGTGGGTATGCCGGGAAGCGAACCGGCACAAACCGGTTTTGCCCATGCGGGCGTTCGTAAATTGTTGCTTGAAAAAAACCGTGAAATCAGCAAAATGTATGTGCTTGTAAAACCTTCGGACGAATCGCGGTATCAAAACACCGTAGATGTGCTCGATGAGTTAGCCATTGCTGGTATCACGCGGTATTCGTTGGTTGCGCTGGCGGCAGAGGATAAAGCAATCTCAAATGCTCAATAACGATGTATTTTATCTTTTTACAAGTTTTGTTGTAAACGTTGTATGCTCGCGGTTTTTAATGCTGATCACATAAACACCGGGCGCAAGAGCGCGGCCATCCCAGTTAAAAGTTTTGCCTGATACCGAGCCGGTAAAAACCTCGCGCCCCATCAGGTCGGTAATGTGTATGCGGGTGTTGGGTTCAAATGGCACATCGGATTCAATCACAAAAAAATCGTTTCCGGGGTTGGGGTAAACCAACAACGTTCTTTTTAAACCTTCATCAATACTGGTGACTGCATCCGGAGGCAAAACCGTACCGGGCATATTAGCGTCCATCCAGTTTGCCCGTCTTACAATCCAGTTTTTTAACCAGGCAACTTCCGAGGCATACGAATTTCCCACATATTGATTCGGCCAAATGTACTGACCTAAGATCGGCCATCGCTGATAGTTTCGCACTTGTGCTTCTTCCATGGAGGCCGTCATCGAATCGATTAAATGGGTAATGCGTGCATTGCTTAATACATTTTTGCGTAACTCGACCCAGCGCGTTTTCATTTTGTTTTGGAAGTAACGATCGGTCGGTAATTTTTCAAACCAGTGTACACGGTTATCGTTGTATAACCAACCGCCCTCGGGTTGTTCAACCGCGCTGTTGTAATCAACATTGCCATAAGCCAGGTTAAAATCCCACAACGGGCCCATAATTAACTTACCGCCCTTGCTGTCTTTATCTTTGTACATATAGGTGCTGAACCGGAAGCCGTCAACATTTTTGGCGACCTCGTTCATCAGCATAAAATCAATACAGGCATCTACATCGATGTACTTGCGGTAACCCGTTTGGGGATCAGTAAACTGATTGCTGGTAATGGATGTGTGCACTTGTGCAATAAAACTGCGGATGTAGTTTCGTTGCTGTACAACAAGCTCATCTCCGGAGGGATCAAAATACTGAAAATCAATGTTGCCTATCCGCCACGAGGGATAATCGTTGTTATCCCACTTGTCGATACGCAAAATGTAGCCACCGGTAAGATCATCCCCGCTTATTTCATCGGGGTTAAGGGTAGCAATGTCCACACGGTTTTTATCGCGTTTAATTTTTTCCATTAACATATACACGCCCTGGTAATCGCCATTCAGCACTACTTCGCAGGCAAGGGTGCGTGAAGCATACCGGCCCATGTCGCGAGCCAGCTTAAAGGTGATGTCGTTGCGCACCATGCTTTTATCGGTATAAGGTGCGTATAATATCCAGTCGTTTTCGGCCGGAAAACCCAGCAGTTCAACGTTTAGGTTATCGCCTGCGGCAGTACGTGTTTCAAGTGCATACGCTTTTTTCGGGAACATTTGTGACGACTCGCCCCGCGTTTCGATACCAATAAAACCGTTGTAATGATTAAATCCATCGCTAAGGTTGTTGCGTTGGCCGGGGCCGTTGTAAATCACACCCATTTGTGCCGTAAGCTTGGGGTCGTCAGGAATGGTTTGACCGTTGGTGTTGATCACGATAATGGGCAGGTTAGACGATACAAAACTGAACGGAGGCACAAACCATGCGGGTGTGGACTGATACGTGAATGAGGCGTCATTTATCCCGACCGATAAATACACGTTAGAGGATAAGTCGCTGGAGGTGATGGCATCGTTGTGTACTTGTACAGCCAGTACGTTTTCGCCTGTTACGAGCAGGCTTTGCAAAACTTCTTTTGAAACCGTAAACGAAACAGGTATAGTTGGTTCGGGATCGACATAGCTTATTGCGCCTTGTGTGTAAGGCGGGAACTCACCGGTAATGTTGGCGCGGGCTATTTCGGTACCGTTGAGGTAGGCAATAAAGCCGTCATCATAATCAACGCTTAAAACACCCTGTTCAATTTTTGTTTTATCAACGATGGTAAACTTCTTGCGCATGAATACCGACATCACTGTGGGTATGATGGTTGCGTCATCGTTATCGCCATAGCCAAAACCGCCCGGTCCTACAAGCCATCCGCTGTCGTTAAAAGCAAGGGTGCGCCAGTTTGTTGCAGGTTCGGTAGCGGCAGGAGTTAATGTTCCCAAAAAATAACGCCATTGCTCTTCGGCTTTAATGAGGGTTTCCCAGTGATCGACCTGCGCGTGTGTTGTGAATGAAACGAATGTGAAAAACAAAAAAAGAAAATACCTCATCAGCTTTGTGAGTGTGTTACGATTTTTCAACGAATTTAATTGAGTTTGGCTACCTCCGCGATTCTTTCGACCCGAATAAATCGTCAAACAAACTGTTGATTAATGATAAAATCAAACTGAACAATAAAGCCCACCAGAAATTTTTTACTGCAAAACCGCTCACAAAATAATCGGTGAGCATAATCATCAGGGCATTGATCACCAATAGAAACAACCCAAACGTAACAAACGTAATAGGAATGGTAAGCACCACCAGCACCGGTTTAATGAAAATGTTCACCAGTGCCAGCACTAATGCAACAATCAGGGCTGTCCAAAAGGTATCGACAGACGCACCGGGCAATAAATAAGCTGTTGCCAGCACGGCAACACCATTTAACAGAAAGCGAAGTATCCAGTTCATAGGCGTAAAAATATTCGTCTAATATCCGCTTTTATTGGTTGATTGCAAAAGTTACCTTGCGGCATGTATGCGATTGTGGATATTGAAACAACCGGGGGGTACGCAGCGCATCACCGCATTACCGAAATTGCCATTTATCAACACAATGGTATTGAAATAACCGACCGGTACATTACCCTTATTAACCCTGAACGCGAGATACCCTATTATATAACCGGGCTAACGGGCATTACAACCAACATGGTACAAAATGCCCCTACGTTTGAAGAAGTGGCACCGCATATTCTGCACTTTTTGGAAGGCCGCATTTTTGTGGCGCATAATGCGCATTTCGATTACTCGTTTATCAAAAAAGAGTTTGAGCAAACCGGCATTATATGGCAGCCCCAAAAATTATGTACCGTACGACTTAGCCGCAAAATTATTCCGGGCTTGCGTTCGTACAGTTTGGGGAGTTTAACCGAAAGTCTGGGCATAAAAATCAAAAACCGTCACCGGGCGGCAGGCGATGCCGAAGCAACCGCCAAAGTGTTTAGCCTGTTGTTAAACCGCGATCAGGATAACTACATCAGTAAAGCCCTGAAAAAAAACTCAGGCGAAACTAAGTTGCCGCCCAACCTGTCGAAAGAAGAGTTCGATGCCTTGCCGCAACAGGCCGGTGTATATTATTTTTTGAACGAACACGGTCAGGTGATTTATGTGGGCAAGGCTAACAATATTAAAAAACGGATTACCGGGCATTTTACAGGCGATGCCCGCGAATGGAGCCGCTCGAAAATCAGGAATGAAGTTCACCACATTACATACGAGCTTACCGGCAACGAACTGATCGCGTTAATAGTAGAGTCGCAGGAAATCAGAAGGCTGTGGCCCCGGTATAACCAGGCGCAAAAAGTTAAAGGCGAAGAGTGGGGCGTGTTCGATTATACCGATGGCCGTGGTTACGTGCGGTTTTCGGTAAATGTTGTTGCGCGCGGATCGCGCCCGTTGGTGCGCTTTACCTCAAAAGGCGATGCGTGGAATTTTTTGTGGGAGAAAGTTCGTGAATATGAATTGTGCCCCAAACTCAGTGGGTTACAGTTAGCAAAGGGTTTGTGTTTTCAGCACCAAACCGGTGAGTGCAAAGGCGCGTGCCAGGGGATTGAGGATGTTGCCGCATATAACGAACGCACCAACCTGGCTGTTGCATCGTTTAAGCCGGAGGGCGAATCGGTAGTGATTAAAGGGCAGGGTCGCCATGCCGATGAACATTCGGTGGTGGTGGTTGAACGCGGCAGTTACTTAGGGTATGGTTTTGTAGAGAAAGACACGGTTATTCACGATTTTGAAACCGCCCGTGCGTATGTAAAAATTGATAAAGAAACACCTATTGTACAAAATCTGATCCACTCGTTTTTGTTGAACCCGAAAAATGCCGAGATCATTCAGTTTAACTGATGGGACAGAATGCGTTGTTTAAGGTCGGTTAAAAACAATACCTTTGCAGTCTGATATTTTAAGTATATGTCGTGGATAGATATTACCGGCTACGTGGGAAGCTTTTTAAGTGCCATTACCTTTTTTCCGCAGGTGTATAAAGCCTGGAAAACCAAAAGCGTTGGCGATTTAAGCCTGTCGATGATTTTGATTGTGTTTACCAGCACCATTGTCTGGATTGTGTATGGTGTAGCCCTTGATTTAAAACCGGTTATTTTGTGCAACAGCATTATGAGTGTGCTGGTGGCAACGTTGATATATTTCAAGTTAACGTTTAAGAAATGATACAGAGTACCTCTATATTATTTTAAAATACGAATATGTTTCGATTACTTATCAGTTTAATATTTATACTATTCATTTCGTGCGGATATAGTGTCGGCAATAAAAATGTTGCTAACAAATCATCGGATGAACCAACCATTATTACGAGCGAGAACCCAATTGACATAGGGTTGAACTTTATAAACGCTTATGTTGAAAATTGTAACAAAATGAAGGAGTCAGTCGAAGTTGTTGAGTGGGTTAATTCAAACAAGTTAACAACACATCACTTCAGGACAGAATTAGTAAGAATAATGAAAGAAGCGTATAAGGTTGAGCCTGAAATAGGGCTTGGTGCAGACCCAATATTTGATGCTCAAGATTACCCAGATCAGGGGTTTGAGCTTGATCATTTCGACAGCACAACAAATTATTTAGTTGTAAAAGGTAAAGATTGGCCAACGTTTAAATTGACAATTCGAATGGTGTACGAAAAAACAAATTGGCTTGTTGATGGTTGTGGAATAATTAATATCCCGGACGATAAAAGAGCCGTAAGATAAAACAGCATGTACACCCGTGTGCGTGGCATTTTATAAAAGCATATCCAATCACCTCCCGCCATTAAAAACCGTTAAGCGGTTTCTCATCACATTTTTTTACAAAATCTTTTAATTTGCCCTACTTTAGCAGTTTATCAGCGTTAAAAGATACATCCGTTTATTTATTACAAGTATGGAAGCAGTTGCAGCCGAAAAGCACGAAGCGCACAAAGAAAAAATCAAACAGGTATTTACCGAAGTAGGTAAAGTAGTTGTTGGGCAGGAGTACATGGTAAACCGGCTCATGATCGGGCTGTTCACCAACGGCCATATTTTGCTGGAAGGCGTACCCGGCCTGGCTAAAACCCTTACCGTAAGCACACTGGCGCGTGTGCTGCACCTCGATTTTCAGCGCATTCAGTTTACGCCCGATTTGCTGCCGTCCGATTTGGTCGGAACCATGATCTACAACCAAAAGAATGGCAACTTTGAAGTAAAGAAAGGTCCGATTTTCGCCAACATTATTTTGGCCGATGAGATAAACCGCTCGCCTGCCAAAGTACAATCAGCTTTGCTCGAAGCCATGCAGGAAAAACAGGTAACCATTGGCGAAACCACATTTAAGCTCGACAAACCCTTTTTGGTGCTGGCTACCCAAAACCCGGTTGACCAGGAAGGAACCTATTCGTTGCCCGAAGCGCAGATCGACCGTTTTATGATGAAGGTTTCGGTTGATTATCCTACCAAAGAACAGGAGCTTGAGGTAATGCGCAGGATTTCAAACCTGCAATTCGACTATACGGTAAACCCGCTCATCACCAAAGACGATATTTTCGACATCCGCGAACAGATTAACCGCGTAACCATTTCCGAGTCGCTCGAACGCTATATAATAGAGTTGGTGTTTGCTACCCGCAAACCGTTAGAGTACAAACTCAACGAACAAGCACAATACATCCAGTTTGGGGCATCGCCTCGTGCCAGCATTAACCTGAACCTGGCGGCAAAAGCCGTAGCGTATTTTGAAGGCCGCGATTATGTATTGCCCGAAGATATTAAAGAGGTAGCGCAGGATGTGATGGGGCACCGTATCATCCTGAATTATGAAGCCGAAGCTGATAACGTAAAGACTTCGGATATTATTAAAGCCTTGTTGGTAAAAGTGCCGATCAGCAAATAAAATTTGGAGTGCAGTCTGTATGCCTTACAGGCTGCGCCTTAACAATTCGGTAAGGCAATTTTAATCCACGTAACAATTCAATAACCAAATTCTGTTCGGAAACCGCTGAAAATCAGCACGCAACTCATCTCCTCTAAAAACTGCGTTTCCGATTAAATCGCGCACTTTTTCCGGTTTAACAATTTGGTAATACACCGCACCTGATGGGATAACATTGAAGCAAGACCTTTGCCGCAAATAAAACGTGTATGCAAAAGGCTTTACTCCTGTTCGTGTTCATCAGCACATCGTTTTTCGCGGCAGCCCAAACAGGTTCCATTACCGGTACCGTAACCGATGAAAAAACCAAAGAGCCTATTATTGGCGCCAGCATATTGGTGCAGGGCACATCGATTGGTATTGCAGCCGATATGGAAGGTCGCTTTACGTTAAAGAACGTACCCGCAGGTACACACAACTTAGTAGTAACGTTTATTACATACGCCACGAAAACCGTTGAGGGCATTGTGGTTACCGCAAATCATACAACGGAAGTGAAGATTGCCCTGGCGGAAGAAGCCAGTCAATTAGAGGAAGTAGTAGTTTCGACAACCGTTAGCAGGAATACCGATATGTCGGTTGTAAAAGCGATACGCGAAAGCAAGCTTGTTGTAAGCGGTATTTCGGCAGAGCAGATCAGTCGCTCACAAGATCGTGATGCTGCCCAGGTGGTAAAGCGTGTTCCGGGTGTTACATTATTAGAAGATCGGTTTGTTGTGGTGCGCGGTCTTGCTTCGCGTTACAGCAACGTAATGCTAAACGGAGTGTTAGCGCCCAGTACAGAAGCCGATAGTCGCGCCTTTTCTTTTGACATCGTACCAAGCGGTTTGTTGGATAGAATGCTGGTGTACAAATCAGGAGCGGCCGAGTTGCCCGGTGATTTTGCAGGATCGGTTGTTGAGATCGCTACAAAAAGCGATGTAGGCGAAAACTTTGTAAACATTTCACTCACGGGCGGTTACCGTGCCAATACAACGTTTACCGCACAACAAAGCCAGCAACGTTCATCAACCGAATGGTTGAGTTTTGATAACGGATTCCGCGATCTGCCGAAAGGTGGCACTTCAAATTATGGATCGCTGGGAACAAATGTTGCAAAGATCGAACAAGAGAGCCGCAAATTTGCCAACACATGGGGGTTGAACAATGTAAATGTTGCGCCCGATGTACGAGCGGGTATTGATGTTGGTCGTATTTTTAATATTGGTCATGTCGAAATTAACGCCATCAATTCGCTCAGTTATAGCAATACAAATCAATACAATGAGATTGAATTTAACCGCTACCAAAATTATCAGGCAGACGGTACCAGTATAAATTTCTTTAAGTATAAAGACGATCAGTTTACGCAAAATGCACGGGTGGGCTTGTTAAGTAACTGGGCTGTAAAATACAGTCCTAAAAGCCGCATTGAGTTTAAGAATTTGTACAATCGTATCGGAAGCACACAAACAACAATTCGCGAGGGCGATAACGATTTCAGGACACAATACTACCGCAACTATTCATTACGGTACATTGAACGCAGTGTGTATTCAGGACAACTTGAAGGGAAGCATCAGCTAAAAGACGATGTTTCGAAAATCACCTGGTTAGCGGGTTACACAACAGCAAGCCGTAAAGAACCCGACTGGAAACGGTTAGTAACAGCGCGTCCGCAAGGATCGGCCGAAGATGTGCCCTTTGTAGTGGTTATCCCATACTCAACAAGTGCATCAAATGCGGCTCACTTTTATCAGGATTTAAAAGAATACAGTTTAACAAACAGGTTAGATTATGAACATAAATTTAAGACCAGCAACGAAGGAACAATTGAATTTAAAACAGGTTACTGGTTAGAGTTTAAAGAAAGAAGCTTCAATGCCCGTACAGTTGGGCACGTAATTCGGGGCGCAGGACTTGATCCTGATATTGCAAGCCTTCCGTTTGATCAAATATTTGATCCTTCACATGTTGCTTATACCGGAGGGCATACGGTTACCGAGAACAGCAAAGTTACCGACTCATACGATGCCAGCAATTTATTGGCGGCAGGATATGTCAGTGTAAACTTTTTAGTGGCGAATAAGTTGCGTGTTATTCCCGGTGTTCGTGTTGAATATAACCGTCAGCAGTTACAAACCCCCGAAGGTGTAGGTGCTGTAAAGGTTGATAACCCTGTAACAAGTTTCCTTCCCTTTCTTAACCTTGCGTATAACGTAAACGAAAAAGCATTGGTCAGGCTGGCGTATAGTAAAACGGTAAACCGTCCGGAGTTTAGAGAAATTGCCCCTTTTACATTCTTCGATTTTGATAACCAAGCAAACGTTGCGGGGAACAGTAATTTAACAATAGCCGATATTCATAATGTTGACTTGCGGTGGGAATACTACCCTTCATCTTCAGAATCGGTATCAGCAGGAGTGTTTTATAAATACTTTAATAACCCGATAGAAGCCAATATTGATCCGGGAACGGATGATCCCGTGTTCTTCTTCAATAATGCAGACAATGCGCAGAACTATGGTGTGGAGGTAGAGTTAAGGAAATCTATTGCTCCGGCTTCAACAAACTCAATTTTGCAAAAAACCTCGGTTATTTTAAATGCTACGTACATCCATAGTGTTATCCATTTGAAAAACAATGGAACACTGATTGAAAAAGACACACGCCCCATGCAAGGGCAGTCGCCTTACATTATCAATGCAGGATTATTTTATAACAATGAAGAGGCAGGGTTACAGGTTAATGCCCAATACAATGTTTTTGGAAAGCGAATTGTTTTTGTGGGTGTGCCCGGTAAGCCTACATGGTGGGAAATGCCCCGCAATTTGTTAGACCTCACAATATCGAAACGAATAAGTTCTAACGTTGATTTGCGATTGGGGATAAGTGATTTGCTGAATTCAAAAATGATAATCCGCGAAGATGCAAACCTTGATAATAATTTACGCGACAACAATACAAACAAGGTTGTTCGGCAAACACAAAACGGCCAGTATGTAACCTTTGGTGTCTCTGTAAAACTATAACAGACTATTAGAATCCCAGTAAAAATGCACCTTGAGGAATCGGGTGCATTTTTAGCTTATACAACAGCAGACTTCATAACAATTTGCTAACACGGCTTTAACTCATGCTTTATATGCACAGCCTACCTTGCGGTTGGTTTAAATGTTGAATAAAACTAAAAACATGAAAAAAGAATTTTTGCACAGAGTAATGGCAAGTGTATTTGCTGTTAGTTCATTATTTGTCATCGCATCGTGCAGCGATGATGACGAACCATCTACCAAAGAAGCTCCCATTGTTTCATTGAGCACTTCTTTAGCGCAGGATGTGCCAGGGGCAACCGTTAGCGTAACCGTAAAAGTAGAAGCCCCGAATGGTGGCAAAACGCTTCGGTTTAATGGTATATCAAATCCTGATGTAACCTTAAATGGTTCTACTGCGCAGGATGTTGTTGTGAACATAGTTATCCCCAATAATGCAGTAGTAGGGTCAACCATCACCGCAGTTTTTACCGCAGTTGATAATGCTAATTTAAGCTCATCACCTGTTGAACTTACAATTACGGTAGGTAACCCGCTTGTTGTATTACAAGGCAACATTACAGCAAACAGAACGCTTGATGCTGACAAACCCTACCTGATCAGAGGTAAAGTATATGTTCAGGCTCCAGCTACTCTTACGATTCCAGCAGGAACAAAACTGTTTGGTGAAAAAGATACTGACGGGGCACTGATCATCAACCGTGGTGCGAAAATCGATGCGAAAGGAACGGCCGCCAATCCAATCATTATGACTTCTCAGGCACCTAAGGGTTACCGTAACCGTGGCGACTGGGGTGGGTTGATCCTTCTCGGAAAAGCGTACAACAGCAATGGCGCGACCACTACAATTGAAGGTATCTCTGGCGAATCAGGTTCTGAAAACGGTGTTTACGGACCCGGAACAGGCGATTCACAGGATAATGATAATTCGGGCTTCCTTCAATATACCCGTATTGAGTTTGCAGGTATTGCATTGTCTCAAGATAACGAATTGAACAGTTTAACGATGGGTTCAGTTGGTACAGGTACTACCATTGATCACATCATGGTAAGTTATGCAAACGATGATGCTTACGAATGGTTTGGTGGATCGGTGAACCACAAATACCTGATTGCTTATTCAACCATTGATGACGATTTAGATACAGACCGTGGTTACAACGGAAAAGTACAGCACGTGTTAGTAGTGCGCGATCCTATGATTGCCGATTTTTCAGGAGCGCGTGCTTGGGAATCATCCAGTAACAGCAACGCTACGGCTCCAACAGTAGGAGGTATTTCACGTCACTCAGCCCCTAAGTTTTCGCATGTTACGGTTGTTGGCCCGTTGTTGTTCAGAACATCTGCGCAAATCAATCAATTCTATCGTGCCGCATTAGAAATCAACTCAAGCTCTGCCATTGAAGTCTATAACTCTATCATCACAGGCTTCCCTAATTCTGCAAACTTTGCAACAGCGGGCGCCATTGTAGATAACAATGTGTTTGCCGCCAACACAACACAAACAGCAGCAGGGGCAGCGGCTCCGGCAAGCTTTGCAACAGATAATACTTTGGAAGGAACAATCACTAACATTTTTGGTGCATTCCCTTCAGGTTCGGTTTATAGCTTTGACAACTTTCCGTATTTACAAACAGCAACCAGCCCGTACCTGACAGGTGCTACAAACCTGAGTGCTACCGATTCATTCTTTGACAATGCAGCATATTACGGTGCTTTTGGAACAGCTCCTTCGGCTGGCTGGAACTATGCCGCAGGTTGGATTAACTTTGATCCGATCAATGCTACATACTAATTAAAACAAAAAATAAGTAAATAAAAGTCCGGAAATTTATTCCCGGACTTTTACTTTTATACCGATGTTGAATATGAAAACAGTTTGGTTGCTTCTTTCTATTGCGTTGTGTTCCGGATGTGCGAAATCAATCGATGCAAAAAAGGAACTGAGTAATAAAAACTATAAAAGAATTTTAACAGCGATTGCTCCGTATGTTGTTAAAAAATCCGATGCCTTTACGTATGAAGAACGGTTTGATATAAAAAACCGGGGTTTTTACAGCAACTTTATTGAGCTAACAAAAGCTGAATTAAAGTATTATCACAAGAAAGATACCGCCCAGTTTTTCTTTTTCAGCCATCGGGATCTCACCAGTTTAAAAGAAGACTATCGTGGACTTGGTGGATATTTTAAAACAGACGACAATGACTCTATTGTATATGTTAACCTGTTGTACCACACACCACGCTTTAAATCAGAGGAAATGGAACAAAAAGGAAAAATCCTGTTTGAGTCAATGATTACGAAAGGTGAAGTAAATCGCTACATTGGTAAACGCGATTTTATTGATGTTCCTAACAGTGATTTTTATTACAACACAAAAACCAATCGTTGGGATTATACTGAAAATTCATCGTGGAAATTTTTAGAGGAGGCGAAAGAACGTGCGCTGCCTCCCGACACCACGGCTAATTAACCTTCTTCTGCCGCTCCTTATGCGTTTCCACCATTTTTTTGATTTGCTCGGAAGCTACGGCAATGGAATCTTGCGATTTTTTATTTTGTTCAATGGCCAGCAAAAGTTTATCGTAGGCGATTTTATTATCGGCCAATGATTTTTCGAGCCGCAGTTTTTCTTTTTCGTTCATCTCTAACCGTGAAGCTAAGTTTTTACCCAACAGCACTAACCTTTGTTGTTGTTTTTCAGTAGCAGCCTGCGCCCGCAGCGATTCATCAACATCGCCCTGGATTTTATCCTGGTAAAATTTCACACCAAAATTGTGTAGTTGTTTCTCTAATACGGATACCATGCTTTTAGCCGAATCGCTCTCTTCCGCACCCATCCAAACCAGAACAGCGCTGCCTTTGTTTTTTACAAAAGCATGAAGCGGGGTGGTGTACGCGGTCAGGTTAATGCTAACTTCCGATACCTGAAACTGGTTGCCCGTTGCTTTTACCTTGCCGATGGTTTTTAAATACTTTGAAAACGCAGCGGTTACTTCTTCCAGCGTTCCGGTTAATTCGGTGGCATAACCGCTTATGGCCGAACCTTTAATGCGTTCGTTGCTGTGGGCTACCGTAACGGTTTGTGCGTGTGTAAAAACACCGGCAAGCATAAAAATACCCAGTGCAAAAAACTTTTTAATCGTATTCATGTGTTTAATTTTGTTTAGAACCTCACCGACCTACTTAACGGGTATTACGTAACCCTTTATATTTTTAACCGCAAAAACGCTAAGAACGCTGAGTTGTTTTGATTTTGTGTATTTTCTTTGCGCTCTTTGCGTCTCTGCGGTTAAGACAACATAACACCAGTTACTTAATGGCAAAACAAGAAAATAACCAACACATGCGCAACATCTTAATTACCGGAGCCAGCGGATTGGTGGGCACACGCCTCACACAACTGTTACAACAAAAAGGGTATGGTGTAGCACACCTTGGGCGCACCAAACGAAACGGTGCTGTACCATCGTTTACGTGGAATGTCACGAAGCAAGAAATTGACGAAGAAGCTTTTAACGGTATCGATACCGTTATTCATCTTGCGGGCGCTGGTATTGCCGATAAACGCTGGAGCAAAGCCCGGAAAAGAGAAATCCTCGAAAGCCGTACAAAGTCAACGGCATTGCTGGTTAACACATTGAATACAAACAATACTTCCGTGAAAACGGTAGTTTCAGCTTCGGCTATTGGTTATTATGGCATGACGCTGAACGACACGCTGTTTACGGAAGCAAGCCCTCGCGGTGCTGGTTATTTAGCGGATGTTGTTACCGCATGGGAACATGAAGCCGATCAATTGAAAAATAAAAGGCTTGTGAAAATTCGTGTAGGCGTTGTGCTGAGTAAAAACAATGGAGCGTTGGCCGCGATGGTCAGGCCCATTCGGTTTGGATTGGGCGCACCGTTGGGCATGGGGCAACAGTATGTAAGCTGGATTCATATAGATGATTTATGTAATATGTTCATCAAAGCCGTTGAAGACGAAACCATGCACGGTGCATACAATGCCACAACCGGGGCTGTAACCAATCGTGCGCTCACAAAAGCTATCGCGAAACAGTTGCGCAAACCGTTATGGCTTCCGGCCGTTCCCGGCTTTGCGTTAAAACTTGTGTTAGGCGAAATGGCCGACCTGGTTTTGTACGGAAACAATGTTCGGGCTGAACGAACCCGACAGCAGGGTTTTGTTTTCGACTTCGATACAGTAGAGCAAGCGTTAAGCGATTTGTTATAGAGTGTCAAAACTTTCTTGTGTGTCATGCCGAGCCTCCGTACTTCCAAAAAAACTCCAATTGGGGTTGCGAGGCATCTTCCAACATACAGTACCAAAACAGGCTTGGTTAAGCCTAAAGGCATACGCAGATACCTCGTTCCTCGGTATGACCAAACTATTATTGTGGGTTTTTAAAAAACGACTGATCGAAAGATATTGTTATGGATTTGAAATACACCCGAAAAACAAGAATTCTGAAATCTAAAAATCAAACCCGTATATTTCCGGTAAACTAACAGCGAATTATGGCTAAGAAAAAAGATAAAGAAGAAGAGGTGCTGTCGCAACAGGCTATTGAAGATGAACACCGCATCCGCAAAGCCTTTGTGGATAAAGACTGGGCTGAAATTAAAAGCTCCGACTCGTGGGTGATTTTTAAAGTGATGGCCGAGTTTGTAGAAGGCTTTGAAAAACTTGGCAAGATTGGCCCGTGCGTTACCATTTTCGGATCGGCACGCACCAAGTCCACTAATATATATTATAAAATGGCCGAAGACATCGCCTTTAAATTAGTGCAACATGGCTATGGTGTAATTACCGGTGGCGGTCCGGGTATTATGGAAGCCGGTAATAAAGGTGCGAACCGTGCAGGCGGTAAGTCGGTGGGATTGAATATTTTTCTTCCGTTCGAACAAAAAGGAAATATTTACATTGATCCGGATAAGCTCATTACGTTCGATTACTTTTTTGTACGCAAAGTCATGTTTATGAAATACTCGCAGGGCTTTATTGTGATGCCCGGTGGCTTTGGCACGATGGACGAATTAATGGAAGCGCTTACGCTGATTCAAACCAAAAAAATCGGGCGGTTCCCGATTGTGCTTGTCGGTAAAAAATTCTGGAAGGGCTGGCTCGATTGGGTAAAAAAATCGTTGCTGGCCGAAGGCATGATCCATGCCGATGACCTCAACCTGTTTACCATTGTTGATACGCACGATGCAGCCGTAAAAGTAATTGACGATTTCTACTCGAAATACCTGTTGTCGCCAAACTTCTGATGGTTCACCACAGAGAACACAGAATTTTTCGCAGAGGGCATGGAGATATTCGACATATAAATATGTCCAGCGCTCTCAGTAAAAGGCTGAGCCTCTGTTATCTCTGTGGTTAAAAAATTAAACCCCCAACGACACCTATGAGCAATTCAAATCTTACTGAACTAATAATTGGATGTGCCATAAAAGTTCACAAAGCACTGGGACCTGGTTTGTTGGAGTCGGCATATCAGGAATGTTTGTACCATGAGTTGCAAAAAATTGACTTGTATGTGGAAAAACAAAAACCATTGCCGCTTGTTTATGAAGATGTAAAGCTTGAGTGCGGATACCGGATAGATCTTTTGGTTGAGAACGAAATTATTGTGGAGATTAAATCAGTTGATGCCCTGGCAGATATACATTTGGCACAAGTATTGACCTATTTGAAATTAGCAAACAAGCATTTGGGGTTGCTGATTAATTTTAATGTTGTGTTGTTAAAAAGTGGTATTAAGCGGGTAATCAACGGGTACAAGTGAAATTCGGTAATTGCTCAGTGAAAAACTTTGTGTTCTCTGTGGTTAAATTTTATGATCTCTAAAAATCAATTTCCCATTCTAATCTCTTTATTTACGCTGGTGCTTGTGCTGGCGTTTATGAAATATGTTGACACAAAATTAAAAACGCAACGGCCGGATAACACGATCGCACAAGCCATTGGCGGTGAAATTGCCCCGGCCGACCTGGACGAAACCGTTATTCAGCCGTTGCCCGCTGTTTCGTTTAACCTTCCCAAAGAAATAAACTTTGCAAGCGAGCGGGTTCCGATGGAGCTGGCCGATGTGCGCGAACGGTTGGATAAAGAACTACACATCAACACCTACTGGCACAACAACACCATTTTTTTAATGAAGCGTGCGCATCGCTGGTTTCCGCAGATGGAACCCATCTTAAAGAAACATGGCATCCCCGATGATTTTAAATATCTGCCCCTCATCGAATCGGGGTTGATGAACGACATCTCACCGAAAGATGCGGTGGGTTTCTGGCAGATTGTAAAATCGGCAGGTAAAGAAAACGGGTTAGAGATTACCGATAATGTTGACGAACGGTACGATCCCATTAAAGCGACCGAAGCCGCCTGCCGGTATTTAAAAACAGCCTACAACAAATTTGGTAACTGGACTTCCGTGGCCGCATCGTACAACCGGGGCATGGGCGGTATTGGCCGTGCGCTCGAAAACCAACAGGTTGATTCGTATTACGATTTATACCTTAACGATGAAACCGCGCGGTATGTGTTCAGGATTTTGGCCTGCAAAGAAATTGTTGAAAACCCTGCACGGTACGGCTTTAAAGTTAATCCGCGCCACTTATACGAACCTGAAAAACTTCGGTACGTTACCGTAACGCAAACCATCCCCGACCTGATTGCCTTTGCCAAACAAAACAACACCAACTATAAACTGTTAAAACGCCACAACCCGTGGCTGCGCGATGATAAGTTAGTGGTGAAGAAAGGGAAGACTTACAGGATTGCATTGCCGGAGTGAGAAGGTAGAGTTGTTCTCATAAGAAAAATGAGCATGATTGTTTATATTCAGGTGTTATAAGCTGTTTTAAAACGACAACAATAATGAAACAAATTCTGACGTCAATCATTTTACTTTTTGCTTCAACGGTATTTGGACAACAAATGACGCTTGAACAATGGAACGAGGAAGCAAAAACTAACATACGACTTTTGCCGAAATATGGATACGTTCAGAAAACGGAACAACAAAAACAATCCGACCAAGAATTTATTGAAACAATGCTTAAACAAGACACAACAAATAGAAAAGCCTCTGACCATTTAATAAGTTTGGGCTTTAAGTATTTGTACCGTGACATTAAAACAGCAATGTATCGCTTTAATCAAGCGTATTTGCTTGATTCTACAAACACAAATATTTATTGGGGTTTTGGTGGAGTTTATATGACTTTGGGCGACTATGCAAGAGCAGCAGAACAATACAAAGAAGGACTTGCTATAAGTCCAAACAACACTCACTTATTGACAGATTACGGAACTTATTTTATGGCTCAGTATTATGTGTTACGACCAATAGACGAAAAGAATGCTTTGACAAATTTAGACAACGCTATAACGTATATGCTGAAATCGTATAAACTTGACCCGACAGACCAAAACACGAGTTTTAAACTTTCAATTTGTTATTACAACAAAAAAGACTGTGAAAATGCTTGGAAATATTACGACATCTGTAAAGAACTTGGTGGACAACCAATCACAGAAGAATATACAAAAGACTTGAAAAAAGCTTGCCAACAAAAGAAATAAAAACAGTTTGTGTCCCAGTGAAGTCTGCGTAGCAACCTATTAAATACCCGGCTACTCACCATCCAATCCCATAATCCTCACCGTGATTACTTGATCCGCCCCAAAACGTTCCGTGCTGCCAGTCGAACCAGATGGCGTTAATCGGGCCGGAGGTGCGTTCCTGATACGTTAGTTTATATCCCATCCGGCTTAAATCTTTGCGCACCCACGGAGGTGTTTGGTTATTGAGCGTTAATGCGCCCACTTGTTTTTCATGCTTGCCAAAGCTGGAATACATCTGGTACGTTTTAAAACTTGGTGCCTCGGTTGCCTCTTGCACCGTCATACCAAACTCAACAACATTTAAAAAGAATTGAAGTAACAGTTGGTCTTGCTCATCGCCAGCCTGTTTTGCAAATGCTAAAAACGGTTTGCCGTCTTTCAATGCAAGACTGGGTGTTAACGTAACACGTGGCCGTTTGCCCGGCTCAACAACATTGAACGGATTTTCTTTTGCATCCAATACAAAACTTTGCATACGCTGGCTCATGCCAATGCCCGTGTTGCCCGCAATGCAGGCCGGAATCCATCCGCCACTGGGTGTAATGCTCACTACCCAACCTTCTTTGTCGGCCGCTTCAATAGAAGTTGTTCCGGCAGCAAAGGCTTCGAGAAATTCATCCGTTAGCGGATTGTTGATTTTGGTTGATCCAACAGCCGCCTGACTGTTGCCCCAGTTTTTTAACAGGTCGCTGTACGGATTTACTTTTCCTTCAAACGGATACGGATCGCCCGGTGCGGCTTTGGCATCGTTACGTTCAGGGTTAATTTGTTTGCTCCGTTCTTTTGCATATTCTTTCGAGAGTAATCCTTTCATGGGTTCTTCGGGCGCGAAGGCCGGATCGCCATAATAAAAATCGCGGTCGGCAAAGGCGAGGTTCATGGCCTGGTACAACGTGTGAATGTATTGTGTGGAGTTATACCCCATTTTTTTAATGTCGAAATTTTCTAAAATGTTCAGGGTTTGCAGCATGGCGGGGCCTTGTGTCCATTGTTGCAGTTTATACACCTCAATGCCTTTGTAGGTTGTCATTACCGGCTCTTCAATTTTTACTTTCCAGTTGGCAAGGTCTTGTTCGGTAATCAGGCCGCCCTGTTCCTGGCAACCGCGTGCAAATTCTTTGGCAATGTCGCCTTTGTAGAAACGATCGTACGCAGCATAAATCGCAGCCTTGCGGTCTTTACCTTTTTTTAATGCCTGTTGCTCGGCTTCAACAAGTTTCTTTAACGTTTCTAATAAATCTTTCTGAACAAAAATTTCACCGGCATCGGGGGCTTCACGTTTCTCACCTAAGTGAGGAAGAAAAACTTTTTTAGAATACGGCCATTGTTTGATCTGTTCTTTGCCGCGTTCAATCGAGTTGGCGGTTTGTGCTTCTATCGGATACCCTTCGGCCATTTGCATAGCGGGTGCGAGTACATCTTTCAGGCTCATGGTTCCGTATTCGGCTAACATGGTCATTAACCCTCCGGGATTGCCCGGAGTTACGGCTGCCAGCGGCCCGTACTCGGGCGGATATTGATAGCCTTTGTTTTTATAAAACTCAGCAGTTGCCCCGGTGGGCGCAACGCCCAGTGCATTAATGGCAATTACTTTTTTGGTTTTAGGGTTGTAGATCAGTGCCTGCGTTTCACCGCCCCAGCTTAATACATCCCACATGGTACACGTTGCGGCTAACATGGCACATGAAGCATCCACGGCATTTCCGCCTTTGCCGAAAATCATAGCGCCTGCCGTGGCGGCCAGCGGTTTACCGGTAATGGCCATCCAGTGTTTACCGTGCAGCGGAGGTTTTTGTGTGGTAACCGGGAAGTTATTGAAAGATTGGCTAAGCGCTGGCGATACCAATAATACGCCTAACAGAAAGGTGATGAGTTTTCTCATGGCTCAAAGGTTTAGTCAAATATACTTAGTAACAACCTGTTTACCATCGAATAGTGAAGAGCGGTTAATACTATTGATTTCGGAGTATTGTTGGAGAGAAAGTTTACAAAAAAATAAACAGAAATTTGTAAATTGTGGTGTGAAAAAACGAACGACAAAAGGGCTTGATTTTGTCATCGACAAGTTGACAAACTCTATTGAAAACCGACTAACAGGAGACAGTTTTTCGACCAATATAATCCATTTGACAAAGGCAGATTTAAAGACAGTTACAAAGAAAAATGGTTGGGTTTTCGATTGGAAATATGAATTAAACCAGCCCGAAAGAGAAGTTTATAAACTGACAATAGAAGAAAATCCAACTATAATTCAAGGGCTTATCAGTATCGAAGTCAGATTTGATCACGTTTATATGCATTTAATTGAAAGTTCGCCCCTCAATAAAGGACATGAGAAAGTTTACGAAGGAGTTCCGGGAAACTTAGTCGCTTATACTTGCAGACTTTCTTTTCAGAGAGGATTTGAAGGAAATGTTTCTTTCATTTCTAAAACTCAATTGATAAATCATTATAACAAAACTTTAGGGGCACTCCATGCGGGCAATAGGTTAATGATTATTGAAACCAGAGCAGCATTACAATTAGTGAATAGATATTTTAAAAATTTTGAAATATGAGAACAAGAAAAAATGAATTAGACGTGGACTTCCTTGGAGGGGAAGGGCCGTTGACAAAAGAACAAGAAAAGATTATTAGTGATTTCATCAAAAAACAAAAGGCAAAGCGAAATTTAAGTTCTGTGAAGACAAGCGGAAAACAGACGACTAAACTGAAGAGAAAAGAAAGAGTATAATGGCGCTGCCGCTCACGTTAGTTGCAAAGCATTTAATCAGCCTTTTCATACTATCTTTGGCACACATTTATTCAATCAGCTATGCTGCACGAGATTTCAGAAACAACCGAATATTTACGCAAGCGCGGAGTGGATGGCGCACAAGTGGGCGTTATTCTGGGAACAGGATTAGGAAACTTGTTTACCGAAGAAATTAAAAACCCCGTTGTCATCAACTATAACTCAATCCCAAACTTTCCGGCTGCAACAGTCGAAACACATAAGGGGCAACTTATTTTTGGAGAAATACACGGCAAAAAAGTATTGGCTATGCGCGGGCGCTTTCATTATTATGAAGGGTACAGCACCAAACAAATAACCTTGCCCGTGCGGGTTATGAAAATGCTGGGTGTTAAACACCTGTTGATTTCCAACGCAGCCGGCAACATGAATAAAGCCTGGAAAAAAGGCGAGCTGATGTTGTTAGACGACCATATTAATTTACAGCCCGACAACCCGTTGCGTGGCGAAAACTTTGAACGCCTCGGCCCGCGCTTTCCCGACATGAGCCAGCCGTATGCGCAGTCGCTAAACGATAAGCTGACAGACATTGCTGCGCAGAAAAAAATAAAACTCAACAAAGGCGTTTATGTGTGCGTGGCAGGCCCTAACCTCGAAACCCGTGCCGAATATCGTTTTCTGCGTACCATCGGTGGTGATGCCGTGGGCATGAGCACCGTGCCCGAAGTGATTGTAGCCAACCACATGAACCTGCCATGTTGTGCGGTTTCGGTGTTAACCGATGATGCCGACCCCGATAACCTCAAGCCGGTAAACATCACCGAAATCGTTAAAGTGGCAAACAAAACCGAACCTAAACTTACCGCGTTGTTTGTAGAGCTGATTGCCCAACTTTAGCCGCTGGCCGCTTTCGGGCTTCCCATTTGGGGATTTGTATTTACAGGTATGGGACAGGCATTTGCACCACTTTGCGTTTAACCTCTACTAAACCGTTTGCGGTACAACGGCTCGCTTATTGACAGAAAAAATATGTTAATCTCTTTGTACTTTTGTACGCGGGTTATTATGTGAAAGCGGAGTGAGAGTTCTATTGGTTGTTTTGATCTTATCGGGGTGTGCGGCAGGAGTGGCCGCCATTTTCTGGAAACAGGACTTACAGTATAGCCTGCCAACGCCCGTGCCGGTTTCGTACCGCGAGGTTCCTGTCGGCAGCAAGGTTACATTCCCGGCATTGCTGCAAAACGGCAAAGCGCACTTTATACATTTTTATAACCCCGATTGTCCGTGCTCACGGTTTAATGCCCGGCATATTAAATCGCTTATCCACGGTTATACCGATAGTGTCGAATTTGTCATTATCGTACCCGATAAGTTTTCGGCTCGCAAAGCAGCCTCAACATTTGGCGAAAACTTAACTATTGTTACCGATACCGAAGGCGTTATCGCTAAGGCGTGTGGTGTGTATTCTACCCCACAGGCTGCCATTATCGACCGCGAGGGTAACCTGTATTACCGGGGCAATTATAATCAGTCGCGTTATTGCACAACAAAGGCAACCAATTTTGCCGAGCTGTCGTTGGTTGCGCTTTTAAACAATCAACCCGCACCTATGTTCGGGTTGCTGGCTACGCAATCGTACGGTTGTGCGTTGTCGGAAAACGAGTTGCCGGAGTTTTTTTAATCTATAAATACACGTTGTTGAATTAATCTTAAAGTACATAAATATGTTGGCTGGTTTAAACCTTACGGAACAAGAAAAAAAAGGAGTCTTTTACTCGATTAATAAAAAGTCAGACAGTATTATGGCCTATGCCCTGGCCATATACTTTGTGTTTGGTGCAGGTCTGGCGTTTGTTTACGATACCTACCTGATTGCTTTCGGGGTCGGAGGCTTTTGTTTAGCGGCTTATTTTTTCACAAAAACATTGTTGCCCAAAAACACGGCACACCATTATGTGCTGAGCGCGGTGTTAGCGATTTTCTCGGCACAATTTATTTACCAGATGCACGGCATGTTCGAAATGCATTTCTTTTTCTTTGTAGGATCGGCCTTGCTCATCACCTACCGCAACTGGAAAATTATTATACCGTTGTTGTTAATAACAGTAATCCATCACGCAACCTTTGCCTGGCTTCAATACAGCGGGCTGAAAGAAATTTATTTTACGCAGTTGGAATACATGGATCTGCAAGCCTTTGTATTTCACGTAGTGCTGGCCGGTGTAATTATCGGTATCTGCGGGTTTTGGTCGTACGATTTAGGGCAGAGCACATTAGCCGAAGCCACTAAAAACAACCTCCTGCAAAAACAGGTTAACAATGCCGTGAACAACATCGCCTTTGCCGAAGAAATCAGCAAAGGGAATTTAGATGTTAATTACGCCCTGTTAGACGAGCATGACGAGCTTGGCAAATCGCTGATGAAGATGCGCGAGAACCTGAAGATTGCCAGCGAGCGCGAGCAAAGCGAAAAATTTATTACAGTAGGCATTACCCGCATAGGCGATATTATCCGCCAGTATGGCGAAGACACCAAACAGTTGGCCGATGAGTTTGTGAAAGAGCTTGTAAAATATACGGGGTTAAACCAGGGCGGATTGTTCTTGCTGGAAAAAGAAGGCTCGGAAGAGTACCTGAACTTAGCCGCGTGTTATGCGTTCGACCGCAAGAAATTTTTAGAGAACAAGGTGGACATTGGTGAAGGATTGGTAGGGCAGTGCTTTTTAGAAGGCGAGCCTATTTACCTCACCGAAGTACCGGCCAATTATATACGCATTACTTCGGGTTTGGGCGATGCCGCACCGCGTGCTGTTTACATTGTTCCGATTAAAACGCAGGAAGAAGTCGTGGGCATTATTGAACTGGCATCGTTCAACGAGTTGAAAGAATTTGAAAAACAGTTCATCAACAAAGCAGCCGAAAACATTGCCTCGGCTATTGTGTCGGCACGTACTACCCAACGCATTAAAACCTTGTTGGAAGAGTCACAACTTCAGGCCGAGCAAATGCGTGCGCAGGAAGAAGAAATGCGCCAGAACATGGAAGAGCTTCAGGCCACGCAGGAAGAACTGGAACGCAAAGCCAGGCATCCGATGGCTATCGGATTTGAAGAACCCACTCCGCAGGAAGAACAGTGACCATCCATAAGATGATACACATTGAAAAGCCGGAATACCCTCCGGCTTTTTTCATTTAAAACCACTCATCAAACAAATGCCTGGCCTTATCGGTAAATGCGTTACTTTGATAAAAACTTATACCAGACAAATGAGAATAATCACCTCGCTACTGGCACTTTGCCTGATGGCATTTGTCACCATCGCGCAAGACCGCTCCCTGCAACCCGAATCGGCTGTAACCACAACCGCACAAGTAACCATTAAAGGAAAAGTTGTTCCGTACAAAGCCACGGCAGGTACACAACCCGTGTGGGATAAAGACGGAAAAGTGATCGCATCACTTTTTTACACCTACTACGAACGCACCGATGTTTCGGATAAAACTAAACGACCGTTGGTGATGTCGTTCAACGGTGGCCCCGGTTCGGCATCGGTGTGGATGCACGTAGCCTATACCGGCCCTAAAATTTTAAATATCGATACCGAAGGTTATCCTGTTCAACCGTACGGGATAAAAGATAATCCGCATTCTATTTTAGATGTAGCCGATATTGTCTTTATCGACCCGGTGAACACCGGTTATTCGCGCATCATCGACCCGAAAGCCGAACGCTCAACGTTTTTCGGGGTAAATGCCGATATTACTTACTTAGCCGAATGGCTCAATACATTTGTGTCGCGCAACAACCGCTGGCTGTCGCCCAAGTATTTAATTGGCGAAAGCTATGGAACCACGCGCGTTTCGGGTTTAGCGGGTGCGTTACAGAATTCGCACTGGATGTATTTGAACGGTGTGATTTTAGTATCGCCAACCGGACTGGGCATTAAGCGCGAAGGCGCAACGGGCGATGCCCTGTCGTTACCCTACTTTACTGCGGCTGCATGGTATCATAAAAAACTTCCGGCCGATCTTCAACAGAAGGATTTATTGGCCGTACTCGATGAATCCGAAAAATTTGCCATCAACGAATTTATGCCAGCTTTAGCGAAAGGCGGATTTTTAGAAGAAGCCAAACGCAACGAAATTGCCGCGAAGGTATCGCGCTATTCAGGCATTGAAACACAACAGGTATTGAACAGCAACTTAGCCATGAGCACGAATTTCTTTTGGAAAGAATTACTCCGCGATAAAAGCTTTACCATTGGCCGGTTAGACTCGCGTTACCTCGGGTTAGATAAACAGGATGTTGGCTCCGGCCCCGACTTTAATGCCGAGTTAACCTCGTGGCTGCATTCGTTTACCCCGGCCATCAATTATTATTTGCGCGAAGTGCTGAAATACAAAACCGATATTAAATACAATATGTTTAGTTCGGTGCATCCGTGGGATAACAGTGGCGACCGTACCGGTGAAAATTTACGTCAGGCGATGGCGCAAAATCCTTTTCTGCACGTGATGATCCAAAGCGGATATTATGATGGCGCTACTACATACTTCGATGCGAAATATTCGATGTGGCAGCTTGATCCTTCCGGTAAAATGAAAGACCGCCTTCGTTTTGAAGGCTACCGCAGCGGCCACATGATGTACTTGCGTGCCGAAGACCTGGCAACATCTAACGAACACATCCGTGAGTTTATTAAGCAATCAACACCGGCTGCCGGACAGCCTGCGAAGTATTGATTGATGAGAAGGTGTCTTACACCTTTTTCTGGTTGATAACACCGATCAGGGGCAAAATCGTTAATACTATTCTGGTAATAAGCCCGTAGGGCTGAGATGTTAATAGAATGAATGGAACAAAATAAAGCGGAACTCCGGAGGAGTGGTATATATCACCCCTACGGGGTTCGTCTGCCTCTCTGATTGTTATTCTATTAACATCTCATCCCTTCGGGATTTCAGATTCTTTTTCTTTTACAAAACTGTAGGACACTCTAAAGTTAATTAATGCTATACATACCCTGTTTTTTGCCTGCAGTCGCCTTTAATTTCTTCGTATAAATGATTTGGGCAGAACCATTTGAGGAAGCGGAATGAGGACTTGGGGAGATTTGGTTTGTTCTCGTTCATCGTTATTCATATTTCAAGCTGTCAATAGGATTTGCCCGTGCTGTTTTGAGCGATTGAAACAGGATTGTCAGAAAAACAAAACCCAAAGCTGCCAGCGTAATAATCAGATAAAGCATGTAGTTCAATTCAGTGCGATAAGCAAAATTATCCAACCACCGGTTGATTGCCCAATAGGAAACCGGAGCAACAATAACGGCAGAAAGCATCACCAGCAACAACGTGTCTTTTGATAACAGGTGAATAATATCAGGAATGTTTGCTCCTAATACTTTCCTGATCCCTATTTCTTTGGTTCGCTGTGTAGCGGTGAATGCAGAAAGTCCGACAAGACCAAGTAACGAGATAAAGATGCAAATATACATCAACAACGAGAGGAGCTTGTTTTGATTAATGTCAGCCTTGTATTGTTCATTGAACTTTTGATCTAAAAAGAAATATTCAAAAGGATGACTGTCATAGCCCGACCACTTATTTTTTACATAAGCAATGGTACCGGGCAGGTCATGGCCTGTTAACCTGATTTGCATAAACCCTGTACTCCAATGCCCCTTCACAATGAACATAGGGTCAATTCCCTGATACAATGCGTTCACATTAAAATCTTTCACAACACCAATTACCTCCCCCGGATTTTCTCCACCCCAAAACGTTACTTTCTTACCTAAAGGGTCATTATCCCAACCCATTAATTTTACGACAGATTCATTTGCGATATAAACACCATCCATATCAGCCTCCGTGCCGGGCTGAAAGTCACGTCCGTTGATGAGCTCCAACCCCATCGACTTTAAATAGTCATCACCAACGAACATTACTAAAATGCCTCCATGCTGTTGCATACCGTCAGGGGTTTCACCGTACATGACATTAATTCCGCCAACACCCAACCCCATTACCTCTTGTGATGCCGTAATGGCTTCAATATTGGGATTGCTGAGTAATTCGTTTTTGATTATCGGTAACTGGTGTATCATTAGCGTATCCCTGAAAGGAACAACCAATACGTTATCTTTATTGAAGCCAAGGTCTTTGTTCATTATAAAATGAATCTGGTCGCGCATAAAGAAAGTACAGGCCACTACAAACATGGAAATGGAGAACTGAACAGTCATTAATATATTTCTGAACAAATGACCCGACTTGCTGTTTTTATATACGCCTTTCAATGCCTTTACAACCGGTATGTTTGTCAGGTAAAATGCTGGATATAATCCCGCCAAGAAACCAATGCCCAACGTCATGAACACCGACCCGAATAGCAGCATAGGGTTATTCAAAAAATCCAGCACAAGATTTTTATTAATGAGTTGATTAAACGAACTTCCTTCCAATAAGACCGCCACCAGGAGAATAGCCAAAACACAGGAAATGATAGAAAGCAACAGCGATTCGCTTAGTGTTGAGAACAGCAACCCACGCCTGGACGAACCTGTTATTTTTCTTACCCCAATCTCAACAGCACGGTTAGCAGCCTTGGCCGTGGAGAGATTCATGTAATTGATGCACGCCAGAACAATGATGAACAAACCAATCCCTGCAAGCGCATAGAGATAGGTCAGGTTACCCTCCTGTTCACCATCCTGAAGATTGGAGTAAAAATGAATATCAGCCAGCCGTTCCAGGGTTGGAATATTTTCACCGGCAAATTCATTCCCCGCTTCTTTGAAATAAGTATCATAAACAGCAGAGAACTTATTGTAAAAATCCTGAACATTATAATTCTCCGGCAACAGCAGGTAGGTATAAACATCAGGATTCCAAAAGAGAAGCGACACGGGTTTGCCATCTTCCATCGTGGAAGCCCAATCTTCCCGTGTTTCTGCCAACCCGGATAAAAGGAAATCGAATTTGAGGTGCGTATTTTCAGGAATATCCCTGATGACACCGGTAACACTTCGGGGAACATGATTAATGGTAAGTGTCTTGCCTAACGGATCAGGATCGTTAAAATATTTTTTAGACATTGACTGCGTGATGACCACACTATTACGGTCATTCAGGCACGTATTGACATCGCCATAAATGAACTCATGATCGAACAGTTGGAAATACGAAGTGTCCGCTTGTATCAATCGATCTTCATAAAATGCTTTTTCTTCTTCATCGCCTTCTTTCTGTACCAACTGCCTATCCATTCTTATAATGCGTGTCAGCGTTTCAATTTCAGGAAACCCCTCTTTCAGAACAGGCCCGAGTTCGCGGGCGGTAATTCCAATGTACTCATCAATCCCTGTAACTTTATAATGGCTTCCCAGTCGATAGATTCTTTTTTGGTTGGCATAGTGCTGGTCATACGTGAGATCCTTTTGTAAAATCAAAAGCAGGATAATACCTACGGCAATTCCCAATGAAAGTCCGAGGATATTTAATGTGGAAAAGAACTTGTTCCTCAAAAAAATACGGATAGAAAATTTCAAATGATAGCGCAGCATATCCCATTGATTTAATTCAACTGAAAACTTATTTCTTAAAATAATTCCCGGCCTGAAAAAGCGTATCACATTCCAGAGCAACTTTCGTTTTGCTTTTCTTTCTCCGTAAACATTTACATCACGATGAAATTTTTGGATCAGGTCGCCCTCGATTTCTTCGTATAAATGATCGGGGCAAAACCATTTGAGGAAGCGGAGCGCAAGACTGGACTTTGCTGATGGATTAGGTCGCTCAACATCTTTTTTCACGGTCAGTTCGTTATATTTGTATTATGAAAACGATAACACTTGAAGTAAGCGACCCCACAGCCGAGAAACTGGAAAAAATGTCAGCAGCAGAGAAAAGAACTATTGCTGAAACATTGGATATTCTTGTCGGTAGAAAAAGAAACCTGAGAGAAATCATGGATGACCTCAGCGCCCAGGCCGAAAAGAATGGCCTTACTCCTGAAATACTTGAACAAATCCTGAAGGAAATAGACGAAGAACGAAAATAGATGATTGTTATCTTCGACTGTAATGTACTTGTAAGTGCCTTTATTTTCAGGGGCGGGACGACAAGAAAATCGTGGGATAAGGCAAAAGCGAACCATTCAATTATCAGTTCCCAAAATATTTTTGCTGAATACAGGTATATTTTTTCGCATTCAAAATTTGATAAATACTTAAAACCGGAAACCAGACAGGAACTTATTTTGGAAATTGGATCTGTAATCAAAACGGTTCCTGTTACACACAACGTAAAAATCTGCCGCGACCCGAAAGATGATATGTACCTCGAACTTGCCCTTTCTGGAAAAGCTGATTGTATCATTACAGGTGACCCTGATTTACAGATACTTAATCCATTTGAAAACATCCTGATCATCTCTCCGAAAGAATTTTTAGAACAATTTTAGCGCTATCCTATTTTCAACTGCGGCACAAGTTTCCACAAATCCAATCGCGCTTCTTTCATGGCTTTAAGCATAGCCAAACCAGAGTTTGTGATGGTGAAAATGCGCTTGCGCCTGCCACCGCGTTCGTTTGTGCTACCGCCCATCTTTGATTTCAGATAGCCTTTGTCTTCCAGGCGGTAGAGCGTAACATGCACTGCGCTCAGGTTTACATCCCGCTTTAAACGAATTTCAATTTCTTCGGCAATGGCCGCACCGTAGGCGTCTTCTTGCAAACCGGCCACCAGCGTGAGGATGATTTCTTCAAATTCACCCAGAAATTCCTTAGCCATATATATGCTTATATTTTGTTAAGCAAATATATGTAAAAATTATTTACAGAATTTCAATACGCAATAAAATTGTGCTTAATACCGCTCAGCGAGGTTTACAAATACGGTTGACCAATTGGTATCGCCTGTCTTTTTGCCTAACCGTACGATGATTAAATCTTTTGCAGGATTAACATAAATGAATTGTCCGAGGATACCTTCTGCCATAAAATCTCCGCGCTGGGTTGGCAGCCACCACTGGTAACGGTAAAATGTCGCGCCTCCGTCAGTAGTATCAGGTCGGGTCGATTCTTCAACCCATTGTTGGGAAACGATTTGTGTACCGTTCCAATCTCCTTTATTCAAATAAAGGCGCCCTATTTTTGCAAAGTCACGTGCACGCGCATTCAGGCAGCAAAACGTTTTTTCAAGTCCGTCTTTTTTCCTGTCCATGCTCCAGCTCGCATCGAACTCCATCCCGAGGGGCTTCCATAATTTATCCTGGAGGTATTGCGTAACCGTTTTGTTTTTTAAAGCACGTTCCAGCACAAGCCCCAATAACTGCGTGTTGCCGCTTACATAATCAAATTTTTCTCCGGGCTCAGATTTTAGTTTTACGTTTTCGGTTTTCTTCCGGAGTTTCCGACCGTAATAAAAAGATGCGGCATCCCCGAAAGGATTAACATAGCTTTCGTTAAAGTCAAGCCCGGAAGTCATCTGTAAAAGATGTTTGATGGTTACTTTTTCAAACCCGTTCTTTTTCAGTTCAGGGATGTATGCTGTAACCGGTTCATCGACTGATTTGATCAGGCCGTCATCAATGGCGCACCCGATCAGGATTGAAGTAACGGATTTGGCCATCGAGAAAGAAGCAACTACGCTTTCTTTGGTGTAACGATCGAAATACTTTTCGTAGAGGATGGTGTCGCTTTTGATGATCAGAAAGGCAACGGTTTTGTTATCGGTGAGAAATTCTTCAAAAGAAAGTGTTTGCTGTTTAGGATTTGTGATCGTGCGGGGTACGTTTTCGTTCAGGTTTGTGACGAAACTGAATTTTATGGAATCGTTGTGAAGCGGCCTTGACGGAAATATTTTATGGTCGGTAATGTTGGCGAAGTTGTAAAAAACAAACCGTCCTACCTGGCAACCGGTTGTTGCAAAAAGTATGATGATCAACAATGCTGTCGCCTTCCGGCTGTTTCTCAGGTTCATGTGTTAATTTTTAAGTTCTGTAATCGGTTTACGAAAAGTTCTTCCCTCAGCTTAGTTTATCTTTTAAGAACTCAGCCGTATAACTGCCTTTGGCTTTCTTCACCATGTCTTCCGGTGTGCCTTCAAATAAAAGACGTCCGCCTTTTTTCTCACCTCCTTCCGGGCCGAGGTCGATAATCCAGTCGGCACATTTGATGATTTCGAGATTGTGCTCAATCACAATTACCGTATGCCCCTGATCGACCAATGCGTTGATGGCTTTTAACAGTTTTGAAATATCGTGGAAGTGCAAACCGGTTGTAGGCTCATCGAAAATAAAGAGAATGTTGCCTTCGCTTGAGTTTTTCCCGAGGAACGAAGCTAATTTCACACGCTGGGCTTCACCACCCGAAAGCGAGTTTGACGACTGCCCGAGTTTTACATAGCCTAACCCGACTTCGTACAGCGGAAGAATTTTATCGTACACCGTTTTTTTGTCTTTAAAAAACACAAGTGCGTCTTCAATGGTCATGTCAAGTACATCGGCAATATTCTTTCCATTGTACTCAACCTCTAATGTTTCCTGTTTAAAGCGTTTGCCGTGACAACTTTCACATTCTAAGAAAATGTCGGCCATAAACTGCATTTCAACTTTTATCTCGCCTTCGCCCTCGCAGGTTTCGCAACGACCGCCCTCTACGTTGAACGAAAAGTTTGAAGGTTTATACCCGCGTTGTTTGGCTAAAGGTTGATCGGCATACAACTGACGGATTACATCATAAGCTTTAACGTACGATACCGGGTTCGAGCGTGACGATTTCCCGATCGGGTTTTGATCGACAAACTCTACCTGGGTAATGCGCGATACATCACCTTCCATGGTGTCGTATTTCCCTGGCGCTTCACCTACCGAACCACACAATCGGCCAATAGCCGGATACAGAATTTTTTTAATCAATGTCGATTTACCGGAACCACTCACGCCCGTAACAACAGTAAGCGCACCCAATGGAAATTTAACGGTAATGTTTTTCAGGTTGTTTTCGCGTGCACCCTTAATGGTGATGTGGTCGTTCCATTTACGCCTTGCTTTCGGCACAGCAATAATTTCTTTGCCGGAAAGGTAATCGACCGTATGCGATTTTGTTTTTTGATTGAGTTGTTTGATGGTGCCCTGAAAAATCAACTCGCCTCCGTGTGCTCCGGCATCCGGCCCAATGTCGATAATCTCATCGGCAGCGCGCATAATTTCTTCTTCGTGTTCAACCACGATAACCGTGTTGCCCAAATCGCGTAACGATTTTAATACTTCAATCATGCGTGCTGTGTCTTTCGGGTGCAGGCCAATGCTGGGTTCGTCCATGATGTACATCGAACCTACTAACGCACTGCCCAACGATGTAGCGAGTTTGATACGCTGATACTCACCGCCCGATAACGTTGCGGTAACGCGGTTGAGTGTTAAATAGCCCAACCCGACTTTTACCATGTACTCTAAGCGCGATTTGATTTCCGTAAGAATGCGTTCCGAGATTTTCTTATCGTAATCGGGGAGTTTTAATGCATCGAAAAAGATCAAAGCATCTTCAATAGGCATTAGCACGAGGTCGGTAATGGAGGTGTCGGCAATTTTTACATACTGCGCATCTTTACGCAACCGTGTACCGCGACAATCGGGGCAGTTGGTTTTTCCGCGATACCGCGACAATAAAACCCGGTACTGAATTTTATAGGATTTCGATTCGAGGTAGGCGAAGAACGCATGAATACCTTCAAAATATTCGTTGCCGTTCCATAACAACGCTTTTTCTTTTTCAGATAATTCGTTGAATGGCCTATGAATGGGAAAATTAAATTTGATCCCGTTTTTTAATAACGGGTTAAGCCACTCGCGCATGGCCTCGGTACGCCACGGTGCAATGGCGCCTTCATATACCGAAAGCGATTTATCAGGAATCACCAAATCTTCATCAATGCCCAGCACTTTGCCAAACCCTTCGCAGGTTTTACAGGCTCCGTACGGGTTGTTAAAGCTGAAGAAATTTACCGAAGGCTCGGTAAACGTTATGCTGTCTAATTCAAACCGGTCGGAAAAGTGCAGATTTTTTTTACCCTCGACATACACTACGCATTCGTCACGGCCTTCGTAAAAGGCAGTTTGAACGGAATCTGATAACCGAAAAACGGTGTCTTCATCATCGGCATTGACCGAAGCCCTGTCGATGAGTATTTCAATCTTGTCTTTATCACTGAGTTTTTTCTTCGAAGAAATAAGCTCTTCAATAAAAGCCACTTCGCCATTCAACAATATCCGCGCAAAGCCTTTGCTCAACAATAAACTTAACTGGTCGTTGATTTTTCCTTTTTTTATTTCAGCGGGGGCGGCAACCATAATGCGTGTGCCGGCAGGGAGTTTGTTAATGGTGTTTACCACATCGGTAACCGAATCGCGCTTCACCTCTTTACCGCTCACGGGCGAATAGGTTTTGCCAATGCGTGCAAACAGCAATTTCAGGTAGTCGTGAATTTCTGTACTTGTACCTACCGTTGAACGCGGGTTGCGGGTATTTACTTTTTGTTCGATGGCAATGGCCGGTGAAACACCCCGGATGTAATCGACATCGGGTTTTTCCATGCGGCCAAGAAACTGGCGGGCGTACGAACTCAGGCTCTCAACATACATACGCTGCCCTTCGGCAAACAGTGTATCGAACGCGAGTGACGATTTGCCCGAACCTGAAAGCCCGGTAATCACTACCAGCTTGTTGCGCGGAATGGCCACACTCAGATTTTTTAAATTATTAACGCGGGCGCGTTTAATGATAATGTATTCTTTCGGATCGAGCTGATCGAGGTGCGAATCGTTGTTAACTAATAAGGTATTCATGCCAAGAGAAGAACTGCTAAAATATGGAAACCGCTTGCCCCATCCTATCCGAAACCCGGTTTAGGCGGCACAAGTTCAAAAAAACAAAGAACACCATCGGGCGGATGGTGTTCTGAAAAATTTTAAACCGTTTTCGTAACGGTTAATTATCAAAATCGGGTTCATAGCTGCCTTCACGGCTGCCCGGTTTGCCTCCGCCATCATCATCGTAATCATCACTGCTATCATCACCGGCATCGTCATCGTTCAGGTCGTCCTGGTCGTCTGCTAAATCGTCTTGTTCTTTGTCCATATCGTAGCCGCCATCGCTGTTTTTGGTTACGGGCACTTTTACGAGGTAAATGGCATCGTCTGTTTCGAGCGGAAACACGAAAAGCTGCTCCTTTTTGGGGCTTACAATGCGGGTAATGTTACTTTCGTACCCGTTGGGGTATTGACGTTTGATAAGCTCCCTCAGCTCATCGGTCAGGTTGTCTAAACTTTTAATGATGCGTTTCTTCGAATCGGCCATAAACTTGTCAGATATGCAAAAAATTGAGGCAAATACATTAAGAAATTTTGTTTGAGGCAAGAAAATTTGATCTTTTTTTGTGTTTAACCGGAATCTTAATACCTTTTCAAAATAATTGTTCAACCAAACCCCTTCTGCAATATCGAATAGACTTCTACGTTACCTAAATGTGAGACAATGATTCAGAACAAATGGAGTGACAGCGAGCTGGTGTCACGCTATCAGGATGGTAACGAGAAAGCTTTCGAGATTCTCCTCCAGCGGCATAAATCAAGGGTGTTTACCGCTATTTACCTGATCGTAAAAGATCGGTACGTGGCCGAAGACTTGTTGCAGGAAACATTCATCAAAGCCATTAATACCATCCGGGGCGGGCGCTATAACGAAGAAGGAAAGTTTTTGCCCTGGATCAGCCGGATCGCCCACAACTTAGCCATCGACCATTTCCGGAAAGAAAGACGCTACCCGGAAATTACGCTGGAAGACGGCAGCCCGCTGATGAACTCCATGCGGTTCGCAGAAGAATCGATGGAGGACAAACAGGTTTTGAAAGATACGGCCTCACGCTTGCGGGATCTTATAAAAGAACTTCCGCAAGAGCAAAAACAGGTGCTGATTATGCGCCATTACCTGAAAATGAGTTTTCAGGAAATAGCCGAACGCACCGGGGTAAGTATCAACACGGCTTTGGGTCGCATGCGGTACGCACTCATTAACCTGCGAAAGAAAATGATTAAAAACCATCTTGCCTATGATAAAAATGTTTACCCAAAACGACCTGATGAGGTACCTATACCACGAGACTTCGGAGAAGGAAGCCCGGGAGATTAACAACGCCCTGCTTACCGACAACGAGCTTCGTGAACTGTACCTGTCAATGCAGGCCGTGAAAGCCGGGTTGGATACAGCTCGGCTTGAGCCATCGGCCGGTACAGTGAGCAACATACTGCGCCATTCGCGTAGCGAACAACATCACGGTCATGAGCATTAGCGTAATAACGCCTTGTAAAAAAAGACCATCGGTAACGGTGGTCTTTTTTTGTTTCTTTGCAGCGTGAAAGCGCTCATCCTGCACCAATATTTTAATACTCCGAAAAGCGGAGGGCCGTTGCGCTCGTATTACTTAGGCAAAGCATTGGCAGAAAGAGGCGTTCAAACGGCCATTATCACCACGCATAACGGGAGCAGTTTGCGCATCGAAAACGTTGAAGGCATTGAAGTACATTACTTACCCATACCGTACCGCAACAGCTTTGGTTTTTTAAAACGCATAGCATCGTTCCTGAAATTTGTGTTCAGCATTGTGCGTGAGGCGGGCAAGTTCAGCGACTACGATGTATGCTATGCCATTTCAACTCCGTTAACCATTGGCCTGGCCGCCCGCTGGATAAAATGGCGCTATAACATCCCGTATTATTTTGAGGTAGGCGATTTATGGCCTGAAGCGCCCATACAGGTTGGCATTATTAAAAACCCGGTGTTAAAAGCCGTGCTGTACCGGCTCGAAAAATCTATCTATCAACAATCAAAAGCCATTGTTGCGCTTTCGGTGCCAATCAAAGAAGCCATCGAACAGAACGTAAAGCACAAACCGATATACGTTGTTCCCAACATGGCCGATGTGGATTACTATACGCCTTCGATCAAGAACCTTGAACTGGAACAGAAGTTTGGCGTAACCGGAAAATTTGTATTGTCATACATCGGCACGTTTGGTTTAGCCAACGGACTTGAACAGGTATTATACTGTGCGCAGGCGGTACAACGAAAAGATTTACCCGTACACTTTTTGTTGTGTGGTGAGGGAGCGCGATACGGTGCGCTTGTGCAAACCATCGAGCGGTTGAAGCTGAACAATGTTTCGATCCTGCCAATGCAAAACCGCGAAGGCGTTCGCGAAGTGTTGAACGTTACCGATGCGGCCTTCATCAGTTATTTACCGCTGCCCGTGCTGGAAACCGGTTCGCCCAACAAATATTTCGATGCGCTGGCGGCCGGTAAACTGATTGTGCTAAACTTCAGAGGATGGATTCAATCAGAAATTGAAACCAATGCCTGCGGGATATACGTGAACGGAGCCGAAAATTTTGCGGAGGCAATGCTTCCGTTCATTCAACAACCCGAATTGCTCGGGCAATATCAGCGGAACAGTCGTGCGTTGGCGGAGGGAAACTATTCGCGTGCGAAACTTACCGAGAAATGGGTTGAGGCGGTGATGGGTGGGTTATAGTTTTTTGGTTATCTGCCAAGCACCTGTTTTGTTGCTTCCGAGGCGTTCGATGAAACCAAGTTTTTTAAGTTTATTTATTGCGCGTTGCACTGTTTTCCTGTCGCGCTTTATAATCGCACCGATGTCATCATACGTTATGCTTGTATTGTTTTTAATAAGCTCAAAAACAGCCTTTTCCGTAGCATTTATAGGGACATTTATAGGGGCATTTCCTGTTACAGGGTCAGTGTAGTGAACGTGCATTTCCCGGTTTTTCAGTGAGTGGGTTTCTTTCAACAGCAAGTTCGACAGGAAACGGACAAGGTATTTTTCTGTTTTATGAATGCCTTTGGATAAATCTTCGTGGTTGGCTCGCACAAGCGCATTGCGGAAATACCACGAATGCTCATTGAATAACTCATTGTTTACCGTTGCAAAACCAAGCTTGTGCAGGTACTTGATTAAAAAAACCGCTGTTGTTCTTGTATTGCCTTCGCCAAAAGGGTGGATTTGCCATAAGCCCGACACAAAACCGGCTATGTGCTCAACGGCTTCATGTGCGCTAAGTCCTTACTCGATTACTCCGTGTTTATCCCTGCGGGAAATTAGAGTTAGTATAGTATTTGAAGATCCCTCGTTCCTCGGGATGACGAAAAAATAAAGGTTGTAACCCCAAACGAACGATTATTCACGCTTACGATTGCCGACTGATCAACTCTTGGGTAAAAGCGATCAGGGCTTTTTTCTTTACCGCGTTAACGGGAAGTTTATCGAGTGCCGCAAAACCTTTGGCAAAGTATTGATTGATTTTTTTTTCGGTTAAAGCGGGTATGCCTAACTGATCGTAAATAGCTTTAACGGTTTTTACTTTTTTGGTTTTGCTAAAACGTTTCAGGCTTAGCTGTTCGTGCAACGCGTGTTTGATTTTACCGTTGGCTTTTTCGAGCGCTTTAATGAGGAGGTATGTTTTTTTGTTGGCGATAATATCACCGCCTACCTGCTTGCCGAATTTTTTAGGATCGGCATAGGCGTCTAATAAATCATCTTTCAACTGAAAACCTATACCGATGTTTACGCCAAACTCGCGTAATAGTTTTCGATCTTCGAGCGAAGCATCGGCCAGGATAGCGCCCAGTTCTAAGCTAAAGCCCAACAGTACGGCTGTTTTCTGGCGGATCATGTTAATGTATTGTGCTTCGGTTACAGTAGGCGTGGTTTCAAACTCCATGTCCCACTGTTGGCCTTCGCATACTTCGGTAGCGCACTGGTTGAAGAAGGTGATCACGGTTTTTAGTTTTTCGGCAGGCAAGGGTAACAGCATATCATATACCTTAACCTGCATCACATCGCCCGAAAGGATGGCGGTGTTTACATTCCATTTTTCGTGCACGGTTTGGTTTCCCCTGCGCAATGGAGCGTTGTCCATAATATCATCGTGCATGAGGGTGAAGTTGTGGAACAGTTCTACTGCGGCTGCGTAGGGAACAATATTTTTTACATCGTTCTTATACAAAGCGTAGGCGAGTTGTACCAGCACGGGGCGCAGACGTTTACCGCCAATGGCCATCAGGTAACGGATGGGTTCGTACAGTGATGCCGGGTTTTTACCGTATTTACTTTTTTTGATCGCCTGTTCGATCCACTGTTGGTAGGTTTTGATGGCCATGAAGATGAAAATAAAACTGCGCTACGGCAGCCTGAAAAGGCAAAAATAGGATTTTATTTTACACATCACTTCGTATTTGTGAAACCTGTTGCTGTGATTAGTGTCTGTTTAAATTGTTCGTAATCCATGCCTTAATCTGGTCAAACGACATTTTTCCGCTGGCGGCTTTAATAACGAAATCATACTTATCGTTTTGCCCTGAATGGATGTCGATGTCATTCTTTTTAAGCATTAACCGCATGATTACATAAGCTGTTCGTTTGTTGCCGTCTATGAATGGATGATTTGTTATTATACTTTCAAAGATTGCGGCAGCTTTGTCTGTCGGGTTGGGGTATAATTCTTGTCCGTCAAAGGTTTGGTAAGGCCTGTTTATGGATGATTCAAGAAGCCCCTTATCGCGTACACCTTTTGCTCCGCCAAACTTTTCTATGAGGATGTCGTGTATTTTTTCGACTTCGTTAATGTCAATCATTTGGCAAGTCTTTCCAGAAGTTCCCGGTCTTCAGTTAAAATATCCCTCAGGTTTTTTGTGAGGTTCACTTTTTCTAACGGCTGGTTTTCAACTTGCTTTAAAAAATCCAATACATCTTGAAGTACGCTTTCGGGCACTTTGTCAAGTGATTTTTGAATTTCAGAGATGATGTCTTTTGTTGTCATGTTTAAACTCTGTTGTTTAATTCAATCTTTATCTAATATCTTCTTTTTTTCAATTTCGTACTCCTCTTTGGTTAAAGTACCATTATCCAACAATTTTTTAAGTTTCTCCAATTCAGCAAATTTATCATAGCCAGTAGGGGTGACTGATCCTTTATCAATTAGAGCAAAGACAATTTCGATGCGAGGGAAATTACCAAGTATATAAGGTGGTTGTGATATTCTCTCACCTAAAACTACATATGATTTGCCTTGTTGTTCTGCAAATTTTAATGCCCTTTGTTCAAGATTAGTTCTAAGTGACTGTATTGGAGTAAAGCCAGTAGATGCACGTTGGTATAACCGATAGATGTCCTTTTCTGGATACTCATGTTTCATAAGTTCTGGAGGATTGCTAAATTTTGATTGACTTTCACTATATCTTTTAACAGGAGTAGATGTTGCGCACCCTAATACAAAAAAACTTAAAGACAGGTATGCAAGTGATTTAAGTAATGTTGTTGTCATATGAAAAATGTTTATTCCTACGTATTTGTTCAAAACCACAAAAAATGCTGGGATTAAAGTTACAAATGAATATTGTCAAATGGGAACCCTTCTATAAAGGGACTTAATTGGCTTGTAGTTCGTGGTTTTATTGGTGTTTAACTTTTTAACGTTAAATTAATGTTTTATAGCTTTTGTTGGCGGTAGTTCAGTCACACTTGTTAACATCAATCCTCATCTCCTTCTTCGTCAATCTCCTTATGAATTTCATGGTCTACAAATTCAGAGTTTTTAAATCCAAGAACTACCTCAAATCTTTTAACATGATTTAAAAACGACTCCAAAGTCTCCGTTCTTCGTATAACAACTACGGGCTCTCTACCTTCATTTTCCTCTTTGAATACTTCTCGGATCTTTTGGTCGAAACAAAAAAAGTTGATGTAAAAATTTCCTTGTTCTCCAACATAAAAACGAAGTCCAATTGGGAAATACCTATCGGTGTCAATTCCAAGTTGTCGTGCATAGTCGTGGAAACTGCCATCAACTCCACCGTGGAAATCAATAGCTGCTGTCCCAACTAGGTCATTGTATTGTGTCGAAGCTTTTTTAATTCTGTCCATATAATTTGAGGGTTTAATTGTTTATGAATTACCGCTAACATCTGTATATATGCAATATGGCATATATTTCATATATCTAAAAAAACCGGTTGTCTAAACCAAAAAACCTGAAAAACGGCAATTTTGGCGAACACTTTTTATGTAGCGCCTATGTGCTGCTTTCCCTTGCCAGCACTAGATCAAGCTTGTTTGTTGGTCAAGAAGACCAACAAAGGCCGAAAATTATTCTTTGTCTTTTTGAATTGAGTGGGCTGTTTTGACTTTAAGATCAGTGGGTATATCCGTTAGTATTATTGACTGCGAGCGTCTCCCATTCATCTATAACTTCAATTTCAAATTCTTTTTTAAATCTTTGGTTGATAATTCTCTTTGTTATCTGGTTTATGATCATTACCCATAAACAACCAAAAGCAATAAATCCATTAATTGCCAATAGGGATGTTAAGCTATGGTTCGAGTTTTTACTCATTACAATTAAAACAGTATTAATCCCGATGAATGTTAAGCCAAGAAAGATTACAGACAGTGCTCTCATAAATTTTGTCCAGCTAATCGTGTAGATTACCTCTGTCGAATTATTGTTCGATTCTTTGTATTCTCCTTTTATTATTATGGCTTTAACGTGTCGCCAAAATGAATTCCTTGTCAGTTCAAAGGTCTTGTCGTCATATTTTCCACAAAATGGTGTGCCTGACGAATTGTAAGGAGTAAAAAGGTAAAAGTCCTTTTCCTTAGACGTCAACTTAATTAGTCGTTTTTTAAATTCTGCCTTACTTAACTTTGATTTCATCGCTATTATTATCTAAACGCTTTACCTATAACATCGCTATATCTGCAATATCCACATATTCCGGCTATTCAAAAGCACCAGACTTTTCCCTTGCCAGCACCAAGTCAATCGTCCGCCTGTCAACATCGGTTTTTTTGATTTTAACACGAACCTGGTCGCCCAGTGTATAAATTTTTCTTCGTCTGCGGCCTATTACACTAAAACTCTTTTCATCAAATTCATAAAAATCATCGTCCATATCGGCCATGCGTATCATGCCTTCGCATTTGGTTTCGATGATCTCAACAAAAATCCCCCACTCGGTTACGCCAGAGATCAGCCCGTCATACACTTTGTTTTTGTCCATCATCGACATAAACTCTACCTGTTTGTATTTGATAGATGCCCGCTCGGCATCGGCCGCACGTTTTTCGCGTTCGGACGAATGCAAACATTTTTCTTCATATTCTTTTTTGTTGACCGGTTTCCCCTTGTCGAGATAATGTTGTAACAACCGGTGCACCATCATGTCGGGGTAACGCCTGATGGGCGATGTAAAATGCGAATAGTGATCGAACGCCAACCCAAAGTGGCCTTTGGCTTCGGTCGTGTATTTGGCTTTGGCCATAGCGCGTACAGCCAGCGATTGCAGCACGTTTTGTTCGGGCTTGCCTTCTACTTCATCCATCAGTTTATTCAGCGAACGCGAAACACCACTGCCTTCAACATTCAGCTTGTGGCCGAACTGTTTGGCGAACACGGCAAAGTTTTGAAGTTTTTCGGGGTCGGGGTTATCGTGCGTGCGATACACAAACGTGTTGCGTTCTTCGCCCTTTTTCATGTTGTAAATAAAACGTGCTACCTGCCGGTTGGCCAACAGCATAAACTCTTCGATGAGTTTGTGCGCATCTTTACGTTCTTTCGGAATAACGGCCAACGGTTTGCCGCGCTCATCGAGTTTAAATTTTACTTCGGTAGTTTCAAAATTTACGGCACCGTGATTGAAGCGCTGTTTGCGCAGTTTGTGTGCGAGGTCGTTCAATGTTTTTATTTCCTTGGCGAAAGTTCCTTTGCCGCTTTCGATCACTTCCTGCGCGCCTTCGTACGTAAACCGGTGATCGGAGTGAATGATGGTGCGACCGAACCATTCTTTTTTAATATGACCATCGGCATCTATGTCGAACACGGCTGCGAATGTAAACTTATCTTCATTCGGACGAAGTGAACACAAACCGTTCGATAACCTTTCGGGCAACATCGGAATGGTTCGATCCACTAAGTAAACCGAAGTGGCGCGGTCGAACGCTTCTTTTTCCAACTCCGATTTCGGATCGACATAATGGGTTACATCGGCAATGTGTACGCCAATCTGGTACAATCCATCGGGCAA
This sequence comes from uncultured Roseivirgaceae bacterium, assembly GCA_964404445.1. Classification (GTDB taxonomy): domain Bacteria; phylum Bacteroidota; class Bacteroidia; order Cytophagales; family Cyclobacteriaceae; genus UBA2336. The sequence goes on along the minus strand of CAYOJW010000001.1, from coordinate 140,862 downwards.
CATTTGGATCGACAACGCATCGTCAAAATCTTTGGCATCTTCGGGGTCGATCGTGAATGTTAAAACCTCGCGGAAATCCCAACGCTTTTTAATTTCGGATTTGGTAAAGCCTTCTTCAATGTTGTTGGCTTCCTGTTCAACTTTTTCGGGGAACTCGAACGGCAGTCCGAATTCGGCCATGATGGAATGAATCTCGGCTTCGTTTTCACCAGCCGAACCCAACACGTTTACAATTTTAGCGATTGGATTTTTTTCGCCCGATGCCCAATCGGTTACTTCTACCACAACCTTGTCGTTGGTTTTGGCTCCGTTGATGTGTTCGGGATACACAAAGAAATCCTGGTGCATTTTGCGGTAATCGGGCACAACAAAGGCGAAGTTCTTCGATAATTCAACACGGCCCGCAAAGCGTGATCTTCCGCGTTTTACAATGCCGGTAACTTTTCCTTCGGGGTTTGCACCGCTGCGTTTTGAAAACACGCTGATGGTTACCGTATCGCCATCGACAGCCGAACCGAGATCGCTCGTTTTTATATATACATCTTTTTTATCTTCGCCAACGCGCACGTATGCAAAACGTGCGTTTACATGATCGACAATACCGGTAAGCTGATTGCTTGTTCCGCCTTGTGCGTAAGCATAACTACCATTGGGTAATTCTTTTATTTTTCCATCATCTTCTAATTCGTACACAATGAAGGTGGCGGTTTTTACATCGTCACGTTTTTTGAGTACGAGTTTTTTTACAAGCTGTTTAATGCTGTAAGCCCGTTCGGGATTTTCTTCAAACAAGCGCATGATGTTTGATTTGATTTTGCCGATCATGCTTTTTTGATCGGACGATTTATCTTTTTTCTTTTTACTCATAATGTATTAGTCCGCCTGGATGATGTTATTCGTATCCAATAACGGCATTCCTTTTAATTTTAAATATAGTTGTGTTAACACCACCACATCACTCACACAATAGTCTTTGATTTTTTCGAGGTTATTCTTTTTGTAATATACATGGTTTACCTGACTACCATCCATATCGGTTTTGCTGGAGGGGATGTTAAAAATGGTAGCGAGCAAATCCAGCGAGGTAAAGTGTTTGTAGTCGCCAAATTTCCAGAGTTCCATTGTATCGAGGTGCGGGTTTTCCCAGGGCTTGCGCCCTGCCAGGTTTAACGGAGCAGGCAACACAATGTTTTGCACTAACATCCTGCGGCTTAAATACGGAAAGTCGAATTCTTTACCGTTGTGTGCACAAAGTTTAACCCGTTCCGAATCTTTTTCGAGCATGGTTTTAAACTCAAGCAGCAGCGCTTTTTCATCATGCCCGTAATACGATTTTGTTTTTAATCCCAGTACCCCGGATTCGGTATCAAAAAATTTACCGACACTGATGCAGATTACTTTCCCAAACTCGGCATAAATGCCGGCACGTTCATGGAACAGTTGTTCATCGGTAATGGTTTCATCGCGTTTCAAAAAACCGGCCTTGCGTGCCCATTGTGTTTTTAGCCGTTCGTCTAACGAGGCGAAGTTGTTTGTACACGCCACTGTTTCAATATCGAGGAACAGGATGTCGCGGAGTTCGGGGTTCATACCGTTAAAATTTACCGAAGATATGAATTTGTGCGGATAAGTTGTTGTTCGGTAATGGTTTTGCCGGTTCCGGGCAAGACTTCAAACAAATAATTGCATTTTGAAAAGTTCTGCAAACTTCTGTTTCAGCGTATTCTTTACCTGATCCATGTCAACAACTTTGTTCAACTCTTTCGCCATAGAAGTTACCGCTTTATCGCTTATACCGCACGGGATCATCTTATCGAAGTACGAAAGATCGGTGTTTACGTTTAATGCAAAGCCATGCAGCGTAACCCAACGACTGGTTTTTACACCCAGGGCACAAATCTTTCTGGCTTTTTTTGGATCGTCAACATCTAACCAAACTCCGGTTAATCCCTTAATTCTTCCGGCAATGATATTAAACTCCGCCAGGGTTTGTATGATGGCTTCTTCGAGGAAGCGCATATATTGATGAATGTCGGTAAAAAAATTTTCTAAATCCAAGATCGGGTAACCGACTAACTGACCGGGGCCGTGATAGGTAATATCGCCTCCGCGATTAATGTGATGGTATGTTGCACCAATGGCAGGGAGTTCTTCTTTTTTAATTAAGAGGTTATCTTCGTTTCCGCTTTTGCCAAGTGTGTAAACGTGCGGGTGTTCGCAGAATAGTAAGTAGTTGTTGGTTGTTAGTTGATCGTTCTCAGAAGCCGTACGGTTTCTTGATTTAACATCGAGTATGGAATTAAACAGTTGCGTTTGGTAATCCCAGGCTTGCTGGTATTCCATCAGCCCGAGGTCTATAAATTTTGTTTGATGATTTGAAATTGTGTTCACCGTTTTTTGTCAAGCTCTGCTTTTAAGTAATCTACGATCTCGATGGGATCGGCCTCTACGCCATTTTCTTTGGCTAAGTAAAACGAAATCCAGTCGGTTAAGTGGATGAGGTAATAATATTGTTCCAACAACGAAGCCCCTTCGCCTACGATGTCGATAATGCTGTTCGATTTTTTCTCGAACACATCGCGGCAAATGTCCATGCGTTTCTCAACCCGTTCGTGGTCGTGATCGGAGTACAGGTATATAACCTGTAACATCGGCAAAAGGTTCTCGGGAAAATTCCATCCGGTAAGTTCGTTGTGGTTCATTTCCGGGAAGGTGTTTACGTGCGCAAACTGTTTGGCGTTTTCGTTAAGCTGTTGCTGAAAGCGAACGGCCATCGCGTGTAAACGCTGATCGCAATAAATTACCGGCAGTTTGCCTTTGAGTTTACGGGCAATAATTTCGGCTTCGGTTTGGATGGCTTTTTCACTGCGGTCTAAATACTCGATGGCGTTCTCGGTTTCTTTAATAAAAGCAGCGCCAATTAAATTGGTGTGGTACAACAGCGAGAGCAGCGAAATCATGTTATAGCCTAACATGGCACGCGGACTTGACCATCCTAACGGAAGCTGGATATAAAACAAATTATACTCGCGGGCGATCTCTAAAATTTTTCCGCCCGAGGCGATCACAATACAGTGTGCGCGTTTCAGCAAGGCTTTGTTAAGGGCGGCAATGGTTTCTTCGGTGTTGCCGCTGTACGAGCTGGCAATGAACAGTGTGTGCGGGTTTACAAACTGCGGAATGGTGTAACTTTTACAAACCGAAATCGGGATAGGAATGCGCCCCCACGTGAGCGACTCAACTAAGTTGGCGCTGATACCCGAACCGCCCATACCGGCAATAACAATGTTGCGGATGTCGCTGCCGGGTCGCATCAGGTCAAGCGACTGGCCGATTTTTAACGCATCGCCTAACTGGCGCGTAAAGTTTTCGATGGCTTTTTTTGTTACAGACATGGGGTAAATTTACGATATTAGATTTCAGATTTACGATTTTGAACATGGCCGAAACGATCAAAACCGGTAATGAAGGTGAAAAGCTGGCCGCAGAATATCTTCAGCAGAAGGGGTACGAAATTATTACGCGCAATTACCGGCATAAACATGCCGAAATCGATTTGATTGTGCGTAAGGACAGTTTCATTGTTTTTGTGGAGGTAAAAACGCGAAGCTATTCGTTTTATGGTGAGCCGGAGGCGTTTGTCGATTCAAAAAAAGCCGCGAATGTTATCCGTGCAGCAGAGCAATACACGTACGAGTATCACTACGAAGGCAACATCCGGTTCGATATTGTTTCGGTTAAGATTGGTGCGAACCCTGAGATTGTTCACTTTGAAGACGCGTTTTACTGATACGCGCTATTTTACTTCGCCATCTTATTGTTCCGGTAAAGTTCTTTGCCTTTGTCGTTCCACTCGGTTTTAACAAACGGCTGGGCGGTTTTGTCGAACGGGTCTTTCGGATAGGTAATGAGTTTTTTGCGCTTGCCGCTGGGATAATACTCAACCCAGTTGCCCACTTTTTTATCCCATTTGTACTCACCGGTTACGGCCACTAATCCGTTTTCGTGAAACATATAGTAGAAGCCTTCTTTCTCGCCAAACTCGATGGGCGTAATTTCTTTTACTTTTTTCCGTTCCATCGGATCGTAATAACTCACTAACGATTCTTTTGGCCATCCTCTGAAATATTTGGCTTTATCGATCAGGGTGCTGTCGTTTTTATACGTCATCCAGCGTCCGTGTTTAGTGCCTTTGTAAAAAACACCTTCTTCCAGCACCACCTGGTTTTGCATGCGTTTGTACGGGCCGTGTAACAGCACGCCTTTTTTCGGATCGAATTTACTGGTGCGCAACACCTCTCTGCGGGTGTAGTCGTAATAATAAATGTCGCGCACAAAGGTTTTAGGGGTTTCGGATTTTTTGAGATAATAAAAAAGTTCATAGGTAACACGATTGCCTGTTCCCCTGCGGGCAAAACCCTTTTTGGTTTTAACACCGTAATACACTTTCTTTTTTACCTTTTTCTTTTTGGGGGCTTCTTCGGGTTTTTCATCGGTAATGAAATCGAGGTTTACCGGGGTATCTACCGTAAAGCGCTGGTCTTCCGGCTCGGTTTCCTGTGCCCGAACAAACAATGCGGGTAAAACCGCCAGCAAAAAAAGGCATATCCTGAGTTTCATCTTCATGCAAAAACGAACCAACACCTGTAAAAGTATTATGTTTTTGGCAATAATAAATAACGCGAGGAAAGAGGCTGTATCAAAAATAGTGCGTCATGTCGAACGCAGTGAGACATCCCGTCAATTAATGCTCAAAATCGGGACATCTCTCCCGATAAATCGGGATCGATGTGACGAGGTTTATTATATTAATTTTTGATACAGCCTCTTACACTACGAAACCAAATTCACACTTCGTTTAATGAAGTTGGTAAGATCAGCGCCCGTAAGCATATTCTGCGAAAGCAAGCCTAAGTCGAATGCCTGTTTGGCTAACGTTGCTTTTTGTTCTTCACTTTCGGCTTTCAATATTTTTTGAATAATGCCGTGGTTGCCGTTGATGGCCACCGCGTACTGATCGGGCATTGAACCCATAAACGCATAACCGCCACCGCCCATCTTGGCCATGTCTTTCATTCTGCGCATAAATTCGCTCATGGTAATAACTACCGGCAGTTCATCGGGCGCGAGCGACTCAACCGTAACATTCATGCTGGCGTTGTTGATCGCTTTCTCGAATACGGTTTTTACCTGTTCTTTTTCGGCATCGTTCAGTACGCTTTCGGTTTTTTCGCCTTTGTCGATCAGCTTGTCGGCTGTATCGCTGTCCACACGTTTGATTTGTGTTTTCTCAAGTTTTTGTTCGAGCGTGTTGATGTAGTGATTGTCTAACGGGCCGTTCAGCACCAGCACATCATAGACTTTGTTTTTAGCCGCCTGGATAAAGCTGTCTTGCTTGCCGGTATCGGAACTGTACAGGTAAATAACGTTACCGTCTTTATCGGTTTGATTGGTTTTTACTTTTTCCTTGTATTCTTCGAGCGTAAAATACTTGCTCTCGGTATTCTTGAACAATGCAAAATCTTTGGCACGGTCGTAGAACTTCTCATCGCTGATAACACCGTATTTCACAAACAGGTTTACATCGTCCCACTTCTTTTCAAAATCGGTACGGTCTTTTTTGAACAGGTCGTTTAATTTATCGGCAACCTTTTTGGTAATATGCTGACTGATTTTTTTTACGTTGCTGTCGCTTTGCAGATAGCTTCGCGAAACGTTCAGCGGAATATCGGGCGAGTCGAGTACACCGTGCAGCAGCATCAGAAAATCGGGCACAACATCTTTCACCTCATCGGTAATAAATACCTGACGCGAGTAAAGCTGTATTTTGTTTTTCTGCATCTCGAAATCATTTTTCACTTTCGGGAAATACAGTACCCCGGTTAAGTTGAACGGATAATCAACGTTGAGGTGAATCCAGAACAGCGGGTCTTCACTGAACGGGTACAACTCTTTATAAAAATTCAGGTAATCCTCATCTTTTAAATCGTTGGGCGATTTTGTCCAGATCGGATTGGTATTGTTGATGATGTTATCAACCTCGATGGTTTTGTATTTGGGTTTACCTTCTTTATCTACACCATCTTCAACGCTTTCTGTTTTCTTACCGAATTTGATCGGCACGGGAAGGAACTTGCAGTATTTTTCAAGGATGCCCTTCAAACGGAATTCATCTAAAAATTCTTCCGAGTCGGCATTGATATGGAGGATCACATCGGTACCGCGCGTTTCTTTTTTGTCAACATCCAGTTCAAACTGTGTTGAGCCATCGCACTCCCAGCGTGCGGCTTCTGTTCCTTCTTTAAACGATTTAGAAATAACTTCAACCTTATCGGCTACCATAAAAGCCGAATAAAAGCCAAGCCCGAATTTCCCGATGATGTCTTTTGCATCGGTTTTGTCTTTGAATTTTTCAACAAACTCAGCCGCACCCGAGAAGGCAATCTGGTTGATGTATTTTTTAATTTCTTCGCCTGTCATCCCCAGGCCCTTGTCGCTGATGGTGATGGTTTTTTTGTCTTTATCGAAGCTAACATCGATGGTTACATCGCCCAGTTCGCCATTGAACTCGCCCAGCGAGGCAAGCTTTTTAAGTTTTTGGGTTGCATCCACTGCGTTGCTTACCAACTCGCGTAAAAAGATCTCGTGGTCGGAGTAGAGAAACTTTTTGATGATGGGAAAAATATTTTCGGTGTGGATGGAAATGGTTCCTTTTTCCTGAACTGTTGACATAGTTTATAGCGGTTAAATAAAAAAATCCTGCGCTGGGCAGGATTTCAAATTATGTTCCAAAAGGGGTGAAGTGACAGGATGGCAGGGTTACAGTATTCAGGGGTATTCGCTATTGGATAAACTGATAAAAATCACTCCTCAATATGCGGTAAGGGGGGCTCTGGCTGAGTGAAAAGTTTATTAACTTTGGTTCCAACCAAACACATAGTTTGAGTGTCTAATTCAATATGATAGATAAGCGTAACCAACATCATATCTCTGAATGAAAAAGTTGCTCGTTTATATATTGCTTTTCAATCTGTGCAGTTGTCACGATGACCATCCCCCCGGGCTCGTAACAGATCCCAAACAAGCTATTTTGGGCAGGTGGGAAGTTATTGAAAATAGTTTTGGCCCAATTAGTTACCCTGGGTCTTATACTGAATACCGCCAGGACAGCATTTTGTTTGATTATGTTAACACAAATGATTTTACATATAGTAAATATTGGATGAACGACTCCATTCTGTTTACAAAGAGTACCTACTATATATATGAAGGTCCCGGATATGAAGATACGCTTATTGTTGTCCTGCCCTATAAATATGAGTTTTTGTCATATAATAAATTGAGATTAGACTTACAATATCCAGCTATGGTAACCACGTTTATTTTCAAACGTATAAAATAAATATCCTATGAAAAAGACTATTACCTGCATTGCACTTTCAGCAATTTCTTTTTTATGCTTTTCACAAACTGAAAAATTGGGATTAATTGAACGGAACAGCAAAGGAACGATAACCTCTGTGGAGTTCCGTGGTTCTGAAGGGGAGAAGTCACCACGCACTGCCAGCGATTTCTTTACGCAATACCTTGACGTAAAAGCGACTGATCATTTTGAGAAAGTGCCCTACAAATCGAAACGCCCCGGCTTCGTCCATGAACACTACGACCAACATTACCAGGGTGTGAAGGTGGAAGGTGCAGGCTATAACTTCCATTTCAAAGACGGGCAAATGTACTTTGCCAACGGCCATTATGTGGCGGTGGAAGGCCTGAATGCCACGCCTTCCATAACACAGGAAGATGCAATCAATAGCTTTCTGAAATTCAAAAATATTGAGAAAGAAAAAGTGGCTGGGAGTATAACGGAATTGCTTGTAAAAGAAATCAGTAAAGTAACGAGTAAAGACACCCTTGTTTCTGTGGAACTGGTGTACCGGGTTTACTTACAGGCTGATCATGAGCATAATGACGAAGTAGGGTTTGTAGATGCCCATACGGGTGAAGTAGTGGCTACTGAACCACGACTGACCGATTTGACAGGTACATTTGCCACGCGCTACAGTGGTAGCCGGCAGGCTCAAACCGACCCTGTAACAGGTGGTCACCGTTTGTTTGACAATACACGAGGCGCAACCATTCACACACGGAACATGCAAAACAACACCACGCTAATTGCCAATGCTGTTGAACTGATTGACAATGACAACAATTGGACGGCAGCCGAACACTCGGCCAGCAAAAACGATATGGGACTGGACGTGCATTGGACGTTGCAGGAAATTTATGACTACCTGAGCAATACACACGGCATCAACAGTTTTGATGATAACAATGAGCCAATTAATGCATATATACGATATGGGACTAATACTTTACAAAGAGATAATGCTTTTTGGGACAATACCATTAACGTACTTTATTTCGGGCAAGGTGTTTCTACGTTCAAGCCTTTAGCTGCCATAGACGTTGTCGCCCACGAATTTGGGCATGGCATCACGGATTTCCAAATAGGGTGGCTTTATTCCGGAGATAGAGCAGCGTTCGATGAGGGGATGAGCGACATTTGGGGTGCCATTTTTGAACAACGGATTCGCCCAAGTTCAACATGGCGAATTGGGGAGCAGGTCATGGCAAATGGAAAGTCTTTTTTGAGAAACCTACAGAACACCAATGATAATAATGCCCACACAAAAATTGCCAACACATTCGGAGGTTCGCAGTACAATTCCGGAGATCATTATGTAAGAAGTGGAGTGCTGTCACATTGGTTTTACATTTTAGTTAATGGGAAAAGCGGCACTAACGATGTTGGGAACAGTTATAACGTTACAGGTATCGGACTTGATCGGGCAGAAGAACTAATAATGGAGGCCGTTTTTAATAATTATTTGGATGCAACAACAACATATTCATCAGTCAGAACAGCGATGATTAACGCAGCGACAGCAATTTTTTGCGCGAACTCTACTGAAGTAAAGGCTGTTACGGACGCTTGGTATGCCGTAGGGGTAGGCAATGCTTATAGTGGGGTAGTGATGGCTACCACGGGTGCGGCTATTATATGCGCCAGCGAAGTATATCAGATAAGTAACCTTCCATCAGGAACCACGGTGACTTGGTCATCAACCTGGAATAGCGCACCCTATCCAACGCTTGTTCACAATTCGCCAAACATAAACGAACTCACCATTAATAACACATACGGCTACCCGTCAACCACAACATTAACTGCCACCATAAGCGGATCTTGTGGACCCCGTACATTAACCAAGCAAATCGGGAGCGATCATAGCAACCCGGTGCAAGCAGGAGTCTATTCCCAAGAAGCATGTTATTTCCATAACACGTATAATCCGGGGTCAAGCGGTTCTTTACCAACTACTTATGCACCATTGTATTTGCGACAGGGTTGTATGGCAATCATAACACTATACAGTATGGGGGGGAAGTCAGTTACCTATACAGGGTCTGTACAGCCTCTTTATTGGCAATATAACAGCTCAGAGGGTAAGCTTTACTTGCAACTGCCCTATATGTCTGGTGGAATCCCTTTTACATTTAAAATCTCAGGAGAAGGCGCGTGCCAGGATAAGTATTTGTTGTTTTTCAGTTATTCACAGCCATATTATCCCTACTTAATTTACCCTAACCCTGCCAATGAAAGTTTCAATGTATCAATTACAGATTTTGAACAAGCAACGGAATTAAAGCTTTATAATGACCAGCGGGAACTTGTTCACTCTACGAAACTAACAGAAGAGAATACAACCATCCCGGTGAGTAATCTTCCACAAGGAACCTATTACCTGAATATCGTTAATAAAGAAGGGATTATTCAAAGAAAGATTTTAGTACAACATTAACCTTCAGTAAATGAGTGCTACCGCAACCTGTCCGAGTCCCTCACAATCCGTTCATCGCGCCTGATAAAGCGCAGCGCCAGCCAATTGCACATAACAGCGGCAAATACGAAATACATACCTAAGCCATTGCGCGCAATAGGGTATTGGTTGTTAAGCTTCACTACAAAAACCACGATGCAAATCATTACACCCATTAAAATAAGCGTGTTCAGCGCGGCTAATTTCATTTGCACTAACCGGTTGTCGTACCGTTTGATCGTTAAAAAAGCCAGCGTAAGCCCGGCTACGGCCAGCACTGCGGTAATCGAATACGGCATATATAAAAATTGTGTTCCGGTTGACAGGTAAAACGGGGTAAGTACAATTTTTTCTTCGCCCGTCCGTGCTTCCCACACCGGCAAGATCAGCGCTACAATCAACGCGATAACCGCAACGCCCAGAAATACCGTTTGAATTCTTTGCCACATATTGATGTTCATTTAACTTGCCGGCAAAACTAAGAAAATAATCAGACCTCACCCTCCAACTAAAATAATGAAACCCGCTTACGTTGTTGATATTCTGCGCACGCCCATTGGTAAATACGGAGGGGTGTTGTCGGGCGTTCGGCCTGACGACCTAATGGCGCATGCCATTAAAAGCCTGCTGGCGCGGAATACCGCCATCAGCCCGGAGTTGGTAGAAGACGTTATTGCCGGTGCGGCTAACCAATCGGGCGAAGATAACCGCAACGTAGCACGCATGGCGTTGTTGTTGGCCGGGTTGCCGGTGAGTGTTGCCGGTGTTACCGTAAACCGATTGTGCGCTTCCGGATTACAGGCTATCATGGACGCTTCACGCGGAATTATGACGGGCACTGGTGATGTATTTATTGCGGCCGGTGTCGAAAGCATGAGCCGCGCCCCGTTTGTTATGCCGAAAGCTGAAGATACTTTTTCGCGCAAAGCCGAAATTTTTGATACTACAATGGGCTGGCGGTTTGTGAACTCGAAGTTATCGAAGTTGTACCATCCGTATTCGATGGGCGAAACAGCCGAAAATGTTGCAACGAAATGGAACATCAACCGTGCAAAACAGGACGAGTTTGCACTTCAATCGCAAACGAGATACCAACAAGCATTTGAAGCCGGAAAATTTGCTGCCGAAGTAGTTCCTGTTCCGGTAACAAAAGGAAAAGAAACGATTCAGGTTGATAAGGACGAACACCCGCGTGCAACATCACTCGAAAAATTAGCGGCATTAAAACCAGCGTTCAAAGAAAACGGCAGTGTAACAGCGGGCAACTCATCGGGCATAAACGATGGAGCCGCAGCATCGCTCATTGTAAGTGAAGATGTGGTGTTGAAATACAATCTTAAACCGTTGGCAAAAGTTGTATCGATGGCGGTGGCCGGGGTAGAGCCTGCCCACATGGGTATTGGCCCCGTTCCGGCAACACAAAAAGCATTGAAGCGTGCGGGCTTAAAAATTGGCGATGTAGGATTGGTGGAGTTGAACGAGGCGTTTGCAGCACAAGCCTTAGCCTGTATGCACGACCTTGACCTCGATCCTGAAATTGTAAACGTGAACGGTGGCGCTATTGCTATCGGCCATCCGTTAGGGTGCAGTGGTGTGCGCATCAGCGCTACACTTATTCACGAAATGAAAAAAAGAAACGTTCGCTACGGGCTGGCCACGATGTGTATTGGCGTGGGGCAGGGTGCAGCTATTATCTATGAGAATGTATAATACAAAACACATTTGGCAGTTGCTAATAGGCAGTATGCGAATATTGCTCATTGTTAATTGTTAATTGTCAATTTTTAAGAATGAGATACTTCTTCGAGATAGCTTATAAAGGGACAAACTACAAAGGCTGGCAAACTCAGCACAATGCCATTACCATTCAGGAAGTCGTAGAAGGTGTGCTTGCTCAATTGTTGCGGAAAAAGATTGAGATTATCGGAAGCGGCCGTACCGATACAGGCGTGCATTGCGAACAGCAATTTTTTCATGCCGACATCGAAAAAAAAATTATTCCGCAAGATTTTCGACACCGATTGAATATACTGTTGCCCAAGGATATTTCCATTCAATCTATTCGCGCTGTAAAACCAGCGGCAAGTGCCCGCTTCGATGCCATCAGCCGCACGTATCATTACAAAATCACGCTCCGTAAAAATGCATTGCTCGAAGGGTTTGCGTTGCACTATTTTAAATCGACCGATACCCAAACCATGAATGCCGCAGCCACGTTATTACTGGGCGAACATGATTTTAAGAGTTTCAGTAAGGTAAAAACAAACGTTAACCATTTCCGGTGCAACATTCACCAGGCCGAATGGAAACAAAAAAAAGATCAGCTTGTTTTTGTGGTTACGGCAAACCGTTTTTTACGGGGCATGGTTCGGGCGCTGGTAGGAACGTTACTGGATGTTGGAGCCGGGAAACTTTCACTGAAAGAGTTTCAGACTATTATCGACAGTAAAGACAGGCGCACGGCCGGGCAAAATGTGTCGCCCGAAGGATTATATTTAATGAAGGTGAAATACCCTTCTTCAATTTTTTTGAAGTAAGCTCACGGGCTTGCGAAAAAGTGCATGGAAAAAGAACAAACAACTAATGGAAATATTATCGACTTCAGGGTACTAAAGCGCCTCATGAGGTTTGTAAAACCGTATAAAGGAAGGTTTTATGTAGTGATATTTCTCACCTTTTTTATCGGGGTGCTCACACCGTTGCGCCCTATTCTTATTCAATACACCATCGACCACGATGTAGCGCTGGGCGATTACCACGGCATGGTAATGATGATGGTGTTGCTCTTGTGTATGCTGATTGTTCAGGCATTTGCCGAATACATCCACACGTATATGTCGGGCTGGCTGGGGCAGCAAGTGATTCGCGACATTCGCACAAAACTGTACGAACACCTCGTTAACCTGCGGTTAAAATTTTTCGATAAAACACCCATTGGCCGGTTGGTAACACGCACCATTTCTGATGTAGAAACTCTGGCCGATGTATTCAGCGAAGGTCTGGCGGCTATCATCAGCGATCTGTTGCAACTGATCTTTATTGTTGCGGTAATGTTTTACACCGACTGGCGCATGGCGTTATTGAGCTTAGCTACGTTGCCGTTGTTGCTCATTTCTACCTACATCTTTAAAGAAAAAATAAAAGTTGCTTTTAACGATGTGCGCAACGCGGTAGCCAACCTGAATACGTTTGTGCAGGAACACATAACGGGAATGAACATCGTGCAGATTTTTGGCAGCGAAAAACGCGAGTTCGAAAAATTTAAAACCATTAACGAAGAGCACAAACAATCGAATTTGCGCTCGGTGCTGTACTACTCCATATATTTTCCGGTAGCCGAAATTATTGCGGCAGCCGGTATTGGGTTGTTGGTATGGTATGGTGCGCAAAGTATTATCCATGTCGAAACTACCGGCATGACAGTCGGTAAGCTCATAGCGTTTATCATGTATTTGCAGATGTTTTTCCGGCCAATCCGTATGATTGCCGACCGGTACAATACACTGCAAATGGGTATTGTAAGTTCATCGCGCATTCTTGACCTTCTTGACAGTCAGGAAGATGTACAGCAAAACGGAACGCATAAACCCGCGCACATCCGTGGCGATGTAACCTTCAGCCAGGTTTCGTTTGCCTATAACGAACCCGATTATGTGCTGAAAAACATTAACCTGAATATTCAGGCCGGTGAAACCGTGGCGCTGGTAGGCGCAACCGGTGCGGGCAAATCATCGGTTATTAATTTGCTGAGCCGTTTTTATGAAATCAACCAGGGGACTATACAGGTAGATGGTGTTGACATCCGTGAATACGACTTGGGTTTCCTGCGAAGAAATATCGGAGTTGTTTTACAGGATGTGTTCCTGTTCAGCGATAGCATTTATAACAACATCACATTAGGTAACCCCGATGTTACCGAAGACATGGTTTGGCGCGCAGCCGACCTGGTAGGGGCGCGTAAATTTATCGAACGGTTGCCCGGCCAGCTTTCGTACAACGTGATGGAACGAGGTTCTACATTATCGGTAGGTCAGCGCCAGTTGATTTCGTTTATCCGTGCTATGGTATATAACCCGCGCATATTGGTATTAGACGAAGCGACCTCATCGGTTGATTCTGAAACAGAACACCTGATCCAGAATGCTATCGGTGAAATGATGAAAGGCCGAACCTCCATTGTAATTGCCCATCGGCTGTCAACCATCCAAAAGGCAGATAACATTGTGGTACTCGATAAAGGCGAAATTAAAGAGTCGGGAACACACGAGAATCTGCTTCAAAAAGAAGGATTCTATACTCAACTTCACAAAATGCAGTATAAAGAGTTTGTTTGACACTGGGCGGCTAAAATACCTGATGGTTAAGTGTGTATAAACAGAAACAGTTATATTTGCTTTAATGCGCATTATAAAATCCGCCTTACCCCTTGTTTTAAGCCTGCTTGTGGTGTTCACAACCCATGCCCAGAGCTCAAAAGTCAGCGGAAAATACTACACGAAATCTGCCAATAACCGGCCTCCAATTCGTATCTCACGACAGAAAGCCAAGGTTGTATGCCCTGTTTTTGTCGATACGGGCTTTCCGTACCACGGTTTAGGTGTGAAAGTGGGCGATCCGTTTGCCCTCACGTATAAATATTATGCTAACAAGCACTTTGCCGTTGCGATAGACGGAGGCCGTGCCGCCAGTGGTTTGTACAGCCGTTATTACAGCGACTTGTTTACCGAATACACCCCGGCCGATGCCACCTACATTGCCCACAAAGTAAAAGCCGATTGGGTTGGCGATGTAAAAGTGCTGTACCAACGCGGTATCGAACAGGTTGCAACCGGTTTACAGGTATATGCCGGCCTTGGCTGGGAAATACGAAACCTGAAAATAGAATACGACTATACAGCCGAAGCGGGTACACCGCCCCTCAACGAACATTTTAAAACAGCGCACGTGCGCACAACGCAGGGCGTACAGGCGGCAGTTGGCATCGAATATTCGTACTTCAAACTCCCGATTTCAGCGTTTATGGAGTTAGAGTATTACTACGACATTCTGAAAGACCCCGGGTATCGTAAAATGCAGGGCGGTGTAGGTTTGCGTTACGTGTTTTAACAAATTGTTCAGGTAGCCTGTAAGGCTTGTTCCTTTTCGGTTGAAAGTTGCTTGCGGTACAGATCTTTATAAACTCCGCCCTTGCGGATCAACGCAATGTGTGTGCCCTCTTCCACAATTTGTCCGTCCATTAACACAACAATCTTATTGGCTAACTTGGCCGAAGAAACACGGTGCGAAATAATAATGGAAGTACGGTTTTGCATGATACGCCTCAAACTGTTCAAAATATTGTTTTCGGTTTTGGTATCTACGGCCGAAAGGGCATCGTCTAACATTAAAATTTTTGGTTCGCGCACAATGGCTCGTGCAATGGAAACGCGTTGTTTTTGCCCGCCCGATAACGTAATGCCCCGTTCACCAAGGCGTGTTTCAAACCCTTGCGGGAAAGCCATAATGTTTTCATATACATCGGCATCTTTGGCGGCTGTATAAATACGTTCGGTGTTTGAGTCGGTCAGGCCAAAGCCAATATTGTTGTGAATGGTATCGCTGAACAGGAAAACATCCTGCGGCACGTAACCTAATTGTGTGCGCAACGAATGCAGGTTATAGTGTTCAATCGGAATATCGTCAACCAACACCTGGCCATCGCGACTATCATAAAGACGAGCTATGAGGTTCGATACCGTGCTCTTGCCCGACCCGGTGGTTCCAATAATCGCCAGCGATTCGCCCGGGTTTACAACAAACGAAATGTTTTTGAGTGCTGTAATGCCCGTGTCGGGATAGGTGAATGTAACATTCCTGAACTCAATTTTCCCTGCAATTTCCCGTACCAATTCTTTTTCAGAGATAATGGTGTTTTGTGTTTTGAGAAACTCGTTAATGCGTTTTTGTGAGGCTTCGGCACGCTGTAACAAACTACTTGTCCAGCCTAACGAAGCAACCGGCCAGGTAAGCATACCCACATAAATGATAAACTCGGCAACGTACCCAAGGCTCAGGTTGCCATTGATAACCTCCATGCTGCCGGCATATACCGTCAGGATAACACTCAGGCCGATAAGCCCCGTCATCAACGGGAAGAATAACGACTGCACTTTGGTGAGTTTGAGCGACTCTTTTCGGTAGTTGTCGCTTTCAACGGTAAAATTTTGAATCGACTCACCCTCGCGGTTAAACGATTTCAAAACACGAATACCACTAAAGGCTTCCTGTACAAACGTGGATAGTTTGGATTGGCTCTTCTGGATTTCTTCCGAACGCTTTTCAACAATGCTGTTCACAAAATATATTCCAACCGAAAGAAATGGCAACGGTATTAATGCATACCAGGTGAGGGTTGCATTGGTTTGAAACATGATGGGAATAAGAATGGCAAACAAGGTGAATAATTGTAAACCGTACATAATTACAGGCCCCAGGTACATGCGTACACGGCTTACATCTTCCGAAATGCGGTTCATTAAATCGCCCGTATTGTTTCTGCGGTAGAAACTTAACGGAAGCGATTGGTAGTGTGCGAAAATTTCGTTTTTCAAATCGTACTCCACTAAACGCGACATTACGATGATGGTCTGCCGTACGAGGTAAAGAAAAAAGCCGCGCAACAATGCCATGATCAGGATCAACCCGGCATATAACAAAATACCAAACGCGAATACGCTGAAGAAACTTTCCTGCAGGTGCAATCCTTCGAACGACCGGTATAACAAAACGTTATCGATAACTAAGTCAATCGAATGGCGCACCAACTGCGCTGGGATAATCTGGAAAAAGGTAGAGATAATAACAAATACAATCCCGAGTAGTAAATGGTATTTGTATTTGACTAAATATTTGTTGAGGTACTTCAGTTCTTTCATAATTCGCTAACGTGCCGTTTCAACGGCATTTCTTTCAACTGATTTCGCGCACACAAAGTTTGGGTAAAAGCGTAAAATAGTTAATAAAATTTTGTCAACTGCGCTCCTGTCAATAGAATCGTTCAAAAGCTTATGCAAACGATTTAGTGCATAGAAAAACGAACTTTTTCGGGTAGTTTTGCGCCATCCCTTACGGGAAATATTTAACGGTTTAAAAGTAACATAATCAAACCTAAAACACATCCGATGGAGATCAAAGAACTGGAAAAAACAGGGCAGGCCGAGGCGGGCATCTTCGGTAAACTCGTACAATTAGGGCACGAACAAGTTGTGTTCTGCCACGATGAGGCTACCGGTCTTAAAGCAATCATCGCCATTCACAACACTGTGCTTGGCCCTGCGTTGGGCGGTACACGTATGTGGAATTATGCGACCGAACACGAAGCGCTTACCGATGTGTTGCGTTTATCGCGCGGAATGACGTTCAAGGCATCCATCAGCGGGTTGAACCTGGGCGGAGGGAAAGCCGTAATCATTGGCGATGCCAAAACCATGAAAACCGAAGCCTTCATGCGCAGGTTTGGAAAGTTTGTTGACAGCCTCAACGGCAAATACATTACAGCCGAAGACGTGAACATGAAAACGGCCGACATGGAATACATTGCTATGGAAACCAAGCACGTAACCGGTTTGCCCGAATCGATGCGTGGCGGAGGCGATCCATCGCCCGTAACAGCATACGGTGTATATATGGGTATGAAAGCTGCAGTAAAAAAAGCTTACGGCAACGATAGCCTCACCGGCAAAACCATTGCCGTACAAGGCATTGGCCAGGTGGGTACATATTTAACAGAACACTTGGTAAAAGAAAATGCCAATGTTTATATCACCGATATTGCCGAAGACAAAGTAAAAGCCCTGTCGCAGCGCCTCGGAGTTAAAACAGTTGCGTTAGATAAGGTTTATGCGTTAGACATGGACATCTATGCGCCATGTGCGTTGGGTGCAACGCTGAATGACGACACCATTCCTAAATTAAATTGCCGTGTGGTAGCCGGTGCGGCCAACAACCAGTTGAAAGACGAAGTGAAGCACGGGTATATGCTCATCGACCGTGGCATTACCTACGCGCCCGATTTTCTGATCAATGCCGGAGGGTTGATTAACGTTTATAACGAGTTTTTAGGAAATTACAACCGTGCGCGTGTATTCGAACAGGCCGAAGGCATTTATTCAACCTGTATGAATATTTTTAAACTGGCCGAAGAAGAGAAGATCAACACGCAGGAAGCGGCTATTAAATTAGCCGAAAAGCGCATTGCCGATGTGGCAAACGTGCGCGTAAGACGATAGAACCTTTGACCAAACCTAACCTATATGTTGAAAAAATGCCCGCTGTTGTTCAGTGGGCATTTTTTTGAGTGGGATAAAATCCTGCTGATTCTTAAATCTTGCCGATCCTGATCGTATCTTTGCCCCTCAATCTGTTCTTTGATACATGCTCAACCGTAGAAGCCTCCGCGTAAAAGTAATGCAAAGCCTGTTTGCTTATCAGCAATGCAAGGATGCCAACCACACCTTAGCTACCGATACCATCGGTGAAAATTTTGCGCCCGACCTCAACTCGATGGAGGTGCAGGACAAAAAAGAACTGAACAAACTAAAAAACCAGGCATTAAAGGCTTTTGAAAAAGCATTTACCCAAAATCAAAAAAGTATCGAGCACGACAACGACCGCATTCAAAAATCGGTAAACGAGGCCATCGTACTATACAATAAAGGCATTAAAAAAGACTTCGATTTTATTAAGAAGAACTTGGTGCTGCAATCCGAAAAAATTTACGACCACTATATTTCGGTGTTAACCCTTGCGGTAGCGTTAGCGCAGGCGGCCGAGGCCGATAAAAAAATCAACCATAGCAATTTTCTAAAAAACAGTTGGGTAAAAGCTTTGTCGAAAAGCGAAGCGTTAAAAAAAGAATCACTTAAACAGGGTATCGCGTGGGACAAAAACTTCGACCGTGTGCGCCAATGGCTTAAAGATGTGGTGAAGCAGGATAACGAGTACATGCATTACCTCGATAAAAAATCGCCCACAATCGAAGAGCAGAAAAAAATCATGAACCACTTGTTCCGGAGGATCATTCTGGGCAAAACGGTGATCAACGAATTTTTTGAAGAAGAAGTATTGTACTGGGCCGAAGATCACGACATCGTAAAAGGTATGGTTGAAAAAACCGTAAAGTCGTTCGATCCCGAAAACGATAAAACCATTCAGCTTCCGGTGCTTTCACTGAACTGGGAAGACGACCGTAACTTTATCGAAAAACTTTTCACCGAAGGCGCAAACCTCAAGGTCGAACACAAAGAACTGATCGCCAACAATACCCGTAACTGGGAAGTTGAACGCCTGCCGCTTACCGACCGCATTATTCTTGAAATGGCCATTGCCGAGTTGATTTCGTTCCCCAACATCCCTGTAAAGGTTACCATTAACGAGTACATCGAATTAGCCAAAAATTACAGTACGCCTAAAAGCCGTCAATTCATTAACGGTATTTTAGATGTGATTTCGAAAGAATTAAAAACGCAGGGCAGTGTGAAAAAGAGCGGGCGCGGACTGATCGATAATAAATAGGCTGTTAAAAAGGTGTTAAATCGTTTAGAACAGTGCGATTTTTCGCATTTGGGAGGATCAAACCAGCGAATTCTTAGTCGAAAAAACGTGCAAATCCCGAAATTCTGCAGAAATTTGAAGTCCTATGAGTAAAAAAAGTGGAAATACGTTGTTAGCCTTCTTAGTAGGGGCGGCAGCCGGTGCGGCATTAGGTGTTTTATATGCGCCCGACAAAGGCGTGAACACCCGTCAAAAACTTTCTTTTCAGTTAGAGAAGTATAAAGATATGCTTCAGCATTTTTTAAACGATATGATGGAAGGTAAGGAAACACCCCTTACATCAGAAGCGAAATCGCAGGGCCAGAAAGTAGTTGACGAGGCTAAGCTAAAGGCCGAGCGATTGCTGGAAGATGTGGACGAACTTTTGGAACAGATTAAAGGAAAAAAAGGTTAGAACAATAATTATTGAAACGACAGGAAGAATATGAAAACTAAATTGATTTTATTATTTGTTGCCCTTGTGGCGATAACAGCTTGTAAAGATCGCGATGCCGAGAAGAAAATTGCTGCGTTAGAGGCACGCCTAAACGCAATGGAAGGCAAAAAAGCACCGGCTCCACTTATTGCCGATGAACCTCAGATTAAAGCCGAAGAGGTAAAGCCGGAAGGCCCGCTGCCGGTAGCGCAGTTCGAGCGAACCAGCCACGATTTTGGCAGCATTCCGCAAGGCAAAAAAGTATCTTATACTTATAAACTCACCAACACAGGTGAAGGCCCGTTAGTGATCCAAAGCGCAAACCCTACCTGCGGCTGTACCGTGTCGGACTATACGAAAGAATCAATCCCGGTAGGCGGTACTGGCTTTGTTACAGCCGAGTTTGACGCCAAAACCGCAGGCGCTCAAAACAAATCAGTAACGGTTACAACCAATGCTTGGCCAAGAACTACCACGTTAACATTCAAAGCAAATGTAGTGGCGGCCAACGGACCGGTTAGCAAATAAATGAACGAACACATCGGGCATCCCAACTTGTACAACAGCAGGTTGGGATGTTTGTTTCTGATAAGAAAGAATTTAACAATCCAATACACACGAAAACTATGAATGCAATTTTATTACAGGCAGCCGCAGGAGGTACAACCGATTACACCTTTTTGATTTTAATGGGAGGGATGATCCTCGTGTTTTACTTCTTTATGATTCGCCCGCAGCAGAAAAAAGCAAAAGACGCCAAAAAATTTGTTGACGAAATTAAACGTGGCGATTACGTGGTAACCATTGGCGGTGCGCATGGCGAAGTGGCCGAACTGGATGGCGATACGTTTATCCTCGAAGTAGAAAAAGGCGGCCGCATCCGTTTCAACAGATCAGCCATTTCGATGGAGGCCACTAAAGTGGCAAACACTAAAAAATAACGTGAGTTTTGTAAAATCGATATTCAATTTTTTGCGTTTCAATAACAAAAACTGGAAGGCCGTAGTCTTGTGCATTGTTGCCGCTACGGTCTTCTGGTTTTTTAATGCCCTCAACAAAAATTATGCGGCCAGCATTACGTTTCCGGTGGTGTTTGAGTACAACCCCGAACAGTATTGGCCACTCGAAAAACTGCCGCCCACGGTACGCATGAATGTAAGCGGTACGGGTTGGGAGTTGTTCCGCAGGAGTTCGGGTTTTAAAGTTCCGGCTCTTACCATTCCGTTAGAAAAACCTGTTGAGGTGAAAAAGATCGTAGGGTCAACATTGCCGGCATTATTTGCCAGTCAGTTAGAAAAACTACAAATCAACTTTGTGCTAACCGATACCCTGCGGGTGAGCTTCGATGAAAAATTCAAACGGAAATTTACCGTAGTGTTAGATTCGGTTCAGCAATATTTACATCCCGATGTCGGGTTAACCAGCGCGGTTACCATCACCCCCGATACCGTTTGGTTTGAAGGGCCCAAACAATTTATAAAATCATTGCCTCCGGCACTGCAACTTCCATTACAACAGCACGACATCCGGAAAGATTTTAGAGAGGCTGTTGTGCTTCCGTACAAAAACGTTATACAAACACCGTCATCGTTTATGGTGTCGTTTCAGGTTGCGGAGTTTACCGAAGTGCACGAAACCATTGCGCTTACCGTGGTAGATAAACCGGCTCATCTTAAATCGAATATTGTGCAGCATATTACCTGCACGTATGCTATGCCGGGTACAGACGTGGCTGCGCCCCGTTCGCTACAGGCTGTTCTTGATTTGAGCGGCCTATCGCACGGAACGCACAAGCTCGTGCCGCAAATAACCGGGCTTCCGCAATACACACGCCTGATTAAAACCGATACCGTTATTGTTAATTTTTAGTTATTGAAAAAACCGCTTCAAATAGGCATTACCGGTGGCATCGGTTCGGGCAAAAGCTTGGTGTGCCATATATTCAGTTTGTTAGGCACACCCGTGTATGATGCCGACAGCCGAGCGAAAGCTATAATGACCACCGATGGAATATTAGTATCACAGATTACAAAAGAATTCGGAGTATTGTCGTATCGTGCAGATGGTGCCGTTAACCGTGAGTACCTGGCGCAGCATGTTTTTAACGATGCCGAAAAATTAAAAACACTCAATGCGCTTATTCATCCACGTGTGGCTGTTGATTACGAACGCTGGGTGAGCGAACAACAAACGGCTTATGTAGTAAAAGAAGCCGCGTTATTGTTTGAATCCGGATCGTACCGGGCGTTAGATAAAATAGTGATGGTTTCGGCACCGGAAGCATTGCGGATCACACGGGTGTTACAGCGCGATAAACACCGAACTGCGCAACAGGTAAAGGATATAATCCGTAACCAGTTAAACGAAGAAGAAAAATTGAAACGAGCCGATTACATCCTATACAACAACGAAAGCCAACTCCTCATTCCGCAGGTGCTTGAATTGCATGCGTTGTTTAGGGTTCAGGCAAAATCATAATCATGCCAATGTCTTTCTATAAAATTTCAGGAATACTTACCCTTGCGACAATGGTTGTTGCGTGTGGCGAAAAAGAAAAAGAGCAAACCGGGCAAATGCGTCAGCAGCGAACCCCCGAAGTAAGCGGTTATGTAATCCGTCCGCAAAGCATTATCGACCGGATCGAAGTACCCGGTTCGCTTATGCCGGCCGAACAAACACAAATCCGCGCTGAAGTAAGCGGCCGCGTGGTGCAGTTGAACATTACCGAAGGCTCGGTTGTGCCCAAAGGTGCGTTATTGGTAAAACTGTTTGATGGCGATTTGCAGGCGCAGCTTAAAAAATTGCAGGTACAGTTACAGATTGCCGAAAAAACAAAACAGCGTCAGAAAGACCTGTTGGAAATAAACGGTATCAGCCAACAAGAGTATGACCTGGCCGACCTGAACGTACAAAACCTGAATGCCGATATTGAAGCAACACAAATTGCCATTATCAAAACAGAAATCCGCGCACCGTACAGCGGGCAGGTTGGGCTTCGCAGCATCAGTTTGGGCGCATACATCTCACCAACCGATGTAATCACTACGCTGCGCCAAACCGATCAGCTAAAGCTGGAATTTTCGGTTCCGGAAAAGTATGCCAAAGAAATCAAGAAAGGCGATAAGGTAAACTTTAAAGTAGATGGTGGCCAGCAAACGCATCAGGCAACCGTGCTGGCTACTGAAAACAATGTAGATCAAACTACCCGCACGTTGCGCATTCGTGCGTTGGTAAACCGTTCGCATAGCGAATTGGTGCCGGGTGTATTTGCCCGCATAAACTTGCAGTTGGGTAAAAACAACAATGCGTTGTTAGTGCCTTCGCAGGCGATTATCCCCACGGCCCGTAACAAACAGGTTATTTTACTTCGGAAAGACAGTGCCGTGTTTACGGTTGTTGAAACCGGTATCCGCGATTCTGTTAATGTACAGGTAACTCGCGGGCTTGTACCGGGCGATACGGTAATCACCACCGGGCTGATGGTGCTGAAGCCTAATGTGAAAGTAAAAGTTACAAACGTTAACCGGTAAGCAGTTAGCTATGAATATTTCTGAGTTAAGCCTGAAACGCCCCGTGTTGGCCATCGTGATGAACATCATCATTGTGGTGTTTGGTATCATCGGGTTTAATTTTTTGGGCGTGCGCGATTACCCGGCCATCGATCCGCCCAACGTAAACGTAAGTACATCGTATTCGGGCGCCAATGCCGACATCATTGAATCGCAAATAACCGAGCCGCTCGAAAAAGCCATTAACGGTATTGCCGGAATTAAAAACATTACATCATCGTCAAGCGTTGGGCGCAGTAACATCAATATCGAGTTTGAACTCAGTGTTGATCTGGAAGCAGCCGCCAACGATGTGCGCGATAAAGTTTCACAGGCAACACGTTCGCTGCCGCAGGATTTAACAGCGCCCCCGGTGGTATCAAAAGCCGATGCCAACTCCGATGCCATCATCACCATGACGGTGCAAAGCAGTTCAAAAAACCAGTTGCAGTTAACCGAGTACGCGAACAACGTATTGGTAGAGCGTCTGCAAACCATTCCCGGAGTAAGCAGCATACAGGTATGGGGCGAACGCAGGTATGCCATGCGTATCTGGCTCGATCCGTCAAAGCTTAGCGCGTATGGTTTAACGGCTTTAGAGGTGCAGCAAGCGTTAAACCGCGAAAATGTTGAGTTGCCCTCCGGAAAAATTTATGGCAACAACACCGAGTTAACCGTGCGCACGTTTGGCCGCCTGTACACCGAAGAAGATTTTGATAACGTAATCATTCAGTCATCGCCCGAAACAGGCGACATCCGCCTGAAAGACATTGGTCAGGCCGTGCTGGGGCCTGAAAACGAAGAGTCGGTATTGCGCGAAAGCCGCATACCCATGGTGGGGCTGGCGATTGTTCCCTTACCGGGGTCAAATTATGTGGCCATCTCCGATGAGTTTTATAAGCGGATGGATCACATCAAAAATGAAGTTCCGGACGATATTACATTGAACATTGCGATGGATCAAACGGTGTTCATCAAGCGGTCTATTCTTGAAGTAGAAGAAACACTGTTGATTTCGTTTCTGTTGGTCGTGCTGATTATTTATTTGTTCTTCCGCGATCCTATCATTGCCTTCCGCCCGTTGATTGACATTCCGGTTTCGTTAACGGCTACATTCTTTATTATGTACGTGAGTGGATTTTCGATCAACGTATTAACCATGCTGGGCATTGTACTGGCTACCGGTTTGGTGGTTGACGATGGTATCGTGGTAACGGAAAACATTTATAAAAAAATGGAGAAGGGCATGAATAAATACCGTGCAGCGCTCGAAGGCTCCAAAGAAATTTTCTTTGCCGTTATATCAACATCGGTCACGTTGGCGGTGGTGTTTTTACCAATTTTGTTCTTGCAGGGTTTTACAGGCCGGTTGTTTAAAGAATTTGGCGTAGTGGTAGCCGGTGCCGTGCTCATCTCATGTTTTGTGTCGCTTACACTCACACCTGTATTAAGTGTTAAGTTATCGGGCAAGGGTGGTCACTCGTGGTTTTACCGCGTAACGGAGCCTTTCTTTACCGGCATGGAAAACGGGTACCACAGGTTGCTGGGTTCGTTTATGAAAATCCGCTGGGTGGCGTTGCTCATGATTTTAGCCTGCGTGGTTTCGGCCGTGCTAATCTATCCACGACTGAAATCAGAACTGGCCCCGATGGAAGACCGAAACCAGTTCAGGTTACAACTGTCGGCACCCGAAGGCACCGCGTACGAATACATGGATAATTATGTGAATGCACTCACACAATTTATTATGGACTCGGTGCCTGAATACCGCACCGCCCTAACGGTAACAGCCCCCGGCTTTAGCGGGTCAGGCTCGGTAAACAGCGGCTTTGTACGGGTTACGCTGGTTGATCCGCCCGACCGTGATCGCTCGCAACAGGAAATTGTAGATATGGTTAGCCGGAACTTGCCGAGGTTTCCCGAAGGTCGGGCGTTTGCTATTCAAGAACAAACCATTTCGGTTAACCGCAGAGGAGGCTTGCCCATTCAGTTCGTAATCCAGAACAACAACTTTGAGAAACTGCGCGAAGTATTGCCGAAATTTTTAGAGGCCGCAAACGACAGCCCGGTGTTGCAGGGCGTTGACTCCGATTTGAAATTCAACAAACCCGAGCTGCGCGTGAGCATTAACCGGTTAAAGGCAACGCAATTAGGCGTTTCGGTGCAAGACATCGCGCAAACGCTTCAGTTGGCGTACAGCAACCTGCGTTTCGGGTACTTCACCAAAGATGGCAAACAGTACCAGGTAATGGGGCAAGTGTCGCGTGTAAATCGTGATGATCCGGGCGATATAAAAAACCTGTACGTACGCACACGCTCAGGCGAACTGGTATCGATTGATAACTTAGTAACCATGGAAGAATCAACCACACCGCCATCGTTATACCATTTTAACCGGTATAAGTCGGCAACCATTTCGGCCGGGTTGGCTCCGGATAAAACCATTGGCGATGGTATTCAGGCTATGGAAACTATCAAAGAGCAATTATTAGACGACACGTTTACCACATCGCTGTCGGGCACATCGCGCGATTATGCCGAGAGTGCAAGTAATACATCGTTTGCTTTTGTGCTGGCGCTGTTGCTGATTTATTTAATCCTTGCGGCACAATTTGAAAGCTTTGTTGATCCGTTAACCGTAATGGTTACGGTGTTGTTAGCCATACCGGGCGCATTGTTGTGCTTGTATATATTTGATCAAACGCTCAACATTTTCTCGCAAATCGGGATGATCATGCTGATTGGATTAGTAACGAAAAACGGAATTTTGATCGTGGAGTTTGCCAACCAGAAACGCGAAGAAGGACTGGCAAAAATGGAAGCCGTATTAGAGGCATCTAAACTTCGCCTGCGCCCGATTTTAATGACCAGTCTGGCGATGGCATTAGGTGTATTGCCCATTGCGTTATCGTTAGGGGCAGCATCCACCAGCCGTAAACCATTGGGTATTGTAATTGTGGGCGGTATTATGTTTTCGTTAATCCTTACCTTGTTTGTGATCCCGGCTATGTATTCATACCTGTCGCGCAAACCCAAACATGTAGATTTTGATGCAATGCTTGAATCGGAAGTTTCCACGAAAGAAAAAGAGTTGGTATATGAAGCGTAAGCTTGGTGTTATTGTTGGCATCGTTATGGTTGGTGCGGGTAACCTGTTTGCGCAGGAATTGGTTACGCTCGAAGAGGTAATTGCGTTAACGTTAAAAGATAATTTTGATGTGCGTCTGATGCAGAACACGGCCCAATCGGCACGCACCGATAACAAGCACAGCGTTGGATTGTTTTTGCCACAGATTACGGGTAATGCAGCCACGATGTGGAATAATACCCGTCAGGATCTCGAATTTGAAAACACTGCGAATAACAGAAGCGGGGATGCACGATCAAACAGCACAACGGCCTCTCTGCAGGCGGTATGGACGTTGTTTGATGGCACGAAAATGTTTGCCACGCGCGCACGCCTCGAAGAAATTGCTGTTCAGGGCGAGATGAACGTAAAAAACCAGATGGTGAACTCCATTGCAGCGGTCATTACCAATTATTACAACATTGTTCGGCAAAAACAACAATTGAAAGCTATACAAGAGTTGATGTCAGTTAATGAAGAACGGTTAAAATTAGCTGAACGCAAATTAGAAGTGGGCACAGGGGCAAAGCCAGAATTGTTACAAGCTAAAGTAGATTTGAACGCGCAACGTACCTTAGCCGTTCAGCAAGAAACGCTTATTAACCAGTTAAAAGATCAACTGAACGGGCTGGTTGGCCTGAAGTTGCCACAGCAGTACGAAGTAGCTGATACCATTATTATTAACCTGAATTTATTACACACGGATATAGCCGATAACATTGAGCAGAAGAGCTATCAATTGCAGGCGACTCGTCAAAACATTTCGATTGCCCGGCTTACGCTGCACGAAAGTATTGGGGGTATTTCACCGGTAATTAACGCCACGGGTGCTTATAATTACGCTAAAACCAATAACATAAAACTGATTAACCCGTTTTCGCCTTTACAGAGTCAGAACTCCGGTTTGAATTACGGTTTTACGATCTCTATTCCAATTTTAAATGGGCTGGCAACTTCAAGGAATATTCAACAGGCACATATTAACGTTCGCAGACAGGAACTTGTGTATGAACAACAAAAACAACTTGTAGATGTAGCGGTTCGGAATGCGTATGTGAATTACGACAACACCAAAAAAATCCTGACCATCGAAGAAGAAAACATTTCGTTAGCTAAAGAAAACGTGAGCATTGCCCTCGAAAGTTTTAAACGTGGTGTGGTAACGTTTATTGAACTGCGTACCGCGCAACAAAGTTTGGCGGAGGCCTACAACCGCCTGATTGCCGCCCGGTACAATGCCAAAGTAGCCGAAACAGAATTGCTGCGGTTAAATGGAGGGTTGTTGAAATAGCTTTTTGTGAAGCGCAGTCAACTCTGAAGGCTGAAATGCGGGTTATGTATCAACCCGATAATGTTGCCCCAGAGATCTTTTACCGAAGCCACAATAATACCTCCGCCAACCTCCTGGGGTTGTTCGTGAACCGTTGCACCGGCAGCTATAAAACGACTCATTTCTTGTGCTACATTTTCCACACCCCAGTAGGTGAGCACGCTTTCAGCCTTGTCAGCAACGGGACTTTCTTCCGGATGCAATCCAAGTTCATACCCACCAATGTTAAACCCAACATAAAAAGAGTCATCAAAATACGGTTGAGTTTCAAACACATTGGCGTACCAGGCTTTAGCCGCAGTAATATCGGCTACTTTGTAAATGGTGGTGCGAAGGCCGAGGATGGAAGAGCTCATGTTATATCTTTAGTTTCTTAGAATTTTGCCTCGGATCGAATAAGGTCACTATTTTTATAATATCATCCGATGTTTCGTAATAGATAACGGTATGCTTTGTTAGAACAGAGCGCCTTGTGTTTTTTCGCCTGTTGGTCTTGGGGAAAAGTCTTGGATTAACGGAAATGAGTTCAAGCCTGCTGTCTAATTTTTTAGCAAAGTTTCGGACTTCTTTTTCAGTCCATTTGCTCAGCAGGTAATCGATTATATTCTGGAGGTCGAAGACGGCTCTATCTGACCACAAGATTTTATAACCACTTTTCATACATTTTTTTAACTTCCTTATGTGGTTTTATCCGACCAGCTTTAATATCGGCCAGCCCTTTGTCGATTGCATTTTTTTCCTCTTCAGAGATATGATCCCACCAATCAGTTTTTGAACGATTGTTTTTTAACATTTTTAGTCGTTCGATTGAGGTTTCGTCCTTTAACGATGTTACCCATCGGATGATTTCTATCTTGTCTTTTTCAATATTCAGGTCTTTTATTTTAGTTTTCATAATGCCTTAATATTATTTCGTTCTACACCCCTAAAGTACAAAAAAATGCCGTATTGGGATAGTTGGGTTACAAGCCCTGTATGATATAAAATCTTTTTGAGCAAAGGTAATTGTTTAATGGTTCGGTTAATCACCTAAACAAAATCGTTCATAATGTCTTTTCGATTTAAAAACCAGATTAACAATCCAAAGGGTATAGTCCAGGCTAAAGCAACAACAATCGTCCAAATATTTAGAATCTCAAGCCCCGGTTCTTGTCCAACCGAAGAACGAATGATAAGCATAATTGCCCACATAATGAAAATTTGTATTCCGGAAACAATGGACACAAACCGGTTAGCCCACAATTTATACTTCAGAAGGAATAGTCCACCCAAAAGATAAAATACTCCATTGATAATCATGAACAAACACACCTCTGAATAATACGTGAGCAACAGCGTCATGGGAGTCTTGTTTATCTGATTCGGAAGAGAATCGTTTTCAACGGGTATGAAAGAAGCCATTAACAACCCCATTCCGTTACTTATGATCATAAAAACCGACAACCCGATAATGATCATCCCAATTGTATTGATCGATTTTTTTTTGACTGTTTGCATATCTTTTAAGGAAGAGGAATTCCAAAAGTGTTGGTGTCTAAAAGGGCATATTTCAAATTGCTATGAACCAGACTTCTCTGCGGTTATGCCGAGCCTACAAATTAAAAACAAAAGCAACTAAAAAATATACAGAAAACGCTTCCGGATATTTACCCCTTACTCCACGGCAGGCGTACTTTCCTGTGTTTCTTTCTGGGGAAACTCCGCGCTGGCAATCCAGAAGTTGTTATACCCTTCACCTACCTGTATGGTTAATTTGCCTTGCGCCAATAAATCCAGAATGGCCAGAAAATTAAAGATCAGCGCAATGCGGGTTTTGTAGGTTTCAACAATATCGATAAACGATACACGCTTTTTCGCGGTAACTTCGTTCAATAGATATTCGCGTTGTCCTTCTACGGTATAAGGGTATTGAATAATCTGGTGAACAGGTTTGTTTTTTTCGGCCTCCTGACGTTTTAATACTTTCTCGAAAACCGTCATCAGTTTAAACAAGTCAACATCCTGAAGTTCGGCTTCTACGTTGCTGCTTTCGGCAAGCGTTTTAAGCTCTTTCATTAAGTTGCCGCGCTTTTCTTTCATCAACTCGGTTTCTTCCATTTTGTGGAAGGTATCGATCACCGACTTGTATTTTTTGTATTCCAACAGGTGCTTCACCAATTCTTCGCGCGGATCGATTTCATTGCCCTGTTCGTCAATTTGCGGGCGGGGCAACAACATTTTTGATTTAATGCGCATGAGCGTAGCCGCTACGAGGATAAACTCGCTGGCGATGTCCACATTCAGTTGCTCAAGATGGTGCAGGTATTCAAGAAAATCGTTGGTGATTTTAGAAATCGGAATGTCGTAAATATCCAGTTCGTCACGTTCAATAAAGAACAGCAGAAGGTCGAACGGGCCTTCAAAAAGCGGGAGTTTTACTTCAAAATGGTCTTGAGTTGTCATACCGGCAAAAATCGAGGGGCAAATTTACCTATAATCCCCGTAAAACATTCCCCTGCCGGAAATATCTATCTTTGTACCCGATTAAGTGCAGGCAATCGTTTGAGTGTTTATTTTAAAGAATTACCTTGATCGGCTGTTTCGTAAACAAACCAATTGGGAGAGATGCTGATAACCCCGGGCCCTTTGTTAAAGAAAATCAACAGTCCAGACGACCTCAAAAAGCTCGATCAGGCGCAGCTTGTTCAGCTTTGTGAAGAACTGCGGCATTTCATTATCGATAACGTGTCGGTATATGGCGGGCATTTTGGCGCCAGCCTGGGCGTGGTAGAGCTTACCGTGGCGTTGCATTACGTGTTTAATACCCCGTACGATCAATTAGTGTGGGATGTAGGCCATCAGGCTTATGGCCATAAAATTCTTACCGGCCGCAAAGAGGCATTTCATACCAATCGACAGTATGGAGGCATTTCAGGTTTTCCCAAACGAAAAGAAAGCGAATACGATGCCTTTGGCGTGGGGCACTCATCCACTTCGGTTTCGGCCGCTTTGGGTATGGCGGTGGCCTCAAAGTATTTGGGCTTAACCGACAAGCAACACATTGCTGTAATTGGCGATGGTGCATTAACAGGCGGTATGGCCTTTGAGGGTTTGAACCATGCGGGGGTTTCTGATACGAACATCCTGATCATCCTCAACGATAATTGTATGTCTATCGACCCGAATGTTGGGGCATTAAAAGATTACCTTACGGATATTACAACATCCAAAGCATACAATCGTCTGAAAGACGATGTGTGGAATATGTTGGGCAAACTTTCAACCTTTGGTAAAAACGCTCAGGAGATTGTTTCAAAAATTGAAAACGGCATTAAATCGACATTGCTCAGTCAAAGCAATTTATTTGAATCGTTAAACCTGCGGTACTTTGGCCCGGTGGACGGGCACGATGTTAACCATTTGACCAGCGTGCTCAACGATTTAAAAGACATTAAAGGCCCTAAAATTTTACATTGCGTTACCGTAAAAGGCAAAGGGTATGCACCGGCCGAAAAAGGGAACGCCACTACCTGGCACGCACCCGGTTTGTTCGATAAAATTACCGGTGAGATTTATAAAAAAACACCCGATAAGCCACAGCCGCCCAAGTATCAGGATGTGTTCGGGCATACATTAGTAGAGTTGGCAAAAGCAAACGATAAAATTGTAGGCATTACCCCGGCCATGCCATCGGGTTCGTCTATGAATATTATGATGAAAGAAATGCCCGACCGCGCGTTTGATGTGGGCATTGCTGAGCAACATGCCGTAACGTTTTCGGCCGGGCTTGCCACGCAGGGGCTGATACCGTTCTGTAACATTTACAGTTCGTTCATGCAGCGTGCGTACGATCAGGTTATTCATGATGTGTGTATCCAGGATCTTCCGGTGAATTTTTGTTTGGATCGTGCCGGTTTTGCCGGAGCCGATGGCCCCACACACCACGGGGCTTACGATATTGCTTACTTCCGTTGCCTACCCAACATGATTGTTTCGGCACCCATGAACGAGCAGGAGTTGCGCAACCTGATGTACACCGCATCCATTCCGCGAAAGGGAAAAGCATTTTCCATTCGCTACCCGCGCGGACAGGGCGTGATGCCCGAATGGCGCACACCGTTAGAAGCCGTAACCATCGGCACCGGCCGTAAATTGCGCGATGGCGATGCGGTAGCCATTCTCACCATAGGCCACATTGGTAATTATGCAACGGAGGTGTGTGAGAAATTAGCGGAACAAAACATTAGTGTAGCACATTTCGATATGCGGTTTGTTAAACCCATCGATGAAAAATTACTGCACGAGGTATTTTCAACCTATAAAAAAGTAATTACGGTTGAAGATGGCTGCGTAGAAGGAGGCTTTGGCAGTGCAGTAGTTGAATTTATGGCCGACCACAACTATACCGTTGAAATAAAACGGTTAGGCATACCCGATGCCATTATTGAACATGGCGAACAGCACGAGCTTCATCACGAAACAGGCTTTGATGCCGAAAGCATCGAACGTACGGTTATTGAATTACTGCACCAACCTGTAAAGCATGCCTGATCGTTCACCTGTTTTTTATACCGATACCGGAAAAGGTTTCCCCGTAGTGTTATTGCACGGGTTTTGCGAAACACAAGCCGTGTGGCATAGCTTTGCGCCCAAACTTGCGCCCCATTACCGTGTTATAACCATCGACCTGCCGGGCTTCGGGCAAAGCAAACGTTTGGCCGATGGCTTTTCGATTTCCGATGTTGCCGCAAGCATACTGTCGTTGTTATCGAAATTAGGTATTACCCAATGTGTAACCATTGGCCATAGCTTGGGCGGGTACGTTACCTTAGAGATGGTACACCAGCAACCCGGTATGTTTAACGGTTTTGGATTGTTTCATTCATCGGCTTATGCCGATACCGATGAACGTAAAGTGTCGCGCAATAAAGTAATAGAGTTTGTATCGAAAAATGGCGTGGAGGCATTCATCGAAACGTTTATTCCGCCCTTGTTTTTCGATAAAGAAAACCCCCACATACCGTTTGCGGTAAAAATGGCCTTGCAAACTACCCCGGAAACATTAACGGGCTACGCCAAAGCCATGCGCGACCGTCCCGACCGAACAAGTGTTATTAAGAAATCGTTAAATCCTGTCTTGTTTATAGCCGGGGAAAACGATACCGTTGTTACGCCCGAAGCCCTGCGGCAACAGGCCATGCTGGCACAAAAACCTGCCTTACACCTTGTTAAGGGCGTTGCCCACATGGGAATGTTCGAAAATGAGGTCGAAACAGTGGCCATTACCCAACATTTTTTGGCAAAAACCGTTGTTTGAATAATAAAAAACCGAATTTGACGACTTTTTTATACGCAAGAGTATTAAATTGTAAAGTTTTTTCTATGCCCTTACCGGCATGGGTTTATTTAATTGTACGGGGAATTTATATTTGTAAACATTATAGACACTAAAAACCAAACCTGAACATGATACCAGTTTTACAAGTGACACCGGTGGTACAAGATTATTCAGAATGGAATCATCTGGCTCAGAACATCGCATTTTGCTGTTGGGCGGTTGGTCTTCTGATTGTGCTTGGTCACCTGCTGAAGCTCACCACAACAAAAGAATCGAAGGATAAGTACGATTACATCAATAAGTTTGAGATCAAATTATTGGTTATCGCTTCTGTAATCATGGTGGTGGGTTGTGCTTTTTATGCGAACTCAAACGTGGTAGAACTGAGCGTATTGTGGATTGTTGTGCGCCTGTTCACAACCATTTCAATGGGCTTGCTGGTGGCGATGATCATCCAAAACCTGCTTAAATTTTACTATCCGTTCTTTATTGAAAAACGCCTGAAAGTGTTGCGCTACAAGCCACGGATTTCGCCCAAAACAGGTAAGCCTATGAAGCTGCTGAGCGAAGAAGAAGAAGACGTTTACTTAGACGAGGGTATGCAGGCCGAAGAAAACCTCTTCTCGATGGACTACGATGTATGGAAGGATGAAGAATCGGGCTTCGTGAAAATCGAGAAATATGCCGGTCACTTGCATGCTGTACAATGCCCTGAATGTAACTACCAGACATTTAAAGTAGTCAAAGAAGAAATCTTAAAGGCACCTACCGAAACCGAAGAAGGTGAACTGATGAAATACTACCAGTGCGGTTACTGCGGTTACAAAGCCAAGAAAGCCGTAACGCTGAAAGCGGCAACCAAATTTGCAAACACCGCAACTGTGTAAGCAAACCAAAACGAATATAGAAAAGCCCTTTGATATTAACTCGAAGGGCTTTTTTTATTGCAAGTTTAGGGGGAGCTTAATTTGATCCGAATAAAACTTCATGCGGCTATGCTGCATATCCAATAAAGCGATCTTTTCGACCGAAGCGTGTTTGTGGTTGATGAACACCTCTAAGTAATAATTACCCAGCATATACAGGTTTATTTTATACCGGTAATACCGTATGCCCATCACAAACGTGCCTTGCTCGTACAACGCCCTGATTTTCCGGTCGAGTGAATATCGTTTAAATTCTGCCCACGGTATCATGCGATAAACATACCGAAAATCATCCCGCACCTCAAGCCGGTGGCGTGTTGTAATTCAATAAGTTTTTGTGTAAGCGTTATTTTAACCACTGAGTTCGCAAAGAATTCTATCTCTGCCTTTCGCGGAGTACACAAAGTATTTTAGAACCCCCTTAGTGGTCTCTATGTAAAACGCAGTGCCCTCTGTGGTAAATTTTATGTTTAATCGAGTTGCTTGTCTAATAAAACCGCTGCGCGTAAAATTGTTTCAACGCTTTTTGCGTAAAACGTTGTGTCGATTTTATCAAAGCTGTCGGATGTTTTATGGTAATCGGGGTGGTCATCTACCCCAAAGTAAATGAATGGGATTTTTTTCCGATGAAAACTTCCCTGATCCGATTGCATAGTCCAGTCTTCACGACTGTTGCCGGTATCTTTTCCGAAAACCAAGGTAAGGCCATCGGGGATTTCGATGTTTTCGATTACCGGTTTTAGCTGCGGGTAGTGGTGCGTACCACAGGCATAAAGGTTGCCATCATCGCCACGGGCTACCATGTCCATGTTAATGTTCAGAATGATGTTTTCGTTTTGCACATCGGCAGAGCTTACAAAGTGTGCCGATCCGCGCAGACCCATTTCTTCGGCATCAAAGAATGCTAAAACGATACGGTGCTCAGGAGCGTGTTTTTTAAAATACTCGGCAAATGCTAACAGGGCAGCCGTTCCGGATGCGTTGTCATCGGCTCCGTAAAACACGTTGGTGCCCCGTACGCCTAAGTGATCGTAATGTGCGCTGATAACGATGGTGCTTTTTTTGGTTCCGTTAATCACACCCAATACATTCGTACCCCCGGCACCTTGTGCTATGCTGCCTTCGGCTGTAAGCGAAAACGGCTGTTCATACCCTGGCACAAAACGTTCAACACCTAACTGTTTTAACCGTTCGATAATAAAAATGCGTGCTTTACGGCTGCCATCGGTACCGGTTTTGCGGCCGGCCATTACCTCTGAAGATAACATGCGTAAATCCTGTACAAGTTTTTTGTCATCAAAGGAATATTGCGCGATTAAC
Source organism: uncultured Roseivirgaceae bacterium (assembly GCA_964404445.1). Classification (GTDB taxonomy): domain Bacteria; phylum Bacteroidota; class Bacteroidia; order Cytophagales; family Cyclobacteriaceae; genus UBA2336. Next base: position 105,407 of record CAYOJW010000001.1, on the reverse strand, counting down.
GCATGAGCGGCAAAAAACAACGTGCCGAACAGTAGAACTTTTTTCATATAGCTAAAATAAAAAACCCCAACTCAGCAAATAGCAAGCCGGGGTTTAGGCGGGTGAAAGATGGGGCTCGAACCCACGACCTCCTGAACCACAATCAGGCGCTCTAACCAACTGAGCTACGATCACCATATAAACGGATTGGTTACTTTCCTATCCTTTTAATTTAGGGAGTGCAAATTTAGCTATGCCAGCCTAAATTCAAAAGGCTAATTGCATTACGCTTTAAATAAAAGCCGTTTTCCGGGGCGCGTATCGTGTAAAATGCCTTCTGCGTAGGCCAAATGCCCCGAAACAATGGTATGCGAAACTTTTGAGCGGAGGGTTTCACCCTCAAAAGGCGACCAGCCGCATTTCGACAGAATGTTGGCGGACTGAACCTGCCATGGTGCGTTCAGGTCAACCAACGCCAGATCGGCAAAGTAGCCTTCGCGGATAAACCCGCGTTCCTGAATGCGGAACAAAATGGCAGGGTTGTGGCACATTTTCTGAACAATTTTTTCGAGTGTTATTTCGCCCCGGAGGTAAAACTCCAGCATGGCCGTTAAGCTATGCTGAATGAGCGGCCCGCCCGAGGGCGCTTTAAAATAGGTGTTGGACTTTTCTTCGCGTGTGTGCGGGGCGTGATCGGTGGCAATCACATCAATGTAATCGGATTGCACGGCAACCATAATGGCTTTTTGATCGACAGCGGTTTTAATGGCCGGGTTCCATTTTATGTTCGTACCCAGCCGGTCGTAATCGTTGTTATTAAACCACAAGTGATGCACGCAGGCTTCGGCTGTTATTTTCTTTTCCGCTAACGGGGTTTTATTGTCAAACAGCAGGGTTTCTTTCGCGGTTGAAATGTGCAGTACATGAAACCGCGTGCCGTGTTTTTTGGCTAAGCTAACGGCAAACGAAGAGGATTTGTAGCAGGCTTCTTCGCTGCGGATTAACGGGTGGTATTCGATGGGCAAATCTTCACCGTATTTATTCCGGAAGTCTTCGGTGTTTTTCCGGATGGTCGGTTCGTCTTCGCAATGAGCCGCAATCAGAAACGGAACTTTTGAAAAAATTTCCTCCAATACTTTCGGGTCGTCAACCAACAAATTACCGGTTGATGAACCCATGAAAATTTTCAATCCGCAAACCTGAGTGGCATCGGTGCGCAATACCTCATCTAAGTTATCGTGCGAAGCACCAATAAAAAAAGAATAGTTGGCCAGCGAAGTTTTAGAGGCGATCTGGTATTTCTCTTCCAGTAAGGCTTGTGTAAACGTTGGGGGAATGGTGTTGGGCATTTCCATAAAGCTGGTTACGCCTCCGGCAACGGCCGCGCGCGATTCCGTAAAAATAGTGGCCTTGTGGGTTAAGCCCGGCTCACGAAAATGCACCTGGTCGTCAATCACACCGGGCAATAAGTATTTTCCGTTGGCGTCAATTACCTGATCGGCACCAATGGACTGTAAATCTTTTCCGATTTTTTCGATGCGTTCGCCCCGGATAAACACGTCGCCCTGAAACACCTTGTTTTCGTTGACTATATTTGCATTAAGGATAAGGATAGAACTCATACTTCAAAGTTAGTGAAATCTGTTCCCTTCCGGGATTTTGTTAATGATATTCCGCTAAATGGATGAAAGATATCACCTCATTTGAAGATTTTAAGCTGAACCGGCAACTGTTAGATGCCGTAAAAGATGCCGGTTTTGTTACCCCAACCGACATCCAGCAAAAGGCCATACCGATAATTTTGGGCGGGCAGGAAGTAATAGGCATTGCACAAACCGGAACAGGAAAAACTGCGGCTTACCTGTTGCCCCTTTTAATGAAGGTAAAGTATGCGCAAATGAATGAACCGCGTGCCGTGGTGCTGGTGCCTACAAAAGAATTAGCGTTGCAAATTACAGAACACGCCCTGCAATTAGCAACCTATACCGATTTACGCATTGTGCCGTTGTACGGTGGCGTTGGGGCTAAAGCGCAGATTGAAGCAATTCAAAACGGAGTTGATATTTTAATCGCTACACCAGGCCGTTTCATGGAGTTGTATTTAAAAAATGAAATTCCGGTAAAGCAAATTAAAACGCTGGTGATTGATGAGGCCGACCGCATGATGGACATGGGTTTTATGCACCAGTTGCGTAAAATTTTTGAGGTGATTCCGCGCAAGCGACAAAACCTGCTGTTCTCGGCTACCTTTCCTGAAAAAGTAGAGAAACTCTCGGCCGATTTTTTAGAGTTCCCGGTTAAAATAGAAATCACACCGCAGGCCACACCCGCCCGGCAGGTTAGCCAGGTGTTGTACCGTGTGCCGAACCTCAAAACCAAAATCAATTTTATCGAGTATTTGCTTCAGGATCGTGAAACGTTTAACCGTGTGATGATCTTTACCCGAACCAAAGCCAATGCCAATGCCGTGTCGAAATACATTGAACGCAAAAACCTGGGGTCGGTAAAAGTGATCCACTCCAACAAAGGACAAAACACACGCATTAACGCGGTAAACGAATTTAAAGAGGGCAATCTGCGCGTACTTGTTACGACCGATGTTACCGCACGGGGCATTGATGTGGTGCGGGTGTCGCACGTGATTAATTTTGATGTACCCATCTTATACGAAGATTATGTACACCGCATTGGCCGCACCGGGCGTGCATTCAGCGAGGGAAACGCCATCACATTTGTAAACCGGGCAGAAGAGTACCATATTCAAAAAATAGAAAAGCTGATCCGGGAAAAGATCAACGAAGAAAAAATGCCTGCCGGGGTAGTGGTAGAAGAAACACCGTTTGAAGAAAAGCAGGCCATGGCGCGTGAAATCGATCAGCAAAAACGCAAAGAAGATCCAACCTTTCAGGGTGCTTTTCATGAACGCGGTAAAAAATCGTGAGGTAAAAAAAATAATCATAAGGCCGTCATCCCGAGGGACGAGGGATCTTCAAACTTACAGAGCACGTAAGATTAGAAGACCCTTTGCTATGCCCGGAATGACATGGATATTTTTGAGATGGCTTTTAATAATGCCCGTATTGCTCGGCAGTCAGGCAGTTGCGCAGGTAACCAATAACAACATTGCCAACAGAATTGAATTAAAACTCGATTCGCCTGCGCGCTCCAACACGCACCATGCTTCGGTCGAGTGGGATTGCATCAATAAAGCATTAACCAATAAGTGCCTGATTTACCACAACGATCAGTGGTTTTCGTTTACGCCATCGCAAAGCGGAACGCACTACATCAACATAGCGGCACAACAATGCAAAAAACGCCTCGGCATTCAGTTGATTGTGATCGAGGGCAATCCGTGCGAGGTTGAGTCGTACAAGATCAAACGATGTATCAATAAAATCCATCAGAACGATGTGTTTGTACAACTCGATTCGCTCGAAGCCGGCACGCAATACTTAGTGAATGTAGATGGCTTCCTTGAAGACTATTGCGAGTTTGCCATAACATTTAGCGATAAACCGGCAGGGTTACCCGAATTGTTGGCCAGCCAGCGGGCTTTGGAGTTAAAAACAACAACAACCGATAAAACGGTAACCTTAACCTGGCGTGCGGCCTCCGACTGGGTTGACCGGGTAGAACGTTTTGAAGTATATCGGCAGAAAACAGGCGAGGCGAAAACAGAACGAATCAACATACAGGCCGTGCGCAGAAATGCCCTCGGCCTGTTTGATGAGTATTACACCTATACCGATACACTGCAACAAGACGGCCAATACGAATACACCATATTAATGGAGGATAAAACCACCTATAACCGAACGTTACTCGACCGGGTACAGGTTAAACATACGTTTGCTCAAAAATATGTTGCCGAAGTTCCTTTAAAATTTGAATACCCCGGCCGGTTAAACATTGATGTAATTGATGCAGAAAGGAAGAAGGTTGTAAAAACACTTTCGCACGATTACCAAAAACCGGTTACGCTTTCGATCGACCTTTCCTTTCAGGTGAACTATGTGGCCAAGCGGTTTTGGGTACGAGTGCGGCAGCCTGAAACCAAACAAACCGAAGTATTTGCCTTCGAGGCCATAAGCGATGGTGTTATGCGGCTTGTGAGTGTTAGCGAATGAAATTGGCATCAGGTGTAAGACACCTGATGATACTATTCGCAATTTATGCCAAAGGCATTCCTTCCGAGTAATTTTGAATGCAGAATGTTGAACCGAGAAGAATCAGGTGTCAGACGGCTGTTTGTTTCAGCCAATGAAGCCGTCAGACGCCTATGCTCCAAATGCAGATGCGAACAGCAATCACAATTACTTTCGTGCAAGAAAAACATCCAACGAACACACCATTACACCTTTGTTTGCGGGGAATGAAATGCCTGTTCCGGGCACAATAATGCTTGCCTGCTTTACACCTAAATCCTCCATGCTGTTTAGCAGGCTTTTGCTTACGACCGGCTCACTATTCATTTTTACTTCCACAATGTATAAGGGCTTGTTATAGCGGGCAATGACCAGGTCTGCTTCTGTTCCACCCTGTGTACGGTAGTGATAAAAACTTTTATCGTCATCATAGTGATTGATGATTTGCTCAATCACATATCCCTCCCATGAAAACCCAACCTTGGGGTTAGCCAACAACTCTCTCGTTTGGCTGATGCCCAGTAAATGATGCAACATACCGCTATCACGGATGTAAGCTTTCGGTGATTTTACAATTCGCTTTTTCGCGTTTGTAGCGTATGGCGGTAAAAAACGAATCAGGTAGGCATACGACAAGTAATCGAATATGTTGCTCACCGTTGGCACGGAAACGCCTAACGCCATAGCATATTCGCTTTTGTTGAGTAATTGCCCCTGGTTATAGGCCAGCATTTGAAACAACCTTGTGATTGTAAGCGCGGGTGAAGCCAGCCCCAACGCGGGCAAGTCTTTTTCTACATACGTGCGCAAAAACGAAGCGTGCCAGGTGTTCCACAGCGCAGCAGTTTTTTGTTTCAGCGCTTCGGGGTAACCGCCCCGCAGCCAGTGTTTTTCATAGCTTATGGCAGGATAGATTTCATTGAAAAGCAAGGGCGAAAGCTCTTTGAATACAATCCTTCCCGCCAGGGTTTCTGAACTTTTTTTGAGCAAATCGGGGCTTGCCGAACCTAACAGCAAAAAGCGGCCTGCTTTTCTGTTGGCATCTATTTCAGCCCTGAGCGCAGGAAAAAGTTCGGGCATACGCTGTACCTCGTCTATTACCACTAAGGCATTCCGGTGATTTTCAAAGAACAATTTTGGGTTTTGCAGCGCATTAAAATCATCGCGGTCTTCGAGGTCTAAATACACCGTTTTTTTTGTTTTGCTCATGATGGTTTTGGCGAGCGTAGTTTTGCCCACTTGCCGGGGACCAAGCAACGCAACAGAAGGGAAAGCGGTGATGAGCTTCCGTAGGGTTTTTTCTGTATTTCGGGCAAACATAACCGTGCAAATTTAAAATAAATTTTTAAAATTGCACGGTTGTTTTTTGGCGTCCTTTTGCCCTGTAGAGTTTTGGGCAGGTTGCGGGTTGATACTATCCGAATGCAGATGTTACAGGATTTTTAAATCCTGCGGTGTAAGATTAAAAATCTTTAATTTATCTGAGGGTCGATCCCGACAGTTATCGGGACAGATTCCAAACAGAGAAGCGAGTGAAACCTGCCTGCTGATACAGACAGGTTTTCGCGAGTATAATGTTTTCAATTCACCAAACGAACTGCTTCGCTCTGCGGTACAGATAGTGTATAGTCAATACCTGCGATTTCTTTTACCCGCCCGGTGTAATTATTGTTCCGCAAAAAAACGTTGAGCCACTCATCTGTTGCGTAAACCGGAATTGTTTCCGAGCCTAAGTATTCTACGCCTTGTGCAAGTGTTTTTGTCTTTATGCCCAACAGGTTTAAAATCCGTAATAACTTCTTGTCGCACTCTGCAAGCATTATACTGTTCGGGTGCAAACAAATATTATAAATGGCTAATGTTAGCAATTGTTTTAAAAGGTTTATACCAAAAGGATTTTTTGTTTTTGATATGGCAAGCCTCCCAACCTGCCATATTAATTTGTTGGCAAAAGGCAGGTCTTTGCATTGAATACCAAATATTTTTTCCATAGGCAACAACACCTGCCCGTCCCACAATGTAATTTTTATCGATCCGATAATCATTTTATTAAACTCGACAACGTAGTATGCCGAATTCTCATAAAGCGAGAGGTCTTCCTGGTAAGCCTGTTCTACCTCTTTTAAAAAATTTTCCTGGTTTAACATAGTGTTGTTGTGATGGCAGTTATTCTCATGCACAACAAACATGGCCAACTCATAAAGTTGATTTTTTTTAAACGTGTAATTTTTTCCATAGTAGTTTTTTTGCAGAAATTAACTATTTGATAACTAAAGCCTCTATCGGGTAGTGATATTTCTACAAAACCCCTATCCAAAAGTATAGGGGTTGTAAGATTATATGCCCTTTTGCCACTTTTTTAAGTAGCGTGTAATTGCTATTTTTATCTGCTATAATGCTTTACCTGCAAACCTGTGACAGTTCAAATTACTGAGTTTTTTAAACCATTGGATTTAAAATTCCCCCCAACGGTTGAGAACCAAAAGGAGGTTGAATTATACCTTCGTGTTGTCGATGCCTTTGCGCTATCCACACATCAATGTGTTTACATTATTGATTATTACAAGAAAGGCTTTTTATACGTTTCAAACAGCCCTCTTTTTCTTTGCGGATATTCAGCAACAGAGGTATTGAAATTTGGGTATGACTTTTACGAGAAATGTGTTCCGCCTGATGAGTTAGCCATGCTGTTAGAAATTAATGAAGCCGGTTTTCAATTTTATAACCAGATACCGAAACAGGATCGTTTGGACTATACCATTTCTTACGATTTTCACCTGATCCAACCTAATAAACGACTTACATTAATCAATCATAAACTAACGCCTTTAGTGTTAGACAAAGAGCATAATATATGGCTGGCATTATGCGTAATTACACATTCTTCCAGTAGTAAGGCTGGGAATATTAACATTATTAAAAGAGGTGAGAACAAACTATTTCAATACGACCGATCTATTAAAGAGTGGGTTGTGCAAAAAGTAATAAAGCTCTCATCTCACCAAAAACAAATATTAGCGTTATCCAAACAGGGGTTTTCGATGAATGAAATTGCACATGAATTGAAAGTATCAGAACCGACTGTTAAATTTCATCGACACAATATTTTCAAAAAATTACAGGTGAAGAACATAACCGAGGCGTTGTCGTTTGCCACTAATCATAATCTTCTTGAGTAGTTGTTATACCGTTGACAGGAAATAAAAATCAGGAAATTGTTTTACCGTCTTATTCGTAGCAAGCCCGTATAAAACCGTAGTACAGAGGCCGCCCAACAACCATGAACCGGTCGATAACTGCGGAGGCGGTAATTTTTCTTTTTCGTTCGCATACTCCGTTAAAACCTTTTCAAGCCATTCGCTTTGCCTGCCATCTTGCTTCAGTTGGTTTAGAAAGAAGCTAACGGCTTTTTCTTCAAAGCCTGCATATTCAGGCGATATGTTGGTAAGCCCGGCACCATCAGGCATTATAATAAAAAGCAAAGCTCCCCAACCAACATTATACGGGTGTAATGCGGGGATATTTTTCTGTTGGCAGAGTTCATCAAAAACAAAAGGAGCATTCGATTGAAAGTCAAGTGCATTGATGGCAATATCATGCCCGGTTAATAACGGTTCAATGTTACGTTCTGTTAAATACAGGTTGTGTGCCGTAATGGTTGCTTTGGGGTTAATCGCCAAAAGCCTCTTTTTCATGCTTTCGGTTTTTGGTAATCCAATATCTGTATGAATGTAATTTTGCCTGTTCAGGTTGGTGAGTTCTACCACATCACCATCGGCAATAGTTATGTGTTCAAAACCCATACGCAACGCACATTCAGCTATAACGCTGCCGATACCGCAGCCTGCCAGAAAAATTTTGCTGTTTTTTATTTGTTGCTGCTCTGTTTCCGAAATGTAAATCCTGTTTCGTGTGTACCGCATAGTGTGTGTTTTCTTTTTCATAAAGATAAACACGAACGCTTTCCTTCTGAAAAACCCCTATACAAAAGGATAGTTTTTTGCTGAATTGAAAAAAATTTTTTTCAAAACCCTATCCAAAAGTATAGGGTTTTGAAAAATGAATTTTGAATGGTGGGAAATATTCATTTAGATTTGATTACATCTTTGTAATTATTCATTAAACTAAACAAAAAAATTATGCGTAAACTAACACTTCTTGCAGTCGCTGCTTTTTTTGCAGCAGGGTTGGCTCTTGTTTCAACATCTACATCCGCTAATACACTGGATAATTGCGGACTTGGTATCTGTCCAGGAGGATCACAGCAATGTTGTAGAGATGGCAACAATCAAACATTTTTCAACAATCCTAAACCAGTAGTAAATTAACTACTGAGAAAAGAGGCTGTCTCAAAAGGCAGCCTCTTTCATCTTTTTTTGATCAAATCGAAACTCACTTTTCAGTGATTAAACATTTTAGCGGGCATTTTATTCTTAACTATTAGTGCACAGATAGTTTTAATGTGTAACAAAAATCATGAATAGAAAGTATAAAGTTTTTATAATTCTTGTTGGTTCTTCCTTTGTGCTATTAACTGTCTTTTTTGTCCTCATGAATAATCGCAAAAAGGCGATTCAAAGACCATCAAGTTCATACTCAAGGATTCTAAAGCAATCTCCATACAGGAGTGTCAAGGAGTTCAAAAATACACGAGCTTTTAAATCCATCTTTGCTCAAGATGACAAGATAATAGCGCTTGATGAAACGGGAACACTCACTTTATTTGATTCTAAACTAAAGAAGTTAAAAGAGTTGCCGAAATCAGGCATTCTACAAAACAGAATATTAGATGTATTTGTTCAAAAGAATGATGAATATCTCATTTTAGATGGTACTTCAGGTGGGGTTTTTAAAAGGACTTCTGATTCAACGATAAGAATTTATCAGTCCCCATTTCAAATAATTCGAGGGGAATTTATTGATGAAAATAATATTTTAATTAAGGCCTCATTACCAGATAATCCTGATACTGTGCGCTTTATGAATTTATTTATACCGTCAGGAAAGATTGAACTTTTAAAAGTTGATGAACCGAATGTTGAATACCCTGATATGACTTTAGATGGGTTTCTTGTAAGTGGAGTGAATAATATCCTTCATGTGTGTTATAAAACCGGATTATTTAGTTGTTTTAGCAATACTGGAAAATTTCAATACACAACTACAACTATAGATCAATCCGCGCCTCCAATAATATTGGTCAGTGAACATGGCACAAAGAGATACAATCCGTATAGCACTACTATTAATATCCATGCAACATCTGATGATGAAATAATTTATATACTAAGTAACAGTAGGTCACTCAATGATATTAGTATTAAAAATGTTGTTGACTGTTATAGTATTAAAGATGGTGGATACCTATATTCATTAACTTTGGAGGATGAAAAATCATTATTCGGCATAATTAAATTGGGTAGCAATTTAATTGGTTTTAGGGGTAGTCAAATTTTAATCTTAAAATCTGATGAGTAACTATCAAAAGTACATACTATTGGCAATATCTATATTGTTCATATATGCTGCGCTGACCAAGTTACTAACACATAGTGCTTTCTTATTTCAATTATCTCAATCGCCATTGATCCCGCCATCATTAATTGGATTTACATCAGTCTTTGTTCCTGGGTTGGAGCTGATTCTTGTTGTTATGTTATACTTTAAAAGAACCTATTTATTTGCTCTATACGCATTGTTTTTCTTGTTATTTTTATTCACAGCATACATTGTTCTACTTTTAACTATTGATGAAAATGCACCCTGTTCATGTGGAGGGATTTTGAATAATTTAAGTTTTGAAGCGCACATTGTATTTAATGTTTTATTTTTAGCATTAATAGGGTACAATATCTCATCTAATCCGAAAGAAACCTCAGTAAAATGAGCATGAATTCCATCAAACAATCTCTTCGTTTTCTAAAAAAATTTAGTGCCTACGCATTGTTAAATATTGTTGGAATAACAATAGCAATCTTAATCGCTATCTCAGGTGTTCTATTTTTTACGATTCAGATGAGTTATGATAATTTTCATGATGATTATGTATACAGAGTTCATTTGGGTAAGGAATCAAGTGCGGCAAAAGTATTTCCCGCATTAGCCGAAAAATTGGAGATTAATTTTTCATCAATAAAGGAGGCCACACGATTAAAAAGAACCACTTTAACTGCTCAGTATCAAAAGAAGAGGATTTCTGATATTAAAGCCTATTATGTAGATGAGAATTTTTTTGAAGTGTTCAATTATCAGATCATACTTGGTAATAAAGAAGGTTTAAAAAACCCTAATACAGTTTTAATTTCTGAAAGTTTAGTCAAAAAATTTGCGGATAATGCGTCCGCATTAGTTGGGGAAACGTTATTAGTTCCAAGAAAAAATGGGTATGAAAGTTATTCCATTGAGGGTATTCTAAAAGATATTCCTTCGAATTCACACTTAAAATTTGACATTTTAATCAGTTATAGTTCCCTTGACGAGGGGAAGCCGACCTTCCAATACGGATGGGCATTCAAAGGAGTTGATACATACATTAAAACCGCCAACCCCTTAAAATTAACCAATGAAGAAAGTAACCTGTTTTTATCAGAAATAAAAGCGGGCACTCATAATAACTCAATAAGACTGGATGAAACATTGGAGTTTATCCCTATTTCCGAGGTTCACTATTTAAAGAATATGATACCTGATGAAAAGTATGGAGATAAAACACAAAATATGGCGCTTCTAATCCTTTTCATTATACTACTGATTACGCTGGTTTTTAATTTTTATGGCTCTTCTCTCATCCTGTCGCATTTCAAATCAAAGAGTTTAAAACTAAAAAAAATTTTTGGTGCCAGCTCTAACAGAATTCTATTAGAAAAATTAACGGAGAATTCAGTAATCTTAATTATATCTGTTTTGATCGCTTGGATTATATTTTTGTTAAATACAGACTTCTTTTTAAGAACCTTTAATATTTCACAGCAAATTATTTTCGAGAGCCAAAACATTGTTTTAATCAGCCTGTTAGTGGTCTGCATAATATTCGTGGTTATTCCGGGCTTTCAGACTTATTTCTATTCCAGAAAGATAGATTTAAAAGGCAAATTAGTTGTAACAAGAAATATCAAAAACCCCTTTAGCAAAATAGTGATGATTCAAATTACCATATCATTAATCATGATAATTGTTTCTGCGGGTGTCTATAAACAAGTGAAGTATATTGAAGGGAAGAACAATTTAATTGAAACAAAAAATGTAATAGTAGTAGATCCACCCCATCAAAAAAATGAAAATTATCAGCATTTTTTTATTAAGAATGAAATAAGAAAATTTTCATTTATAAAGAATGTTGCTTTATCCAATACTGTGCCCTTTAATGATTATGCTCAGTTATGGTGGGGAGTGAAATTTAACGGTACAGAAAATTTTGAAAATGAATATGCAGTTATAGATACGGACATCGATTTTTTTGAAGTCTATAAAATTGATATTATAAAAGGCATCAAAGAGCAAAATAAAAATGACGTTTTTGTAAACGAAAAATTTGTCAATAAATTCTTGCCTGACACAGATATTGAAAACATTGTTGGTCAGCAAATAGTTTTGCGGAATGATACACTTAAAATTGCAGGGGTTGTTGAGGACTATTATCACCTATCTTCTAAAAATAGTATTCTTCCCTCCGTATATAGAAACCAAAGTTCTGATCATACCTTTTTATCCGTCAAGTTTAATTCGAAAGTGACTGCTGATGAGATTTCAAAAATTAAAGAATTGTGGAATTCAGCCTACCCTGATGAATTATTTACATACCATATTCTCACGGATGGTTTTGAAAAAATTGTTTATGAAGATATGCGATTATTATCAATAGGTAGCCTTCTTGCTTTGTCTGTTTGCGTTTTATCACTACTCGCTTTAATAGTTACCATCTCAATTGATTTATTCAAAAGGCAAAAAGAGTTTGTCATCAGAAGAATTATAGGAGCCAGTAAATTATCAAACATAAAGATGGTGTACAAAGAATACTTAGTGGGAATTTTAATTGCATGCATTATTTCAATGCCATTATCGGGTAGTATCTTAAATTATGTACTCAGTAACTATATTGAGAAGACAGACATTCCCCCTCTTATATTTGTAACCCCATGCCTGTTTTTTCTATTGACGACTCTTGTCATGATCCTGTTCATGTACAATTACAACGAACACAATATTTCATTAAGCGAAGAACTAAACCAGTAATGACACTATTAAATATTATACTATTCAGAATTTGTAACTCTGAATGCAGATGTTACAGGATTTTAAATCCCGCGGTGTAAGATTAAAAATCTTTAATTTATCTAAACTTGATCTTGATAGTTATTGGGACAGATGCCGAACAGTGAGTGCCAACGGCACACCGGAAACACTGATGCAATCTGTAAATTTTTACAGCGAATCGTTTAGGGAATTGATTTAGGGCATACAAAAAAATCAGCCAATGGGATTTTCCATTGGCTGATTGATATATTGATTAATTGGCTAATCAACTTAGCCGTTCATCGACAACAAGAACTCATCGTTGTTGCGGGTTCCTTTCATTTTGCTCAACAGGAACTCCATCGCTTCGTTCGAATTCATATCGCTCATATACTTGCGTAAAATCCAAACGCGCTGTAATTCGTCTTCGCGCATGAGCAGGTCTTCACGCCTTGTGCCCGAAGCCGGAACATCAATGGCCGGATAAACACGCTTGTTCGAAAGTTTGCGGTCGAGCTGCAATTCCATGTTACCGGTTCCTTTAAATTCTTCGAAGATTACTTCATCCATTTTCGAGCCGGTTTCGATCAATGCCGTAGCGATGATGGTGAGCGACCCTCCGTTCTCGATGTTACGGGCAGCGCCAAAAAAACGCTTGGGTTTATGCAGGGCGTTGGCATCCACACCTCCGGAAAGTATTTTCCCGGACGATGGAACAACGGTATTGTATGCACGGGCTAAGCGTGTGATCGAGTCCAGCAGGATTACCACATCGTGACCGCACTCAACCATGCGTTTTGCTTTTTCTAATACAATGCTGGCCACTTTTACGTGACGCTCGGCCTGTTCATCGAAAGTCGAAGCAATCACCTCGGCCTTCACACTGCGGGCCATATCGGTAACTTCTTCCGGCCGTTCATCGATCAGCAATACCAGCAGATATACTTCCGGATGGTTTTCGGCAATGGCGTTGGCAATGTTTTTCAGCAAAACGGTTTTACCGGTTTTGGGCTGGGCTACGATCATGCCGCGTTGGCCTTTACCAATAGGCGAGAACAGGTCGAGGATACGGGTCGAAAAGTTATCGGGTGCTGTGCTTAGCTTTAATTTTTCTTCCGGGAAAAGCGGAGTCAAATATTCAAACGCTACGCGGTCGCGGATTTCTTCCGTGGTTTTTCCGTTAACCGACTCAACTTTTAATAAGGCAAAATATTTTTCACCCTCTTTGGGCGGGCGGATAGAACCTTTAATGGTATCACCGGTTTTCAGGCCAAACAATTTGATCTGCGAAGGCGAAACATAAATATCGTCAGGGCTGGCTAAATAGTTATAGTCTGACGACCGGAGGAAACCGTAGCCATCCTGCATGATTTCGAGCACGCCTTCGCTTGAAATAGCGCCATCAAAATCTTTGATGTTGGGGCGTTGCGGATTGTTATGCTGTTGTTGGTTTGGCTGGCGGTCTTCGCGGGGTTCGCGTTGAAAGTTTTGACGGTTTTGATTTTCGGGGCGCGGGGCTTTTTGTTCGGCCGGTTCGTCAAATTTGGTGATGGTTGCGTCAACTTCAGTGTTGATGGTTTCGGCCAGTTCATCAGCCGAAAGCTCTTTTTCGATTTTAGCAGCGGGGGTTACGTTTTCGCGTTTTCGGGGGCGGGGTGTGCGTGTTTCGGGGGCGGCTTTTTTTGCACCGGGTGCTTCACCGGTAATGGCTTGCTGGTCGAGAATTTTGTAAACCAGTTCTTGTTTGGTGAGTTTCTTGGCATTTTTAACGCCCATTTTTTCTGCGAGCTCTTTTAGCTCCGAAAGCAGCTTGACATTCAGATCGTCAATGGTGTACATAATGATACTAAAAAGTAAAAGGTTAGATGTAAAAGAATATAAAGAATGTGTTCAAATTCAATAAACGAATTCTGGTTCGTGGATGTGCTTCGTAAGAAAATTTAGCAGGATATGATTATCGTTAGAGGCCTGACTCAGGCCGTTTTGATGCCACAAGTATAGAGCAAAATTGATTACAAACAAATAAATATGCACATTTTGTTGGGTTTAGGGGCTATCCAGTCCGTTCAAAAAACTAATTTTACGGCCAATTTAATTTGAATTACAATGTTACAGGTTGCTGTTATCCGCGAACAACGCGATGCCTTTATTGCCGGCTTGAAAAAGCGGGGGCTGGATGCCGAAGAGCTTATCCGGGAGGCCATTCGGTTAGACGATGAACGAAAAAGAACACAACAATTAGCCGATGACCTGAAAGCCAAATCGAATGCCGAATCGAAACGCATAGGCGAACTGATGAAGAACGGCAAAGCCGATGAAGCCGCAGCATTGCGTGCGGCCATTGCTTCTGATAAAGACGCCATCAAAAAATATGAAGATCAACTGAATTCATTGGAAGACCAGTTGTTAAAACACCTGTATAAAATACCCAACATTCCGCACGCTAAAGTACCTGCCGGTAAATCGGCTGACGATAACCTGAATGTTTACCAGCATGGCGAAATACCGGTGTTGGATGCAGGTGCGTTGCCACATTGGGAGCTTATCAAAAAATACGACATCATCGATTTTGATTTGGGAAACAAAATCAGTGGTGCGGGTTTCCCGGTGTATAAAGGCAAGGGCGCAAAACTTCAACGTGCGCTGATCAATTTCTTTTTGAACGAAGCCGATAAAAAAGGGTATAAAGAAATCCAGCCGCCTATTGTAATCAACGAAGCGTCCGGCTACGGAACCGGCCAGTTGCCCGATAAAGAAGGTCAAATGTATTTTGTAAACGAAGATGGCCTCTATTTAATCCCGACAGCCGAAGTGCCCATCACTAATTTGTACCGCGATGTGATGGTGAATGAAAATGATCTGCCCATTAAAAACGCAGGCTATACACCATGCTTCCGCAGAGAAGCCGGAAGCTGGGGTGCGCACGTGCGCGGGTTAAACCGCTTGCACCAGTTCGATAAAGTTGAGATCGTGCAAATTACAAAAGCTGAGGACTCATACGCTACGCTGGAAGAAATGAGCCTGCACGTACAGGGCTTGCTGGAACAGCTTGAACTTCCGTACCGTAAACTGTTATTATGCGGTGGCGATATGGGTTTTAACTCAGCCATGACGTACGATCTGGAAGTTTTTTCGGCAGCGCAACAACGGTGGTTAGAGGTAAGTTCGGTGAGTAATTTTGAAACGTATCAGGCCAACCGTTTAAAGCTGCGATACAAAAACAAAGAAGGTAAAGTGCAATTGTTGCATACCCTTAACGGAAGCGCGTTGGCATTACCGCGCATTGTGGCAGCCATCCTTGAAAACAACCAAACCAACAACGGAATTAAAATCCCGAAGGTGTTAGTGCCGTTTACGGGATTTGAGGAGATTGATTAATTCCATTGCTCCATCATTAAAAACGATTCAAACCACTGGTCAAAAACAGAGGCTGAATCGTTTTTATTTTACGATCTTGCTGTTCAAATTCTCTTTGTATGAACAGAAAATACATAACCACGATGTTTATAGGCACTGCCGTTGCGCTGGCAGCCTGCACAAAATCGCCCGAGCAAACTGCTATGAAATATCCGCAAGCCCAGAAGGTCGATACGACCGACACCTATTTTGGTGTACAGGTGGCCGACCCGTACCGCTGGATGGAAAACGACACCACACAGGAAGTGGCCGATTGGGTTAAAGCCGAAAACGATGTAACGTTTGGCTTTCTCGATAAGATACCCTATCGCGATAAGGTTAAGAAACGCCTCGAAGCGTTAAACAACTACGAGAAAATAGGTGCGCCTTTTAAACGTGGCGAGTATATCTATTTTTATAAGAACGATGGCTTACAAAACCATTACGTGCTCTATCGCAAAAAAGGTGAAGATGGTGCCGTGGAGGTTTTTCTTGATCCCAATACGTTTTCGGTCGATGGGACAACACGCTTGGGTGGGGTTTCTTTTTCGAAAGATGGTTCGCGCGCAGCCTACCAATTATCAAAAGGCGGTGCCGACTGGACAGACGCGGTTATTATCAATGCTGCCGATAAAAGTGTACTGGAAGACACATTGAAAGACCTCAAGTTTAGCGGTATTTCATGGAAAGGAAACGAAGGCTATTATTTCAGCACGTACGAAAAACCGAAGGGCAGTCAGCTTTCGGCTAAAACACAAAACCATAAATTATGGTACCATAAAGTAGGCACATCGCGTAAAGAAGATAAGTTGATTTTTGGTGATGATAAAAATCCAAGACGCTATGTGGGCGGCTATGTAACCGAAGACGAACGTTTCCTTATTGTTTCAGCCTCAGTAAGTACAACAGGAAACGAATTGTATATTTTGGATCTGACCGATCCCAAGGCAAAACTTGTAACCATTGTCAATAATTTCGATAACTCTCATGGCATCATTGCCAACGATGGCAATCGTTTGCTGATCGAAACAAATCTAAACGCACCAAACAACCGTGTAGTAGAAGTTGACTTTGCAAAACCAACTCCCGAAAACTGGAAAGATGTTATCCCCGAAACTGAACACGTTCTGAACGCTTCTACCGGAGGTGGGTTTTTATTTGCCGATTATACCATCGATGTAAAAACACAAGTGAAACAATACGATTTGAAAGGCAAGTTTATCCGCGATGTTGAATTGCCGGGTATTGGTTCGGCCGGAGGTTTTGGTGCGAAACGCGATGATAAAGAATTATACTATTCGTTTACTTCGTTCACGTACCCTTCTTCCATCTTTAAATATGATATAGCATCGGGCAAGTCAGCCTTATACAATCAACCCAAAGTTGATTTTAATCCCGATGATTACGAAACAAAGCAAGTGTTTTATACCAGCAAAGACGGTACAAAAATTCCGATGTTTATCGTGCATAAAAAAGGATTGGAGTTGAATGGTAAAAATCCTACATGGTTATATGCCTATGGCGGATTCAACATTAGTTTAACAGCGGGCTTTAGTCCGTCACGCATTTTGTGGCTGGAGAACGGGGGCGTGTATGCGCAACCTAACCTGCGTGGCGGTGGCGAGTATGGCGAGAAATGGCATTTGGCCGGTACCAAAATGAACAAACAAAATGTGTTTGACGATTTTATTGCAGCCGGTGAATACCTGATCAATGAAAAATATACTTCGAGTGACTATTTAGCAATTTCGGGCGGATCAAACGGAGGTTTATTAGTGGGTGCAACCATGACGCAGCGTCCTGATTTGGCGAAAGTTGCCTTACCTGCGGTTGGGGTGATGGATATGCTGCGTTACCACAAGTTTACGGCCGGTGCAGGCTGGGCGTATGATTACGGTACAGCCGATGATTCAAAAGAAATGTTCGAGTACCTGAAAAATTATTCCCCGGTTCATGCGCTGAAAGACGGTGTTTCGTATCCGGCAACAATGGTTACCACAGCCGATCATGACGACCGCGTGGTGCCTGCGCACTCGTTTAAGTTTGCAGCAACACTTCAGGAAAAAAATGCCGGTAACAACCCGGTGCTGATCCGTATTGATGTAAAATCGGGGCATGGTTCATCAAACCTGACAAAAGCAATTGAATCGGCAGCCGATCAGTATGCCTTTACATGGTATAACATGAACATTATACCGCCCATTGCTAAAGATGATATGTAATTTCAAGATGAGGCCGTGTCAAAAGTATCACGTCATGTCGAACGTAGTGAGACATCCCGTCAATCAGCGTTCAAAATCGGGACATCTCACTGCGTTCGATGTGACGCGGTTTATTATTTTGACTTTTGATACGGACTCATCTTACTAACAGCTATGTCAATAAACATTCGAACCGGAGTTAAGCAAGACCTTCCCCGTGTGCTGGAGTTAATCCGCGAACTGGCCGAATACGAACGCGCACCGCACGAAGTTATTAACACTGTTGAGTTAATGGAACATGATGGCTTTGGCCCGACTCCTATCTATGGTTTTTTTGTGGCAGAGAAAGATGGGGTTATTGTAGGCATTTCGGTGTATTACTGGCGGTACTCTACCTGGAAGGGCAAGCGTTTGTACCTTGAGGATATTGTGGTTACCGAAAAAGAACGCGGCCACGGCATCGGCAAATTATTGTTCGACCGCACCATGCAGCACGCCATTGACGAAAATTGTTCGGGCATGATGTGGCAAGTGTTAGACTGGAACGAACCCGGCATTAATTTCTATCGGAAAAATTATAATCCTAAGTTTGATAACGGATGGATTAATACGAGTTTGGAAATCGATGAGATTAAAAAGCTACTGAGCTAAACTACTTTTTCGAGCAACGTGCGAAAGGCTACGTGCCGGTTATTGAATTTCTGTCGTTGTTGCTCTACCAACGGAGGGGCAAATTTTTCAAGAAACAACACAACGTTATCGAGCTGGGGCGCAAAAAACTGTATCGAATACGAAATGCTGCCGTCTTCACTGTCGTGCAATACTTTATAGAGTGTGTGGTGCGTAAACAGGTTTGTGTTAAGCACTTCGGGAATATACACGGCTTTCACCCAGGCGAGCCATTCCTGCTCAACACCGGCATCGATGCCTACGGTTTCATTGAAGAGATACATGGTGTAAAAGTAATGTAATTATTCTTTTACCAACCGGATTTCAACCCGCCTGTTTAATTGCCGGTTTGCTTCGGTGTCGTTGGAGGCAACAAAATTTGATGCACCGTAACCCATCGTTTGCAGGCGGTTTTCATCAATGCCACGGGCCATCAGCCATGTTTTTATCGATTCGGCACGGGCAAGCGATAGTTTTTGGTTGTGATCGTCCTGGCCTACGTTGTCGGTGTAACCGGCAATTTCGATGTTAGCGTTGCTGTTTTCGAGGAAGGCGTGCAGTTGCTCTAATTCGGGAAACGACTCTTGTTTTAAATCGGAGCGGTTGGTTTCGAACTGTACATTTTTAAATGTTATTGATTTTGCTTTACCGGTTAACAACGCAGCAAAAATGTTTTCTTTCAGTTTTAACTGTTGCTGTTGGATGCGTGGTTTAAGTACAGGCCTTGTGTTACAGGCATAACTTTCAGAAACCGGTTTAACCACAACGTTATCGATCAGGTAGTAAGCCCCGGTATTAATATCTAATGAACTGAAATACCGTTCGGTTGTTTTGGTAATACCGGCATCCGTAAGCGAAAACAAGCCCAGCGTGAGGTAACGCTCCGTTCCGCTGGCTACAAAACAATCGCATATTTGCTGCCAGCCATTGGTGTTATCTAAGGTGCTGGCATAAACCATGTGGTGATCATTTCCTGAAGGAATAAAATCGGGGGCGGGTTCAACAGCTTCTGCCGAAAACAACGCTTCAATTTTCTCGATGTAGTATCCTGAATTGATAGACAACATCGTGTTAAACGTTAAACAATACCGTTGTCCTTTTTGTAGATTATTCTTTAGTTTGGTTTGAAGCTGTTCTGTATAAGTTTCGTCACGGCTGTTGTATAACAGAACACCCACATGACCGCTTTCGCGGAGGGAGTCTGAAAAATGTTTGGGTACATTTAACACTTTCCGGTTTGTGTTGTAATAGTCGGCACTGGTGTTGCGGGGCGATGACCATCCCGGAATGAGTTGCTGAATAGTGTTGTGCCCATCGTTTAATACAAACACCGGCTTGAATTTATACAACTCAAAATCACCATTCGCCACATAGTTTTCGGTGTCGTTTAAAGGTACAATCTGAACGGTATCGATTGAGCGGTTAACGTTAACAATAACCTGGTGCAATGTGCTGTCGCGGTAAATTTCAATGGAAGAAGATACCAGCGTATCGTTCTTGAAAATTTCTTCGTGATATAGCTCACCGTTCGCGTTAAAGTATTGCCACTTTCCGTTGCGTAAGGCAGGTGTGTTGCACGATTCGGTACTGGTATAGTTTTCAATGCGGCTAATGGTGCCGTTGGTATGATAGTACGTCCATCGGCCTGTTTTACGACTTTCATACACCGCTATGGTACCGTTGTATGTGGTGCATTTGATAAACTTACCTTTGAATTTGAGTTTTTTGTTTCCATAACGCTCTTCAGCCCAGTATGCTTTCGAGAAAGGCACGGGTTTATAATCGCCAGTGCTTAACGTTACCGGGTACGACCGTGATGTTTGCGCCCGCAAGAGGGGCGAGGCAACGAAAAGTAAACCGACAATCAGGTTAAGAAGCCGCATAGTCTGAAAGATACAAAAATGTATCGGTCAGTTCACCGCCTTTGGCAATGGTAGCGCGTTGTAAGATGGCATCGGGGTCGTCATTTAAAAAGAGCGGAAGTATTTTGTCGATCAAATCGCGGCCAAACTCTTCCGATGCACTACGGGGCAATTCGCACGGCAGGTTATCGACTGCCATAATGGTTACAAATTTTTCGTTGGATAATGGTGGTTCAACCGAATGGGTAGCCGGGTTGTAATCGTACAGCGGTTGGGCAATACTGCTGGCTTTGATGGTGCTGGGTATCGAGCCGCCAATATCGCAGGTGATGTCGGCAACAACTTTTATGTTAAAGCCCGGGGCGAGCATATCTTCGCGGGTAAATAACACGGGCGCTTTGGGGTTCCAAAAAGCACCGGCCATTAAAATATCGGCTACGCGGGTAAATTTTATAAAATCGGAAGTGTAACGTTCTGGATGTTTATGGAATTCTTCACGGTTAAAATGCCCGCCATCTTTACGGATATGATAATCGCCACTGCCTAATTGTACATACACGGGTTCATCAAATTTTTTGTTCAGAAAATCAAGAGCATTAACTTTTCGGATACCGGCAGTGTCCAGCGTTTCCATAGCGCCTTTGCCAACACGGCCAGCCCCTGTTAAAATAATTTTAACGGGCGGAAGGTTTACTTTTCGGATTTCAAGTTTCAGGTCGTTGATGTCGAAGCAATCGAAAGCCCTGCGTAGTGTAAAAGCGTTATAACGGTTTCCATAAGCCAGCAACCCGTTGTACGCGCCTACAATTCCGGCAAAGCGGCCGAAGGCTACTAAGCGGTTTCCTAAGCGGTCGGTTAGTGTTTCGTAATCGATGAGCCTGATTTTCTTTTTCAGTATTTCCTGTAAAAGTTTTTTGTTGTAAGGTTGTTTTTTAATGGTGTGCGAGAAAAACAAATAGGTTTTGTTGGCGATGAGTTGATCGACCGGTACTTCTTTAATGCCCATCAATACATCGCAGCCTGAAACGTCATCGGTAACTTCAAGGCCAAGATTTTTATATTCGTTATCGGCAAAACAACGTACGGCACTTTTTTGCACGATCACTTTTATATGCGGAAACCGTTGTTCGATTTCTTCGGTTTGAAGCGGTGTAAAGGGTACGCGTTTGTCGGGTGGGTTTTTGCTTTCGCGGATGATGCCGATTTTGAGTTTCATACAAAGAACAATTAGAGCGCTATTTCCTTTTCTTTTTATCTTTTACGGGTTCGGCAGGCTCATCACGATCGAGTAGTTTTTTATCGTCAACATTTTTGTTGAGGAAGTCGTTTATCTTATCAATGCCCATGCTGGAGCTGAGTTCGCCAAACGGGTTGATGGAAATTTCAAACCCTTCGAGGTCTTTGTGCACGCGGGGCTTCTTTTTTTTAGCGGGTTGTTTTGCCATAATCTAACAGGTTGGGTGCTGTAAAAGTACAGAAAATTGTGGGGGATAAGCCCGACTTTTCTATGAACTCTTCTATTCATTAAAATAATTTTCCGGCTCTTTCTTGTCATGTGAATACTTCTTGATATTACAGTGTTGGTTGTATTGGCAACGTTTTGTGCTTATTTAGTTGCGGGAGTAGGAGGGCTTAAAAATGGAGCGTAGCGAAATGTTAAGCCCGACTTGCTCTGCAACTGTCCGCGTGCAGCAGACTAAATTAAGAAGCGAATTTGAAATGATACACCGTACCCCGTAATTAAATAAACACGGTGTTGTGCGTAGCTATTACCTTTTAGATTTATATTTTTTTTGTGCTTCTTCAAAATAGGTAATGTTTATAATAGGATTGTACTTCATTTCTAATAAACTTTTTATCATTATTTCTCGTGATTCTATAATGCCATATGCTTCGTATCCTTCAATCTTTATTCCAAACGTCAGGTGATTTTTCAGTATTGTCTCATTTTTGGAGTATATATACTGCATTGACTTTTTCAGTATATCTAAGTCGTCTTGACTGTGAGTGTAGAAGCTTTTCAGTTTTCCAACAGCCCTTAGGTCAGACAGTGTAAATGCATACAACTTGAAATAGGTTGTTGTATCCTGTTTTATAGACTCTTTCAAATTATCTCTTTTAACCTCATGTTTTGATAGGTAAAATTCATAACCAAACTCACGTCTGATAAAGTTGGCTGCATAGAAGCCGCTTTCCATTGGAAGGATTATTGAAAATCTTAACTTCTCAGGCTTGATGATGTCCGAAATCTTGGTTGCGTCTATTAATAAGAATTTTGGTTTATCTGTATCAGATATTGGATATGATTCTCGCGGAATAGGCTGTGATTCACCAAAAAATTTATGATAGTCTGGAACCACCTCGGCAACTTCATAGAAATGATGCTTTGATTCCAATAGTTTGAATATTTTTAGAGTATCTGCAATTTGTTGGATTACAAACCCAGACGACCATATATAAAGCCCGTCTTGTATTTCCTTTTTGAAATTCTGCCCGAAGGAAACGCTAAATAGTGTCAGCGTTAATGTCAGAGAAATAAGTGTCCGTTTCAATTGTAATGTAGTCTAAACTGTCCAAAGATAATTACGCACAACATCTGGCTATATCTACCTGTAGCATCGATTTTCATTACCAATGGAGTAAAGGTGCATATGGGTGTCAATAAAGGTATGTATTGTGTACCTTAATCTCAAGTTTGTTATAACGTCAGTTTTTATTAATCCGTATCGCCCCAAGCGCATACTCCAACCGCCTGATCACCTCATCTCTCCCAAGTATTTCCATCGTTATCATTAAATCGGGGCCGGAAGCATTTCCGGTAAGCGCTACGCGCAACGGCTGCATGATTTTGCCCGTACCAATGTTTAACGAAGCGGTTACAGTTTCTAAAATTTGTTTTGCCGAGGTGGCGTTTAGTGTGGTCTCTTTTGTTAAGGCTTCTTTAAAGGCGGTTAATGTTTTTTCAACATCAGCATTCCATTTTTTGCTTACTACGGTTTGGTCGAATGTAGTTGGCGCGGTAAAGAAGAATATACCCTGCTCCCATATTTCTTGCGGAAACGTAACACGCTCCTTCATGATCGAAACAATCTTCACGGCATTTTCAGGAGTGGTCGTAAACCCTGATTCGTTCAACAGGCGGTCGGCCAACGTTTCGTTTGAAGTCGCTTTAATGTATTGCTGGTTATACCATTGTGCTTTTTGAATATCGAATTTGGCGCCCGCTTTATTAATGCGCTCCATCGAAAAGGCTTTGATCAGTTCGTCCATCGAAAAGATTTCCTGTTCGGTGCCGGGGTTCCATCCCAAAAAAGCAAGGAAGTTTATTAAAGCCTCCGGCAGATAACCGGTTTCTTTAAATCCTTTTGCAACTTCACCGGTGGTAGGGTCTTTCCATGTTAACGGAAAAATCGGGAAGCCCATTTGATCGGCTGCGCGCTTGCTCAGTTTGCCGTTGCCATTGGGCTTTAACAATAAAGGAAGGTGCGCAAACTGCGGCATATCGTTTTCCCATCCTAAAAATCTATACAACAATACATGCAGCGGTGCGGAGGGCAGCCACTCTTCGCCACGGATCACGTGCGAGATTTTCATCAGGTAATCATCTACTACGTTGGCTAAATGATACGTGGGCATACCGTCTGATTTCATCAACACTTTATCGTCAAGTTGTGACGAGTTGAACGTGACTTTGCCCCGGATCAGGTCGTTTAACGTTACTTCCTGATTGGCCGGAACCTGTAAGCGGATAACATATTTTTCACCAGCCGCCAGCTTTTGTTCAACCTCGGCAGCCGAAAGGGTGAGACTGTTTTTCATCTGCAACCGGGTAGCGGTATCATACTGCGCATTGGGTGCAGCCTTGCGCATGGCTTCGATCTCGGCCTCGGTATCGAACGCATAATAGGCGAGGCCATCGGCAACTAACTTTTGTGCGTATTGCTGGTAAAGATGTTTCCGCTCCGACTGCCGGTAGGGCGCATGAGGGCCGCCCACACCCACACCTTCGTCAATTGTAATGCCGGCCCAGGCCAGCGATTGTAAAATGTATTCTTCTGCACCGGGCACAAAACGCCCCTGGTCGGTGTCTTCGATACGCAAAATCATGGTGCCGTTGTGCTGGCGGGCAAGCAAATAATTGTAAAGGGCGGTGCGCACTCCGCCAATGTGCAATGCCCCGGTGGGGCTGGGTGCGAACCGTACACGGATTTCTTTCATGCAGCAAAGTTAATCGTTCAATTATAATTCTTCTGAAAAAGGGTTTTACCTTTGCACCTTATTATAAGCAACTGCCATGACTGAAGAAAAGAGCCTGAACTTTCTGGAGGAAATTGTTGAAAAGGATTTACGGGAAGGTAAACACCAGGCTATTCTTACCCGTTTCCCCCCCGAGCCGAACGGCTACCTGCACATGGGTCATGCCAAAAGTATATGCCTCAATTTCGGGTTGGCCAATAAATATGGCGGTAAAACCAATTTGCGTTTTGACGACACCAACCCGGTTACAGAAGAAACCGAATATGTGGAGAGCATTAAAAACGACATCCGGTGGTTAGGATTTAACTGGGCCGAAGAGCTTTATGCTTCGGATTATTTTGAGAAGCTGTACCAGTTTGCCGTTGTATTGATAAAGAAAGGATTAGCCTACGTTGACGACAGCACCAGCGATGAAATAGCCCGGCAAAAAGGAACGCCCACTATTCCGGGCACGAACAGTCCGTACCGCGACAGAAGTGTGGAAGAAAACCTGCAAATGTTTGAAGACATGCGTGCCGGTAAGTACAAGGATGGCGAGAAAGTATTGCGTGCCAAAGTTGATATGGCGCACCCGAACATGCACATGCGCGACCCGCTGATGTACCGCATTAAACATGCGCACCATCACCGCACGGGCGATACCTGGTGCATTTACCCGATGTATGATTTCGCTCACGGACAAAGCGACTCGATCGAAAACATTACGCATAGTATATGCACGCTGGAATTTATACCGCACCGGGCATTGTACGATTGGTTTATCGAAAAATTAGAAATCTACCCGTCACGCCAGTATGAGTTTGCGCGCCTAAACATGACCTACACCGTGATGAGCAAACGCAAGCTGTTGCAATTAGTAAACGAAAAACACGTAAGCGGTTGGGACGATCCGCGTATGCCAACGTTAAGCGGTGTGCGCAGAAGGGGCTACACACCGGCCAGCATTCGTGAGTTTTGTGAGCGCATTGGTGTAGCGAAACGCGAAAACCTGATTGACGTAGGCTTATTGGAATTTTGTGTGCGCGAAGATTTGAATAAAGTGGCGCAACGCAGAATGGTCGTGTTCGATCCGATTAAAGTGGTGATTACGAATTACCCGGAAGGCAAAGAAGAAATACTGCAAAGCGAAAACAACCCGGAAGACCCCAACGGTGGCAATCGTGAAGTTCCGTTTGGCCGTGAGTTATTCATTGAAGAAGAAGACTTCATGGAAGTGGCGCCTAAGAAATATTTCCGCCTTGCGCCCGGCCAGATGGTGCGCCTGAAAAGTGCATACATTATTAAGTGTGATGAAGTGATAAAAGACACTTCCGGAAAAATTACGGAGCTTCGTTGTTCATACATCCCCGAAAGCAAAAGCGGATCGGATACTTCGGGTATTCATGTAAAAGGTACGCTGCACTGGGTAAGCGCCAAACATGCGGTGCCTGTTGAAGTGCGGCTGTACGACCGCCTGTTTAAAGTAGAAGATTTGGGCGATGCAGAAGGCGACTTTAAAGATTACCTGAATCCCGAATCGCTTACGGTTAAAACCGTGTATGCCGAGCCTGCTTTGATAAACGCAACAGCCAATGAACGTTACCAGTTTTTGCGCAAAGGATATTTTGCTGTTGACCCCGACTCAACAAAAGATAAACTGGTATTTAACCGTACCGTTACCTTGCGCGATACGTGGGCGAAACAAACTAAATAGGCATTAGGTGTTAGGGATTACTGACACCTAAGCCCTGATCCCTAACACCTAATCCCTACTTCACAGCAATACACGAAATCTCAACATTCACATCTTTGGGCAAACGTGCAACCTCAACCGTTTCGCGGGCAGGCGGAGCGCTGGTAAAATTTCTTCCATAGATTTCGTTCACTTTCGCGAAGTCGTTAAAGTCCTGTAAAAAAATGGTGCTTTTAACCACGTGCTGAAATTCAAATCCGGCAGCGTTTAAGATATAGCCAATGTTTCGCATCACCTGTTCGGTTTCTTCTTCGATGGAACCGGTAATCAGTTTGCCGCTGGATTTTTCGATGGCGATTTGGCCGCTCACAAAAAGCATGTTACCAGCCTGTATGGCCTGGCTGTACGGCCCGATAGGCTCGGGTGCCGAGCCGGAATACACTACATTTTTTGACATATTTTAACGGTTTAAAGTATTTTAGCACTTTCTCAAAAGTAAACAACTATCTGTAATCGGCTAAGCGTATGAACATTTTGGTGATTGGCGAACAAATTAATTTAGACGAAACCAAGGCAAAGTTTGGCGAAAACTACAACTATACGTTTGAACGTGACCATCGCGAGGCCGAACGGTTTGTGCTGGGCAGCGATCTGGTGCTTGATTTTGTGTTGGATGATGATCCGTTTCAGGTAGAAATCTATGCCGATAAAGCCAACACAAAAGTGTTTGTGAACACGGCTAAAGTATCGCTGGCCGAGTTGTCGAACTTAGCCAATCATAATCTGAAGGCAAAACTTTTTGGTTTTAACGGGCTGCCTACTTTTTTAAACCGGAGTGTTTTAGAGGCCAGTATAGAAGACAAAGCCGATGAACCATTGCTGGCCGAACTCTGCAAGTCACTCAATACAGACTATTTATTGGTAGATGACCGTGTGGGATTGGTAACGCCCCGCATTATCTGCATGATTATTAACGAAGCATATTATACAGCCGAAGAGGGAACCGCAACACGCGAAGACATTGATCTGAGTATGAAGTTAGGCACTAACTATCCGTATGGCCCGTTTGAGTGGTGTGAATTGATCGGTATTAAACACGTGTACGAACTATTAGAAGCCGTGTATGAAGACACCCACGATGAACGGTATAAAATATGTTCGTTGTTGAAAAAGGAATATTTAAAGGCTACATAATGTGCAGCCTTTGTAATGCTTAAAGTTTCATTTCCCAACCTTTCTCGTACGTCCGGCTCCATAATTTTTTTGCCTCGGCATTATCTTTAATATGTCCGTTAGTGGGGTCGCACATAATCATTCCGCCCGAGCGGAACGCAATGTTACCTAACTGCGGCAATACGGTAGATATATGTCCTTCGGAAATAGGCGAAGTGAGTTTGGCTTTACCGCGTATGCTTTCTACAAAGTTTACCAGGTGCAGACTGTCTAATTTTTCACCCATGCCCATTGTATTGGTTGTATCTGCCTGTTGGATGGAGGTTTTTACTTCTTTGCGGAGCTTGTTGCCGGGATCAAAGATTTTGTATTCATCACCGCCCGGTATAACCATTGTACCCTTGTCGCCATAAAATACCACACCGCGACCGCTGCCTTCTACTTCATGATCGTTGCAACTGCGGCCCTCCCACGTAAAAGCCGTGTTGTTGGCAAATTCGTAAGTGATGGTTTGTGTATCGGGCGTTTCCCAATCATCGTTATACGCAAACCGGCCGCCAGCCGATACCACTTTCGTGGGATAATCCACACCAAGACCCCAGCGCATTACATCAATTTCGTGTGTGCCGTTGTTCAGCGCTTCGCCAGTGCCCCAGTGCCAGAACCAATGCCAGTTGTAATGGATGAGGTTGTCCTTATACATTTTTCGCGGAGCGGGGCCTTGCCACAAATCGAAATCAAGATGTGCAGGTACGGGTGCGGGCTTGCCAATACCAATGTCTTTACGTCCGTTCGCATACCAGCCTTTCGCAAAATACACACGGCCGATGGCTCCGTCTTTCAACGCCTGCATGGCTTCAATCACACCGGGGAACGACCTGCGCTGGTTGCCCATCTGCACGAGCTTGTTATATTTTTCGGCAGCCTTTACCAGTATCTCGCCTTCGGCCGGATTGTGTGAGCAGGGTTTTTCTACATACACATGCTTGCCGGCTTTTAATGCCATGAGTGTAGCCGGTGCGTGCCAGTGGTCGGGTGTGGCAATGCCAATGGCGTCAAGGTCTTTTTCTTCGAGCAGCTTACGCACATCTTTAAACCCTTTTGGTTTTTTGCCGGTGAGCTTTTCAATATCGGCAATGGTGCGGGTGAGTGCTTGTTCATCCACATCGCAGATGTAACCTATTTCAACATTCGGTAACAGGGCAAACATCCGTGCGAGGTAATGCCCCCGGCTGTTAACGCCAACCATACCAATAACTATTTTTTCGTTGGGCGAACCATGAAAACCAAATACGGTTGGCGTCATGAGTATTCCGGCTCCGGCCATTAACGATTGCTTCAGGAAGATTCTGCGTGAGCTCATGTGTATGAAGTTTAAGGATTCAGTTTTTTAATTTTTATGCTTCGGAAAGAAACGGCATCGCCATGATCCTGTAAAAGGATGTGCCCCTTTTCGGCCATGCCAAAGTTTTCCCATGTTGCGTATTTGCTTCGTGCTACCAACGCCTGGTAAATGGGCGAACCACGGTTATATTCTACTACTTTATAGCCGTTCAGCCAATGCTCTACACGATTGTCGGGATAAACGATTAAGCGGCCGGAATTCCATTCGCCTATCTTGCGCTGGCCGCGCGAAATTTTCTCAGACGGGATCAGATCGTACAAAGAAGCCAGCGTACGGTTACCGGCTGCACCCATCTTGGCATCGGGGTGGCTGGCATCGTCTAATAACTGATACTCTAACCCGATGGCCGATCCGGTGGTGGATTCTTTTTCAGTAACAAAATATTTTACACCGCTGTTGGCGCCTTCGGTGAGTTTAAATTCAAACTGAAGATCGAACGCGGCAAACTGTTGTTCCGTTACAATGTCGCCCCCGTTTTGCGATTCAGCCCCGGTTGATTTCAATACGCTGATGGTTCCGTTTTCAATTTTCCATCCGGTTGTCGGGAAAGTATTTTTGTGCGCACCGCGCCAGCCGTTAGTGGTTTTGCCATCCCACAATAATTCCCAGCCGTTCTTTTTCTCTTGATCAGAAAGTGTATTACTCAGTGTATTTACAACAAACACGTTATCGAACGGTGTTGGCGTAAGGTCTTTTGTTTGTATGCGGATGTTTCGCCAACGCATTTGTTTACCGGCTTCTTCCGGTTTACCGATAGCATGTACCTGTAAGGCGATGAACCCTTTGGGGGTTACATCATCGACTAAGTGAGCCGCTGCCACACCATTTATAAAGGTGCGCATGGTATTGCCGATACACTCGATCCGTACTTTATTCCATTCGTTTTGTTTGAAAGCAGTTTTGGCCTGCGGGTTATACTCAAGCGTGTAGAGCCATTCTCTGCGGGCTTCATCATAAATACCGCCTGTCCATGCGCGGGGCGAAGGGTCAATCTCGAACTGGTAGCCGTGCACACGACCGTTTTGATAATCGGCTTTACTGAGGCTGCGAAACTGGATGCCGGAGTTCATGGTAGGGTCAACCTTAAACTCTAATTCTAAAATGAAGTCACCATAATCCTGGGCGGTGGCTAAAAACGAATTGGGTTCACCCAACACGGTAGTACCTACAATTTCGCCATTGCTTACTTCGTATTTCGCTTTTCCGTTAAGCTGTTTCCAGCCGGTAAGGTCTTTCCCGTTAAACAGGTTTGTCCATTGTTCCTTTTTTTGTGCCGAAGCAAATGCGGGAATAATAATGCACAATACTAAAAAGAGATTTTTCATAGGCGTATAGCGTTAAACACAATGCGATAGAACGATTTCATCCCATCACGAGGGTTTAAATTAGTAAAACCAGTTTAAATGCGGGGTAAAATTGTTGGTGAACGGGGTTTATTTTTTAACCACAGAGCTTGCCTGCGGCAGGCAGGAACACTGAGAAATATTCGCGGTCTTTCACAAAGCACTCCGAGAACTCTGTGTTACCTCAGTATCTCTGTGGTTAAACTATTGCGAAACAAACTTCAACCCGATAATGGAGCCGATAAGCGTGAACAGGAAGAAAACCCTCCAGAAAGTAGCCGGGTCTTTAAACACCACAATACCCATAATGGCAGTACCCACGGCTCCAATGCCCGTCCATACGGCATAGGCTGTTCCAATCGGGAGGCTCTGGCTGGCTTTCACTAATAACCCCATGCTGATGACTAATGAAATGAAAAACCCGCTGTACCACAAGTACATTTCGGTTCCGGTTGTTTCTTTTGCTTTGCCCAAGCACGATGCAAACGCTACTTCAAACAGTCCGGCAATGATGAGGATGATCCAGTTCATTTTTCGATTACGATGTCGGTTTTAAGGTCTATCTGTCTTTCCCGGTGTAAGTTATGTTTGCCACAAGTGAAATTTTTTATTACTGTCGTAAAATCTTTTCCATCTTTTTCCCTTTCGCTAACTCGTCCACTAACTTGTCTAAATACCTTGTTTTTCTTGTTAACGGGTTTTCGATTTCTTCTATCCGATAACCACAAATTACGCCTGTTATTTGTTGTGCGTTGGCATTCAGATTTGCTCGCTTAAAAAATGTTTCGAAAGTTGCTTTCTCGTCAATAAGCTCTTTCAGCTTTTTGTTATCAAACCCTGTTAGCCATTCTATTACCTGGTGTAACTCTTCTTTTGTTCTGCCTTTGCTTTCAACTTTCGTGATATAGTGCGGATATACCGATGCAAACGTCATTTTTGCAATGCGCATATCGTGTTCGGGAGTTGTTTTCATAACATATTTATAATGTTGCCTGTTGTGATTGAACGGTCGCCTAACATCGCTGCCAACCCTCCAATTTACGCAACGCCTCTAAATATTCGTTGGGTGTGATTTTTATTACTGTAAGTTTAGGCTAACCCACATCTTAATTATTAAATGTCCGCTCCGAAGGAGCAAAATATTATAACCCCGACCAATCGGTCGGGGTTATAAATGTTCGTATCTGGCCGTGTCGCCTGCATACTTCCAATGGAATGCTCATTTATTTTCGACACGCATGGCACACCCCAAAATCAACCTGCATGGTTTGCGCCATGGTAGCCTGCATTTCAAATTCAATCATCCCGTGGCGCAAATTCTAATCTTAATTCATTAAGCCCCGACCAACAGGTCGGGGCTATCGTATTACAGCTCTTTCAGGGCTTAACAGTGTATCTCAAAAATGTGGGTTATAACCTAAACTCACAGTACACTCTGCGATAAACCATTTCTGTTGTTGCGTGATGGCTTTTTTATCAGCGATCGGTATCTCTGCCCAAGCATAAAGTGTAAGCAATTATTACCCTAATCGTTTGGCTACCTCATCCCAGTTAACAACGTTCCACCAGTTGGCAATGTATTCGTTACGTTTGTTTTGGTATTTCAAATAATAGGCGTGTTCCCAAACATCAATACCCAACAAGGGCGTACCTTTTACTTCGGCAGTGTCCATCAACGGGTTGTCCTGGTTGGCGGTTGAAGTCACAACCAGTTTCCCGTTGTTATCTTTCACCAACCATGCCCAGCCCGAACCAAACCGGCTTAATGCTGCCGCATTAAATTGTTCTTTAAACTTGGGTACCGACCCGAACGAGGCATCAAGGGCAGCTACTAATTTGCCGTAAGGTGTATCGCTGGTCTGGGGCTTCATTACCTGCCAGAAAAAATTGTGGTTCCACGCACCGCCTGCATTATTGCGGGCTTTGGCCGAAAGTTTGGAAGCGTTGGCAAAAAACTCAAGCTCGGAAGTATAGGGGATTTTTTCGGCTGCGATGGCCTCGTTTACATTTTTAATGTATGCCGCGTGATGTTTGGTATAATGTATGTCCATCGTTTGCGTATCAATCCACGGCTCTAAAGCATTGGTTGCGTACGGTAAGGGCAGTTGTGCAAACTGAAAGGGGGCCGATAAGCCTGCCGGTGCAGCTTGTTGTGAGGCTGCACAAGCCGCTTCAAAAATAAAACTTGTGCCAATGGTTGTGGCAACTGTTGCTTTGAGCGAATCGCTCATAAATTTTCTGCGTGTTGTTTTCATAGAACAAAGATGTTTTGTTTTGTTTCCCTGCTGATCAAAGCCCGTTGTAACAAGCATAAAGTTAGGTAAAAATAGTTAGCTTGCAGAACCAAACCGTTTGATATTATGAGCGACATATTATACAACGAAGTGCCATCGCTTGATCTGGCCGATTTCAACAGTGGCGATGCCAACCGTAAAAGCAAATTTGTGGCTGATTTAGGTGCAGCCTATAATAACATCGGCTTTGTGGCCATCCGCAACCATTACTTAACCGATGAGTTGTCGGGCAATCTGTATGCTGCGATAAAAAAGTTTTATGCGTTGCCGGATGAGATAAAAACCAAGTATGAAATACCCGGGCTGGCCGGTCAGCGGGGGTACATCAGCAAAGGAAAAGAGCACGCCAAGGGTCGCAATACAGGCGATTTAAAAGAGTTCTATCACGTAGGGCAGGAGGTAACCGATGGCGACCCTATCAAAAGCGAATACCCCGATAACGTATGGCCTGCCGAAGTACCGGAGCTTAAAGAAACAGCCCTTGAAGTATATCGCAGGCTTGAGAAAACAGGCGTACAAATGCTGCGTGCCATTGCGTTGTATTTAAACCTGCCCGAAAATTATTTCGATGCCAGAGTGAAGCATGGCAACAGCATACTTCGCCCGATACACTATTACCCGATCGAAAACCCGGATGCCGTACCAGCCGATGCCGTGCGCGCAGCCGAACATGGCGACATTAACCTGATTACATTGCTGATGGGCGCCAGTGCCGATGGCTTACAGGTATTGCGCAGAGATGGCAAGTGGATTCCGATCACGGCATTGCCCGATCAATTAGTGGTGAATGTAGGCGATATGCTGGAACGCCACACCAACAAAAAATTGAAATCGACCATTCACCGCGTAGTTAACCCACCACGAGAATTAATGAATACGCCCCGGTATTCTATTCCATTCTTTATGCACCCCCGTTCGGAAATGGATTTAACCGTATTGCCCAGTTGTGTTGATGCCGATCACCCGAAATTGTTTGAAGACATTACGGCTGGCGCTTTCTTGGATCAACGCCTGGCAGAGATCGGTCTGAAGAAAAAATAATACAAGCCGGCCTTGTATCAGCCACCGCCACGATATGGTGTCTTTTTAAAAGATGTGCTGATGCTGTCCGTCACAACCTTTGGCGGCCCGCAGGCGCACCTGGCGCATTTTCAAAAAGTGCTGGTAGCAAAACGCGGTTACCTGTCGCATACCGATTTGATGGAGTTGAATTCGTTATGCCAAATATTGCCCGGCCCCAGTTCAACACAAACACTCATTGGCATTGGCTATAAATTAGGAGGTGCTGGCCTTGCGTATTTAACATTGCTGATGTGGACGTTGCCTTCGGTTATTTTTATGACCATCATGGCCATATCGCTTTTTGACATCGAACAAAAAAACTGGTCGCTTGAGTTTACACGTTTTATTCAGCCGATGGCCGTAGGCTTTGTAAGTTATGCGGCTTATACAACCATCCTTAAAACAGTAACCACAAAAACCGGCATTGCCTTAGCCGTGATGGCGGCCGTAGTGTCGTATTTTATTCAAACACCGTTTGTTTTTCCGGCTATCTTATTTGTATCGGGATTGATCAGCGCATTGAAGTACCGCAAGCAACCTAAAGAAGAGCGCGGGCGCATTAATATTTTATGGTCGAATTTTTTGTTGTGGTTAGGCGTGCTGGTGTTTGCTGCGCTGTTAGGCTGGGCAACGAAAAGCGTTCCGGAGGTAACACGCCCGATCCGTTTGTTTGAAAACTTTTACCGGAACGGAAGCATGGTGTTTGGCGGAGGCCAGGTATTAACGCCCATGCTTTATACCGAGTTTGTAGAAAAACAAACGCAAGACGAACACCATATTAAACGCCCGGTAGAGTTTACCAAAAAAGCGTACCTCAACCACGATGAGTTTTTAACAGGCTATGCCATATCGCAAACTCTGCCGGGGCCGGTGTTTGCATTCAGTGCTTTTATCGGATCGCTGTCGATGCGGGAGTACGGTACGCTGGGCGAGATCATCGGGGCGTTTATGTCAGCGGCAGGGATTTTTCTGCCGGGGGCATTCCTGATTTTTTTTGTGATGCGGTTTTGGGACAGCCTCAAAAAATATCGAGGCATACGGGCATCGCTCGAAGGCATTACTGCGGCCAGTGCCGGATTAATTGCCACGGCTGCCGTTATTCTTTTTCAACCGCTCGATCACTCTTTTGTAAACTATGCGTTCACCATCGGTACGTTTGCACTGTTAACGTTTACGCGGTTGCCTGCACCGTTTATTATTTTGGGCGGTTTGGTGTTAGGGTTTTTGTTGTAAGATCACCTGCGTACTTGTTTCATGTGGTTAAAAAAATCTGATAATCACATTTTTTTAACCACATACCTGCCTGTCGGCAGACAGGGGTACATAGTTGTATTGCTTGCATTACAAGATTCGCAGTTATGTATCCGATCCCGATAACTATCGGGACGGGACTATGCTTTCGGAAATAATAAATAGTATAGTCATACTTTGCGAGCAAAGTCGCAATAGTGATGATGTGTAATGCTGCTAAACAGGTACTATGTACCTATGTGGTTTAGAATTAAAAGAGAATACTCAGATAGGATTACTTGCGCGATCCGTAAAAGATCGTGAGGAAAAGTGTCGGGTAAACCGAGTATTGTTTCGCGTCATGCACTAATTCAATGCGTTTGGTGTAGGCATCTACCAAAAATCCGGCTTCAAAACCCGTTACCTGACTTTTAAAAGCGCCCATCTCAAAGTTGAGCGCAGCTTTTAAGTTGCCGCCAAAAACGAAGTTCGATTGACCAACACCCTGAAACAATCTGCCCGGCCCGATAATGGTGTTTTTGTCGATCGTATAATTGTATTGTTCGCGTACGGCAAGATTACCCGAGTTCCACTCAACATAATAAGGCGCTACAATGCCGATGCTGGGGCCTGCCGCAAAAATGGCTTTTATTTCTACACCCTGTTGGGGCGCTTTTTTAAACAAAATATAATCGCGGCCGTATTGCAACCGGAACGCATAGAGATAATTCCGTTTGCCGAACGTAAACATATTTCCGTAGTTAGAACTGGCGCGCACCTCTTGCGGATGCTTCACGTTCATGATCTCAAGCCCGTACGTTTGCAGGGTTTTCTCGTTTAGTTTAATGGATTTCTTCAGCACAAACCCGCCAATTAACCCACCCGAAGTATTTTTGTTAATACCCCAGGTAAACTCCGACTGGTACTCGTATCCGTCAGCAACCTGGGCAAAACCCGTGGTGGCTGTAACCAATAACAGCGCTAAAACCTTAAAAATATTCTTCACCGGCATCATCGTTCAGAGAACTTTCTGATAAATTTAGAGGCTTCTAAGGTAACGTAAAAAAATAAATTCCGGTATATGACAACACTTACTTCTGTATATAAAGGGTCGCTCCGCACCGAAAACACCCATACCCGGTCGGGGCAGGTCGTGATTACCGATGCCCCGGTCGATAATAAAGGCAAGGGCGAAGCCTTTAGCCCTACCGATTTAGTATGCACCGCGCTCAGTAGTTGTATGCTTACCACCATGGCCATTGTGGCCGACCGCGAACAGGTGGACATGGCGGGGATGAAAACCGAAGTAACCAAAATAATGGGCGCCAGCCCGCGTAAGATCGCAGAGGTTGTTGTGGCCTTTACATGGGATAACCCCCAGGCCACACCCGAACAAATCGATAAACTGAAACACGCGGCACACACGTGCCCGGTAGCGTTAAGTTTACACGATACGGTAAAGCAAACAGTAACGTTTGATTTTTGATGGGGGCTAAGGTTTAACGATTTCTTTGATCTCGTTAAAATCAATACCAAAGTGCGAATTATCATAGACCGATTTCCCGTTTCGGATGATCAGCACTTGTGGCGATTGATGTTCTACCTGAAACTGCCCGGCAATGGCATCCGAAATATTTCGATAACGCAGCAAGTCTAAATAATATGCTTTCAGGTTAGGCACGGAGGCGGCATTCCAGTTGCGCTCTAACCGGTCGAGGGTTGTACGGCTGATGGAGCAACGCGTGCTATGCTTAAAGATTAACACATCGTGACCGGCCGACTCCGCTACCAATTGCGCTATCTGTTCGGGTTGTTCGAGTTTGTTCCAGTTCATAACATTGATCAATCGTACCACAAGCCCTGTTCGCGTTTGTCGTAACGGGGCGTTCGTACCTTTTCTTTCAGGTGATCGGGTTGGGTATCGTTTTTGCGGAAGAGCTTTGCCCAAAGGAGTTTAACGTTCGTAAAGAAACCGCGCTCTTCATCGGTATTGTTTTTATTGATCTTTACAAACCGCGCATCGGGATGGCGCTCATCTTTATGGAGCAACTCAAACTTTTTCATTTTAATGTTGCCCTGGTATTCGGTGGCCCGAGCAAAGGCTTTGCCCGGCTCGCGTACGTTCAGCGCTTTGTCGGCACTGCTTGGATTATGGATGTAATTCCAGCGTAAGCGAATGGCTTTTGAATATTCGCTGGCGCGGATAGAATTTTTACCGGGCACAATGCCGGGCAGTGCTTTGTCGGATGCGTTCGGGCGTTTACCGTATTCTTGTTCTTTTCGCTTAATGTGAAGATCGTTTACAATGAATGTGGTTTTATCGGGTCGTGCTTTTTTGAGCGACTCATCATCGGCATTCGGGTTTTTCAGATAGTTTCTTTTAAACCGCGAAAGCTTTACGTTTCCGGTAAAGTCGCCATGATCCTGCATAGACGGGTGGATTTCAAACTGTTTGTCTTTTCCTTTGAATTGGGCTTGTTCAGAACTGCCTTTCTTTTTAGGACTGGCCTTTAGTGTTCCGCTGTACCACGATACTTTTTTATCGCCACCGGGGTAACGCCCCTCTATCGCTTTGCCCTTGTTGTTCCATTCGCTGGTAACGCTGCGCACGGCTTTCGCGCTTCCGCTCATTTTCATATCGGCCGACATCGAACGGTTGCCATTGGTTAGCGGGCGTTTGGCTTTTATGTTGCCGGTGTAATTCTCGCCTTGTGGCGACATACTTTTATTGGTAAACCGTATGTTGCCTGCGTATCCACTCACCCGTTTGTCGCCACCAGGATACCGCCCCGGTACAGCCTTGCCATTGTTGTTCCATCCGCCACTGATGCTGCGTACAGCTTTTGCGCTCCCACCCATTTTCATATCGGCCGACATCGAGCGGTTGCCATTGTTTAGAGGCTTGCGTGCTTTGATATTGCCCGTATAATTCTCGCCTTGTGGCGACATACCTTTATTGGTGAACCGGATGCTGCCCGCATACCCGCTTACCCGTTTGTCGCCACCGGGATACCGCCCCGGTACAGCCTTGCCATTGTTGTTCCATCCGCCACTCACGCTGCGTACAGCCTTGCCGCCACCGCCCATTTTCATTTGTGCAGACATCGAACGGTTACCATTGTTTAAAGGCTTGCGCGCTTTGATGTTACCCGTATAGTTTTCGCCCTGGGGCGACATACCTTTATTACTGAACCGGATGTTGCCTCCGAAGGTGCTCATGCTGCGGTTTGCACCGGCATAACGGCCTGCAACAGCGCGGCCTTTGTTGTTCCAGTTGCCGCCCATGCTGCGAACATTTGCAGCACCACCGCCCATTTTCATTTTCGCAGACATAGAACGCTGCCCGCCAGTAGGCATGGCACCTTTATAGGCTTGCTCACCTCTTCTCGATTTTGAGCGCGGAGTAAAAATTTGAGTGCCGGCTACTTCACCTTTTTTGCTCACATAATTTCTTCCCCTGATTTTCCTTCCGGCAATATCACCCTTCCACGCTTTGCCCGATGAAGATACCGACACGTGTCCGCTGCGCATGGTTCCCTTGTAGGGGCGGTCGGTGTTTTTTGGTTTTACGGTGTAAGGCCGTGCGGTCGGGTTTCGGTGAACGCCAATAGAAGGCGATTGATAATTACGGGTACGCAGCGGCCGGCCGGCAATATCGCCCTTATGGGCTTTTTCACCTTTAGGTTTCTGGTTCCAGTACCGGGCAAACGTATTGATGCTTTTGCGTGAGATGTAAGGCTTTGAAGCCGAAGCCGGTGTTACGCGCCCACGGGCTGCCGGAGGGTTTTGTTTCGTACCAAAACGTTGGGCACGCGCTAATTGTTTCCGGTTCGATACCGGCTTGTCGCCCGTTTTGCGCGAACTTAATGTTGAGCGGTTGTTAACGTAGCGTCCGCGTTGCGGATAAACATTTCGGGTTTGACTGCTCACACTGCGGGGCTGTAAACGCTTGCCGGGCTTTTCGTTTTGCCTGCTGATTTGCGCACTGGCCGAACGTGTGCTTACCCGATTGCGCGATGCGCTGTTTTGCCGTGATGCTTGTTCGCTTACCGATCGTGTAGTAGCCCTGTTACGTGACTGGCTGCTTTGCCGCGATGCTTTTTCGCTTACCGACCGGTTATTAACAAACTGTTGTTTGCGGTAAATGTTTTTATTGGATTTTGTTCCCTGCGATACCCGCCCGCTGGCAGCCGGTGAAAACCGCCTGGCGTTTACACGGTTATACGAAGGTTTGGTTTTGGTTTTTTTTCGCGGGAACGAAAAACGTTTTTCGCTTTTGCCTCCATACTTTACCTCGGGGCGGTCGCCTTTGGTATTTTGTGCCCATGCCGTGGTAACACCCACACTGCATAACAGCACAACAACCCAGCATGCGCATAGCATGGCCTGAATGGTAAACCGCGAATATGGTGTGGTGTGTGTCAACCTTCTTGTTAAGAAAACAGGGAAAGATAGCAATTTTCGGCCAAAGGCTGGTTTTTAAAACGCCAACAGGCGTTCGATGGTATTTTTAATCCTGTCTTTCGGTAAGAAATTACGCTCTAACGTTGGGGCAAACGGAATGGGTGTATCTAAACTGGCCACACGCATAACGGGGGCATCTAAATACTGAAAACAGTGTTCGCTTATCCACGCGGCAATTTCACCGCCAATGCCTCCGGTTAACGTGTCTTCATGTAGGATGATAACGCGATTGGTTTTTTTAACCGTTTGTTCAACGGCATCTTTATCCCACGGAAGTAATGTGCGCAAGTCGAGCACATCGGCTTTGATGTTTGGCATACCCTCTAAAATTTCAGTTGCCCAGTGCACGCCCATGCCGTAGGTAATAATGGATAGATCATTTCCCTCGCTTACCAATTTAGCTTTGCCAATTTCCACGGTGTAGTAATCATCGGGAATAACATCTTTGATAGAACGGTATAATAATTTGTGCTCGAAGTACAAATAAGAATTAGAGTCTTCGATGGCTGCACACAATAATCCTTTGGCATCGTACGGATTGGAAGGATATACGATCTTCAAGCCGGGCGTGTGAAAGAACCAGGCTTCGTTGCTTTGCGAGTGAAACGGCCCCGCAGCAGTACCGGCACCGGTTGGCATGCGTACTACCACATCGGCATGCTGACCCCAGCGCCAATGTGCTTTGGCTAAGTTGTTTACAATTTGTGTGATGCCTTCCGAAACAAAATCGGCAAACTGCATTTCTACCATAGCTTTCATGCCGTTAATGGAAAGACCAAGTCCTGCACCGATAATGGCCGACTCGCAAATAGGCGTGTTGCGCACACGCGGCTTACCAAACTTTTCAACAAAGCCATCGGTAATTTTAAATACACCACCATATTCGGCAATGTCCTGTCCCATCAAAACAAGGTTATCGTAACGCTCCATACTTTGCCGAAGGCCATCGCTGATGGCATCGATGAAACGTTTTTCATTTTTTTTATCCGATGATGGCGGTACAACAGTTTGTGTAAAGGGTGCATAAACATCGGCCATTTCGGTTTCGGTACTTGCTTCCGGATGCGTTTCTTCAAAGGCAGTGGCAAGCCCTGCTTCGATTTCTTTTTTTATTTTCTTGCGTTGGGTGTCGATGTATTTCGTATCGATTACACCTTCTGCGATTAAATATTGCTCGTAGTTTTCTACCGGGTCTTTTTTAGCCCACGTTTCCATCAGTTCTTTCGGAACATACTTAGTGCCCGAAGCTTCTTCGTGTCCGCGCATACGGAAGGTGATGCACTCTAATAATATGGGACGAGGTTTTTCGCGCATCGATTGGGCTATGTTCTTTACCGTATGGTAAACTTCGAGAATGTTATTACCATCGACCTGAATGCCTTCCATGCCATAGCCAATCGCTTTATCAACAAAGGCTTTACAGCGAAACTGTTCCTGGCTTGGCGTTGATAAACCGTAGCCGTTGTTTTCCACTACAAAAATCACCGGTAAATCCCACACGGCTGCCACGTTCACCGCTTCATGAAAATCGCCTTCGCTGGTTCCGCCATCGCCATTGAAAACAACCGTGATCTTTTTCTCATTTTTAAGTTTAGAGGCCAGCGCAATACCATCGGCCACTCCGTTTTGTGGCCCGAGGTGTGAGATCATACCCACGATGTGATGTTCATTTGTTCCGAAGTGAAACGAACGATCGCGGCCTTTGGTGTAGCCCGCGAGTGTGCCCTGCCATTGTGCAAACAATCGCTCGAAAGGCATGTTGCGTGATGTAAACACACCGAGGTTGCGGTGCATAGGCAGGATGTATTCGTCTGGTTCGAGCGCTTCGGTAATACCTGCGGCAATGGCTTCCTGCCCGATGCCGCTAAACCATTTGCTGATTTTGTTCTGCCGCAGCAGGATCAGCATTTTCTCTTCGATCACGCGCGGAAAAACGATAGCCTGGTAAAGTTTTTTTAAAACGGCATCGGAGTACGACTGGCGGTTGAATTTCATAGCAACGGGAAATAGTGCGTGCAAGTTAAAAATCTTTGGCAATGCCCTGCCGGCAACTCAACAAAGGTTTAATGATTACTTTTGCCCCATGATTTCTTTTTCAGAATTTAAGCTTGAAAACGGCCTGCACGTAATCGTGCATGAAGACCCTACCGTACAGATTGCCGTAATGAATATCTTATACCGTGTAGGCTCACGCGATGAAAACGAAAACAAAACAGGGTTTGCCCATTTGTTCGAGCACCTGATGTTTGGCGGGTCGGTAAACATACCCAGTTACGATGAACCCTTGCAGCGCGTAGGCGGTGAAAACAACGCCTTTACCAATACCGACATCACCAATTATTACTTAACGGTTCCGGCTGCGAATATTGAAACAGCATTCTGGTTAGAAAGTGATCGTATGCTCAGCTTGTCGTTCGATCCGCAGGTGCTTGAAGTGCAACGCAAAGTAGTGGTAGAAGAATTTAAACAGCGGTATTTCAATCAGCCGTATGGCGATGTATGGTTAAAACTCCGGCCGCTGGCGTATCAAACACATCCGTACAAATGGGCGACTATCGGCAAAGAAATCAGCCACATCGAAAACGCTACCGATCAGGATGTAAAAGATTTTTTCTTTAAACATTATATTCCCAACAATGCCGTATTGGTAGTAGCCGGAGGGGTAACGCACCAGCAGGTTAAACAGCTTGCCGCGAAATGGTTTGGGCCGATACCCGCAGGCATAAAACAGGTGCGCAACTTACCGGCCGAGCCGTTACAAAAAAGTAAACGCGAACAAACAACAACGGCC
Source organism: uncultured Roseivirgaceae bacterium (assembly GCA_964404445.1). Taxonomy (GTDB): domain Bacteria; phylum Bacteroidota; class Bacteroidia; order Cytophagales; family Cyclobacteriaceae; genus UBA2336. The sequence continues at coordinate 63,229 of CAYOJW010000001.1, read as the reverse complement.
AACGTACCCGCTAACGCATTGTACAAAGCATACCACATGGGAGGCCGCTTTGCCGAATCGTATTATGCGGTCGATTTACTGAGCGATGTGTTAAGTCGTGGGCAATCGAGCAGGTTGTACCACACATTAGTGAAAGAAAAAGAAATTTTTACCTCCATATCGTCATTTGTTACCGGAACCATCGACCCGGGATTATTCGTGGTAAGCGGCCGCGTAAAAGATGGCATAACCTTGAAAGAAGCTGAACAAGCCTTAGATGTGCTGTTAGCAGAAGTAGTACAACAGGGTATAACCGATGCCGAACTGGAAAAAGTAAAACATCAGGCTATGGCTACACTTGAGTTTGGCGAAGTAGAAGTAATTAACCGGGCTATGAACCTTGCCTTTGCCGCGCTGTCGGGCGATACCAATCTGGTGAACACCGAAAAAGAAAAAATTGAAGCAGTAACAACAAACGATATTCAGGTAGCTGCGCAAACCATTTTGCACGAACAAAACGCAAGTGTGCTGTATTACCAGAGTGCCCAATAATTATAGCAAGATTATATATAGTGTTTGTTTAAACAGGTAACGTAAATGTAAACCGCGAACCTTCACCGGGCGTAGCGTCAACCCAAATGCTCCCGTCTAATTTATCTAAGGTTTCTTTCACAATGTACAGCCCCAACCCTGAGCCTTCAGATTCTGCTGAAGCACGGAAAAACATATCGAATATTTTTTGATGGTATTCGGGCGAAATGCCCTGGCCGTTGTCTAACACTGTAACGGATATACATTGAGCGGTTTCAGTAGCCGAAAACATAATGTACGGATCGGCCTGATCGTACCGATGGTATTTATAGGCATTCGAAATCAGGTTGTTCAAAACAACCTTTAACCGGCTGGGGTCTGTTTGAATAACGATTCGCTGCGGGATGTCAACATTAACCCGAACATTTTTGTTACCGGCCATGTACGCCAGGTTTTGTGTTACCTCCAGGATAATGTTGTGCAAATCGACTGGCTGAAGCGCTAAAGCTAAGCGCGCATTGCGCGAATAATCGGTAACTTCTTTTATAAAACCCTCCATGGTTTTAATGCGGTCTTTCATCATGTTCAGCAACAGGTGAAGCTCGGCTACATCCTGAGTTTTTTCCGAAATGTTGATCAGCCCTAACAACGAACTGAGCGGGGCGCGCATATCGTGCGATGCGCTATACACAAAACGGTCGAGTTCTTCGTTGGTCTTGGCTAATTGTTCGTTCTTTAATAAGAGTTCCTGTTCGGCACGTTTGCGGTCTTCAATATCAACAATAGACCCGACCACGGCACGAATGCTGTTGCCTTGATCGGTTTTAAAACTACCCGTATCTAAAAACCACCGGTATTCACCCTGTTTGGTTCGTAAATGCATTTCGTTTTGGTAAGGCGTTTGAAGTTCCATGTGTTGCATCACCACTTCGCGTGTACGCTGAACATCATCGGGGTGCATGAGCGTTGAAAAATTTTGGGATGTCAGGTTTTGTAACTCATGGTTTTCGTACCCTAACAATTGCTTCCACAAAGCGCTTACATAAATCTCCCCTGTCTTAAAATTCCATTCATAAATTCCGGCATTCGTTCCTTTCACCGCAAGCGCAAAACGATCTTCGCTGATGCGCAAATCATCTGCAATTTTGATCAATCGCTTTTCTCCTTCGCGCAACGACTCCTCCGACTCCTGGTTTCTGTTAATCAGAAACGAAACAATAAAAATGTTCGACAACAGGCCGATAACATAATTAATGGCAAAGTTGAATTGTACCACTCCCGGCTCGTACGAAGGAGGCGGTATTAATTCGAGGTTTGTCGTGTAAGCGATTAGCCCGAGTATAACCGGCAATACAGCAAAGAAAATCCCTGCATACCGGTTGTAATATCCGGCTAATATTAACCCGGCAATAGAGCAACTCATAAAAAAGAAAAATACGCCTCCGTGTGGATGATCGGTAGTGCAGAAGAGAAAAACAATGATGTTGATAGATGTTAGCAACAACATGCTGGCGATGTGGTATTGCTGCGACCGGTTAAACAAAATGATAACCACAGCCACGGCCATCATTGTAAAATAGCCCGGCAGGAGAACATAAACGTTGTTAACAGGATCGATGATACAATAAATCAATCCGATAGAAAAAAGGATAAGGGCAAACTGCCCGCACAGCAGGGCGTACTTGTATTCAATACGCGATTTAAGAAGAGCCTTCCCTACCAGCAGGTTGCGGATAACTCGTTTTAGATTAGGCATTTACGTGCAAGATAACAAACTATGGAATGTTCTTGCGTTCCGGTATCGAATATTTGTTATCAGCACATTGGCAAGGCAATACTTGGTATATTTGAAACTTAAAACATACAGGCAATGAATATACGCATCGGCATGGGCTTTGACGTACACGAACTTGAAAAAGGCAAACCTTTTTTTATGGGAGGGATTGAATTGAAAGATGCCCCCCAAGGTGCCGTTGGCCATTCGGATGCCGATGTGTTGATTCATGCCTTATGCGATGCACTGTTAGGCGCGGCCAACCTGCGCGACATCGGTTTTCATTTTTCAAACAAAGACCCGAAATGGCGCGCGGCCGACAGTAAAATATTTCTGAAAGAAGTTGTGCGAATGCTGAAAGAAAAAGGCTGGATGATTGGCAATGTAGATTGTACGATATGCCTGGAGGAACCTAAAGTCAATCCGCACATCGCAGCCATGCAAAACGTTTTGGCACCACTGTTAAACGTTGAACACGATTGCGTTTCGATTAAAGCAACTACGAACGAAAAGCTGGGTTATGTAGGTCGTGAAGAAGGCGTGTGCGCGTATGCAGTAGCGTTGATTTATAAAGCATGAGCCGGCAGGACGAGAATAGTGATCACCAGTTTCCGGTTGCCGGTTACCGGAAACAGACAACCGGCAACTTGCAACTGATCACCACGCACGATGGTTCGCATTCGTTGTACAGCCCGGAGCTGAACGAAACCTACCATTCCATACATGGCGCCCGGCAGGAATCGTTGCACGTGTTTATCAAACATGGCTTAGAGCATGTGGTGCAGCAACAAGGCAAAACGCATGTTAAAATCTTAGAAATAGGATTTGGCACAGGCTTGAATGCATTGCTTACCGCAGAATATGCAAAAGCCAATAACCTTACCATCGAATACACAACCCTCGAAGCCTTTCCGGTAAACGAAAGTATCTGGCAGCAGTTGAATTATGCGCAGAATGAAGCAGAGCAAAAAATATTTTACAACCTGCATCACGCTGTATGGAACGAATGGACAGAGCCTGTTGTCGGTTTCATGTTAAAAAAAATAAACGCAATACTTCAGTTGGCCACGCTTGATCGTAACTATTTCGACCTCGTGTATTTCGATGCCTTTGCCCCCGGCAAACAACCTGAGATGTGGGAATTACCGATGCTTCAAAAAACAGTAACCGCATTGGCGAACAGCGGTGTGTTTGTTACCTATTGTGCCAAAGGCCAGTTAAAGCGCGACCTCGTTTCTGTACACATGAACATCGAAGCCCTGCCGGGGCCTCCGGGCAAGCGCGAGATGATTCGTGCAGTGAAGGGATAACACTTGTTCGCTTCACATACTTGTTACTTATCGCAATCGTTTTCGGAACTATATTTTGTATAAATAATAATTCAAAGATTAATCTTTCGTCAGATATTGGGTTATATAAAATTTATTATTGTTAAGTTTAAAACCACAGTATTAAATTTTGTTTTCCAGTTTGCTGAAGATGACCACTCAAAATCAATCGTCAGGCAAGGGCCTGTACACTCCGGAATTTGAACACGATGCCTGCGGCATTGGGTTTATAGCCAACATCAACGGATTCAAAACCAACAACACACTTACCGATGCACTTACCATGCTCGAAAACATGGAACATCGCGGAGGTCGCGGCAGCAGCCCGAAAACCGGTGACGGTGCAGGTATTTTGTTCCAGATTCCGCACGATTTTTTTATTGAAGAATCAACACGCCTCGGTTTTACATTACTCGAAACCGGTAAGTATGGCGTGGGCATGGTGTTTTATCCGCGCAATAAAAAGGTAATGAATGCCTGCCGCGAAATATTGCGCAGGAATATTCAAACATTAGGACTGGAAATATTGGGTTATCGGTCTGTTCCGGTCGATAGCACCGTGCCGGGGCCGGGTGCTGCCGAAGTTGAGCCGGTTATCGAACAGGTTTTTGTGAAACCGAAAGATACATCGCTCGATGCCGATGCCTTTGAACGCAAGCTGTTTGTACTGCGCAACTTTACCGTACACAGCATAACCCGCGAAGTAAAAGGCAGTAATAAAGAGTTTTATATTCCGAGTTTATCAGCGCGTACGATCATCTATAAAGGTCAGTTGCGTACCGAGCAGTTACGCGAATATTTTTACGACTTGCAGGATGCACGTTTAACAACAGCGCTTGCGTTGGTACACTCCCGTTTTTCGACCAACACGTTCCCCAACTGGAAACTCGCGCAGCCGTTCCGCTACATCGCGCACAATGGCGAGATCAATACCATCCGTGGCAACGTAACCAAAATGAAATCGAAAGAAGCGTTGTTCAAGTCAACGTTGTTTACTGATGAGGAATTGAAAATGTTGCTGCCGGTAACCAACCCCGAAGGATCGGATTCGGCCAACCTCGATGCGTTAGTCGAAATGCTGGTGCTTTCCGGGCGAAGCCTTCCGCACGTACTGATGATGCTCGTGCCCGAAGCGTGGCAGGATAATAAACTGATGGACGCGCACCGCAAGGCATTCTATAAATACCATGCTTCGATGATGGAACCGTGGGACGGCCCCGCAGCGTTGGTGTTTACCGATGGCCTGCGCATTGGCGCAACGCTCGACCGGAACGGTTTACGTCCGTTGCGTTATTGTGTTACCCGTACCGGAAAAGTAATTGCGGCCTCCGAAGCCGGTGCGTTACCTGTAAATCCGAAAGAAATTTTAGAGAAGGGCAGGATCACACCCGGCAAAATGCTGGTTGTTGATTTGGAAAAAGGCAAAGTATTGGGCGATGATGTCGTGAAACGTACGGTATATGAAGGCAAACCATATTATGAGTGGATTAAAGAAAACAGATTAAAACTCAGGCTTGAGCCGGAACAGAAATCGTTCAGAAATAAGTTTGATGAAAAAACGTTGTTGCAGCGCCAAAATGCTTACGGTTTCACTGCCGAAGATTTAAAAACGCTCATCACCCCAATGGCGGCAACAGGTTACGAGGCCATAGGCTCGATGGGCGATGACACACCCCACGCAGTGCTGTCGAAAGAGAGCCGCCACATTTCAAATTATTTCCGTCAGCATTTTGCGCAGGTAAGCAATCCACCAATCGACCCGATACGCGAGCGTTTGGTGATGTCGCTGTTCACGCGCATTGGCGTGAGTTTAAACGTGCTCGAAGAAACCCCGCAGCACACCAACCAGATACACATCGGTCAGCCGGTGTTGTTAAACTCCGATCTTGAAAAATTAAAGCACCTTCCTGAACATGGCTTTGAGTACGCAGTAATAAATTCTGTTTTTAAAGCCGATGGCAAAGCCGGACGGTTAGAGGAAGCCATTAAAAAAATCTGTACCGAAGCCGAAAAGGCTGTTAAAGAAGGCAAGAAGATCATCGTAATATCCGACCGAAACATCAGTGCCGAATACGCACCTATTCCATCGTTGATGGCCATTGGCGCGGTGCATCACTCATTGGTTGAAAAACGCTTGCGTGCATTAACCGGGTTGCTGGTAGAAGCAGGCGATGTGTGGGAAGTGCATCACTTTGCTACGATTATCGGGTATGGTGCGAGTGCGGTAAATCCGTACATGGCGTTCGAAACCATTCATTCGCTCAACGAACAAGGTTCGTTAAACAAAACCCTTACCGATGAAGTTGCTTTCGCGAATTATCAGAAAGCCATCGGCAACGGATTATTAAAAGTGATGTCGAAGATGGGCATTAGCACATTGCAGTCGTACCAGTCGTCACAAATTTTTGAAGCGCTGGGTATTGGCAGCGATGTAATTGATAAATGTTTCCGGGGCACAACCAGTCGTATCGAAGGGTTATCGTTCGATGATCTCGCAAACGAAGTATTGATCCGTCATCACTTAGCGTTTGAAAATAAGAGCACCGATTTACAAGTGGGTGGAATTTATCAATGGAAACGCAGGGGCGAAAAACACTTGTTCAGCCCTGATGTTATTCATTTGTTACAGCATTCTACAAAAACCAACAACTTCGAGGTTTATAAAAAGTATGCCGAAAAAATCAACACCCTCGCAGAAAACACCATTACCTTCCGTGGGTTGTTTGAGTTTAAGAAACGCACTGCCATTCCGCTCAGCGAAGTAGAACCGGCCGAAGAAATCTTTAAACGTTTTGCAACGGGCGCTATGTCGTTCGGGTCTATTTCGCACGAAGCACACAGCACCTTAGCCATTGCCATGAACCGCATTGGCGGAAAAAGCAACAGCGGTGAAGGCGGTGAAGATGAAATCCGTTTCGAAAAGAAAGCCAATGGCGATTGGGAGCGCTCGGCTATTAAGCAAGTGGCATCAGGCCGTTTTGGTGTAACAAGTTATTACCTCACCAATGCCGATGAGCTTCAAATTAAAATGGCACAAGGTGCAAAACCCGGTGAAGGCGGTCAGCTTCCGGGCGATAAGGTTGATGAGTGGATCGGCAGGGTGCGCCATTCAACACCGGGTGTTGGATTGATTTCACCGCCTCCGCACCACGATATTTATTCCATTGAAGATCTCGCGCAACTTATTTACGATCTTAAAAATGCAAACCGTCAGGCGCGCATCAATGTAAAACTTGTATCGCAGGCGGGTGTAGGTACAGTGGCAGCCGGTGTTGCCAAAGCAAAAGCCGATGCGATTTTAATTGCCGGAGGCGATGGCGGAACAGGCGCATCACCGCTCAGTTCGGTTCGCCATGCCGGGTTGCCGTGGGAACTTGGGCTTGCGGAAGCACATCAAACGTTAGTAAAAAATAATTTACGCAGTCGCGTAACATTGCAAACCGATGGACAGATTCGTACAGGCCGCGACATTGCCATTGCTACGTTGCTTGGCGCAGAAGAGTGGGGCATAGCCACAGCAGCGTTGGTAGTGGAAGGGTGTATTATGATGCGCAAATGCCATTTGAATACCTGCCCTGTCGGCATTGCCACGCAGGATAGTGACTTGCGAAAACTTTTTACCGGTGACCCGGATCATGTTGTCAACTTCTTTACGTTCCTCGCCAACGATTTACGCGAAGTAATGGCAAGCCTCGGTTTCCGTACCATCAATGAAATGGTAGGCCGTGCCGATGTGTTGCGTGTTCGGCAGGATATTGATCACTGGAAAATCAACAAGCTCGACCTGTCACCGATTCTTCACCGCGAAACCGCACGCGATAGCGTTGGGTTGTATAAACAAATCGAACAGGATTTTGAATTGGAAAAAGTGTTAGACTGGAAATTAGTGGAGGCGGCACGCACTGCGTTAGACGACCGGGAAAGTGTTCAGGAAAAATTCAACATCTGCAATACCGACCGCACCACAGGCGCATTGCTGTCGAACGAGATTTCTAAAAAGTATAAAGCCAAAGGTCTGCCGGAAGATACCATTCAGTTTTCGTTTAAGGGATCGGCAGGGCAAAGCTTCGGGGCGTTTGTGGCTCCGGGCGTAACATTCCGGTTAGAAGGCGAAGCCAACGATTATTTTGGTAAAGGATTATCAGGCGGCAAGTTGATTGTATATCCTGATAAAGAAGCATCGCTGATGGCCGAAGACAACATCATCATTGGCAACGTTGCCTTTTATGGTGCTACGTCAGGCGAAGCCTATATACGCGGTCAGGCAGGCGAACGTTTCTGCGTACGCAACTCCGGTGTGAAAGCCGTAGTAGAAGGCGTGGGTGATCATGCCTGCGAATACATGACAGGTGGCCGCGTAGTGGTGCTTGGCAAAACCGGACGAAACTTTGCGGCCGGTATGAGCGGAGGCATCGCCTATGTGTTCGATCAGCAGCGCAACCTCGATTGTCTGTTGAATAAAGACATGGTAGAACTGGAAGCCATGACAAGCGAAGATGAAGCCGAAGTAAAGACTATGATCAAAAGACATTACGAGTACACCGGCAGCGACCCTGCCGAATGGATTTTAGATAACTGGACAACCGCATTGCCGTTCTTCGTGAAAGTAATGCCGAAGGATTACAAGGCGGTGTTGATGAAACAGAAATTGAAAGCAGAGAAAAAAGCAATAACAGTTTAGTAGGCAGTAGTAACTGTTCGACATTTGTCCCGCACCTGCGGGATCGAACGACAGATAAACGGGATTTATAATCCTGATAGTAACAGGGTGAGAAAAATGCCATTTTGTGGTAAAAACAAAATGACTAAAAGACCATATCCCATAAATTTATGAAAATGAAAAAGATGTTTTTAGTTACGGTTGTATGTGCTATGTGCTTTAGCTTTTCTTCCTGTGAAGAAGACGCAGAGCAATTACCTCTACCCGATGAAAACGGTTACATCTGGCTACGTGACGTAAAATCATTGCCCTTGATAAAGAAAACTATTCAAGGAGAATGGAGAATACATTATGCCTATGGTGGTTTTACAGGTAATGGTAAAATTGATTTGGAGGACTCATGGTTTCGTTACCTGCCTAAAGACAGCATGTATATCATCTTTGAGGGTGATACGTATGCAGCCACGAAACCCGACATCGTACGAAAACAAACAATATTTAGTGCTGATGACCGGTGGGTTTTAGATTTTGAGTTTGTGAATGCGTGGGGGTTGAGAGATGAACTAATGATAGAGATGTTAAAGGGGGATACATTGGTATTAGTACGCAACGCCCCTGATGACTATGGCTATTACATGACAAAAATAAAATGATCATAAAAAAACAACTATGAAAAAGAATGTTACCATTTTTATGTTCGCTTTGTTGTTGTCGATTTCCATGAAATTGCAAGCACAAGTTCGTGAATATACCGAAGAAACGCAGCACAGAAACGGCTATGTTTCATTTGCCAAAATCAAGAAGGAAAAATCGGCTACTGCAAAGACAGAAGCGGGAGCAATCATCAGGGAATTAACAGGAAGCACAGGGGGTATTTCTTATGTGATCAAAACATTGGATGTGCCCTCAAAAAGAAACCTGAAGATTCAACAGGAAAAATACCAGTTGTATAAAAACGGTATTAAACTTCGTGGTGGGGAATACATCATCAATTTCGTAAACGATACAGTTCGGTTTATACACGGATTTTTTGCCCTGGTGAGTGATGAAGCATTTGCCAACAATGCCCAAACCGGTGCTGAATTGGCATTGAAACATTTCAATACATCACATGGCATCAGCGATACAGCAAATGGATCGGCAGGTGTAGCCGATACGCTAACTCAAGTTTATTACTATGATAATGCCACTGAAAAATTCCGGGCAGCATGGCAAGTGCAGGTTACTTCAAAAAATGGTGCCTATTCCGAAAACGTTTTCATCAGTGCGACCACAGGTGAATTTTTGGGTACTGAAAATTTAATATGCAGTATCAATTTTCCCGGTACTGCACAAACACAGTACAATGGCACAAGAAATATCGTTACTGATGCGCCTACTGCCGCAGGGCCTTTCCGTTTACAAGAAACACGTAACGGAGTGATGATACGGACAAGGAATATGAATCACTTGAATGACCTCACCAATGTTACCGATTTCACCGATAACGATAACAATTGGACAACCACTGAACATGGTAACGACCGTGCAGCATTAGATGCACACTGGGGTGCTGAAATGGTGTTTGATTATTGGCAAAATGTACATGGGCGAAATAGTATTGATGGAAATGGCATGACGGTTGAAAGTTACGTGCATTGGGATGTGCCGAATGATCCAGATGATTTTAATGCAAGTTGGTCACCATCCCAAAATGCTATGCGGTATGGCGATGGTCTTTCCGGAACAAATCCCTTAACCAGTTTAGATATTTGTGCGCATGAATTTGGGCATGGCATTGATCAATACACAGGTGATTTACTGTATGAAAGGGAATCAGGCGCTTTGGATGAAGGTTTTGCCGATATCTGGGGAGCAAGTGTGGAGGCTTGGGTCGATCCGACAAAAAATCGTTGGTTGATAGGCGAGGAAATATTGAGTATACCAATTCGGAATATGGCTAATCCCAATGCTTTTGGACAACCTGATACCTATTTAGGTACAAATTGGGTAAATCAAACAGGGTGTACTCCGAGTAATGCAAATGATGGTTGTGGTGTACACACCAATAGCGGTGTGCTCAACTTTTGGTATTTCCTCCTTTCGCAAGGAGGCACGGGTACAAATGATATTGGAAATACTTATAATGTTACGGGTCTTGGTATAAATACTGCCGAAGAGATTGCTTATGCCACAAAATTATTATTGAATAGTTCCAATGCCAATTATCCGCTTGCAAGAAACATAAGCATTCAGGCTACTACAAACCTTTTTGGCGCAAACAGTTGCGAAGTAAAAACAGTTACCGATGCGTGGTTTGCTGTTGGCGTAGGACCCGCTTATAATGGAACACTTGGCGCGTCCCTCACCGGCCCCTCCCTTGTCTGCACCAGTGAGGAAACATTCACATTAAACAACGTGCCTTCAGGGGCAACAGTAACGTGGCAGGCCACCCCGGCAAATTTATTTGCCACAAGTTCCGGTAGTGGAACTATCCCGGCATTAGCTGCCGCAAACAGCAGTACAAGCGGTGCGGGTACACTTACGTTTACAATTACAGCAGGTTGTGGCAACTCGGTGCAGATGCAGAAAGCCGTTTGGGCAGGGCCGCCTTCCCTTACCAATTTTAATTATACCGTTAGTGATGTGCCGCAGTACCCTGCCACTGGCGATGTATGCGCAAATGCAATCGCTCAATTTTCTGTACAAACCCATGCATTATACCCGTCAATCTCAAACATACTATGGTCTTCTGTTGGGGCGCAGTTATCGGTGAACATTGGGAGCAATGTTGTTGCCGTTTATAACGGGCAAGTCGGTACATATGCGGTAGTATCTGCAACGGCAACAGGCCAATGCGGTCAGTGGATCGGGCACTATACAGTTTATCAGGAAGTAGGGGATTGTGGCCTTGGTGGTGTAATTATGAAAGTTCCATACCCTAACCCAGCCACAGATGTACTTATTGTCCCGGTAGAGCCGGGGCATATAGTCGAACTCTATAATTCTGAACAAGAACGGAAATACTTAGCAGAGGCTACCGGTAACGAAGTGGTGATTTTATTACAAGGTATTCCCAATGGAGCCTACACGCTGGTTATCAAATCAAAAGACAAAACCGAGCGTAAAAGGATATTAGTTAATCGTTAACAACATTGGCACAACTAACTGTTCGACATTTGCAATGTCGAACGACAGATAAACAGGATTTATAATCCTGAAAGTAATAGGGTGAGAAAAATATAAATCTTGAACAACAAAAGATAACAGAAAAAATGGGACAGATAGACGGATTCATGAAGTTCAACCGCGAAATGCCAACCTCGCGCGATCCGAAAGAACGGTTGAAAGACTATAAAGAAGTATATACACCGTTGGCGAAAGAAAAAGTACACGAGCAAAGCGCACGCTGTATGGATTGTGGAGTTCCGTTTTGTCACAACGGTTGTCCGTTGGGCAATAACATCCCTGATTTTAACGATGCCGTCTATCGGGGCAAGTGGGAAGAAGCCATCAAAATTCTCAGCAGCACCAATAACTTCCCTGAGTTTACCGGTCGTATTTGTCCGGCTCCGTGCGAAGCAAGTTGTGTGCTCAGCATCAACAACAAACCCGTTACCATTGAATACATCGAAAAAACCATAGCCGAAACAGCGTATGAGAAAGGCTACATCAAAGCTAATCCGCCCCAAAACCGAACCGGTAAAAAAGTTGCCGTGGTGGGCTCAGGCCCTGCCGGTTTGGCAGCAGCGGCACAATTAAATAAAGCCGGTCACTTGGTAACGGTGTTTGAACGCAACGATCGCATAGGCGGCTTGCTTCGCTATGGCATTCCCGATTTTAAATTAGAGAAGCACGTAATCGACCGCAGAATTGCGTTGATGGAAAAAGAAGGCATCGTGTTTAAAACAAACACACACATCGGTAAAAATGTAAGTGCAAAAAAAATTGCCGAAGAGTTTGATGCCGTGCTGGTATGCGGAGGGGCATCGGCTCCACGCGATTTGCCAATCCCCGGAAGGGATTTAAAAGGCGTTCATTTCGCGATGGAGTTTTTGCCACAACAAAACAAACGTGTTGCGGGCGATACCCTTACCGAAAACATTTTGGCCACCGGAAAAAATGTGTTGGTGATTGGCGGAGGCGATACCGGATCGGATTGTGTGGGAACATCGAACCGTCACGGTGCAAAATCGGTAACGCAAATCGAACTGTTGGCCAAGCCACCGCTTACGCGGAATGATAATAACCCGTGGCCGTTGTGGCCGATGGTGCTGATGACATCGTCCTCGCACGAAGAAGGCGTTGATCGTAAGTGGTCTATCCTCACGAAAGAATTTACATGCGATGCCGAAGGCAACCTTACAGGATTAAAGATTGTAGAAATTAAATGGGGTGTAAACGAGCAAGGCAAACCCGGCTTTGAAGAAATTGCAGGAACCGAACGCGTATTGCCATGTGAATTAGCGTTGTTGGCCATTGGTTTTACAGGCGCAGAAAAAACCGGTTTAGTAGAAGAACTGAATTTAACCCTTGACGAACGCGGTAATTTAAAAACCGAAAACTACATGACCTCCGAAGAGGGTGTTTTTGCTGCGGGCGATATGCGCAGAGGTCAGTCGTTAGTAGTATGGGCGATCAGCGAAGGCCGTGAAGCCGCGCGTGCTGTTGATATGTGGCTGATGGGCGAATCACATCTTGAAACAAAAGATGAATCGTTTGTACGTTTAGAAAACGAAACGCAGGTTATTTAGGCAGCGCAAGGGTAAACGTAGTGCCTTTACCTTCTTCCGATTGTACAGAAATAGCCCCGCCTAACTTTTGAACGGTTTCCTGAACAATGTATAACCCAAGTCCCGACCCTTCGCCAATGGTTGTGGCACGGTAAAACATATCGAAAATATGCGGAATGTATTCACTGTTAATGCCCATGCCGTTATCTTCAACCGACAACCAAAATTGCTGCGGGTTTTCACCGGCACGGATCGTAATAAACGGGGTTGGCTTGCTGCGATCGTAATACCGGATCGCGTTAGCTATTAAATTGTTGAGCACTACTGCAAACCGCGACTCGTCTGTGGTAACGGTAAGGTTCGCATCAACCTCTACATGAATGGTTGTTTTTTCACGTTCGGCAAGAAAGCTTAGTTCTTTTAACGAAGCGTTAATGGCTCGAACTACATTCACGGCCACATGTTTTACAGGCAGGCGCACATTACGCGAGTAATCTGTAACTTCTTTTATGAAATTTTCCATTACGCCAATGCGTTCGTGCATCATTCTCAGGCATACGGTTTTTTCTTCGGGCGATTGTGTTTTTTCTGCAACGTTAATCAACCCTAATAAGGAAGAAAGCGGTGCGCGCATATCGTGGCTGGCGCTATACACAAACCGGTCGAGTTCTTCATTTGCTTTTTTAAGTTCCTGGTGATTTTGAATCATCTTGTTTTCCGTAACAGCGTTTTCGTACAAAACGGAAAGCAGTATATACGCACTAAAAACGAGGCACACTGTAAGGTTGGCAACGAAAACAATGCGTTCAACAGCCGGACTTGTTCCGTCTGGCGAGGGGATAATATAAACAGGATAGAGGTAGGCGAGCGTTGCTATGATAACGGTTATGCCTGTCATCGTTACCGCAAAATACCGGTTATAATACCACATCAGTATGATGGAAATAGAACTGGTCATGAAGTAATAAAAATAGGTGCCTTCTTGCGGACGATTAACAGCCGTAAATAAATAGACTAAGGCGTTAGTTAATATGAAAAGCAAAATGGTGGAAGTTGTATAGTATTGGATGCGGTTCAGGTAAAAGGCAAACACCCCACCTGCCATCAAAACCAGCTCCCACGGTAACATTTTAAAATCGCCTAAGAAAGCTAAAACCACCGCATAAACGGCTCCTGTAAACACACATAACAATGCAGTCTGCCCCCGAAGCAGTTTTATTTTTGATGCCCGGAAATCGCCAGGCGCTTCTGTACCGATAATTAACCTTCGGATAAGCCCCCGCTTCACGGTTGTACTTGACCCGGAAGGGTTAGTTTGTGGTGTGTGCTGGTACGGAGAACCTGAAGGCATGATCTTTTTGGAATACGCTATACAAAGGTAATACTTGCCGGGTACTTTATGGTGTTTCCTGAACTTTCGTAACCGCTTCAAAATTTTTACCTTTGCGTTTCAGATCAACATACACAAACCTTGAGCAAAAAAGTTAAAATCGGTACCGTGCAAATGAGCTGCACACAATCGCCTAAAGAAAATCTGGCCAAAGCCATCGAGTGCATTCGCGAAGCAGCCAAAAAGGGCGCGCAGATCGTTTGCCTTCAGGAGTTGTTTACGTCATTGTATTTCTGCGATGTGGAAGACTATGAAAACTTTAAATTAGCTGAAGCCATTCCTGGCCCTTCAACCGATGCGCTTTCCAACGTTGCGAAAGAGTTAGGTGTGGTAATCATTGCTTCGTTGTTTGAAAAACGTGCCGAAGGACTTTACCATAATACAACCGCGGTTATCGATGCTGATGGAAAGTATTTAGGCAAGTATCGCAAGATGCACATCCCGGACGACCCGGCTTATTACGAAAAATTCTATTTCACCCCGGGCGACCTCGGTTATAAAGTGTTCAAAACAAAGTTTGCCAACATTGGTATTTTAATCTGTTGGGATCAGTGGTATCCCGAAGCTTCGCGCATTACTGCGTTGATGGGTGCAGAAGTTTTATTTTACCCAACAGCTATTGGTTGGGCCACATCGCAAGACGAAGCCACCAACACCGAACAATACGGAGCGTGGCAAACCATTCAGCGCAGCCATGCCGTAGCCAACGGGGTGCATGTAGTGAGTGTAAATCGTGTAGGCTTCGAACAAAATGGCGCGATGAAATTCTGGGGCGGCTCGTTTATTGCCAATCCATTCGGCAGCATTATCTATAAAGCATCGCATGAAAATGAAGAAGTGCATGTGCAGGAAATTGACTTGAGCAAAACCGACAGCTACCGCACACACTGGCCTTTCCTCCGCGACAGGCGCATTGATTCATATCAGCCCATTACAAAAAGATTTATTGACGAAGAGTAGTCGATAGTCCATGGTCGATAGCAGACTATGGACTATCGACCATTAGACTATTGACCATAGAGATGAAAACACCAAAAGAACTCGGCTTCCACTTCCCTGCCGAATTTGCCAAACATACTGCAACGTGGTTAAGCTGGCCGCACAAAGAAGCATCGTGGCCCGGAAAGATCGAAACGATTTATCCGCGCTATGCTGAATTTATCAAGCGTGTAGCCGAAGGCGAAGTAGTTAATATCAATGTGGTGAATACGGCCATGCAAGAGAAAGCCACGAAACATCTCAATGAAGCCGGTGCTGACTTACGCAACATTCAATTCTTTATTCACCCAACCAACGATGCGTGGTGCCGCGATCATGGCCCCGCGTTTCTGATCAATCCGGTAACGAAAACGAAAATGATTGTCGATTGGGGTTACAACGCCTGGGGCGGAAAGTATCCTCCATTCGATTTAGACGATGTTATTCCAACACACATTGCAAAACATTACAATATTCCGGTTGTTGAACCAGGCATTGTGATGGAAGGCGGCTCGGTTGAGTTTAATGGAAAAGGAACATTGCTAACAACTCGTGCTTGTTTATTAAACCCCAATCGTAATCCAAATCTTAATCAGCAGCAGATTGAAAAATATTTGATTGATTATTATGGTGTGGATCACATCCTTTGGCTGGGCGATGGCATTGTGGGCGATGATACCGATGGCCACATCGATGACCTTACCCGTTTTGTAAATGACGATACTGTAGTTACTATCGTAGAAGAAAACAAAAACGATGAGAACTATGAAATACTTCAGAACAATCTGAAAGAATTAAAAACATTGCGCTTAGAGAATGGCAAGCAGCTAAACATTATAGAACTGCCCATGCCTGCACCCATTGTGTACGAAGATCAGCGGCTGCCCGCTTCGTATGCCAACTTCTACATTGCCAATAAATATGTGGTTGTCCCTACTTTCCGCGATAAAAATGACGACCGTGCCATTGACATTTTACAATCGTGTTTTAACGACCGCAAAGTAATCGGCATCGACTCGACTGATATTATCTGGGGGCTTGGTTCGTTCCATTGTTTAAGTCAGCAGGAGCCGGAGGTTTAATAACCATTGTGTAAAGACTGGTTAATGGTTGTGTAACCGTAGTGCGTATCTTTGTCGTTGAACAATAACTATGAACACCGAATTTTTAAAAGAAGCCGTCCGCCTTTCGGACGAGAATATGAGATCAGGCAGGGGCGGGCCATTTGGTTGTGTGATTGTGAAGGACAGGAAAATTGTTGCGAAGGGCTCGAACCTCGTTACCTCATCTAACGACCCCACGGCTCATGCCGAAGTAGTAGCCATCCGCGAAGCGTGTAAAACGCTTAACACATTTCAACTTACGGGCTGCGAAATTTACACCAGTTGCGAACCATGCCCGATGTGTTTGGGTGCTATCTATTGGGCACGCCCCGATAAAGTATATTACGCCAACACACGCGAAGATGCTGCGGCCATTGGCTTTGACGATGATTTTATTTATCAGGAAATAGCCGCCCCTATCAATGCCCGTAAAATTTCATTTGTACACGCTCCGTTGAAAGAAGCAACAGAGGTGTTCGATCGCTGGAAGAACAGCACCGATAAGATCGAATATTAATTTTCGTTAAAAATGTTGAACACCTTTCGGGGTAATGCACGCATCAAGCGGAACATCAAACGCATTAACATCATCGATTTTTGTTTCAGCTTCAAAAAACGATAACCCTATTTTTTTACACTCGGGCTTGCACGTAGCTAAAAACTTATCGTAAAATCCTTTGCCGTACCCAACGCGATTACCGTTGGTATCGAACACGAGTAACGGCACCAGCACCATATCTATCTTTTTAGGTTCGGTTGGCGTGCCCTGTTTGGGTTCGGGTATTCCCCACGCATTAGTTTCAAGTTGATGAAGACCCTCAAAGTAAAAGCTGTCGAACGTATTCGTTTGGTTATTTACCTTCGGGATGGTGATACGAATGTGCGGAAACTCCCTGCGAATACGATCGAGTATGAGCCACGTATCGACTTCGTTTTTTTGAGTGATAGGCAAAAACGTGTGCAACACTCCGATAAACGAAAGATCAATGTTGCCGAAAAAATTCTGGTAAAGCCGAAAATTGAGATGCCCGCATTCGGCCTCCGAAAGTGCAAATCGTTTTTGTTGATAGAGCGTTCTCAGTTGGGCTTTCGTCATGCTAAAGGGGTTATTCTTGCCAGGTGGTTGGATTTCGACTATTGTGCAGGGCACCAATAACAGTAATTAAACAGTATAGATAACTTTATCTTGCGCCAACCTATTGTTGGAGGCTGGTCCCTCTTGTTTTTCTATTTCTTGAAATTTAAATTGGAAATCCATTCTTCTTTGAGAATCGGCATTTTCTTTCCGGTTAACGACTCAATTGTAGCTTCTTCATTTTGAAACTCAGCGTTGGCTTTAAGCATTTTATCAAGTCCATAAGTTTCTGATAGAAATTTAACGAATGAGCATGAGCAAGTATAAAATGGGGCCGCATAATTTTTTCGGTCTGTCAATAATTTTGTTGGAATTCCAGATTCACCAATATGAGAAATCAAATCTGGATTTAATGATAGGGCTTTAGAGCATGATGAATCTACCTTTTGATAGCCACCAAATCTCATTAAATCAAATTTTTTGATTGAATCAACCGCTTCAATTTTTACAGCTAAGTATTCAGCCATCCCTTCAGTAAACCAAATTGGCATGGAGAAGAATCGTTTAATTCTGGACAACTCATTCCAATTACCTTTTTTGGTTCTTAACAATGCATGCATAGTTTCATGTAACCAGGGGGCTTGATAGTTCTTTATTCTGAAGAGTGGGATATGGATTTCTCCATTGATATCTGTTATTGAAACAAAATCTCCTGACTCGAAATAGTATTTGACTGGCTTATCGCTTAATACTTGCCAATCTTGCGGTTCTCCGATTAAACTAATGGCCGATTCAATTCCAAGATTTAATGAATCGACTATTTCATTCATTCTTGGTTCGCTGACTGAATCCTTTGGGAAGTAGGCAACAACTTTGCCCTTTTCAATTTTTATTCCATCATTTACCCAATCAAATGGGGTATCTTCATTGTCAGTTGAGCATCCAATTAGCGATGCAAGTAATATTGCTGATGATAATAAATGTATTCTCATAGTGCTTTTTTGAAGACTTGCGGTCAGCGTGACCAAACGCTATGCGAAGATAGCTTTTTATCTCAATTATCAGCGTCTTAAAGGTTGTCTGCTGCCAGTACCTTATTTCCTTGAGGTGTATTTATCCAACGCCAAAATAGTACACACAAGCCCTGCCAGCAAGATGAAAGACCTTACCCAATTCATATTTCCCCATTCAGTTGCAACACGTTTTAGCGTTTCGGTATCAGGAAACTGTTCGGAAAGAAACATAATTTCATTACGGGGATAAAAATAGGTAAAGGTTAAAACCGTAGAGAATACAAAGCATAGTAAAGCTATCCCCAGGTACACCCGAATGGAAGCTGATTCTTTCCAAAATAAAATTAATGCCAGCGCAATCAAAATCTGATTTGCAGGGTCGATCACTTGAAAAAAGGTACCCGGATTGGCAACGGCAAAAAACTCTTTGGCGGCTGTTATGGAATTTGGAACGTTACTTTCCCAATTGGCGGCATTCACAATGGAATTATAGATCATGGTAAAAAACATACCACTTGAAAAAGCTACGGTTACATAAAGGATTGTTTTTTTCATATTTCTGCTTTATTTTATTTCAGCAAAAATATATGCAAGCGTAAAACCGGATAGTAAAAAAACGCCAAATTACATCCTGTCCCAATCGAGCTGAAACCGCACCTGTCCTTCAGATAATTCTTTCTGAACTAATGTAGGTGTGAGCTTTGCAAATTCTTTAAAGTCTTTGATAAAGTGCATCTGGTCGTAGTATCCCGCACCATAGGCAAGGTTTGCCCATGAAGTTCTTTGTTGGTCTTCGAGCATCGTGTAAGCCTTGTGAAACCGGGCAATTCGTGCAAACATCTTGGCAGGCATCCCTAATCTTTCTTTACATTTTCGTTCAAAACTTCTGATGCTCATGCAAGCCATTGACGCTGCTTGCCCTATATCGGCATTATAGTTTAGCAATAGATATTGCAGTGCAAAATCTATCGGCAGTTGTTCTTTTACCGAAGATAATTTTGAAAGAAAATAGTATTGCACAAGGCTTTCAAGCTCATCCAAAGAATGTGTGTGATGACATTGGTCTATGAGTTCATTTATTTCTTTGCCTATTACTTCCGTACCACAAAAGCCGTTGTCAAATATTTCTGTCATAGGAATACCCAACAGACGGTTCAAGCCTCCAGGCTGAAAAATAATGGATACCGCTTTGTGACTTTCTTGTACCAATAACTTAAACGGGGTAATCTGCGGACCGATGACGGTGCAGGAAGTTCGGGTATCAAAATTTGTTTCGTCAGATTTTTTCGCCTTAAACTTGGTGAAAAGATTGATGAATATAGCCTGGTCTGGCGAGGGCATAAAATTACCGACCCTATTCACAGGAGTTTTTCCAAAATCAACGTCAATAATAACAATATGCCGTATTAATGAACGTAACGCGGGGTGCAGATTGCAGCGTCTTACTATAATGTTTTGTGTTAGTTCGTGCATTGCAAAAATTGTTCATTTGTCTGCCCATTTATAACACTCCGGTCTTACCCAATTGCCATCAATATCCAACTTACATGCCCCTGTGAATATATTTCTTTTATATCAGCGCAACAATTTACGGTAATAAAACCCTTAAAACAGCTTACCTCTATTGTTTTAGATAACGGAAGTGTTAATTAATCAACACATTAAACCGAAAATCAAACGCATCGAAATGGTTTAACAGCTTTTGAATAAACTCAGGGTCTTGATGATAAAAATTCAGAAAGTTATCGGTACGTTCCTGTAAACTGCCGTTGGGGAACAGCGCATCTTTCACGGCCTCTACCTGCCGGAGCTTATCGGCCTGAAACCGTTTTTCGGAACGCAATAGTTTTTGTTCAATTTTTTCAAGGCTTTTCAACGCCCGATGGGTTTCGGCACTCACCATCGGCCCCAGGGTTTTATCGAACGCTTCGGTTTGCTGGCGGATGGTTTGAAAGTAATTAGCAATGGCTTCTTTCTCGCCATTGAGTTTAATCTTGTTGCGTGAGAATTTTACAGCAAAGTGGTTGAACAGGTAATTCTTTTCAAAGAATAACTCTGAAAGCGCTAACCCGGTTTTTTCAAACTTGCGTTGCGTGGGCGCATCCATTACCATTGCAAAGTTGCGCGGCATTAAAATGGGGAATGGGATTTTATAATGACCGAATACATCTTTTAACTGAAGCCAATACACGACTTCGGCCGGGCCGCCTGCGTAAGCAAGGTTGGGAAGAATAACTTCCTGATAGACGGGTCGCAAAATCACGTTCGGACTAAATTTTTCGGGCGATGTTTCGATGAGTTGTTTGATCTGTTCTTCCGTGAAAACAATATTGGTATCAACAACTGCGTAATGATCGCCCTGTTTTTCAAGCCGTGCGCGCAGGTTGTTTTCTAAATAGAAGAAGTTTATCTCACGACAATTAATCTGGGGCTTGTAATTCAGTTTTTCTAACGCTTCGTTTGTGGTGTCCACTAATTTTTTGGGCGTGTGGTGCAACACATCATCGGTAATAACCTCTTTAAAAAGTGTTTTTAAGGCAGGTGTGTCGGCATCGATCACGACCAGCCCCTCGGCACCGAACAATTCGTTTACATAATACCGAACGGAATCGCTCAGTGTTGCGTGTTTGAGGTAGGCTTTTTCAAAGATGGTATTGTTGCCGGGTAGTTCTTTTAACAGACTGGTGAGTTCGTGCGGGTTAAACCGCCCGACAGCCCCGGTTTGGTTACTGTTCCAAACGTATTTTTTTCCGTGAAGCCGGAAGTATTTAATCTCATCGAAGTCGTGATCTTCGCTGGCCATCCAATACACGGGTACAAAATTGTATTCAGGATAAACTTTCTTTAGTTCTTTACAGGCATTGATCACCGTTACAATTTTGTAAATGAAATACAGCGGCCCCGTAAAAATATTTAGCTGGTGTCCGGTGGTTACTGTAAAGGTTTTGGCATCGGCCAGCGAAGCAATGTTGTTTTTAACCGCATCGGTGAGTGTGTAGTTTTTGTATTGTTGCTGAAGGGTGTTCACCAGCACTTCGCGGTTGTGCTGCGGGAAAGCTTTTGCTTTTTCGCTGATCTGATCCTTAAAGTTTTCGATTTTTGGAAAACGGCCGTAGAAGTTTTTCAGGGCATCATTTTCTTCGATGTAATCGAGGAAAAACCGTGAGAAGGATTGGGTATCAGCAAACGAAATTTTTTGAACCTGCATATCAGCCGCAAAAAGAGATGGAAATCATATCACAATAACGGTATTTACTGCATAAAGTTTAAGAAGCCATCTCAAAAATACTTGGTCATTCCGAGGAACGAGGAATCTTCACATATTAGGTGTTCTGTAAGTTCGAAGATCCCTCGTTCCTCGGGATGACGGCATTATAATTATTTTTGAGATGGCTTGTAGTTTTAATCATTCAATTACATCCCCGCTCAAATCAAATTCAGTAGCGTTGGTAACTTTTACGTTCACAAAATCACCTACGCGCAGGTAGTTTTTGGTGGCATCGATCAATACCTCATTATCAACTTCGGGCGAGTCGAACTCGGTACGGCCGATAAACTCACCGCCCTCTTTCCGGTCGATCAGCACTTTTTGTACAGAACCGATTTTTGCCTGGTTCAGCTCAAGCGAAATACCCTGTTGCAGTTCCATCACGGCATCAATGCGCTCTTGCTTTACTTCGGCCGGAACATCATCGGCCAGCGAATAGGCGTGTGTGTTTTCTTCGTGCGAATAGCCGAATACACCCAACCGCTCGAAGCGTGAAGTTTCAATAAACTTCATCATCTCGTTAAACTCGCTTTCGGTTTCGCCCGGATGGCCGGCAATCATCGTAGTGCGAATAGCAATGCCCGGCACTTTCGTGCGGATGGTGTGAAGCAACTCTTCCGTTTTTTCGCGTGTTATGCCCCTGCGCATGATCTTCAGCATATTGGTTGAACCATGCTGCAACGGAATGTCTAAATATTTACAGATGTTCGGTCGCTCGGCCATCACATCCAACACATCCATCGGGAAACCGGCCGGGAATGCGTAGTGTAACCTGATCCATTCAATACCTTCAACATCCGAAAGGTGTTTCAGCAAATCGGCTAAGTTTCTTTTTTTATGTAGATCAAGTCCGTAATACGTTGAGTCCTGCGCGATCAGCAACAATTCTTTTGTTCCGCCTTTGGCTAAATTCTTTGCTTCTTTTACCAACTCTTCGACAGGGCGCGAAATATGGTTGCCGCGCATGAGCGGAATGGCACAAAACGAACAAGGCCGGTCGCAGCCCTCCGATATTTTTAAATAGGCATAATGCCCCGGATTGGTGAGAATGCGTTCGCCAACCAATTCGTGCTTGTAATCGGCATGAAAAGTTTTAAGGATGCGTGAGAGGTCGCGCGTACCGAACCACGCATCCACTTCGGGGATTTCTTTTTCGAGGTCGTCTTTATAGCGTTGCGAAAGACACCCGGTAACATACACTTTATCAACAATGCCTTCTTCTTTGGCATCGACATAGCGTAAA
The DNA here is from genome assembly GCA_964404445.1 of uncultured Roseivirgaceae bacterium. GTDB lineage: Bacteria > Bacteroidota > Bacteroidia > Cytophagales > Cyclobacteriaceae > UBA2336. The sequence goes on along the minus strand of CAYOJW010000001.1, from coordinate 40,175 downwards.
ATGGTATCGACCGACTCCTGTTTGGCATTGTCGATGAAGCCGCAGGTGTTGATCACCACTACCTGGGCGTTGTCGCGGCCTGATTCATGTTCGGCATCAATGCCATTGCCGCGCAACTGCGTGAGCAATACTTCGGAGTCCACCTGGTTTTTCGAGCACCCCAGTGTTACAATATTTACTTTCGTTTTGGTATTTCCCTTTGTTTTCACGTCAATCGCACCTTCAGAACGGCAAATTTACTAAAAATAAACCGGGTATAGATTTTGCCTTGAACGGCATCACGTATCTTTACGCACGATGTATAAATGGTGTTGGATTCTGCTGGTTTTTATGCTGCTGGGCGCTTGCCTGGATAATGATATTTGTCTGCGCGGAGCCGACAATGCGTTGGTGTTCGGATTTGTGAAATTTGCAGACGGCAAGGCCGACACGGTTGTGCTGTACCATATTGCCGCTACCGGAACGGATAGTGTTTTTTATAAAGATTACGGCACCGACCTGCCCGATACGCTGGCCAAACAAGCCGTTGTAACCGTTAACCCGTACGCGAACGAAACAGAGTTTACTTTTCAGTTTCCGGCAGAGGTCAAAAAAATAACCGTGGGCTATAAAACCGAAGTACGGTTTGTTTCACAAGAGTGTGGCAGCGAGCGGCTTCAATATGATTTGCGCGTGTTATCGACCGATTTCGATTCGGTGCGGGTAGTACAAAACAGTTTAAACAAAGGACGATCGATCAACATTGAAATATACAATTAGCATAACGTTTCTTTTGCTGGCGACAACCGTACTGGCACAACATAAGTTAGACAGTTTGTTGAAACTCAAAACCGATTACCGGCCTACGGGAGTGCGCGTGGGTACCGATGTCGTTAGCCTGATTCGCATTCCGGTAGATGATACTTTTTCGGGTTTTGAAATAAATGCTGATATAGATTTTTACCGGTACTACTTAGCCGTTGAACTGGGACGCTGGCAACGCGATTTCACGACAGACTTAGAGCAATACAGTAACAAGGGGAATTACTTCCGGCTGGGGGCCGATGTAAACTTTCTTAAAAACGATCCTGAAAAAAATATGCTCTTTTTTGGTGTGCGGTACGGTCATGGGTCATTCTCTGAACAAATCCGTATCGAGTCGGATGATGCCGTGTGGGGATCAAGCACCAACAGCTACACGAACGATGGCGTGCGTGCCAACTGGGGCGAGCTAACTACCGGGTTGAAAGTAAAAGTGTTGGGTAGTTTTTGGATGGGCTATACGGCACGGTTCAAATTCGGGCTGAACACCAACGCCCCCCGTGGGTTTATCCCGCACGATGTGCCGGGGTACGGCAAAACCTACAACGACAATACATGGGGCTTTAACTATTACCTGATGTTTAGGATACCGGTACGGAAGGAAAAACAAAGTTTGTCTGAGGTATTGCTCAGGTGATGGTTAGTGCTACAAGATTGTAAGAGTGGGTGGGGGGTGACTGTTCTTCTCCTTTATTTGTAGCCTAAACGATGCCTCACAAAGGCAGGGCTACTCGTATATCGTTCCATATCCAGCGCATACTGTGCACCTGTTGCTTGAAACCTTCGTAGTGGTTTCTTTTATTTTAACTCCCCGCGAAATAGTGCGATCGTGCGTATAGGTGTATGTATCCGTTCTTGTAATTATACCCTTTCCTCCACAAGCGGAGCAAGTGTGTGCTTTGGCATACCTATACTCTGATAAAAGTTGTGGTAGGTTTACTGAATAATATCCACTCTGGCCATCTAAAGTTTGAAATGACACGTAAATATTTTCTGCGGTTCCACCGTACTCGACTACTTTGTATGGTTTGTTGTCTTTGATTTTGATAAAGACTATGCCCATTAATGATTTTGCCTCTTTGAGTAATATCGTCCTTTCCTGTAAGGCTTGTTCTTTTTTTCTTTGACGGTCGCTTTCGTAAGCAACAAGCCAATTAAGATCATCCGCTGATAGGTTTACACCCGTTGCCCTTTTCTTTGTGATAATGCTACTCCTTTCCTCATCAGTTAAATTCGCCAATGATTTAGTGCCCTTTTCAATGATATTCCCGGTTTTATCTATCACATTGCCAGAAAAACTCACAACGGCCTTGCCATTTACAAAATTCTCCGCAAGTTCAAATTGAAGGGGTATCATTGTTTTTCCCGTTACATCAATATAACCGCATTTGCCGTCAATGCAAACGCCCCTCATTTCTTCCCGGAGATCACCGAAGTAATCATATTGTATGGGGATAACTTCATTGCCGTTTTTATCGATAAATCCTGTTTTTATTTTGTTGTTCTTGATGGCTGTTACTTTGGCAACGCCTTTTTTGTTGTCAATCGGGTATTCTATGTTTGTGCACATCAGAGGCAATACCACATTCCCGGAAATATCGATCAGGCCGCTTCTTTCATTTGGGTAATTTCCGTTTGAAACCCATATTAGACTGTCTGAAAATTTAGACACTTTGTCGTATTGTTCCGATATAATATCTTCTCCGGTTTTTAAACTCACAGGAGTTAGTTTACAGTTGAATTTTACCAGGGTACATCTAAAGGCAATGTCTTTGTAAATATGATATTTTAACCCTCCACCTTCGTAATAAGAAACCCGATTATATATTTGATCGCACTGAGGCGGGATAATCTCTTTGCCAGATTCTTCTATAATTCCAAACTTATATACGTTCGGAGCTAATTCTTTTACAGTTTTTCTATATCCATCTGAAAAAATATCAAGGTTAGCATATTGAAATGGCATAATTATTTTGTCTGTTAAATCGACAACACCACAGATATATCCGGCTCCTTCTTTTTTTCCCACGCCAAGGGTGCCCAATTCCCGATTAAAGTAGTACACCATGTCATACTTGAATGGGAAAACCTCTTTACCTGTTACGTCAATAATTCCATATTTGTCCTGAAGTTTAACCACAATCAATTTGTCTTGAATGCCTTCCATATTATCGTATTTAAAAGGAACAACCTCTTTCCCTGTGGCATCAATAACTCCCCATTTTTCTCCCGCATAAATACCCCATTCATTTTTTTTCCCATAGCCTTTTGCCACAGGGAAATAATCGCTCGTATTTGTAGAATTGAAGTTGACGTATTTTGGCTTAACAATAATATTCCCTCGGGCATCTTTCAGTCCGTAACTCCTGCTTTTTTCGTCTTTGAACAACTCCTGACCGTTTGCCAGAAAATGCATCATTGTTAAAACCGAAATGATAACTATTCTTATCATGTTTTTTAGTCTTGAATTAAGCGTTACAAACCCTTTAACAAGGGAGCGGGAATGATGTTTTGTGTATCAACTCAAGCCTATTTACCGAAGTACACACCGTAATAACCAATATGTATTGGTCCGGATTTTGTTGCCCGTTCAATACCACTCATTTTTCCCTTAATCCCGGTTGGACACCCATAATTCGTTTGAGACCCACCAATCGCTGCCCAAACCGTTAATATATCTTATACTAGCACCGTCTTCAGTAAATTGCTCCTTTGCCGTTTGAATACCTATACTTGCTGATAATGTTGACGGCCCTAAATTGGTAGTGCGAACTTCAAAATACGTAGAAGTGCCCTTGTGCCTTACATATTTGCACTGCACGCTAATCCGTTGTGTACGTTTATCTTTCACATCGCTTGATGTAAGAGTAAAAACCTGCGGCTCGCTCCATGCTGTATCGCTTTTCGGCATATTGATCTCAAACCTTTGTACCTGTTTAAATTTTTTATGTTGAGCATTGACCACATTAAAAACCGAGCCTGCAAAAAATAACAGCAGGAATATGGCGCTTACTTTATATGTTTTCATTGTTATTAAACTTTATGAATAATTGAATTTGTTTGCTAAAATTTACTTTGGTAAGCCGCTGCAAGAGCGCAAGTGTGTATTAAAGTATAAAGCCTAATTTAATATCGAGCCGGCTTGACGCATCGTTCATCGACCCCCGGTCGATCATGGTGTTGTAGCGTACCCCGGTAAATATTTTTTTGTTGGTGTTAAAATCGGCACCAATGGTAAGGAAATGCGGTTTAGGGTACTTGGGATCGGTTGAGTCTTTCTTTACAGCGTTTACAAAACTCATATCGTAGTTGGTGTAAACATCAACCCAGCACCATTTAGCCGGCACGTACGAGGCTATAAGCGCAGGGCCTGCGGCAAGGTAATAGCCGTAGGGGTCTTGCTCTGTACCGTTAACCCTTGAACCGTATATATAATCTCCGGCCGAAATGCCTGCCGAGAACAACAGATTGTCTTTGGCGATGATATTCGAATAATATTGTACCCAACCCAAATAGCCGGCTCCGTGGGCGTGATCTTTCCAGGGATGTTTGGATGGTATATAGGGTTGGCCATTATTAACGGCCTGCCCGGCTTTGCGAACCTCCGGTGCCACCCATAGTAAGTCGCCAAGCGTAGGGTTTACGTATTTTGTACGGGTTTCCCCTTTCCCTAAGTGGTTTTTAATGATTTCGATATTTGCCGAATAGGCAGAGTACGAATCTGTATATTTAGAAGAAACGTAAATAAACCTGCCGTACAGCCTAACGATGCTTTCGGTAAAAATTTGTTTGCCTTTGCCGCTTTGTATATCCGAAAAACTTTGGGCGTTAGCCATATACACCTGTGCTACGGCCAATAAAGCAATAAGTAGTATTTTTTTCATTTTATTTGTTTAGTAGCCTCACCTCCCAACCCCTCTCCAAAAGCGAAGGGAACAAATTTGTGCTTTATGTTCTTTTCTGCTTTGGACTTCGGACATCCGATAATCCGTCTTTCCTTGTTTGATGCAAGTTTAGGGTATCGCAATCTCAAAGGTCTTCTCTGTAGTTAAGCTTCCCCCATTCAACATATCGTACTGTTGCTCCACTACCTTGGTGATATAACCTTCGGTATCAAAGGTGTAGTCGAGCGTTATCTTTATATCCTGGATCGTGCTTTTGCGAAGGATTTGTACGGGGTTGTTTTTTGACAAGGGTACAACCTGCTGTGCTGTGCCTGCCCAAACCATCGGCAGCGTGCCGGAAAAATCACTAAACACCAAGGCTAAAAATTCGGGTTGCAGATAGGCTTTGTTCTCTTTATTATCATAGGTGATGGTCATATCGGTCTGCAAAGAGCCATCTATCTGCTTTACTTGGGTAACATTGCCATTGGCATCGTAGGTAAACTGCCTACTGGTAAGCGCATCGGTATTGCCATCGGTATTGCGGTAGCGAGCCCATTGTACTATACGCCTATCGGTATCGAACTCTGTATCCACGTTCCATACTTTGTTGTTGGTGCTTACGGCTTCGGTTGATTTGAGGAAGCTCCCTTGTGAATTATAGCTGTAGGACAGCGTTTTTGTAGCTCCTCCATCATAATTTTGTACAACCTTTGTTAGGTTATCCCCGGTGTAGGTAATGTCGTCAATGTTTGTTACTGTTGGTGCGCCTCCGGCCAATAGTTCCCATTTTATAGCTTTCAGTTTATTGTCTTCAGAAGTATATGTCCAGCGGAACGTAGGTGTAGTGCCGTTAAGCAGTGTAATTGTGCCGTAAGGAATGGCACCAGTAGAAGCCCGATGGTTGTTTGGGTTAGGGTCTTCGTTTTTATTGCAAGATACAATGGCTAAAGCGACCATTGCCATCAAAAGCATGGCCATGCAAAATCCTGTTTTTCTCATTTTGTTTTGGTTTAGAGCTACTACCCGTTTGATTTTTTAAAGTTCACGAGGGGTAACAAAATGAGAAATAGGTAAAGCGCTTAAATTTTTATAGGAAGAATTCCTATACCTAAACCAGATTATTGCTGATGGCGTATTTTACCAGGGCTATGGTATTGTTGCAGCCTGTTTTTTCGAGAATTTTAATGCGGTGGTTGTCAACCGTGCGAACACTGATGCACAACTTATCGGCAATTTGCTCGCGTGAAAACTCTTTTACAATGAGTTTTAAAATTTCCAATTCGTGTGGCGTTAGTGTGTTTGCTTTTTGTTTATTGATTTGGCTGTAAATAACAGGGATGATTTCATCGGAATAATAGTTTTCGTTGTTGGTAATTTTTTCGAGCGCGTGTAATAGTTGTGCTTTCCCCGAGTTTTTAAGGATAAACCCGTCTGCTCCTGCTTTCAGGGCTTCTTCTATTACCAATTCGCTGCCGTACATCGATAACATAAGCACTTTTATATGCGCAAATTTTTGTTTTACCATTTTGCACAATTCCGTTCCCGAAAGTATAGGCATACCAATGTCTGAAATTAAGATTTGATAGTTCTCAGGATTTTGGGATATAATGTTTAATGCCTCTTGTCCGTTTTTGGCTTCGGCAGTAATGATAAACGGAGTGTTTTGAAGTACACTTTTTAAACCATCAATTATAATGTGGTGGTCATCGGCTATGATGATATTGTAAATACCCATTTGCTAATCGTTAAATTGGTTTTTTACCATAATTTCAAACCGAGAACCGTTTCCCTTTTCGGTATATACGTTTAGTTCTCCTCCTATAAGCTTTGTTCTGGCTTTTAAATTTTTCCAGCCCAGCCCTTCTGAGTTTTCCATTTTCGACAGGTCTAAACCTATGCCGTTATCTTCAATAAAAATTTTGAGGTAGCCATTGTTTTCGTTTAGCTTAATGTTGATTTGACTTGCCTCTGCGTGTTTTACGGTGTTATTCAAAATTTCCTGAGCAATGCGAAACATAACTACTTCAGTTTGTTTCGATAAATTTATGGATAGTGTTTCATCTTTTTTAACCGAACAATACACCGTTTGCGAATTATTGATTTGCGAGGCTGTTTTTTCAAGTGCTTTGAATAATCCGAAGTTTAAAATTTCAGGAACCAGGTTATGTGAAATGTTGCGTACTTCGGTGGTGGTTTCATCTAAGAGTGCCGAAATTTTTTGGAACTGGTGGGCATGGCCTTCTGTATTGTCCACATTATCGGGCAGCAACAATTTCATTACAGAAAGTTTTTGTCCGATACTATCATGCAAATCTTGTGCAATGCGAATGCGTTCTTTTTGTTCGCCTTCGTAAAGAGCCTGTGTTTGCAAATGCTGTTCGGTGTTTTTGTCTTTTATTTTACGAAGGTAGAAAAGCATCAGCGTTAACATCAATAACGAGAGCGACCCGATAAAGAGATAGAGGTATTGCAGGTATTTTTCGTGCTCTATCCTTGTTTTGTTTTCGGCCTCATTAAGGTGGTATTTTGTTTCGAGTTCGTTGATCTGTTTTTGGTTAGCTTCTTTTAAAATTTGGTTGTGTAAGTTGTAAGCTTTGCTTCTTAAATTAGCCTCCTCCTCAAAACGGTTTAATTTTTTTAGAATAACAGCCTTTAGCAACCACGCATTCAAAATATCATTTTTTCGGATGGTATCGGTTAAACTAATAGCTTCATCAATAGTTTTTAGTGCCTCTGCATAATTCTTTTTGCCTAGATCAATTTCTGTTTTTGTCCACAAAACTGCAATACGCGATGTTGTATCGCCATGCTCTCTGGCGAAAGGCAATAATTCGGTTAAAAATTTATCTCTTTTTTCATATTGTTTTGTACAGTGATATGAATAAGCAAGCAATCGTTTAGCACTAATGAAAAGTGATGTGTTTTTTTCGGACGATTGCTCGTGCAGTAAAATAGAGCGTTCGAGGTGGGGTATGGCAACGGTAAAATCCCGGGTTTTGGCAGCTATGTTAATAAGCAAACCACCCAAATTGTTTTCTATTTTCATTTCCAAATTGGGAGTTGCCCCGTATTCAGCTATCGCTTCGAGTGCTTTTTCATAGTTGGTTTTTGCTTTGTCAAAATCCCCTTCGGTGTAGTAAAAACCCGCGTGTATATTTAGTAGCTCCGCATAATGAACATAATAGTTGTGTTTGGCCGAGAGCTCCAACCCTTTAGCCGAAACAACCCCCATTTTTTTATACTCCCCTGTTTTCAGATAGGTATTCGCCAACTTTAACAACAGTAGAATTTCGGTTCCTGGCTGAAAATTTTTATGGTTTTGATAAAGGCTGTCTAACCGGGCTGAAACAATTTTCTTGTTGGAAAGACTGTCTGTACGAATAATAAACAAATCAATATTCTCCTGGGCTTTCGTAAAAACAGAAAAGCAGCAGAGTAAGAGTGTCAGACAAAATTTCATCGATTGCAAATATACCCTTTAAGCAGGGCCCTTTAACGGTGGTCATAAGATAGTTCTATATCTTTAAATCCTGATACACTCATTGCCTTAAAAAAGCGAATTGGTGTTATACTAAAAGAGAGTATGCTTTTGTGAGTAGCAATATTGGTTTGTCGTGGATCGTTTTAAGCAACGATCACCCATTTTTCTTAAAGAGTGACTCCACAAAATTAGTTTTATTGAACACCTGTAAGTCGTCAATCTGTTCACCCACGCCAATGTACTTCACGGGTATTTTAAATTCGTCCGAAATGCCAATCACTACACCGCCTTTGGCCGTGCCGTCTAATTTGGTGATGGCTAACGCGGTTACATCGGTAGCTTTGGTAAACTCACGTGCCTGGATCACGGCATTCTGACCGGTACTGCCATCCAATACAAGCAACACTTCGTGTGGGGCGTCCGGAATCACCTTCTGCATTACACGTTTGATTTTCGAAAGTTCTTCCATCAAATTGATTTTGGTGTGCAGTCTGCCTGCCGTGTCGATGATGATAACATCGGCTTGCTGTTCAACGCCCGCTTTTACGGTATCGAACGCAACAGCCGAAGGGTCGGTGTTCATGCCCCTGTTGATAACCGGAATGCCCACGCGCTCGCCCCACAATTTTAACTGATCGACCGCAGCGGCACGAAACGTATCGGCTGCGCCCAACACTACGTTGTGCCCGGCTTTTTTAAATTGTGCCGAGAGTTTACCAATGGTAGTGGTTTTGCCCACACCGTTTACACCTACTACCATGATCACATACGGCTTTTTTATTTCGCTCAGCGAAAAATCGTTCAGGTCGTTCGAGTGGTTTTCCGACAGCAACGAAGCGATTTCTTCTTTTAAGATGCGATCGAGTTCGGCTGCGCCCAGATATTTATCGCGGGCTACACGCGCCTGTATGCGCTCAATGATTTTAAGCGTGGTTTCAACGCCCACATCGGAGGTTACAAGAATTTCTTCGAGGTTGTCGAGCACCTCGTCATCAACTGTTGATTTACCCGCCAGCGCTTTGCCTAATTTATTAAAAAAGCTCTCATTGGTTTTTTGTAATCCCTTATCGAGCGATTCTTTTCCAGACTCTTTCGAGAATAATCTGCCTAAAAATGTCATGGTACAACTTAGTAAAAATTTTGGTTGCCGGGGGTTCGATAATCAGGTGTTTTGCGCAACCGATATTGATACAGACCACCGGTTAAAAAAAAAGTCCCGCGCGGGGACTTTTTTCTTAGTGAACTTAAACTTTCCTTATTTTTTAGCCAAAACCTCTTTTACGAGATCAGCGGCTACAATTTCTTCCTTAAAGGTGTAAGCACCTGTTTTTTCGGATTTTATCGCACGGATAACTTTCGCATAGCTTTTTCCGTCAGTTTTCTTTAACGATGCAACTACTTTCTTTGCCATGGTTATTTAATTTCTTTGTGAACGGTCATTTTTTTCATGATCGGATTGTACTTCTTAAGCTCTAAACGCTCAGTTGTATTTTTCCGGTTTTTCTTGGTGATGTAACGGCTCATGCCTGGCAAGCCGGTTGCTTTGTGCTCGGTGCACTCTAAAATCACCTGAATTCTGTTTTTATTTCTTGCCATGATTGCTGGACTGTTTTATGGGTTAAGCCAAAAAGCCTTTTGCTTTTGCCTCTTTCAATACTGCCGAAATACCATGCTTGTTGATGGTTTTGATCGCCTTGGTAGATACTTTTAATGTTATCCAACGATCTTCCTCAGGGATGAAAAAACGCTTTTTCTGTAAATTCGGGTAGAATCTACGCTTGGTTTTATTGTTCGCGTGCGAAACGTTGTTCCCCACTTGCGGTCTTTTTCCTGTTATTTCACAAACTCTGGCCATACAAAATAGTGTTTACCCTTTAAAAAGGGAGTGCAAATATCGGGAAAACGCCCCCAATTATCCAAACAGAAAGTGAAAATACCCTTGAGGAATTAACCCCAATGCCCTTTCTGTTCAGCGGATTACGATTTTTCGTACATGAACTTCCCCCCGGATGGCAAAATTAAGCAGGTAAACGCCCGGTTGCAATGCAGGCAGGGTTAGCGAAAGGGGCTGGTTGGCCTCTAATACCACAACACCGCCCAGGCGCTGGCCTAACATTGTAAAAATCTGCACCTGCGCAGGGTGGTCGGTTTCGAGGGTGAGGCGCTGGTGGCTTAATACCGGGTTCGGATATACTGTAATGATGGGGTGGATTTCGTCTTCCGGAACACCTACTATATGTGTACTGGTTTTTAATACCTGTAAGCCCCCCATAATATTCCCGGCAATAATTTGTGGTCGGCTGTTGCCGAACAGATTGGCTACAACAGGCCATATACGGCCGCCTAAGTTTTGCGCCACGTGTTTGTTCAGAAAAGGGTTATATACGATTTCTGTTTTGCCCGCCTGCGAAGCATCGGTTACTTCGCGGTAGTTGCTGATGATGGTAAGCTTACCGGACTGATCGCCATATACTAAATCATCTTTACCATCGCCATTCAGGTCGCCAGTTGCCACGGCAGGGTTTTGCCGCAGTGTAGTCGAACTCAGGTTTAAATAATTAGCCGTAGCCGTTGGAAATGCGGGCGAAGATGCCGTGCCCATATTTTGCCAATACTCTAACGAGCCGTTGAGCTTACCGATAATCAGATCGGGCTTGCCATCGTTGTTAACATCGGCAAGGGTAACGTTTTCATCGCGCCAGAATAGTGTAAAGTTTAAGGGTGTGATATTCCCCGAAAAATTGGCGGTTGTTGTACCGGTATTGGCAATATAATAGAGTTGACTTGTAAAGCCGGTTTGCGCGGTAAATACCAGATCACGTTTGCCATCGCCTGTTATATCGGCAAACTGTGGTTTAAGGTTTACATAATGCTGGTTTGACAGGCCAAGGTAATCGTCTGTAACGAAGGTAAAATGAGGTACAGTTGCCGTACCGGTGTTTTCATAAAAATAAATAGTGGCCGCGAGGTATGTATTGTTGATGTAACACCCGATAAACAAATCCAGGTCACCATCGCCATCCACATCAAAAAAAGCGGGCACGGCATTGTCGCCTACGTCAATCATTTCATTTTGTAAAAAACCGGGTTGGGCAGATGTGAATGTCGGAAGTGCATCGGTTCCATGGTTTTTATAAAACCTGATGGATTCTTTAAAATTTGTTTCGGGTACTTCGCGTGCGAACAGGTTGGGTGAAACGATCAGGTCTTTTATGCCGTCAAAATCAACATCTTCATACCACGCGGCCGGAAAATTTACCATCGCATTCGCCTCCGGAAACGGAACGGCTGTTGTTACAACGGGGTTTTCATCGGTGCCTTCGTTTCGGAATAAAAAGAGCTGATCGCATTCGCCTTCCGAAAACAGAATATCGTGGTCGCCATCGTTATCAATATCCAAGGCCAATAAACTTTTGCCTCCGGCATGTTCTAATTTCCCGCCTGAAGTTTCGCAGGGGATGTTGTTAAACGAAAAATCGCCACATCCGCATTCCTGCACACCAGCCCAGGTTGTTGTGATGCGTTCGAAATCAAGCGAGTCGGTTATGCCGTATCGCTCAACACTCATGTTACGGTGAAATTCAAATGAAGATTCGGCCACAAAACGCGGTGAGAACAGATCGAGATCGCCATCGCCATCTACATCTACAAAAGAAGGGAGGTCATCGAAGTTTAGCTGAAGCGTGATTTTTTGCGTTGTGCCTTTTGTGAGCAACACCGGACTTTTAGGCAACCCTGCACCCCGGTAAAAATAAAATTGCTCCCACTGTAAAGGCGACCCCGTTTCGGTTTTATTGATATATACTTTTATACCGAGGATGTCGCCCGTGAAGATGTCTTTCCGGCCATCGCCATTAAAATCGCGCAACAGCAACCAGTTGGTAATGCCTTCCGGGAAAAGCAATTCGTATTCGGGTGCGTAACGGTAGGTATTGTTTTGGTGAAGAAACGTACGCACAACATTAGCCGTACGGTCAAAAATAACCAAATCGTTCTGGCCGTCTTCATCCAGGTCGTACGTGTTAATCTGAACACCGTTTAACCCTCCGCCCCACGGAAGTTGCAAAGGCGTGCCCGATTCGCCTGTAACCAAAATGCTTTGGTCGATTTCGTATAAAAACTGAGCCTGAAGGGTTCCGGTTACAAAAAACAACAGGGTGATCAGTATTCGCATGAAAATATTTTTATAGAGGATAACGCTGCCACACGCATAGCTGTTATCTTGGCAGGCAAGTTAATGATGGATATTCAGAAATTATATACGCAATACCGCCTGTCGGGCAAGGTATCGACCGATACCCGGCAGATTGCACCCGGTTCGATTTTTTTTGCGCTCAAAGGCGATAAGTTTAATGCGAATGCGTTTGCGGCCGAAGCGCTTGCAAAAGGTGCGAGCCTTGCCGTGGTGGATGAAGCACAGTATGCGACTGATGATCGGTTCTTTTTGGTAGAGGATGTATTAACAGCCTTACAAAAGCTTGCGCGACATCATCGCGATCAGCTTACGATCCCCGTTATCGGATTAACCGGATCGAACGGAAAAACCACGAGCAAAGAATTGCTAAATGCCGTGTTAAGTAAAAAGTATAAAACCTTTGCCACGAAAGGCAATTTGAATAACCACATTGGTGTGCCGCTAACATTATTGGCTATTGATGATACCGTTGAATTAGCCATTGTTGAAATGGGCGCAAACCATCTGGGCGAAATTGCTTTGTTGTGTAACATCGCCAATCCCACACATGGGTTTATTACCAACATTGGCAAGGCACACATTGGTACGTTTGGCGGATATGAAAATATTATCCGTGCGAAGTCGGAGTTGTACCAACATTTGATCACCACCAACGGACAGGTTTTTATCAATTCGCAAAACAACATTTTGCTGAACATGGCCAAACGGTTTGTCAACCCGTTGTTTTATCCGGCACAAGGCGATTATTATCATGCCGAATTATTGGGTGCTGATCCGTTTTTAAAATTAAAGACAGAACAAGGCGAGGAGGTAACGACTCAATTAGTGGGAGCCTATAATTTTGAGAACGCAGCCGCAGCCTTGTGCATTGGTAAATTTTTTGGTGTTGATGCCGGTAAAGCCGCGCAGGCGTTGGCGGAATATCAACCGGGCAATATGCGTTCGCAAATTGTGAAGAAAGGCAGTAACACTATTATATTGGATGCGTACAACGCAAACCCCAGTTCGATGGCGGCCGCGCTCGAAAACCTTTCGGCTATGGATGCCCGGCACAAAGTTGCCATCATTGGCGATATGTTTGAGTTAGAAGAAGAAGCTGAGGCCGAACACCGCGCCATTGGAATGTTGCTGGCGAAGAAAAAATTTGACCGCGTTTACCTCTGCGGCAAACTGATGCGTGCGGCACAACAAGAATACCCTTCGGCTTTATTGTTTGAACAGAAAGACGATTTAATTGCCGCGTTAAAGCAAAACCCGATTCACGATTCAACTATTTTAGTGAAAGCTTCGCGCGGTATCGGCCTCGAAACCATTGTTGATTTTTTATAATATTTTATGTGAGTATCCGCTTCAAGTCCTAAAGTTAGAGGTGTACTTCATATTTACATCAGGCACGTCAATAGTTAATCAAGCCCATCGGGCTGAAATGTTAATAGCATGAATTGAGCAAATAAAATGGAACTCCGTAGGAGTGGCATATATCACCCCTATGGGGTTCGCCTGTTTTTCTAAATCTATTTCTATTAACATCTCATCCCTCCGGGATTAGGACAAGATGCGGATCTTCACAATATTTTAAATCAATTCCATTTTCGGATAAACAAATATCCTGTGAACCCAACAATTAAGATAGACACCCCCACCGCCCACCAGTTAAGTTTGCGACATTCGGCATACAGCGTGTAATCTTTCACTAAAAATTTAATGCTTGGCGGAGCCCAGAACAACGAATTGCCTGCAACCGAATCAGCATTGCTGTTTACGATCGTCCACGGAAGGTTAATGCGATGGGTGTATTTACCTTCGTTAGCGTGCATGATGAAATTTATGGTTCGTTCGAATGGTTTTATCCGGTCGAGGTAATCGCGTTTTACGGTTTCATACGGAAGCGGTATGTGGAGGCGCTCCATGAAGTTGATCAAAAAATAATCATCCATGATTTTATTGTCACTTTTATCATCGGACATGAGTGCAAAAGCTTTTTCTTTATGCTGGTTTAACGTGTCGAGCCAATGATTTTCAAGCGGATATTCTTTCAATAGTTGAATATTAATGTCCCAGTAGGCTTCAAACAACGCCCGCGTACCATATACATCAAATATTTTTTTGTTGAGCTCATCTAAATACAAGTTGTCGGGGTTCGAGATTTTTTTTCCTTCGGCCGGCAGCCGGTCAATGAAGGCGTAATCTTCCGGTGTAAGGTAATCGTCAGGGTCAAGGCTTAAACGGTTAATGGCATGATACGTTTCCGTATAACGGATATAGGTATAAAACCATCGGAAATTTTTCGTGAACGATGAGGTAATGGCCATAGTCGAGTCGGTCGCAATGCCAAGCTCTTTGTTGGCTTCTTCGGCAGAGGCGAAGCTTTTCTGATAAATATTGAAAAGTGTTGTACTGGTGGTTGAGTCGGATTTGCCGGCTTCGTGCTCACGGATTGATTTTTCCCAGCCTTTTATGTTAAACAATGTTGCTGAATCTTTTCTTGGTTCTACTGCAATCAGCTTGTCAAGTGTACCATCTTCATGCACGGTGGTTTCTAATGAAACATCGTGTTTGCACGAGGCCAGCGTAACCATAACGAATACCAAAGTGCAGATTGTTTGTAAGAATTTCATACTAACTCGATTTTTTCAGTTTAAAATTTTTAACGATGTCGCACGATTCGCTTTTTATGCAGGCGTATAGCGATCGTGGTTCTTTTTGTTTTGCTCTCGTTTTTTCGTGTACCGCCTGTAACAGCATTGTTGTATTGAGCGTTACGGTTTTAGCAGGGGTTACGGTTGCAGTGTGTGAGGGAATGGTGCTACGGTTTTCAGATTGAAATTCAAATGTAAAACCAACGATCAGCGCAAACGATAAGGCGGCCAGAGAATATTTAACAAACACGCTTTCAAAGAAGGCGTTGAATACCGTTTGCTTTTTAACAGAAACATCATCAATAGCTTGCATAATGTTGCGTGTTAAACGTGCCTCGTTTTCGGGTAAGGGTTTTACCGCTGCGGTTTGGGCAATGTGATGTTGTGCAGCCGACACAAGCTGAAACAACTCGCGGCAGGTGGCACACTCCTGAAGGTGGCTGTCCACACGAAGTTTTTCTGTATCCGTAAGTTCGCGGTACAGGTGAATGTCTTCTTCAAAATCGGCACACATCATAAAAATTCATTGTCGGTTGTTTGATAATACGTTTTTAATTTTTCGGTTATCGCCTTACGCGCATAAAACAAGTTGCTCTTTACGTTTCCGGCCGACATAGAAAGTGTTTCGCTCACCTCTTCCGGTGAAAGCCCCTCCAAATCGCGCAATATGAATACAGCTTTTTGTTTGGGTGTTAGTGTTTCTGCCACCTGTTGAATGAGCATTCGTAATTCGTGTTTCTGAAATTCTTTTTCGGGTGTTGAATGATCGTTAACAAAATTCCCTTTTTCAATATCGACCTTGTTTTTCCGTTGTTGGCCGTGGCGCGATTTCAGAAAATCAAGACACCGGTTCGTTATTATTTTATAGAGCCAGGTGGTAAGTTTTACCTCCGGCCTGTACCGATGCAGGTTTTTCCACAACTGCACAAAAACCTCCTGCGTAATGTCCTCAGCCTCGTGTGCGTCTTGCACAAACCGAAAGGCCACGGCATACACAAACGCCTGGTGTTGCTCCACAAGTGTGCGAAACGCCTGCGTGTTGCCTCGGGCTGCGTTTTGGATTAAGTCGTGCGGTAACGGTTCAGGCATTCTGTAAATTAACTATGATACGAGAACATATAGCGTGTGGTCAAATACTAAAATGAATTTTTTATTGAATAGTAATTGTTCAATACCTTTAGCCATAATTAGAAGACTATGGATTTCAGCATTATTTTCAAGTTTTTAAAGAACTTATCAAAAAACAACGACCGCGCCTGGTTTGAAAAAAACAAGGCTAAATATCTCGAAGCAAAAGAAACCTTCGATCGGTTTGTGGCAGCGTTATTAACCGAGCTGGTCGGTTTTGATGAGTCGCTCGCCAGTCTCGATCCTAAAAAAATTACGTTCCGCATTTACCGCGATGTACGGTTCAGCAAAAATAAAGCTCCGTATAAAAGTAACATGAGTGCGGGCATTTCGCCCCGTGGTAAAATGGTAGATGAACCCGGAGTTTACCTGCACATTCAGCCCGGCAATAAAAGTTTTATTGCGGCCGGCTTATGGATGCCCCAGCCCGAACCGCTTGCGAAAATCCGGCAGGAAATTGATTACAACGGTGATGTGCTGAAGAAGATTACATCCGACAAGAAGTTTAAAAAGACATTCGGGGAATTTGAACCCGAAGGCGCATTAAAAAATGTGCCGCGCGGCTATGAAAAAGATCATGTGTATGCCGAATGGCTGAAGCTGAAAAGCTTTGTGGTGTCGCGGACTTTTACCGATGCCGAGGTGCTGGATAAAAAATTTATGAAAACGGTTATTGAATCATATAAAACGGCCAAGCCGCTTAATGATTTTTTAAAAGAAGCTATTGCGTAGTTTAATCCCACTCAAAATACTCTTCCTTTTCTAACTCAAGCTCTTTTTGTTTTTGTCTGCCCTTGGTTTTAAAGGCGTCTTTTAATTCCTGCACTTCTTTTTTCAGGTCGCTGGCTACTTTTTTGCGGAAAGCTTCACCATCGTATTGCACGCGGTAGTTATCGGTAGTGCCGGTAATTTTCAGGAAAAGTTTCATTTGCCCGTTTTCTTCTTCCAGCGCATTGCCGGCTTCGGTAATATCGATCTTGCGTTTGTTGCGCAACGGGGCAATAATGCGGTAATCAATTTGCTGACCGAAGGTGTGCGTACCGCTGATCTGTAAGGAAGTTACGTTGCTGCGCACCTGCATAAGCGGAATGTAAATGGTTTTCTTTTCGATGTGGATGTCGTTTTTCAAATCGGCAAAACGAAGTTTGCTTAACCCTTCATCGTCTAAGTATTTGCTCAAACTTTTTAGCGGCTCAAAATTGTTCAGCTCGCCATTTTTAACCGTCATGCTGATGTCGGCAATAAGTGTTTCCGGAAAAAGTTTCAGTTTTTCGTTCAATACCATTTCAACGCTTACATCGGCTACGGCCTGGCCTTTCAGGTGTTTGTCTTCAATAAAACTCTGATCGAAATTTTTAAATACATAGAACACACTGTCGAGGTAAATGCCGTTCATTTTTGCCGAGGTAAGTACATCAATTGCTTTGTGGTTTTTGGCATCCACAATGCCCGAAAGGCTTAGGTCGCCTCCCATGGTTTTCAGTTTAATGTTGCGCGAAACGGCTACTTCATCTTTCACTAATAAATCGCCTTTTAACTGGTGTGCTGTAAAGCGCTGGTACTTCAACAACTGAATGTTGCAGTTAAAATTCAGGTACAGGTTGGGCGAGATGCTAAAGGTATATTGGTTGGATGTTTCTTGCTCGGACGAGAACCCGATGGCAAAAAGCTGATCGAGGTCAACAAAGTTCGATCGCACATCGGCCTCGATACCAATAGGTTGATTTTCAAACAGCAAAAAAGTAATGATGTTTTTAAAAAACCCGTTTAATAAAAAATCGCTGTTACCGGCTTTAAGCGATACGTTGCTCAACGCCAAATCGTTGTTGCTGAATTGCAACGAACCGTTCAGGTTTTGAACGCCTAAGTTATTGCTGCCATAAATAAAGTTGAGGTTTTGCATCTCGACAGTGCCATTCGTGACGGCCTTTTGTGCCGTACCCCGGTTTTTTAACCACGATAGTTTTCCTTCAAACGCAATGTCGGTTTGTATGGCGCCACTAAAATCCTTTACGTTCTTTACCGGGAAAAAATTCATCAGCGAAGCGGCATCAACATTTCCTTTAAAGTTGAAGATCACCTGCGGATCGGAAAAATCCTGAACAATTAAATTGGATTGAAATGCCTCGCGGTTAAGTGTTCCGGTAATATTTTTAAGAACCAATGAAGCATTATGCAGATCAGTCAGGTTGGCGGAAGCGAACGAGCCTTCCATGTTGGCGTGTTCAATTTGTGCTTTCGTATCGGGATGAAAAATGGTAGCCTCACGCAAGCCAAACTCAACCGATAACCCCGGGTTTTGGTTTGCGGTTACAGGCCCTTTTAGCGTGGCCGAGAAATAGGTGTCGCCTTTGCTTTGGTATTTACTGAATTCGCCCGAAGCCGATTCCGGTAAAAACGACAACAAGGTTTGAATGTTGGTGTCTTTACCTTTCACGGTAAGATCGATGTGCGATGTTTCTTTCCATTCGTACGTTCCGGCTACGGTAAAATCCGAACCTTTCAGGTTAACATTGGATGATTCGATGGTTAACGTTTGAAGCGCATCGTTATACAGAAGATTTGTTTTTAAGGTGAACGATTTTCCCTCGAACAACGAATGCCGGTTGACTTTAATTTTTTCGGTGGTTAGCTGCCCCACTGCGTGTATAGCGTAAACCTGGTTTGCTGATGAGATCGAAGCCGAAAGGTTTTCGCTGGTGAAGATCAGATCCTGCTCGGTGGGTATATCCACATAACGGACTTTAGCGTTTTTGAGTACAATGTTTTTAAGTTCGAAGGCTAACGCAGCAGAAGTCTTTGAAGCATCGGGCGATTTTTTAAGGATGGTGTAATTGTTAATGCCGTCTTTATTGATTTTCAAATTCGTTTCGCTGTTCACAATTTCCAGCCCCTTGATGTTGTACTGCCCCCGGTACACCTCGATGGGGTTTAGCTGAAAGGAAATTTTATCAGCCGTGAGCAGGGGGTACTGTCCGGGATGGCTGTCTTCCACGCTCACATCGGTAAACACGATGGACAGCCGGGGGAATTTTTGAAACACCGACACATCTATCTTCCCGATTTTCACGGGGGTGTTCAGGTTTTGATTGGCGGCCTCAATAAAGTTTTTAATGATTTTGTCTTTGAACAAAAACACCGAAAGCGCCAGCGAAACAACGATCACCAGCAGGGACAGCCCGGCATACAGGAGTATTTTTTTTACGGTCCTCAAGTTTAAAAAATGGCGTTGACAAAGATAACGGACAAAATCCGAACCAGTTCATATTTACCTGTTTATAACGCAATACCGCACAGGCAGAACACCGGTTTAATGCCATTTTTTAAAAGTTTTTTGTATAAAATGAAAACTCTGTTACATTTGCACTCCCAAAAGTATGGGAGCTTAGCTCAGCTGGTTCAGAGCATCTGCCTTACAAGCAGAGGGTCGGGGGTTCGAACCCCTCAGCTCCCACGCAAACCCCGGAAGTTTCTTTCGGGGTTTTTTGTTTTCGATAGATAGTTATTTCTACATACTTTTTTTGACTTTGGGCATTAAACCCCATCCTCATAATTTCTATAAAGCTGCATCATCTCGTGGTAGTTTAGTTTCCGCTCAAGCGCTTGTAGAAAAACAATCAGCCGTTTGGTTTTCGTGTACGGTGTTTTGGCTTCGTCTATCCATTTGCTGTAATACTGCTGCATGGCGCGCGACAATGTTTTAAACCGGGCCTTTGCTTCGGCATTGTCTTTCAGGCAATCTAACAGCGCACGCGATAGGGGAGGTTGTTTTAAATCGAGCGTTAAAGAAATGAGGACAGTATCGCCATGCTGTTTGCCGGTTGCTTTACGCATGGCTGCATTGAAAGGCATCATAAACCGGCTGTTTCCTGCCGGCATTACCGAAGCTTGTTTGATGGGATGATGGTCCAATGTTCCCTTTACCCGAAATGCCTGCGTAGCCCCGGCTTTCAGTTTTTGCAGGTGAAGTTTAGGAACCTCGAAATACGTCCATCCACCTTTGCCGGGAATCTTCTGAAGTTTTGCCTTGAACGTAACCATGCCTAAAAATAATCCGGTTGAAGGTGATCTCATACAGTTGTTGCTACAACTATTGTTGTTACTTTTGCGTTAACCAGGCATAATGCCCAACACCATGTCATTAGAAGACGATATTCAGCAACCGAAATTTGAAGATGAACACCACAAAATGGCCGTGAACGTACTGTTCACGAGCAGTTGGTTGTACAACCTGAATGCCCTGCGCTTTAAACCGTTTGATATTACCCCGGAACAATATAACGTACTGCGCATTTTGCGCGGAAGTCACCCGAAACAGCTTATGTTAGCCGAAATCACGGCCCGCATGATCGATAAAAACAGTAATGCTACACGGTTGGTGGAAAAGCTGCGCCAGAAAGGATTGGTAAAACGCGAGATTTGTGCGGACAACCGCAGGCAGGTCGATATTTTTATTACCGATAAGGGTCTTTCGTTGCTCGGCAAAATCGATAAAACCTCCGGGCAGTGGTTGGCTACCCTTAAAAACATCACCCGCCAGGAAGCCCGTGAATTAAACCGCATCCTCGATAAACTCAGGGGTTGAAATCCTCTTAAATTTTATGCACGCAGCATCTCAAAATAGTGTTTTTCAACTTGATTATTGTATATACAATAATTGTTGAAACTTTAATTTATAAAACAACGTTAACCGCTATACAAACAGAATTCTAACCAATTGCTATATGAAAACCGTAATCCATAAAGCCGAAAGCCGTGGCCATGCAAACCACGGCTGGCTCGACTCACACCACACCTTTAGCTTTGCGGGCTACCACGATCCTTCACGGGTACACTTTGGCGCACTGCGCGTATTGAACGATGACATGGTACAGGGTGGCAGGGGTTTTGGCCTGCATCCGCACGATAACATGGAAATTGTTTCTATACCGTTAAAAGGTTCGCTCGAACATGGCGACAACACCGGAGGGCATGGCATCATCCGGTCGGGTGAGGTGCAGATCATGAGCGCAGGATCAGGCATCGCACACAGCGAAAAAAATGCGTCATCAAACGAGCCTGTAAATTTTTTACAGATATGGATATTCCCGAAAGAACGCGACATCAAGCCACGTTACGATCAGAAATTTTTTCCGGTAGATAACCGGCTGAATAGATTTCAAATCGTGGTTTCACCCGATAAAAACGACAGTAGCCTGTGGATCAACCAGGATGCCTGGTTCTCGTTGGGTAAGTTGAATGCAGGGGTGTCAACAGAATACGCCCTGCATAAAAATACCAACGGGGTTTATGCTTTTGTGATTGAAGGCGATGTTACCATCAACCCGCCTGCCGGACAGGCAGGCGGACAAAAATTGAACAAACGCGATGGCCTGGGTGTTTGGGACACAGACAAACTTCAGGTAATTGCCGATACCGATACCGAAGTGTTGCTGATAGAAGTACCGATGAATTAATTTAACGTTCACAGCCGACTGACAACGGTCGACTGTGGGCTGTAAACTGTAAACAGACTTATGAAAACAAGAAGCGTATCCCGTTTATTATATGGCGAAGTTGTAAGCATGGGAGGTAAACCCATTCGCCAGCCTTTTCCAACCCAGCAGGTTGAACAAATCGACCCGTTTTTATTATTGCACCATCACGCCAATGTCGAGGGCGAACAGTTTGAAGGTGTAGGCGCACATCCGCACCGTGGGTTTTCTCCGGTAACGTTTATTTTCGAAGGCTCATTGCGCCATCAGGACAGCCGTGGCAACGACAGCATTGTATCAGCCGGTGGTATTCAATGGATGAATGCCGGTATGGGCATTGTGCACAGCGAACGTCCGGTTGATTTGGAAGCCCCGTTGGAATTGATTCAACTTTGGGTCAACTCACCTGCAGCCCATAAAATGGATCAGCCGCAGTACATTCCGGTAACGGCAGCGGAGGCAGCCGTATATATCAGTGAAGACGGGCTGGCAAAAGTGAATGTGTTTTCCGGTGAGTTGTTAAACGCAAAAGGAAAAATCAATCCGTTAAGTCCCGTAAATGCAGCAACGGTTTACATCAAAAAAGGCGGTAAACTTTCCATACCCGTTCCGGCCGATCACCAGGTGTTTATGTATTTACTCGATGGCAAAATATCGGTCGCCAATTATGGGTTGGTAGAGGCAAAAAACACCGTAGTGTTTAGCAACGATGGTGAAGGCATTGTGTTTGAAGCGCTTGCCGATACACGCACGCTGCTGATGACCGGAAAACCACTGAACGAAAAAACGGTATCGTACGGGCCGTTTGTGATGAACACCCAAACGCAAATTATGGAAGCCATGCGCGATTACCAGATGGGCAAAATGGGAGTTTTAATTGAAGCATAATACCGGAACTCTTTGCACGGATAATTGTTATTCGTGCAAATGAGTTTTATCCTGCATAACACATGAACATATCAACACCGGGTTCGGAAACCTTAGCTTTAAATCCGCTGATCAAAAACAGGCGAAGCAAACGCGCGTACCGCACCGATGCATTGCCTGATGCTAAAATTGAATTATTGTTTGAAGCCGCCCGCTGGGCTCCATCGGCTAACAATGAACAGCCGTGGAGTTATGTGTATGCCACAAAAAATCAGCCCGAACTGTGGAATAAAATTTTTGATGCACTCAACGACACCAACAAGGTGTGGGCCGGGCATGCCCCGCTGTTAATTGTAGCGATGGTTCGTAAAAACTTTGAACGTACCGGTATGCCCAACGCCTCTGCACGTTACGATTTAGGCGCGGCCAATGCATTGTTATCCATTCAGGCCGAATCGATGGGATTGAATGTACACCAGATGGGCGGTTACCATAAACAAAAAATTATGGATAACCTGAACATTCCTGAAACCCACGAGCCTGTGGTGGTTATTGCCATCGGCTATCCCGGTGAACCGGATATGCTGCCCGAACACTTACTAACCCGCGAAACCGGGCTACGCCAACGCCACGAAGCCGAAGCGTTTGTGATGAACAGAACATTTTAACGATTTCGAACTTCTCAGAGGCCAGTACAAAACAGGCTCACAGCAGATCGTGCGGCATCCAAAAACTTTAGTACCTTGTACCAATGAAGGATATTACTAAAACCTATTCGAATGGAGAGGTTACGATCATTTGGAACCCCTCAAAATGCACACACTCCGCAAAATGTTTTAAAGGGTTGAGTGAGGTGTTTGATCCGCGCAAACGCCCGTGGATTACCCCCAAGAATTCAACTACCGATAAAATCATAGCACAGATACAGAATTGCCCTTCGGGTGCACTGCGCTACCGCATGAATGCCGATGACGTGAAAGATTAAAAAAACACTGTGCCCGGTGTTCGTATTTTGCAAAGGCAATCACTATACGTTTAAACCTATCGGGTCGTTATAGTGTCTAATACCGTATGAATCGATACAAAATGCTTAAAAACATCATTTTAGTGCTGTTGGCGCTGGCAACGGCTGTTGCGTGTACACGCGAACCGGAAGATATAGACCTGATTCGCCACATGGTAGTGCAAACGGATTATCGTACGGATAAGGTTACCGGCTCAACCAACGTGTTTCACGATTACAGTACGTTCGTGCTTCGGAAAGATACCGTTGGTTTTGTATCGACCTACAACGCTGATACCATTTTGCTCGATAACAACAGCGGCATTGTAAATTTTGTGAAGGCAACAATCAATACGGTTGAAGCAAACGCAGTGGCTAACGGTTATACCCGCGTTGAGGCTGACGAGAACCCCGACTTTGCCATAAAAATTATTGTGCTCGAAAACTTTACCTATGCGCAATACATTTATTACCCGAACTACTATTCGGGCTATTATGGCTACTATGGTGGCTATTGGGGTCCTATCGTAAGCACCTACACCAGCAATTACGTTACTATGGTTATCCAGGTGGTGGACATCAAAAACAGTGTTGATAACAAATATGAAGTTATCTGGTCGGCATACATTGGCGATATTTTGGCCGCCACCGGTTTAGACGACCGCAAGGCGCGCATAGTAGAAGCCGTAGGGCAGGCATTTAAGCAATCACCGTATTTCTCTAAAAACTAATTTGATTATGCGCAGTCTGTTTATCGTTCTGTTCACCATGATTTCGTTTGTTGCTGCGGCACAAATTTATGAAAGCGGTTTTCACCTCGGGCTGAATACCCTCAAGCCGTTGTCGAATAAAGAAAATATCGATCGCACCAGTTCGTCCGGCATACGGTTAGGGTTTACAAAATTTGTAAGCGAAAAATTTGGCTTTGGTATTGAGGCCGGGTATTCCGTATTGCGCGATTACCATCCGTACCAAACGTACGAGTACGAAGGCGGAGCCATATCGTACGACAGTTATAAATACCTCTATTATTTTACCGTAATGGCCAACGGCCAGTATTATTTTAAGCAAGGCGAACATTTTATTCCGTACGCATCGCTGGGTGCGGGCGTAGCCAATGGTCAGTATAAAATGTTTTATAATGTATATCAGGATGTCGATAAAAATACAGGCTTTGTAGCCCGGCCGGAAGTCGGAACGATATTCCGCGTAAAGCAACATGCGGGCTGGGGTCTTAAAGCAGCATTGGGCTATGATTACTCGACCGTTAAGAGCGATTACGATTACCTGGGTACGGATAATTTTTCGGGACTGAATTTTTTAGTGGGCATTGTGTTGCTCAACCATTAACCCGTTACAAACTGGTAGCCTATTCCTTTAATGGTGATGATCTCGATGGAGGGATCTTCTTTCAGGTAATCGCGCAGCTTGGTGATATATACATCGAGGTTTCGTGAATTGAAGTACGAGTCGTCACCCCAAAGTTTCAATAAAATATCCTTTCGTTGTACGGTAGTATGTTTATTCCCGGCCAGGAGTTGTAAAAGGCTGGCTTCACGGTGCGATAGCTTGCGCACCACATCGTTAAACTTTAGTTCGTAACGCAGGCTGTTAAACTCGTACTTCCCTAACGGGATAATTTCCGGCAGTGCTTTATTCGCTGTCGATTTTTGCGCCAGGTTTAACAAATTGGTAATGCGCACAATCAGCTCTTCCATGCTGAAGGGCTTGCGCAAATAATCGTTGCCGCCCACATCAAAACCTTTCAGCACATCTTCGGTTTGGTTTTTGGCCGTAACAAATATGATGGGTACATCGGCATTAATTTTTTTGATTTCCTGCGCAATCGAAAATCCGTCTTTCGTGGGCAACATCACATCCAACACACAAATGTCGGGCTTGTCGCGTTCAAACACACTCAAAGCCTGGGCGCCATCGGTTACCATGCTTACCTGGTACGAACGGCTCTCTAAACTTTCCTTGACAATGCGCCCCAGAAAAGGCTCATCTTCAACGTACAGTATTTTGATGTTGCTCATGTGTGTACTTTTGGCCAGTGAATGATAAAGGTACTGCCTTTTCCCGGTTCGCTTTCAACAGTAATGGTGGCTCCGTGTGCCTGCACCACGCTGGCTACATAACTAAGGCCCAAGCCGTACCCTTTAATGTTATGGATAT
The DNA here is from genome assembly GCA_964404445.1 of uncultured Roseivirgaceae bacterium. GTDB lineage: Bacteria > Bacteroidota > Bacteroidia > Cytophagales > Cyclobacteriaceae > UBA2336. The sequence goes on along the minus strand of CAYOJW010000001.1, from coordinate 14,522 downwards.
TGCCTGTGGGTACACGGAAAAATTTCTCAAAAATTTTCTTTTTGTATTCTGCCGGGATGCCCAAACCATGATCTTTCACCGACAGAATAACATTGTCGGGTGTTTCTTGTAATGTAATGCGGATAACAGGTTGAGCAGGGCTATACTTCAGTGCATTGTCAATTAAGTTGTAAATCACATTTGTAATGTGGGCTTCTTCACCGTCAATCGAAAAACTTTCGCCATCCGATTGAAAATCAACATCGGCCTGTCGCTTTTCAAAAACCAAACGCATGGAGTCGAGAATGTCAGCCGTTATCTTACGGATGTCAATACGTTCTTTTTGAATGGCGATGCCGGTATTTTCAAACGCTGATGCTTTCAGTATTTTATCGGTCATCAGCGTGAGGCGGTTTAATTCGCTTTGGGCGATGTCTAAATATTCGCGTGTAAGTTTTGGGTCGTTCAGCGCATGAAAATTTTTCAGGGCTTCTAATGCAACGCTTACCGTAGCTACCGGTGTTTTCAATTCGTGTGTTACGTTGCCGATGAAGTCGTTCTTCATTTCCATAAGCCGTTGTTGCGTGCGCAGGTTTCGGTACAAGATCACGAAAGCAACAAGAGTGATCAGCGTAAGCAATACCGAAAATCCTATTTGTGGGGCAATTTGTTGTGCCACTAACCGCTGCACCGGAAATACCGAAACCGCATAACGGTTAGCTGGGTTAAATCGCAGGCTTTCTAATTTTAACGTATCGCTGTACAGGCTGGTGTTTGTTTCAGGCTGGTCGTTAGGTTCGGGTTTGCCAAAGCCGGGCATTCGTTCGGGCGTAACAACCTGGTGCGTAACCGAAAAATCAACGGGCAGATTGGCTTTTGAAAAAGCGGCCGCTAAATAAAGTCTGATGGTATCGAGGCTCAGGGTATCGGGCGAAAGCCTGAGTATAAAACTATGGTGGCTACCGTCCTGTAAGGTTCTTCGCAACTGACTGCTCATCGGCCTAAGGGCTTTCACGAGCGAGTCGGGATTACCCTGGTTGGATGAAACGATTACCTGAATAGACGAGGATGTTGCGGGTGTTGTGTTGTCGTACGGTACGCCTTTCACAACGTTTAGTGATTTGATGTTTTCGGAACGGATAGCGTTGAGCGAATGGTTAAGCGAATCGGGCACCACTGCGCGGATATTGTTTTGATATAAAGAGTCGCGCAGGCCATACAGTGTACTGCGAAAAACAAAAATCGCTTCTCTGCGCAAGCCGAAATAGGCGCGTTCGTACGAGCCGTTTAACCAAAACAACTGAAGCACCAATAACAACACAATGCTACTGGTCATTAAAATGATAACCAGCAGGTTCTTTGACTTTTTCATCGGTACAAAAGTAACGTACCCTCACGGGTAATCGTGCCGGTGTTAACCTAAATTAACCTTGCTTTCAGAACTATTAACCCTTCCGGCTCGTCTGAGAGTGTACATTTGTACCAACAAATTGAAGATGAAAAAGACCAACTACATGAAAAAAGTTATCATCGTATTAGGTATGCTGGTGTGCTTAGTGGCTACCCGCGTAGCCTGGGCACAACAAACAGGTGTTATTTTGTACGAAGACCGTATCAATATGCACCGCAACATCCCGGCCGACCGGGAAGAGATGAAAGCCATGATACCCGAGTTCAGAACTACCAACCTGCAACTCTTTTTCACAGGGCACGAGTCATTATATAAAACGGTTGTGGACGAGGAGGAGCAGCAATTTTCAGCAGGTGGTACTATGCGCATGACTTTTAGAATGCCCAAAACCGAATTGTATGTGAACAGCGATGCCGGAACAACAGTTTCGTTACAGGATTTGATGGGCAAGAAATACCTTATTCAGGATTCGGTAAAAATGTCGCCCTGGAAGTTTGGCACCGAAACAAAAGAAATTTTAGGCTATACCTGCCGGATGGCATATTACACCCACACACAAGAAATGAACACCATGCGTATGGGAGGCGGAGGTTCGCCCACTCCCGAAAAACGTGTAGTTACTCAGGAAATTACCGCATGGTACACCGACCAGATACGGCCATCGCTTGGCCCCGACCGCTACAATACATTGCCCGGTACAGTATTGGCCATTGATGTTAATAATGGCGAACGTGTAATTGTTGCACGCAAAGTTGAATTGCGTGAATTAAAAAAGAACGAACTGAAAGAACCAGCCAGTGGAACAAAAGTTACGCAGGAAGAGTACCGGAAAATAACCGAAGAACAAATGGAACGTATGCGCAACAGTGGCGGAGGCCGCCCAATGATGCGTAATTAATCAAAAGCAACATTAATCCATGAGAATAGTTTTACTTGTAGTAGCCGTATGTACGGCCCAGGCATTGTACGCCCAAAAAATTACCGTAAAAGGACGATTGGTTGATTCAACCAACGGGGCTTTGCCCAATGCTACCTTGTTGTTTTTGAGTCCGAAAGACTCGACTCTGGTGAATTTCGGATCGACCAATACCGAAGGTTTTTTTGAGGTAAAGAATTTGAACCGGGCCGAATACCTGTTTAAGGTAACGTATATCGGGCAGGCACCCTTGTTTGTTCGCATAGCGCCTAAGCCCGATGAAACGATTATTGATTTAGGTGTTCAAAAAATGGAACCGGCCAGCACGTTGTTAGGCGAAGTAGAAGTGAAGGGTGAACGTGCCCCGGTAACCATTAAAAAAGACACCATCGAGTTTAATGCCGGGTCGTTTAAAACCCAGCCCAATGCCGTGGTAGAAGACCTGTTAAAGAAAATGCCGGGACTGGAAGTTGACAATGACGGAACCATTCGTGCACAAGGCGAGCAGGTACAGCGTGTAACCGTAGATGGCAAAGAGTTTTTCGGGCGTGACCCCAAACTGGCTACCCGTAATTTACCGGCTGATGCCGTAGATAAAGTACAGGTATTCGACCGTAAATCAGACCAGGCGCAATTTACCGGCATTGACGATGGCCAGCGCGAAAAAACCATTAACCTGGAACTGAAAGAAGAAAAACGCAACGGTATGTTCGGTAATGTTAGCGCAGGTTACGGTACCGACAATCGTTTTACAGCCAAGTTTAGCCTCAACCGGTTTTCAAAAGGGCAACAACTTTCCTTTGTGGGCACAGGTAATAACATTAACGAGCAAGGCTTTTCGTTTGACGATTACATGACCTTTACCGGAGGTTCAAGTGCTTTTGCGGGCGGTGGCGGAGGAGTACGCACCATCAGCATAACCACTGGCGGAGGCGGTGGTGGCGGTATGCAGCTTGGCGGAGGCCAAACCAACGGTTTAATGAATACGTATGGTGGCGGTATAAACTTCAACAAAGACTTCAGTAAAAAGACCAAGCTGAGCGCGAACTACTTCGTCAATTACTTAGATCACGACATCATTCAGGAAACCGACCGTGAGTATTTTAACACAACAAATTTTAAATACTACCGCGACTTTACCCGTCAGCAGAGCACAAACCTCAATCACCGGTTGAACGTAATTTTGGATCACGAAATTGATTCAGCAAACTCTATAAAATGGACAAACGGGGTAACCTTCAGCGATACGAAGTCCGAACAACGCACCAATAGCGAGAATACTTCGGCCGATGGCACCGTAATCAACGAAACAGACCGTAACAGTGTATCAACCGGTACTACGCTAAATTTTAACAGCGAGTTGCTGTACCGCCACCGTTTTGCCAAAAAGGGAAGAACGTTCTCTTCAACATTATCATTCAGCGTAAGCGATACCGACCGCGATGGCGTGATTGGAGGTTACAATGCCAACATGGGCGGTGAGCAAATACCGATCGATCAAACCAATACGCAAAACAACCAGAACCTCACGTATGGCGCTAACTTGTCGTTTACCGAACCGTTGGGCAACAGAAAATACTTAGAGCTGAACTATAACATCCGCCAGAACAAAAACGATGTAAACCGCAGAACGTTTGGTACTGACGGGGAATTGATGGACTCACTCAGCAACAACTACAACAGCGATTACCTGTACCAGCGCGGAGGGTTTAACCTGCGTATCAACCGCGACAATTACAGTGTAACGTTTGGTGCAGGCGTACAGCAAACCGTGTTGGATGGTGAGATACTCCGACCAGCTAATCAGGCAGCCATTATCGACCGTACGTTTGCCAACGTATTACCGGCCGTGCATTTTAATTACGACTTTAATAATAATATGCGTTTCCGTATGGATTACGAAACCTCTATGCAGGCTCCGTCTATCCAGCAGTTAACTCCTGTTAAAGATGTAACCAATCTGCCGAACATCACTGAAGGTAATCCTGAACTTGACCCAGCGTATCAGCATAGTATGCGGCTGAATTTCTCTAAATTCGATCCGGTAACGTTTATCAGCTTCTTTACATTTATCAATGCCACTTATACCAAAGACGCCATAACCAACAGCATGGTGTATAATGTAACCGACAGCATTACCACAACTACCAGCAAACCTATTAATGTTGATAACAATATGAGTCTGATGGGGAATGCGAATGTGAGTTTCCCGTTATCGAAGTTGTTCAGCAGGTTAAACGTAGGGGTGAGTGTAACTACCCAGCGTAGCGTAAACGTTTCAAAAGAACTTGAAAACGGTGAATTGTTAAACGACTTTGAGTCGAACATTGATCAGCTAACGCTAGGAGGGAATATCCGCTACACGTTTACCTATAAAGAAGTTTTCGATCTGAGTTTGTCAACCCGGTTAAGTCAACAGCGTACCAATTACGAATCGGCCAACAATACCGATCAAAAGTATTTCAACAAAACCTATACAGCCGAGGGTAATTACAGTTTCTTAAAATACTACCGTCTTTCAGGAACGTTTAACTATATGGAATACGAAAACCAGACCAACAACAGTACGGTTTCAATTCCCATGCTTAACCTTTCACTGTCGCGGTATGTGTTAAAAGCAAATGCGGGCGAAATTAAATTGGCAGTGAATAACGTACTTGACCGTAACCTCGGTGTAACCCAAAGCGCCAACAACAACTACTTTGAACGCCAAACCATGAATTCGCTCGGCAGGTATTACATGGTATCGTTCACCTATGCCATTAACCGGCACCTGAACCCGATGGGCGGTGGCCGAAGGGGCGGAGCTCCGCGAATGATGATGATTGGAGGATAAACAATCTGGTGTTTTCAGGTGTAGGACACCTGTTTATAAAGTTTTATCTTTGGTGCAATGTCACCCCGGATAAAACTTTTTCTTTTGTTGCTCATACCTGTTGCGGTTGCCCAGGCTCAGTATATCCCGAAGTTCGACTTGCAGGGTCACCGGGGTGCGCGGGGCATACAGCCCGAGAATACCGTTCCCGCATTTATTATTGCGTTGAATAACGGTGTAACTACGCTTGAGCTGGATGTGGTGATCACGCACGACAAAAAAGTGCTGGTATCGCACGATCCGTTTATGGAGGCCGGGATTTGCATCACGCCCGACAGCGCACATATTCTGCCAGCCGATAAATTAAAGTACAACATCTACAAAATGGATTATGCCGAAATCCAAAAGTTCGACTGCGGGCTGAAACCAAACCTGCGTTTTGCCGAACAGCAAAACATACCGGCAACCAAGCCTTTATTGCGCGATGTGATTGTAGCCGCAGAAGACCACATTAAAAGCTACACCCGCTACGAAGTAGATTACAACATCGAAATTAAAACAGAACCGCGCTGGGATAATAAGTATCACCCTTCACCCGAAGTATTTTCCGACATCGTGTTTCAGCTTATTGACCAGTATTTGCCGTGGGAACGCGTGGTCATTCAGTCGTTCGATTTCAGGGTGTTGAAATACTGGCACAAAAAATATCCGCACGTGCGGCTGGCAGCGTTGGTCGAAACTTCAAAACCTGTTGATGCAACCCTGCGGGCATTGGGGTTTACGCCTTCTGTTTATAGTCCGTATTTCAAAATGTTGAAATCGCAATCAACTGTTGAAGCCATCCGAAAAAAGAAAATGCGCGTAATCCCCTGGACGGTGAACGAACCAGCCGATATGAAACGCCTGAAAGCGTGGGGTGTTGATGGCATTATTACCGATTATCCTAACCGTGCGGCCGAATTGGGTATGGGTTTAAAACGAAAATAGCACTACGGCACGGTAACAACAATCGATTTGTGAACAGCCATATTGTTGTGAGTTTGGCTATTGACGGCTTAGTTTAAATATGCCCATCTGGTTTTTATCTACGTTAGCCAACTCGTTTTGTGATAGGTTACCCAATTTACCGGTGACTAAATTTTTATCGATGGTTGCGAGCTTACTTAGCCTTATTAATGATATTCTTTTCAGGCCGTTTAGTTGCGAAGGTTCAATTTTTACATCGAAATCTTCTTGCCACTTTAGTTGAGTTGTTATGAAAGAAACTGTTAGATCAGATTCCCCGTTTACAAGAATAAGTGCCGGTCTGTTTTTTATTCCTGTAAGGTCAGTAAACGGGAAAGGTATTAAAACAATATCACCTTTATTCATTTGTATTTTTCTTTCAGATCGTCTGCCGAATAAAGTTCTTCTTCGTCCTGCAAAAACTCAAATGCTTTTGAATCAACTACTAATTTCTGAATCCCTTCAGTTATGAAGTGATTTTCTATCCTGTTCAACAGAAACTCGGCAAAATCTGAAACCTCTTTTAACTTTTGGTCGGGGAGTTTTGTCAGGCTGTCAATCGTTTTCTTTATCAGTATTTCCCGTGTCATCTGTTTGCTGTTAATGCACTCAAATTTAGCAAAAAATCAACTCTTTTTGTTGATCAGGAATGTTTGGAAGAAACTATGCGAGGCCCGGTTTTTTACCGAAGAGCCTGTTCATCTTAAATCTGCGATAGAGGTTGACGTTCCGTTTTTCGGGAATGCCGTGCTGAAGAATGTAGGCTTCAACGGCTGCAATCATGCGTTCCGAAGATTTTCCATCTGTATAGGGATGATAATTTAAGATAGTAGCTTGTCGTGCCGCACGGTGCATGTCTTCTGTAATTTCTTTTTGATATGCAGGCAACAATTCTTCGGCCGATTGAATGTCAGTCCATGTAATGTGCTGCGAGGCCGACCGCCAGGTAATAACCGGTTTGTTGAGCAAAATGAATTCGTACACCACAGATGATGTGTCGCTGATCATCACATCAGCCATGATCAGGTATTTTAAAATATTCCGGTCGTTAATAATTTCAATGTTGGGCGTGTTGTTTGCCAAAGTTTGGTATTGCCCGATCACTTCCCTGTCCATTAAATCGTGAAACTTGATCATCAGGTACACGTCTTCTGTATGCGCCAGTGTGTCTATGGCCTCACGTAGTTCTTTTGCAGAGGTTAACGAAGGCGAGAAGGTAGGCGCGTACAAAACTAATTTTTTCTTTCCCGACTGATTCAGTAAAGCATCGCGCTCGGTATGGTATTCCGTATGGTGTTGATACAGTGGGTCGAGTTTACACCAGCCGGTTTCCATAACTTCAAAGTCGCCATGTTTGGCGGCTAATTGTTTAAAGCGGTTGGTAAAATAGGGTCCCTGAGTTAGGTATAAATCGAAGTAATTCCGTATCCGGAAATGCCCTTGTTTCTCACCGGCCATGCCGTGAAAAACCTGGACTTTAACACCGCGCAGGTAATGCGGTATTTCATTGCCGGGTACAAAATGGGCATCACCTTTAAATTCAATTAACGTTTTAACCTGGTTTGTGATGGCAAACGTACCGGTAAACGGAAACTGATCTCTGATTTTGTCCGGGATAAACCAAAGCACCTCGTGTTGCCGTTGAGCCAATGCATCGTGTAGTGGTTTTAAAATACCAAAGGCGTAAGGGTTTGCACAAAACAGAACAGCCCGCACGGTGATTAAAACAGTTTGTTGGCGTTGTCTAAATCTTCTTTGAAGTCAATTTCCATGCAGCGGAACCTGGAAATGTCAATAGCCGATACTTTCAGGTTGTCGCGTTCAATGGCCATTTCAATTCCGCGCTCGAAGTAATCGTTATCGGCACATTCTTCGAGGCGGGCAATCAGCGTGTTAATGTCTTTGCTGCTGATGAAGTTGATGCCCACGGCCTCACCTGCCCCGTTTTTTACTTGCTTAGACAGCTTGTCTATAAATCCTTTTGAGTCCAGGGTATATTTAACTTCTTCTTCGCCAACTTTTTGGGTGTTCACACACACAAACGATTTGTTAGCTACGATGGTGGGCATTAGTTCAATAAAAATATCGGCATCAAATACCACATCACCGTTCAGCCACATTACCGGTTCGTTGTGAAGTTTTTTCAGTGCTTTTAATAAACTTTTTGAGGTGTTGGTCTGGTCAAAAAGCGGGTTGTAAATAAAAGTCTGATCGGGGAACCCCTCTAATATCAATTCTTTTTTAAACCCTACAACGATATTGATGTCGTCTGTGTCAAAGTGTTGGGTAAGGTTATCAATTTGTTGCTGCATAATGCTCTTACCGCTTTTTAACAGCGTTAAGGGTTTTGGGAGGGGGTTGCCTAAGCGCGAACCAATGCCGGCAGCAAGAATGACAATCTTCATACGTTATCTATAAGTAAAGACTTTTAGTAAATCCGGTCACCATGATGTTAATCGAAAAAAAGCCACATCAGGCGATCAGGAAATAACAATAAAATAAAAACAACTTAACTTGAACTTTAAACAGCGAAAGGTACGCAAATAATTTATGGCATTGTATAAACCCCAACTTACAAACAAGAACCTTGCAGGTGCGCGAAAAATATTGTTTGACCTCGCCACACTGTTAGAGGAAAGGAACATAGCCTACCATTTAGAGGGCGGTACGCTGCTGGGGCTTACACGCGACCACGATCTTTTGCCGTGGGATTATGATGTGGACATTTCAATACCACAAGTATTTGTCAGTCAATTTCTTAGATTAAAGTTTGCACTGTTTACGCGGGGTTATCGCATGTCGGTGCGTAAAAGTAAAATCACTTCGGGGCCTATCCGCAAAGGCGACTATTCGATAATTAAAATTAAACCTATTCGCGATTATTATTTCCAGTGGTTGCGTCCCAGCCACAAGGCAAACTTTATTGTGCTGGATGTGTTTGTTAAAACAGACGATGCCGCGCACACGTACTGGCAGGCAAAGGGCAAGGTTATGCGTGTCGATAAAAAATTCTATCAATCGTTTGAAACGATCAGTTACCTCAACCACACACTCAGGGTGCCTAACTTTCATCGCGATTACCTGACAGAAAAATACGGTAATTGGTCTGTTCCCGTAAAGGAGTGGGATTGCGGCCAAAACGAACTCACCATCGTGGCCGGTTGATAATCTACGGTATATTTTAGTGCCGGGCGCGCAATAAATCCACAGACTAATCTTTTATTTGCACCAAAATTAATTCGCGCATGAGTTCTAAAACCTACGATGTTTACGGCATCGGCAATGCCATTGTGGATATAGTTACCGAAGTAGATCACGATTTCTTTATCAAAAACGAAATCGAAAAAGGTGTAATGACCTTAGTGGATGAAAAACGCCAGCATCAGTTAATGAAAGCCATCGACATGAAACGCAGCCGTATGTCGGGCGGAGGCTCGGCCGGAAACACGGTAACAGCCGTAAACCAGTTTGGCGGAAGTTCGTTTTATTCGTGCCTCGTAGCGAAAGACGAACTGGGGAAATTCTTCCTGTCCGATTTAAAACGCAACGGTATCGATACCAATCTCACGTACGAGAATTGCCCCGACAGTATTACCGGTAAATGCCTGGTAATGACCACACCCGATGCCGAACGTACCATGAATACCTTTTTGGGTGTCAGTTCTTTTTTATCGCCCAAACACTTAGACCGGGAAACGATAAAAAAATCGACTTATGTATATCTGGAAGGTTATTTGGTAGCCAGTCCTAAAGGTTTGGAAGCCTTAAAACAAGCCAAAAAAATTGCTGAAGAAAATGGCGTGCTGGTAGCCCTCACGTTTTCGGATAACAGCATGGTGAAATACTTTTCCAAACAAATGGAAGAAATCGTGGGCCACGGTGTTGACCTGTTGTTTTGCAACGAAGAAGAGGCCATGACCTATACCGGTACCGACTCGGTAAACGAAGCGCGCGAAAAACTGAAGGGCATTGCAAAGCGTTTTGCCATTACACTGGGTGCCAACGGGGCATTGATTTACGATGGCGACACCTTCATTCAAATCGAACCCTATAAAGTAAAAGCTGTCGATACAAACGGGGCAGGCGATATGTTTGCGGGGGCGTTTATGTACGGCATCACACACAACCACAGCTATGCCGAGGCCGGGAAACTTGCTTCGCTGGCGGCATCGAAAGTGGTTTCACAGTTTGGCCCCCGGCTTGAAAAGGCGCAGGCGCAACAGGTTTTGGCCGATTTGCTCAAATAAAAAGTAACTAAAACCCTTAAAATCAACATTGTAAGCGGTTACTAAAAATGATCCGGCAGCGTTGTTGTCGATCTGTAAGTTATTGAAAGCCATCCTATTAATCCTTAAATCCTTAAATCCTGATCCAGATATTGTATTTTCCGAAAATCCTGAGCAAATTTGCACCCCTTAATTAAACAGAGGTCAACCGTTATTTAACGATATATGAAACGCACATATCAACCTTCGAACAGAAAACGTAAAAACAAGCACGGTTTCCGTGAGCGCATGGCATCGGCCAATGGCCGCAGGGTGCTTTCGGCTCGCAGAAAGAAGGGCAGAAAGAAACTGACGGTTTCAAGCGAATCGACTTTCAAGAAAAAATAAGCTGATTTGAATACCCATACTTGCCGACAGGCAGGGCTGTCTATCGCAGGCAGTTTGGTAAGCTGAGAATTACCGAATTTTCAAATCATCGAATTATCAAATTACGATGGGGGTATTCAGTTTTTCAAAATCCGAACGACTTTCCAAAAAGAAAGATATACAGGAACTCTTCGACAAGGGTTCCTCTTTTTATTTACATCCCTTTAAGGTTTTTTTTCGGAAACAGCCCGAATCACCGGGCGTGCATCAAGTATTGTTTTCGGTTCCTAAAAGAAATTTTAAACACGCAACCGACCGCAACCGTATAAAACGCAGAATGCGCGAGGCATACAGGCTCAACAAAGCTTTGCTTCCGTCAGCATCGGCCTTGCAAATCGCGTATATTTATACCGCTAAAAACATACTGTTGTTTAAAACCATAGAGGATAAAATGATTGCCTCCTTTAAACGTTTTGATGGCTGATAGTATCGAATAAAAAATAAACAGATGAAACGTAAATGGATTTTAGGAGTGCTTGCAGTAGTAGCAATTTCGTTTGCGTTTACCAAACCGGCCGAACGTTACTTTGAAATCGCCAAGAGCCTCGATATTTTTGCAACCCTCTTTAAAGAAGTCAATGCATATTATGTTGACGATGTTGAGCCAAAAAAATTAATCCGTACCGGCATCAACAGTATGCTGGAGTCGCTTGATCCGTACACCGATTATATCCCGGAAGAAGAAATGGAAAATTTCCGTGTATTGACTACGGGGCAGTATGCGGGCATCGGTGCGCTGATCAGCGTGGTCAACGGGAAAACCGTGATCACTCATCCGTATAAAGATTTTCCGGCATACAAAGCGGGAGTTCGTGTAGGTGATGAAATCATTGCCGTAAACGGAAAAAACATGATCGGTAAATCCACTACCGAAATCACTACGCAGCTAAAAGGTTCGGCTAAAACCGATGTGCAGTTAAAAGTTCGCAGGGCAGGTTCGGGCGAGCATACATTTACCATCAGGCGCGAAAAAATAACCATCAGCAACATTGCGTATTACGGGCTGGTAGGTAACACAGGTGTTGGTTATATTAAACTTGATGAGTTTACTCCGGGCGCTGCCAAAGAAGTGGGCGAAGCCGTTCAAAAACTGAAAGCACAGGGAGCGAAAAAACTGATACTCGATTTGCGCGACAACCTGGGCGGATTAATGCACGAAGGCATTAACATTGTTAACCTCTTTGTTCCAAAAAATGCCGAAGTGGTTTCCACAAAAGGAAAGGTTACGGAGTGGAATAAAACATACACAACATTAAACAATCCGTTAGATACCGAAATACCGGTTGCGATATTGGTGAGCGAGATGAGCGCTTCGGCTGCCGAAATTGTAGCAGGCTCGTTACAAGATTATGATCGTGCCGTGCTGGTGGGGCAAAAAACGTTCGGTAAGGGGTTGGTGCAGACCACACGTCAGTTACCGTATGGTTCTGAAATAAAAGTTACCGTGGCCAAATATTATATTCCGAGTGGTCGTTGTATTCAGGCGCTTGATTACGCACACCGCAACGAAGACGGTTCGGTGAATAAATTTCCCGATTCGTTGCGCACAGCCTTTAAAACAAAGGCCGGTCGTACGGTTTATGATGGCAACGGTATCAATCCCGATATAACCACGGTCGATCAATACCTGAGCACAGCAGCCACGGCATTGGTGCAGGAAGGACTTATCTTTGATTATGCCTCTAAATATTGTGGCGAACACCCGGCCACGCCCGATCTGAAAACACTGAAGATCACCGAGGCCGAATACACTAAATTTTTGGATTGGCTTAAAACACAAAAATTTAATTACACGAGCGAACTTGAAAACCGGGCAGCCGAGTTAACGAAAACAGCTAAGCAGGAGCGTATCTATTCCGATATCGAAACGCAACTGAATGATTTAAAAAAGAAAATAGATACCGCCAAGGCTACCGACCTGGTGCGTTTTAAAACCGAGATCATCGAAACCCTTGAACAACAGATTGCTTTCCACTATGGCTTAACCGATGGTGAGGCTCAGGTTTCGCTTCCGCGCGATAAAGTTGTAGCCGAAGCCGTTCAGGTATTAAACGACACCGGCCGGTATAAAAAAATCCTGTCGCCAAATCCATGAGTTTAATCCTGAGCCTTGAAACCTCGGCTAAAATATGCTCGGTAGCGTTGCATCAGCAGGGTGTTTTAATCGCTACCGAAGAAATCCACATCGAACATTCTCATGCCGGAAAGTTGGCCGTGCTGATAGAGGCCGTTGTAAAAAAATCGGGTATAACGTTATCGCAATTAAGCGCAGTAGCCGTGTCGTCCGGCCCGGGTTCCTATACAGGTCTGCGCATCGGTACATCAACAGCAAAGGGATTATGCTTTGCATTAAACATTCCGCTTATTGCTGTCGGATCGTTAGAATTGCTCGTACATCACATGAACAAACAAAACGCAGGCAACGCATACCTATGCCCGATGATTGATGCCCGAAGAATGGAGGTGTATTGCACGGTAGTTGATGCAGCCGGAAAAACCATTCAGCCCATCGAAGCAAAAGTGATTGACGCATCAAGCTTCGGTGCATTGCTGGAATTAAACAAGATGATATTTTTTGGCGATGGGGCAGATAAGTGCCGTGATACCATTACACATCCGGGCGCACAATTTATTTCCGGTATCAGTCCCATTGCATCGTATATGGGCGAACCGGCCTTTCAAAAATTCCAACAAAAGCAAACAGAAGATTTGGTAAATTTTGAGCCGTATTATTTGAAAGAATTTATGGTTAAGAAACCCGTACCTAAGCCGGTGAATTAATTCATGCTGTTTTTTGTAGTATAGTTATGCCCGAAGAAAAAGAAATCATCAATCGCGTAACCAATAGCCCGCTCATTACTTTCGATTTGGAAGAATATTACCAACCGGGCGAACGTGTGTTGGTTGATCTGAAAGACCAACTCTTTCAGGGGCTCATCCTGCGCGAAAAAGATTTGCGCGAATACATTAAAACAAACGATTGGTCTTTTTATCAGGATAAGTATGTAGCCATAAATTGTACAGCCGATGCCATCATTCCCACATGGGCTTACATGCTTGTCGCCATAGCGCTGAAACCGTACGCAAAAGCTATTGAGTTTGGCGATTTGCAAAAACTTGAAGAGAAATTGTACGATGAAGCACTCTCAAAAATAGATTGGGAACAGTTTCGTGAAAAAAAAATCGTAGTAAAAGGATGCGGTAAAGTAGATGTCCCGGCCTCGGCTTATATAAAAACAGTAGCCAATCTTCAGCCAATAGCTGCCAGTCTAATGTTTGGTGAAGCTTGTAGCACCGTACCCTTATTCAAGCGAAAAGGCTGATAATCCAGCACTTAGCAGAGTGTGCATAAATCGTGTAAAGAAACAATCAGCAAACATTTGTAAAAAAGCCCGGCAAGCTACTTTCGACCCCTTTTTGAAGGATTGGGTCAAATCCCGGGATACGCTTAAACTTTTCTGAAAAGTTTCGCAGGCTAATTTGCAAAGAAACATTGAATTGCTACCTTTGCACTCCCTTTTTGAAGGGACAACACAAACAGGCGATCGTCAGCAGGACAACAGCCTCAATTTGACAGAACGAAACGCAGTAACGAGCGAAGAGTTCACCAGTCAAAACCGTTCTTTGAATGAATTGAAATTGATAGCGGGCCCCGGAGGTTTTGTAATGCTGTGAAGTGTTATAGATTGATTCCGGGCACCCCCTCAGGGCGACTTTAGGGTTGTCGATTAATGAGGGGGATAA